>NZ_JOFT01000039.1 GCF_000725805.1 Streptomyces xanthophaeus | reverse complement strand
CGAAGGCCATCGCGAAGCGACGCGACCGCAGGGAGCGCCCTTGAGGGCCCGGCCCGACACGGAAGGACCCTGGGACTGACGGGAATCCCCCAAGACATCCCTGATACCGCCCAGCAGGCACAAGCCCCCCGAAGCCCCCCTCAGCCCCCGGCCCGAAGCCCCCCTCAGCCCAGCACGACCACCGCGCGGGACATGCCCAGGACCTTCTGGCCCGCGCTCATGGCCGTCAGGTCGACGCGGACGCGGTTGTCGTCCAGCTTCGCCGCGACCTTGGCCGTGACCTCGATCAGGCCGCCCTGGTCGTCGTTCGGGACCACCACGGGCTTGGTGAAGCGCACCCCGTACTCGGCCACCGCGCCCGGGTCGCCGACCCAGTCGGTGACCACGCGGATCGCCTCGGCCATGGTGAACATGCCGTGCGCGATGACGTCCGGCAGGCCCACCTCCTTGGCGAACTTCTCGTTCCAGTGGATCGGGTTGAAGTCACCCGAGGCGCCCGCGTACTGCACGAGCGTGGCGCGCGTCACGGGGAAGGACGCCGCCGGGAGTTCGGTGCCGACCTCTACGTCGGCGTACTTGATCTGCGCAGCCATGTCAGGCCTCCTCGGGGCCGCGGGAGACGAGCTTCGTCCACGCCGTCACCACGTGCTCGCCGGATTCGTCGTGGACCTCGCCGCGGATGTCGATGATGTCGTTGCCCGCCATCGACTTCACGGCCTCGATGGTGGAGACCACCGTGAGCCGGTCACCGGCGCGCACCGGGCGGGAGTACGCGAACTTCTGGTCGCCGTGCACCACGCGGCTGTAGTCCAACCCCAGCTGCGGGTCGGCGACCACCTGGCCGGCCGCCGCAAAAGTGATGGCGAACACGAAAGTCGGCGGTGCGATCACGTCCTGGTGGCCGAACGCCTTGGCGGCTTCGGGGTCGGTGTAGACGGGATTTGCGTCACCCACAGCAACCGCGAATTCGCGGATCTTCTCCCGGCCGACCTCGTACGGATCGGTGGGCGGGTAGCTCCGCCCCACGAAGGACTGGTCGAGCGCCATGACTCACTACCTCCTGATGAAGGGACATGAAACACACAAAGTCAGGTACAGCGGGAAGATACAAAAGCAGGGGCAATGCCCACTGCGCGGCCCCTCGGAGGCGCGTGTAGAAACGACACAAGGCCGCCCCCCAATGAAGGGGACGACCTCATGACGGTGCCTGTATACGGGACTTCGCTGGGGTCAGCGGGTCTCGCGGTGCGCGGTGTGCGAGTTGCAACGCGGGCAGTGCTTCTTCATCTCAAGACGGTCCGGGTCGTTACGCCGGTTCTTCTTGGTGATGTAGTTCCGCTCCTTGCACTCCACGCAGGCCAGCGTGATCTTCGGGCGGACGTCGGTGGCAGCCACGTGAGTGCTCCTTGACGGAAATTGGGACGGATGAACGCATACAAGAGTAGCCGACCGGGAGACCGACCCCGCAATCGGCTACTGTGTGTAGCGGCGACCGGACTTGAACCGGTGACACAGCGATTATGAGCCGCTTGCTCTACCGACTGAGCTACGCCGCTTTGATGTGATCGACTCCCCACCCGAGGGTGGGGAACCTCTCTCACCAGAGCCCCAATGCGGAATCGAACCGCAGACCTTCTCCTTACCATGGAGACGCTCTACCGACTGAGCTATTGGGGCGAGCGATGAAGACATTACACGGTTGCCTGCCGATCGCCCAAATCCTTTGCGGGGACAGGGCTCCGAGGGGGTCCTCAAGGCTTTCTTGATCAGCCCGCCGGACCCTCCGGGACGTGTTCTCGACCCAAATGTGTGCGGGCTCACACGCCCGCCGAGGGAAACGGCGCCTGCCCCGCCCCCGGGGCGCAGCCGGGAGCGCCGAGGCGCACGGGCACCACACCGGTACGACTATTGCGCTCTTCCGTGAAGCGGGGTGCGCCGCACCCTAGGCTCTGAGCACGCTGCGTGATCTTGGGCCGCGGGCCGCGGCCAAGGCCCAGGACCGCCCGAGCCACCGCAGGAGCGCGCGATGTCCGACAGCCAGCCGCAGCAGCCGTCCCACTCCCCCCGCAGCGGCCACGGCGAGGGCGGCGACCACCTGCGCGGCCCCGGCAGCCCGGCCGCCGCCGAGGCCACCACCCTGCTGCTCGCCGGGGCCAGGCTCACCGACGGCCGGACCGTCGACGTACGCCTGGGCAGCGGCCGGATCCAGGCCGTCGGGACCGCGGGCAGCCTGCCCGCCCCCGCCCTGTCCCGGGTGGACCTCAGCGGCTACCTGCTGCTCCCCGCCCCCGCCGAGCCCCACGCCCACGGGGACACCGCCCTGACCGCGGACGGGGAGGGCCCCGTCTCCTACACCCCCGACGAGGTACAGCGCCGAGCCACCGAAGCGGCCCTGCTCCAGCTGGGCCACGGTGCCACCGCCGTCCGCTCGCACGTGCGCATCGGCGACGTGCACGGCCTCGGCCCGATGGAGGCGGTGCTCCAGGCCCGCCGCTCGCTGCGCGGGCTGACCGACCTCACCGCCGTGGCCGTCCCCCGGCTGCTGACCGGGGTGGCGGGCGGCGACGGGCTGGCCATGCTGCGGGACGCGGTCAAGATGGGCGCCTCCGTGATCGGCGGCTGCCCCGACCTGGACCCCGACCCGACGGGGTTCCTCGAAGCCGTGCTGGAGCTGGCCGCGGAACACGGCTGTCCCGTGGACCTGCACACGGACGGTGACGACCCGGGCCGTCTCTCCCGTCTCGCGGCGATGGCCGGCGGGCTGCGGCCCGGCGTGACCATCGGCCCCTGCGGCGGCCTGTCGCGGCTCCCGCTGGACGTGGCGGCCCGCGCCGCCGACCAGCTCGCGGCCGCCGGCGTACGGGTGACCTGCCTGCCCCAGGGCGACTGCGCGGCCCTGGAGCGGCGCGGCCTGCGCACCGCGCCCGTACGGCTGCTGCGCTCCGCCGGGGTGCGGGTCTCGGCCGGGAGCGGCGCGCTGCGGGACGCGGGCAACCCGGTCGGCCGCGGCGACCCGCTGGAGGCCGCGTACCTGCTGGCCTCCCAGGGCGGCCTGCGGGCGGGCGAGGCGTACGACGCGGTCAGCGCCGCGGCCCGGGAGGCCATGGGCCTGCCGGAGGTCCGGGTGGAGGCCGGGTTCCCGGCGGAGCTGCTCGCCGTACGGGGGGAACGGATCGCGGGCGTGCTCTCGCTGGCGTACAGCCGGATCGTGATCCACCGGGGCCGGGTCGTAGCCAGGACGAGTGCCGTACGTGAGTACTGCGACTCGGCGGTGGCGGTGGCCCTCGACCTGCCGCGGCAGGGCCGTACGGAGGCCGGACCCTGAAGGTTCGCCGTGCGTTCGCGGGCGGGGGCGCCCGGCTCGTCGTACGGTCGGGTCATGCGCATCGTCATCGCGGGTGGACACGGTCAGATCGCGCTGCGGCTGGAGCGACTGCTCGCCGCGCGCGGGTACGAGGTCGCGGGCATCATCCGCGACCCGGCACAGGGCGACGCCCTCAGGGAGGCGGGCGCCGAGCCGGTGCTGTGCGACCTGGAGTCGGCGTCGGTGGAGCACGTGGCGGGAATCCTGCAGGGTGCGGACGTGGCGGTCTTCGCGGCCGGTGCGGGGCCCGGCAGCGGCGCCGGGCGCAAGGACACCGTGGACCGCGGTGCGGCGGTGCTCTTCTCCGACGCCGCGGAACGGGCCCGCGTGCGGCGCTTCCTGATGGTCTCTTCGATGGGCGCGGACTCCCGGCACGAGGGCGACGACGTCTTCGACGTCTACCTGCGGGCCAAGGGCGAGGCCGACGACCACGTCCGGACCCGGCTGGGCCTGGAGTGGACGGTGCTGCGCCCGGGTTCGCTGACCGACCACTCCGGTACGGGCCTGGTCCGCCTGGAGGCGGACACGGGCCGCGGTTCCGTCACGCGCGACGACGTGGCGGCGGTGCTGGCCGAGCTGGTGGACACCCCGGCGACGGCCGGGCTGACCCTGGAGCTGATCTCCGGCTCGACCCCGGTGTCGGTGGCCGTCAAGGACATGGCGGGCAACTGACGGGCCGTCGCCCGGTTCAGAACCCGGCGGTCACCTTGTCGTCGGAGCGTCCGACCGAGTCCTGCTGGTACTGGTCCTCGTACGCCTGCCGGATCCGCTCGATGCGCGTGCTGCGCTCGCCGGCGTCCTTCTCCGGGTAGAGGAGCACCACCTCGTAGGAGGTCTCGTGGACGCTCGCCCCGTCCCGGCCGCGCCATTGGCCGTACCCGTCGTGGACGGTCAGCCCCTCGGGGAAGGCGGGGGTGATCTCCCGGCCCAGGAACTTCATGAACTCGCTCTTGCCGACGGCGCCCCGGCCGTCCAGGCGCTCCGTGCCGAAGTAGAGCCGGGTCTCGCGGTAGGGCTCGCCCACTTCCGGGTGGAGGGCTGCCCCGACCAGGGCCGGGATGCCGGCGCCGAGCAGGGCGAGCAGAACTCCGCCCCCGACCTTCCCTCGTGTGTCAGATGTCCATTTCACGCCAGGTGAACGAACGGACGACGCCGACGATGCGGGCATATGCGCGGGCATATGCGAGAAGACCCCCGCTCACTGCGTTTCCGCAGTTGAACGGGGGCCTCACTCGCGTGGCGGCGCCAGGATTCGAACCTGGGTAGGCAGAGCCGACGGATTTACAGTCCGTTCCCATTGGCCACTCGGGCACACCGCCATGGGATGCTGCCGGTTTTCCGCCTTTCGGCGGTGCTCTGCGGCAACGACGTAAACGATACCCGATCCACGGGGGTGCTTCGCCACCGGATTGATCAGCGCCCCCGGCGGGCGCGGTGGCTAGGCTTTGCCGAGCGGCCCGGGCCCGTCCGGCCGCGCCCTCCGGGGCCTTCACCACCGACTTCAAGGAGCCACAGCACATGGCCGACTCCAGTTTCGACATCGTCTCGAAGGTCGAGCGGCAGGAGGTCGACAACGCCCTCAACCAGGCCGCCAAGGAGCTCTCGCAGCGCTACGACTTCAAGGGCACGGGCGCCACGATCGCCTGGTCCGGCGAGAAGATCCTGATGGAGGCGAACTCCGAGGAGCGCGTCAAGGCCGTCCTCGACGTCTTCGAGACCAAGCTGGTCAAGCGCGGGATCTCGCTCAAGGCGCTCGACGCCGGCGAGCCGCAGCTGTCCGGCAAGGAGTACAAGATCTTCGCCACGATCGAGGAGGGCATCTCCCAGGAGAACGCCAAGAAGGTCGCGAAGATCATCCGGGACGAGGGCCCCAAGGGTGTCAAGGCGCAGGTCCAGGGCGAGGAGCTGCGCGTCAGCTCCAAGAGCCGTGACGACCTGCAGGCCATCCAGGCGCTCCTGAAGGGCAAGGACCTGGACTTCGCGATCCAGTTCGTGAACTACCGCTGACCCAGGTCCGCGAGCTGCCCCACGCCGGCCCGGCGGTCCTCACCGACCGCCGGGCCGCGGCGCTTTCAGGGGGGTGCAGAGGTGTGTGCGGGGCGTGAGCGGCGCGTGCGCCTGCACGGGCTTCGGTGGGCACTTGGGCAGGGGTCGGTGCGCCCACCACGCTGGGTGGCATCCATCACCGCGTGGCAGGGGGTTCTCGCATGCCTGGGGCCGGCACGTTTCGCGAAGACTTCGGGGCGTCCGTCGTCGTCGCGCTGGTCGCGCTACCCCTCTGTGTGGGGGTGGCCGTCGCCTCCGGGGTGCCGGCCGAACTGGGGATCGTCACGGGGGTGATCGGCGGGCTGGTCACCGGATGGTTCCGCGGGAGCTCGCTCCAGGTGAGCGGTCCCGCGGCGGGGCTGACCGTGCTCGTCTACGAGGCGGTGACGGCCTACGGTCTGCCCGCGTTCGGGGTGATGGTGCTGGCCGCCGGGCTGGTGCAGATGGGCATGGGGGCGCTGCGGCTCGGGCGCTGGTTCCGGGCGATCTCGCTGGCGGTGGTGCACGGGATGCTGGCCGGCATCGGGCTGGTGCTGATCACCGGGCAGCTGTACGCGCTGGCCGGACGGCCCGCTCCCGGACCGACTCCGGCCAAGCTGGCCGGGCTGGCGCAGCTCGGCTCCCAGGCCGACTGGGCGGCCGTGGCCCTCGGGGCGGGGACGATCGCCCTGATGGTGGCCTGGCGCCGCATGCCGGCACGGCTGAGGGTCGTGCCCGGGGCGCTGGTCGGGGTGGCGGCCGCCACCGCCGTGGCCGCACTGCTGCGGCTGCCCGTCGACAGGGTCCGGGTGACGGGCGTGCTCCAGGCGGTTTCCCTGCCCGCCTGGGAGGACTTCGGGATGCTGGCCTCCGCCGGGGCCGTCGGCACGGTGCTGGCGCTGGCACTGATCGCCTCCGCCGAGACCCTGTTCAGCGCCGCGGCGGTGGACCGGATGCACGAGGGGAAGCGGACGCACTACGACCGGGAACTCGTGGCCCAGGGCGTCGGGAACACGGTGTGCGGGCTGCTCGGGGCGCTGCCGATGACCGCCGTGATCGTGCGCAGCGCCGCGAACGTGGAGGCCGGGGCGCGTACCCGGGCGTCCCGGGTGATGCACGGCGGCTGGCTGCTGCTGTTCGCGGTGGCCTTCCCCCAGGTACTGGAGGTCGTGCCGCTCGCCGCGCTGGCCGGCGTACTGCTGCACGCGGGCTGGAAGCTGCTGCCGGGCCGGGCGGTGGCCGCGCTGTGGCGCTCGCACCGGGGCGAGGCGGTGGTGCTGGTGGCCACGGCGGGCGCGATCGTGGCCACGAGTCTCTTCGAGGGGGTGCTGCTCGGGCTGGGGCTGGCCGTCGCCAAGGCTGCCTGGGAGACCTCTCACGTGCACGTCGAGGAGGTCTGGGAGGACGGGGAGCTGTCCGTACGGGTCGTGGGGAACGCCAGTTTCCTGAGGCTGCCCCGGCTCCTGGACGCCCTGGAGGCGCTGCCGCACGGGCAGCCGGTGCGGCTCGACCTGAGCGGGCTGCGCCATCTGGACCACGCCTGCCTGACGGCCCTGGAGGGCTGGGAGCGCAAGCGGGCCCCGCTGCCCGGCCGCGAAGGCGTCGTCTAGGGCGTCTAGCCTGCGGGCGTGGAACACGGTCTGAAGCGCACCCTGGGCGTGTCCGACGCCGTCGTCGTCGGCCTCGGCGCGATGGTCGGTGCCGGGATCTTCGCCGCCCTCGCCCCGGCGGCGCGCGCGGCGGGCGGCGCCCTGCTGGCGGCCCTGGCGCTGGCGGCCGTCGTCGCCTACTGCAACGCGCACTCCTCGGCGCGGCTCGCGGCCCGCTACCCGTCCTCGGGCGGCACCTACGTCTACGGGCGCGAGCGGCTCGGCCCCTTCTGGGGGCATCTGGCGGGCTGGGCCTTCGTGATCGGCAAGACCGCCTCCTGCGCCGCGATGGCGCTCACCGTCGGCGCGTACGTGCTGCCCGGGCAGGAGCACGCGGTGGCCGTCGCGGCGGTGGTGGCACTGACCGCCGCGAGCTACGGCGGGGTACAGAAGTCGGCCCGGCTGGCCCGGCTGATCGTGGCGGCGGTCCTGGCGGTGCTGGCCGCGGTGGTGGTGGGGTGTCTGGGCTCCGGCGAGGCCGACGCCGGGCGCCTGGGCGGCGCGGACTGGGCCCCCTGGGGTGTGTTGCAGGGCGCAGGGCTGCTGTTCTTCGCCTTCGCGGGGTACGCCCGGATCACCACCCTGGGCGAGGAGGTGCGCGACCCGGAGCGCACCATCCCGCGGGCGGTGCCGCTGGCGTTGGGGATCGCGCTGCTGGTGTACGCCGCCGTGGCGGTGGCGACCTTGTCGGTGCTGGGCGCCGAGGGGCTGGCCCGGTCGGCGGCCCCGCTCGCCGACGCGGTCCGGGCGGCGGGGCTGCCCGGACTGGTCCCGGTCGTCCGGGTGGGCGCGGCCCTGGCCGCGCTGGGTTCGCTGCTCGCCCTGGTCCTCGGGGTCTCGCGGACCGTGCTGGCGATGGCCCGGGACGGCCATTTCCCCCGCGCGCTGGCCGCCGTGCATCCGCGACGCCAGGTGCCGCACCACGCGGAGCTGGCCGTGGGTGCGGTGGTGGCCGTGCTCGCGGCCACTGCCGATCTGCGGGGGGCGATCGGCTTCTCGTCCTTCGGAGTGCTCGTCTACTACGCGATCGCGAACGCTTCGGCCTGGACTCTCGGTTCAGTTCTCAAGGGGCGGGCCGTGGCAGCGGTCGGGCTGTCCGGCTGTGTGGTGCTGGCCTGCGCGCTGCCCCTCGCGTCGGCGGTCACGGGGGCTGCGGTGCTGGCGGCGGGGGCGCTGGCCTATGGGATCCGGGCGCGGCTCAGATCCGGGATCTGAACTCGGCCCAGGGCGCCAGGTCCAGTCCGTCCAGGTCGTCCGGGCCGCCCTCAGCCCCCTCCTCGGAGCCCTCGCAGTGCCAGGCGGTGCCGTCGAGCCAGTGGCGCAGCCAGTCGGCCAGGCTCGGGCTGTCGAGGTACCAGGCGAGCTCCGGGTCCCCCGGATTCGGGTCGAACAGCAGGACCTGGGCGGTTTCGGAACGGCTGTCCACGCAGGCGTACATGCCGCAGCCGAAGTCGGCGACCGGCAGTACGCCCTCGGGCCAGCGCCAGGCGGAGGACCTCATCCGCCCGTACTCCTCGGCGACCTGACGCAGCGGCAGCAGACCGTACCCGGGGCCGAAGCCGCCGTCCCCCACGCGGCGGTGCAGCGCGGCGAGCAGCGGGGGCAGGGGGAAGCCGAGTATGCGCTCGGCCTCGGTCCGCGCGCCCGCCTCCAGCGGCGCCGGCAGGCACTCCCCCTGTGCGCGTGCGGAGTTGCGCACGCGGTCCGCGACTTGCTCCAGCAACTGCTCGGTCCTGTCCATGCACCGATGGTGACCGACCCCACTGACAATCGCCCTGACCTGGGCAGGCGCACCCGTCGCGCACTACGCTGCGGCCATGGCCTCACCCTCCCGCCGCCGACGCGTGCCCGCCATAGCCCTGGCCGTGGCCGTGGCCGCCGCCCTGATCGCCGCCGTGGCCGTATGGCTGTCCCAGGACCCGGCGCCGCAGGGCGACTTCGTGGCGGACCCGCCTGCCTGTTCGCTGGTGGAGCCCGCGACGGCCGAGCGGCTGACCGGGCGGGCGGAGGGGGTGCAGGTGAAGTCGTCCTGCAACTGGGCGGGGCCGGGCTCCGGCGACCCGCAGCCGGTCCTGCAGGTGCAGGTGATCCGGCTGGACGAGCGGGAGGCGCGGCTCACGATGCAGCGCACCCAGGAGGAGCCGCAGGGGAAGATGGGGCCGATGGTCACGGACCTGTCGGACTTCGGCGACGAGGCCTTCTCCCGCGTCCGGTATCCGAGTTCGAGCCGGATGACCCATGAGGTCTACATCCGGGAGAGCAATCTGGTGGTCGTGGTCCGCTACGCCCCGCACGACTTCGAGAACGCCTCCCAGGGCGCCTACGACGTGGCCACGGAGGCCTCGGCCGCGCTCGGCAAGGGCCTGAAGTGACGGCCGCGGGCCCGCGCGGGCGACGCCCGGGCCCGCGTACGCGGCTCAGCGCGCGGCTCAGCGCGCCGCTCAGCGCGCGGCGAACGGCGCGTCCGTCGGGACGATCTCGCGGCCCAGCGGGAGCAGGGACAGCGGGACCATCTTGAAGTTGGCGATGCCGAAGGGGATCCCGATGATCGTGATGCACAGGGCGATGCCGGTGACGATGTGGCTCAGGGCGAGCCACCAGCCCGCCAGGACCAGCCACAGGACGTTGCCGATGCAGGAGGGCGCACCGGCGTCCCTGCGCTCGACCGTGGTGTAGCCGAACGGCCAGAGGGCGTAGACCGCGATGCGGAAGGCGGCTATCCCGAAGGGGATGCCGATGATGGTGATGCACAGGATCAGACCCGCGAGGCAGTAGCCCAGGAACAGCCAGATGCCGCTGAGTACGAGCCAGATGACGTTCAGGATGGTCTTCACTGCCTGCGACCTGCCATCTGTTCGAGCCGGGCGATCCGCTCGGCCATCGGGGGGTGTGTGGAGAACATTCTGGAAAGCCCTTCGCCCGGACGGAACGGGTTGGCGATCATCATGTGGCTGGCGGTCTCCAGCCGGGGTTCGGCGGGCAGCGGCAGCTGTTTGACGCCGGCGTCCAGCTTGCGCAGCGCGCTGGCCAGGGCGAGCGGGTCCCCGGTGAGCTGCGCGCCGGAGGCGTCCGCCTCGTACTCGCGCGAGCGGCTGATGGCGAGCTGGATCACGGAGGCGGCCAGCGGGCCGAGGATCATGATGAGCAGCATGCCGAGGAGGCCGGGGCCCTCGTCGTCGTTCGATCGGCCGATCGGGATCAGCCAGGCGAAGTTCACCAGGAACATGATCACGGAGGCGAGTGCTCCGGCGACCGACGAGATCAGGATGTCGCGGTTGTAGACGTGGCTGAGCTCGTGGCCGATGACTCCGCGCAGCTCGCGCTCGTCGAGGATGCGCAGGATGCCTTCGGTGCAGCAGACCGCCGCGTTGCGCGGGTTGCGGCCGGTGGCGAAGGCGTTGGGCGCCTCGGTCGGTGAGATGTACAGCCGGGGCATGGGCTGGCGCGCGGACGTGGAGAGCTCGCGCACCATGCGGTAGAGCTCGGGGGCTTCGAACTCGCTGACGGGGCGGGCGCGCATCGCGCGTAGAGCCAGCTTGTCGCTGTTCCAGTACGCGTACGCATTCGTCCCGAGGGCGATGAGGACGGCGACGATGAGGCCGGTCCGTCCGAAGAAGCTGCCGATGACGATGATGAGTGCGGACAGACCGCCGAGGAGTACGGCGGTCTTGAGCCCGTTGTGCCGGCGGTGCACGGTACGCCCTCCTAGTGGTGCGGCAGGGGGACCCCGTCCAGGTCTGGGGATCTGCGGGTCTACGGTCCAGTGGACGCTCCCTTCCTGGTCAACGCGAGGTGAGGGCGTCTGGTTCCCAGGGCGCACGGGGCCGCCGCCCCGGCGGCCGGGGCCGGGGGGCGGCGGCGGGCGTTACTCCGTACGGGTTACGGCGGGCCGGCTACAGCGGGAAGAGGGAGCCCGTGGCGAAGCGCAGGACGAGCTGCGGGGCGCCCGAGAGGAGCAGGGCGAGGGCCGCGGTGAGCGCGATGGCGGCGGTGACCGGCCAGGGGGCCTTCGCGGGGGCCGCGGCCGGGGCGTCGGCGGTCTCCGGGGTCCGGAAGAGCAGCGCGGTCCAGCGCAGGTAGTAGTACAGGCCCATGGCCACGTTGACGGCCATGACCACGGCGAGCCAGCCCAGGCCCGCGTCGACCGCGGAGCGGAAGACGGTGACCTTGGCGAAGAGGCCGATGATGCCCGGGGGCAGGCCGGCCAGGCAGAGCAGGAAGAAGGCCAGCGAGAGCGCGGCGAGGGGGCGCTCGGCGTACAGGCCGCGGTAGTCGCTGATCCGCTGGAGCGGCTTGGTACGGGAGACCAGCGCGGCCACGGCGAAGGCGCCGAGGTTCACGACGGCGTACATCAGGGCGTAGGCGACGGTGGCGCCGATCTGGTCCCGGTCGGCGTAGGCGGCCGCGGCGATCGGGACCAGCAGGTATCCGGCCTGACCGACCGAGGACCAGGCGAGCAGCCGTACGGCGCTGTTCGGGCGGTCGGCGGACTGGCGCAGGGCGGCGGCGTTGCCCAGGGTCATGGTGAGGGCCGCGAGGACGGCCAGGGCCGGGCCCCAGATGCCGGAGTACGCCGGGAAGGCGATCACCGTGACGAGGATCAGGCCGGTGAAACCGACGGCCTTGCCGATCACCGAGAGGTATCCGGCGACGGGCAGGGGCGCGCCGACGTAGGTGTCGGGGACCCAGAAGTGGAAGGGGACGGCCGCGGTCTTGAAGGCGAAGCCGACGAGGGTGAGCGCGACCCCGGCCATGGCGAGGGTGTCGAGCTGTCCGGGGACGGTTTCGAGGCGGTCGGCGACCTGGGTGAGGTGCAGGGAGCCGGTGGCCGCGTAGACGAAGCTGACGCCCAGCAGCGACACGGCGGTGGCGGTGACGGAGGACAGGAAGAACTTGAGTGCGGCCTCGGAGGAGAGCCGGTCGCCGCGGCGCATGCCGACGAGGGCGAAGGCGGGCAGCGAGGCCACCTCCAGGGCGACGATCAGGGTGGCGAGGTCGCGGGAGGCGGGCAGCAGGGCGGCGCCCGCGGCGGAGGACAGCAGCAGGAACCAGTACTCACCGGCCGGCATCCGCGCGTCGCGGACGGCGGTGACCGAGAGCAGGGCGGTGACCAGGGCGCCGGCGAGGACCAGGAACTGGACGACGAGCGCGAAGTGGTCGGCGGTGTAGCTGCAGGCGGCCGGGTCGCCGGTGAGGCAGAAGGTGCTGCGGTCGCCGGCCCGCAGCGGCAGCAGGGTGGCGGTGGCGGCGGCCAGCCCGGCCACGGAGATCCAGCCGAGCACCGGCTTGCGGCGCTCCGGCAGGAACAGGTCGGCGACGAGTACGGCCAGGCCGACGGCGGCGGTGATGACGACGGGCGCGATGGCGAGCCAGTCGACGGACTGGACGAGGCTGGGGGTCTCGGCGGCGAGGACCGCGAGGGCCGTCATGAGTTGCCTCCTGCGAGGAGCTTCTGGACGGCCGGGTCGGTGAGGCCGAGGAGGACCGCGGGCCACAGGCCGGCGAGGACGGTGAGGGCGGCGAGCGGGGTCCAGGCGGCGAACTCGTAGCGCTGGACGTCCGCGACGGTGAGCTCGGGGCCGGCCTTCGGGTCGCCCATGCAGACGCGGCGCACGACGATCAGCAGGTAGGCGGCGGTGAGGAGGGTGCCGAACGCGCCGATGGCCATGAAGGTGAGGAACGCGGGGCGGGACAGGCCCTCCGCCGGGTCGAAGGCGCCGAACAGGGCCAGCATCTCGCCCCAGAACCCGGCGAGGCCGGGCAGGCCGAGCGAGGCGACGGCGGCGAAGGCGAGGAGGGCGCCGAGGCGGGGGGCGCGGCCGTACAGGGCGCCGCCGGTGGCCCCGGCGAGGGTGTCGAGGTCGGCGGTGCCGTAGCGGTCCTTGAGGGCGCCGACGAGGAAGAAGAGGAGGCCGGTGATCAGGCCGTGGGCGATGTTCGCGAACAGTGCGCCGTTGACTCCGGTGGGGGTCATGGAGGCGATGCCGAGGAGCACGAAGCCCATGTGGCCGACGGAGGAGTACGCGATGAGGCGCTTGAGGTCGCCCTTGCTGCCCTTGCGGGCCAGGGCGAGGCAGGCGAGCGATCCGTAGACGATGCCGACGGCCGCGAAGGCGCCGAGGTACGGGGCGAAGGTGTGCATGCCGTCGGGGGTGACGGGGAGCAGGATGCGGACGAACCCGTACGTGCCCATCTTGAGCAGGACGCCGGCCAGCAGGACGGATCCGACGGTGGGCGCGGCGGTGTGGGCGTCGGGCAGCCAGCTGTGCAGCGGCCACATCGGGGTCTTCACGGCGAGGCCGATGCCGATGGCGAGGACGGCCAGGACCTGGGTGGTGTGCGTGAGTCCGCGGCCGTTGTCGGAGGCGAGTGCCACCATGTCGAAGGTGCCGGCGTTCAGTCCGATCAGCAGGAAGCCGAGCAGCATGACGACGGAGCCGAGCAGGGTGTAGAGGATGAACTTCCAGGCGGCGGCCTGCCGCTGGGCACCGCCCCAGCGGGCGATGAGGAAGTACATCGGGATGAGGACCATCTCGAAGGCGAGGAAGAAGAGCAGCAGGTCGAGGACGGCGAAGGTGGCGAGGGTGCCGGACTCCAGGACGAGCAGCAGTGCCACGAAGGCCTTCGGGGAGGGGCCTTCGGGGAGCTTGAAGTAGCTGTAGAGCGCACAGAGGAAGAACAGCAGCGCGGTCATCAGGAGGAGGGGGAGCGAGATGCCGTCGATGCCGAGGTGGATCCGGACGTCCAGGGCCGGGATCCAGCTGATGTCCGTCGTCGCCTGGAAGCGGGACGGGGCGTCGTGGTCGAAGCCCAGGGTGAGGGCGATCGCCCCGGCGAGGATCACGCCGGTCACGGTCACGCCGTGGCGCAGGACGGCCTGTTCGGGGTTCTTGCCCTTGAGGCCGGGCGGGGCCGGCAGGAGGGCCGCCACGGCGCCGAGGAGCGGTGCGGCCACGACGAACGCCAGGAGGAACTGCATCACGGACGGGCTGATATCAATCACGGCTGACTCACGGCTCACGATCCGGCGTTGACGTTGGCGAGGACGGCGGTGGCGATCGCCAGGACCACGGCGCCGGCGAGCAGGGCGCTCAGGTAGCTCTGCACGTTGCCGGTCTGGGCGCGCCGGACGAGGCTGCCGAGCAGCTTGGGGCCGGTGCCCGCGCCGCGGACGTACGCGTCCACGACCTCGCGGTCGAGGAAGCGGACGAGGCTCGCGGCGCCGCGTACGGGGCGGACGAAGAGCCGGTCGTAGAGGGCGTCGAGGTGGAAGCCGTCGGCCGCGTGGCGGTGCAGCGGGCCGAGGAGTGCGGGGCCGGGGTCGGCGGCGGGGCCGGAGGGGACGGCCGGGTGGTCGTGGGTGACCTCGGCGACCTCGGGGGTCTCGGCGGCCGACCGTGCGGCCTCGGCGGAGGCGGAGGCGGTGGGCCCGGACGCTGCCGGGACCGGGGTGCGGGCCGCGGCGGTGGCCCTGGCCGTGGCGCGCTGCCAGAGGCCGTAGGTCAGCAGGGCGCCGATGAGGGCGGCGCCGATGCTGAGGGCCGAGGTGGCCGGGGTGGGGGTGAGCTGTCCGCCGTCGAACCAGTCGGCGAGGGGGACGGCGGCGAGGCCGAAGGCGACCGAGGGGACGGCCAGCAGCCACAGCACGCCGGTCATGGCGACGGGCTCCTTGCCGTGGTCGGGGGCGGGCGCGCCCCGGCCGCGGAAGGCCATCAGCCACAGGCGGGCGGCGTAGGCGGCGGTGAGCAGGGCGGTCAGCAGGCCGGAAAGGAGCACCAGCCAGCCGGCCGCGGCGGGGGCCGCGTCGGAGTGTCCCTGGGCGGCGAGTTCGGCGGCGACGAGGACGGCTTCCTTGGAGAAGAAGCCGGCGAAAGGCGGGATCGCGGCGAGCGCGAGGAGCGCGATCGTCATCGTCCAGAAGGCGTCGGGGATGCGCTTGGCCAGGCCGTCCATGCGGGACATGGCGGCCAGGGAGTTCGTGCCGGCGGCGTGGATGATCACGCCCGCGCCGAGGAAGAGGAGCGCCTTGAAGGCGCCGTGGGACAGGAGGTGGAAGACGGCCGCGCCGCGGTCTCCGACGGCCAGGGCGCCGGTCATGTAGCCGAGCTGGCCGATCGTGGAGTAGGCGAGGACGCGCTTGATGTCGTCCTGTGCCAGGGCGCTGAGGCCGGAGCCGATCATCGTGACGGCCGCCATGACGGCCATGACCACCAGTGCGGCCTGCGAGGCCGCGAAGACGGGCAGCAGGCGGGCGATGAAGTAGATGCCGGCGGCGACCATCGTCGCGGCGTGGATCAGCGCGGAGACCGGGGTGGGGCCCGCCATGGCGTCGGGGAGCCAGGTGTGCAGCGGGAACTGCGCGGACTTGCCAGCGACTCCGGCGAGCAGGAGGAGCGCGATCAGCGTGGGGTGGTCGAGGCCGCCGTCGGCGACGGTGTCCAGGACCTTCGTGATCTGGAAGGAGCCGGCGTCGGTGGCGAGGGCGAACAGGCCGATCAGGAAGGGTACGTCGCCGAGCTTGGTGACGAGGAAGGCCTTGAGGGAGGCGGAGCGGGCCGCTTCGGTCTCCCAGTAGTGGCCGACGAGGAAGTACGAGCAGATGCCCATGATCTCCCAGCCGACCAGCAGCACCATCAGGTCGCCGGAGTAGACGACGAGCAGCATGGCCGAGGTGAACAGGGAGACCAGGGCTGCGTACGAGGGGTAGCGCGGGTCCTCGCGGAGGTACGCCGTCGAGTAGAGCTGGACGCAGGTGGCGACGAGCCCGACCAGTACGGCGACCAGTACGGCGAATCCGTCCAGGTAGAGCGAGAGCTCGATCGGCACCGAGCCGGTCGGAGTCAGCTCGGTCGCGGTGCTGATCGCTTCGCCGCCGCCCTGGCGGACGGCGACGAGCACGGCCAGTACGGCGGCGGCCAGCGTCGGCAGTACGGCGAGCGGCCGGACGAAGCCGGGGGCGGTGCGGCCGAGGAACAGTCCGGCCACCGCGCCCAGGAAGGGCAGGAGGGGGACGAGGACGGCGAGGGTCGGGGTGCTCACGCGGCGGCCTCGCTCTGCGTGTTCGGCGTGGTGGACGCGGGTTCGTGGCCCTCGGCGGTGTCGCGGAGCCGGTCGACGTCCGAGGTGCCGCGGTTGCGGTACACCATCAGCACGATGGCGAGGCCGATGCCGATCTCGGCGGCGGCGATGGCGATGGTGAAGAGGGTGAGGGCCTGGCCCGCGTGCAGGGTGTCGCGCAGCCAGACGTCGAAGGCCACCAGGTTGAGGTTGACGGCGTTGAGCATCAGCTCGACGGACATCAGGACCAGGATGGCGTTGCGGCGGGCGAGCACTCCGTACAGGCCCGTGCAGAAGAGGAGCGCCGCGAGCACGGCGGGGTAGGCGAGGTGCATCAGCGCTGCCCCTTGTCACGGGCTTCGGCGGGCTCGGCGGGATCGGCGGGCCCGGCAGGGTCTGCGGGATCGGCCGGACCGGTCTTGCGGGACAGCACGATGGCACCGATCAGGGCGGCGAGGAGCAGGACGGAGAGCGCCTCGAAGGGCAGCACCCAGTGCTGGAAGAGGATCTCGCCGGAGACCTTCGTCGAGCCCTGGACGGGGCCGTCGAGGTCGATCCAGGTGGTGCGGAAGGCGTCGACGACGACCCAGACGAGCGCGGCGGCGGCGGTCACGGCGACGCCGAGGGCGACCCAGCGGTTGCCGGAGTCGGCGTCCGGGGAGCGGCCGATGGGCGCCTTGGTGAGCATCAGTCCGAAGAGCAGGAGGACGACGACGGAGCCGAGGTAGATCAGGACCTGGACCCAGGCGATGAACTCCGCGGTCAGCAGGAGGTACTCGACGGCGATGCCGCCGAGGGCGACGACCAGCCACAGGGCGGCGTGCACCAGCTGCTTGGTGGTGACCGTGACGACGGCTGCGCCGAGGGTGGCGAGGCCGACGAGGACGAAGGCGATCTCGACGCCGGTCGGGGAGAGGAAGCCGGGCCCGGTGGTGGCGGCTGCGGCCAGGGCGGCGGCGGGGATCACGCGTCTGCCTCCGGGGTCGCGGGGGTCTCTGCCTCGGCAGCGGCTGCGGCGGCTGCTGCTGCTGCGGCGGCTTCGGCCTTCTCCACCGCCTTGCGGGCGGCGGCGACTTCCTTGGGCTCCTCGGCGGCCGGGTCCAGCGCGGGCGGCGCCGGGACGGTCCACATCCACTCGCGCAGCTTGTCGCGCTCGTGCGTCAGCTCGTGGATGTCGGTCTCCGCGTACTCGAACTCCGGCGACCAGAAGAGGGCGTCGAAGGGGCACACCTCGATGCAGATGCCGCAGTACATGCAGAGGGAGAAGTCGATGGCGAAGCGGTCGAGGACGTTGCGGCTGCGCTCGCGGCCGCCGGGCGTGGAGGCCGGGACCGTCTCCTTGTGGGAGTCGATGTAGATGCACCAGTCGGGGCATTCACGGGCGCACAGCATGCAGACCGTGCAGTTCTCCTCGAACAGGCCGATGACCCCGCGGGAGCGGGGCGGGAGCTGCGGCTGGACCTCGGGGTACTGGGCGGTGTGCGAGCGCTTCGTCATCGTGCGCAGGGTGACCGCCAGCCCCTTGGCGAGGCCGGATCCGGGGATGGGCATCAGTTGATCGCCACCTTCACGATGCCGGTGAGCGCGATCTGGGCGAGCGCGAGCGGGATGAGTACGGTCCAGGCGAGCTTCTGGAGCTGGTCCTCGCGCAGGCGGGGGTAGCTCACGCGGAGCCAGATCACCACGAAGGCGAGGACGGCGGTCTTGAGCAGGGTCCAGACCCAGCCGAGGCCGTCGGCCCCCATGGGGCCGTGCCAGCCGCCGAGGAACAGGACGGTGGTCAGGGCGCAGAGGACGACGATGCCGGCGTACTCGGCGAGCAGGAACAGCGCGAAGCGCAGGCCCGTGTACTCGGTGTACGCGCCGAAGATGATCTCGGAGTCGGCGACGGGCATGTCGAAGGGCGGCCGCTGGAGTTCGGCGAGGCCGGCGGTGAAGAAGACGAGCGCGCCGACGATCTGCCAGGGCAGCCACCACCACTGGAAGGACTCGACGATCCCGGGGAGGGAGACGGTCCCGGCGGCCATGGCCACGGAGGCCGCGGCGAGCAGCATGGGGAGCTCGTAGGCGAGCAGCTGGGCGGCGGTGCGCAGGCCGCCGAGCAGCGAGAACTTGTTGGCGGAGGCCCAGCCGGCCATCAGGGAGCCGAGGACTCCGACGCCCATGACGGCGAGTACGAAGAACAGTCCGGCGTCGATGACCTGCCCGACCGCGCCCTCGCCGGGGCCGATGGGGACGGCGACGAGGACGAGGAGGTACGGGAGCAGGGCTACGGCGGGGGCGAGCTGGAAGATCCGCCGGTCGGCGTTGGCCGGGACGATGTCTTCCTTCTGCGCGAACTTCACGCCGTCGGCGACGAGCTGGGCCCAGCCGTGGAAGCCACCCGCGTACATGGGGCCGAGGCGGCCCTGCATGTGGGCCATCACCTTGTGCTCGGTCTGCCCGACGACGAGCGGGAGCACGAGGAAGACGGCGAAGACGATGATCAGCCGCAGGGCGACGTCGAGGACCTCGTTCACGCGTCGCCTCCGTTGTCGCGGTCGTTCTCGGCCGCGGGCTCCGCCTCGGGCGCGGGCTTGGCCGCGGGCTCGGCCTCGGGCTTGGCCGCGGGTGCGGGCTCAGCCGCAGCCTCGGGCTTCGCCTCCGGTGCAGCCTCGGCGGCGGGCGTGGGCGCAGCCCCAGGCTTCGCCTCCAGCTCGGGCCCGGCCTCGGGCTTCGCCTCCGGCACGGACTTTGTCTCCGGCTCCGGCTTCGCCTGCGGCTCGTCGAAGGCGGGCTTCGGGTCGTGCCAAGGGGCGTCGGAGCTGCGACGGGCCGGGCGGGCGGGGGCCTGTGGCTCAGCTGCCGGGGTCTGGCTGGCGGAGCCTTCGCCCGCGGTCCGCGCACGGCGCGCCGGCCGGGCCGGGGCTTCGCCCTCCGGGGTCGGGGTCGCCTCGGTGTCCGCCGCCGCGGCGGCCTGGCTGGCCGAGCCTTCCGTCACCGAGCGGGTCCGGCGCGGCGGGCGCACCGGGGCCTCGGTGTCCGGGGTGGCGGCAGCCTCCGCGGCCCCGGTCGCCGGGGCGTTCTGGCCGGCCGAGCCCTCCGTCACCGAGCGGGTCCGGCGCGGCGGGCGCGGCGGGGCCTCGGTGTCCGGGGTCGCCGGGCCCTCCGCCGCAGCGGCGCGGGGCCGGCGGGCCGGGGCGCCCTCGCGCGCGGCGCCGGCGGCACCGGCGGCGCGGGGAGTACGGGCCGGGCGGGCGGGGGCCGGCGGGAGCTGGCCCTTCATCGGGCCCCAGTCGTTGGGGTCCGGGACGCCCGGCGGAAGCATCTGGCGGCGCTTGGGCGCGTCCGGGTCGTGGGCCTCGCCCGGCTCCTTGGCGCCGGGCCAGGCCTTGGCGACGCGCGCGGCCAGGACGAAGTCCTTGCGCAGCGGGTACCCCTCGAAGTTCTCGGGGAGGAGCAGGGGCACGAGGTTCGGGTGGTCGGTGAAGGTCACCCCGAACATCTCGAAGGTCTCGCGCTCGTGCCATTCCGCACCCGCGTAGACCGCGACCGCGGACGGCAGGGACGGCGCCGCGTGCGGGACGGTCGTGCGGAGCAGCAGCCTGCGCACCCGGTGGTTCTCCAGCGAGACCACGTGCGCGCAGATCCGGAAGCCGGTGCCCGGCTCGTCCACCGCGCTCAGCCAGTCGAAGTACGTGCAGCCGAGCTTGTCCCGGGCGATCTCCAGGGAGGAGATCCAGGAGCCGACGGGGACGTCGACCGTCAGGACGTCGTACGCGAACGAGCCCACGGCCTCCTCGCCGAAGACCGTCGGCGCCGCGTCGGGCAGCGAGTCGTAGAGGTTCACGCACTGCTCCCGGGGGCCGGCGGAGGCGTGACCAGGCCGCTGGTGAGCTGGGAAACGGAGGGGCCGCTCGCGTAGCGCTCGGCGAGCGACTCCCGGGCGATCTTCTCCTGGAGCTTGAGGATGCCCTGGAGCAGCGCCTCGGGCCGCGGCGGGCAGCCGGGGACGTAGACGTCGACGGGGATGATCTGGTCGACGCCCTTCGTCACCGAGTACGAGTCCCAGTAGGGGCCGCCGCAGTTGGAGCAGGCGCCGAAGGAGATGACGTACTTGGGCTCGGGCATCTGCTCGTAGAGCCGCTTGACGGCGGGGGCCATCTTGTCCGTGACCGTGCCCGAGACGATCATGAGGTCGGCCTGGCGCGGCCCCGGCGCGAAGGGGATGACACCGAGGCGGATGAAGTCGTGGCGGGCCATCGACGCGGCGATGAACTCGATCGCGCAGCAGGCGAGTCCGAAGTTGAAGACCCACAGGCTGTACCGGCGGCCCCAGTTCAGGACCACCTTCATGGGTTCCGGGGCGAGGCGGGAGAGGACTCCCAGCCGCTTGGGCTCCGGGAGCATCACGCTCTCGGTCGGTGTCACAGCCGGTGTCACGTCCATTCGAGGACGCCCTTCTTGTACGCATAGAGCAGGCCGACGGCCAGGAAGCCCAGGAAGATGAACATCTCCACCAGGGTCGTGGCGCCGTAACCGGCGGCGGCGAAGACCGTCGCCCACGGGAACAGGAAGATCGAGTCGACGGCGAAGATGACGTAGAGGAAGGCGTAGACGTAGTAGCGGACCTGGGTGTGCGCCCAGCCCTCGCCCACCGGGTCGACGCCGCATTCGTACGTCAGCAGCTTCTCGGGGGTCGGTACGACGGGGCGCAGCAGGCGGCCGGCGCCGAAGGCCACGGCCACGAACAGCACACCGAGGACGGCCAGCAGGCCGACGACCGAATAGCTCCGGAAATAGTCGGCTGCGAGCACGGTTACGGTCGATACCGTTGGGTCGGACACGTCCGTTCCTCGCTCCTTGGCCACTGTCGACGATCTGTTACGCACGGGAGTCTAGGGCCTGCCTCACACGGGGTGGGGTTATCCCCCGTTCACAGCACCCCGGACACCCCATGGCATCCGTGCGGCGCACTTGACAGGCTGTGACGCATGACCACGAGCCATGACGTCCCCGATGCGGACCAGCCGCCCCCCGTACGCGCCGTCTTCAGTGCCGTGACGTGGAAGGAGATCGCCCATCTGGTGAGCAACCTGCCGATGGCGGTCGTCGGGTTCACGTACACCGTGGCCATGGTTGCCACCGCGGGCGGTCTCTCGGTGACCGCGATCGGTCTTCCGTTGCTCGCGGGCGGTCTTTTCCTGTCCCGCCAGTTGGGACGGCTGGACCGGGCGCGGGCGCGCGCGCTGCTCGGCGTACGGGTGGACGAGCCGAGCCCGCTTCCCGGTCCGGGGCGGGCCGGCGGGTTCTTCCCCTGGCTGTGGACGAGCATCAAGGACCCGGTCGGCTGGCGGAACGTGCTGTACGACCTGATCCGGCTGCCGTGGGGCGTGCTGACCTTCACCGTGTCGCTGGTGGGGCTGTTCGTGCTGTGGCCGGTTCTGCCGTACGTGGTGCGGGGACTGGCGAACGTGGACCGGGCGATGGTGCGGGGACTGCTGTCGCCCTCGGACGAGCTGGAGCGGCGGATCGCCGAGCTGGAGTCGGACCGGGGCGTGGTGGTCGACACCGCGGCGGCCGACCTGCGGCGCATCGAACGGGACCTGCACGACGGGGCGCAGGCCCGCCTGGTCGCCCTGGCGATGGGGCTGGGTCTGGCGAAGGAGAAGCTGCTGGAGGACCCGGAGGGCGCGGCGGCGATGGTCGACGAGGCGCACGGGGAAGTGAAGCTGGCCCTCCAGGAGCTGCGGGACCTCGCGCGGGGCATCCACCCGGCGGTGCTGACGGACCGGGGGCTGGACGCGGCGCTGTCGTCGGTGGC
Source organism: Streptomyces xanthophaeus (assembly GCF_000725805.1). Classification (GTDB taxonomy): domain Bacteria; phylum Actinomycetota; class Actinomycetes; order Streptomycetales; family Streptomycetaceae; genus Streptomyces; species Streptomyces xanthophaeus. The sequence goes on along the minus strand of NZ_JOFT01000039.1, from coordinate 45,819 downwards.
TTCGCGGTGCGTGGTGCCGGTGAAGGTGTCGGTGGACCTCCCGGCGCGGCCGGCGGAGGCGATCGAGGGGATCGCGTACTTCGTGGTGTCGGAGCTGCTGCAGAACGTGAGCAAGCACGCGCAGGCGCGGATGGCGAGCGTGGAGGTGTGGCGGTCCGGGGCGCGGCTGCTGATCCGGGTGTCGGACGACGGGCGCGGTGGTGCGCAGCTGTCGGGCGGGACGGGGATGTCCGGGCTCGCGGAGCGGCTGGGGGCGGTGGACGGGGTGTTCGTCCTGGACTCGCCCGAGGGCGAGGGGACCGTGGTCACGGCGGAGCTGCCGTGGCGCGAGCGCACGGCCGCGGGCCCGGCCCGCGGCTGAGCACCGCCCCCGGCAGGGCCCGGCCCTCGGGGCCCGTCGACGCTTGAGCGGGACCCCCGTCCGGACCGGACGGGGGTCCCGTCCCATGTGCGGGGGCGGACCCCCGTACGCACGGGACCCGGGACCGGCGTACGCACCTGATTCTTGGCGGCGCCGTGCGCACGGGACCCCGGGGGCGGCGTACGCGCAGGACCCCGGGGGCGGCGTACGCACGGGACCCCGGGGCGGCGTACGCGCAGGACCCCGGGGCGGGATCGGGGTGGGGATAACCCCCCGGGGGAGAGGCCGACACGCTGGATGGTCCGGGGCGGGGCCGGGCGACAGGGTGGAGGGGTACGGACGGACGAGCGGGGAAGGGCGGGTCGGCGCCATGGACGACGGCAAAGGCACGGGCGGGGGGCTCGGCGCGGTGCTGCGGGCGCCCGTCGCCGGACGGACGTGGCGGGAGCTCGGGTTCCTGCTGCTCGGGCTGCCGCTGAGCACCCTGTACTTCTCCCTCGCGATCGCCGGGGTGAGCCTCGGCGCGGGGCTGCTCGTCACCTTCCTCGGCATCCCCGTCCTGGCCGGTCTGCTGGCCATGTGCCGCGGCTTCGGGCAGCTGGAGCGGGCGCGGGTGCGCGGCCTGCTCGGGGCGGCGGTCGCCGATCCCGCGCCGGTCCGGGCGGCCAAGAGCGGGGCGCTGGCCGCCATGGGGGCGCTGCTCAAGAGCGGGAGCGCCTGGCGGCACGTCCTGTACTGCGTGATCCACTTCCCGTGGGCGGTGTTCTGCTTCTGCACGGCGCTGACGTTCTGGGCGACCGGGTGGGCGCTCCTGCTGTACCCGGCCTGGTTCTGGGTCTTCCCCGCCTACACCGACCAGCCCGGTCTCCAGCTCTTCCAGGACGGCGACCGGTCCTTCTACCTCGATTCGCCCCTGGCGATCGCCACGACCTGCCTGGCGGGGCTGGTCCTGACCCTCGCGACCCCGTGGATGCTGCGGGCCATGACCACCGTCGACCGGACCCTGATCGGCGGGCTGCTCGGCCCGTCCCGCCTGGACAGCCGGGTCAGCGAGCTGGAGTCGGACCGCGGGGTGGTCGTGGACACGGCCGCCGCCGACCTGCGGCGCATCGAGCGGGACCTGCACGACGGGGCGCAGGCCCGCCTGGCGGCCCTGGCGATGGACCTGGGGCTGGCCAAGGAGACGCTCGCCGGGGATCCCCGGGCCGCGGCCCGGATGGTGGACGAGGCCCACGGGGAGGTGAAGGTCGCCCTGCAGGAGCTGCGCGACCTGGCCCGCGGGATCCACCCGGCCGTGCTGACCGACCGCGGTCTGGACGCGGCGCTGTCCTCGGTGGCCTCGCGGTGCGCCGTGCCGGTGCGGGTGGCGGTGGACCTGCCGGCCCGGCCCGCGGCCTCGGTGGAGGGGATCGCGTACTTCACCGTGTCGGAGCTGCTGCAGAACGTCAGCAAGCATGCGCGGGCCCGGTCGGCCTCGGTGGACGTGTGGAAGTCCGGGGAGCGGCTGCTGCTCCAGGTGGCCGACGACGGCCGGGGCGGGGCGGTCGCGGGGGCCGGGTCGGGGCTGGCGGGGCTGGCCGGGCGGCTGGACGCCGTGGACGGGGTGCTGGTCGTGGATTCCCCGGCCGGGGGTGGCACGACGGTCACGGCGGAGCTGCCCTGGCGCCCGTAGCCGGGGCCGGCACCACGGTCACCACCGAGCCGCCCCGGCACCCGTAGCCGGGGCCGGCACCACGGTCACCGCCGAGCCGCCCCGGCACCCGTAGCCGGGGCCGCCGCGCCGACCCGGCCACCGGACCGGGCAGACGGCCGGATCGTTTCGGTCGGCGCCCGGCCGCCCTCGCGCGCCCGGTCGCGGGCGGTCGGCCGGATCGTTCCGGTCCGTACCCGTCCGCCCGCAGGCCCGACCGCGTGGCCGCCAACCGGATCGTTCCGGTCCGCCGCCGTACGGCTCCTGCCCAGGTGCGGCAAGGGATCCGGGCTCGGCCGAAAACCTCCGGCGCACGCCCCTTCGTTGCCGGGGCTCTGCCTTGATCCGGCCTTGAGGCTGGGATGCTTGGCCGGGTAAGGGCGTGCGGGAACGAGTGGGTGCGGGAGCTGCTGAGACGTGGAAGACAGGGTGCGGGTGGTCATCGCCGAGGATTCGGTGCTGCTGCGTGAGGGCCTGACCCGGTTGCTGACCGACCGGGGGCATGACGTCGTGGCGGGCGTCGGGGACGCGGAAGCCCTGATCAAGACGGTGGCGGAACTGGCCGCGGAGGACGCCCTGCCGGATGTGGTGGTGGCCGACGTGCGGATGCCGCCGACCCACACCGACGAGGGGGTGCGGGCCGCCGTACGTCTGCGGCGCGAACACCCCGGAGTCGGGGTGCTGGTCCTGTCCCAGTACGTGGAGGAGCAGTACGCCACCGAGCTGCTGGCCGGATCCAGTACCGGGGTGGGGTACCTGCTCAAGGACCGGGTGGCCGACGTACGGGAATTCCTGGACGCCGTGGTCCGTGTGGCCCGGGGCGGTACCGCCCTGGACCCCGAGGTCGTCGCTCAGCTGCTCGGCCGCAGCCGCAAGCAGGACGTGCTGGCGGGGCTGACCCCGCGCGAGCGCGAGGTGCTCGGGCTGATGGCCGAGGGCCGTACGAATTCCGCCGTGGCGAAGCAGCTCGTGGTGAGCGACGGAGCGGTGGAGAAGCACGTCAGCAACATCTTCATGAAGCTCGGCCTTTCTCCCAGTGACGGGGATCACCGGCGGGTTCTGGCCGTTCTCACCTATCTGAAATCTTGATCGACTGACACTCTGTCAGATATGGCACACGGCATACCGGTCGGATCGTCTCAATGGGCGGTCCGACGGTCCAGAATGTGGTCGACCCCTTGGACCTGATCGCTACGGACGTAGGGTGGGTCCTGGGGAACCACGCCTCGAAGGAGGTCCAGTTCAGTGACCAGCCAGGTCAGTAGCCCAGCCGAGCAGGCCGACGGGTCCGGAGGAGCGGTTGTCGGTGGACAGCGCATCCCGGAGGGCCCCAACGGCAAGGAAGTCCGCCGTCTCGACCGTGTGATCATCCGCTTCGCGGGTGACTCGGGTGACGGAATGCAGCTCACCGGTGACCGCTTCACGTCGGAGACGGCGTCCTTCGGGAACGACCTGTCGACGCTGCCCAACTTCCCCGCCGAGATCCGGGCGCCCGCCGGCACCCTGCCGGGCGTCTCCTCGTTCCAGCTGCACTTCGCCGATCACGACATCCTCACCCCGGGCGACGCCCCGAACGTGCTGGTGGCGATGAACCCCGCGGCGCTGAAGGCGAACATCGGGGACGTGCCGCGCGGCGCGGAGATCATCATCAACACCGATGAGTTCACCAAGCGCCCGATGGCCAAGGTCGGCTACGAGACCTCACCGCTGGAAGACGGCTCCCTCAACGCCTACAACCTGCACCCGGTGCCGCTGACCACGCTGACGCTGGAGGCCCTGAAGGACTTCGGCCTGCCCCGCAAGGAGGCCGAGCGCAGCAAGAACATGTTCGCGCTGGGCCTGCTGTCGTGGATGTACCACCGGCCCACGGAGGGTACGGAGACCTTCCTGCGGCAGAAGTTCGCGAAGAAGCCGCAGATCGCCGAGGCGAACGTGGCCGCCTTCCGGGCGGGCTGGAACTTCGGCGAGACGACCGAGGACTTCGCGGTCTCCTACGAGGTCGCACCGGCCAGCAAGGCCTTCCCCACCGGCACGTACCGCAACATCTCGGGGAACCTGGCCCTGTCCTACGGCCTGATCGCGGCGGGGCAGCAGGCCGACCTGCCGCTGTACCTGGGCTCGTACCCGATCACCCCGGCCTCGGACATCCTGCACGAGCTGTCGCGGCACAAGAACTTCGGCGTGCGGACCTTCCAGGCCGAGGACGAGATCGCCGGGATCGGCGCGGCGCTGGGCGCCGCCTTCGGCGGGGCGCTGGCCGTGACGACCACCTCGGGGCCCGGTGTGGCCCTGAAGTCGGAGACGATCGGGCTGGCGGTGTCGCTGGAGCTGCCGCTGCTGATCGTGGACATCCAGCGCGGCGGCCCCTCCACGGGCCTGCCGACCAAGACGGAGCAGGCCGACCTCCTCCAGGCGATGTACGGGCGCAACGGCGAGGCCCCGGTCCCGATCGTGGCCCCCTGCACCCCGGCGGACTGCTTCGACGCGGCGCTGGAGGCGGCCCGGATCGCGCTGGCCTACCGGACGCCGGTGTTCCTGCTCTCCGACGGCTACCTTGCCAACGGCTCCGAGCCGTGGCGGATCCCCGAGGTCACCGACCTGCCCGACCTCAAGGTCAAGTTCGCCACCGGCCCCAACCACACGCTGGCCGACGGCACCGAGGTCTTCTGGCCCTACAAGCGCGACCCGCAGACGCTGGCACGGCCCTGGGCCGTGCCGGGCACCCCGGGGCTGGAGCACCGGATCGGCGGCATCGAGAAGCAGGACGGCACGGGCAACATCTCCTACGACCCGGCCAACCACGACTTCATGGTCCGCACCCGCCAGGCCAAGATCGACAACATCGACGTCCCGGACCTGACCGTGGACGACCCCGACGGCGCCCGGACCCTGGTCATCGGCTGGGGCTCCACCTACGGCCCGATCACCGCGGCCGTCCGCCGCCTGCGCCAGGCCGGGCAGCCCATCGCCCAGACCCATCTGCGGCACCTGAACCCCTTCCCGCGGAATCTGGGAGAGGTCCTCGGACGTTACGACAAGGTAGTGGTGCCGGAGATGAACCTCGGGCAGCTCGCCACCCTGATCCGCGCGAAATACCTGGTCGACGCCCAGTCGTACAACCAGGTCAACGGAATGCCGTTCAAGGCCGAGCAGCTCGCCAAGGTTCTCGAGGAGGCCATCAATGACTGAGGTGACGGACGCCCCCGCCGGCCACCGCGACCTGCTGTCGCTGGTGCCCAAGGCCGAGGCCAAGCAGTCGATGAAGGACTTCAAGTCCGACCAGGAAGTGCGCTGGTGCCCGGGCTGCGGCGACTATGCCGTCCTCGCCGCCGTGCAGGGCTTCATGCCCGAGCTGGGCCTGGCGAAGGAGAACATCGTCTTCGTCTCCGGGATCGGCTGCTCCTCCCGCTTCCCGTACTACATGAACACCTACGGGATGCACTCCATCCACGGCCGTGCACCCGCCATCGCCACGGGTCTGGCGAGCTCCCGCCGCGACCTGTCCGTATGGGTCGTCACCGGCGACGGCGACGCGCTCTCGATCGGCGGCAACCACCTGATCCACGCGCTGCGCCGCAACGTCAACCTGAAGATCCTCCTCTTCAACAACCGGATCTACGGTCTGACCAAGGGCCAGTACTCGCCCACCTCCGAGGTCGGCAAGATCACCAAGTCCACGCCGATGGGCTCCCTCGACGCGCCCTTCAACCCGGTGTCGCTGGCCCTGGGCGCCGAGGCCTCCTTCGTCGCCCGGACCGTCGACTCCGACCGCAAGCACCTCACCGAGGTGCTGCGCCAGGCCGCCGACCACCAGGGCACCGCGCTCGTGGAGATCTACCAGAACTGCAACATCTTCAACGACGGCGCCTTCGAGGCCCTCAAGGACAAGGAGCGGGCCCTCGAAGCGGTGATCCGGCTCGAACACGGCCGGCCGATCCGCTTCGGCGCCGACGACAGCAAGGGCGTCGTGCGCAACCCCGCCACCGGCGACCTGGAGGTCGTCACGGTCACCCCCGAGAACGAGGGCCGGATCCTGGTCCACGACACGGGCGTGACCAGCCCCACCAACGCCTTCGCCCTCTCCCGCCTCGCGGACCCCGACACCCTGCACCACACCCCGATCGGTGTCTTCCGCAGCATCGGGCGGCCGGTCTACGACACGCTCATGGCCGACCAGCTCGACACGGCCGTGGACCGGAGCGGCAAGGGCGACCTCACCGGCCTCCTCCACGGCAACGACACCTGGACCGTCGTCGGCTGACGGACGGGGCACGACCGCCTGGACCACCACGAAGCCCGGCCCCTCACGGGGGCCGGGCTTCGTGTCATGAGTATCTCCTCGTGACGGGCATGACATCCGACCTGTACGGCGCTACCGTCGTCAAGTTGGCTGGAATGCGTACAGGAGGCCCCGTGAAGGCGGAAAAAGATCATCGCGCGGGTCTGCTCAGCGGATTCGGCGCCTACGCGGTGTGGGGGCTCGTCCCCCTCTTCTGGCCCCTGCTGAAGCCCTCGGAAGCCGTCGAGATCGTCGCCCACCGCATGGTGTGGTCACTGGCCGCGGTCGGTCTGGCCCTGCTCGCGCTGCGCCGCTGGGGCTGGATACGGGAGCTGCTGCGCCAGCCCCGCAAACTGGCCCTCACCACGCTGGCCGCCTCCGTGATCACCGTGAACTGGGGCCTGTACATCTGGGCCGTCAACAACGGCCACGTCGTCGAGGCCAGCCTCGGCTACTTCATCAATCCGCTGGTCAGCATCGCGATCGGCGTGCTCGCGCTCGGCGAACGGCTGCGCCGCGCCCAGTGGGCGGCCGTCGGCATCAGCTGCCTCGCCGTGCTGGTGCTCGCCGTGGGCTACGGGCGCCCGCCGTGGATCTCGCTGGTCCTGGCCTTCTCCTTCGCCACCTACGGGCTGATCAAGAAGAAGCTCGGCATGGGCGGCCTGGAATCGCTGGCCGCCGAGACCGCCGTGCTGTTCCTGCCCGCCCTCGGCTACCTGCTGTGGCTGGGCACGCAGGGCCGCTCGACCTTCGCCACCGAGGGGCTCGGGCACTCCGTCCTGCTCTCCGCGACCGGTCTGGTGACCGCGGTCCCGCTGGTGCTCTTCGGGGCCGCCGCGATCCGCGTCCCGCTGTCCACCCTCGGGCTGCTCCAGTACATGGCCCCGGTGTTCCAGTTCGGGCTCGGCGTCCTGTACTTCCACGAGGCCATGCCCCCCGAGCGCTGGGCCGGCTTCTCCCTGGTCTGGGCCGCGCTCACGGTGCTGACCTGGGACGCGCTCCGTACGTCGCGCAGGGCGCGGGCCCAGCTCGCCGCCGCACCGCAGGCACCTCAGGCACCTCAGGCACCCTCCGCAGCGGTTCCGGAAGCGCCCGCGCCGACGCCTGCGGCGGTCGTCCCGCCGACGCGCGAGCCGGCGTAACAGCACCCTCTCCACTCCCACGATCCCCGGCACTGACCACCAGTGCCGGGGATCGTCCGTTTTCCGAACCACCCTGACCGGATTCTGGTCTTGACGAATTGTCATGCCCTCGCCGACCATCAGGCTCGCACTGACGCACTAACGCTCACCCGCGCCACCACCGCACGTTCCGTCATATCCCCGCGGAATCCCGGAGCCCCCCATGAGCCTGTCCGTCTCCCGGCGTCTTGCCGCCGTGACCGCGTTCGCGGTCGCCGGCCTGTTCGCCGCCACCTCTCCCGCCGCACTGGCCGCCCCCACGGCGGTCGCCGCGGCGCCGACGCCGCCCGACATTCCGCTGGCCAACGTCAAGGCCCACCTGTCCCAGCTCTCCACCATCGCCGCCAACAACGGCGGCAACCGCGCCCACGGCCGGGCCGGTTACAAGGCCTCGATCGACTACGTGAAGGCCAAGCTGGACGCGGCGGGCTTCACCACCACGCTGCAGACCTTCACCTCCAGCGGCGCCACCGGCTACAACCTGATAGCCGACTGGCCGGGCGGTGACCCCAACTCGGTCCTGATGGCGGGCGCGCACCTCGACTCGGTGACCTCGGGCGCGGGCATCAACGACAACGGCTCGGGCAGCGCGGCCGTACTGGAGACGGCCCTCGCGGTCTCCAGGGCCGGACTCCAGCCCACCAAGCACCTGCGGTTCGGCTGGTGGGGCGCGGAGGAGCTGGGCCTGGTCGGCTCGAAGTACTACGTCAACAACCTGCCGGCCGCCGAGCGCTCGAAGTTCTCCGGCTACCTGAACTTCGACATGATCGGCTCGCCGAACCCGGGCTACTTCGTCTACGACGACGACCCGACCATCGAGCAGACCTTCAAGAACTACTACGCGGGCCTCGGCGTGCCCACGGAGATCGAGACCGAGGGCGACGGCCGCTCCGACCACGCCTCGTTCAAGAACGTGGGCATCCCGGTCGGCGGCCTGTTCACCGGCGCCAGCAACAGCAAGTCCTCGGCGCAGGCGCAGAAGTGGGGCGGCACCGCCGGCCAGGCCTTCGACCGCTGCTACCACTCCTCGTGCGACTCGCTGACGAACATCAACGACACCGCGCTGGACCGCAACTCGGACGCCGTCGCCTACGCGATCTGGACCCTCGGTGCGGCCACGCCGGTCCCGCCGGGCCCGTCCTTCGAGAACACCGCGGACGTGAACATCCCCGACTCCCCCGCCGCCGCGGTGAACTCCCCGATCACCGTCTCCGGTGTCGCGGGCAACGCCCCGGCGACCACCAAGGTCGACGTGAACATCGTCCACACCTACCGCGGTGACCTGGTGGTCGACCTGGTGGCCCCGGACGGCACGGTCTACAACCTGCACAACCGCAGCGGCGGCAGCGCCGACAACCTCGTGCAGTCGTACACCGTCAACGCCTCCAGCGAGGTCGCGAACGGGGTCTGGCAGCTGCGGGCCAAGGACGGAGCCGCGCAGGACGTCGGCTACATCAACAGCTGGAAGATCACCTTCTAGGCGAGGCGGTCTGCGGGTCCTGTATCCGGGCCCGCAGTTCCTCGGCCACCGCCGCGACGTCGGCGCGGCCCAGCTTCGCCGCCTCGACCAGGTCGCCGAGCACCTCCGGCGAAGGCAGTTGTCTGGCCCCGGCCACCCGCAGGTACGAGCGGGTGGCCGCGGCCGCGTAGAACTCGTTCATCGGGGATTCCAGCGCCGGGCACACCGCGAGGGTGTGCAGGAACGCAGCGGCCCGCCACGCGGTGTCCGGGGCGGGCTGTTCGGGTACCAGGACGAGGTCGTTCTGGTGGCGGGCGACGGCGGCGGCCACCCCCGAGGGGTCCCACACGGCGGGATCGGACGGGAGATGGTGGGCCAGAGCGGTCCAGGCCCACTCCATGGTGATCTTCAATTGCCGAACCGCTCCTGGAAGTAGCTCCAGTGGTCGGCGAACTCCTCTATGCCGGAGAGGAAGTTCTTCCGGTCCTCGTCGAGTTCGCGCTCCGTGACCTCGGTGATCAGCGCGGTGACCGTCGTCCCCAGTGCCGCCGCGCGCGCCTTGAGGCGCTCGTGGAACTCTTCGTCCAGGCGGATGGTGACGTGTCTCGACATGCCTTCCACCGTACAGCGGTCGCGCTGTACGCAGGAGGGGAACGACGCAAGGGTGGGCCGGGACACAGTCCCGGCCCACCCTTCGCACAGTCTTCCCAGGGGTGACTACTTGTTGGCGTCGGCCGCCTTCACCAGCGCGTCCTTGGTGACGGCGCCGACGTAGACCTTGCCGTCGTCGGTGATCAGGGCGTTGACGACGCGGGTGGACAGGACGCGGCCCTCGCCGAACTTCCCGGAGACCTTGTCCCCGAGGGAGTCGAGGAACTGCTTGGCCTGCTTGGGGGCGTCCTTGTCGTTCTCCAGGTCCTTCAGCCCCTTGCCGGTGCCCGAGTCGATCCGGGCGATGGCGGCCCAGCCCTCACCGAGGACCTTCACCTCACCCTTGCCGTTCGCCCCGCCGACCAGGCCGTCCAGGCCCGGGAAGGACTCAAGGGCCTTGAAGTCCTTGTCGCCGTGGCCGGACTCGGCCCCGCCCTCGGTCACCTTGGCGCCCTTGGGGACGGTGAAGGCGAAGGTGTCGGCGGCCGGCTTGGCGAACTCCACCTTGGTGAAGCCCGCGTCCACGATGGGCTTGCCGCCCTGGGTGGACAGCACCTGCACGCGCAGCGGCACGCCGTTCTTGGCGTCCACGGCGATCTTCACGGAGGCGATGGTGGAGCCGCTCTGCTTGGGCTTGAGCACCAGCTGGTAGGCGTCGCGGCCGGCCACCTGGGCCGTGTCGCCGACGCTCACGTCGGTGGTCGGGCCGGCCGCCTTCAGGAGCTCCTCGGCGAGCTGCTGGGGCGAGGCGCCCAGCCGGTCGGCCGTCTTGTGCTCCTTGCCCTTGTCCTTGCCGCCGTCCTGGCCCGGCTGGGGGGCCTTCTCGTGGAAGACCTCGTTCGACTTGGAGTCGTATCCCCACACGTCGTCGCCGTTGTGGATGAGGCTGTACTCGTCCTTGCCGTCCAGGAAGGTGAGCTTCTGGCGGTCCGGGCCGTCGGCGGCGACGCGGAAGGTGTGCGTACCGCTCGCCAGCTGGGCGACCTTGTCCTCGGGATTGGCCGAGCCGCCCGCGACGCCGCCGCCCCCGAGCAGTCCGGTCGCGAGGGTCGGCAGGCCCAGGTCGGTGCTGAGCTTGGCCGTGCCGGACAGCTCCTGCACGTCCGAGGCCGCCACCTTCTCGATGAGCTGCTGCGCCGTCACCTTCGGCAGGTCGGGTCCGCCGGCATTGGCGAAGGCCGGGACCATCGCGACGGTCGCCGCGGCCACACCTGCCACCGCGACCGGTACGGCGTACCGGGCGACCTTGCGAGAAGTCTTCGTGTTCGCTGCCATGTCAGTGCCCTGCCCTCTGTGTCGTCGGCGGCGACCCCCGTGTCGCCGCGCTCACCCGATCTGGTGGGGTTTGATGACTCCATCTGACCAAATCGGGGCGCCGGGGGCGTCAGTCCCCGGAAGCAACTGTGCGTACGACCGTGGGATGACACAAGAGGGGCCCCTCTCCCCCGACCCGTAGGGGTCGACGGGGCGGAGGGGCCCGTTCCACTGCTGGGGGCGGTGTCAGCCCGCGCGGTGCACCACGGCGTCGCAGAGCTCGACCAGCGCCGACTTCGCGAAGCACTCCGGCAGCGGGGCGAGCGTGGCCCGCGCGTCCTCGGCGTAGCGGACGGTGTCGCGGCGGGCCTGCTCCAGGGCGGGGTGCACCCGGAGCCGGGTCAGCACCTCGGCGTGCCGGGCGTCGTCCGTCAGGTCGCCGTCCAGGAGCCGTACGAGCTCCAGGTCCTCGGCGCGCCCGTCGCGGGCGGCGCTCTCGCGCAGCCGCAGCACGGGCAGGGTCGGGATGCCCTCGCGCAGGTCGGTGCCCGGGGTCTTGCCGGACTCGTGCGTGTCGGAGGCGATGTCGAGGACGTCGTCGGCGAGCTGGAAGGCGGTGCCGAGGCGCTCGCCGTACTGGGTGAGGATGTCGACGACCGACTCGTCGGCGCCGGACATCAGGGCGCCGAAGCGGCCGGACACGGCGATCAGCGAACCGGTCTTGCCCGCGATGACGTCGAGGTAGTGGGCGACGGGGTCGCGGCCGTCGCGCGGGCCGGCGGTCTCCAGGATCTGGCCCGTCACCAGCCGCTCGAAGGCCTCGGCCTGGATGCGTACGGCCTCGGGGCCGAGGTCGGCCAGGATGTGCGAGGCGCGGGCGAACAGGAAGTCACCCGTCAGGACGGCCACCGAGTTGCCCCAGCGGGTGTTGGCGCTGGCCACCCCGCGGCGCACGTCCGCCTCGTCCATGACGTCGTCGTGGTAGAGCGTCGCCAGGTGGGTGAGCTCCACGACCACGGCGGAGGGCACGACGCCGGGGGCGTACGGATCGCCGAACCGGGAAGCGAGCATCACCAGCAGCGGACGGAAGCGCTTGCCTCCGGCCCGCACGAGGTGCTGTGCGGCCTCGGTGATGAAGGGGACTTCGCTCTTGGTGGCCTCCAGCAGACCCGCCTCGACGGCGGCCAGTCCGGCCTGGACATCGGTCTCAAGAGCCTGGTCCCGCACGCTCAGTCCGAACGGCCCGACGACGGTCACGAGGGGTACTCCTGTCTGCTGACGATCACGCTGACGATCACATGGATTGTCGATGTGTCGCTGCCATCACTCAAGCCAGCGTATCGGGTCTGTTTTCGATCACGGAGAGCGCCTGTCCGGCGGTCACCCGAGCATCGCCCGAAGCGCACCGGTATGTTCTGGAGGAGCCGAAACAACCGGAGAATGCGTTTTGTCCAGAACTGATACCGATCAAGACGAACCCTCGGACCCGGAAGCGGACCAGCCGCCTCCGGGTGACGACCACGCCTTCCTCGGTCATCCCCGGGGTCTCGCCACCCTCTCCGGACTAGAGGTCTGGGAACGCTTCTCGTTCCTGGGCATGCAGGCCATCCTCGTCCTCTACTTCGCGGATTCGGTGGCCGACGGCGGCCTGGGCATGGACCCCGGCACCGCGGCCTCCGTCTCGGCGGCCTACGGGACCATGGTCTACCTCGTCTCCGTCGCCGGTGGATGGCTCGCCGACCGGATCCTCGGTTCCTATCGAGCGGTTCTGTGGGGCGGCATCCTGATCGCCTGCGGCCACTACGCCATGGCGGTGCCGACCGCCGCCATGACCTGGGTGGGCCTCGGCCTGATCAGCGCGGGCACCGGCCTGCTCAAGCCGAACGTGGCCACCATGGTCGGCAAGCTGTACCGGACCGCCGACGACCGGCGCGACGCGGGCTTCGCCCTCTACTACATGGCCATCAACATCGGCGCCTTCGCCGGACCCCTGATCACCAGCTGGCTCGGCGAGCACCAGGGCTGGCACTGGGGCTTCTCCGCCGCCGCGATCGGCATGACCGCCGGCCTGGTGCAGTACGTGATGGGCCGCCGCCATCTGGCCGGACGCAAGCATTCCGCCGAGTACGCCCTCGCACCCGACGCCATGCGCGCCACCGTGACGAAGATCATCACGGGCTGTGTCCTGTTCGCCGCCCTCGCCACCCTCCTGGCGCTCCTGGGCTGGCTGACGATGGACCGCTTCGTCGACCTGCTCACCCTCGTCTCGGTGATCGCCCCCGTCGTCTACTTCACCGTCATGTTCCGCAGCTCCCGGGTGACCCCCGCCGAGCGCACGCGGCTGCGTCCGTACGTGGTGCTCTTCCTTGCCTCGGTCGCCTTCAACTTCATCCTCTTCCAGGCCTACTCCACGATGATGCTGCTGGCCTCCACCAACGCCCGGACCGAGATCCTCGGCTTCCACTTCCCGGCCGGCTGGTACGCCTCCGCACTCGGCGCCTTCGAGGTGGCACTGGCCCCGGTCGTCGCCGCGCTGTGGGTCCGGATGGGCCACCGCCAGCCGCACGCCTCCAACAAGATCGCCATCGGGGTGATCCTCGGCGGCCTGTCCTTCCTGCTGATGGTCATCCCCACCTCGGGGCACAGCGGGGACACCTACCAGATGGCCGCCTGGTGGATCGTCGGCTCCTACCTGCTGCTCGGCCTCGGCGACGTCCTGCTGGAGACCTCCGGCATGTCGGCCACCACCAAGCTCGCCCCGAAGGCCTTCAGCAGCCAGACCATGGCCCTGTGGTTCCTCTCCCTCGCCCTGGCCAACGGCATCCAGGCGCAGGTGGTCAAGCTCTACGGCACGGTCTCCCACCCCGTGTACTTCGGCGTCAACGGCGCCGTCGCGGTGGCGGTGGGCCTGGCCGTCATCGCGATGGCGCCCTGGCTGCGGCGCACCATGCACCCCGTCCACTGAGGCTCCACCGGGCCGAGACCGAGGCGATTGGCGGCTGAACCGGATGATCATCCGTACCGATTTCCCGTACGCGACCACACGCGAGGACGTCCGGATCCCCCTGTCCGACGGCGTGGAGCTCTACGCCCGGATCTGGCGGCCGGTCACGGACGAGCCGGTCCCGGCCCTGCTGGAGTACCTGCCGTACCGCCTCACCGACTGGACCGCGCCGCGCGACTGGCAGCGCCACCCCTGGTACGCGGGACACGGCTACGCCTCGGTACGGGTGGACGTGCGCGGCCACGGGTGCAGCGGCGGCCTGCCCGGGGACGAGTACGACGCCCAGGAGCTGGCCGACGGGGTCGCGGTCGTCGAATGGCTGGCGGCCCGGCCCTGGTGCACGGGCGCGGTGGGCATGTTCGGGATCTCCTGGGGCGGCTTCAACTCCCTCCAGATCGCCGCCCTCGCCCCCGCACCGCTGAAGGCGGTCGTCACCGTCTGCTCCACGGACGACCGGTACGACAACGACGTCCACTACATGGGCGGCTCCGTGCTGGCCGTGGACATGCACGCCTGGGCGGCGACCATGCTGGCCTTCGCCTCCCGCCCGCCGGACCCGCTGTACGCCGGGGACGGCTGGCGCGAGCAGTGGCTGACGCGGCTGGAGGCCGTGGAGCCGCTGATCCACACCTGGCTCTCCCACCAGACGCGCGACGCCTACTGGCGCCACGGCAGCGTCTGCGAGGGCTACCCGGAGATCGGCGCGGCGGTGCTGGCCGTGGGCGGCTGGCACGACCCGTACCGGGACACCGTGCTGCGGCTGGTCGAGCACCTGCCGTCCGGCCGCGTCCGCGGCCTGATCGGCCCCTGGTCGCACCAGTACCCGGACCGCGGGCTGCCGCCGGGCCCGGCCATCGGCTTCCTCCAGGAAACCCTGCGCTGGTGGGACCACTGGCTCAAGGGCGAGGACAACGGCGTGATGGACGAACCGCTGCTCCGCGCCTGGATCAGCGACTCCCATCCGCCCGCCACCGTGTACGAGGAGCTCCCGGGCCGCTGGACCGAGGAGCGGACCTGGCCGTCCGCCTCCGTCGTCCCCGTCCCGTACGGGCTCCAGGGCGCCCCGGTGCGCGTCGCCTCCCCGCAGCACACCGGGCTCGACGCGGGCCGCTTCTTCCCCTTCGGCAACGAGGCCGACCTGCCGCCGGACCAGCGCGAGGAGGACGCGAAGTCGGCCTGCTTCGAGTTCCCGGTGGGCGGGGGCGAGCCGGTGGAGATCCTCGGCCGCCCGTCGGTCACCCTGCGGCTGCGCATGGACGTGCCGTACGGCCAGGCCGTGGCCCGGCTGTGCGACGTGGCCCCGGACGGCTCCTCGACGCTCGTCACGCGGGGCGTGCTGAACCTGTCCGCGCGCCGGGGCCGGGAGCAGGCGGTGCCGTGGCCCGTGGGCGCCTACGAGGAGGTCACCTTCGAGCTGAACGGCATCGGCCACGCCTTCCCGCCCGGGCACCGCATCCGGCTGGCGGTGTCCTCGGCGTACTGGCCCTGGATCTGGCCCCGGGCCGGCTCCGAGGCCGGCTGGACCCTGGACCCGGCGGGCAGCACCCTGACCCTCCCGGTCCGGGCCGGGTCCCCCGCCGCCACGGCCCGGGACGAGTCGGTCCGCTTCGAGCCGCCGGAGCAGTCGGAGCCGCTGGGGGTGGTCTTCCCGGCCACCCTCGACGAGCCGCGCCCGGAACGGCTCGTCGTACGGGACGTGGCGCGCGGGACCTGGCGGCTGGAGGTCGACCCCCGCTACGGGGGCACCCGGGTGTACCCGGACGGCCTGGAGTTCAGCGAGGACGCGCGGGAGGTGTACGAGATCCAGGAGTCCGACCCCCTGTCGGCCCGGACCCTCTCGGAGTGGCAGATCCGGCTCCACCGGCCCGAACTGGGCTGGGACGCGCGGGTGGAGACCCGGTCGGAGATCACCTGCGACGAGGGCGGCTTCCTGACGTCGAACGAGGTCCTGTGCCGGGAGGGCGAGGAGGTCGTCTTCCACCGCACGTGGGAACGCCGGCTGCCGCGCGCGGCGGGCTGACCGACCGGGCCCCGGGCATCCTGCCGGGGCCCGGCGGGCCGCGCCTCAGACGGCCTTGACGCCGTCCACGAAGGCGGCGAACGCGGCAGCGGTGAAGCCGAGCACCGGGCTGTCGTCACGCTTGGAGTCCCGGACGGGGACGACACCGGGCGAGGCGACGAGGTTGGTGGCGACCTCGACGCACTGGCCGCCGTTCTCGCTGTAGGAGGACTTGAACCAGCGGGGGGATTCAGTCGTCACGACGTGCCCTTTCGTAGTTGATTGATCATGGCCACGGATGCCGCCTGTGTGTGCGCTTCGGCCTGGAGCTGATGGTAGGCCGTCAGCATGGGCACCACGGAGTTGTTGTCCCGTTCCAGATGGCCCCGTTGGGCGGATTCGGCGTAGGACATGATCGAGCGGTCGGGCAGTGTCAGTACGGTGACCGGCAGGCTGAGCGGACGACGCTCTCCCATGTCGAACGGGGCGATCTGAAGCACGGTGTTCGGCAGTTCGGCGAATTCGAGTAGCCGCTCGAATTGGCCCGCCATGAGGGCGGGTCCGCCGATCGGTCGGCGGAGGCAGCTCTCGTCAAGCACCGCGAAGACGATGGGCGGCGGCGTACGGAGCAGAGCGGCCTGTCGCGCCGCAATGACAGCGATGCGCTCGCTCGCCTGATCCGCAGTGATGGCCCCCCTCTTGACGGTGCTCTCGGTGACCGTCGTCGCGTACTCAGGCGTCTGGAGCAGCCACGGTATGACGCCCACCTCGTACAGGCGGATCTCCACCGCACGGCTCTCGTAGGCGAGGAACTCCGGGAAGCCCTCCAGCAGTACGCCGTGCCGGATCTCGCGCCACTCGCGCTCGAACGAACGCTCGCCCTGGCCGGTGCCGAAGACCTCGTCGGCACTGCGCGAAAAACGCAGAGTCGGCACTTTCCGTCCGGTTTCGACCGCCGAGACGTGCGTACTGGAGTACCCGAGCCGCCCGCCCAGGGTTTCCTGCGTCCAGCTCTGCTCCTCCCTCAAGCTGCGCAGACGCGCACCGAAGGCCGCCTGGGGACCGCGCTCCGGGTTCAACTCCTTGCGGTTCAAGGGCTGTCGACCAATCTTCCGTTCCGATCCGACAGGTTGAAGCCTCCCCCGCCCAGGGCCACTCTGAACCCGATCGGTAGCGACTCGGCTACGGAGAGGAACGGTCGTGTCTGCAACGAACCACCCCCAACCCCCGCCCCCCGGCACCGTCGTGGTGGACACGGGACGGGACGACCTGGTCGGGGAGTTCCGGGGAACCGCCGGCCCCTACTGGGCCCTGCGGCCCCTGCATGGCGGGCCGGAGTGGGAGGCGGAGCCTCGGGACGTGCGTCCCGCCGAGCCCATGGAGCGGCTGCGGGCCGAGATCGCCCGGTGCAACGCCCGCAGCGCGGAGGGGCTGCTGTGACGGCGGACGGGCACCCGGAGCCGTCCGAGGAGGACCGGCCGCTCGCCGAGCTGCGCCGCATCGAGTCGGACCCCGCCTACCGGGCCCTGTTCCTGGCCCGGCTGGACACGGCGATCGCCGGGCGGGCGGCGGAGCGGGACGCGTTCGCGGTGGCCGTGGCGGCGGCGGCCGACCGGCTCCGGGCGCTGCTCGGCTCCCGCCCGGCGAGCGACGACGCGCGGCGGGGGGCCGTGACCGTGACCCTCGGGGCGGCCGCCTGGACCTGCTGCGTGGCAGCCGTCGCCGCCCGGGAGTGGATCGCGTGAGCGGCACCGGCAGTCCCGTACGCCTCGCCTGCGGCGCACACGGCGCCCTGTCCGCGACGCACCTGACCGCACTGACACAGCTCCTGTCCGCGGACGGGCGCGCCCTCATGGAGGTGCTCCGGGGCGGTCCGGTCCTGCGGTGCTCGCTGGAACGGCACGCCGGGGACCACATGGACCTCGTCCACGACGGCGGGGCCAGGGCCGCCCTGTGGGCCCGGTGGTCCGAGTCGGGCGGGCCCGACGCGCTCCTGGTGCTCCCGGACTGCCCGGCCACCGACGGCTGCGGCGCGGGGTGCGGCCAGTACCTGTCCCATTCCGGCGGGCACACGTGGGAGGTCACCGACCCCGAGCTGCCCTGACGGGCCCGGGCCCGTCCCGGCCCGGGACGCTACGCGTACAGCCGCTCCAGGACCACCGCGACGCCGTCCGCCTCGTTCGAGAGCGTGACCTCGTCGGCGACGTCGAACAGTTCGCGGTGGGCGTTGGCCATGGCCACCCCGTGCGCCGACCAGGCGAACATCGGGACGTCGTTCGGCATGTCCCCGAAGGCGATCGTCGACGAGGCGGGCAGGCCGAGGACCTCCGCCGCCCGCGCGAGTCCGCCGGCCTTGTCGATGCCCGGGGGCTGGAGCTCCACGGTGTGCTCGCCCGCCATGGTGACGTTCACCAGGTCGCCGACCACCGAGCGGGCCACGCGCGTCAGTTCGTCGTCGTCGAGCTCCGGGTGCTGGAGCAGCACCTTGTTGATGGGGGCCGACCACAGGTCTGCGCGCCGGGGCACGCGCACCGTCGGCAGGTGCGGATGCCACATCCGGTAGCCGGGCCCTATCAGCATCTCCGCGTCCAGCCCCTCCTGGTTGACGGCCGCGTACACCTCGCCGATCTCGGCCTCGATCTTGCCGAGGGCCACCTCGGCCAGCCCGCGGTCCATGGAGACGGAGTGCAGCAGCACGCCGCGCGCCGCGTCGTACACCTGCGCGCCCTGCCCGCACACCGCGAGCCCTGCGTAACCGAGGCCGTCCAGGACGTGTCGGACCTGGGGCACCGGGCGTCCGGTGACGACGATGTGCTGGGCGCCGGCGGTGCGGGCCGTCGCGAGCGCCTGGTAGGAGCGGGCGGAAACGGTGTCTCCGGCGCGCAGCAGAGTCCCGTCCAGGTCAGTGGCGATCAAGGCATAGGGAAGGGCGGAAGTCACGGCGCCAAGGATACGGACCCCCTTGGACAAGTCCTACAAATACTGCTCGAATCCCGCCTCCCGCGGGCCCCACCGGGCACGTAACGTGTCAGCCAGCCCCCGGGACACCCCCGGACCGCGTCGAAAGCGAGGCAGCACCCCATGCCCCAGCAGAGCCCCCTCGATGTCCCCGAGGGCGACCCGTTCGGGCCGCACAACCTCCCGTACGGGGTGTTCTCCACCCCCGAGGACCCGGCGCGGCGCCGGATCGGCGTGCGGATCGGCGGCCACGTGCTCGACGCGGGAGCGGCCGCGGCCGCGCTCGGCTCCCCGTACGCCGGACTGCTCGGGCAGCCCTCCCTGAACCCGCTGCTGGCCGCCGGGCGCACCGCCTGGCGCGACGTACGGCGCGCGCTGACCGCCTGGGTCACCGACCCCGGCCACCGCCCGACCGTGGAGCCGCACCTGCTCCCGCTGGACGCGGTCGTGCTGCACCTGCCGTACGAGGTCGCCGACTACGTCGACTTCTACGCGAGCGAGCACCACGCCACCAACGTGGGCCAGATGTTCCGGCCCGACGGGGACGCCCTGACGCCCAACTGGAAGCACCTGCCGATCGGTTACCACGGCCGCTCCGGGACCATCGTGGTGTCCGGCACGGACGTCGTGCGGCCCTCCGGGCAGCGCAAGGCCCCCACCGACCCGGCGCCCGTCTTCGGCCCCTCCGTCAAGCTCGACATCGAGGCCGAGGTCGGCTTCGTCGTCGGCACCCCGTCCGAGCTGGGCCGTCCGGTGGCGCTCGGCGAGTTCGAGGACCACGTCTTCGGCCTCTTCCTCCTCAACGACTGGTCGGCGCGCGACATCCAGGCCTGGGAGTACGTGCCGCTGGGCCCCTTCCTCGGCAAGTCCTTCGCCACCTCGGTGTCGGCGTGGGTCACCCCGCTGGAGGCCCTGGACGCGGCCCGCGTCACGCCGCCCGCCCGGGACTTCCCGCTCCTGCCCTACCTCGACGACGCGTCCGGCGACCGCCCCGGCGGCTTCGACCTGCGCATCACGGTCTCCATCAACGGCCAGGAGGTGGCGCAGCCCCCGTTCGCCTCCATGTACTGGACCGCCGCCCAGCAGCTGGCCCACATGACCGTCAACGGCGCCTCCCTGCGCACCGGCGACGTCTACGGCTCCGGCACGGTCAGCGGACCCGAGGTCGGCCAGCGCGGTTCCCTGCTGGAGCTGACCTGGAACGGCCGCGACGCCATCGAGCTCGCCGACGGCAAGCGCACCTTCCTGGAGGACGGCGACACCGTCACCCTCACCGCGTGGGCCCCCGGCGCCGACGGCACCCGCGTGGGCCTCGGTGAGGTCACCGGCCGCATCGTGGGCTCCCGCTAGCCTCTCCGCCGGGGGCCCGGGGCCGGGGGCCCGGCCCCGGCCCCCGGCAGGGCCGGTGCGGCCTCCGCGCTGCCGGCCCACCGGGACACGGCTGCGGCCCGCCGGCCGGGCCCCCGCCCCCCCCGTTCGGAGGCGCGCCGCGTGCGCGGGGCGGGGCGGGCCGCGATGGTGGACGGACGAACGGCACCGGGGAACCCCTACCCCGTACCCCCACCACGAGGAGCCGCCGCCATGCCCGTACGCAGCCTGAAGACCGTTCTCGCCTGCGCGGCCGCCGTGTCGCTCGGCCTGACCGCGGCGGCCCCGGCCCACGGGGTCGAGGGCCCGGCGCCGGACCCGCGCGACCACAGGGCCATGAGGGACATGGCGACGGCGATCCGGGCGACGGCCAAGTACGTGGACGAGCGGCAGGCCATCAAGGACGGCTACGTCCCGCACGGCCAGGAGTGCATGACGAACCCGTTCGGGGCGGGCGCGATGGGCTACCACTACGTGAAGGCCGCCAACTGGGGTTCGAAGGACCCCGCCAGGCCGACCGCGCTCCTCTACAGCACGGAGAAGGACCGCCACGGCCGCCGCACGCTCCAGACGGTGGAGTGGATGGCCACCGACCGCGACCAGGACCTGAAGACCACCGACGACCGGCCGAGCATGTTCGGCCTGCCCTTCGACGGCCCCATGCCCGGCCACTGGACGGGCATGCCCAAGCACTACGACCTCCACATGTGGGCGTACAAGAAGAACCCGGCGGGCCCCTTCCACAACTGGAACACCGCCCTGACCTGCCCGAAGAAGACCCCGGCGCACACGCACAGCCATTAGTTCCGCGACCGCAGGGCCGTCAAGTGCCTCGCGCATATGACTCACCCGAAAGGACGGAGCTCCCCGGATCCCCGGCGATACGCTGGTCGCACTCGCGAGACTGCGGCTCATGGGAGCACTGATGAACCCGGAACACCGCTGGCCGATCCCGCCCCCGGGCGGCTGGACTGCCGACGACCTGGACACGCTTCCGAATCTGCCTCCGCACACGGAGCTGATCGACGGGAGCCTCGTTTTCGTGAGTCCGCAGACCCGTTTCCACCTGCGCGCTGTGAGCTTCTTCGAACGGCAACTGGAGTCCGTCGTGCCGGACGGACTGGAGGTGCTGAGGGAGTTCACCATCGACATCGATCGTCACAACCGCCCGGAGCCGGATGTGATCGTCGTCCCGAAGGACACCGAGGAGGATCCGGATCAGACCCGGCTTCCCGCCGGTTCCGTCCGGCTCGCGATCGAAGTGGTGTCCCCGGAATCGGTGGCCCGCGACCGTGAGGCGAAGCCGGTCAAGTACGCCCGCGCCATGATTCCGCATTTCTGGCGGGTCGAGAACAAGGAGGGCCGGGCCGTGGTCTACGTCTACGAACTGGAACCCGCGACCAAGGTGTACGTCGCCACCGGCATCTTCCACGACAGGCTGAAGGTCTCCGTGCCCTTCCCCATCGACCTGGACCTCACCCAGATCATGCCCGCACGCCGCAGCACCGGCTAGTTTCCCGGACGCGAAAGGGCCCGGCTCCCCGAAGGGGGCCGGGCCCTGTGCCATGCGGTGGACCGGTCAGCGGACGAAGGTGCTCGCCTGTCCGGCCAGGTCCAGGAAGTACTGCGGGGCCAGGCCCAGGACCAGGGTGACGGCGACGCCGACCGCGATCGTGGTCATCGTCAGCGGCGAGGGCACGGCCACGGTCGGGCCGTCGGCCTTCGGCTCGCTGAAGAACATCAGGACGATCACCCGGATGTAGAAGAACGCGGCGATCGCGGACGAGATGACACCGACCACGACCAGCGCCCCGGCGCCGCCCTCCGCCGCCGCCTTGAACACGGCGAACTTGCCCGCGAACCCGGAGGTCAGCGGGATGCCGGCGAAGGCCAGCAGGAACACCGCGAACACCGCCGCCGTGAGCGGCGAACGGCGTCCGAGACCCGCCCACTTCGACAGGTGCGTCGCCTCACCGCCCGCGTCGCGCACCAGCGTGACCACCGCGAAGGCGCCGATCGTCACGAAGGAGTACGCGGCCAGGTAGAAGAGGACCGACTGGATGCCCTCCGCCGAGGTGGCGATCACACCGGCCAGGATGAAGCCCGCGTGCGCGATCGAGGAGTACGCCAGCAGCCGCTTCACGTCGGTCTGGGTCACGGCGATCACCGCACCCGCCAGCATGGTGACGATCGCGACGCCCCACATCACCGGCCGCCAGTCCCACCGCAGGCCCGGCAGGACCACGTACAGCAGCCGCAGCAGCGCGCCGAAGGCCGCGACCTTCGTGGCCGCCGCCATGAAACCGGTGACCGGGGTCGGGGCGCCCTGGTAGACGTCCGGGGTCCACATGTGGAAGGGGACCGCGCCGACCTTGAAGAGCAGGCCCGTCAGGATCAGCGCGCCGCCGATGAGCAGCAGTGCGTCGTTGCCCATGGTGGCGGCCAGCGCCGGGTCGGTCTGCGTGACCGTGCCGTCCACCACGTCGGCGATCACCGCGTACGAGACCGAGCCCGCGTACCCGTAGAGCAGTGCGATGCCGAAGAGGAGGAACGCGGAGGAGAACGCGCCGAGCAGGAAGTACTTGACGGCGGCCTCCTGCGACATCAGCCGCTGGCGGCGGGCGACGGCGCAGAGCAGGTACAGCGGGAGGGAGAAGACCTCCAGTGCGATGAACAGCGTCAGCAGGTCGTTGGCCGCCGGGAAGACGAGCATTCCGGCGATCGCGAACAGGGCCAGCGGGAAGACCTCGGTGGTGGTGAAACCGGCCTTGACGGCCGCCTTCTCGCTCTCGCTGCCCGGGACGGACGCCGCCTGCGCGGCGAAGGAGTCCACCCGGTTGCCGTGCACGGCCGGGTCCAGGCGCCGTTCCGCGAAGGTGAAGACCGCGACGACCGAGGACAGCAGGATGGTGCCCTGGAGGAACAGGGCCGGGCCGTCCACGGCGATGGCGCCCATCGCGGCGATGTGCGCCTTGGTGCTCCCGTACCCGCCGGCCGCGAGGCCGACGACCGCCGCGAAGGCCGAGGCCAGCGCGGCGACGGTGAGGAACAACTGCACGTAGTAACGGGACTTGCGCGGGACGAAGGCCTCGACGAGGACTCCGAGGACGGCCGCGCCCACCACGATCAGGGTCGGCGCGAGCTGTGCGTACTCGATGACGGGCGCCGGGATCCGGTCGACCGGTCCCTCGGCCGCCAGCGTCCACAGGTTCTGGGCAGCAGTCACTGTGCTCACTTCGCCGCCTCCACGTTCTCCACAGGCACGTCCGGCTTCGGGTCCGTCTGCTGCACGTCCGACATGGTGTGTTCCACCGCCGGGTTGACGATGTCGGTGAGCACCTTCGGGTAGACGCCCAGGCCGATCAGCAGCGCGATCAGCGGGGCGACCACCAGCACCTCCCGCAGGTGCAGGTCCGGCATGGTGCGGACCTCCTCCTTCAGGGGGCCGGTCATCGTGCGCTGGTAGAGCACCAGGGTGTACAGCGCGGCCAGCACGATGCCGACGGTGGCGATGATGCCGACGACCGGGTACCGGGCGAAGGTGCCGACCAGGACCAGGAATTCACTGACGAAGGGCGCGAGGCCCGGCAGTGAGAGGGTGGCGAGGCCGCCGATGAGGAAGGTGCCGGCGAGGACCGGGGCCACCTTCTGCACGCCGCCGTAGTCGGCGATGAGCCGGGAGCCGCGCCGCGAGATCAGGAATCCGGCGACGAGCATCAGTGCCGCCGTCGACAGGCCGTGGTTGACCATGTAGAGGGTGGCGCCGGACTGGCCCTGGGAGGTCATCGCGAAGATGCCCAGGATGATGAAGCCGAAGTGCGAGATCGAGGCGTAGGCGACCAGGCGCTTGATGTCCCGCTGCCCGACCGCGACCAGCGCACCGTAGATGATGCTGATCAGGGCGAGCACGAGGATCACCGGCGTGGCCCACTTGCTGGCCTCCGGGAAGAGCCCGAGGCAGAAGCGGAGCATCGCGAAGGTGCCGACCTTGTCGACGACCGCGGTGATCAGTACGGCGACCGGGGCGGTGGCCTCGCCCATCGCGTTCGGCAGCCAGGTGTGCAGCGGCCACAGCGGGGCCTTCACCGCGAAGGCGAAGAAGAAGCCGAGGAACAGCCAGCGTTCGGTGTTGGTCGCCATGTCGAGCGTGCCCGCGGCGCGGGCGGCGGCGATCTCCTGGAGCGAGAAGTTCCCGGCGACCACGTAGAGGCCGATGACGGCCGCCAGCATGATCAGGCCGCCGACCAGGTTGTAGAGGAGGAACTTGACCGCCGCGTACGAGCGCTGCGCGGCCGCGTTCTCGTCGGACCCGGAATGGGCCCGGTCCCCGAAGCCGCCGATGAGGAAGTACATCGGGATGAGCATGGCTTCGAAGAAGATGTAGAAGAGGAAGACGTCGGTGGCCTCGAAGGAGATGATCACCATCGCCTCGACCAGCAGGATCAGGGCGAAGAAGCCCTGGGTGGGCCGCCAGCGGGTGGAGCTGGTCTCCAGGGGGTCGGCGTCGTTCCAGCCGGCCGCGATCACGAAGGGGATCAGGAGCGCGGTGAGCCCGATGAGGACCACCCCGATCCCGTCCACGCCCAGTTCGTAGCGGACGCCGAAGTCGGCGATCCAGGGGCGGGACTCGGTGAGCTGGTAGCGGTCACCGCCCGGTTCGAAGCGGATCGCGACGAGCACGGCCAGGGCCAGGGTCGCCAGCGAGAACAGCAGCGCGAGCCACTTGGCGGCGGTCCTGCGGGCGGCCGGGACGGCCGCCGTGAGGATCGCGCCGACCGCGGGCACGGCCGCCGTCACCGTCAGAAGCGGGAATTCCATCTCACACCGCCCTCATCAGCAGGGTCGCGGCGATGAGGATCGCCGTGCCCCCGAACATCGAGACCGCGTAGCTGCGGGCGTAGCCGTTCTGGAGCTTGCGCAGCCGGCCGGAGAGCCCGCCCACCGAGGCGGCCGTCCCGTTGACCACCCCGTCGACGAGGCTGTGGTCGACGTACACGAGCGAGCGGGTCAGGTGCTCCCCGCCGCGTACGAGCACGACGTGGTTGAAGTCGTCCTGGTACAGGTCCCGGCGGGCCGCCCGGGTGAGGAGCGAGCCGCGCGGGGCGACGACCGGGACGGGCCTGCGTCCGTACATCGACCAGGCGATCGCGACACCGATGACCAGGACCGCCATGGTGGCCAGGGTGACCGTCATGGCGCTGACCGGCGGGTGGCCGTGCGCGTAGCCCGTGACGGGCTCGAGCCAGTTCACGAAACGGTCGCCGATGCTGAAGAACCCTCCCGCGAAGACGGATCCGAAGGCGAGCACGACCATGGGGATGGTCATCGACTTCGGGGACTCGTGAGGGTGGGGCATCTCCCCGGAGCCGTGCGGCGAAGCCGCGGGCTCATCGCCGGACACGGCACGTGCCACCGTCCCGTCCTGCTGCACCGCGCCGGAGGCTGTCGGCTGCCAGCGCTTCTCGCCGAAGAAGGTGAGGAGCATGACGCGGGTCATGTAGAAGGCGGTGATGCCCGCGCCGAGCAGGGTCACTCCGCCGAGGATCCAGCCCTCGGTGCCGCCCTTCGCGAAGGCCGCCTCGATGATCATGTCCTTGGAGAAGAACCCGGACAGGCCCGGGAAGCCGATGATCGCCAGGTAGCCGAGGCCGAAGGTGACGAAGGTGACCGGCATGTACTTCCTCAAGGCCCCGTACTTGCGCATGTCGACCTCGTCGTTCATCCCGTGCATCACGGAACCGGCGCCGAGGAAGAGACCCGCCTTGAAGAAGCCGTGCGTGACCAGGTGCATGATCGCGAACACGTAGCCGATCGGGCCGAGGCCCGCGGCGAGGATCATGTAGCCGATCTGCGACATCGTCGACCCGGCAAGGGCCTTCTTGATGTCGTCCTTCGCGCAACCGACGATCGCACCGAAGAGCAGCGTGACCGCGCCCACGACGGTGACGACCAGCTGGGCGTCGGGCGCCCCGTTGAAGATGGCGCCCGAGCGGACGATCAGGTACACGCCCGCGGTGACCATCGTCGCCGCGTGGATCAGGGCCGAGACCGGGGTCGGGCCCTCCATCGCGTCGCCGAGCCAGGACTGCAGCGGCACCTGCGCCGACTTGCCGCAGGCGGCCAGCAGCAGCATCAGGCCGATGGCCGTCAGGGTGCCTTCCGAGGCCTCGCCGGCCGCGCCGAGCACCGGCCCGAAGGCGAAGGTGCCGAACGTGGTGAACATCAGCATGATCGCGATCGACAGGCCGATGTCGCCGACGCGGTTGACCAGGAAGGCCTTCTTCGCGGCGGTGGCCGCGCTGGGCTTGTGCTGCCAGAAGCCGATCAGGAGGTAGGAGGCGAGGCCCACGCCCTCCCAGCCGAAGTACAGCAGCAGGTAGTTGTCGGCGATGACGAGCAGCAGCATCGCCGCGACGAACAGGTTCAGGTAGCCGAAGAAGCGGCGGCGGCGCTCGTCGTGCTCCATGTACCCGATCGAGTACACGTGGATGAGCGTGCCCACCCCGGAGATCAGCAGGACGAAGGTCATCGACAGCTGGTCCAGCTGGAAGGCCATCTCGGCCTGGAAGCCCTCGACGGGGATCCAGGTGAACAGCCGCTGGTGCAGGGTGCGGTCATCGGCGCCGCGCCCCAGCATGTCGGCGAAGAGCGCGACGCCGATGCCGAAGGAGACGGCCGCGAGCAGGGTGCCGATCCAGTGGCCGACCCGGTCGAGGCGCCGGCCGCCGCAGAGCAGCACCGCCGCTCCGAGCAGGGGCGCCGCCACCAGCAGCGCAATCAGATTCTCCACTGTGAACGCCCCTTACAGCTTCATCAGGCTGGCGTCGTCGACCGAGGCCGAGTGGCGGGTACGGAAGAGCGACACGATGATCGCCAGGCCCACCACGACCTCCGCGGCGGCGACGACCATCGTGAAGAACGCGATGATCTGGCCGTCGAGGTTGCCGTGCATGCGGGAGAAGGCGACGAAGGCGAGGTTGCAGGCGTTGAGCATCAGCTCCACGCACATGAACAGCACGATCGCGTTCTTGCGGATCAGCACACCGGCCGCGCCGATGGTGAACAGCAGGGCCGCCAGGTAGAGGTAGTTGACCGGATTCACTTCGAGGCCTCCTCTCGGCCGAGGCGCTCCGAAGAGGCCTGCTCCAGCGCCTTGAGGTCGTCCAGGGCCTCGGAGGAGACGTCCCGGATCTGGCCGCGGGCCCGCAGGGTCTGGTTGACGGTCAGCTCGGACGGGGTGCCGTCCGGGAGCAGACCGGCGACGTCCACCGCGTTGTGCCGGGCGTAGACGCCGGGGGCGGGCAGCGGCGGGAGCTGGACGCCCTCGCGGACGCGCTTCTCGGCGAGTTCGCGCTGGGTGGCGGCCCGCTCGGTGCGCTCGCGGTGGGTGAGGACCATCGCGCCGACGGCCGCGGTGATCAGCAGCGCGCCGGTGATCTCGAAGGCGAAGACGTACTTCGTGAAGATCAGCTGGGCCAGGCCCTCGACGTGTCCGGCGGAGTTGATCCGGCCGAGCCCGTTGAAGTGGGTGATCCCGGCCTGCCCGATGCCGGCGATCAGCAGGGTGCCGAAGCCGAGCCCGCACAGGACGGCGAGCCAGCGCTGGCCCTTGATGGTCTCCTTCAGGGAGTCGGCGGCGGTGACGCCGACGAGCATGACCACGAAGAGGAAGAGCATCATGATCGCGCCGGTGTAGACGACGACCTGGACGACGCCCAGGAAGTACGCCCCGTTGGCGAGGTAGAAGACGGCCAGGATGATCATCGTCCCGGCCAGGCTCAGCGCGCTGTGCACGGCCTTCTTCATCAAGATCGTGGCCAGCGCACCGATGACGGCGACCGTGCCGAGGATCCAGAACTGGACCGCCTCGCCCGTCGAGGTCAAGGAGGCGGCGGCGATGGCGCTCATGCCTGTACCTCCTCGGCGTCTTCCGCGGCCTCGTCCACGGCCTGGTCCGCGGGCACCTCGCCCTTGGAGACGGCCGTCTGCCGGACCGTGCCGGGGGCGGCCCCCGTCACCAGTCCGCGGTAGTAGTCCGTGTCCTCGGTGCCCGGAAACATCGAGTGCGGCGCCTCGACCATCCCCTCGGTGAGACCGGAGAGCAGCTGCTCCTTGGTGTAGATCAGCGACTCACGGCTGGCATCGGCCAGTTCGAACTCGTTCGTCATGGTCAGCGCCCGCGTCGGGCACGCCTCGACGCACAGCCCGCACAGGATGCAGCGGGCGTAGTTGATCTGGTAGACGGCGCCGTACCGCTCACCCGGGGAGTAGCGCTCCTCCTCGGTGTTGTCCGCGCCCTCCACGTAGATGGCGTCGGCGGGGCAGGCCCAGGCGCACAGCTCGCACCCGATGCACTTCTCCAGACCGTCCGGGTGCCGGTTGAGCTGGTGCCGTCCGTGGAAGCGCGGGGCAGTGGTCTTGTGCTGCTCCGGGTACTGCTCGGTGAGGCGCTTCTTGAACATGGCCTTGAAGGTCACGCCGAAGCCGGCCACCGGGTTCTGCCACTTGTCGTCGGACATGTCTCAACCCTCCTCTCGGTCGTTGTCGGTGGTCGCCCCGCCGCTGACGATCAGCTCCCGCTCGGTGCGGGGCCGCCTGCGCGGTACGGGTGCCAGGTGCTGGCCGGGCTTGGGCGGTACGGGGAACCCGCCCGCCAGCGGGTCGAAGGGCTCGGCCGCGGCCGCCCCGGCCTGTGCCGCCTGCACCTTCTCCCGCTTGTCGCGGAAGATGTCCGCGACGAAGGAGAGCAGCAGGATCGCCACGACCCCGCCGCCGACGTACAGGACGATCTCGCTCATGTCGTAGTTCTCGTTGCGCATCGCACGGACCGTCGCGACCAGCATCAGCCAGACCACCGAGACCGGGATCAGGACCTTCCAGCCGAGCTTCATCAGCTGGTCGTAGCGCACGCGTGGCAGCGTTCCGCGCAGCCAGATGAAGAAGAACAGCAGCAGCTGCACCTTCAGGACGAACCAGAGCATCGGCCACCAGCCGTGGTTCGCACCCTCCCAGAAGGAGCTGATGGGGTACGGGGCCCGCCAGCCGCCGAGGAACAGCGTGACCGAGACGGCCGAGACGGTGACCATGTTGATGTACTCGGCGAGCATGAACAGCGCGAACTTGATGGACGAGTACTCGGTGTTGAAGCCGCCGACCAGGTCGCCCTCGGACTCCGGCATGTCGAAGGGGGCGCGGTTCGTCTCGCCGACCATCGTGATGACGTAGATGATGAAGGACACCGGCAGCAGCACGATGAACCAGCGGCCCTCCTGGGCCTCCACGATCGCCGAGGTCGACATGGACCCGGAGTAGAGGAAGACCGAGGCGAAGGCGGCGCCCATCGCGATCTCGTAGGAGATCATCTGGGCGCAGGAGCGCAGGCCGCCGAGGAGCGGGTAGGTCGAGCCGGAGGACCAGCCCGCCAGGACGATTCCGTAGATCCCGACCGAGGCCACCGCGAGGATGTACAGCATCGCGATCGGCAGGTCGGTCAGCTGCATCGTGGTGCGCTGGCCGAAGATCGAGACCTCGTTGCCCGCCGGGCCGAAGGGGATCACCGCGATGGCCATGAAGGCCGGGATCGTCGCGATGATCGGGGCGAGGACGTAGACGACCTTGTCGGCCCGCTTGACGATCAGGTCTTCCTTCAGCATGAGCTTCACGCCGTCGGCGAGCGACTGGAGCATGCCCCAGGGGCCGTGCCGGTTGGGGCCGATGCGCAGCTGCATCCAGGCGACGACCTTGCGCTCCCACACGATGGAGAAGAGCACCATCACCATCAGGAAGGCGAAGCAGAACACCGCCTTGAGGACGACCAGCCACCAGACGTCCCGTCCGAAGAGGGACAGGTCCTCCGCGGCCAGCTGTACGAGGTCACCGGGTACCGCGTTCACGCTCCCACCTCCGCAGTGGTGTCGCGGGCGTCGGCGGGGGTCGCCGGGCCGATCCGGACGAGGGTGCCGGGGCGGGCTCCGGTGTCGGCGAGGACGCCCGAGCCCGTGGAGTTCAGCGGGAGCCAGACCACCCGGTCGGGCATCACGGTGACCCGCAGCGGGAGTTCCACGGAGCCGGCCGGGCCGGTCACCGCGAGGACGTCGCCGTCCTTGACGCCCGTCTCCGCGGCCGTGGCGGCCGACAGCCGGGCGGCGGCCTCGTGCCGGGTGCCCGCCAGGGCCTCGTCGCCCTCCTGGAGACGACCCAGGTCGAGCAGGAGCCGGTGGCCCGCGAGGACCGCCTCGCCCGCTCCGGGCCGGGGCAGCGGCGCCGGGTCGGTGGACTGCTCGCCGGGGAGCCCGCCCTCCCACGGCCCGAGCCGCTCCAGCTCCCGGCGTACGGCGTGCACGTCGGGCAGCGCGATCGGCCGGTCGGCCGCGTCGGCCAGCATGTGCAGCACGCGGGAGTCGGCGGGGGCCAGGCGGCGGGTCATCTGGTCGGGCTTGAGCGCGGCCTCGAACGGCCGGACCCTGCCCTCCCAGTTGATGAACGCGCCGGCCTTCTCGACGACCGCTGCCACCGGGAACACCACGTCCGCGTGGTCGGTGACCTCACCGGGCCGCAGTTCCAGGGAGACCACGAAGGCCTCCTGGAGGGCGAGCCGCGCACGGGCGGGGTCCGGCAGGTCGGTCACCTCGACGCCCGCGACCAGCAGCGCCGCCAGTTCGCCCGAGGCCGCTGCCTCGACGATCTGGCCGGTGTCGCGGCCGTAGCGGTGCGGGAGCTCGTCCACGCCCCAGGCGGTGGCGACCTCGTCGCGGGCCCGCGGGTCGGTGGCCGGGCGTCCGCCGGGGAGCAGGGACGGCAGCGCACCCGCCTCGACGGCGGCCCGCTCACCGGCCCGGCGCGGGATCCACACCAGCTCGGCCCCGGTCGCCGCTGCGGCGCGTACGGCCGCGGTCAGCGCGCCGGGCACCCCGGCGAGGCGCTCCCCGACGACGATGACGGCGCCGGACAGGCGCAGCGCCTCGGCGGCGGCAGCGCCGCCCTCCTCCAGGCCGGTGCGCGAGGCGAGGGCGTCCAGCCACTCGGGCTCGGTCCCGGGGGCGGCGGCCAGCAGGGTGCCGCCCGCCTTGTCCAGGCCGCGGGTGGCGAAGGGGGCGAGGGCGAAGGTCCGCTGCTTGTGCTTGCGGTGGGCCTTGCGCAGCCGCAGGAAGACGCCGGGGGCCTCCTCCTCGGCCTCGATGCCGACGAGCAGCACGGCGGGCGCCGCCTCCAGCGAGGTGTACGTGACTCCCTCGCCGTCGAGGTCCTTGCCGGTGCCGGCCACGGTGGCGGCCAGGAACTCGGCCTCCTCCGCGCTGTGCACGCGGGCCCGGAAGTCGATGTCGTTGGTGTCGAGCACCACCCGGGCGAACTTGGCGTACGCGTACGCGTCCTCGACGGTGAGCCGGCCGCCGGTCAGCACCCCGGCGCGGCCGCGGGCCGCGGCGAGTCCGGCGGCCGCGGCCTCAAGGGCCTCCGGCCAGCTCGCGGGCTCCAGGACGCCGGCCGCGCTGCGCACGAGCGGGGTGGTCAGCCGGTCCCGCTGCTGTGCGTAGCGGAACCCGAAGCGGCCCTTGTCGCAGACCCATTCCTCGTTGACCTCGGGGTCCTCGGCGGCCATCCGGCGCAGCACCTTGCCGCGGCGGTGGTCGGTCCGGGTCGCGCAGCCGCCCGCACAGTGCTCGCACACGCTCGGGGAGGAGACGAGGTCGAAGGGGCGGGAGCGGAACCGGTACGCGGCCGAGGTGAGGGCGCCGACCGGGCAGATCTGGATGGTGTTGCCGGAGAAGTAGGACTCGAAGGGGTCGCCCTCGCCGATGCCGACCTGCTGGAGCGCACCGCGTTCGAGCAGCTCGATCATCGGGTCGCCGGCGATCTCGTTGGAGAAGCGGGTGCAGCGCGCGCACAGCACGCACCGCTCGCGGTCCAGCAGCACCTGGGTGGAGATCGGGACCGGCTTCTCGTAGGTGCGCTTCCTGCCTTCGAAGCGGGACTCGGCGTTGCCGTGGGACATCGCCTGGTTCTGCAGCGGGCACTCGCCGCCCTTGTCGCAGACGGGGCAGTCCAGCGGGTGGTTGATGAGCAGCAGCTCCATCACCCCGCGCTGGGACTTGTCGGCGACCTCGGAGGTCAGCTGGGTCTTGACGACCATGCCGTCGGTGCAGGTGATGGTGCAGGAGGCCATCGGCTTGCGCTGGCCCTCGACCTCGACGATGCACTGGCGGCAGGCGCCGGCCGGGGAGAGGAGGGGGTGGTCGCAGAACCGGGGGATCTCGATGCCGAGCTGTTCGGCGGCCCGGATGACGAGGGTGCCCTTGGGTACCGACAGTTCGATGCCGTCGATGGTCAGGGAGACCGTGTTCTCCGGAACGGCTGCCTCGCCGCCACCGGCGGGAGCGTTAGTGGTGACGGTCATGCGTTCACCTCCGTGTCAGCCCAGAGGGTCGACTTCTTGGGGTCGAAGGGGCAGCCCTTGCCCGTGATGTGCTGCTCGTACTCCGCGCGGAAGTACTTGAGCGAGGAGAAGATCGGGCTGGCGGCGCCGTCTCCGAGCGCGCAGAACGACTTGCCGTTGATGTTGTCGGCGATGTCGTTCAGCTTGTCGAGGTCGGACATGACGCCCTGGCCCGCCTCGATGTCGCGGAGCAACTGGACGAGCCAGTAGGTGCCTTCGCGGCACGGGGTGCACTTGCCGCAGGACTCGTGGGCGTAGAACTCGGTCCACCGGGTGACGGCCCGCACGACGCAGGTCGTCTCGTCGAAGCACTGGAGCGCCTTGGTGCCGAGCATCGAGCCGGCCGCGGCCACGCCCTCGTAGTCCAGCGGGACGTCGAGGTGCTCGTCCGTGAACATGGGGGTGGAGGAGCCGCCCGGGGTCCAGAACTTCAGCCGGTGCCCGGGCCGCATCCCGCCGCTCATGTCGAGCAGCTGGCGCAGGGTGATGCCGAGCGGGGCCTCGTACTGGCCGGGTCCGGCGACGTGCCCGGAGAGCGAGTACAGGGTGAAGCCGGGGGACTTCTCGGTCCCCATCGCCTTGAACCAGTCCTTGCCCTTGTTCAGGATCGCGGGAACCGAGGCGATGGACTCGACGTTGTTGACGACAGTGGGGCAGGCGTAGAGGCCCTCGACGGCCGGGAAGGGGGGCCGCAGCCGGGGCTGGCCGCGCCGGCCTTCGAGGGAGTCGAGCAGTGCCGTCTCCTCGCCGCAGATGTACGCGCCCGCGCCCGCGTGCACCGTGATGTCGAGGTCGAGGCCGCTGCCGAGGATGTCCTTGCCGAGGTATCCGGCCGCGTACGCCTCGCGCACCGCCTCGTGCAGGCGCCGCAGGACCGGTACCGTCTCGCCGCGCAGGTAGATGAAGGCGTGCGCCGAGCGGATGGCGTAGCACGCGATGATCATTCCCTCGATGAGGGAGTGCGGGTTGGCGAAGAGCAGCGGGATGTCCTTGCAGGTTCCCGGCTCCGACTCGTCCGCGTTGACGACGAGGTAGTGCGGCTTGCCGTCGCCCTGCGGGATGAACTGCCACTTCATCCCGGTGGGGAAGCCCGCGCCGCCGCGTCCGCGCAGGCCCGAGTCCTTCACGTAGGCGATGAGGTCGTCCGGGGTCATCGCGAGGGCCTTGCGCAGGCCCTCGTAGCCCTCGTGGCGCCGGTAGGTCTCCAGCGTCCACGACCGGGGCTCGTCCCAGAAGGCGGACAGGACCGGGGCGAGGAGCTTCTCGGGACTCGTCCCGTTCTTACTGAGTTCAGTGGACACGGTCATCACTCCCCTCCCTCGGTGGTGGCCTCGCCCCGCGGGTGCACGATCGAGGTGTGGGATTCGCCGCGGGCGATGCGCAGGCCGATCAGGGAGGCGTGTCCGGCGCCGCCGGTGGCCTCGACCGCGCCCTCGCGCTCGTCCGGGAAACCGGCCAGGATCCTGGCCGTCTCCTTGTACGTGCACAGCGGCGCGCCCCGGGTCGGCTCGACCGGGCGGCCGGCCAGCAGGTCGTCGACCATGGCCTTGGCGGACTCGGGGGTCTGGTTGTCGAAGAACTCCCAGTTGACCATCACCACGGGGGCGTAGTCGCAGGCCGCGTTGCACTCGATGTGTTCGAGGGTGACCTTGCCGTCGGGGGTGGTCTCGTTGTTGCCGACCCCGAGGTGCTCCTTGAGCTCCTCGAAGATGGCGTCCCCGCCCATCACCGCGCACAGGGTGTTCGTGCAGACGCCGACCTGGTAGTCCCCGGAGGGCCCCCGCCGGTACATCGTGTAGAAGGTGGCGACGGCCGTGACCTCCGCGGTGGTCAGGCCCAGCACCTCGGCGCAGAAGCGGATGCCGGTGCGCGAGACGTGGCCCTCCTGCGACTGGCACAGGTGCAGCAGCGGCAGGAGCGCGCTGCGGCTGTCGGGGTAGCGGGCGATGACCTCGGCGGCGTCCGCGGCGAGCCGCTCGCGTACCTCCGCCGGATAGTCGGGGGCGGGCAGCTGGGGCATGCCCAGGGAAATGTCCGTCATCGGTCGACGCCTCCCATCACGGGGTCGATGGAGGCGACGGCGACGATGACGTCGGCGACCTGGCCGCCTTCGCACATCGCGGCCATGGCCTGCAGGTTGGTGAAGGACGGGTCGCGGTAGTGGACCCGGTAGGGGCGGGTGCCGCCGTCGGAGACGACGTGGACCCCGAGTTCGCCCTTGGGTGACTCGACGGCCGCGTAGACCTGCCCGGCGGGGACCCGGAAGCCTTCGGTCACCAGCTTGAAGTGGTGGATGAGGGCCTCCATGGAGGTGCCCATGATGTTCCTGATGTGGTCGAGCGAGTTGCCGAGCCCGTCCGGGCCCATGGCGAGCTGCGCGGGCCAGGCGATCTTCTTGTCGGCGACCATGACCGGGCCCGGCTCCAGCCGGTCCAGGCACTGCTCGACGATCCGCAGGGACTGGCGCATCTCCTCCAGGCGGATCAGGAACCGCCCGTAGGAGTCGCAGGTGTCGGTGGTCGGTACGTCGAACTCGTAGTCCTCGTAGCCGCAGTACGGGTCCGACTTGCGCAGGTCGTGCGGCAGGCCGGCGGAGCGCAGGACCGGGCCGGTGGCGCCGAGCGCCATGCAGCCGGTGAGGTCGAGGTAGCCGACGTCCTGCATGCGGGCCTTGAAGATGGGGTTGCCGGTGGCGAGCTTGTCGTACTCCGGCAGGTTCTTCTTCATGGTCTTGACGAACTCGCGCAGCTGGTCGACCGCGCCGGGGGGCAGGTCCTGGGCGAGGCCGCCGGGGCGGACGAACGCGTGGTTCATGCGCAGGCCGGTGATCAGCTCGAAGACGTCGAGGATCAGCTCGCGGTCCCGGAACCCGTAGATCATGATCGTGGTCGCGCCGAGCTCCATGCCGCCGGTGGCGATGCACACCAGGTGCGAGGAGAGCCGGTTGAGCTCCATCAGCAGGACGCGGATGACGGTGGCGCGGTCGGGGATCTGGTCGGTGATGCCGAGGAGCTTCTCGACGCCGAGGCAGTACGCCGTCTCGTTGAAGAAGGGCGTCAGGTAGTCCATGCGCGTCACGAAGGTGGTGCCCTGCGTCCAGTTCCGGAATTCGAGGTTCTTCTCGATGCCGGTGTGCAGGTAGCCGATGCCGCAGCGGGCTTCGGTGACCGTCTCGCCGTCGATCTCCAGGATCAGCCGGAGCACGCCGTGGGTGGACGGGTGCTGCGGGCCCATGTTGACGACGATCCGCTCGTCGTCGGCCTTGGCCGCCGACTGGACGACCTCGTCCCAGTCGCCGCCGGTGACGGTGTAGACGGTGCCTTCGGTGGTCTCGCGCGCGGAGGCGTGGTTTGACGTGGACATCAGCTGTACGACCTCCGCTGGTCGGGAGCCGGGATCTGGGCGCCCTTGTACTCGACGGGGATGCCGCCGAGCGGGTAGTCCTTGCGCTGCGGGAAGCCCTGCCAGTCGTCCGGCATCATGATCCGGGTGAGGGCCGGGTGCCCGTCGAAGACGAGGCCGAAGAAGTCGTAGGCCTCGCGCTCGTGCCAGTCGTTCGTCGGGTAGACCGCGACGAGCGAGGGCAGGTGCGGGTCGGCGTCCGGCACGGACACCTCCAGCCGCACGATCCGGCCGTGGGTGAGCGAGCGCAGGTGGTAGACCGCGTGCAGTTCGCGGCCCTTGTCGCCGGGGAAGTGCACGCCGGAGACGCCCGTGCAGAGCTCGAAGCGCAGGGCCGGGTCGTCGCGCAGGGTGGAGGCGACCCGTACGAGGTGCTCGCGGGCGATGTGGAAGGTGAGCTCGCCCCGGTCGACCACCGTCTTCTCGATGGCGTTCTCCGGGACCAGGTCCTGCTCCTCCAGGGCGCCTTCGAGTTCGTCGGCGACCTCGTCGAAGTAGGAGCCGTAGGGGCGGCTCGTCGCGCCGGGCAGGGCCACGGTGCGCACGAGGCCGCCGTAGCCGCTGGTGTCCCCGCCGCCCCCGGCCCCGAACATGCCCTTGCGGACGCCGATGACCTCCGGGCCCTGGGCGCGCGGCGCAGGGACGTTGCTGCCGTTGGCCTCGTCGCCGCCGGCGGTGCCGTTCTCCGGCTCTTGGGTCTCGCTCACCGGAGCAGCCCCTTCATCTCGATGATGGGGAGGGCCTTGAGGGCCGCCTCCTCCGCCTCGCGTGCCGCCTCTTCCCGGTTCACGCCGAGCTTGCCGCCCTGGATCTTCTGGTGGAGCTTGAGGATCGCGTCCATCAGCATCTCGGGGCGCGGCGGGCAGCCGGGCAGGTAGATGTCCACCGGGACGATGTGGTCGACGCCCTGGACGATGGCGTAGTTGTTGAACATTCCGCCTGAAGATGCACAAACCCCCATGGAAATGACCCATTTGGGAGCGGGCATCTGGTCGTACACCTGCCGCAGCACCGGCGCCATCTTCTGGCTGACCCGGCCGGCCACGATCATCAGGTCGGCCTGGCGCGGCGAACCGCGGAAGACCTCCATGCCGAAGCGGGCCAGGTCGTAGCGGCCCGCGCCCGTGGTCATCATCTCGATGGCGCAGCAGGCGAGGCCGAAGGTCGCGGGGAAGACGGATGACTTGCGCACCCAGCCCGCGGCCTGTTCGACGGTGGTCAGCAGAAAGCCGCTCGGCAGCTTCTCTTCCAGTCCCATGGAAATTCAGCCCCTCAGTCCCATTCCAGGCCGCCGCGGCGCCAGACGTAGGCGTAGGCGACGAAGACGGTGAGCACGAAGAGCAGCATCTCGACGAGCCCGAAGATCCCCAGGGAGTCGAAGGTGACGGCCCAGGGGTAAAGGAAGACGACCTCGATATCGAAGATGATGAAGAGCATCGCCGTCAGGTAGTACTTGATGGGGAAGCGACCGCCGCCGGCCGGCATCGGAGTCGGCTCGATGCCGCACTCATACGCTTCAAGCTTTGCCCGGTTGTACCGTTTTGGACCGATCAGCGTGGCCATGACCACGGAGAAGATCGCAAACCCTGCGCCGAGGGCGCCGAGCACGAGGATGGGCGCGTACGCATTCACGCTCCTCGCTCCTTCCAGTCGTCCTTGACCGTTGGACCGCTGCACCGGCTGGGGTGTCCCCCAGCGGGAGCTGAGGGAAGTGCCCCGCCTCGCGAAGATCGTGTACATGTGAGGCAGTTCACAAGCCGGACTGCTGCGCATCTTATGCCCGCTCGTCTGTGATCTGCGACACGGGTAACAACAACGAGTTTGTGATCTCCACCACCTGACGAACGATCATGAAGTCCGATGAGTGGTGATCTTCGTACGCGAAGCAGCCACATGATCACCAAAGGTGACATCCAAGCTCGTTACCGCAGGTAGGGAGCGCGTCGCCCTATCAAACGGTGGCCCGTGCAGGCAAATTGGTATCCCGCTGGCGGTCGTGATAAAGGATTTCGCGTCGCCCGGTCGGGGGAAACCGCGCATACGGAGGTGGACGCGGGGCACGCGCAGGGCGCGGCGGCCACCCCCGTGTGCGTCCGTTCACGAACCCGCGCGCACCCCTCCCGCAGCGGTTGTGCGGCGATCCCTTCACAACGAGGGCACGGCCGGGTCACAGCGTCCGCACAGGGCTGCCCGGATGTGACCTGCGTCACTCGGAATCGGTGCTACCGAAAGAGGGCTTGGCCAACTGTCCGTAGGGATGCTAGGCCGAGGATCAATTGGGACTTATTGCGGAAACCCCATGATCACAGCCCTGTGCAGGCGTGTCCGATTCGCCCGTTACGGCGTCAAAACGCTGCGCGACGCGCCCGGTTAGCACCCTTCGCGCACAACTGTGGCGCAACCCACGTTTCTTGAAGGGAACCCGGACCCCCTGATAGCGGTTGTTCTCATGTCCCACACCGCTCACATACCCAGCCACCGGAAGCCCCGCCGCAGCGCCTCGAAGCTCGCGGTCCGCGCCGGAGTTGCCGGTGGCGTCCTCAGCACCCTGGCGATGGCCGGCACCGCGAGTGCGACCCCGTCCGCCGAGCCCGTGGCCGAGACGACGCTCGAAATGCCGGTCCTCGACGTGGACCTGGCCGCCGAGGTCTCCTCCGCCGTCACCACCGCCGCCGAGAACACCCGCTCGGCCGCCGTCGAGGGCGAACTGACCGCCCAGGAGGAGAGCGCCCGCACCGGCGCTGCCGCCGAGGCGAAGAAGGCGAAGGAAGACGCCCAGCAGAAGGCCGACTCGGAGAAGAAGGCTCAGGAGGAGGAGGCCCGCAAGGCCGAGGCCGAGCGCGCCAACCGCAGCTCCGCCCGCGCCTCGCTGAGCACCAAGGCCACCTCCAACGGCTCCACGGGCTCCGGCAACACCGCCGCCACCCCGAGCAAGGAGAGCGGCAACTACGTCTCCGCGCCGGCCACCGGCTCCGCCGCCGCCATCGTGAACTTCGCCCGCGCCCAGGTCGGCAAGGCGTACGTCCGAGGCGGCACCGGCCCCTCCTCGTACGACTGCTCCGGCCTCGTGCAGGCCGCGTACCGCGCCGCCGGCATCACCCTGCCGCGCGTCTCCGGCGCCCAGTCCTCCATGGGCACCTCCGTCTCGCTGAGCAACCTCCAGCCGGGCGACATCCTCTACTGGGGCAGCCGCAGCGGCTCGTACCACGTCGCCATCTACTCCGGCGGCGGCAAGTTCATCGGCGCGCAGAACCCCAGCACGGGCATCGTCGAGACCAACATGAACTACGACAAGCCGTCGGGCGCCGTCCGCATCCTCTGAGCCCCGCTCGGAAGACCACGGCACCACGAAAGGCCGGTACTCCCCCGCTCGGGGGCGGAGTACCGGCCTTTCGGCCTGCCCGGACCACCGCGCCCGGGGTGCCGCAGCCCCGGAGCCCCCTGAGAAGATGGCCGGGCGCGCCCTGACGTTCGAGACCTGGAGGTGGTGGTCCGTGAGCGGACTGCCGGACGAGGACCACGGCACCGGCGAGCGCACCGACGACCGCAGCGCCGACCCCACCGCGGCGCCCGCGGCGCTCGGGCTGGGCCTGCTGGCCGTGGGCGGCTGGCTGCTGACCACCGCCCGCCCCTGGGACAAGCCGGGGCACCCGCTGGCCCTGGCTCTCGGCTGGAGCGCCTCCGCGGCCCTCCTGCTGTGCGGACTGGTGCTGGTGGCCCGCTCCGTACGCGCCGTGCACACCGCCCCGGACGGCTCCGGGGCGCAGGACTGACACGAAAGGGGCGCGGAACCGGCAGAACCGGCCCGCGCCCCCTCCGGACTCCTCCTGGGCCCGGCCCTAGGCCTTCGGGGCCACCTTCGAGAGGCCGTTGATGATGCGGTCCATCGCGTCGCCGCCCGTCGGGTCGGTCAGGTTCGCCAGCATCTTCAGCGTGAACTTCATCAGCAGCGGGTGGGTCAGGCCGCGCTGCGTGGCGACCTTCATGACCTTCGGGTTGCCGATCAGCTTCACGAAGGCGCGGCCCAGCGTGTAGTAGCCGCCGTACGTCTCCTTGAGCACCTTCGGGTACGAGTGCAGGGCCAGTTCGCGCAGGGCCGGGGTGGACCGGGCGTGCGCCTGCACGATGACCTCGGCCGCGATCTGCCCCGACTCCATGGCGTAGGCGATGCCCTCGCCGTTGAACGGGTTGACCAGGCCGCCCGCGTCACCGACCAGCAGCAGGCCCTTGGTGTAGTGCGGCTGCCGGTTGAAGGCCATCGGCAGGGCCGCGCCGCGGATCGGCTGCGTCATGTTCTCCGGGGTGTAGCCCCAGTCCTCCGGCATGGACGCGCACCAGGCCTTGAGGACCTCGCGCCAGTCCAGCTCCTTGAAGGCGGACGAGGAGTTGAGGATGCCGAGGCCCACGTTGGACGTGCCGTCACCCATGCCGAAGACCCAGCCGTAGCCGGGCAGCAGCCGGTCCTCGGCGCCGCGCCGGTCCCACAGCTCCAGCCACGACTCCAGGTAGTCGTCGTCGTGCCGGGGCGAGGTGAAGTACGTACGGACCGCGACGCCCATCGGACGGTCCTCGCGCCGGTGCAGACCCATCGCCAGGGACAGCCGGGAGGAGTTGCCGTCGGCCGCGACGACCAGCGGGGCGCTGAAGGTGACCGGGACCTTCTCCTCACCCAGCTTCGCCTGCACACCGGTGATGTGGCCGGTGCGCGGGTCACGGACGGGCTCGCCGACGTTGCAGCGCTCGTACAGCCGCGCGCCGGCCTTCTGCGCCTGCCGGGCCAGGGTCTCGTCGAAGTCGTCGCGCTTGCGCACGAGTCCGTAGTCCGGGAAGGAGGCGAGTTCCGGCCAGTCCAGCTGGAGCCGCTGGCCGCCGCCGATGATCCGCAGGCCCTTGTTCCGCAGCCAGCCGGCCTCTTCCGAGATGTCGATGCCCATCGACACCAACTGCTTGGTGGCGCGCGGGGTCAGTCCGTCGCCGCAGACCTTCTCGCGCGGGAACGCCGTCTTCTCCAACAGCAGTACGTCGAGTCCGGCCTTGGCGAGGTAGTACGCGGTGGTCGCGCCGGCGGGCCCGGCACCGACGACGATCACATCCGCGGAGTGTTCGGAGAGGGGCTCGGTCACGGCTGGGTCTCCCGAAGGCTCGATATAGGGTGCCAGGCGGCACCGGACATGTGCAGTCTATGCAGCGAGAGAGATAGCGATCAGAAGGGTCTCCCCGTTGACCAGCTCGCCCAGCTCAGCCCTGCCCACGCCCGCGTCCGCGTCGGGCGCCCCGGCCCGGTCGCTCCCTCCCGTACGGCTGCGCGTGCCGACGGACGAGGACGCGCACGCCTGGCACCGCATCTTCGACGACTCCGACGTCATGGAATTCCTGGGCGGGCCCGCCGAACTGTCCGCGTACGAGGAGTTCACCGCGCGCCAGCGCATGCACGACGCCCAGCTCGGCTACTGCCTGTGGACCCTGCTGGACGCGGAAGGCACGGTGATCGGCTTCACCGGGGCCCAGCCCTGGCCCCTGGACTGGGGTCCGGTCGGCGAGACCGAGATCGGCTGGCGGCTCGGCCGCGAGCACTGGGGCCGCGGGTACGCGTACGCCGCCGCCCTCGCCACCGTCGAGCGGGTGCGCGAGGCAGGCGTACCGCACGTCGTCGCGATGATCGACGCCCGCAACACCCGTTCGGTGGCGGTCGCGGAACGCCTCGGGATGGACGTGGCCGAGGAGTTCACCAGCCCGCGCGGAAACCCGGGCCGCCGCTACCGGCTGGAGCTCGCCGCGGACCTGGAGAAGGCCGGAGCGGGTGCCGGAGCGGGGACCGGGGTCCAGGACGCCGTAGCCGAGGTCTAGGACGCCGGTCGGGCCGGGCCTCAGAAGACCGAGAGCCCCGTCAGGGTCGTGAACCGGTCGAGGGCCGCCACACCCGCGACGGAGTTGCCCCGGGCGTCCAGCCCGGGGCTCCACACCGCCACGGTGCACCGGCCCGGGACGACCGCGACGATCCCGCCGCCCACCCCGCTCTTGCCGGGCAGCCCGACGCGGTAGGCGAACTCGCCCGCCGCGTCGTACGTCCCGCAGGTCAGCATGACCGCGTTGATCTGCTTGGACTCGCTGCGCGTCAGCAGGCGCGAACCGTCGGCCCGCAGCCCGTGCCGGGCCAGGAAGCGTCCGGCGCGGGCCAGGTCGGCGCAGCTCATCTCGATGGAGCACTGCCAGAAGTAGTGCTCCAGCAGGGCCGGGACCGGGTTGTCGATGTTCCCGTACGAGGCCATGAAGTGCGCCACGGCCGCGTTGCGGTCGCCGTGCTCCTGCTCGGAGGCCGCCACCTCGGCGTCGAAGGACAGCTCCGGGTTCTGGCTCTCCTCCCGCAGGAAGCCGAGCAGTTCGCTGCTCGCGTCGCCGGTCAGCGTCTGGAGCCGGTCGGTGACCACGAGCGCGCCCGCGTTGATGAACGGGTTGCGCGGGATGCCGTTCTCGTACTCCAGCTGCACCAGCGAGTTGAAGGGATTGCCGGAGGGCTCCCGGCCGACCCGCTCCCACAGGCTGTCGCCGCCCTCGGCCAGGGCCAGGGCGAGCGCGAACACCTTGGTGACGGACTGCGTGGAGAAGGGCACCTGCCAGTCCCCCACCCCGAAGACGTTGCCTTCGAGGTCGGCGACGGCCATGCCGAACCGCTTCGGGTCCACAGACGCCAGCGCCGGGATGTACTCGGCGGGGGTGCCGCTGCCCACCAGCGGCGCCACGTCGTTCGCGATGCTCTCCAGCAGGGCCGCGTAGTCGAGGGGATCGGTGTCCGGCACGGCGGTCAGGCCTTGGTGCCCCGGTGCAGCGCGACGATGCCGCCGCTGAGGTTGCGCCAGGCGGTCCTGGACCAGCCGGCCTTCTGCAGGAGGGCGGCCAGCGCCGGCTGGTCGGGCCACTCGCGGACGGACTCGGCGAGGTAGACGTACGCGTCGGGGTTGGAGGAGACCACCCGGGCCACGGGCGGCAGGGCCCGCATCAGGTACTCCATGTAGACGGTGCGGAACGGCGCCCAGGTGGGCTGCGAGAACTCACAGATGACGACCTGGCCGCCGGGCTTGGTCACCCGGTACAACTCGCGCAGGGCCGCGTCGGTGTCCTGGACGTTGCGCAGTCCGAAGGAGATCGTCACGCTGTCGAAGACCTCGTCCTTGAACGGGAGCTTCGTCGCGTCACCGGCGGTCAGCGGCAGCCACGGGTTGCGCTTCTTGCCCTCGCGGAGCATCCCGAGGGAGAAGTCGCAGGGGACGACGTACGCGCCGGCCGCGGCGAAGGGCAGCGAGGAGGTCGCCGTCC
Source organism: Streptomyces xanthophaeus (assembly GCF_000725805.1). GTDB lineage: Bacteria > Actinomycetota > Actinomycetes > Streptomycetales > Streptomycetaceae > Streptomyces > Streptomyces xanthophaeus. The sequence goes on along the minus strand of NZ_JOFT01000039.1, from coordinate 2,466 downwards.
CGGCGGCCAGGTCCAGGACCAGCTGGCCGGGGCGGGCGGCGACCGCCTTGGCGACCTCCTTGCGCCAGAGCCGGGCCTGGCCGAGGGAGATCACGTCGTTGGTGAGGTCGTAGTTCGCCGCCACACCGTCGAACATGGAGGCGACTTCGTGCGGCTGCTTGTCCAGGGAAGCGCGGGTCACTGGCGTTGGCCCCTCGGGGTGCGATGCGGATCGTCGGGTACGTCCCCATCCTCTCAGGGCCCGGGCCCCGCTCCCGCCGGGGGCTCCACCGCTGCGGACACCGGGCCCGTACGGCCACGGACACGGGGCGCCGGGGCAGCACAACTGGCCCGAAGGACAGTTACGCGGGCCCGGTGGATCCGCGTTGACTGGCGGGCATGCGGCCCGGTGAGGGTCACCCGCCGGGTCCCGCAGGCTCATGGTCCGGCCTCGGCCGCCACGAACAGAGGGCTTCACGATGCCGGCAGGCCATACCGACGGTCGCTCCCGCCTCAGCCCGCGCGCCAGACGCCGGGCGGAGCGGCGCAGGCGGCTGCGGCGTACGATCCTCGGCTCGGCGGCACTGATCGCGGCCTCCGCGGCCGTCTACGTCCTGGTGCCTTCGCAGGACACCGCCGCCGTCGCGGACGGGCGCCCGGCGGCCCGGCCGGAGCCGCAGGACGCCGCCACCGCCCCCGGCGACGGCGCGGACGCGGCCCCGCAAGGCGGCCAGCGCTCCCCCGGCCCCGCCCCCTCCACCGCCGCCCCGTCGTCCCCGGCCGCGCCCGCCCCGGCCTCGCCCACGCCCGCGGCCTCCGCCTCCGCCCCGGCGCCCGCCAAGCCGGGCACCTTCGCGGCGTCCGCGGCCTCCGGGCAGCCCCAGGGCAAGGGGACCGCGCTGCGCTGGCGGCTGGAGACCGAGGAGGGCAGCGGGGTCGACCCGGACACCGCCGCCCGCGCCGTGGAGAAGATCCTGGGCGACCCGCGCGGCTGGACCAGGGACCCGGCGTACGGCTTCCAGCTCGTCGGAGCGGGCCAGCCGGTGGACTTCACCGTCAAGATCGCCACTCCCACGACCACCGACCGGCTCTGCGAGGTGGTCACCCCCGAGCTGATCGGCGAGACCAACTGCCGGGCCGGGCACACGGTCGTGGTGAACCTCAAGCGCTGGCAGGAGGGCTCGCCCCAGTTCAGCGGCACCGTGGAGGAGTACCGGGCGCTGATCGTCAACCACGAGGTCGGCCACGAACTGGGCCGCGAGCACGAGACCTGCCCGGGCCCCGGAAAGCCCGCACCGGCGATGATGCAGCAGATCAAGGGACTGCTCGGCTGCAAGTCCAACGCCTGGCCGTTCGACGGCGACGGAACCTATCTGTCGGGCCCGCGCGTCCCTTAGGCAGGGAGAGCCGGGCCGCACCGTGGCCCGGCCGGGGGCGAGGAGTGGTCAACCGTGCGCGTCGTCAGCTTCAGCGTCCCGGCCTGGTTCCCGCCGGACGGGGAAGGGGCCCGGCGGGAAGCTCCGTCCACGGCCCAGCTCACCGAACAGGAGTCGGCGGTGTTCCTGTGCCTGGCGACCGGAGCCTCCAACGCGGAGCTCGCCGGGGAACTCCAGCTGTCCGTCAGCACGGTCAAGTTCCACGTGGTCAACATCCGGGCCAAGCTGGGCGGGATCAGCCGCCTCCAGGCCTGCCTGCTGGCGGCCCTGGCCCGGGAGTCCGCGGGCGGCCCGCCGCGCCTCAGCGACGGCGGTGGAGCAGCCGGCCCCCGATGACCGTGGCCACGCAGGTGGTCGCGCCCCGCACCAGCAACTCCGCCTCGTCCGCGACCGCGAAGACCGCGAAGCGGGCCGGGACGCCTTCCTCCAGGACCCCGTGGAAGGCCTGTCCGGCCGTGTCCCGTCCGGCGAACGGGTCCAGCGAGGGCTGCCCCTCGTACGGGGCCGGGGGCAGGGCCGTCAGACCCGAGCGGACCACCGCCGTGCGCACCGCCGGGACCGTGAGGCGGCCGGTCACCGCCACCACCCCGCGGGCCAGCAGCTTCTGCGTGCCGCGGCGGGCGCTGTTGCCCCAGCGCGCCTCGGTCATCTTCAGCGCGTCCAGCTCGGCTTCCCCGCGGATCGGCTCGCTGCCGAGCTCGGTGACCTCGTAGGGGTCGTCCGGGTAGTACGTCCGCTCCAGCAGGGCGTCCGCCCCGCGGACGAACAGGCCCGGGGTGAGCACTCCGGGCCAGCGGCGGGCGCGGGCGTGCGGATAGGCCGCGCCGAGGGACGCGTACGTTCCCACGCGGGCGATCCGGTCTCCTTCGACGAGCACCGCACCGCCGGGCAGCGGGACGGCGCCCGGCCCGGCGACGAGGAGTTCGGCGGTGTGAAGCGTCAGCACGGCAGGGTCAGTTCGTCGCGATGAGCTTCAGTTCGGGGTGTGCGGTGCCGCCTTCGATGGCGGTGGAGGAGATGTGCGAGACCACGCGCTCGTCGGCCGGGTCGT
>NZ_JOFT01000038.1 GCF_000725805.1 Streptomyces xanthophaeus | reverse complement strand
GCACTGAGCCCGGTCAAGATGTGGCGGCCCAGGTTGCGCGCTCGTCCTGCGGGGACACCCCGCAGTGTCCCCACTCCCCTCGAGGAGACACTCCGGAGGGACCCCGCCCCACACCCCCCGACCCCGCCAAGCACCGCAACGGCCAGCACATCCAACGCCCCGCCTGGGCAAAATCCAGCCCCTCCGGCGTTTGAGGAGCGGGGTCCGGGGCGGGAGCCCCGTGCAGCGGCGCCGCAAACGAGGCACCACCCCACGGCCAGCACCAACGCCCAGCCTGGGCAAAAATCAGCCCCGCCGGCGCTTGAGGCGCGGGGTCCGGGGCGGAGCCCCGTGCAGCGGCGCCGCAGACGGGGCACCACCTCACCGCCGAGCCCCGCAGGGACCCCCTTACACCGGCGGCTTGCGCCGCGGCAGCACCCGCGCCCCCGTGACGGGCGGAACCAGCGGCGCAGCCACCGGCCTGGCCGTCAGCGGGATCGGCGTCAGGTCCAGGTCCAGCCCCGACACCACCCGTACGGGTCGCGCCACCCCCTTGAGCCGCGCCGGGGCCTCGGCCGGGGCTCCGGCCGGGACCGCCGCCGGGGCAGCCGCCGGGGCCGCCATCGGGGCCGCCGCCCGCGAGGGCTCCGGCTCCGACGGGAAGTCGGGGACCAGCGTGCCCGCAGCCCGCCGCAGCGCGGCCCAGCGGACCTCCCGGACGCCGCTGTCGTGCCATTCGTCGTCCTCCGGGTCGTCCGGACCGGCGAAGCCGCCCGCCGGCCGGGTACGCCACGCATGCACCGCCACCGCCAGCGGAACCGCCGGCACCAGCGCCCAGCCGAAGGCAGCCGCCCCCGCGGCCCACCACGTCGGCCCGAACGCGGACAGCTCCTGCGATCCCAGCGGCCCCGCGGAGGCCGCCGCCAGCCCGGCCGTCGTCAGCCCGCACACCAGGGACCCGAGGGCCGCCGTGAGCGCGGTCTCCCCGTACGAGACCTCACGCGCCCGGCGTACCGCGAACCAGCCCACCGCCAGTCCGGCCAGCAGCGGAATCCCGCCGGCCGCCCAGGTCAGCGGTGTCCCCGGCCCTTCCGCCGGAAGGGCCTCCAGCAGCGGGAAGCGGGGCAGCACGGGCGTGCCCGTGAAGCCGAGCGGGGTGGCGGTCGCCCCGGTGCCGAGCGCGAAGCCGGGCCCGAGGGCGTAGGACGCGGCCCAGACCATGGCGTTCGGGATCAGCGCCACCGCGAGCAGCAGGACCGCGAACCGGCCCGACCACACCCCGGTCAGCGTCACGAAGGATCCCTGGACCTCCGCGCCGTGCCACGCGAGCGAGGCACCGACCAGCAGCGCCCCACCGCCCAGCAGGACGAGGGCCCCACCCACCCCCGACCGCAGCGCCAGCGCGTACCGGGGGCGCCCGATGGCTCTGCGCACGCCCCCCGGGACCCACCGCGGCAGGGGCCCGAGCGGACGTCCCCGGGCGCCCCAGACCCCTCCGGCGGCAGCGAGCGCGGCGACCAGCGGGACGTGCCAGGCCGCACTGAGCGGGTCGGCGGGCATGGGGCCGCCCGCCGCGTACACCGTGGCGAGGGCCCCGACGGACAGGTAGCCGCAGAGCACGGCGGAGAAGACGGCACTGGCGGGCAGCACCTCCTCCTCGCCCTCGGCCTCCCCTTCGCCGGAGGCGCTGCCCAGCCGGGCCGCGCGCCGCATGAGCAGCACGGGCAGGGCCACCAGGAGCAGGGGCGTCACACCGACGGGTGCGGGCACGCCGGACAGCGTCTCGTAGCGCACCAGATCGGTCCCGTGGGCCAGCAGCCACAGCCCGGCGGCCAGGTGCAGGGCCCCGCCGGGGCCGCTGTCGGGGTAGGGGGAGCTGATCCACAGCACGATGACGAGCACGGCGAGGAAGCCGAGCCCGAGTCCGGCCGCCACGGCGCCGCCCACCACGCAGGCGGCGGCCGCCGGTGAACGGCGCCGCCCGCCGGCCCGTGGGGCCGTGGGCAACGGGGTGCCGCGTTCGGTCACTTGGGTCACCCCGCCATGGTGCCAACGACACGCGCTATGGGCGGGTAACAGGCGAATGCCCGTGGTGTCGCTCAATATACGTTTATGTACTTTTTCGCCCAGAGCCGTCGGGTCGCGGGGAGTGTGGCATGACACGAAGCGTCAAGGAGCTGGGCCTCCCCTCCCCCGAGGAGCGGCGCAGACTGCGCGAAGCGGCGGACCTGACGCACGAGCAGGTTGCGGGGGTGATGGGCGTGGCCCCGGCCACCGTACGGTCCTGGGAGTCGGGCCGTACGGACCCGCGGGGGCGAAAACGCACGCTGTACGCACGGCTCCTGGCGGACCTCGGGGCCCCCGGGTCGGATGCCGAGGAGGCGGACGGCCAAGAGGCGGACGGCCAGGAGCCGCACGCCGAGGCCACCCCTGAGGCCGCGCACCCGCAGGCACAGGAGGCCACCGCCGCCGAGGCGCGGGAGGACGGCGCCGCCCGGGGCTCCTCGCTGCGGGCGATCGGCTCCGTACGGGCCTCCGCCGGGGGCGGGCAGGGCAGGCAGGCCGGTGCCCCCGGGACCCGGCCCAAGCCCGCGGCCAAGCGGGCCGCGAAGCCGCCCGCCGCCCTGACCCGGCACGAGACCAAGACCCCCGTCCGGACCGGCGCGGGCTCCGCGAACGGGACCGGCGCGGGCTCCCACGACCTCCTCGGCCCTGCCCCCGCGACCGAGCCGGACCGCACCCCGGCCGAGCCCCCGCAGCCCCCCGCCGAGCCGAATCCCGACGCCCTCGTACCTCCGTCGGAGCCGGAGCCGGAGCCCGAGCAGGCGCAGGCGCAGCCCCCCGGGGCCGAGGCCGACGCCGAGCCCGAGGCCGCCGACGACGCCAAGGCCGAGCCCGACGCCGGGGCTGCGCCCGGACCGCCCGCCACGGTTGCGTTCGACGCCCTCTACGACCGTGCGGCCGGCGCCCTCACCCGGCAGGCGTACCTGCTCACCGGCCGCCGGGCCCTCGCCCACGAGGCCGTGGAGCGGGCGTTCCAGCAGGCCTGGGCGCAGTGGCCGGCGGTGGCCACCGACCCCGACCCGGTCGGCTGGGTGCGCGCGGCGACGTACGAGTACGCGCTCTCCCCCTGGCACCGGCTGCGACGCTCGCACCGCAACCCCCCGGCACAGGAGAAGCCGCCGGCCGATCCCGCCGACCGGATCCTCCTGGACGCCATGCTCGGGCTGCACCCCACGCACCGCCGCACCGTGCTGCTCTACGACGGCGTCGGCCTCGACCTGCCCGACACCGCCGCCGAGACGGAGGCGAGCACCCCCACCACCGCGCACCGCCTCCTCAACGCGCACGAAGAGCTGTCCGAGCTGATCCCCGAGCTGGTCGACGTGCCGCCCGAGAAGCAGTCGGCGCTGCTGCACGAGCGGTTCACCGCCCTACGGCCGGCCGTCCGGCTCGTACCGCGTCCGGCGGCCGAGGTGCGCCTCGCCGGGGAGAACCGCGCCCGGCGCTGGACGCGCGCGGTCCTCGGCCTGACCGCGGTGATCGCGGTCGCGACCACGTACACGGTCACGACCGCGCCCAGGGAGTACGAGCCCCCGCGGGCCCCGGGATCGAGCGTGTCCGGGGTGCCCCCGCACAGCGGCCCCCAGCGGCTCACCGAACGGAGCAAGGAGCTCCAGGACAAGCTGCGCGCCGATCCGGCGACGTCCGGTCCCGGCCGGCTCGTCCCCCGCGGCGAATGAGAAACGGGCGTGGCCCGCACCCCGGAGGGTGCGGGCCACGCCCGTGCCACTGCTGCTGCGCGTACGACTACTGCGCGGCGTTCAGGATCTCGCGGGCCAGCTTGGCGGTCTCGGTCGGCGTCTTGCCGACCTTGACGCCGGCGGCCTCGAGGGCCTCCTTCTTGGCCTGCGCGGTGCCGGAGGAGCCGGAGACGATGGCGCCGGCGTGGCCCATGGTCTTGCCCTCGGGGGCGGTGAAGCCCGCGACGTAACCGACGACCGGCTTGGTGACGTTCTTCGCGATGAAGTCCGCCGCACGCTCCTCGGCGTCGCCGCCGATCTCGCCGATCATGACGATCAGGTCGGTGTCGGGGTCGGCCTCGAACGCCGCGAGGGCGTCGATGTGCGTCGTGCCGATGACCGGGTCGCCACCGATGCCGACGGCGGAGGAGAAGCCGATGTCACGGAGCTCGTACATCATCTGGTAGGTCAGCGTGCCGGACTTGGACACGAGACCGATGCGGCCGGGCTTGGTGATGTCGCCCGGGATGATGCCGGCGTTGGACTGGCCGGGGGTGATCAGACCCGGGCAGTTCGGGCCGATGATCCGGGTCTTGTTGCCCTTGGCGGTCGCGTACGCCCAGAAGGCGGCGGAGTCGTGCACCGCGATGCCCTCGGTGATGACGACGGCCAGCGGGATCTCGGCGTCGATGGCCTCGACGACGGCGGCCTTGGCGAAGGCCGGCGGGACGAAGAGGACGGAGACGTTGGCGCCCGTCTTCTCCATCGCCTCGGCGACGGAGCCGAAGACCGGGACCTCGGTGCCGTCGAAGTCGACGGTGGTGCCGGCCTTGCGCGGGTTCACGCCGCCGACGATGTTGGTGCCGTCAGCCAGCATCAGCTTGGTGTGCTTCATGCCCGTGGCACCGGTCATGCCCTGGACGATGACCTTGCTGTCCTTGTTGAGGAAGATAGCCATGTGAGTCTGTGACCTCTGCCCTTACTTCGCAGCCGCGAGCTCGGCGGCCTTGTCGGCCGCGCCGTCCATGGTGTCCACGCGCTGGACCAGCGGGTGGTTGGCGTCCGAGAGGATCTTGCGACCCAGCTCGGCGTTGTTGCCGTCGAGACGGACGACCAGCGGCTTGGTGACCGCCTCGCCCTTGTCCTCGAGCAGCTGCAGCGCCTGGACGATGCCGTTGGCGACCTCGTCGCACGCGGTGATGCCACCGAAGACGTTGACGAAGACGGACTTGACGTCCGGGTCACCGAGGATGATCTCGAGACCGTTGGCCATGACGGCGGCGGAGGCGCCACCGCCGATGTCCAGGAAGTTGGCGGGCTTGACGCCGCCGTGGTTCTCGCCGGCGTACGCGACGACGTCGAGGGTGCTCATGACGAGACCCGCGCCGTTGCCGATGATGCCGACCTCGCCGTCGAGCTTCACGTAGTTGAGGTTCTTCGCCTTGGCGGCGGCCTCGAGCGGGTTCGCGGCCGCGTGGTCCACGAACTCCTCGTGGCCCGGCTGGCGGAACTCGGCGTTCTCGTCGAGCGAGACCTTGCCGTCGAGCGCGATGACGTCGCCGGAGGCGACCTTCGCGAGCGGGTTGACCTCGACGAGGAGCGCGTCCTCGGCGATGAAGGTGTCCCACAGGGTCACGAGGACCTCGGCGACCTGCTCGGCGACCTCGGCCGGGAACTTCGCCAGCGCGACGATCTCGCGGGCCTTCTCGATGGTCACGCCCTCGTTGGCGTTCACCGGGACCTTGGCGAGCTTCTCCGGGGTCTCCTCGGCGACCTGCTCGATGTCCATGCCGCCCGCGACCGAGGCCATGGCCAGGAAGGTGCGGTTGGTGCGGTCGAGGAGGTACGAGACGTAGTACTCCTCGAGGATCTCGGGAGCAGTCTCGGCGATCATCACCTTGTGGACCGTGTGGCCCTTGATGTCCATGCCGAGGATGTCCGTCGCCCGGGCGACTGCCTCGTCCGGGGTGGCGGCCAGCTTCACGCCACCGGCCTTGCCGCGGCCGCCGACCTTCACCTGCGCCTTGACGACCGACTTGCCGCCCAGCCGCTCGGTGGCCTCGCGAGCCGCCTCAGGCGTGTCGATGACTTCACCGGCCAGCACCGGTACACCGTGCTTGGCGAAGAGGTCCCTCGCCTGGTACTCGAACAGGTCCACGCGCGTCCGTCCCTTGTCTTCAAAGATTCGCAGTGATTCGCGGTTTTCTGCTATCTGCGTGGGCGTGCCGCGGAGGGCAACGTGACGGCGCTGTCACAAGGAAGGCGCACACGGTGACCGTGGACGCGGCATGTCCGTCCCGCAGGTTATCCCCGTGGGACGTAGGTCCCTAAATCGCAGATCACACCTGAGCGGTGATACCTGTCACAGAACGCCTCACGGTTGAGCTGGAACTTCGTGCGATCAGCCCATTCACAGCGGCATCCCGTCAGGGCACGGGCAGGGGCCGCTTCTCCAGGGCCGCGGCCATTACCTCCGGGAACAGGTCGGGGGTGCAGGCGAATGCCGGTGCGCCGAGCGCGGCCAGGGCCGCGGCGTGTTCCCGGTCGTAGGCGGGGGCCCCCTCGTCGGAGAGGGCGAGCAGGGTCACGAACTCGACCCCCGCCCCCTTCATGGCGGCCACCCTCTTGAGCATCTCGTTGCGTATGCCGCCCTCGTAAAGATCACTGATGAGGACGACGACGGTGTCGGCAGGCCGGGTGATCTTCGACTGGCAGTAGGCGAGGGCCCGGTTGATGTCGGTGCCGCCGCCCAGCTGGGTGCCGAAGAGCACGTCCACCGGGTCGTCGAGCTGGTCCGTCAGGTCGACGACGGCGGTGTCGAAGACGACGAGGCGGGTGGCGAGGGAGCGCATGGAGGCGAGGACGGCACCGAAGACGGAGGCGTAGACGACGGAAGCCGCCATCGATCCGGACTGGTCGATGCAGAGGATCACCTCCTTCTTCACCGACTGGGCCGCTCGGCCGTACCCGATGAGCCGTTCGGGGACGACGGTGCGGTACTCGGGCAGGTAGTTCTTGAGGTTGGCCCGGATCGTGCGGTTCCAGTCGATGTCGTGGTGGCGGGGGCGGCTGATCCGGGCGGAGCGGTCGAGGGCGCCCGTGAGCGTGGCCCGGGTACGGGTGGCCAGGCGCTTCTCCAGCTGTTCGACCACCTTGCGGACCACGGCCCGTGCGGTCTCCTTCGTCGTCTCGGGCATCGCCTTGTGCAGGGAGAGCAGGGTGCCGACCAAGTGGACGTCGGGTTCGACGGCCTCCAGCATCTCGGGCTCCAGCAGCAGCGAGGACAGGCCGAGGCGCTCGATGGCGTCCCGCTGCATGACCTGGACCACCGAGGTGGGGAAGTACGTGCGGATGTCGCCGAGCCAGCGGGCCACGTGGGGCGCGGAGCCGCCGAGCCCCGCCGACCGCTCCCCCGGCGCCTTGCGGGAGCCGCCGGCACCGCCGCCGTAGAGCGCGCCGAGCGCGGCGTCCATCGCCGCGTCCCGCCCGGTCAGCGCACGGCCGGTCCCGTCGGCCTCGCCCCCGCCGAGCACCATCCGCCACCGCCGCAGCCGCTCGTCGGCCCCGGCCCCCGCGGCTTCGGCAGCCCGCGCCGCCGCGCTTCCGGCAGCCCCGACCTCCGCGGTCCCGGCCGCCCCGGCGGACCCTGTCACCCCCGCCGCCGCGCCTTTGGCAGCCCCGGCCTCCGCGCCACCGGCAGCCCCGGCGGTCCCTGCCACCCCTGCCGCCCTGACGGGTCCGGCCACCCCCGCCGCCCCGGCGGTCCCCGTCACCCCTGCCACCCCTGCAGGCCTGGCCACCCCGCCAGGCCCGGCAGTCCCCGTCACCCCTGCCACCCCGGCAGGCCTGGCCACCCCCGCCGCCCCGGCGGGCCCTGCCTGTGCCTGCGCCTGCGCCTGCTCGTCCGTACCGGTCGCCATCTGTCCGTCCCCCTGCGCTCGTCTTGTCCGTCGTCGGCCGGCCGTCAAGCGCCGGTCTTCCCTGACCGGCCCGTCCGTGCCGGTTCCGCCCTGCCCCGCCCTGCCCCGCCCTGCGCTGTTTGCCTGCCTGCACCCCGCCCGGGGCGCCCCGCCGTGTCCTGCCCGCGGCCCGCGGACTCCGGGAGCCCGGCGGCCGTCAGGCCACGGCCACCGCCGCGGCCTCGCCCGGCGGCGGGGCGGCCAGCAGCAGCCGTACCAGCGCCACCACCGCGTCCGCCCGGTCCGGGTCCAGTTCCGGGGCGAAGCCCTCGGGGGCCGCGCCCGGGCCGGTCCCCGCGGCCGGTGCCCCGGGCCCCCGGCGCACCAGCTCGCCCAGCGTCCGCTTCACCCCCGGCTCGTACGCCCCGAACGTCCGGCGCAGCAGGGGCAGTACGTCGGTGAAGGCCCGCTCGGGCACGCCCACGAGCCAGGCGTCGATCAGGGCCAGCAGCCGCTCGTCGTGGACCAGGAGCGTGCCTCCGCCGGAACTGCCGCCCGCGAAGCCCTCGATCCAGCCCGCCGCATCGGCCGGGGCGGTGGCCGGGGACAGGGCGAGCCCCATCAGCCGGGCCGTCTCCCCGGCGGACAGCCGCCCTTCGTCGAGCAGCAGCCGGGCCGCCCGGCCGCGGATCAGGCCGGGCACGGCGTCCCGCCCGGCCAGCGTCCGCAGCACCGCGGACCAGCGCTCCCGCAGCCCCTCCTGGGCGTCCGTCAGCAGGGCGACCGCCCCGTGCACCGCGTCGACGTGGCCCCGCAGCTCCGCCGCCGCGTCGGCGTCCAGGCCGACGGTGCAGGCGGGCGGCAGCGCCACGCATATCCGCTCGGCGAGCCCGGCCGCCACCGTGCCCAGGGCCGCGGCGTCGGTGCCCCGGACGTCCCCGTACCGCAGCGAACGGGCCAGCGCGGGCAGCGCCTTGGCGAGCTGCGCGACATCGGTGTCGAGCGCGGCCCGGTCCGCGAGGGCCCGCAGCACCGCGGGCAGCGCCTCGGACAGCCCGGCCAGCAGGCACCGTTCGGCCAGGGCCGTGACCTCGCCCAGTTCCGCGGCGCCCGCGGCATCGGACTCGGCGCGGGCGGTGGCCGCCGCGAGGACGGTGGTGCCCCAGATGCCGGCCTCGGCGACGCGCACCGACAGCTCGGGCTCCCAGCGCAGCCGCCACGTCTCGCGGAAGGTCCCGGTGCTGCCCCGCGAGGCGGTGGGAGTGCCCCAGTCGATGCCGAGCAGCCGCAGCCGGTGCAGGAGCAGCGACTTCGCCGCATCGGTGTCCTTGCGCAGGTCGAGCTCCAGCTCGCGGTCCTGGGCCTCGGCCTTGAGGCGCAGCGAACGCTGCTGCCGGGTCAGATCCCGCTGGAGCGGTACGACGGGGGCCGCGTCCGGGACCTCGCCGAGCACGTCGCCGACGACGAGGCGGTCCTCGATCAGGGCGAGCGGTACGTCGGATCCGTCGCACATCACCGCCCGGACGGCTTCCAGGGTCTCCGTCAGCCCGGGCAGGGGTCTGCCCCGCATCGCGGCGAGGGTGTCGGCCAGCCGGACCGCCTCGATGACGTGCGCCGAGGAGACCTGCCGGTCCTCTTCCCGGAGCAGGCCGGCGACCTTCGTCAGCCAGCGTTCCACCGGCCGGTCCCGGGCCGCGAAGAGGTGCGCGTACCAGCCGGGCGAGGTGATCCCCGCGCCGTAGCCCCCGGCCCGGGCGAGCCTGCGGTGGGTCCAGGGCACCCAGGTGGTCTCCACCTTGACCTTGGGCAGGCCGGTGAGCAGGGCCTTGTCCGCGGCCACGGTGGTCTTGGCCCGGAGCGCCGGGACGTGCCAGGCGCCGCACACCACGGCGTAGGCGTCGCCGAACTCCCGGCGGGCGGCCCGCATCCGCTGCCGCATGTACGCCTCGCGGACCAGGTCGCGGGCGTGGCCGCCGTCCCCGTACGCCTCGCGCAGGGCGCCCATGGCCTCCCCGAGGGCCTCGAACGCGCCGAGCGCGGCCTCCTGCGCGCCCCCGGCGCCCCGGTGTTCGACCACGTCCTCCCACCAGCGCTCGGGATCGTCGTACCCGGCGGTCTCGGCCAGTACGGCGAGCGGGTCGATCCGTACGGCGCCGGCCGCATCGGCCTCGCCCTGCGCCTGCGGGTCCGGCTCGGCGGCCCCGGCCAGGGAGTGGGCGGCCGGGAGGTCGATGAACCGCACCGGTACGCCGGCCTCCTGGGCCCAGCGGATGGCGACCCACTCCGGGGAGAAGTCGGCCAGCGGCCAGAACGCGGCGCGGCCCGGGTCGTCCGCGGCGTGCGCGAGCAGCGCCACGGGGGGCCGCATCCCCGGGTCGGCTGCCAGTGCGATGAGCGCGTCCCCCTCGGGCGGCCCCTCGACCAGGACGGCCGCGGGGCGGGCGGCGTCCAGGGCGGCGCGCACGGCGCGGGCCGAACCGGGCCCGTGGTGGCGGACGCCCAGCAGCAGCGGGCCCTTCGGGCTCGGGCTCATGCCGTCACCTCCCGGCAGGCGCGGTAGAAGTCCTTCCAGCCGTCCCGCTCACGGACGACGGCCTCGAGGTACTCCTGCCAGACGACCTTGTCGGCGGCCGGGTCGCGGACCACCGCGCCGAGGATGCCCGCGGCCACGTCGGAGGGGCGCAGCACGCCGTCCCCGAAGTGGGCGGCCAGGGCGAGGCCGCCGGTGACGACCGAGATGGCTTCGGCGGTGGAGAGGGTGCCGCTGGGCGACTTCACCTTCGTGCGGCCGTCGTCGGTGACCCCGTCGCGCAGCTCGCGGAAGACGGTGACGACGCGGCGGATCTCCTCCAGGCCCTCGGGCGCGGCCGGCAGGTCGAGGGCGCGGCCCATCTGGTCGACGCGGCGGGCGACGATGTCGACCTCGGCGTCGGCCGTGGCGGGCAGGGGCAGGACGACGGTGTTGAAGCGGCGGCGCAGTGCGCTGGAGAGCTCGTTGACCCCGCGGTCGCGGTCGTTGGCGGTGGCGATGAGGTTGAAGCCGCGTACGGCCTGCACCTCCTGGCCGAGCTCCGGTATCGGCAGGGTCTTCTCGGACAGGACGGTGATGAGGGTGTCCTGGACGTCGGCGGGGATGCGGGTGAGTTCTTCGACGCGGGCGGTCATGCCGTCGGCCATGGCCCGCATGACGGGGCTGGGGACGAGGGCCTCGCGGCTGGGGCCGTGGGCGAGCAGCCGGGCGTAGTTCCAGCCGTACCTGATGGCTTCTTCGGGGGTGCCGGCGGTGCCCTGCACGAGGAGGGTGGAGTCTCCGCTGACGGCGGCGGCGAGGTGTTCGGACACCCAGGTCTTGGCGGTGCCGGGGACGCCGAGCAGGAGCAGGGCGCGGTCGGTGGCGAGGGTGGTGACGGCGACTTCGACGATGCGGCGCGGGCCCACGTACTTGGGTGTGATCACCGTGCCGTCTTCGAGGGTGCCACCGAGGAGGTAGGTGGCGACGGCCCACGGGGAGAGCTTCCAGCGGGTCGGGCGGGGCCGGTCGTCGGCTGCCGCCAGGGCTTTCAGTTCGTGTGCGAAGGCGTCCTCTGCGTGCGGTCGCAGTGCCTCGGCGCCAGTGGTGTTCCCGGGCGTGGTCATGGTCCCCCTCCAATGCTCGGCAGCCGCTCCCGACTGCTTCTCCCACGGTGCACCACGGCACTGACAACGCCCGCCGTGCACAGCGTCGTTGCAGGTCAGGGCGATTGTCAGTGGGGGTCTCTACGGTGGGACACATGACTGAGCAGGGGGTCCGCTGGACAGCGGAACAAGTACTGGCTCTGGCTCCTGACGATGCCTCACGCAAGGCGGGAAGCAGACTCGGCGGGGCGGGGCCCTGGACGCAGATCGGAGGTTCCGCTTCCGGTTCGCTGTGGGGGTTGTGCAAGGGCAGCGGCAGTACGCCGTACCGGACGGTCGTGGACCTCGCCGGACCGGCGTACAAGTGCTCCTGCCCGAGCCGGAAGTTCCCGTGCAAGCACGCCCTGGGGCTGCTGCTGCTCTGGTCCGCCGAGGGGGTCGGCGAGCCGGGCGAGGCGCCCGAATGGGCCGCCGCCTGGCTGGCGGAGCGGGCGGCGAAGGCCGCGCGCCCGGCGGCCGGTGCGGGCCGGCCGGTGGACGAGGAGGGGGCCCGGCGGCGCGCCGAGCGGCGGGCCGCGCGGATAGGGGCGGGCGTCACCGAGCTGGAACAGCGGCTGGCCGACCTGATGCGCGCCGGCCTCGCGGGCCAGGAGCAGGCCGGATACGCGGCCTGGGAGGAGACCGCGGCCCGGATGGTCGACGCGCAGGCGCCCGGACTGGCGGGTCGTGTGCGGGAGTTGGGGACGATACCCAGTTGCGGCCCCGGCTGGCCCGCCCGGATGCTGGAGGAGGCGGCGCTGCTGCACCTCCTGGACCGGGCCTGGATGGGGGTGTCCGCGCTGCCCGCTCCGCTGGCGGCGACCGTCCGCAGCAGGGTGGGACTGCCGGCCTCCGGGGAGGGGGAGGCCGTACGGGACCGCTGGCTGGTGCTCGCCCAGTACGACTCGGTGTCGCCGGACGGCCGGCTCACCACCCGCCGGATATGGCTGCGCGGGCTGGCGGGCGGGCGCCCGGCGCTGGTGCTGGACTTCGGACCGCCCGGGCGGCCACCGGGGCTGGCACTGCCGGTGGGTCTGGTGCTGGATGCGGAGGCTCGCTTCCGGCCCGGGTCGGCGGGGCTGCGGGCGGACCTCGGGGAGAGGTTCTCGGCTGCCGAACCGTGCCCGGAGATACCGGCCGGGGTGAGCACGGGGGCCGCCCTGGAGGCCTACGGGGCGGCGCTGCGGGAGGACCCGTGGCTGGAGTCCTGGCCGGTGGTGCTCGGTCCGGTGGTCCCGGTACCGGGTGAGCTGGGCTGGCAACTGGCCGACGCGCAGGGCACTTCCGCCCTGCCGGTCACCCTCGCGGGGGCCCGTTCGCGCTCGGGTCTGTGGCAGTTGGCCGCCCTGTCGGGCGGAGGGCCGGTGACGGTCTTCGGCGAGTGCGGCCACCGCGGCTTCACCCCGCTGACGGCCTGGCAGCCGGACTCGCCCGAGCCCGTGGCGCTGGCCTGAGACCGGGCTGCACGACAAGGAAATCGCAGGGGGCCTGGGGGCCTTTATGCCGTCCGGCCGAGGACGGCGGGAGGGAAGGGGAGGACGCGGCGGCGCGGGGGCGCCGGCGTGTGGCACACGAGGAGCCGGGGGGCTTTTGTGAACGACAACCACGCCAGCTGAGAGAGCAGTGAGTACCTGATCCGCCATCGACAGCTCCGGTCCCGCACAGGGGGCGGGACCGGAGCGCTGTCCTCTGCGAGGACGAGTTCTGCGGAAGACGCGTGACGAGGGACGAGGGACGAGGGAGGGGCCTGATGGACAAGGGTGACGAGGGATACGACGAGGGGTACGGGGACTGGGAGGAACTGGTCGGAGCCGCGCTGCTGGGCACCGACCGGCGCCCGGGCGGCGGGCCGGCCGGCTCGCCGGAGTCCTTGCTGGACGCGGCGGCCGTGCACGCCGTACGGCGTCGGGCCGGCCTCAGACCGGCGCAGGCGGGCCCGGCGCCGGAGCCCGCCGCGCGCGACCCGCGTCCGGTGCCTCCGCCGGCTGCCCGGCAGCGGCTCTCCCAGCTGCTGGCGGGCCGCGCCGGTGCGAGCAGCGGCGGGCGGCGGGGCTCCTCCCCCGATCTGACCGAGCTGCTGCCTCAGTGGCTGGCCGCGGCCGGACGGCACGGCTACCGCGCCCCGGCCTCGCTCGTACCGGCCCTGCTCGATGCGGCGCGGGCCCGTACGGACCTGCGTCCGCAGGCCCTGGCCCTGGCCGGGGTGCGGGGGCTGTGGCTGGCCCGGCTCAATCCCGACTGGCGGTTCGCCCTGCGGGGCGGGGCCGGCGGTGCCGGTGAGCTGCCGGACGTGACGGACGGGGCGGGGGTGGAACGACTGTGGCAGGAAGGCCTGTTCGCGGAAAGGGTGGCTCTGCTGGGCGCGATACGGGCCCACGACGCGGCGGCGGCGACGCGCCTGCTGGCGACGACCTGGAGCACCGAACGGGCCGAGGACCGGCTGATGTTCCTCGACTCGTTGCGGGTGGCGCTGTCGGACGGGGACGAGCCGTTCCTCGAGGCGGCGCTGGGTGACCGCAGCCGCAATGTCCGGGCGACAGCGGCCGAGCTGCTGTCGGCGCTGCCGCGGTCGGCCCTGGCGGGCCGGATGGCGGAGCGCGCCCTGGCCTGTGTGGGACCCGACGGGGTGGTACCGCCCGCCGAGTGCGATGCGGGGATGCTGCGGGACGGCGTGGTCAAGCGGCCGCCTGCGGGGCGGGGGGAACGGGCCTGGTGGCTGGGGCAGTTGGTGGAGGCGGCTCCGCTGGACTGCTGGCGGGAGCGGTTCGGCGGGCTCGGCCCGGCGGAGATCGTGGCGCTGCCGGTGGCCGCGGGCGAGGGCTGGGCCGAGGAACTCCACGCGGCGTGGTGCCGGGCCGCCGTGCGCCAGCGCGACGCGCAGTGGTCGCGGGCGCTGCTCGGGCCGCCGTCCGCGCCGCCCGCTGCGGGCCCGGCAACGGCCTCGCTGGCGGAGCGGGCGAAGCTGCTGGAGACCCTGCCCGAGCAGGAACGGGCGCAGTGGGTGGCCGAGTTCGTGCGGGCGCACGGGCTCTCGGAGGCGTTCCAGCTGCTCGGGGTGTGCGTGGTGCCGTGGGCGGGGGCGCTGGGCCGGGCGGTGGTGGACGCGCTGGAGTCCGCCCGCGAAGCGGGCAGCTACCCGTGGAGCTTCAGCGGGGTGATGGGACTGGCGGAGCGCTGCCTCGACCCTGCGGAGGCCGGCCGCCTGGAGGTCCTGACCGCCTCCGTCGAGGACCCGCCGGAGGCGTCCCCGGGCGCCGCGGCGTACTGGGCGGAAGCCTTCCAACGCCTGGTGGCCACCCTCCGCCTGCGCGAGGCGATGCTGACGGAACTCATACCGGCCTGACCCGGCGCGCACCTGGCCCCCGAGGGGGCAACCGTGTCCACCGCAGCCGAAGCCAACCCCCGCCGAGCCACTGGTCCGGCACAGCCGGAAGCGCCCCCGCCGGGCGCACTGGGGCACAGCCGGAAGCGACCGCAGGGAAGGCCCCTCCACCACGGCCGGAGCCGACTCGCAAGGCGTGCCGCCTCGTCACGGCCGGCAGCGGCCTCACCCAAGACGCGCTTCGGCGCAGCCGGAGGCGGCCTCACCGCGAAGGCCCGGCGCAGCCGGACGCAGCCCCACAGCGAAGGCCCCGGCCCAGCCGGGAGCGGCCTCGCCGCGGGCGCTGCTCCGGCACGACCGGAAGTGGCCCCGCAGGGAGGCGTCTTCACCACGGCCGGAAGCGCCCGCCGGGGACACCACCCCGGCTCAGCCGGAAGCAGCCCCACAGCGAAGGCCCGGCGCAGCCGGGAGCGGCCTCGCCTTGGGCGCTGCTTCGGCGCAGCCGGAAGTGGCCCCGCAGCCGGGCCCCGGCCCAGCCGGGAGCGGCCCCGGTAGGGGCGGCTTCGGCGGAGCCGGGGAGGAACGGTCAACCGCCGGGGGCTACTGGCGGACGTGGGACCTGACCCAGTCCACGATCGCCGTCGTCGTCGCGCCCGGCGTGAAGATCTCAGCCACGCCCTTCTCCTTCAGAGGCGCGATGTCGTCCTCCGGGATGATGCCGCCGCCGAAAACCTTGATGTCGTCCGCGTCCCGCTCCTTCAGGAGCTCCAGCACGCGGACGAACAGCGTGTTGTGGGCGCCGGAGAGGATCGAGAGGCCGATCGCGTCGGCGTCCTCCTGGATGGCGGTGTCCACGATCTGCTCGGGGGTCTGGTGGAGCCCCGTGTAGATGACCTCCATGCCCGCGTCACGCAGCGCACGCGCGATCACCTTGGCACCACGGTCGTGGCCGTCGAGACCCGGCTTGGCCACCACCACACGGATCGGACCGGTCACACCCATCGCACTGCCTCCCGAGTGAACGAACGTTAAGTACAGCATCGCGCACGCCGCCGTTTCGCGGTCCATCACGAGGGGGAAATCACACGTGGGACGGCATTGCGCCACCGTGCCGACAGCCGCACGGCACGGTGGCGCTACCGGCCGCAGTCCCAAGAGGCTCAGGGGAGGCCGTCGATGGGGCTGTCGGTGCCGCTGTCCGTGCCCTTTTCCGGAGCCGCGCTGCGGGCCGGCGCGCTGGAGGTCGTCGTGCTCGGCGGGCACCTTCTCCTCTATCCCACCGGCGTGCGCCAGGAGAAGACCGTCCCCGCTCCGCCCGCGACACGCCCGCCCGTACTGCTCCTCCACGGGTTCACCGACAACCGGTCCGTCTTCGTCCTGCTGCGCCGCGCCCTCGGGGCCGACGGCCTGCGGCACGTGGAGGCGTACAACTACTCGCCCTTCACCCGCGACCTGCGGATCACGGCCCGCCATCTCGCCCGGCGCGTCGAGGAGCTGTGCGAGCGCTCCGGGCAGCAGCGGGTGGACCTCGTCGGGCACAGCCTCGGCGGGCTGGTCGGCCGGTACTACGTGCAGCGCCTCGGCGGTGACCAGCGCGTCCGCACCCTCGTCACGCTCGGCACCCCGCACTCCGGCACGCGCGTCGCCCCCTTCATGGACGCGCACCCCCTGGTCCGGCAGATGCGCCCCGAATCGCCCGTGATGTCCGAGCTGGCACAGCCGGCGCCCGGCTGTGCGACGCGGTGCGTGGCCTTCTGGAGCGAGTTCGACGCGGTGATGACCCCCGTCGGCACGGCGCGCATCGAGCACCCTGATCTGCGCGTGGAGAACGTGCAGGTCACGGGCATCGGGCACCTCGCCCTGCCCGCGCACCCCGCCGTGATCGCAGCTGTCCGGCGCACCCTCGACGGGCCCGGCGCGGCCTCCGCCGCGCGCCCCGGCGCCGCTTCCGTCGCCTAGACGACAGCGGTCCGTCAGTCGAACGAATTTCGAACTCAAGGCCAAGGGTGTGCATTTCGGCGACCGAAAGACGGCCGAATGCCCGGTTCCGCAACTACTGAACGCCCAGGAAGATTGTCGTTGCGAGTAACCGCCGGGTACAGTCACGCCACTGCTCTCCTCCGGGGAATCTCCCATTCCCCGGCCACCCAGGCCCCCCACTGCCGAGGCGAAAGAGAAGTTGGTGAACGACCGCCCCTCGTCGGGCCAGTACCCGGATCCCGGGTATGACGGCCTGACCACCACCACTTTCGCTGGTGACTCGGCCTACGTTTCCTATGAAACGCAGGGACAGGGGGTCAACTACGCGGCCTACGGCTCCTACGAGACGGGCGCGTACGACACCACCGCATGGACCTCGCAGGACAGTTACGTGCCCACGATCCCCACGCAGGGCGTCCCCGCGGACACCACCGGGCAGTGGGACGCGAGCGCCTGGAACGCCACCGGCACCGAGTACCCCGGCTACAGCGAGTACCAGCCCGCCTCCTTCGGCTACGACTCCTCGGCCGAGCAGACCGGGAACTGGGCCCTGCCGGGCTACGGCACCACCGGCACCGAGACCGGCGCCTACGACGCCACCGCCTGGAACACCGTCGCGGAGAGCCCGGCCCCGCCGGAGTCCGCCTACTCCGCCGAGTACGAGTACGCGTACGAGTACCAGCCCGCGCAGGAGTACCAGGGGGCGTACGAGCCCCAGCAGCACGAACAGCCCGAGCACCTCCAGCAGTCGTACGCCGAACCCGAGGCGCCCGCCGCGCCCGAGGCGTACAGCGAGACCGCCGTCTTCGAGGCCGTCCCCGGCGAGGAGCCCGGACTCCCCTCCGCGACCGGAGAGGTCCACGACCTCCCCACCCAGGCCATGCCCGTGACCCCGCCGGCCCCCGCCGAGCCGCGCTCCGCGCGCCGGACCGCGGCCAAGGCGGGCGCCAAGACCAGCGGCAAGGCCGCCGCCAAGCCGAGCAGCAGCCGCGCGAGCAGCCGCCGCCGTACCCCGGCGAAGCGTTCCGCCCTGCTGACCGTGGCCGTGCCCTCCGCCTGCGTGATGGGTGTCGCCGGTGTCGCGGCGGCCTCCGTCGGCGGGCTCACCGACACGGAGAAGCCCGCCGAGGAAACCACCACGATGGCCGCGCCCGACCCGGCCTCGGTGAAGCCGGTCGCGGCGAACAACAAGCTCGACACCCAACTGGCCGCGCTCAGCGCCGACGCGGGCGACTTCGCGGACCGCGCGAGCCGTACGCAGGAGCGCCTGGACCTGCACCAGCGCCAGGAGGACGAGAAGAAGAAGAAGGCGGAGGAGGCCGCGGCCAAGGAAGCGGCCCGCCCCAAGTTCGCGATCCCGGTCGCGCAGCAGGGCCTCAGCGCCAGCTTCGGACAGGCCGGCGGCATGTGGATGTCCGTGCACACCGGCATCGACTTCCCGGTCGGCTACGGGACCCCCGTCATGGCCGCCACCGACGGCACCGTACGCACCCAGTTCAACAGCGCGTACGGGAACATGGCCATAGTGACCTCGCCCGACGGGACCGAGACCTGGTACTGCCACCTGAGCAGCACCAAGATCCGCAACGGCAAGGTCAAGGCCGGCGATGTCATCGCCTACGCGGGAGACTCCGGCAACTCGACCGGACCGCACCTGCACTTCGAGGTACGGCCCGGCGGCGGGGCCGCGATCGACCCGATGCCGTGGTTCCGGGCCAAGGGCCTGAACCCTTCCTGACCGCCCGGCCCGCCCCGGCGGCGCCCCCGCAGCCGCCCCGCCCCGCCGCTCCTACAGCTTCTGCACCGGCGCGTAACGCAGCAGCAGCCGCTTCGGCTTGTCGTCCCCGAAGTCGATGGTGGCCTGCGCGTCCGCGCCCGCTCCCTTGACCTCCATCACCGTGCCGAGCCCGAACTGGTCGTGCGTGACGCGGTCCCCGACCACCAGGGCGATGACCGGCTTGTCGGTGGCCCGGCGCGTGGCGAAGCCGGACGGGCCCGACTTCGTGCGCGACGAGGACAGGAACGCTTCCGGCGAGGTGCCGAAGGTCGTCTTGCCACCGCCGCCCGCACCGGATCCGTAGCCGGAGCTGCGCATCGGACCGGCCGGCTTCTGCGCGGCGCCTGTGCGCTTCCACTGGAGGTACTCCGCCGGGATCTCTTCCAGGAACCGCGACGGCGGGTTGTACGAGGGCGTCCCCCACGCGCTGCGCATCGAGGAGCGGGTCAGGTACAGCCGCTCGCGCGCCCGCGTGATGCCGACGTAGGCGAGGCGGCGCTCCTCCTCCAGCTCCTTGGTCTGGCCCAGTGCCCGCATGTGCGGGAAGACCCCGTCCTCCATGCCGGTCAGGAAGACCACGGGGAACTCCAGGCCCTTGGCCGTGTGCAGGGTCATCAGCGTGATGACTCCGGAGCCGTCCTGGTCCTCGTCGGGGATCTGGTCGGAGTCGGCGACGAGCGCGACCTGCTCCAGGAACTCGGCGAGCGTGCCGGGGCCGGGGGCCGGGGTGCCGTTCTCGGCGGCCTCGGCCGTCGCGGCCTCCCGCGCCTGCTCGAACTCGAGCGCCACCGCAGCCAGTTCCTGGAGGTTCTCGATCCGCGTCTCGTCCTGCGGGTCGGTGGAGGCCTGGAGCTCGGCCAGGTAGCCCGTACGCTCCAGGACCGCCTCCAGGACGACCGCGGGGCCCGCGCCGGAGTCGACGATCGTGCGCAGCTCCTCCATCAGCACGTTGAACCGCTTCACCGCGTTCGTGGAGCGGGCGGCCATGCCGAAGGCCTCGTCCACGCGCCGCAGCGCCTGCGGGAAGGTGATCTTCTCGCGCATCGCGAGGGCGTCGACCATGGCCTCGGCGCGCTCGCCGATGCCGCGCTTGGGGACGTTCAGGATGCGGCGCAGCGGGACGTTGTCCTCGGGGTTCGCGAGGACGCGCAGGTACGCGAGGACGTCGCGGACCTCCTTGCGCTCGTAGAAGCGGACGCCGCCGACGACCTTGTAGGGCAGCCCGACGCGGATGAAGATCTCCTCGAACACGCGGGACTGCGCGTTGGTCCGGTAGAAGATCGCGACGTCGCCGGCCTTGGCGTCGCCTGCGTCGGTGAGCCGGTCGATCTCGTCGGCGACGAACTGCGCCTCGTCGTGCTCGGTGTCCGCGACGTACCCGGTGATGACGGCGCCGGTGCCGGCCTGGGTCCACAGGTTCTTGGCGCGGCGGTTCTCGTTGCGCTCGATGACCGCGTTGGCGGCGGAGAGGATGGTCTGCGTGGAGCGGTAGTTCTGCTCCAGCAGGATCGTCGTCGCGTCCGCGTAGTCCTCCTCGAACTGGAGGATGTTGCGGATGGTCGCGCCGCGGAAGGCGTAGATCGACTGGTCGGCGTCACCCACCACGCACAGCTCGGCCGGGGGCAGGTCCGGGTAGCCGGTGCCGACGAGCTCGCGCACCAGCGTGTACTGGGCGTGGTTGGTGTCCTGGTACTCGTCGACCAGGACGTGCCGGAAGCGGCGCCGGTAGTGCTCGGCGACGTCCGGGAACGCCTGGAGCAGGTGGACCGTGGTCATGATGATGTCGTCGAAGTCGAGCGCGTTGGCCTCGCGCAGCCGCCCCTGGTACATCGCGTACGCCTGGGCGAGGGTCTTCTCGAACCCTCCCCCGGACTCCGTCCGGGAGGTGCCCCCTGCAACCTGGTCGGCGAAGGCTTCCTCGTCGATCAGTTCGTTCTTGAGGTTCGAGACCTTGGCGTTGAAGGCCTTGGGCGGGAACTTCTTGGGGTCCAGGTCCAGGTCACGGCAGACGAGCGCCATCAGGCGCTTCGAGTCGGCCGCGTCGTAGATCGAGAACGAGGAGGTGAAGCCGAGCCTCTTGGACTCGCGGCGCAGGATGCGTACGCACGCGCTGTGGAAGGTGGACACCCACATGGCGTTGGCGCGCGGGCCGACCAGACCCTCCACGCGCTCCTTCATCTCACCGGCGGCCTTGTTGGTGAAGGTGATCGCGAGGATCTGGCCGGGGTGGACGTTGCGCGCGGACAGCAGGTGTCCGATGCGGTGGGTGAGCACCCGGGTCTTGCCGGAGCCGGCGCCGGCCACGATGAGCAGGGGCGAGCCCGCGTGCACCACGGCTGCGGCCTGCTCCGCATTCAGTCCTTCGAGGAGCGTCGCCGGGTCGATGACGGGCCGGGGGGCGCCGTCGCGGTAGTACGCGTCCCCGCTCATGGGCACGTCGAACCGGCCCCCGAAGAGGTCGTCCGCACCCTGCTCCGGGGCGGGGTGGTCCTCGGGCGGCGGGGGGACCTCGTCGGAGGGGGTGAAGTCCGCCAGGAAACTGTCGTCAAAGAGGCTGCTCATCGCATTCCGAGTCTAGGGGGCGGGACCGACAGCCGGTTGCGGGCCCGGAAATTCGCCGACGGCCAGGGACAGGAGCCCGGGGAACCGGCGCTCCATGTCCTCGCGGCGCAGGACCAGGAAGAGCTTGCGGCCCTCGGGGCGCTGGCAGATCACCCCGGCCTCGCGCAGCGTGCGCAGGTGGTGGGTGACGGTGGAACGGGGCAGGCCCTGGGCCACGGCCCCGCAGAAGACCTCCGTCGCGGATCCGGCGAGGGTGCGGACGATCTCCAGCCGGACGGGATGGCCGAGGGCTGCCAGGACGTCGACCAGTTCGATCCGGTCGGCGTCGGGGTGGTGGAGTTCTTCGGCGGCCATGGAGCAACTGTACGCAGAACCCGAACTGACATTGACCGACCGTACGAGAATCTCGTACGGTCCGACTGTACGAGAAATTCGTACGGTCAGATCGACGTGAGGACACCCATGCCCGCCCACGCCCCGCACCCCCTCGGCCACGCCACCTTCGACGCCTCCTTCGACGGCGCACTCGACGACGCACTCGACGACGCCTCCCTCGCCGCTTCCCTCGACGGCGGCTTCACCAGCCACCACGCCGAGGTCAACGGCACCCGGCTGCACTACGTGGAGGGCGGCAGCGGCGAACCCCTGGTCCTCCTGGGCGGCTGGCCGCAGACCTGGTGGCAGTGGCACAAGGTGATGCCCGCGCTGGCCCGCCGCTACCGGGTGATCGCCGTGGACCTGCGCGGCATGGGCGGCTCCGCCAAGCCCGACGGCGGGTACGACAAGAAGACGATGGCCGCCGACGTGCACGCCCTCCTCGGGCACCTGTCCCTCGAATCGGCCCACATCGCCGGGCACGACATCGGCGCGATGGTCGCCTACGCCTTCGCCGCCAACCACCCCGGGGCCACCCGCCGCGTCGCCCTGCTCGACGTATCGCACCCCGTCGAGTCCTGGACCCGGATGCCCCTGATCCCGCAGGGCGGCAAGCACCTGTGGTGGTTCGCCTTCAACCAGGTGCAGGGCCTGCCCGAACAGCTGCTCGCCGGCCGGTACCACCTGCTCCTGGACTGGCTGTTCCAGAACGCGGCCACCGACCCGGCGGACATCGACGCGCGCTCCCGGGCGGTGTACGCGCGGGCCTACGACTCCCCGGACGCGGTCCGGGCCGGGAACGGCTGGTACCGCACCTTCGCCCAGGACATCCGCGACCTCGCGCAGTACTCCCCCGTGAGCGCCCCGCTCCTCGCCCTCGGCGGTGAGCACAGCAACTACGAGCTGCTGGTCGGCGACGTCCCCGCGCTGGGCACCGACACCCGGGTCGTCCGCGTCGACGGCAGCGGCCACTACCTCCCGGAGGAAGCACCCGGGGCGGTCGTCGAAGAGCTGCTGGCCTTCCTCGGCTGACCGCGCCCGCGCGGGCGGTGGCCCACCGCCGCCCGCCCGGAATCCGCCGAGGGGCGCCCCGTACGCTCGGGCCCATGGACGTACTCATCAATGTCTTCGTCGGCCTGCACATCATCGGGATCGCCTCGCTCCTCGGCGGCTTCCTGACCCAGATGAAGGCGATGAGCGCGGGCACCGCCCGCTTCGTGCCCGCGATGCTGCACGGCGCCCTGACCATGCTCGTGACGGGCGTGCTCCTCGTCGGATTCCGCGAGATGGACGGCTCCGCCGTCAACAACATCAAGATCGGCGTGAAGCTCGCGATCCTCTTCGTGATTCTCGCCCTCGTCTACGTCAAGCGCGACGAGGAGCACGTGGAGAAGGCCCTGTTCGGCGCAGTGGGCGGTCTGACCGTGATCAATATCTTCATCGCCGTTCTCTGGCGCTGATCCCGACCGGTCCTTCAGCGGCCCTCCCCGGTCGCATCGGGACACTTACGATCATCTCGTCATCCGCCCGTTACCTGCGGGTCTAGCGTCCTCCTCCAAGCACCGAGTGAGGAAGGACGTGAGGCCCGCGTGGCCAGTCACCGAAAGCCCAGGCAGCGCCCGTTCTCCGGCGGCACCGTACGGACCGCCGCCACCCTCGCCCTCGCGGGCGCTGCCACCGCGACCGCCTTCGAAGGCACCTCCCAGGCCGACCCCCAGCCGACCCCCGACCAGGTCAAGGCCGAGGTGGACCGGCTCTACGAGGAGGCCGAGGCCGCCACCGAGCGGTTCAACGGGGCGAAGGAGAAGGCCGACGAGGCCGAGCGCGCGCTGACCGGCCTGCGCGACGAGACCGCCCGCAAGGCCGACCGCCTCAACACCGCCCGCAGCGCCCTGGGGTCGATGGCCGCCGGCCAGTACCGCGCCGGGGGCACCCTGGGCACCGCCGTCCGCCTCGCCACGGCCGCCGACCCCCAGGCCTATCTGGACCAGGCCTCCTTCATCACCCGCGCCGGGCACCGCAACGCCGCCGAGCTGTCCTCCGTACGCCGGCGCCTCGACGAGGTCGGACAGCTGCGGGACCAGGCCGCCGGACGGCTGTCGGAACTCCGCTCCCGGCAGGCCGAGGTCGCCGGCCACAAGGCCGAGGCCGAGGAGAAGCTCGAAGCCGCGCGGCGGCTGCTGGCCAAGCTCACCGCCGAACAGCGCGCCGCGTACGAGGCCCGGTCGGCCCCCGCCGCCGGCTCCCCCGCCGCCCCCTCCGGCCCGCAGGGCACGCCGCCCCCGCCCTCCGACGGCTCCCGCGCCGCACGCGCCATCGCCTTCGCCCACGGGGCGATCGGGAAGCCGTACGTATGGGGCGCGACGGGCCCGGGCTCCTTCGACTGCTCGGGGCTGACGCAGGCGGCCTGGCGGGCGGCCGGGGTCTCGCTGCCCCGCACCACCTACACCCAGATCAACTCCGGCCGGCGGGTCGCCCGCGATCAACTGGCACCCGGTGACCTGGTGTTCTTCTACTCCGGGGTCACCCACGTGGGCCTGTACATCGGCGGCGGCCAGATGATCCACGCCCCGCGTCCGGGGTCGACGGTCCGGGTCGCCCCGATCGACTCGATGCCCTGGGCCGGAGCCTCCCGCCCCGCGTGAGCGCGGTTACGGGGCCTTGACCCGCTGGCTCAGCCAGCCGAAGGTCTGCGGCAGCTGCTTCGACCACGAATCGAGGTTGTGGCCGCCGGTCACCTTCTCCGCGTGCACCACCGTCGGACTCTGCGCGATCGCCTTGAGGTCCATGCCCGACAGGTATCCGTCCTGCTCGGCGCCCGACATCCACAGCGAGACCGCGGGCGGCGTCGGCGCGGCCTTGAGCAGGGCCTTCAGGTTGTGGGTGCGGCGCAGCTCGGGGTCCTGGCCGACCAGCGAGGACGGTTCCTGGCCGGGGTCGTTGTAGCCGGACAGGGAGACGGCCGCGCTGTAGCGGTCGGGGTGGGCGATCGCCAGCTTGGCGGAGCAGTACGCCCCGGCCGAGTACCCGGCGACGCCCCAGGTCCGGGCCTCGTCCGAGGTCCGGAAGTTGTCCACGACCATCTTGCGGACGTCGACGCTGAACCAGCTGTCGGCATTGACCTTGCCGGGGAGGTTGGCGCAGCCGGTGTCGCCGTTGCCCAGCAGCATGGCCCGCGGGGAGACCAGGATGAAGGGCGCCACCTTGCCCTCCTTCATCAGCGGCTCCAGCACCTCGTGCGCCTTGAGCCCCTGGAACCAGGACTTGCCCGTGCCCGGTATGCCGGGGATCAGCTCGACCACCGGGAACTTCTTGTCCTTGTACGCCGGGTCGTCGTACTGCGGGGGCAGCCACACCATGACCTCGCCCTTGACCCCGGAGATCTTGCCGTCGAGCTCGGTCTTCTGGACGCGCCCGCCCAGGCCCTCGACCGGCTCGAACTTCTGCCGGACCTTGGGCGCCTCCGCGGCCTTCTTCCCGCCGAGCCCGTCCGGGCCGAGGTCGGGGGCGGCCGTGACGTACTTGCCGGTGCCGAACAGGTCGGACCAGGAGGTGTAGAAGGTCATCTCCCGGTTGAGGCCGATGAAGACCAGGGCGATCGCGGTCACCTGTGCGAAGACCACCATCAGGCCGCGGGTCAGGACGCGTACGGCGACGGGGCCGCGCACCTTGGTCCACACGGCGAGGGGCAGGACGACGGCGAGCAAGGTCGCAGCGACCGCCGTCGCGAAAAGGGGGGTCCCCGTCAGGCTCATCACGGAACCCAAGAGTGCCACGTCCCGGCGCGTGGTTGCCCCCGCCCCCTGCGGCATGGATCACACCGGGCCGGAGGGGACGCGCTGGTCAGACCAGGCGGCGGGCCGTCGCCCAGCGGGTCAGCTCGTGCCGGTTGGACAGCTGGAGCTTGCGCAGGACCGCCGAGACGTGCGATTCCACCGTCTTCACGGAGATGAACAGCTGCTTGGCGATCTCCTTGTAGGCGTAGCCGCGCGCGATCAGCCTGAGGACCTCGCGCTCGCGCTGGGTGAGCCGGTCCAGGTCCTCGTCCACCGGCGGGGCGTCCGTCGAGGCGAAGGCGTCGAGGACGAAGCCCGCCAGCCGCGGCGAGAACACCGCGTCGCCGTCCTGGACCCGGAAGACGGAGTCCACCAGGTCGGTGCCGGTGATGGTCTTGGTGACATACCCGCGGGCGCCGCCCCGGATCACGCCGATGACGTCCTCGGCCGCGTCCGACACCGACAGCGCCAGGAAGCGCACCGGGTTCTCGCCCGCCCCCATCAGCGGGGCGCAGCGGCGCAGCACCTCGACGCCGCCGCCGCCGGGCAGGTGCACGTCCAGGAGGACCACCTCGGGCCGGGTGGCGGTGATGACGGTGACGGCCTGGTCCACGTCGGCGGCCTCGCCGACGACCTCGACCCCGGTCCTCGCGGTCTCGCCGATCTCGGCCTGTACTCCGGTGCGGAACATCCGGTGGTCGTCCACGAGGACCACCCGGACCCTCCTGGTCTCCGCCACAGCGCTGTCCTCGGTCATCCTGCGTTCGCCGCCCTCTCCATCTCCAGCTCGACTTCCGTGCCGCCGTCGGGCGCGGACCGCAGCCGGGCGGTCCCGCCGTTGCGCTGCATCCGGCCGATGATCGATTCTCGTACGCCCATGCGGTCGTCCGGTACCGCGTCGAGGTCGAAGCCCGGTCCGCGGTCCCGTACGGACACGAACACCCTCTGCCCCTCGACCTCCGCGAACACCTGGACCGGCCCGCCCTCGCCACCGTACTTGGCGGCGTTGACCATTGCCTCGCGCGCGGCCTGGACCTGCGCCGCCAGGCCCTCGTCGAGCGGGCAGTCGCCGACGACGACGACCTCGATGGGGACGCCGTGGTGGTCCTCCACCTCGGCGGCGGTCTTCTTCACGGCCTCCGCGAGGGTGGCCGGTTCCTCGGCCTCGTCCTTGCCGGTGCCCTCGGGTTTGTACAGCCAGTTCCGCAGCTCCCGCTCCTGCGCCCGGGCGAGGCGGCGCACCTCTCCGACGTCCTCGGCGTTGCGCTGGATCAGGGTCAGGGTGTGCAGCACGGAGTCGTGGACGTGGGCGGCGACCTCGGCGCGTTCCTGGGCGCGGATGCGCATCAGGCGTTCCTCGGACAGGTCCTGGGTCATCCGGATCAGCCAGGGACCGGCGAGCAGGGCGACGCCGACGAGGACGGCGAGGGTGGCGGTGAGGACGTTGCCGAGCTGCGCGGCGGAGCCCCGTACGACGATGAAGACGGTCAGGCCCACCCCGACCAGGACCACTCCGGCGAGGCCGCGGGCGACCTGGAGCAGGTTGCCGCGGCGGCCGGCGGCCGCGCTCCAGTGGGCGCGGCGGGCGTTGTCGGCCTGACGCCACACGAGGACCACGCCGGCGCCGACGAGCAGCGTCGGCCACACGTAGCGGCCGGAGGTGCCGCCGAGCTGGACCTTGGAGATGAAGATGCCGGTCCCGATGCACAGCGCGATCAGCGCGGTGATCTGGCCCTTGTCGGGCTTGCGCAGGCGGCGGGTGCCGTCGGGCAGGGTCTCGAAGTACGAGCGGTGCCCGCTGCGGCCGCCGACGCCGAGCGGTACGAACACCCAGAACGCGGCGTACAGCAGCACGCCGAGTCCGTCGCCCCACAGGAACAGCCCGAGGAACGCCAGCCGCACCCAGAGCACCGGCATCCCGATGTGCCCGGCGAGCCCGCGCGCGACCCCGCCGAGCATGCGGCCGTCGGCGCTGCGGTAGAGCTTGCGCTGGGGCGCGTCGGTGCCCGGTGGCGGTTCGGCTGCGTGCGGGGTGCGGGGGGCGGCTGCTGCGGGCATGTCACCGATGGTCACACGGGCGGGGAGGGCGTGGCATCAGGGCAGCCCCCCAGTTCTGTCGGGGGGATATCAGGGTTGCGCCAGGGTCGGGCCGGATTCCGCGGAGATGCGCCGCCCGTCACCATGGACCCATGACCGAAGTACACGACGCCCCGCCGGGTGCGGGCCCGCACCCGGCCGATGCCCGGCCGCCCCTGCGCCGCAGCAAGCGGGACAAGGTCCTCGCCGGGGTGTGCGGAGGGCTGGGCCGGTACTTCGGTCTGGACCCCGTGGTCTTCCGGATCGTCCTGGGCGTCCTCGCGGTCACGGGCGGCGTCGGCCTGATCTTCTACGGCTTCGCGTGGCTGCTGCTGCCCCAGGAGGGCGAGGACGACAGCGAGGCGAAGAAGCTGCTGACCGGCCGGGTCGAGGGCGCCACCCTGGCCGCGGTGTTCGCCGCGCTGGTGGGCTGTGCGCTGTTCCTGTCGATGCTGGACAACGGCGGCCTGGCGGTCTTCTCGGTCCTGGTGATCCTGGCGCTGGGCGGGGCCTCGTACTGGTCGCAGCGGCGCCGGCACACCGCTCCGCCCGAGGCGGAGGCGCCGGCGGTGCATTCGCCCGCCCCGCCGGAGACGAAGGCGCCGCCCGCCCCGGGCGGCCCGTCCTGGTGGCGGGACCCGCTGGTCAAGGACGGCACCACCGGCCCGGTCGGTGCCACGGGGTACCTGTGGGGCCCCGACGACGCCGAGCCCGCAGCGGCCGGCGCCGCCGCTCGGGCCGCTGCGAAGCCGACCGCGGCGGCGGCCCGGCCGCGCGGCGGCATCGGCGGCCGGGTGTTCGTGCTGGCCGTGCTCGCCGGAGCGGCCGTGGCGGGCGTCAACTGGGAGGGCCGGCCGCTCGGTGAGGCCCTGCAGGCGGGGCTCGCCGCCGCACTGGTCGTCTTCGGGCTGGGCCTCGCGGTGAGTTCGCTGCTGGGCCGCACCGGCTTCGGCACGATCCTGCTGGCCGTTCTCACCTCCGGCCTGCTGGCGGGGGCCGCCGTGCTGCCCCGCGAGATCGGCACCGACTGGCAGCACGTCGAGTGGCGTCCGGCCGCGGTCGCCGACGTGAGACCCGTGTACGAGGCGGGCACCGGGCTCGCCACCTTGGACCTGAGCCGGCTGGACGTACCGAAGGGCACGACCGTTTCGGTGAGTGCCTCCCTGGACGCGGGACGGCTCAAGGTGGTCGTGCCGCGGGAGGTGACGGCCGAGGCCGACGTCTCCGTCCGCTTCGGCGACATCCACATGCCCGGGGAGACCAGCCGCGACTTCCGGATCCGCAGCGGCGGGGAGAAGCAGAGGGCGACGCTGGCGCCCGCCGCCGGCACCGAGGCCGGCGGGACGATCGAGCTGCACCTCGACGCGGGTGTGGGACAGGTGGAGGTGGCCCGTGCGGCGTCATGAGTTCCAGCCGGGACGGCTGGTCGCGGGAGTGGCCCTGACGGTGGCGGGCGTGCTCTACCTGCTCGACAGCTCCGGCGAGGCGGACCTGCCCTGGTTCACCGTCGTCCCGCTCGCCCTGGGCGGCCTGTCTCTGGCCGCCCTCGTCGGGATGATGACCTACGCCGTGCGGCGCGACCGCCGCGACCGGATCAGGGAGTCCAGCGACAGGTAGGACGCCCCGGCCAGGATGAAGGGGATCCAGGCCATCAGGTAGATGAGGTCCTGGCTGTAGTAGTAGCGCGGGACCGCCCACGACACGGTGAGCCACAGGCTCAGCGAGATCAGCGCGCCGCCGAGGGCGGCGATGCGGGTCAGCAGGCCGGCCAGGACACCGAGGCCGACGAGGACTTCCCCGATGGCCAGGGCGACAGCGAAGCCGACCGGGTTTTCCAGGGCGAGGTCCACCAGAGCGGGGACCGCGGAGAGGTCGCGGGACGATTCCATCACCTGCCCGATGGAGCCGTCACCGGAAGCGGACAGGAACGCGGAGTCGGTCAGCTTGTCCAGACCCGCGTAGACGAAGGTCACGCCGAGGAAGATCCGCAGCGGGAGCAGGGCGTACCGGGAGGCCTGTTCGCGGAGCAGTGCGTAGCGGGAGGGCCGTTCGCTCACCCGGTCGAGGACTTCAGTTCGAGTCACGCACCATGTCTACCCCGTTCACTCCGCCACGTCGACCGTACAGCGGTTGGATTCCACTCCCGCGGCCGTCACCACCTGGATCTCGATGAGGCCCGGTTCCACTTCCGCCGGCACGGGCACCGTGAGGACCGCGTCCGTGGGGTTGGTGAACCCGCCCGGCACCGGCACCAGAGGTACGTGCACGTGCACCGCCCCGATGCGTACCACCAAACGGGCGAGCATCTCCGGGGTCTGCGCCCCGGGCGGTACGAAGCCCACCCCGCGGATCTCGATGTCGTCCCCGGGGCGGACGGCCGCGTCCAGGTCCCCGGGCTCCCGTCTGCGCACCACCGACAGCACGAGCGGGCGGCTGCCCTCCGCGTACTTGCCCGCCAGGTAGACCGCGGCCGACAGGGCCACCAGCAGGGCCAGCGCCCACGGCAGCTGCGGCAGCCGGTCGGGGAACCGGGCCAGCGACACCCCCGCGTAGCCCAGCACCACCGTGGAGACGAGCACGTACTGGGCGTCCGGGAAGCTCCCGCGGCCCGCGTCGTCCGTGAGCAGGTCCACCCCGCGCGGGCGGTCCGCGGGCAGCTTCTGCAGCCGCTGCCCCATGATCCGTACGGCGACCACCCGGCGGACCAGTACGGCGACCCCCGAGGTCAGCGCCACCACGGCCAGCAGCGGCAGCGCCCCGTCCAGCGCGAGTCCCGCGTACAGCGCCTGGCGCTCGGGCCCGGGCTCCGAGGCCGCCAGCCGCAGCGCGGGCAGCAGTGCGGCGAAGGCCGTCAGGACCACCCAGGCGCTGGGCACGGTCTTGGAGGTGGACAGCCGGTTGTCCTCGCCGACCAGCGGGGCCAGCAGTCCGCCGCGCACCGACTGGGCGCGGGCGGCGACCGTCAGCATCCCGGCCAGCACGAGGGCGGTGAGCAGCCCGGCGGTGCGGGCCGTGGTCCAGCCGGTGCCGAGCGCGGTGCCGACCTGGACCAGCAGCAGGACCCCGGCGGCGATCCACACGGCGAGCACGGCCCGCCGCGAGAACAGGTACAGCCAGGAGTTCCCGGCTTCCCGGCCCCGGTCGGCGACCGTCCGGGCCGACAGGGTCAGCTCGTCGGAGACCCACTGCCGGGACGCGCCGAGGGAGTGGGCGACGGCCGCGGGCAGCCCCTGCCCGGAGGCGAACTCGTCGCGCTTCTCCAGGAAGGCCGCCACGGCGCGGCGGTGCCCTTCCCGTGCGCAGTCGTCGCAGGCGCAGGCCGCGGTATGGGTACCGCGGGACATCTCTTGGACAGCCACGTACGTGCCGCCTCTCTGAACTACGGTGCAATGCCAGCGAATTGTGCACCACTGCGCAAGTGCTCCGGATTGCGCACGATGTCAGAGCAGGTGATTAACGGTTCATGATGTTGACGCCACCGGCGTGTCACCGCCCTGGAGGAGCGGCTGGCAGTTCACCCAGGCGGCGAGATCGGACCCGAACCGCTCGCGGGTGGCGACGGCGGCGTGGTGGTCGATCAGGACCGGCTTGCCGGCCGCCCGCGCGATCAGCTGCACCTGCGCGGCCCGTTCCGCGGCGATGAACCACCAGGTGGCGGCCTCCACCGAGTCCCCGACCGTCAGCAGTCCGCGGTTGCGCAGGATCAGCGCCTTGTACGGGCCCAGGGCGCGCCCGATCCGGTCGGGGTCCTCGGCCGCGCCGAACTCGTCGAGCAGCGCGTGGTCCTCGTAGAAGGCGCACGCCTCCTGGGTGACCGGCGCCAGCAGTTCGCCGAGGGCCGCCAGGGCGCGGCCGTACGGGGCCTGCGCGCGGACGACGGCCACCACCTCGGGGCGCCTGCGGTGGACGGCCGCGTGCACGGCGAAGGCCAGCTCGTTGACACGGCGCTCCCCCTGGAGCACCCGGCCCTGGCCGTCGACGAGCAGCAGGTCGGCGGCGGTCAGGGTGGTGAAGGCCCGGCCGAAGGGGTTGACCCAGTAGCAGTCCTCGTAGCCGGGGTCCCGTGCGGTGATCTGCCCGGCCACCCCGTCCTCGTGGCCCAGCCTCCCCAGCAGCCGCAGCGCCCCGGCGAGCCGCTCCTTGCGGTGGGCGCGCGCCTCCTCGACGTCCTCGTGGACGGGAGGCATCTCGAAGCCGAGCCGCTCCAGGGGCACGGGCAGGGGCTGATCCGGCATGTGGCCCTCCTTCAGGTCGCGGCGCAAGGTACCGGCGCGGCCGTCAACTGGCCAGACAAACGGCGAAGCCGCCGCTCAGCAGGGCTGGGCGGCGGCTTCACGGGGTGCGGGTGGGGACTACTCCCACTCGATGGTGCCCGGGGGCTTGCTCGTGCAGTCGAGGACCACGCGGTTCACGTCCGGGACCTCGTTGGTGATGCGGGTGGAGATCCGCGCGAGGACCTCGTACGGCATGCGCGTCCAGTCCGCGGTCATCGCGTCCTCGGAGGAGACGGGGCGCAGCACGATCGGGTGGCCGTAGGTGCGGCCGTCGCCCTGGACGCCCACGCTGCGGACGTCGGCGAGCAGGACGACCGGGCACTGCCAGATCTCCCGGTCCAGGCCGGCCGCGGTCAGCTCGTGGCGGGCGATGGCGTCGGCCTCGCGCAGCAGGTCCAGGCGTTCCTTGGTGACCTCGCCGACGATGCGGATGCCGAGGCCGGGGCCGGGGAAGGGCTGGCGCTGGACGATCTCGTCCGGCAGGCCCAGCTCCTGGCCGACCATCCGGACCTCGTCCTTGAACAGCTGGCGCAGCGGCTCGACGAGCTCGAACTCGATGTCGTCGGGGAGCCCGCCCACGTTGTGGTGGGACTTGATGTTCGCGGTGCCGGTGCCGCCGCCGGACTCGACGACGTCCGGGTACAGGGTGCCCTGCACGAGGAAGGCCACCGCCGGGCCGTCCTCCTGGAGGATCTCCAGCTGGGCCTGCTCGAAGACGCGGATGAACTCGCGGCCGATGATCTTGCGCTTGGTCTCGGGGTCGGAGACCCCGGCCAGCGCGTCCAGGAAGCGCTCCTGGGCGTCGACGACCTTCAGCTGCACGCCGGTGGCGGCGACGAAGTCCTTCTCGACCTGCTCGGTCTCGCCCTTGCGCATCAGGCCGTGGTCGACGTACACGCAGGTCAGCTGGGAGCCGATGGCCTTCTGCACGAGGGCCGCGGCGACCGCGGAGTCCACGCCGCCGGAGAGGCCGCAGATGGCGCGCTTGTCGCCGACCTGCTCGCGGATCGCCGCGACCTGCTCCTCGACGATGTTGCCGGTGGTCCAGGTCGGGGACAGGCCCGCACCGCGGTAGAGGAAGTGCTCCAGCACCTGCTGGCCGTGCGTGGAGTGCATCACCTCGGGGTGGTACTGCACGCCGTACAGCTTCTTCTCGTCGTTCTCGAAGGCCGCGACCGGGACGACGTCGGTCGACGCGGTGACGGTGAAGCCCTCGGGGGCGGCGGAACAGGCGTCGCCGTGGGACATCCACACCGACTGGTTCGCGGGGGTGCCCTCGAAGAGGGTGGAGCCGCTCTTGGAGACGGCCAGGGGGGTACGGCCGTACTCGCGGGCGCCGGTGTTGTCGACCTGGCCGCCGAGGGTGACCGCCATCAGCTGGAAGCCGTAGCACATGCCGAAGACGGGGACGCCGGCCTCGAACAGGGCACGGTCGAGCTGCGGGGCACCCTCCTCGTACACGGAGGACGGACCGCCGGAGAGGATGATCGCCTTGGGGTTCTTGGCCAGCATCTCGGCGACGGGCATCGAACTCGGCACGATCTCGCTGTAGACCCGTGCCTCGCGGACGCGGCGGGCGATGAGCTGGGCGTACTGGGCGCCGAAGTCGACGACGAGAACCGTGTCCGGGGCGCTGTCGTGGGCGGCGGAGGGTGCTTCTGGCACGGGGCGGCCTTCCGGCGGAAGAGGTGGCTGTTTTGTCGATTCTAACGGGGGACGTACAGCCCTTTTCGTCTCACCATCCGAACCCGCTTGGCCCGGAGGGGGACGGAAGGACATAATCCGTCCCATGCGCAAGCAGCTGAGCTTCCTCTTTACCTATGGCACCGGTCGGTCCGGTCGCCATGGGTCCTCGTGATGCTCGCTTGAGCCACTGATTTCCCGGAGCGCCCCGGTCCGACAGGACCGGGGCGCTCCTGCGTTCCCGCACTCCTGTCGGTACGAGCCACGACCCACACCACAGGAGAGATGGACATGAACGCCACGACCACCACCCCCGAGCAGCTGATCGCCGACTCCCGGATGCGCATCGACGCCCTCGACGACCGCATCATCGGCCTGATCCAGGAACGCATGGCCGTCTCGACGGTCATCCAGGAGGCCCGGATCACCTCCGGCGGCCGCCGGGTGCACCTGTCGCGCGAGATGGAGGTGCTCTCGCACTGGAGCGACGCCCTCGGCAAGCCCGGGACCGCGCTCGCGATGACCCTGCTGGAGCTCTGCCGGGGCCGGGTCTGACGCCGTGGTGCCCGCTGCGGTCGGCCGTTCGTCACCCGATCGGCCCGTGACCGCCCCCACCGCCCTTCGTTGGTGTGGTTGGCCGCGCCAGCCAGTCGCGGACCGCAACACCACGCGTGGCTCCGCTGGAGCGATGAGACGCACGGCCGGTGGAGCGTGCGTCGTGGGACCTCGCTCCTTCGCGTGACCGGACGGCAGGGGACAGCAGCCCGGTCACCCCGTAGAAGGACGGCCGGCCCGGGGGACGCCCCGGGCCGGCCGTTCCTTTTCCCGGCCGCGTCCCGCCTCCGGGGCCGCCACACCCCCGGTCGGCTCACCGTGTGACGGACGCCACAGGCCCGTCCGCGGGGTTCCGGTACAACCATCCACCCTGATCACGTGTCACCCCTTGCACGCAGGAACTGCGCTCGGAGGGGGAGCGCAGTCCCTGCGTCACTGCGTCACTGCGTGAGCGCGTCCCCGCGGTCCTGTTTCGGCGGGACCTCCGGGACCCCCAGGAACGGCAGCCGCAGCGCGCCGAAGGCCTTCTCGGGGACGGCCGGGGCGGCCGGCTCCACCGCTGCGAGGCGGGTGTACGCCGCGCCCTGCTCGGGCCGCGGATCGCGCTCGCCCTTGTTCGGCCAGAACGACATCGCCCGCTCCGCCTGCGCCGTGATCGTCAGCGACGGGTTCACCCCGAGGTTCGCGGAGACCGCGGCTCCGTCGACCACCGAGATGCCGGGGTACCCGTAGAGCCGGTGGTACGGGTCCACCACGCCTTCGGCCGCCGAGGCCCCGATGGGGCAGCCGCCGAGGAAGTGCGCCGTCAGCGGGGTGCCCATCAGCTCGCCGATGTTGCTGCCCGCGAACCCGTTGATCTCCTCGGCCAGCAGGGTCGCGGCCTGCGTGGCCTCCGCGATCTGCACCGGGTTCGGGGCGCCGTGGCCCTGCCGTGCGGTGAGCAGCCCCTTCCCGATCCCGCCGGGCTTGCGGTAGGTCGTCAGGGAGTTGTCCAGCGACTGCATGACCAGGCCGATGATGGTCCGCTCCGACCAGCGCCGGTTGGACAGGGAGCGCGCGAACTGCACGGGGTGCTTGACCGTCCTGGCCAGCCAGGCCCGTACCCGGTGGCGGGCGTAGGGGACCTGGAGGACGGTCATGAACCCCATGGCGTTGGAGCCCTTGCCGTAGCGGACGGGCTCGATGTGGGTGTCGGCGTTGGGGTGCACCGAGGAGGTGATCGCCACGCCCCGGGTGAAGTCGGCCCGCTGCCCGGCGCCGTGCCGCTTGCGGTAGCGGCGGTCGTCGGTCTGCGCGCCGACCAGCCCCTCGGAGTTGGTCCGGGTCAGGTCGCCGAGCCGGTCCGACAGCCGCGGCAGCTCGCCCCGGTCCTTCATGGTGTGCAGCAGCGTCTGCGTGCCGTAGGTACCCGCCGCGACGACCACGTGCGGGGCGCGCAGCACCTTGGCGCGGCCCTTGCGGCGGCCGTCGGTGGGGACGGTGCGGACGCGGTAGCCGCCGTCGGGGTCCTCGGAGAGCGCCGTGACGGTGGTCATCGGGTGGATGACGGCTCCGGCCCGCTCGGCGAGGTGCAGGTAGTTCTCGTTCAGGGTGTTCTTCGCGCCGTGGCGGCAGCCGGTCATGCACTCGCCGCATTCGGTGCAGGCCTTGCGGGCCGGGCCCGCGCCGCCGAAGTAGGGGTCGGCGACCTCCTCGCCGGGCCGGACCTTGTGCTGCCCTTCGGCGTCGTCCCCGTCGCCGAAGAAGACGCCGACCGGGGCCATGTGGAAGGAGTCCGCGACGCCCATCCTGGCGGCGGCCGCCTTGAGGTGGACGTCGGAGGGGGTCAGGGTCGGGTTCAGCCGGACCCCGAGCATCCGCCTGGCCTGGTCGTAGTACGGGGCCAGTTCCTCGCGCCAGTCGGTGATGGACGCCCACTGCCGGTCCTCGAAGAAGGGGGCGGGCGGGACGTACAGGGTGTTGGCGTAGTTGAGCGAGCCGCCGCCCACCCCGGCGCCCGCGAGGACCATCACGTTGCCGAGCAGGTGGATCCGCTGGATCCCGTACAGCCCGAGGGCCGGGGCCCACAGGTAGTTGCGCAGGTCCCAGCTGTTCTTCGGCAGGCTCTCGCGGGTGAACCGGCGTCCTGCCTCCAGGACGCCGACCCGGTAGCCCTTCTCGGTGAGGCGCAGGGCCGACACCGAGCCGCCGAAGCCCGAACCGATGACGATGACGTCGTAGTCGTACGACACGGGCGTGCCCCTAACGCAGTCGGAGAGCCTTCATGACCTTGAGGCTGCGGGTCATGAACGCCGCGTACTTCTCGTCGTCCATGCCCAGCGAGGGCGCCATCGGGAGCAGCCGCTGGTGGGCGACGGTCTGGGCCTCGGTGTACTTGAGGATGCCCTCGGAGCCGTGGCGGCGGCCGAGGCCGGAGTCCTTCATGCCGCCCATGGGTGCCTGGGCGCTGCCGTAGGCGGGGGCGTAGCCCTCGTTGATGTTGACGGTGCCGGTGCGCAGGCGGGCGGCCACGGCGTGGCCGCGGCGGGAGTCCTTGGTCCACACGCTGGCGTTGAGGCCGTAGGCGGTGGCGTTGGCCTCGGCGACGGCCTGGTCCTCGTCGGTGAAGCGGTAGACGGAGACGACCGGGCCGAAGGTCTCCTCGCCGCACACGGCCATGGGTGCCTCGACCCCGTCGAGGATGGTGGGCTCGTAGAACAGGGGGCCGATGTCGGGCCGGGCGGTACCGCCCGCGACGAGGGTGGCGCCCTTGGCGACGGCCTCGTCCACGTGCCGCTGTACGGTCTCCAGCTGGCGCTCCCCGACCAGCGAGCCCATGTCGGCGCCGTAGGCCAGGGAACTGCCCAGGCGCATGGCCTTGGTGCGGGCGGCGAACCGCTCCAGGAACGCGTCGGCGACCGAGGCGTGGACGTAGAGCCGCTCGATGGAGATGCACAGCTGGCCGGCGGAGGAGAAGCAGGCGCGCACGGCTCCCGCGGCGGCCTTCTCGATGTCGGCGTCGTGCAGGACGAGCATGGCGTTCTTGCCGCCGAGTTCCAGGGAGACCCCGACGAGGCGGGCGGCCGCGCCCTGGGCGACCTCGCGGCCGGTGCGGGTGGAGCCGGTGAACGAGACGTAGTCGGCGTGGCGGACCACCTCGGGGCCGACGACGGGGCCGTCGCCGAGGACGATCTGGAAGACCTCGGCGGGCAGTCCGGCCTCGATCAGCAGGTCGCGGGCCCACAGGGCGGTCAGCGCGGTCTCGGTGTCGGGCTTCATGACGACCGCGTTGCCCGAGACGAAGGCGGGCAGGGCGTCGCCGACCGACAGTTCCAGGGGGTAGTTCCAGGGGGCGATCTGGCCGACGACCCCGCGCGGCTGACGCAGCTCGGTGACCTTGGTGAGGGTGGGCATCGCGCCCGTGTGGCCCTTGGGCCGCAGGTACGAGGGCGCCTTGCGGCCGTAGTGGCGGGCGGCCACGGCGACGGCCTGGACCTCCTCGTGGGCGTGCAGGCGGGCCTTGCCGGTCTCCAGCTGGATGAGGTCGAGCACCTCGGCCTGCCGGGCCAGGACCAGGTCGTGGAAGCGCAGCAGGACGGCCGCCCGCTTGCGTACGGGGACGGCGGCCCAGGCGGGCTGGGCGGCGCGGGCCTTGTCGAAGGCCTCGGCGACGTCCTCGGGGGTGGCCTCGGGCAGTTCCGCCAGCTGGTCACCGGTGAAGGGCGTGTGGTTGGCGGTGCGGCCGGACCCGAGCACTCCGCGGGTCAGCCGGGCGACCAGGTCGGGGGTCACCACGTCGGCGGCGGTGCGGGCGCCGACCGGGGCCGGGGCGACCGGGTTGGTGGGCTGCGGTGCGGTGCGGAGGGGGGCGGCGGGGGCCTGCGAGTCCGTCATGGCGGTGAGCGTATTGCGCCCGCGGGCCTTTGGGTACCCGTGGGTAACCGGATTTTGCCATTTCCGCCAGTGATTGCTGGCAGGGTGCCGTGATCAGGACTTCGGGGCGGGCGGCTCCCAGCCGCTGAGCACCACGTCGAACTGCTGGCGAGTCGTGCTCCAGACGGAGACCGGGCTCGTCATGTAGATCGCGTACTCGGTGCCGTCCGGAGCGATGTACATCTGCTCGATGGCCCGGCGGGGTCCGGCGTGCACGCCCTTCTCGGTCCAGGTGAACTCCCAGAGCGCGGACCGCAGGCTGTCCCTGAAGGTGTTCGGCTCCAGCTTCTCCCGCTTGTAGTCCGTCCGCTTCTGCACCTGCCGCTCCAGGTCGAGCACGTGCGCGTACGGGTTCTCGTAGTCCGGTGTCGAGTCGGCGGCGATCCGGATGTAGCGCTTCCCGTTGTCCGGGGTGTAGTCGATCTGGCTGCCGTTCACCATGCGCGTCCAGCCGTCCGGGATGAAGAGCGTGAACCCGGAGGGGTCGGTGACCTTGCTGTAGCCGGCCGGCGGCGCCACCTCCTGCGGCTTCCCGTCGTCGCCCGACTGCCCGCCCGACGGCCCGCCCGTGGAACTCGTGCTCCGCTCCGTCCCCGAGTCCCCGGTGTACTTGAGGATCCCGAACACACCGCCGCCGCCGAGCAGCGCCGCCACCAGCGCGACCACCGCGGCGCGTCTGATCCAGCCGCCGCCCTGGACCGCGGGAGCGGCAGCCAACAGCGTCCCGGAACCGGCGGGCTCCGGCAGCGGGGCCGTCTGCGCGGCGTCGCCCGCCGGGGCCGGCTCCTGCGGCCCGTTCTGCGCCGGGGCCAGCTCCTCGGCTCCGACCGCCCGCGTCGGTACGTACGCCTGGGCCGCCTTGGGCTCGCGGCCCTCCATCGCCTCCAGCAGCATCCGTTCGGCCTCCACGGCCGATGGACGGTGCGCCGGGTCCTTGCGCAGCAGCGCCGTGATGACCGGCCCCAGGGCGCCCGCCTGGCGCAGGGCCGGCGGCTCGTCGTTCACCACGGCCTGGAGGCTGGAGATGGGCGACGTACGACGGAACGGAGAGCGGGCCTCCACCGCCGTGTACAGGGTGGCGCCCAGCGACCACAGGTCGGATGACGGGTCGGGAACCCCTCCGGTGACCCGCTCCGGCGCCAGGTAGTCGATGGAGCCCACGAGTTCGCCGGTGCGCGTGATGGACGAATCGCCCTCGATCGCGGCGATCCCGAAGTCCGTGAGCAGGACCCGCCCGTCCTTGGCCAGCAGCACGTTGCCCGGCTTCACGTCCCGGTGCAGGACACCGACCGCGTGCGCGGCGCGCAGCGCACCCAGGACGTGGAGCCCGATCCTGGCCGCCTCGCGCGGCTCGATCCGGCCCGCCGCCTTGGCCGCCTCGGCCAGCGAGGGACCGTCGATGTACTCCATGACGATCCACGGCCGGTCGTCGTGTTCGAGGACGTCGTGGACGGTGACGACCGCCGGGTGCTGGATGCGGGCAGCCGCCCGCGCCTCCTTCTGGGTCCGGGCGTGCAGGACCTCGCGGTCGGCCTGGGCGACGTACAGACCCGCCGTCAGTTCCTTGACCGCGACCGTCCTGTGGAGCAGCTCGTCATGCGCGCGCCACACCTTGCCCATGCCGCCGCGTCCGATGGGCTCCACGAGCCGGTACCGGCCCGCGAGCACGGCGCCCGCACCTGTCTGCTGTTCCACGAAACCCCGCCGCTCTGTGCACTTCGGGCCAGATTACGGAGCCCTTGGGCGCTGCTGGAACCACGCGGGCGCGGTGAGACAGCACTGTGACGCAATTGCCGTACTGATCGTCCGTCAGCACGGCCTCAGCCGCCCGCCCGGTAACTCGCCGTGGCCTTCTCGAAGACCTCGGTGACCTTGCCCTCCTCGTCCTGCGGACCCGTCACCACGACCACGTGGTAGCTGCCGCCGAGCGCGACGACGAAGTTGCGGGCCACCACGCTGCGGCCGTTGCCGTCGATCCACGTGTACTTGCCGGTGGCCCGCAGCTGCTGACCCACCTTCGTGCTCTTGACCTCGCTGACCGTGGACCAGGTGGAGGTGCGGTACGGGGTCAGCTCCTGTTCCTTGTCCTTCTGGTAGGCCGCCGGATCCGGATTGCCCTCGACCTTGTCCCGGCCCGGGACCACGGTCAGCGCGAACTGCCCGTCGGTGTACCGCACCTGGCCCGCCTCGTTGATGCCGCGGCGCTCCCAGCCGTTCGGCACCACGATCTCGAAGTGCTCCGGGTCC
This sequence comes from Streptomyces xanthophaeus, assembly GCF_000725805.1. Taxonomy (GTDB): domain Bacteria; phylum Actinomycetota; class Actinomycetes; order Streptomycetales; family Streptomycetaceae; genus Streptomyces; species Streptomyces xanthophaeus. The sequence goes on along the minus strand of NZ_JOFT01000038.1, from coordinate 28,144 downwards.
TGCTGGGAGGTGTACCCGGCCGGGGCGGGCGCCGCCGGGGCGGCGGGCGAGGTGGCCGTCTGCGGCGCGGGCTTGGACTCGGGCGTCCCGGTGGGGGTGCCGGACGAGGCACCGGGCGTGGCGGGGCCGCCCGTCGGGCCCTGTGAGGGGCTCGGGGCAGCGCCGCCCCGACCCTCTTCGCCGGCCCGCGGCATGAACACCATCGCGTACGCCACGGCCCCGGCGAGCAGGACGAGGATGCCCACGAGCAGGATCCGGCCGAGGGCGCGCGGCTTGCGCGGGGCCGCCGGATTGCGGTGCCTGCCGTGCAGGTCGCCGCGCCTGCGCACGACGGGCAGCCGCGCCGGGTCGGGCTCCGGCATCGGGAGGGCGGCGAACCCGGCCTCCGGTTCGGGCGCGGAGCGCACGAGGGAGCGCAGCCAGCCGCGGAGCTCCTCGAAGTCGGGGCGTTCGGTGGGGTCCTGGCGCAGCAGCGACTCCACGACCGGGCGCAGCGCGCCGCATTCCTCGGCGAAGGCGGGCGGCTCGGAGCACACCATCTCGACGAGCTCGGAGACGCCGTCCTCGGGGTACGGGGCGTGCCCCTGCACGGCGCGGTAGAGCAGCGCGCCGAGCGCCCAGAGGTCGGTGGCGGGCCCGACGGGGGCCGCCAGCTGCCAGGGACCGGTCACGGCACGCGCCTGTTCGGGGGCCCAGCGCTCGGTGACGGCCCCGACGACGGCCATCCGGGTCAGCCGGGCGCGCTCGGCGTCCAGCCCGGTACGGGGACCACCGGCCCAGCCGTCGGAGCGGGGCTGACGGGGCGCGTCCACGGCCCCGGGCTGCGCTGCGGCGCGGGCTTCCGCGGCTTCGGCGCGGGCTTCGGCCTGACGGTAGCCCTGGGGCAGGGCGAGTTGTGCGGGCAGGGCCGGCCGGGCGGACCCGTTCTGCGGCTGCGCCCCTGGCCACGGCGGGGACGGCTGCTCGGCCCGCGGGAGGGCCTGCGGCCCGGCCGGAGCCGCGTACCGGCCCTCGGGCCCCTGCTGCGGGTCCTGCTCCCGGAACCGCTCCTGGCCTTGGTCCTGCGCCCACTCCTGGCCCTGGTCCTGCGCCGACTCCTGGCCCTGCTCCTGCTCCCGGTCCTGCGCCGGGTCGTACAGTCGGCCCTGCTCGGGGCCCTGCGCCTGCTCCAGTGACCCGGCCGACGGGAGGGCCGGGCGGCGCGGGGTCGCGCCGTGCCAGGGCACGGAGGTCCCGCCCTGCGGGCCGCCGTAGGGGTACGAGTACCCGTGCGGCAGCGTCGACCCCTCGGGCCGCGCCTCCGGGGCGGGTTCGGCCCCGGCACCGGCCCCGGCACCGGCCCCGGCACCGGCCCTGCGCTCCTCGATGACCCTGGCCGCGGCGGCCCGCGCCCCGGCCCGGTAGGCGGCGACGGCCCCGGCGCGCGCGGCAGCCTTGGGGTCGGGCCGCTCCTCGGGCCGTCCGGGGGTGATGTGGTCGCGGTAGCGGGGCCCGGTGTCGTACCCGGGAGCCACGAGCGGCGCATCGGCCGGCCCGGGCTGCACGGGCTGCACGGGCTGCACGGGCGCGGGCAACGGCGCAGGGACGTGCTCGGGCTCGGGTGCGGGCTCTAACCCGTAAGGCTCCTGCGGTCCGTGGCCGAAGCCGCCGCCCCCCGGCACCTGCGGGGCGTCCCATCCCGTACCACTGCCCGGAGCGGAATCCTGCCCGGGGACGGGGTCGTACCCGCACAGGGCGTCCTCGGCGGCGCCCGCCGCCAGTCCCGTCAGCACCACCCGGCCGTCGTCGCAGACCAGGACCGTCCTGACGGTGATGTTCCGGTGCGTCCAGCCGTGCGCGTGCAGCACGCGCAGAGCGGTGAGCACGTCGGAGGCGACTTCCGCCGCCCGGTAGGGGGTCAGCGGTTCATCGGCGATCAGCGCGGCCAGCGGCCGGGCCGGGACCAGTTCGCTCACTATCCACAGCGACCCGCCCTCGGCGAACACGTCGAAGACCTGGTCCAGCCGCGGATGGTCCGGCACCGCGGCCGCCGCCTGAGCCGCCTCGATCGCGCGCCGCACGGCCGGCAGTTCCGCCGCGGAACGGCGCCCGGCGGCCGGGGCCCGGTGCCCGTCCAGCATCTCGGCGTCGACGAGCTCCGGCAACGGCACCTGCCGGACCAGGACTTCCTGTCCGCTACGGGTGTCGAACGCGCGGGTCTCGACCAGTTCGTACTCGTCCGTCGGCGGCAGGGGCAGCCGGTAGCGGTCGGCGAGGATCCGGCCCGCGTACTCCTCCACATCGCCTCCCCCGAGTGCGTCGGGTCCCCCGTGGCCCCGCTGACACGATACGTCGCCGGGGCCGCCCGCGTCCCGAGCCTGACAAGGCTCGTCAGCCGAGCACTTGGAAGCTCTCGAACGCGGTGTTGCGCATCTGCGTGCACTCGGGGCCGTCCCACTGGTCGGCGGGGCAGCTGATCATGATGGCGTAGCCGTGCGTGGCGTCCACCTTGAAGCCGCGGTTGAGGACGCGGACCTTGATGCCCTGCTGTTCCCGCTCGAACTGCCAGTCCGCGACGGTCGGGTAGCCCCGGTACTCCACCGTGTCGAGGCTGATGATGCGGTAGCCCTTGCTGCTGCCCGCGACGGCCGGGCCCGCCTTGGCCCAGGCCAGGCGGGCGTCGTTGCCGGGGCTGGCGGTGTAGTCGACCTGGATGCGCGGGAAGCCGCCGTCGCGGCTGTATATGGCACCGGAGTTCTCGCCCGCTATGGCCTGCTGCTTGAAGCCCTCGGGCATCGCCATCGAGAAGTGGAAGCCGAGGTCCGTCACCACGGCGTACCCGGCCGGTACCCCGCCGGGGCCGCCGGTCGTGGAGCCCTGGCCCTGCCCCTGTCCCTGGCTCGTGCCCGTGCCCGGGCTCTGCTGGCCCTGACCCGGCTGGCCGCCGCCTTCCGTACCGCCGCCGTCGGCCGTGCCGTTGCCGTTGGCGCCGCCGTTCGGGTCGGTGCCCTTCGGCGACTCGCCGCCGCCGGCGGTGGTGGCCGGGGTGCTGCCCGGGGACTGGGCCCCGGACGCGGCCGGGGTGGGCTTCCCGCCCTTGCCCTCGTCCTTGCGTCCGCCCTTGTCGTCGTCGCCGCTGACGGCGTAGGCGATCAGCGAGCCGACCACCGCGAGCACGACGAGCACACCGGCTATCGCGAGCGCGATGGTGCGGCGCGGCATCACGTCGGTGAGCGGGGCCGCGACCGGAGCCGGCCGGGAGGACGGGGCGGGCGGTTCCGCGGCCGAGACCGCGGTGGCGGGCGCGGTGGCGGCCGCCGCCTTGCGGGCCGCCTTCAGTGCGGCACGGGCCCGTTCGCGCTGCTCGCGGTCGCGCCGTTCGCGTTCCTTCTTCTCCGCCTTCTCCGCGGCCTTCTCCGCGGCGGCCTTCTCGGCCGCCTGCTTGGCGTCCGCCAGCGATATCTGCCGGGTCTCGTCGGCGGGGACCGGTACGGGCTTCGGCGCGGGCTCGGGTGCGTCGAGCACGGCGGTGAGCATCGCCCGCGCCCGGTCGTCGTCGAGCCGCTGGGCCGGGTCCTTGGCGAGCAGGCCGTAGATGACCTCGGTCAGCGGACCGGCGTTCTTGGGCGGGTCCACCGGCTCGGTCATCACCGCGGTGAGCGTGGCGAGGGCGGAGCCCTTGTCGTACGGGGGCGTGCCCTCGACGGACGCGTACAGCAGGCCGCCGAGCGACCACATGTCGGCCGGCGGGCCGGGCTTGTGACCGCGGGCGCGCTCGGGGGAGATGTAGGAGGGGGCGCCGACGAGCATGCCGGTGGAGGTGACGGAGGGGTCGCCCTCGACCTGCGCGATGCCGAAGTCGGTGAGGACGACGCGGCCGCTGCCCGCGATGAGCACGTTGGACGGCTTCACGTCCCGGTGCAGGATGCCCTGGCCGTGCGCGGCGCGCAGGACGTCGAGCACGGCGAGGCCGACCTCGGCGGCGCGGCGCGGGGTCAGCGGGCCGTTCTCCCGGATGAACTCGGCGAGCGAGGAGCCCTCGATGAGCTCCATGACGATCCAGGGGCGGGCGTCCTCGTCGACGACGTCGTAGACGGTGACGGCGCCGCCGCTGCGGATCCGGGCGATCGCCTTGGCCTCGCGGAGCGTACGGGTGATGAGGCGGCGCTTCTCGTCCTCGTCGACGCCGGTGCTGAAGCGGAGCTCCTTGACGGCGACCGTCCGGCCGAGGATCTCGTCCTCGGCACGCCATACGGTGCCCATGCCGCCCTTGCCCAGGACGGAGCCGAGCCGGTAGCGGCCGGCGAGCAGCCGTCCCTTGTCCTGCCCGGCAGCCGCCGCCTTCCCGGCCTCGGCCCTGGCCTTGACCTCGGCGGCCACGGCATCCGCCTTGACCGTCACGGACGTCCCACCCGCGGGCTTCGCGTCCGCGGGCTCGGCGGGCTTGGCATCCGCAGGCGCAGCAACGGGCTTGGCCTCCGCACCCCCGGCGCGAGCAGCAGCAGGCTTCGCCAGATCGGCCTTGGCCGCCACAGGCTTCGCATCCGCAGGCTCGGCAACGGGCTTCGCCCCTGCGGGCTCGGCGTCCGCAGCCTCAGCGGCAGCAACAGGCTTCGCTCCCACAGGCCTCGCGTCCGAAGGCTCAGCGACGGCAGCAGGCTTCGCCAGATCGGCCTTGGCCGCCACAGGCTTCGCACCCGCAGGCTCGGCAACGGGCTTCGCCCCTGCGGGCTCGGCGTCCGCAGCCTCAGCGGCAGCGGCAGCAACAGGCTTCGCCAGGTCGGCCTTCGCCCCCACAGGCTTGGCCGCCGCAGGCTTCGGCTTCGCCGCCACGGGCTTCTTCGGCTTCGCCGCCGCAGGCCCGGCGTCGGCCGCAGCCTCGGAGGGCTCGGCCGGATCGGCCCCACCCGCCCTCGGCTGCGCAGCAACGGGCTGCGCCGGATCGGCCTCGCCCGCCCCCGGCTGCGCAGCAACCGGCTCCGGCGACTCGGTGTGCTCCGGCTTCGACATGCGTCCCCTCTGCGATCGTGCCGCCAGCTCCGGCTGCCCCGGCCGTTCCCGGCCGTCCGACAGCCGCCGGGGTTCCCGGTGCCCCGCTCCGGCCGAAATCCGTCGGGTAACCCGCCCCGGCAGAACCCTCATTGTCCCTCACTACGCAACGGACGGGCGCCCCGGGTCCGCGGTTCCCCCTTCCGCATGCCGGAGTTACAACGGAACGATGTCGGGCGCCCCCAGCCGTGCCGCGTCCGCCGTCTGGTCGTCCGGCTGGCGCTGCGATTCCCGTTCCGCCTGCACCCTCTTCTCGTAGTGCTCCACTTCCTTCTCGATCTGCCCCTTGTCCCAGCCCAGTACCGGAGCCATCAACTCGGCGCACTCCCGCGCCGAACGCGTCCCCCGGTCGAAGGTCTCGATCGAGATCCGCGTGCGCCGGGTCAGTACGTCGTCCAGGTGCCGTGCGCTCTCGTGCGAGGCCGCGTAGACGATCTCCGCCCGGAGGTAGTCGTCCGCCCCGGTTACCGGCCGGCCGAGCCCCGGGTCGGCGGCGATCAGGTCCAGCAGTTCCTCGGTGAGGGACCCGTACCGGTTCAACAGGTGTTCCACCCGCACCACGTGAAGACCCGTCCGGGCCGCGATCCTCGCCCGGGCGTTCCACAGCGCCCGGTACCCCTCCGCGCCCACCAGCGGCACGTCCTCCGTCACGCACTCCGCGACGCGCTGGTCGAGCCCGTGGACCGCCTCGTCGACCGCATCCTTCGCCATCACCCGGTACGTCGTGTACTTGCCGCCCGCCACGACCACGAGCCCCGGCACGGGGTGCGCCACCGTGTGCTCGCGGGAGAGCTTGCTCGTGGCGTCCGACTCCCCGGCCAGCAGCGGCCGCAGTCCCGCGTACACGCCCTGGACGTCGTCGCGGGTCAGGGGCACCGCGAGGACCGAGTTCACGTGTTCCAGCAGGTAGTCGATGTCCGCGCTCGACGCCGCCGGGTGCGCCTTGTCCAGGTCCCAGTCGGTGTCCGTGGTGCCCACGATCCAGTGCCGGCCCCACGGGATGACGAACAGCACCGACTTCTCGGTGCGCAGGATCAGCCCGGTGCTCGAATGGATCCGGTCCTTCGGTACGACCAGGTGGATGCCCTTGGAGGCGCGGACGTGGAACTGGCCGCGCTCGCCGATCAGCGCCTGCGTGTCGTCCGTCCACACCCCCGTGGCGTTCACGACCTGCTTCGCTCGGATCTCGTACTCCCCGGCGCTCCCCCGCCCCCCTTCGACGTCCTGCACGCGCGCGCCGACCACCCGTTCGCCCTCGCGCAGGAAGCCGATCACCCTCGCCCGGTTGGCGCACTGCGCCCCGTACGCCGAGGCCGTCCGCACCAGCGTGGCGACGTAGCGCGCGTCGTCCATCTGGGCGTCGTAGTACTGCAGGGCTCCCACCAGCGCGTCCTTGCGCAGCGCCGGAGCGACCCGCAGCGCCTGCTTGCGCGACAGGTGGCGGTGCACCGGCAGGCCCCGGCCGTGTCCGCTGGACACCGACATGGCGTCGTACAGGGCGACGCCCGATCCGGCGTAGATCCGCTCCCAGCCCTTGTGCTGGAGGGGGTACAGGAACGGCACCGGCTTCACCAGGTGCGGCGCGAGCCGCTCCAGCAGCAGGCCGCGCTCCTTCAGCGCCTCGCGCACGAGGGCGAAGTCGAGCATCTCCAGGTACCTCAGACCGCCGTGGATCAGCTTGCTGGAGCGGCTGGAGGTGCCCGAGGCCCAGTCACGCGCCTCGACCAGCCCGGTCGAGAGGCCTCTGGTCGCCGCATCGAGCGCGGTGCCGGCGCCGACCACACCCGCGCCCACGACCAGTACGTCCAACTCCCGCTCGGCCATCCGGGCGAGGGCCTCGGCGCGCTGCGCCGGGCCGAGTGTCGCTGTCCTCACGGCTGCCTCCCGTTGGTGCGGGTGTTCCCCGCTTCGTGCGGGTGATCCCGTTCACATCCCCCGTTGCCCGATTCTGACCGTCCGCACCCACATCAGCCACCGCCTGTGGACAACACAACGGCGACCACCACTCCAGAATGCGACATATCTGTCATATATACGCCTAGTCTGACATTGCGCCAGCTCCTCGGGGGCTACCCCTGTCCACAGGGCTTGCGCGCGCATCCCCCTCGTGTCAGGGAAGGGACGGCACCCCATGCCCGCAGACCTCGCCGTCATCGGACTCGGCCATCTCGGCCTCCCCCTCGCCCAGGCGGCCGTCGCCGCCGGGATCGAGACGGTCGGCTACGACAGCGGTCCGGTCACGGACTCCACCCTCACCGCCGCCGAGATCCGCCGCATGTCGGCGGCCGGCTTCCGGGTCACCACCAACCCCGCCGAGCTCGGACGGGTCCGCACCGCCGTCATCTGCGCCCCCACCCAGCTCGGCGCCGACCGCGCCCTCGACCTGTCCGCCGTCGGCGAGGCCGGCCGTGCGCTGGCCGCCCGGCTGCGCTCGCACACCACCGTGATCCTCGAATCGGCCGTCCACCCGGGCGTCACCGAGGACTACCTCCGCCCGATCCTCGAAGAGGGATCCGGGCTCCGCGCCGGCCGCGACTTCCACCTGGCCTACTCCCCCAGCCGCCTCGACCCGGGCAACCGCACCCACGGCATCTCCAACACGCCCAAGGTGATCGGCGGCCTCACCCCCGCCTGCACCGAGTCGGCCCACGCCTTCTACGCCCGCCTCACCGAGAAGGTGGTGCGCGCCCGCGGCCTGCGCGAGGCCGAGACCGTGCAGCTCCTGGAGACGAACTACCGGCACGTGAACATCGCCCTCATGAACGAGATGGCGGTGCTCTGCCACGACCTCGGCGTCGACCTCTGGGACGTCGTCCGCTGCGCGGAGACCAAGCCGTACGGGTTCCAGGCGTTCCGCCCCGGCCCCGGCGTCGGCGGCCACGGGGTCCCCCTGGACCCCAATTACCTCCCCCACACCACCCGCACCCCCGGCCACCCCCTGCGCATGATCGGCCTGGCGCAGGAGATCAACAACCGGATGCCCCAGTACGTCATCCAGCGGTCCGCCACCCTGCTGAACGAGCACGGGAAGTCCGCCCGCGGCGCCCGCGTCCTGCTGCTCGGGGTCACGTACAAACCCGACCTCGCCGACCAGGAGGGTTCACCGGCCAGCGAGATCGCCAGCCGCCTCCTCGACCTGGGGGCCCTGATCAGCTACCACGATCCGTACATCGCGGGCTGGCGGGTCCGGGACCAGCCGGTCCCCCGTGCCGAATCGTTGTACGAGGCCGCCGCGAACGCCGACCTGACCATCCTCCTCCAGCACCACCGCACCTATGACCTGCAAGGACTCGCGGTGAAGGCACAGTTGCTGCTGGACACCCGCGGCGCCAGCCCGGCGGGCGCCGCCCACCGCCTCTGAGGGAAGGGAAATCCCCCCGGTCGATGTCCGGGGCGGGTGCTAGCCTGCGGCGTCACTTATCTCGCACTTATGGCCGACGGCCGTTCGTGTGCCGCATTTCCCATGGGGGGATTTCCCGATGAGCCAGAACTTCCAGCCGCCCGCGCCCAGCTCCTACACCCAGGCGCCCGCCCCGGCACCGGCCCGCAGCGGCAACGTCGGCTTCGGCATCGTCGCCGCCGTCGTCGCCGCCCTGGTCTCCGCCGCCGCGTACGGCTGGATCATGCAGGCCGCCGACCGCGAGATCGGCTACGCCGCGGCCGGTGTCGGCCTCCTCGTCGGCCTCGCCGCCGGCAAGATCGGCGGGCGCAACGTGATCCTGCCCGTGGTCGCCGCCGCCCTCTCCCTCGGCGCCGTCTACCTCGGCCAGATGTTCTTCATCGTGCTCGCGCTGGCCGAGTACGGCAACGTCGGCGCCGGCGAGGTCTTCGACACCGTCGGCATCAGCGGCCTGAACGACATCTGGAAGGAAGGCACCGACGCCATGTCCTTCCTCTTCTTCGCCCTGGGCGCGTTCACCGCGTTCGGTACGGCCAAGAAGGTCAGCGACTGACGTCCGGCCCTCCCGAACGGCGCTGAGCAGGCACGATCGCGGCCCGAAAGACGGCAACCCCTGTTGACTACGGGGTTGCCGATCATATGATCCGCGCGTGTCTGCTCTTCCTCCTCCCGGTCGGCCCGTGTTCGAACCCGCCGACCGCATCCCCTCCCTCGCCGCACTGCGCGAAGCCGTGCGCCGGGGGGACTGGGACGCCGTCCGCACCGGGCTCGAAACGCCCCTCTGCGAGGACGACCGCGCCGTCGCCAGCGCGACGGTCGCCGAGACCGACGGCTCGGAAACCTTCCTCCGGTCGCAAGCCGAACGCTGGCCGGGCGATCCCCTGGCCCGGACCCTGCTCGCCGACCGGCTGGTCCGGATCGGCTGGGCCGCCCGCTCCAACCAGCGCGCGGAACACGTCTCCAAGGGCCAGTTCCACGATTTCCACTCCGCACTGCGGCGCGCCGAGATCCTGCTGATCGACGTCTGTGCCGAGTACCCCGAGTACGCCCTCGCCTGGTACGTGCGCCTCATCACCGCCCGCGGCCTCGAACTGGGCGAGAGCGAGGCCCGGCGCCGCTACGACCGGCTCGCCGAGCACCACCCCCACCACTACAGCGGCCAGCTCCAACTGCTCCAGCAGCTCTGCCCCAAATGGGGCGGCAGCTGGGAGTCCGCACACGGATTCGCCCGGCAGCGCCTGGACGGGGCGCCCGCGGGAAGCCCGGCCGGAGCCCTCACGGCCATCGCCCAGATGGAGCAGTACCTGGAGCTCTCGGAGAAGGCGAACAAGGCCGGCGCCGAGGCGTACCTGCGCCAACCGGAGAACCACGCGCGCCTGGTCGACGCCGCCGCCCGCTCCGCCCTGCACCCCGGCTTCCGCGCCGACGCCCACCACGCCGTCGGCGTCCACAGCGCCTTCGCCGCGGCGCACTGCGCGGCCGGCCGCCACGCAGAAGCGGCCGTGCACTTCCGCGCCCTCGGCAACGCGGCCGGCGAGTTCCCCTGGGGCTATCTGAGCAACGACCACGAGGCCGCGTTCGTGCGCCACCGCAAGACCGCACTGGCGAAGGGCTGAGGACGGCATGGACACGGACATCGACACCACCGGCCCCGCCACCGAAGGCACGCCCGCCACCGGACCGGCCGTCGCGGACCCCGCCACCGGCCCGGCGACCACCACCGACGCCGACGGCATCACGCACACCGCCGTCAACGGCATCCGCACCCTCCTCGCCCCGCGCTCCGGCCCCGTCACCGCCGGACTCCTCTTCCGCGTCGGCCGCGCCGACGAGACCCTCGCCACCAGCGGGATCACCCACCTGGTCGAACACCTCGCCCTGCACCGGCACGGCCTGAGCGACCTGCACTACAACGGCTCCACCTCCGCCGCCCACACCCACTTCCACGTCACCGGCACCCCCGCCGACGTCGTCGAATACCTCAACGGCGTCTGCGCGGCCCTGCGCGACCTCCCCATGGACCGGCTGGAGACCGAGAAGGAGATCCTGCGCACCGAGGCCGCCGGCCGCGGCCGCGGCCCGGGCCACGGCATGGCCCTGTGGCGGTACGGATCCCGCTCCTACGGCCTCACCGACTACGCCGAGGCCGGCCTGCACCGGATCACCGCGCACAACGTCCGCGACTGGGCCGGGACCTGGTTCACCGCCGAGAACGCGGTCCTGTGGATCACCAGCGACACCCTCCCCGAGGGCCTCGACCTCACCCTGCCCACCGGCACCTGGCACCCCGTCCCCGAGGCGACCTCCGCCCTCCCCGCCACCCCCGCCTACTTCCAGGGCGACGAGGGCGGGCTCGTCCTGACCTCGGTCCTGCCCCGCTCGACCGAGGCCGGGCTGCTCACCGAGGTCCTCGGCAAGGAACTGTTCCGCGCACTGCGCCAGAAGGGCGGCTACTCCTACACCGCGGCCGCCGAGTACTGCCCGCGCGACACCGCCTCCGCGACCGTCATCGCGTACGCCGACGCGCTCCCCGAGAAGCAGGACGCGATGGTCGGCGCCTTCGTCGACGTCCTCGCGAAGCTGCGGGCCGGCCGGATCGAGCAGGCCGACCTGGACTCCGTACGGACGGCCGCGCTGGCCCAGTTCGACGTCCCGGAGCTCGCCGCCGCCAAGCTCCCCGCCCAGGCCATGAACCTGCTGATGCGCCACCGCGACCTGACCGTCGCCGAGGCGCGGGCCCAGATCGAGGCCGTCACCCTCGCCGACCTCCAGCGGGTGGCCCGCGAGCTGTGGGCGGGCGCCCTGATGCAGGTCCCCCGCCGGGGCGTGGACTGGGCCGGACTCACCGCGGCCCCCGCCACCTCCCCCGACACGGTCACCGGGCGGCGCTACACCTCCCTGGAGGACCGCGACCTCGCCCTGCTCGTGGCGGGCGACGGCGTCAGCCTCGTCGGCCCGGGCCAGCAGGTGACGGTCCGGTACGCCGCCTGCTCGCTGATGTACGTCTTCCCGGACGGCGCCCGCCACCTCGTCGGCCACGACGGCTTCACCCTCACCGTCGAACCCACCCTGCACGGCATCACCGCCGCCGAGCTGGCCCCCCTGGACGCGGGCGTCCCGCCCGCCGCGGTGGTCCGCATGCCGCCCCGCGACCCCGCCCGCATACCGCAGCCCCGCAAGGCCGAACCGGCCGCACCGAAGGCCACCCGCAGCACCGCGGTCACGGTCGTGCTCTGGCTGCTCGGCCTGGCCTCCGGCTTCCTGACCGTCGTCCTCGGCCTGCTCGTCCTCGGCGAGACCGACGCGGAACTCACCCCCGACGGGCCCGACTGGACCGCCGTGGGCGGCTTCGGGATCGTCTGCCTGATGTTCCTCGTCCCCTGGCTCCTGGTGCTGCGCCACCGCCTCAAGGGCAAGGGCTGAGACACAAAAGGAGGGCCGGCACCCCGAGCGGGGTGCCGGCCCTCCTTGCCGATGTCGGTCAGGCCGTCAGGCCCGCCGCCGTCGGTCCCGTCAGCGGCTGTGCTGCGAGTCCGCGACCGTGACCTCGACCCGCTGGAACTCCTTGAGCTCGCTGTAGCCGGTGGTGGCCATCGAACGGCGCAGCGCGCCGAAGATGTTCATCGAGCCGTCGGGGCTGTGCGAGGGACCGGTGAGGATCTCCTCGGTGGTGCCGACGGTGCCCAGGTCGACCTTCTTGCCGCGCGGCACGTCCTCGTGCACGGCCTCCATGCCCCAGTGGTTGCCCTTGCCGGGCGCGTCCGTGGCACGGGCCAGCGGGGAGCCCATCATCACGGCGTCGGCGCCGCAGGCGACGGCCTTCGGGATGTCGCCCGACCAGCCCACGCCGCCGTCGGCGATGACGTGCACGTAGCGGCCGCCGGACTCGTCCATGTAGTCGCGCCGGGCCGCGGCCACGTCCGCGACGGCGGTCGCCATCGGGACCTGGATGCCCAGCACGTTGCGCGTGGTGTGCGCGGCGCCGCCACCGAAGCCGACGAGGACACCCGCGGCGCCGGTGCGCATCAGGTGCAGGGCCGCGGTGTAGGTGGCGCAGCCGCCGACGATCACGGGGACGTCGAGCTCGTAGATGAACTGCTTGAGGTTCAGCGGTTCGGCGGCGCCCGAGACGTGCTCGGCCGACACGGTGGTGCCGCGGATCACGAAGATGTCCACGCCCGCGTCGACGACGGCCTTGGAGAACTCGGCGGTGCGCTGCGGGGAGAGCGCTGCGGCGGTGACGACACCGGAGTCGCGCACCTCCTTGATGCGCTGGCGGATCAGGTCCGCCTGGATCGGCGCGGAGTAGATGTCCTGGAGGCGGCGGGTGGCCGTCTCCGTGTCCAGCTCCGTGATCTCGTCGAGCAGCGGCTGCGGGTCCTCGTACCGGGTCCACAGGCCTTCGAGGTTCAGCACGCCGAGGCCGCCGAGCTCACCGATGCGGATCGCGGTCTGCGGGGAGACGACCGAGTCCATGGGGGCGGCCAGGAAGGGGAGCTCGAAGCGGTACGCGTCGATCTGCCACGCGATCGAGACCTCCTTCGGGTCCCGGGTACGCCGGCTCGGGACGATGGCGATGTCGTCGAACGCGTACGCCCTGCGGCCGCGCTTGCCGCGCCCGATCTCGATCTCAGTCACGTGTGGTGGCCTTTCCTCTGGGTCTGCCCGTCCAGTATCCCTGAACGCCGGGGAGTCGCGTCCCCGTGACCGCTGTACGGACGCCGCAACGGCAAGGGGCGGGCCCGGTCACCCGGGCCCGCCCCTGTCAGGTGCGCTGTTATCCCTTGCGGGAGTAGTTCGGTGCTTCCACCGTCATCTGGATGTCGTGCGGGTGGCTCTCCTTGAGGCCCGCCGAGGTGATCCGGACGAAGCGGCCCCGGTCCTGGAGCTCGGGGACGGTGCGGCCGCCGACGTAGAACATCGACTGGCGCAGGCCGCCGACGAGCTGGTGCACGACCGCGGAGAGCGGGCCGCGGTAGGGCACCTGGCCCTCGATGCCCTCGGGGATGAGCTTGTCGTCGCCGCCCACGCCCTCCTGGAAGTAGCGGTCCTTGGAGAAGGAGCGCTGGTCACCGCGGGACTGCATCGCGCCGAGCGAACCCATGCCGCGGTAGGACTTGAACTGCTTGCCGTTGATGAAGAGCAGCTCGCCCGGGGACTCCTCGCAGCCCGCGAGCAGCGACCCGAGCATCACCGTGTCGGCGCCCGCGACCAGGGCCTTGGCGATGTCGCCGGAGTACTGGAGGCCGCCGTCACCGATGACCGGGACGCCGGCCGCCTTGGCGGCGAGGGAGGCCTCGTAGATCGCGGTGACCTGCGGGACGCCGATGCCGGCGACGACGCGGGTCGTACAGATGGAGCCGGGGCCCACGCCGACCTTGATGCCGTCGCAGCCTGCGTCGATGAGCGCCTGGGCGCCGTCGCGGGTGGCGACGTTGCCGCCGATGACGTCGACGCCGGAGTTCGACTTGATCTTCGCGACCATGTCGCCGACCAGGCGCGAGTGGCCGTGGGCGGTGTCGACGACGATGAAGTCGGCGCCGGCCTCGATCAGGGCCTGGGCGCGCTCGTACGCGTCACCGGCGACGCCGACGGCGGCGCCGACCAGCAGGCGGCCGTCCTTGTCCTTGGCCGCGTTCGGGTACTTCTCGGCCTTGACGAAGTCCTTGACCGTGATGAGGCCCTTGAGGATGCCCGCCTCGTCGACCAGCGGAAGCTTCTCGATCTTGTGGCGGCGCAGCAGCTCCATGGCGTCGACGCCGGAGATCCCGACCTTGCCCGTGACCAGCGGCATCGGCGTCATGACCTCGCGCACCTGGCGGCTGCGGTCCGACTCGAAGGCCATGTCGCGGTTGGTGACGATGCCGAGCAGCTTGCCCGCCGGGTCGGTGACCGGCACGCCGGAGATGCGGAACTTCGCGCAGAGCTGGTCGGCCTCGCCGAGGGTCGCGTCGGGGTGCACCGTGATGGGGTCGGTGACCATGCCGGACTCGGAGCGCTTGACCAGGTCGACCTGGTTGGCCTGGTCGGCGATGGAGAGGTTGCGGTGCAGTACGCCGACGCCGCCCTGGCGGGCCATCGCGATGGCCATGCGGGCCTCGGTGACCTTGTCCATGGCGGCGGACAGCAGCGGGACGTTCACGCGCACGTTGCGCGAGATGAGGGAGGAGGTGTCGATGGCGTCAGGCGACATGTCCGACGCGCCCGGCAGCAGCAGCACGTCGTCGTAGGTCAGTCCGAGCGTGGCGAATTTGTCGGGTACTCCGGTCGAACCGCTGTCGGTCATGACACCTTCCCAAATGGTCTTGCTCAGCGCGGATGTCCATGCTAACGGGATCCCGACGCGTCTCATTCCACGACCAAGGTTGAGCCTAAGTTTCGTCGGTTCCTACGACGATTTCGCTCGCGACCGACCGCTACGGGACCGCTACGGGACCGGTACCGGACCGCCCGGGGCGAACGGGCGGCCGCCACGAAGGAATCCGGGCCGCCGCCGCGCCTACTGTTCCGCGAGCGCCCTGAGCCTGCTGAGGGCGCGGTGCTGGGCCACCCGCACCGCACCGGGGGACATGCCGAGCATCTGCCCGGTCTCCTCCGCGGTCAGCCCGACCGCCACGCGCAGGACGAGCAGCTCGCGCTGGTTCTCCGGAAGGTTGGCCAGCAGCTTCTTGGCCCAGGCCGCGTCGCTGCTGAGCAGCGCCCGCTCTTCCGGGCCGAGCGAGTCGTCGGGCCGCTCCGGCATCTCGTCGGAGGGCACGGCCGTGCTGCCGGGATGCCGCATGGCGGCCCGCTGCAGGTCGGCGACCTTGTGCGCGGCGATGGCGAAGACGAAGGCCTCGAAGGGCCGGCCGGTGTCGCGGTAGCGCGGCAGGGCCATCAGGACGGCGACGCAGACCTCCTGCGCCAGGTCCTCCACGAAGTGACGGGCGTCACCGGGAAGCCGCGACAGCCGGGTGCGGCAGTAGCGGATCGCCAGGGGGTGCACGAAGGCGAGCAGGTCGTGCGTGGCCTGCTCGTCGCCCTCCACCGCTCGGCGTACGAGCGCGCTGACGGGCCCGGAACCGCCGCCTCTGGCGGCTCCGGTCGGGCCTGTGGCCGCGGGTGACCCCTGGGCCTCGTCGTCGCGCATCAATCCATGGTGCCTTGACGCCGGAGCATCCGTGGCACCGTGGTCCGGGTTGTGCATCGAAGCGTTATGAGCGGGTGCGCCGGAACTCATGCTGTGCGCCCTCCCCTCCCGCTCGGCCGAATGGTCCCCGAGGACTCCCCGAGGACTCCACATCTCCAAGAATGCGGCACACCCTCAAGGATGCGGCATCGCGCACGAAGCGACACGTCCCCCGGATTGTGCCCCGCCAACCCCCGGGTGCGCACCGGGTAGGACGGGGGCACCGGTCACGCGCTGCGGGACCGCGCCCGCCGTACGGGGCCGGGCGCCGCGCCGGATGCGAGCCCGGGATGCCGCCGGGTCGCCCCGGCGGTGGCCTGGAGGTGCTGGCGCCCCGTCCGCACGGGGCGGACGGGACCCGGGGGTCAGCGGACGAGGCCCCAGCGGAAGCCGAGCGCCACGGCGTGGGCCCGGTCGGAGGCGCCCAGCTTCTTGAACAGCCGGCGGGCGTGGGTCTTGACCGTGTCCTCGGAGAGGAAGAGCTCGCGCCCGATCTCCGCATTGGACCGGCCGTGGCTCATGCCCTCCAGCACCTGGATCTCGCGTGCGGTGAGCGTGGGCGCGGCGCCCATCTCGGCCGAACGGAGCCGGCGCGGAGCCAGTCGCCAGGTCGGGTCGGCGAGGGCCTGGGTGACCGTGGCCCGCAGTTCGGCGCGCGAGGCGTCCTTGTGCAGGTACCCACGGGCGCCGGCGGCGACCGCGAGGGCCACGCCGTCCAGGTCCTCGGCGACCGTCAGCATGATGATGCGGGCGCCGGGGTCGGCCGAGAGGAGCCGGCGGACCGTCTCGACACCGCCGAGTCCGGGCATCCGGACATCCATCAGAATCAGGTCGGAGCGGTCGGCACCCCAGCGGCGGAGGACTTCCTCGCCGTTGGCAGCCGTCGTCACACGCTCGACGCCGGGCACGGTGGCAACCGCGCGACGGAGCGCCTCTCGGGCAAGCGGGGAGTCGTCGCAGACGAGGACGGATGTCATGACCGCCCTCCGCAGCTGCTGATGCGCGTCACCTTGAGCCTCCAGGCTGGTACGTATCGTCACCTGTGCGGTCGATGTCCCCGGACACCTGTCCGAGAACTTCTTGGTTCAACCGCCTTCGCACTCTCAACGATGGTCACTCGAAAGAGTTACGGGTCGGACGGACACCTTCGGCACTCTACGTGAGGAACCGAACACGACACGGGCACCACAAGCGGCGTGTCCTCCATCTGGAGCTATGCCCTATTTGGCGGCTTTCCTTCCGTTTGGCATGTGTCTGAGGCTAGATTCCCAATGAGTCATATTTACATCTACTACGACAGTAGGTGTGGAGACATGGACCGTATCCGCCTCAGTACCGGCACCAAGAGGACTACCAATGGCAGATTTCTCCCGCCTCCCCGGACCGAACGCCGACCTCTGGGACTGGCAGCTGCTGGCTGCCTGCCGAGGAGTCGACAGCTCCCTCTTCTTCCACCCGGAAGGCGAGCGGGGCGCGGCCAGGAGCGCGCGCGAGGCCTCGGCTAAAGAGGTCTGCATGCGATGCCCGGTGCGCGCGGAATGCGCCGCGCACGCACTCGCCGTCCGTGAGCCCTACGGGGTGTGGGGCGGCCTCACCGAGGACGAACGCGAGGAACTGATGGGCCGAGCCCGCCACCGCCTGATTCCCGCATCCAGCGCGATCGGACCGATCGCTCCGCACTGACGGCCGCGGGAAACGTCCGAAGGAACGTTTCTCCTGCGCCCGGCACACCCGGGCGGGCAGCAGCCCGCGCCCGCCCGGGGCCGGTCAGCGCGCCGCGGCCCGCTCCAGCTCGGCCAGGGTCGCGGCCACGGCCGGGACCCTGGCCAGGTCCGGCAGGGTCAGCGCCACGACCTGCCGCTCGACGGCGGGTTCCACCACCAGGGTGCTCACGCCCTTGGCCCGTACGGACTCCACCGCGAGCTCCGGCAGCACCGCCACGCCCAGCCCGGCGCCGACCAGCCCCACGACCGCCGGATAGTCGTCGGTGGCGAAGTCGATCCGCGGGGTGAAGCCCGCGGACTCGCACACCTCCACCAGATGGCGGCGGCAGCGCGGACAGCCCGCGATCCAGGGCTCCTGCGCCAGCTCCGCCATGCCCACCCGTTCGGCCCCGGCCAGCGGATGGGCTTCGGGCACCAGCCCGACGAGCCGGTCCGTCAGCAGCGGCCGCACCACGAGGTCCTCCCACTCTGCGGACCCGGAGGAGCCGTCGTAGCGGAACGCCAGCGCCAGGTCGCAGTCGCCCTCGCGCAGCATCTCCACCGAACGCGGCGGCTCCGCCTCGACCAGGGAGATGCGGGTGCCCGGGTGCTCGGCGCGCATCGCCGCGAGCGCCGTCGGCACCAGCGTGGAGCTGCCGCTGGGGAAGGACACCAGCCGGACCCGGCCCGCGCGCAGCCCGGCGATGGCCGCGACCTCCTCCTCGGCGGCGGTCAGCCCGGCCAGGATCCCGGCGGCGTGCCGGACCAGGGCCTCACCCGCCTGGGTCAGCCGCATCTCGCGGCCGGTGCGGATGAGCAGCGGGGTGCCGGCCGACTGCTCCAGCGCCTTCATCTGCTGGGAGACGGCCGGCTGGGTGCAGCCGAGCTCGCGGGCGGCGGCGGAGAAGGACCCGGTCCCGGCGACAGCGCGCAGAACCCGGAGATGACGTGCCTCGATCACCCTTCGAGCATAAGGGCCACTTTGACCGCGCCGCCAATATCCGCGGGACCCTTTGGGGCCGTTCGGCTAGCGTGACCCCCATGACCTCGGGACCCGTACACCTGATCTCCGTGAACCTGGGCCGCGCCACGGCCGTCGACCGCACCGACGCCGGGAGCCCGCTGACCGGCATCGGCAAACGTCCGGTCCCCGGACCGGTGCGGGTCAGCTCCCCCGGCCCCAAGGCCACCGGCCTCGGCAGCGGCCTGGAGGGCGACGCGGTGTGCGACCGCCGCCACCACGGCGGCGACCACCAGGCCGTCTACGCGTACGCCCGCGAGGACCTCGACTGGTGGGAGGCCGAGCTCGGGCGCGAACTGGCCGACGGGCTCTTCGGCGAGAACTTCACCACCTCCGGCATCGACCTGAACACCGCGCGCCTGGGCGACCGCTGGCGGGTCGGCCCCGACCTCGTCCTCGAAGTGGCCTCCGCCCGCATCCCCTGCCGGACCTTCCAGAAGGTGCTCGCCGAGCCCGGCTGGGTCAAGCGCTTCACCGCACAGGCCCGCCCGGGCGCGTACCTCCGGGTGATCCGGGAGGGCTCCGTCTCCCCCGGCGACACCATCGAGGTCATCCACCGGCCGGACCACGACGTGACGGTGGAACTGTGGTTCCGCGCGTTCACTTCCGAGCGTTCGCTGCTCCCGCGCACCCTCGCCGCGGGCGAGGCGCTGGAGCCGGAGGCGCAGGAGACGGCCCGTCAGTACCTGGCGAAGTACGGGGCGAACGCCGGGCAGGCGTAGACCCGGCGGCCCGGGAAGCTAGGTTGCGCCTATGACGACTGCGTTGATTACGGGATCCACGGCGGGCATCGGCGCCGCTTTCGCCCGGCGGCTCGCCGCCCAGGGGCACAACCTGGTGCTGGTGGCACGCGACACCAAGCGGCTGGGCGAGCAGGCCACCGAACTGCACGACCGGCACGGAATCGAGGCCGAGGTACTGGCCGCCGACCTCTCCACCGAGGAGGGCATCGCGGCGGTCGAGCAGCGCCTCGACGACCGGACGCACCCGGTGGACCTGCTGGTCAACAACGCGGGCTTCGGCAACAAGGGCCGTTACCTGGAAGTCTCGATGGCCGACGAGCTCACCATGATCAAGGTGCACGTCGAGGCGGTGCTGCGGCTGACCTCGGCGGCCACCTCCTCGATGCGCGAGCGCGGCCGCGGCGGCGTGATCAACGTGGCCTCGGTCGCGGCCTTCGTACCGCGCGGCACCTACGGGGCGAGCAAGGCCTGGGTCGTGCAGTTCACCCAGGGTGCGGCGAAGGACCTGGCGGGATCGGGCGTACGGCTGATGGCGCTGTGCCCCGGCTTCGTACGGACCGAGTTCCACCAGCGTGCGGGCATGGGCACGGACAACATCCCCGGCTGGCTGTGGCTGGACGCCGACAAGCTGGTGGCCGCGGCGCTGGCCGACCTGGCGCGGGGCAAGACGGTGTCGATCCCGGACCCGCGGTACAAGGCGCTGATGGGCGTGGTGAAGCTGACGCCGCGCGCGCTGCTCGGCGGGGTGTCCTCGCGCACGGGCCGCAAGTACGGACCCCAGTGACCCGCCGGTAGCCCGGCCAAACGGGTGATACCTCCCTAAACTGGACGTGTACTGAACCTGTCGGGACGTGCCCTATCCGCCGGGAGGCGACGCGATGACATTCGTACAGGTAATCGATTACGAAACCATGCGCTTCGATGAGATGAACGCCCTCATCGACCGCTGGGCCGAGCAGAGCAGCGGCAAGCGCACCGCCACGCACACGATGATCGGCCAGGACCGCGAGGCCCGGAACCACTACGTGGACATGGTGGAGTTCGCCTCGTACGAGGACGCCATGAGGAACTCCCGGCTCCCGGAGACGGACCGGATGTTCCAGGAGATGGTGGCCCTCTGCGAGGGAATGCCGAAGTTCATGAACCTCGATGTGGTCCGCGACGAGCACCTCAACAAGGAGCTCGCCAACCGGGTGTTCACGGAAGCCGCCATGGGCGGCGACATGAGCGTCATCGACGCGTGCTTCGCGACGAACTACATCGACCACGACGCCAGCAAGGAAGAACCCACCGTCATCGGACGCGACAACATGCGCTCGGACATGGAGGCCTGGCGTGCGGCCTTCGACATGACCTTCGAGCCGACGGCCCAGGTGGCCGAGGGCGACATGGTCACGACGGTGTGGAACTGGCGCGGCACCCACAAGGGGCCGTTCATGGGGGTCGCCCCGACCGGGAAGACGTACGAGATGTCCGGGACCACCACCTTCCGGTGCGAGAACGGAGAGATCATCGAGGGCTGGTGGCACTACAACCCCGGAGCCCTGCAGCGCCAGATGGGCGGGGCCGGAACGCCCTACGCATCCTGAAGCCGGAAGCCGACCACGGGGAAGGCCCCGCTCCGCGGCTGCGGAACGGGGCCTTCTCGGCGCGTGGCGTGATCAGTGGCTGTGGCCGTGACCGTGGCCGTGACCGGCGTCGCCCTCGTCCTCCGCCGGCTTCTCGACGACCAGGGTCTCGGTCGTGAGCAGCAGGGAGGCGATGGAGGCGGCGTTCTCCAGCGCGGAACGGGTGACCTTCACCGGGTCGATGACGCCGGCCTTGACCAGGTCGCCGTACTCACCGGTGGCGGCGTTGAAGCCCTGGCCCTTGTCGAGCTCGGCGACCTTCGAGGTGATGACGTAGCCCTCGAGGCCGGCGTTCTCGGCGATCCAGCGCAGCGGCTCGACGGCGGCGCGGCGCACGACCGCGACACCGGTGGCCTCGTCGCCCGACAGGCCGAGGTTGCCCTCAAGGACCTTGACGGCGTGGACGAGCGCGGAGCCACCGCCGGAGACGATGCCCTCCTCGACCGCGGCGCGGGTCGCCGAGATGGCGTCCTCAAGGCGGTGCTTCTTCTCCTTGAGCTCCACCTCGGTGGCGGCGCCGACCTTGATGACGCAGACGCCGCCGGCGAGCTTCGCCAGGCGCTCCTGCAGCTTCTCGCGGTCCCAGTCGGAGTCCGTGGACTCGATCTCGGCCTTGATCTGGTTGACGCGGCCGACGACTTCCTCGTGGCTGCCGCCACCGTCGACGATGACCGTGTCGTCCTTGGTGATCGTGACGCGGCGGGCGGAGCCCAGTACGTCCAGACCGGCCTGGTCGAGCTTGAGGCCGACCTCCTCGGCGATGACGGTGGCACCGGTGAGGGTGGCCATGTCCTGGAGCATCGCCTTGCGACGGTCACCGAAGCCGGGGGCCTTGACGGCGACCGCGTTGAAGGTGCCGCGGATCTTGTTGACGACGAGGGTGGAGAGCGCCTCGCCCTCGACGTCCTCGGCGATGATCAGCAGCGGCTTGGAGGCGCCGGCCTGGATGACCTTCTCCAGCAGCGGCAGGAGGTCCTGGATGGAGGAGATCTTGCCCTGGTTGATCAGGATGTACGGGTCGTCGAGGACGGCCTCCATACGCTCCTGGTCGGAGACCATGTACGGGGAGAGGTAGCCCTTGTCGAAGGCCATGCCCTCGGTGAACTCCAGCTCCAGGCCGAAGGTGTTGGACTCCTCGACGGTGATGACACCGTCCTTGCCGACCTTGTCCATCGCCTCGGCGATGAGCTCGCCGACCTGCTGGTCCTGCGCGGAGAGCGCGGCCACGGCAGCGATGTCGGACTTGTCCTCGATCGGACGGGCGGTCGCGAGGAGCTCCTCGGACACGGCCTTGACCGCGGCGTCGATGCCCTTCTTCAGGGCGGCCGGGGAAGCACCCGCGGCGACGTTGCGCAGACCCTCGCGGACCAGCGCCTGGGCCAGCACGGTGGCGGTGGTGGTGCCGTCACCCGCGATGTCGTTGGTCTTGGTCGCCACCTCCTTCACGAGCTGCGCGCCCAGGTTCTCGTACGGGTCGTCGAGCTCGACCTCGCGCGCGATGGTGACGCCGTCGTTGGTGATGGTGGGGGCGCCGAACTTCTTGTCGATGACGACGTTGCGGCCCTTGGGGCCGATCGTCACCTTGACCGTGTCGGCAAGCTTGTTGACGCCGCGCTCGAGGGCGCGACGGGCGTCCTCGTCGAACTTCAGAATCTTCGGCATGGGAGCGGTTCAGTCCTCTCGTTGCGATCGGCCGCTCACCGCGACCGCCACCGCCTGGAACGAACTACGCCCCTCGCCGCCCGGCATCAGCAGGGTGACCAGGGGCGCAGCTCAAATCAAAACTTGAAGCGAATTACTTCTCGACGATCGCGAGCACGTCGCGAGCCGAGAGGACGAGGTACTCCTCGCCGCTGTACTTCACTTCGGTGCCGCCGTACTTGCTGTACAGCACGATGTCGCCGACGCTGACGTCCAGCGGGAGACGCTGGCCGTCCTCGAAGCGACCCGGGCCCACGGCGAGGACGACGCCCTCCTGGGGCTTCTCCTTCGCGGTGTCCGGGATGACCAGGCCAGAGGCCGTGGTCTGCTCGGCGTCGAGCGGCTGGACCACAATGCGGTCCTCGAGCGGCTTGATGGCAACCTTGGAGCTGGCGGTCGTCACGATCCGACCTCCCCCTTCGGAGATCCGGGGTTAACTGTCTGAGGTGGCGACCAGGTCGATCCGTCGTCGCGGGTGCCGGACCTGCCTGTCGCTGTGTTGGCACTCACCCGGGGTGAGTGCCAGGTGCGACACTATTCCGGCGATTAGCACTCGGTCAAGCGGAGTGCCAATTCTCGCCGCCGCTGGTGTCGCACGGGCCCCCTGCACCGACCCGTCCGGCCCATCCCCCCACACCCCCCGCCGGGCCCGTTCCCCTTGCGGCACCTGCACCGCACCACCCCCACCTCCTGCCCCACACCCCCCTCCACGGCCCGCAGCCCTCCTCGACCGATTCCCTACCGCCGCTGTCCCCGGGCCGGCCTGCCAGAGCCCAGCGCAGGGGTGACGACCCGGCAGATGCAGACCCCCCGCAGGGGAACTCGTCCCATATGTGAGGCTTGGGGCGTGCGCATCCTCGTGGTCGAAGACGAAGAAGGCCTGGCCGAATCCCTCCGCCGCGGCCTGTCCTGCGACGGACACCTCGTCGAGGTCGCGCACGACGGCCACCGCGGCCTCGACCTCGCCCTGGCCGGAGGCCCGTACGACGTCGTCCTGCTCGACCTGATGCTCCCCGGCATGAGCGGCCACGACATCTGCACCCGGATGCGCGCCCACGGCGACACCACCCCCGTGCTGATGCTCACCGCCAAGGACGGCGAGCACGACGAGGCCGAGGGCCTGGACGCCGGCGCGGACGACTACCTCACCAAGCCGTTCTCCTTCGTCGTCCTGGCCGCCCGCATCCGCGCGCTCGCCCGCCGCGCCGCCACCCCCGACCCAGGCGGCACCCTCCAGGCCGGCGACCTGCTCCTCGACCCGCCCGGCCGCCGCTGCCGCCGCGGCCCCCACGACATCGAGCTCACCGCCCGCGAACTGGGCGTGCTCGCCTGCCTGATGGAACAGCCCGGCCGGGCCGTCTCCAAGCAGGACATCCTCGACGAGGTCTGGGACGCCCCCCACGGGATCGACCCCAACATCGTCGAGGTGTACGTCTCCTCGCTGCGCAAGAAGATCGACGCCCCCTTCGGCCGCCGCTCGATCCGCACCGTGCACGGCACCGGCTACCGCCTGGCCCCCGACGGTGGCTAGCGCGAGCATCCGCGCCCGCACCGCCGCGGCCGCCGCCCTCGCGATGGCCGCCGTCCTGGCCGCCGGCGGGCTCTGGCTGCACAGCCTCCTGCGGGCCAACCTGCTCGACAACACCACCGGCCGCACCGAGCTCGCCGCCCGCAAGGTCGCCGCCCAGCTCGACGGCCGGACCCTGCCCGGCGGCCGGCTCCCCGCGCCCGAGGGCGGGGTGGACCTGGTCCTCGTCCGGGACGAGGCCGGGCGGACCGTCGCCACCAGCGGCGACCCGAAGGAGATCCCCGACCTCGGCCCCCTGCGCCCCGACCCCGGCACGGACTCCCGTTCGGCCGTCCTGCCGCCCGCCCGGCCCGGTCAGGAACGCCGGGTCGTGGTGGCCGTCGAGGCACCCGGCCTGCCGGGGGTGCACGGCGCGAGCACGGTGTACGCCATGACCGTGCTCGGCGACGTCGACGACGCGACCCGCGCCGTCGCGGTCGGGCTGCTCGCGGGCGCGCCCCCGCTGATCGGCTTCGCGGCAGCCCTCGCCTGGTGGGTGACGGGCCATGCGCTGCGCCCGGTCACGGCGATCCGGACCGAACTGGCGGCGGTCACCGCGAGCGAGCTGGACCGCAGGGTTCCGGACCCGGGCGGGGCGGACGAGATCGCGCAGCTGGCCCGGACCGTCAACGACACGCTGGACCGGCTGGAACGCTCCGACGCGCGCCAGCGCCAGTTCACCGCGGACGCCTCGCACGAGCTGCGCAATCCGCTCGCCGCCGTCCGGTCCCGGCTGGAGGTGGCGCTGGCCATGGACCACCCCGACCGGGAGTCGGTGGCGGCCGCACTGGCCGATGCCGAACGGCTCCAGGGGATCGCGGCCGACCTGCTGCTGCTGGCCCGGCTGGACGGCGGCCCACCGCCGCGGACCGAACCGGTGGACCTGGCGCTGCTCGCCGCGGAGGACCTGGCCCGCAGGCAGGAGCCCCCGGTCCCGCTGCGGCTGGACGCCGAGGCGCCCGTACCGGCGTCCGGGGACCCCGCGCGGCTGGAACGGGCGCTGGCCAACCTGGTGGACAACGCCCTGCGGCACGCCCGTACGCAGGTCGTGGTGCGGGCCGCGGGCTCCCCGGACGGCCGGACGCTGCTGGAGGTCACGGACGACGGCCCGGGCATCCCGGAGGCGGACCGGGAACGGGTCTTCGAGCGGTTCGTACGGCTGGACGCGAACCGCGCACGGACCGGCGGCGGCACCGGGCTGGGCCTGGCCATCGCCCGGGAGATCGCCCGGGCGCACGGGGGCGACGTACGGGCCCTGCCGGGGCCCGCCGGAGGGGCCCGACTGGTCCTGCACCTGCCGCCGCGGCCGCCGGGCTGAGCCCCGGACCTGGGCCTCGGACCTGCTCCTCGGGCCGGATCTTCAGGTTTCCCTCAGCGCGGACACCCCAGCATCGACTGGCATGAGCGCGCACCGGAGGAAGAGCACCGCCCGAGGCCGCCGGGCCTCCCGTCGCAGACGGCTGGGCCGCACCCTGCTGATCACGGGCTGCGCACTGGCGGTGATGGCGGGCGGCGGCGCCTGGTACCTGTACCGGGACCTGGCCTCCAGCATCGGCAGTTCCAAGGCCCTGGAAGGCGCCGAGAAGTCGAAGTTCGGCGACACGAACATCCTGCTCATGGGCCTGGACAGCCGTAAGGACCAGAACGGCCAGGACCTGCCGGAGGACGTCCTCGACAAGCTGCACGCCGGCAGCTCGGACATCGGCGGCTACAACGCGAACACCCTGATCCTGCTCCACGTGCCCGGGGACGGCAGCCGGGCGAAGGCCTTCTCGATCCCGCGCGACGACTTCGTCGACATACCCGGCCACGGGAAGGACAAGATCAAGAAGGCCTACGGGTTCGCGAAGGAGAAGAAGCAGGAGCAGCTCGCCGCGCAGGGGGTCAAGGACTCCCGTCAGCTGGAACGGGACGGCCGGGAGGCGGGCCGCAAGGCGCAGATCGAGACGGTGCGCGCCTTCCTGGGCGTGCCGGTCGATCATTTCGCCGAGCTGAACCTGGCCGGTTTCTACCACCTCGCGGACGCCCTGGGCGGCGTACCGGTGTGCCTGAACAAGGCGGTGAAGGACAGGTACTCGGGTGCCGACTTCCCGGCCGGTCCGCAGACCCTCGACGGCCAGCAGTCCCTCGCCTTCGTCCGCCAGCGCCACGGGCTGGACGGGGGCGACCTGGACCGGACGAAGCGGCAGCAGGCCTTCCTGGCCGGCGCGACGCAGAAGCTGAACTCGGCCGGGACCTTCACCGACCCGGGCAAGCTGATCAAGCTGATCGACGCCGCGAAACAGGACGTGGTGACGGACGAGGGGTGGGACCTGCTGTCGTTCGTGAAGCAGGCGAAGAACCTTTCCGGCGGAAAAGTGCAATTTTCGACACTCCCCGTGGAGCGCTTCGGCAGGAACCATGGGGAGGACATCAACGTCGTAGATGATATGAAGATAAAGCGCCTCATTGCCGAGCAGATCGGACCCAAGCCGACTGCGAGCCCGAGCGCACCCGGCACCCCGGGCGCACCGGCACCGGCGCCGACCCCCCATGAGGCGTCACCCCCTTCATCACCTCCCTCGTCACCCCCCACATCTCCCCCGCCGGCTTCCCGGCCGGCGCCCACGGACCCCTCCTCGTCCCCCGACGGCGGCGGCATCCCGTGCGTGGACTGAGGCGCCCGCGGCCCCTGACGTCGGCGGGGTCCCGCCGCCGGACCGAAGCGCTGCTGCTGCTCTTCGTCGTCGCGATCGCCGTGTTCGGGCACGTGTGCGCGGGCCTGGCGATGAACGGCGAGCTCCCCGCGAACCTCACCGGCTTCACCATCAGCCTCACGCTGCTGTCGCTGGTGGGGCACCTGGGCGTACGCCGGTTCGCGGCCTACGCGGATCCGCTGATCCTGCCCCTCGCCATGCTGCTGACCGGGCTCGGGCTGGTACTGCTGCACCGCCTCGACCAGGGCTACATCGAGCGGTACAACTCCGACGCGAACGCTCCGGGCCAGTTGCTGTGGACGGTGGTCGGGGTCGCCGCCTGCATCCTGGTGCTGGCCCTGCTGCGCGACCACCGGCTCTTGCAGCGGTTCATCTACATCACCATGGCCGTCGCGCTGGTGCTGCTGATCGCACCGGCGTTCTTCGGCGCCGACACGTACGGCGCGAAGCGCTGGATCAAGCTCTTCGGCTTCTCGCTCCAGCCCGGCGAGTTCGTGAAGATCATGATCGCGATCTTCTTCGCCGGCTACCTGGTCATCCACCGGGACTCGCTGGCGCTGACCGGCCGCAAGTTCCTCGGCATGCGGCTGCCTCCCATGCGCCAGCTCGGACCGATCATCACCGTGTGGATCGTCTCCATGCTCGTGCTGGTCTTCGAGCGCGACCTCGGCACCTCACTGATCTTCTTCGGCGTCTTCGTGGTGATGCTCTACGTCGCCACCGAGCGCACCAGCTGGATCGCGTGCGGCCTGATCATGGCCTCGGTGGGCGCTTTCGTGGTCGGCTCGACGGAACCGCACGTCCAGGCGCGAGTGGCGGCCTGGCTCAACCCGCTCTCGTACTACTGGGAGAACCGGCCCCCGGGGGTCACCTCGGACCAGTCCGCACAGGCGCTGTTCAGCTTCGGCACGGGCGGCGTCTCCGGCACCGGGCTGGGCATGGGGCACCCCGAGCTGATCGCCTTCGCCGGGCGCAGCGACTTCATCCTGACGACGGTGGGCGAGGAACTCGGCCTGGCGGGGGTGATGGCCGTACTGATCCTCTACGCGCTCCTCGTGCAGCGCGGGCTGCGCATGGCGCTCGGCGCCCGCGACCCCTTCGGCAAGCTCCTGGCCGTGGGCCTGGCCGCGGCGCTGGCCCTCCAGGTCTTCGTGGTGGCGGGCGGCGTGACGGGCCTGATCCCCCTGACGGGCAAGGCCCTGCCGTTCCTGGCGAAGGGAGGCTCGTCCCTCCTGGCCAACTGGATCATGATCGCCCTCCTCCTCCGCATCAGCGACAGCGCGGAACGCCAACGCGAGGCCGACGCCCGCGGCCCGGCCGAAACCACGATCACCCCACTGGTGGGGGCGGGCCGGGAGTGAGGGGGCGGGGGGCGGGGGCTTCGGGGGGCTTGTGGCGGTGGGGCGGTATCAGAGATGTCTTGGGGGATTCCCGTCAGTCCCAGGGTCCTTCCGTGCCGGGCCGGGCCCTCAAGGGCGCTCCTTCGTCG
>NZ_JOFT01000037.1 GCF_000725805.1 Streptomyces xanthophaeus | reverse complement strand
CAGATCATCCGACTCGTAGAGGGCGATCCCGTCCTCACGCGTCAGCCGCTCGCCGGAGCGGACCTTCTCCTCCAGCTCGCGCTTCAGCCCAGCGTCCATGTCCCGCAACCCCCTCGGTCGGTGCCCACCAGCACGACCACGCTAGTTTTCGATCAGTGCGATCCGGTCCCGTACCCACCGGACGGCGCCATGCTGGCCGGAAACCGTCCCACAATGGCGGAGCTCAGTCCTGCGCCGGGCGCACCGCCCCACCGGAGCCGGTGCGTACCTGCGGCCGTCCTCGAGCCGAGCTCCGCCGGGGCGGTCAGTGGGCGGCCGCGGCCTCGGTGACCTCGCTCGGCCGGACGATGACAAAGCCCTCGCCGCGCAGCACCAGCTGGACCGCCTCGCCGGAACCGCCGCGGATCATCGAGCCGACGGACTGGGAGCGGTGCAGGCCGGTCTCCAGCTGGGCGCTCCAGCCGACCACCGCGTCCGTGTCGACGAAGACCGGGGCCTGCGCGGTGACCGGGATGATGATCGGGCTGCCGTCGCAGACCACGGCGAGCTTGCCGGTGCCGGTGAAGAGGCTGTTGAAGAGACCGCCGCCGGTCATCCCGGCGCCCTTCACCATCTTGATCTCGTAGGACAGCGTCGGGTCGAAGCACAGCACGTTGCGGCCGTTGATGGTCAGGGCGTCGCCCTGCTCGAAGTCGATGATGAAGCAGTTCGCGGCCTGGTGGGCGAACCACACCTCGCCCTGGCCGCGTACGGACATCAGGGCCAGGCCCTCGCCGGTGACGGCGCGCTTGAGCATGCCGCCTATCCCCTGTCCCTTGCGCTCGAACTGGAGGTTGCCGCGGTAGGCGACCATCGAGCCCTGACGGGCCAGCACCTCACCGTTGACGGCGTACTTCACTGACTTGGCGTTCTGCAGGGTCATGCCGGGTGCGACAGGGGCCTGGGCGAGGTTCTCGGACGCGAACAGATCACTCTTCATGGCCCCGATCCTCACCCGGAGCCGTCACCCGGGGCATCATCCTCAAGGCGGAGGCTGGCATCCTTGGCCGGATGAGCAGCCAGCACACCCCCGACGCCGCAGCAGCAGCCCCCGCGGTCGGCGCGGACAGCCCCTTCCGCCAGGAGCACGCCCTCCGCGACGAGGCCCCGCAGTTCGTCCTGCCGCTGGTGGTGCGGATCGAGAAGACCGAGCCGCCGGCCCGGACGGACGCCCTGGAGACGGCGGCCCGCGCGGTCCTGGTCCTGCTGACGGACGAGCGGGCCGAGGGCGAGGGCGAGTGGGCGGCCGCCGTACGGGACTGGCAGGACGCCCGGATCCGCAAGGTGGTCCGGCGGGCCCGCGGGGCGGAGTGGCGCAAGGCCCAGTCGCTGCCGGGCATCACGGTGCACGGCGACGCGTCCGAGGTCCGGGTCTTCCCCCCGGTCCCCCTCGACGGCTGGCCCAAGGAACTGGCGAAGCTCCAGGTCTCGGGCACGGACCTGGACGACCCCGCACCGCCCTCACCGGCCGGGCCGGGCCTGCCCGTCCTGTGGTTCAACCCCGGCCTGGAGATGTCGGCCGGCAAGGCCATGGCCCAGGCCGGACACGCCGCGCAGCTCGCCTGGTGGGAGCTGACCGGCGCGGAGCGGGCCCGGTGGCAGGATTCCGGTTTCCGGCTCGCCGTACGGACCGCCACCCCCGAGGGATGGGCGGAACTGAACCGGAGCGGGCTGCCGGTGGTGCGCGACGCGGGCTTCACGGAGATCGCGCCGGGCAGCGCCACGGTCATCGCCGACCATCCCGCGCTGCGGGCCCGGCTCTGACGGCGGCCGGCACGGCCCGCGGAACCTCAAATGTTGCTCTGAAACGCCGCGCTGCGCGGTTGGCCCGACCCCGCCGGGGCCATCACCTCGGCACACGGTGCGACGAGAGGGGGCGAGGGGGACATGAAGCCCATGGCACACCTGGGGGTGGGCATCGGCTGGCGGCCGGAGATCGCGGAGGCCGTCGAGCGGCTGCCCGGCCTGGACTGGGTCGAGGTGGTGGCCGAGAACATCTGCCCCGGCCACCTGCCAGAGGCCCTGGAGCGGCTGCTGGAGCGCGGTACGCGCGTCGTGCCGCACGGGGTCTCGCTGGGCATCGGCGGCGCCGACCGCCCGGACCCGGCCAAGCTGGCGGCGCTCGGCGAGCGGGCGGTGGCGCTGGGGGCGCCGCTGGTCACCGAGCACATCGCCTTCGTCCGGACCTCCTCGCCCGCGCTGGAGGCCGGCCACCTGCTGCCCGTACCGCGGACCCGGGACGCACTGGACGTGCTGTGCGAGAACGTGCGGATCGCGCAGGACGCGCTGCCGGTGCCGCTGGCGCTGGAGAACATCGCCGCGCTGTTCTCCTGGCCCGGCGAGGAGCTCACGGAAGGGCAGTTCCTGACGGAGCTGGTCGAACGGACCGGTGTCCGGCTGCTGATCGACGTGGCCAACCTGCACACCAACCGGGTCAACCGGGGCGAGGACCCGGCCGCCGTGCTCGACTCGATTCCCCTGGAGGCGCTGGCGTACGTGCACGTGGCGGGCGGCGTCGAGCGCGGCGGCGTCTGGCACGACACGCACGCGCACCCCGTGCCGCCGGTGGTGCTCGACGTGCTCGCCGCCCTCCGCTCCCGGGTGGACCCGCCCGGCGTACTGCTGGAGCGGGACGACGACTTCCCACCGGAGCCGGAGCTGGCGGACGAACTGGTCCGCATCCGGAGCGTGCTGACCGCGGGTACGGCCCCGGCGCGCCGGCCCGCCGCCGCGCCCACCGCGGCGCAGGACGGCCGGCAGGACGGTACGGACGCAGCGGGCGACGGCGTCGCCGGTGCCGCCCGGACCCGCGTGGGCCTCGGCCAGGCCGCGCTGCTCTCGGCGCTGGTGGCGGGCACCCCCGTACCCGAGGGCTTCGACCGGCGGCGAATCCGGGTGCAGGCCAGGGCACTGGCTGCCAAGCGGGCCGGGGTGGTGGCCAAGCTGGCGCCCGAGCTGCCCGTGATCCTGGGCGGCGAGGACCCGTACCGCGAGGCCTACCTCGCCTACGCCAAGGGCCGTCCCATGGCCACGGGCGGATACCGCCGCGAGGCGCTGGACTTCGCGGAGCACCTGCTGATCCAGGACCTGCCGGCCGATCCGGCCGCCCGGCGCAGGCTCACCCGGTGGTGGCAGGACCGGGCCGGGGCGCGGCCGCCCCGCAGGGTCGTGCGCTGGGCCCGGGCGCTGACGGGGAGGGCGGCATGAACCTTCTGGCACTGGCGACCTGGGTCGCCGTCATCGTCTCCTCCGTCCTGCTGGTCCGCGGCCTGCGCCGGTCCCGTCCCGCGTCGGACGGGCCCGCCCCGCGGCTGCACGACCTGTCCGAGGCGGCGTTCCTCGCGGGCGGCCCCGGCAACGTCGTGGACGCCGCGCTCGTCTCCCTGCTCGGCGACGGCCGGCTGATCGTCGGCGGCCCCGGCATCGTCCAGGTCCGCCCCGGGGCGCGGGCCGCGGACTACGCAGAGCGGGCCGTGCTCCAGGCCTGCGGGAGCGCGCCCTCGGGCTGGCTGTACCAGGTGCGGTACGCGGCCATGTGCGACCCGGCCGTCCAGGAGACCGGGGACGCGCTGGCTACGCGCGGACTGATCCGCGCCCCGGGCTCGGGGCGGCCCTGGCGGAGATGGGGGATCGCCCAGGCCCTGGTGTGCGCGCTGATGGTGCCGGTGGCGGTGGTGGTCACCGTCGTCGCTGTCGTTGTGGACTCCGGGCCCCAGATCCCCTTCATCGCCAAGGTGATCCCCGTCCTGATCGGCGGGGCGCTGTTCGGCGGCATCTGCGCCGCGCGGGCGGGGCAGCGGGTCACCCCCGCAGGACAGCGGGCGCTGCGCGAGCTGCGCGCCGCGTACCTGCACGACCGGTCCCCGTCCGTGCAGACGGCCCTGTCCGGGCTGCGCGGACTGAGCGACCCGTACCTGCGCCAGCAGTTGCTGCCCGCGGTGCGCAGCACCCGGCTGGCAGCCGCCCAGGCGCGCTCGCGCCCGCACGGCGTGCACCCCACGTCGGGGTCCGGGTCCGGGGCGGAGTTCCTGCCGGTGCTGTGGTGCGCCGGGAGCGACGGCGGCTCGGGCGGCGGGGGCGGTTCCGGCTGCGGCGGCGGTTCGAGCTGCGGCGGCTCCTCCGGGTCCGGCTGCGGCTCCTCCGGCAGCAGCTGCGGGGGCGGCAGCAGCAGTGGCGGGTCGAGTTGCAGCAGTTCCTCCGGCTCCAGCTGCTCCTCCAGCAGTTCCTGACCCTCCGTCACCGTCGGGGAGGCGGCGTCACCGGCCTGTCGTACGGCAACCGGGGCATTGGCGCCGACACCCGGCGGTGATCCTTTACAGTGCCCCCGCCGGGGGATCTCATCGGTTCATCCGATGAGAGGCAGGGCCGCCATGCGCCGGACGCCCGCACGTCACGGAGCCGCCGTCGCGGCGCTCTCCCTGCTGCTGTGCGCCGCGCCCGCGGCCCGCGCCGCGGAACCCCTCCGGCTCTCCGCCGAGGACGCCGGAGCCGAACTGGCCGCCCGCCGCGCCGCCGCCGGGGGCGGCCGGGCCCTGCGCTTCACCGCCTGCCCCGCGGCGGAGGGACTGCCCGCCCCGGTCCGCTGCGCCGTCCTGCGCGTCCCCCTCGACTACGCCCGCCCGGGCGGCCCGCACATCTCCCTCACCGTCAGCCGCACCGCCGCCACCGGCGCGGGCGGGGCGGCACGTCAGGGGGCCCTCGTCCACAACCCCGGCGGCCCCGGCGCCTCGGGCATGCACTTCCCGATGGTCGCCGGGCTCCCCGGCTGGGCGCGGATCGCCGCCGCCTACGACCTCGTCGGCTACGCCCCGCGCGGTGTGGGCCGCTCCGCCCCGCTGTCCTGCGAGGACCCCGCCGCCCGGCCCGGGGGGCCCACCCAGGAGCCGCTCCACCCGTCCGCCGCGTACAAGGAGGAGCGGATCGCCGCCGCCCGGGCCTACGCACGCGGCTGCGCACAGCGCTCCGGCGAGGCCCTGGCGCAGTACACGACCCTGAACAACGTCCGCGACCTGCACGTCCTGCGGGCCGCGCTCGGCGAGCCGGGGCTGAACTTCCTGGGCGGCTCCTACGGGACCTACCTGGGCGCGGTCTACGCGACGCGCTACCCGGGCCACGTCCGCCGGATGGTCTTCGACTCGGCGGTCGACCCGGACCCGCGCCGCATCTGGTACCGCAACAACCTCGACCAGGCGCCCGGCTTCGAGCGCCGCTGGTACGACTTCCGTGCCTGGGCGGCCCGGCACCACGCCACGTACCGGCTCGGCGCCACCGCGGCGGCCGTCCAGGCGAGCTACGCGCGCGTACGGGACGCGGTGGCCCGCACCCCCGCGGGCGCGAAGGTGGGGACCGGTGAACTGCGCGCGGCCTTCGTCCAGGCCGCGTACTACGACGACGTGTGGCCGCAGCGGGCGGCGGCGCTGGCCGCGTTCCTGCGCGGCGATCCGGGTCCGCTGACGGAGCAGGCCGCCCCGGACCCGGCGTCTGCGGCGCAGGCCGAGAACGCGCGGGCCGTCTACACGGCGGTGCTGTGCAACGACGCCCCGTGGCCCGCGGACTGGGAGACCTGGGACCGCGACAACACCGAACTGGCCCGCAGGGCCCCCTTCGAGACCTGGGCCAATGCCTTCCTGAACCTGCCCTGCGCGTACTGGCCGGTGCCGGTCCCGCAGCAGCCGGTGGACGTGGGCTCCGCGGCGGCCGCCCTGCCCGCGACCCTGGTCGTCGCGGCGGAGCGGGACGGGGCGACCCCGTACCCGGGCGCGCTGGAACTCCTGCGGCGCCTGGGCGCCGGGGCCGCGCTGGTCACGGAGGAGGGGGCCGGCAGCCACGGCGTGGTGGGCGGACGCAACGACTGCGTGGACCGGCACGTGGAGCGGTACCTGCTGACGGGTGACACCCCGGGCCGCAACGTCACGTGTGCGCCGCATCCGGAGCCCGCACCGGTGTCGCTGGACGACCGGGCAGCGAGCGCCCACGGGGCGCTGCTGCCGCCAGTCGTCTGAACTTCCGGGCGGGATCTCCGGCTGCGTCGTTTCGGGGGCAGGGCCTCCCGATCCGCCGGAGGAACTCACCTGACGGTGTGGTCGTCCTCCGGCACTTCCCCCCAGGGGAGGTATCAGGCGAGCCCGGCCACCAGGTCGGCGACGGACTTGCGGCGCCCGGTGTAGAAGGGCACCTCTTCACGGACGTGCATGCGGGCCTCGGAAGCGCGCAGGTGACGCATGAGGTCGACGATGCGGTACAGCTCGTCGGCCTCGAAGGCCAGCAGCCACTCGTAGTCGCCGAGCGAGAAGGAGGCGACGGTGTTGGCGCGCACGTCGGGGTAGCCGCGGGCCATCTTGCCGTGGTCGGCGAGCATGCGGCGACGGTCCTCGTCGGGCAGCAGGTACCAGTCGTAGCTGCGCACGAAGGGGTACACGCTGACGTAGTCGCGGGCGGTCTCGTCGGCCAGGAAGGCCGGGATGTGCGACTTGTTGAACTCGGCCGGGCGGTGCAGGGCCATGTTCGACCACACCGGCTCCAGCGCGCGGCCCAGCCGGGTGCGGCGGAACAGGTTGTACGCGCCCTGCAGCTCGTCGGCCGTCTCGG
Organism: Streptomyces xanthophaeus; assembly: GCF_000725805.1. Taxonomy (GTDB): domain Bacteria; phylum Actinomycetota; class Actinomycetes; order Streptomycetales; family Streptomycetaceae; genus Streptomyces; species Streptomyces xanthophaeus. Next base: position 113,094 of record NZ_JOFT01000037.1, on the reverse strand, counting down.
CGTGCCACCAGATCATGACGTCGGCGTCGGCGCGCAGGCCGGAGACGTCATAGGTACCGCGGACGGTGATGTCCTTGGCGGCCAGCTGGTCGAAGAGCTCCTGGACCTCGTCGGCGAAGCCGGCGCGGTCTGACTCAAGACGGGGCAGTACGTCCTTCAGCTTGAAGACGGACCACAGGGTGTAGCGGATGACCTCGTTGAGGTCCTTCGCCTTCTTCCCCGCGTTGGGAATCTTCTCTGGTGCAGTCATGTGCCTATTGTCCCGTGTGCTGATCAGTGGTCTGTGCCAGGGGTCCCGAAAGCGGCGGTCACCGCGTCCGCGGCCTTCCCGGCGCTGGCGATGCACGCCGGGATGCCCACCCCGTCGTAGAGGGCGCCGCACACGGCGAGGCCCGGCAGGGCTGCGACGGCGGCCCGGATCCGGGCGACCCGGTCCAGGTGGCCGACCGGGTACTGGGGCAGCCCGCCGTCCCAGCGCGTGACGGTGGAGGCGACCGGCCGGGCCGCCAGGCCCACCGCGTCGCCGAGGTCGGCCAGGGACACCGCGACGAGTTCGCCGTCCTCCCGCTTCAGCTCGCCCTCGTCCCCGTGACGGCCGACGGAGGTCCGCAGCAGGAACAGCTCGGGATCCGCCCCGGCCCAGGCCCACTTGTTGCTGGAGAAGGTGGAGGCCTTGATCGTCCGCCCGTCGACGGGCGGTACGAGGAACCCGCTGGCGCCGCCCTCGGTGATCGCGGGCGGCAGGTCGGAGCGCCGGAAGGCCATCGTGACCAGGGCCATCGAGGCGTACTCGACCCCGCGCAGCTCGGCCGCGGCGGCGGGCACCAGCCGGTCCAGCAGCTGCGCGGCGGGCCCGGCCGGGGTGGCCAGGATCACCCCGTCGGCGTCGACGGTCCCGGTGGCGGTCACCACGCGCCAGCCCTCCGCCGTACGCAGGACCTCGCGGACGGGGGTCCCGGTGAGGATCCGGGCCCCGGCGCGGCGGCAGGCCTCGGCCACGGCGGCCGGGAGCCGCCCGATGCCGCCGTCGATGCCGGCGAAGACGGGACCTGCGGCCGCGGGCTGCGCGGCCGCCCGGCGCTGGAGCTCCCGGACGCCCTCGCCGAGCGAGTGGTGCGTACGGGCGGCCTCGAAGAGCTGGGGGACGGCCGCCCGCATCGAGATGCGGTAGGCGTTGCCCGCGTAGACCCCGCCGAGCAGCGGCTCCACCAGCCGGTCGACGACCTCGCGCCCCAGCCGGGCGGCGACGTACTCGCCGACCGCGACGTCCTCGCCGATCTCGGTGGGCGCCAGCTCCCGCTCGGCCTCGATCCGGGCCAGCCCCTCGGCGGAGAGCACGCCGGATGCGGCGAGCGGCCCCAGGTCGCCGGGGACCCCCATGACGTGGCCGCGCGGCATGGGCCGCAGCGCGCCCCGGGTCCACAGGTGGGCGGTGGCGGTGGCGGGCGGCTGGAGGGCCTCGCCGAGGCCGACGGACCGGGCGAGGTCCACGGCTTCGGGGCGGCGGGCGAGGACGGACTCGGCGCCGAGGTCGACGGGGGCACCGGCGAGTTCCCCCGCGTGCAGCTTGCCGCCGAGCCTCGGTCCCGCCTCGATCAGGGTGACGCGGACACCGTCGGCGAGCAGCCGGTGGGCAGCTGCGAGACCGGCGATGCCGCCGCCGATGACCACCACGTGGCCGGGGGCGCCGGTGTGGTCCGGCCGGTCCGTACGCATGTCCGCTTCGTCCATGGACTCATCGTCTCAGACCGCAGGTGGGCACCGTCGGCGAGGCCGGACCGTGACCGCATCGGGACCGGGCCGGGACCGCGGAAGTGAAACCCGCACGGGGACTCTGTACGTCAGAACGGCAACACCAGCCGAACCTCGGGGGTTTACCGCGATGCACACCGTGAACAGACAGCGTTCCTCGGCCGCCCTGGCCGCCCTCTCCCTGGCCGGGGTGCTCGCGCTCAGCGGCTGCGGCGCGGGCGGCGGGAACGAGAAGACCTCCTCCGCGGACCGGGCGGCGGTCGCCCCGGCTCAGGGCGGCAAGGCCCCGGAGGCGGCCCGGGAGGGCGCCGCGGCGGCAGCCCCGGGAGCCGCCGCTTCCGGCGCCGCGGGGACGGACAAGAACGCGCAGGCGCCGGTCGCCGTACGCCCGAACGTGATCCGTACGGCGACCCTCGGCATCGAGACCGAGGACGCGCAGAAGGCGCTGGCCGCCGCCCGCACGGCGGCCGACGCCGCGGGCGGCTACGTGGGCAACGAGTCCACCAAGCGCGGCCCGGACGGCCGCATGACCTCGACGGTGACCCTGCGGGTGCCGGGCGAGCGCTACGACGCCGTGCTCGGGGCGATGGAGGGCAGCGGGAAGCTGCTGCACCGCAAGGTCGACGCGCAGGACGTGACGGAGAAGGTCGCCGACATCGGCAGCCGGGTCAGCTCGCAGCAGGCCAGCGTGGCCCGGGTACGGGAAATGATGGGCAAGGCCACGGCGTTGAGCGACGTGGTCATGCTGGAGGGCGAGCTGAGCCGGCGTCAGGCCGATCTGGAGTCGCTCCAGGCGCAGCAGAACGCGCTGAAGGACCAGACCTCGCTGGGCACGATCACCCTGGAGGTCTCGGAGCCCGCTCCGAAGGCCGCGGAGAAGGAGAAGGAGAAGGACCCCGCCTTCATGGACGCCCTGCGCGGCGGCTGGGAGGTCTTCACGACCGTCCTGCGCTTCCTGACCCTGGCGGTGGGCGCGGTCCTGCCGTTCGCCCTGGCCGCCGCGGTCCTGGCGCTCGGGTTCCGGCTCTACCGGCGGCTGCGCCCCGCGAAGCCGCGGACGGGCCCGGCCCCGCGGACCGGTCCGGCCTGGCCGCAGGCTCCCTCCGTCCCGGCGGCCCGGACCGCTCCGGCGGACGACGCGGCGGGTGCCCCGGGTGTGACGGGTGCGGCGGCCGGCCCGGAGGGGCCCGCCCAGGAGGGCGGCCCCCGGTCCTGAGCCCTTCCGGCGGCGCCCCTTCCCGGCCGGAAGCACCGGCCGGGCGGACGCTCCTCCGTCGGACGGCCCTTCACCCGTAGCGTGTCTGCGGACGGCGAAGGTGCAGGACGGCGCAGGACGGGGCGGACGATGGCGACGGAACGAGTGGTGGTGGTCGGCGGTGACGCGGCGGGGATGTCCGCCGCGTCACAGGCCCGCAGGCTCAAGGGACCGCAGGAGCTGGAGATCGTCGCCTTCGAACGGGGGCACTACAGCTCGTACTCCGCGTGCGGGATCCCGTACTGGGTCGGCGGGCAGGTCCCCGCGCGCGACGACCTGATCGCCCGGACCCCGGAGGAGCACCGGGCCCGCGGCATCGACCTGCGCACCCGCACGGAGGTCCTGGAGCTGGACCTCGACGGCCGCCGGGTCCGCGCCCGCGACCTGGACGGCGGATCCGAGTACTGGACGGGCTACGACAAGCTGGTCCTGGCGACGGGCGCCCGCCCCGTGCGCCCCCGGCTCCCCGGCATCGGCGCGCACGGGGTCCACGGCATCCAGAGCCTGGACGACGGGCAGCGCCTCATGACGACCCTGGAACGTACGCCGGGCCGCCGGGCGGTGGTGGTCGGCGCGGGCTACATCGGCGTGGAGATGGCGGAGGCCCTGGTCGGGCGTGGTTACGAGGTCACGGTGCTGCACCGCGGCCCGCAGCCGATGGCCACCCTGGACCCGGACATGGGCGGGCTGGTCCACAGTGCGATGAACGGCATGGGCATCCGTACGGTCTCCCGCGCCGAGGTCACGGAGATCCTCACCGACGAGGCGGGCCGGGCCCGTGCGGTGGTCACGTCGAAGGGCGAGGAGTACCCGGCGGACGTGGTCGTGCTCGGCATCGGGGTGGAGCCCCGCACGGGGCTGGCCCGGGCGGCCGGTCTGCCGCTGGGCACCTCGGGCGGCGTGCTCACCGACCTCTCGATGCGCGTCCGGGGCCATGAGGACATCTGGTCGGGCGGGGACTGCGTGGAGGTCCTGGACCTGGTCGCGGGCCGCACCCGGCACATCCCGCTGGGCACCCACGCCAACAAGCACGGCCAGGTCATCGGATCGGGCGTGGGCGGCGGTTACGCGACCTTCCCCGGGGTCGTCGGCACGGCGGTGAGCAAGGTCTGCGACCTGGAGATCGCCCGTACGGGCCTGCGCGAGCGGGACGCACTGGAGGCGGGCCTGCGCTTCGTGACGGCGACCATCACCTCCACGAACACGGCGGGCTACTACCCGGGCGCCGCGGAGATGACGGTGAAGATGCTGGCGGAGCGCCGTACGGGCCGCCTGCTGGGTGTCCAGATCGTCGGCGGGGCCGGGGCGGCGAAGCGGGTGGACGTGGCCGCGGTGGCCCTCACCGCGGGCATGACCGTGGACCAGATCGTCTCCCTGGACCTGGGCTACGCCCCACCGTTCTCCCCGGTCTGGGACCCCGTCCTGGTGGCGGCCCGCAAGGCGGTCTCCGCGGTCCGCTCGGCGGGGGTCTGACCGGCTAGAGGGCCTGCGCACGGAGCTCGGAGCGGACCAGTTCCAGGAGGCGTCCGGCCCAGTTGCGGCCTCCGCGGCGGCCCCCGTCCTCGCGCCAGAAGGGGGCGTCCGAGGCGCCGGTGTAGTGGATCGGGGCGTCCCCGGTGGCGAGCAGGAGCCGCGCGAGTTCCGGGTGCTGTGCGAACTTGGCCCGCAGCAGGCCCGCCATGACGGCGAGCCGCACGGCCGGCCAGTCCTCGCGCCGGGCCGCACGGCCGCCCAGCTCCCGGGCCTCACCGGCCGTCGCGGCCGCGCGGATCAGGTCGTGGTCCGCGCGGTCGGCGGCGGACAGGGCCCAGTAGCCGTGGACGACGGTGGGGTAGCTCTGCCCGCGGTGGGTGACGGGGGCGTCGTGGTCGTTGCGCAGGGCGAAGTGGCCGAGCCGGGCGGGCCTGCCCCGGGGGTACACCGTCTCGTGGAGGACCACCGGTGGCCGGGGGGCGTCCGTCGGGTCGTCAGCGTGCAGGACCGCATCGCGGGCCCGGGCCGCCTCGACGCCCGCGTCCGCACGGGCGAAGTAGTCCAGGGCGCCCTGGTGCAGTTCCTCCGTGGCCACCGGCCCGTCCCCGTCGACGCGCTCGCCGAGCCCGGTCACCAGGATCCGTAGCGGCCGGTCCTGGAGGTCCATGTCACCGAGGAGGTAGACGCGCAGGTGGGCGGGTACGGCCAGGTAGGCCTCGCGCAGCGCGGCCCGGCGGGCCGGCGTCGGCTCCGCGCACAGGGCCCGGGCGGCGTCCCGGCAGCGGTCGCCCGCCGTCGGCCGTCCGGCCAGCCGGGCGACCTCCTCGGCGACTTCCGCAAGGAAGCTCTCGTCGGTGCGCGGCTCCGGGTAGCGCTGCTCCCACTTCGGCCGGGCGGGTCCGGGCTCGGGGTCCCGGGGCGGGTCCGGGCGCAGGGCGATCTGCCCGGAGGCCAGCTGCTCGCGCAGCCGGGTCGGGTCGGTGGTCTCGTAGGCGCCGAGGGAGAGCCTGCCGTCGGCGTAGACGAAGAGGTGCTCGGGGTGACGGCCTTCGCTCCGGTCGTGGCTGCGCCAGAGCAGGCACCAGATCCCGTCGATCTGCTGTCCGTCGGATATGCGAAACGTCGGCCCCTGCCATGTCATGCACGGCAGGGTACCGACGTTTCGATCTTGCTGGGCTCAGCGCGCGGTCTTGGTGTGGACGTAGTCCACCAGGCGCGTCAGGGCGTCGGGGTCGGTCGTCGGGAGGACGCCGTGACCCAGGTTGAAGACGTGGCCCTCCAGGCCCGCGGCGGCCGCCAGGACCTCGTCCGTCTTGGCCTCGACGGCCTCCGTGGTGGAGAAGAGCACGGCGGGGTCCAGGTTGCCCTGGAGCGCCTTGCCGGGGCCGACGCGGCGCACGGCCTCGTCCAGCGGCACCCGGTAGTCGACGCCCATGACGTCGGCGCCGGCCTCGCCCATGAGGCCGAGGAGCTCGCCCGTGCCCACGCCGAAGTGGATGCGCGGGACCCCGTACGAGGCGACGGACTCCAGGACCTTCGCCGACGCGGGCATCACCGAGCGGCGGTAGTCCGCCGGGGCGAGGGCGCCGACCCAGGAGTCGAAGAGCTGGACGGCGGAGACGCCGGCCTCGATCTGGACCTTGAGGAAGGCGGAGGTGATCTCCGCGAGGCGGTCCAGCAGGTCGGCCCACAGCTCCGGGTCCCCGTACATGAGGGCCTTGGTGTGCTCGTGGTTCTTGGACGGTCCACCCTCGACGAGGTAGCTCGCGAGGGTGAAAGGCGCACCGGCGAAACCGATCAACGGGGTGGAGCCCAGTTCACCCGTGAGCATGCCGATCGCCTCGGTGACGTAACCGACGTCCTCAGGGGTGAGGTCGCGCAGCTGTGCGAGGTCCTCGCGGCGGCGGATCGGCTGGGCCACGACCGGACCGATGCCCGGCTTGATGTCCAGGTCGATGCCGATGGCCTTCAGCGGGACCACGATGTCGGAGAAGAAGATCGCGGCGTCCACGTCGTGGCGGCGCACCGGCTGCAGGGTGATCTCGGTGACCAGGTCGGGCCGCATGCAGGACTCGAGCATCTGGGTGCCCTCGCGCAGCTTGCGGTACTCCGGAAGCGAGCGCCCGGCCTGCCGCATGAACCACACGGGCGTGTGCGGCACCGGCTCGCGTCGGCACGCCTTCAGGAAGGCGGAATCGTACGTCTGACTCGGCGTGCCCTTCGGGCGGTCGTTGGCGCTCACGACTCAAATCTTCGCACGTATGAAGAAGTGCCCGGCCCGGCGCGGGTGTCCCTGCGCCGTACGGGCGCTCGTTCCGCCTAGTCTTCCCCGCATGGCTGCGGCTCAGGGACGATTTTCAGATGGCGCTGACGGCATGGACAGCGCGGAGGAGGACTCCGTTCCACTCCCGTTCCGGCGGGCGGTCGACGGCTTGAAGAAGGCACGGCTGCGTCCGGGGATCGAGATCGACCCCACGAAGCCGCCGCGGAGACTGGCGCCGTACGCCTACGCGCTGGAGGCGGCGGTCGTCGACGGCGAGGACGACCTGGCCGACGGCCGGCTCATCCTGCTGCACGATCCGGCCGGCCACGAGGCCTGGCACGGGACCTTCCGGCTGGTGACGCTCGTACGGGCGGAGCTGGAGCCCGAGATGGCCGCGGACCCGCTGCTCCCCGAGGTGTGCTGGTCCTGGCTCAAGGGGGCGCTGGACGCCCGCGGGCTGACGTACGGGGAGGCGAGCGGGACCGTGACCATGGCCAGCTCGCACTACTTCGGCGGGCTCGCCGAGCGGCGGCCCGCGACCCAGATCGAGATCAGGGCCTCGTGGACGCCCCGCGAGGTGGTGGGCGGGGTGCCGGACACCGCCGCGCACCTGGCGGCGTGGTGCGAGCTGCTGTGCCAGATCGCGGGGCTGCCCCCGGTGGGGCCCACGGAGACGGTCACGGGCGTGGTCTCCCTGCCACAGCGCCGCGGTCCGCACCACCCGTAGCCACGGGGCCGTACGGCCGCGGACGCTGGGCATGAGCGGGAACGGGAACGGACGGTCGAAGTCCGCAATCAGGTGTCGGAACCGGGCGCCCGTTGTGGGCTTCTGATCACCCTATGATCGATCGTGCGTCCGAATTGCCCGAATTGTTACTCACCAAATCGTGATCATTCCCTAAAGCCGGGCGGGTGACGTGCCGAAGGAGTCAGTGACCATCCGCACGGTTCGCACCGGCTTCCTTCCCCGAGCCGGCCGTCCCGCCACTCCCCCCCCAGGAGGCCTAGGTGTCCGTTCTTCTCGAGCAGCCCGCAAGCCTGGTCGCCTACCGCCCGAACAAGCCGACGGCCATGGTCGTCGTGGCCGACCCGCGCGTGCGTTCCACCGTGACCCGCCATCTGTGGGCCCTCGGAGTACGTGACGTGATCGAGGCTTCGTCCATCGCGGAGGCCCGCCCCCGCGTCGGCAGCCCGCGTGACATCTGCGTGGCCGACGTACACCTGCCCGACGGTTCCGGTCTCACCCTGCTCTCCGAGACCCGCGCCGCCGGTTGGCCCAACGGCCTGGCCCTGTCCGCCGCCGACGACATCGGCGCCGTGCGCAACGCCCTCGCGGGCGGAGTGAAGGGCTACGTAGTCACCGGTACGCGGACCAACATCGGGCTCCCCACCCGGCCCGGCGCCGCCCCCATCGGCGCTGCCGCCGCCCGTATGCACCGCCGCCCCCCGGGTGCCCCGAGCCACCCGGGCGGCTACCGCGAGCTCTCCGGCCGCGAGGTCGAGGTCCTGCGCCTCGTCGCGGAGGGCCAGTCCAACAAGGCCATCGGCGTCTCGATGGGCCTGTCCGCCCTGACCGTCAAGTCCCACCTGGCCCGGATCGCCCGCAAGCTGGGCACGGGCGACCGGGCCGGGATGGTCGCCGTCGCACTCCGCACCGGGATCATCCACTAGGGCCCGTCCGGTGAACCCCGGGAATCGTCCGCACCTCCACAGCGCGCCCGTCGACGGAACGTTCCGGCGACGGGCGCGTCGCATCCACGGATACCCTTGACCGGTGACCGACGCCCAAGAGACCGCAGCACACCTGCGCACCACCACCGGGGGCGGCCCCCCGGACGACGAAGCTCCGTCCGATGGGCTGCCGATTCCCTTGCTCGAACCCCGTGAGGGGATCCCTCCGGTCGTCGCCGATGCGGAGGCGCTCGCCCAGGTGGTCGCGGCCTTCGCCGCGGGTACCGGGCCCGTCGCCGTCGACGCCGAGCGGGCCTCCGGATACCGCTACGGGCAGCGCGCCTACCTGGTCCAGCTGCGCCGCGAGGGCGCGGGCTCCGCACTGATCGACCCGGTGGGCTGCCCCGACCTCTCCTCGCTGGGCGAGGCCCTCTCCGGCACCGAGTGGATCCTGCACGCCGCCACCCAGGACCTCCCCTGCCTGCGCGAAATAGGCATGGTGCCGACCTCGCTGTTCGACACCGAGCTGGCCGGCCGCCTGGCCGGCTTCCCCCGGGTCGGACTCGGCGCGATGGTCGAGAGCGTGCTCGGCTACGCGCTGGAGAAGGGCCACTCCGCCGTCGACTGGTCCACCCGCCCGCTCCCCGAGCCCTGGCTGCGCTACGCCGCCCTGGACGTGGAACTCCTGGTGGACCTGCGGGACGCGCTGGAGAAGGAGCTGGACCGGCAGGGCAAGCTGGAATGGGCCCGCCAGGAGTTCGACGCGATCGCCTCCGCACCGCCCGCACCGCCGCGCAAGGACCCGTGGCGCCGCACCTCCGGGATGCACAAGGTGCGCCGCCGCCGGCAGATGGCGGTCGTGCGCGAGCTGTGGGAGTCGCGGGACCGGATCGCGCAGCGCCGCGACGTCTCGCCCGGCAAGGTGCTGGGCGACGCGGCGATCGTCGAGGCCGCCCTCGCCCTCCCCGCGGACGCCCAGGCCCTGTCCGCACTGCCCGGATACGGCCAGCGCATGGGCCGGCGCCAGCTGGACCAGTGGATGGCCGCCGTGGACCGGGCCAAGGCCCTGCCCGAGAACGCGCTGCCACAGCCGGGCGCGTCCCCGGCCGGTCCGCCGCCGCCGCGCTCCTGGGCCGACAAGGACCCGGCGGCCGCCGCCCGGCTCTCGGCCGCCCGGACGGCCGTGACGGCGCTGGCCGAGGGGCTGAACCTGCCGCAGGAGAACCTGATCACCCCGGACACGGTCCGCAGGCTCTGCTGGGAGCCGCCGCAGCGCCTGGAGGCGGAGGCGGTGGCCCAGGCCCTGGCGGCCCACGGCGCCCGCCCCTGGCAGATCGAACAGGTGACGCAGGCCCTGGTCACGGCCCTGGCCGCGACCGACTGACCGCACCATCCGTCCAGCAGACCCCCGGCCCCGAGGCCGGGGGTCTTCTTGTTACGCGCTCATGACACGCCGAACCTTTTGAACACGCTCAACAATCGCTAGATTCTTGAACATGATCAAAACTGATTACGCGGCATGGGTGGACGCGTTCGAGGCCGAGAAGGAACTCCGGGCCGCACTCGGGGACCCGGACTGGCAGCGCGGGGCGCACCTGCCGCCCGAGATCGTCCGCAGCATCCAGAAGTTCCAGGTCGGCGAGGACGGGGACGGCTCCGCACTGCTCGGCAAGGCGGACCGGGCGGGCGACCCGGTGTACGCCGATGCCGCGCGGCTGTTCGTCGCCGAGGAGCAGAACCACGCACGGATGCTCGCCCTGCTGCTGGCGGCGGGCGGGGCCGGGGTCCTGGACGGCCACTGGAGCGACGCGGCCTTCGTCCGGGTCCGCAGACTGCTCGGACTGCGGGTGGAGCTGCTGGTGCTGATGATCGCCGAGGTGGTGGCCCTGGCGTACTACCGGGCCCTCGCCGACGGCGCCGCGGACCCGCTGACCCGCGAGGTCGCGGGCCGGATCCTGGCGGACGAGCAGCGCCACGTCCCCTTCCACTGCCTGCGCCTGCGCGAGGGCCTGGCCCACCTCCCCCGCCCGGCCCGGCGGGCCGTGACCACCGCCTGGCGCGCGCTGCTGGGCTGCGCGGGCCTGCTGGTCGCGGTGGACCACGGCGCGGCCCTGCGCACCCTGGGGACCGGCCGGCGTTCCTTCGTCGCAGAGGTGGTCCGCTCCTCCGCCCCGATGGCCTCCGCGATGGCCGACGGGCCCGCTCCGGGGCCGGTCGGGGCGCGCATGGCAGTGTGACCTTCACCGCTCCTCGGGGAGGGGGTGTGCACATTGGTTACCCGCAAGTAGCATGGGCCGGGTGAGCGGGCGCTCAGCAACGCATGCCGAGCACGCCCCCGCGCAGCAGTGCACACCCGCACCTGGAGGAGAGCCAACGTGCCTCGTACCGTCAGGGACGTCGTCTTCGTCGACGGCGTCCGCACCCCGTTCGGCAAGGCGGGCCCGAAGGGCATCTACAACGGGACCCGCGCCGACGACCTCGTCGTGAAGGCGATCCGGGAGCTGCTGCGCCGCAACCCGGACCTGGACCCCAAGAAGATCGACGAGGTCGCCATCGCGGCGACCACGCAGATCGGCGACCAGGGCCTGACGCTGGGCCGCACGGCCGGAATCCTCGCGGGCCTCCCGCAGTCCGTCCCGGGCTACTCCATCGACCGCATGTGCGCCGGCGCGCTGACCGCCGTGACCGCCGTCGCGGGCGGTGTGGCCTTCGGTGCCTACGACGTCGCCCTCGCCGGCGGTGTCGAGCACATGGGCCGTCACCCCATGGGCGAGGGCGTGGACCCGAACCCGCGCTTCGTCTCCGAGAAGCTGGTCGACGAGTCCGCCCTGTTCATGGGCATGACCGCCGAGAACCTGCACGACCGGTACCCGACGATCACCAAGCTCCGCGCCGACGAGTACGCCGTGCGCTCGCAGGAGAAGGCCGCCAAGGCGTACGCCGACGGCAAGATCCAGCAGGACCTGGTCCCGATCTCGGTGCGCAACACCAACGAGGCGGCCGGTGAGACGGGCTGGGGCCTGGTCACCACCGACGAGCCGATGCGCCCGGGCACCACCCTGGAGAACCTGGCCGGCCTGAAGACCCCGTTCCGTACCCACGGCCGGGTCACCGCGGGCAACGCCGCCGGTCTCAACGACGGCGCCACGGCCGCGATCATCGCCTCCGAGGACTTCGCCCGCGAGAACAACCTCCCGGTCAAGATGCGCCTGGTCTCGTACTCCTTCGCGGGTGTCGAGCCGGAGGTCATGGGCTACGGCCCGATCCCGGCCACCGAGAAGGCCCTGGCCCAGGCCGGTCTGACGATCGACGACATCGGCCTCTTCGAGGTCAACGAGGCCTTCGCGGTCCAGGTCCTCGCCTTCCTGGAGCACTACGGCATCGCCGATGACGACGCCCGCGTGAACCAGTACGGCGGCGCCATCGCCTTCGGCCACCCGCTCGCCTCCTCGGGCGTGCGCCTGATGACGCAGCTGGCCCGTCAGTTCGAAGAGCAGCCGCACGTCCGCTACGGCCTGACCACCATGTGCGTCGGCTTCGGCATGGGCGCCACGGTCATCTGGGAGAACCCGAACTTCAACGCCGAGGGAGACTCCAAGTGAGCACCACCGCTGAGCTCCTGAAGGGCGCGGCCGAGCTGTTCCCGGACGAGGTCGTCACGTCCGCGCACGTCCGCCACCTGGACCTGCCGTTCGGCGCCGGGCGCTTCGCGCTCGTCACGCTGGACAACGGCTTCGACCACACCAAGCCGACCACCTTCGGCCCGCAGTCCCTCGCCAACCTGAACACGGCGATCGACCAGGTCGAGCAGGAGGCCCTCGCGGGCTCCATCGTCGGCGCGGGCATCACCGGCAAGCCGTTCATCTTCGCGGTCGGCGCCGACCTCAAGGGCGTCGAGCTGCTGGGCAAGCACGACGATGCGCTCGCCATCGGCAAGGGCGGCCACGACGTCTTCAAGCGTCTGGCGGCCCTCTCGGTCCCGACCTTCGCCTACTACAACGGCGCGGCGATGGGCGGCGGCGTCGAGGTCGGCCTGCACTGCACCTACCGCACCGTCTCGAAGGCCATCCCGGCCTTCTCGCTGCCCGAGGTCTTCCTCGGTCTGGTCCCCGGCTGGGGCGGCTGCGCCCTGCTGCCGAACCTGATCGGCGCGGAGCGCGCGATCTCGGTGATCATCGAGAACTCGCTGAACCAGAACCGCCAGCTCAAGGGCAAGCAGGTCTTCGAGCTCGGCATCGCCGACGCGATCTTCGAGGGCGCCGACTTCCTGGAGCAGTCCCTCGTCTGGACCGCGAAGGTCCTCAAGGGTGACACCGAGGTCGTCCGCGCCGAGGTCGAGCGCGGCGAGGCCTGGGACGCGGCCGTCGCCAAGGGCCGCGCCGTCGCGGACTCCAAGGTGCACGGCGCCGCCCCGGCCGCCTACCGCGCGCTGGACATCATCGCCGCGGCCAAGGACGGCGACCTCCAGGCCGGCTTCGACGCCGAGGACACCGCGCTCGCGGACCTCATCATGGGCGGCGAGCTGCGCTCGGGCATCTACGCCTTCAACCTGGTCCAGAAGCGCGCCAAGCGCCCGGCCGGTGCCCCGGACAAGTCCCTGGCCCGTCCGGTCACCAAGGTCGGCGTCGTCGGCGCGGGCCTGATGGCCTCGCAGCTGGCGCTGCTCTTCCTGCGCCGCCTGGAGGTGCCGGTGGTCCTCACCGACATCGACCAGGAGCGCGTGGACAAGGGCGTGGGCTACGTCCACGCCGAGATCCAGAAGCTGCTCGGCAAGGGCCGCATCAACCAGGACAAGGCCAACCGCCTGACCGCCCTGGTGACGGGCGTCCTGGACAAGGCCGAGGGCTTCGCGGACGCGGACTTCATCATCGAGGCCGTGTTCGAGGAGATGTCCGTCAAGCAGAAGGTGTTCGCGGAGGTCGAGGCGGTCGCCCCGGCGCACGCGATCCTCGCCACCAACACCTCCTCGCTGTCGGTGTCGGAGATGGCCTCCAAGCTCCAGCACCCGGAGCGCGTGGTCGGCTTCCACTTCTTCAACCCGGTCGCGATCCTCCCGCTGCTGGAGATCGTCCGCGGTGAGCAGACCGACGACGCCTCGCTGGCCACGGCCTTCGGTGTCGCCAAGAAGCTGAAGAAGACCGCGGTCCTCACCAAGGACGCCCCGGCGTTCGTCGTGAACCGCATCCTGACCCGCTTCATGGGCGAGATCCAGAACGTCATCGACGAGGGCACCCCGGTGGTCACCGCCGAGAAGGCCATCGAGCCGCTCGGCCTGCCGATGTCCCCGCTGGTGCTCCTGGAGCTCGTGGGACCGGCGATCGGTCTGCACGTCTCCGAGACCCTGAACCGCGCCTTCCCGGAGCGCTTCACCGTCTCCCCCAACCTCAAGCGGGTCGTCGAGGCCGGCAAGCGCGGCTTCTACGTCTACAAGCCGGAGAACGGCTTCAAGCCGGAGCTCGACCCCGAGGTGGCCGCCCTCCTGGTGCAGGGCGACTCCGTCCTGACGGAGGAGCAGGTCCGCGACCGCGTCCTGGACGCGGTGGCGCAGGAGATCGGCCTGATGCTGGAGGAGGGTGTCGTGGCCGAGGCCCAGGACATCGACCTCTGCCTCATCACCGGTGCGGGCTGGCCCTTCCACCTGGGCGGCATCACCCCGTACCTGGACCGTGAGGGCGTCTCGGAGCGCGTGAACGGCAAGAAGTTCCTGGCTCCCGGACTGGCGAGCGTTCCCGCCTAGTCCGGCCCGCAGAGCGGCATTTCACGGCCCGGCCCGCCCCTTCCGGGGGGCGGGCTTCGGCCATTCGAATACCTGTCTAAGATTCACCCCCATGACGGACAAGCACGCGCGGCCCAGGCGCCGCCGCCGCATTCTGCGGATCACCCTGCTGCTGGTCGCCGTGCTGATCCTGGGCGCGGCCGGGGCGGGCTGGTGGACGTACAGCCACCTCAACGGGAACATCGACAGCGTCGACCTGGACCAGGCGATCGGCGACAACCGGCCACAGAAGGTCGTCGCGGGCGCGCAGAACGTCCTGGTGCTCGGCTCCGACTCGCGGGCCGGGGCCAACGCGGACCTCGACCACGGCGACGTGAGCGGCGCCCGTTCGGACACCACGATGCTGGTGCACATACCCGAGGGCCGCGCCAAGGCCACCGCGATCAGCATCCCCCGCGACACCCTGGTCACCCGGCCCGAGTGCAAGGACGGGGAGGGCAAGACCGTGCCGTCCCAGAAGCGGGCCATGTTCAACAGCATCTACGGTCTGGGCGGTCCGGCCTGCGTGGTCAAGACCGTCGAGGAGATGTCCGGGGTCCGCGTGGACCACTTCGTCGAGGTGGACTTCGCCGGCTTCAAGGGCCTGGTGGACGCGCTCGGCGGGGTCACGGTCACCCTGGACAAGCCGATGACCGGGGCCAAGGGCGGCCTGAAGCTGGACGCGGGCACGCACCGGCTGAACGGGACCGACTCCCTCAAGTTCGTCCGCACCCGCTACGGCTACGGGGACGGCAGCGACCTCGGACGCATAGGCCTGCAGCAGCAGTTCATGATGGCGATGCTGTCCGAGATCAAGAAGCAGGACGCCCTCGGCAACCCGGCGCGCCTGTACAAGCTCGCCGACGCCGGGACGAAGTCGCTGACCACCGACTCCGACCTCGCCTCGCTCACCGCGCTGTCCGACTTCGCGCAGAGCATGAAGGGCGTGGACCCCGACACCATGCAGACGATCATGCTTCCGGTCGCCTACGACAAGGTGGACCCCAACCGGGTGATCGTCGCGGAGCCGCAGGCCACCCAGCTGTGGGAGGCCGTGCGCAACGACCAGCCGGTCCCCGACTCGGCGAAGAAGTCCCCGGCCAAGGGCTGACGGGAGCCCGCGCACAGGGAGCCGGCCGTACGGGTGACCGTACGGCCGGCTTCCGGCTTTTCGCGCGAGAACTCTTCGCGCTAGAACTTCGCGTCGGCGCCTTCCTTGCCGAGGCGGCTGTGCTGGCGTCCGTACAGGAAGTAGACGACGATGCCGATCGCCATCCAGATCCCGAAGCGGATCCAGGTCTCGGCCGGCAGGTTGAGCATCAGCCAGAGCGAGGCCGCGATCGACAGGATCGGGACCACCGGCACCCACGGGGTGCGGAAGGACCGGTGCAGGTCGGGGCGGGTGCGGCGCAGGACGATCACGCCGAGGGCCACCACCACGAAGGCGAACAGGGTGCCGATGTTCACCAGTTCCGCGAGCTTCTCCAGACTGGTGAAGCCTGCGACGACGGCGATGATCCCGCCGAGCAGGAGCGTCGCCCGGTACGGCGTGCGGTACTTCGGGTGGGTGACGGAGAAGACGCGCGGGAGCAGTCCGTCACGGCTCATCGCGAAGAACACGCGGGTCTGGCCGAGCAACAGGATCATGCACACCGTGATCAGACCGACGGACGCCCCGAGGCTGATGGCGCCGGCGAAGAAGGGCTGGTTCACGGATTTGAAGGCTTCGGCGAGTGGCGCGGTGGGCGACATCTCCGAGTACTTCTGCATGCCGGTGACCACCAGCGTCACGGCGACGTAGAGCACCGTGCAGATCAGCAGCGATCCGAGGATGCCGCGCGGCATGTCCCGCTGGGGGTTCTTGGTCTCCTCGGCCGCGGTGGCCACGACGTCGAAGCCGATGAAGGCGAAGAAGATGAGCGAGGCCGCCGTGAAGATGCCCATGACGCCGAAGTTGGTGGGCGCGTAGCCGAAGAGCAGCTGCACCAGTGGTGCGTGCAGGCCGCCGCCCGCCTCCTGCGGCTGGGCCGGAGGGATGAACGGGGAGTAGTTGTCGGCCTTGATGAAGAACAGACCGGCGATGATGACCAGCAGCACCACCGTGACCTTGATGGCGACGACGATCGCGGTGATCCGCGCCGAAAGCTTCGTCCCGATGACCAGGATCGCGGTCAGCACCAGGATCAGCAGGAACGCCAGCAGGTCGAACGTGCCTCCGGCATCGGGCCCGGAGAGCGCGGTGGGCAGCTCCCAGCCCAGGTTGGTCTCCATGAGGTGGCGCACGTACCCGGACCAGCCCACCGCCACGACCGCGGTGCCGAGCGCGAACTCCAGCACCAGGTCCCAGCCGATGATCCAGGCGGGCAGCTCACCGATCGAGGCGTACGAGAAGGTGTACGCCGAGCCGGCCACCGGAACGGTGGAGGCGAACTCGGCGTAGCAGAGCGCCGCCAGGGCGCAGACGATGCCCGCCGCCACGAAGGCGAGGGCGGTGGCGGGTCCGGCGTTGTTCCGGGCTGCGATGCCCGTGAGGACGAAGATGCCGGTGCCGATGATGACACCCACACCGAACACCGTCAGGTCCCAGGCGGAGAGCGATTTGCGGAGGGCGTGTTCCGGCTCCTCCGTGTCGCGGATGGACTGCTCCACCGTCTTGGTGCGGAAGGGGCTGTTCATATCCCTACTCACCAACGCACCTCCGAACAGGTGTCGACGCACGCGCACGGGCCGGGAGGCCCACTCCTTCAGAGTGATCTCCCGGCCCGTGACGTGCAACCGCGCGGTGACCCGGAGGTCTAGTCGACGGCGGCGGCCGGCTCGCTGTCGTAACGCCCGTCCAGCTTGGCCACCAGGCCCGTGACCTGCCGGGCGATGTCCGGCGCCGTCAGCCCGATCTCGGCCATGACCTCCTTGCGGGAGGCGTGGTCGAGGAAACGCTGCGGGATGCCGAAGTCGCGCAGCGGTACGTCGACGCCCGCGTCGCGCAGGGCCTGCGAGACGGCGGAGCCCACGCCGCCGGTGCGGCCGTTGTCCTCGACGGTGACGACCACGCGGTGGCGGTCGGCCAGCGGGGCCAGTGCCTCGTCCACCGGCTTGACCCAGCGGGGGTCGACCACGGTGGTGGTGATGCCCTGCTTGTCCAGCAGGGTGGCGATCTCCAGGCACATCGGGGCCAGTGCGCCGACCGAGACGAGCAGTACGTCCGGCCGGGTGACGTCGGCGCCGGGCTCGCGCAGCACGTCCATGCCGCCGATGCGGCCGACGGCCGGGACGGCCGGGCCGACGACGCCCTTGGAGTAGCGCACGACGGTCGGGGCGTCCTTGACCTCGACGGCCTCGCGCAGCTGGGCGCGCAGCTGCTCCGCGTCGCGCGGGGCGGCGAGGCGCAGGCCGGGGACGACCTGGAGGATGGACATGTCCCACATGCCGTTGTGGGAGGCGCCGTCGTCGCCGGTGACACCGGCGCGGTCCAGGACGAAGGTGACTCCGCACTTGTGCAGGGCCACGTCCATCAGGACCTGGTCGAAGGCGCGGTTGAGGAAGGTGGCGTAGACCGCGAAGACGGGGTGGACCCCGCCGGTGGCCAGCCCCGCGGCCGAGGTCGCGCCGTGCTGTTCGGCGATCCCCACGTCGAAGATCCGGTCCGGGAAGGCCTCGGCGAACTTGTTCAGCCCGACCGGGTGGAGCATGGCGGCGGTGATGCCGACGATGTCCTGGCGGTCGTGGCCGAGCTTGACCATCTCGTCGGCGAAGACGGAGGTCCAGCTGGCGGCGGCGGTCTTCACCGGCAGTCCGGTGTCCGGGTGGATCACGCCGACCGCGTGGAAGCGGTCCGCCTCGTGCTCCAGGGCCGGGGTGTAGCCGCGGCCCTTCTGGGTGAGGCAGTGCACGATGACCGGTCCGCTGAAGCGCTTGGCGCGCTGGAGGGCGGATTCCAGGGCCTCGATGTCGTGGCCGTCGATGGGCCCGATGTACTTCAGGCCCAGGTCCTCGAACATGCCCTGCGGGGCGATGAAGTCCTTGAGGCCCTTCTTGGCGCCGTGCAGGGTCTCGTAGAGCGGCTTCCCGACGACCGGGGTGCGCTCCAGGAGGTCCTTGCCGCGGGCCAGGAAGCGCTCGTAGCCGTCCGTGGTGCGCAGGGTGGCCAGGTGGTTGGCGAGGCCGCCGATGGTCGGGCCGTAGGAGCGCTCGTTGTCGTTGACGACGATGACCAGGGGCCGGTCCTTGGCGGCGGCGATGTTGTTCAGCGCCTCCCAGGCCATGCCGCCGGTCAGGGCGCCGTCGCCGATGACGGCTGCGACGTGGTGGTCCTCGCGGCCGAGCACCTCGTTGGCCTTGGCGATGCCGTCGGCCCAGCCCAGCACGGTGGAGGCGTGCGAGTTCTCGATCACGTCGTGGTCGGACTCGGCGCGCGAGGGGTAGCCGGAGAGCCCGCCCTTGGTGCGCAGGTCGGAGAAGTCCTGGCGGCCGGTGAGCAGCTTGTGGACGTAGGCCTGGTGGCCGGTGTCGAAGAGGACCTTGTCCTTCGGCGAGTCGAAGACCCGGTGCAGGGCGATCGTCAGTTCGACCACCCCGAGGTTGGGGCCGAGGTGCCCGCCGGTCTTGGAGACGGCGTCGACGAGGAAGGACCTGATCTCGGCCGCGAGCTGGTCGAGCTCCTCCTGGCTGAGCCGGTCCAGATCGCGCGGTCCCTTGATGCGGGTCAGCAGCACCCGTGCCTCCTTGCAGTTGCTTGCTGGTCTGTCGAGTCTAATGTTCCGCTCGCGGGCGCGGTCATCGGGCCGTCCCGAGCGGGTCACACCTTTGTCATACATGTACGCACCTGACCGAACCCACACATCACATTCGGGCGTATACCCGCACAGGCGTACCCACGGTTGCACGCACGGATGCCCGGTGCCACGAGAAGTGGCACCGGGCACTGTGACCGGCTTACCGCTGGTCCGGCACTGTCGGACCGGGGCGGTTCAGGCGCGTCCGGCCGTCTTCTGCGTCTTGCGGGTGACCGAGTCGATCACCACGGTGGCCAGCAGCACCGCGCCAGTGATCATGTACTGGATCGGAGTCGCGATGCCTTCCAGGGCCAGACCGTACTGGATGGAGGTGATGACCATGACACCGAGGAGGGCGTTCCAGGTGCGGCCCCGGCCGCCGAAGAGGCTGGTGCCGCCGATGACGGCCGCCGCGATGACGTTCATCAGCAGGTCGCCGGCGCCGGCGCTCTGGTTGGCCGCCGCGATCTTGGAGGCCCAGAACAGGCCGCCGATGGCCGCGAAGGTGCCGGCGATGGCGAACACCGTGATCCGGACCCGGTTCACGTTGATGCCCGCGCGGCGGGAGGCCTCGACGCTGCCGCCGAGTGCGAAGACCTGGCGGCCGAAGGTGGTGCGCCGCAGGACGAAGTCCGTGAGGACCAGGGCCAGCAGGAAGAGCACCACCGCGAGCGGCAGGCCCTTGTACTGGTTGAAGACGACCGCGGGACCGAAGGTGAACACCGCGAGCAGGCCGCTGCGCAGCAGGATCTCGGTGAGCGGGCGGGAGGGCACCCCGGCGGCCTCACGGCGGCGCGCGTCGAAGAAGGAGGCGAGGAAGTACCCCACCACCGCGAGCGCGGCCAGACCGTAGCCGACGGCCACGTCCGAGAAGAAGTACGTGGTCAGCTGACCGACCACGCCGTCGGAGTCGAGGTTGATGGTGCCGTTGCTGCCAAGGATCTGGAGCATCGCGCCGGACCAGAACAGCAGGCCCGACAGGGTGACGGCGAAGGCCGGGGCGCCGATCCGGGCGAAGAAGAAGCCGTGGATCGAGCCGATCACGGCACCGCCCGCGACCGCCGCGAGGATCGCCAGCCACTCGTTCATGCCGTGGGTGACCGACAGGACGGCGACGATGGCGCCCGAGACGCCGCTGACCGAACCGACCGAGAGGTCGATCTCGCCGAGCAGCAGCACGAAGATGATGCCGACGGCCATCATGCCGGTGGCGACCATCGTGATCGCGACGTTGGTGAGGTTCTCCGGGGAGAGGAAGTTCGAGTTCAGCCCCTGGAAGATGGACCAGATGATGATCAGGCCGATGACGACCGGGAGGGATCCCAGGTCGCCGGCCTTCATCTTGCGGCCGAACTCGTTCAGGTACCCGGACAGGCCCTGCTCGCGGACGAGCAGGCGGGGGTCCACGGCGGGGATGGCGTCCGCCGCGGCGGCCGGATTGACGACCTCGTGGCTCTCGTCCGTCTTGCGGAGCGGGTCGGCTGGGTTCTTCGTGCTCACTTGCGAGCCTCCCCGGTGCGGGCCGCCCGGCGGGTCACGGCGTTGTCCGTGGCTCCCGTGATGGCGGAGATGATCTCTTCCTGCGAGGTGTCGGCGACGTTGAAGACACCGTTGTTGCGGCCCAGCCGCAGGACCGCCACCTTGTCGGCGACGGCCTTCACATCGGCCATGTTGTGGCTGATGAGGATGACGGCGTGGCCGCGTTCGCGCAGCCGCTCGACGAGGTCGAGGACCTGTGCGGTCTGCTCGACGCCGAGGGCGGCGGTGGGCTCGTCGAGGATCACGAGCTGGGGCTCGCCGAGCATCGAGCGGGCGATCGCCACGGTCTGGCGCTGACCGCCGGAGAGCGAGGCGATGGGAATCCGGACACTGGGGATCCGGATGGACAGGGTGGTGAGGAGCTCGCGGGCGCGGCGCTCCATCTCCACCTCGTCCAGGACACCGCGGCGCTTGAGCTCGCGGCCGAGGAAGAGGTTGCCGACGACGTCGATGTTGTCGCACAGCGCGAGGTCCTGGTAGACCGTCGCGATGCCCAGGTTCTGGGCGTCGTGGGGCTTGGCGATGGCGACCGGACGGCCCTGCCACTCGATGACTCCGTCATCGATGGGGTGCACGCCGGCAATCGTCTTGACCAGCGTGGACTTGCCGGCGCCGTTGTCGCCGACGAGGGCGACCACTTCACCGGAGTGGATCTCGAGTTCTACGTCGGTCAGGGCCTGAACGGCACCGAACCGCTTCGAGACCCCTCGCAACGCCAGCACGGGCGCAGCGGACACATGAACCATCTCCTTCGCCGCCTGACCGGCGGGGATGTCGTGCAAAAGAGCAGGAGCGGGGCGAATGGGGGGGTAAGGCAAGGAGGGAACGTTTCTGCCCGGCGCCCCGCGGGTGGCGGGGTAAGGAGGGGCGGGGCGCCGGGCAGGCGCGGGGGTCGCCTCGCAGGGGGCGACGGGGGCCTTACTTCAGGCCGAGGGTGGTGCAGGCGGCCGCGTACTTGTCGGTGCAGATCTCATCGGCCGTGTAGACGCCGTCCTTGATGACGGTGTCCTTGATGTTGTTCTTGGTGAGCGAGACGACCGGGATCAGCACGGACGGAACGCCCTTGGTGGTGGGGCTGTCGACGTTGGAGCTGATGAGCCCGTCGATCTTCTCGCCCTTGGCGAGGGCGACGGCCATCTCGGCCGCGGCCTTGGCCTCGGGGGCGTACGGCTTGTAGACGCTCATGAACTGCTCGCCCGCGACGATGCGCTGCACACCGGCGAGTTCGGCGTCCTGGCCGGTGACCGGGGGCAGGGTGGACAGGCCGGCCGCCTTGAGGGCGGTGATGATGCCGCCCGCCATGCCGTCGTTGGCGGAGTAGACGCCGACGACCTTGTCCTTGCCGATCGCCGAGAGCGCGGCCGCCATGTTGGTGTTGGCGTTCTCCGGCTTCCACTCGACGGTGTCGTACTCCTTGCCGATGTTCACCTTGCCGTCGAGGACGGAGTGCGCACCGGACTTGAAGAGCTTGGCGTTCGGGTCGGTGACCGAACCGTTCATCATGACGATCTGGCCGTCCTTGGCCTTGTCGCCCAGCGCCTCCAGCAGCGCCTTGCCCTGGACCTTGCCGACCTCTTCGTTGTCGAAGGAGGTGTAGGCGTCGATCGGGCCCTCGGCCAGGCGGTCGTAGGCGACGACCGGGATGCCCGCGTCCTTGGCCCGCTTGACCGCGCCGGCGATGGCCTTGGAGTCCACCGCGTCGATGATCAGCACGTCCACCTTGTTGGTGATCATCGTGTCGACCTGGGAGTTCTGCGTGGTCGCGTCCTGCTTGGCGTTGGCGTAGACCACTTCGCCCTTGCCGCGGGTGAGATCGGCGACCTGCTTCTCGATGAGCGGCTTGTCGAACTTCTCGTACCGGGCGGTCTGGTTCTCCGGCAGGAGCAGACCGACCTTGATCGCGTCGCCCTTGTCGGCGCCGGACTCCTTGGTCTTGTCTCCGGCCTCCTTGGCGCTGCCACAGGCGGCGAGGGAAACGGCCATGGCACCAGCGGCGACGGCTACGGCGGCTCTACGCATACGCGTGTTCATTACTTGAACCTCCCTGACGAGGCCGCAACGTTGCGGCCGAGGTGGATGTGAGTCAACCCCGGCCGCGTTTTGCCGTCAAGGAGTGAATCCTTAACGAGATGACAACGGTGCCATCCGTTATCTACCTGAAGACAAGACGGCTGGTGCTCGCACTCCACCTCCATGGTCCGACAAAAGAGTCGAATCGCCCATCTCGCTGAGCACGAGGGCGAGCGCGCCGAGCACCTCGGCACGGCCCCCCAGGGACCCCGTCAGCACCGACAGTTGCCGGGCCGCGCTGGGAATCGCGTACCTCCCCACGGATTCACGGATGGGGGCCAGTACGAGTTCACCTGCGTCGGCCAGCGAGCCGCCCAGGACCACCCGGCTGGGGTTCAGGAGGTTGCACAGGCTGGCCACGCCGCTGCCGATGTGACGGCCCACGTCCGTGATCACCCGGCGGCAGCCGGGGTCCCCGCCGCGGGCCAGCTCGACGACCCGTTCCATCGTCAACTCCGGTCCGTGCGTGCCCTGGAGCAGCGGCAGCACGTACCGGGCGGCGGCGAAGGTCTCCAGGCAGCCTCGGTTCCCGCAGCGGCAGACCGGCCCCGATTCGTCGAGCGTGATGTGCCCGATCTCGCCCGCCGTGCCGCCCGGTCCCCGGTAGATCTGGCCGTTGATCACCAGGCCGGCGCCCACGCCGCTGGCGACCTTGATGTAGGCCAGGTCCTTCACGCCCCGGCCGCTCCCCCAGACGAGTTCACCGAGGGCGCCGAGGTTCGCGTCGTTGTCCACGTACACGGGCACCCCGAGGCGCTGCGAGAGCTCCTGGCGCGGGTTGATGCCGGCCCAGCCGGGCAGGATCGCGGTCGAGCCCAGGGTCCCGGACTCCACGTCGATGGGACCGGGGACGCCGAGGCCGACGCCGATGACCTTCTCCCGGCTCACGCCGATGCCCGCGACCAGCCGTCCGACCAGCGCCTCGGCCCGGTCGAAGCCCTCCGCCCAGGAGGCGTCCACGTCCAGCGGCTCGGATTCCTCGGCCAGTACCTGGTGGGCGAGGTTCCCGACCGCGACGCGCAGGTGGGTGTGGCCGAAGTCGACGCCGATGACGATGCCCGCGTCCCCGCTGAGGGAGACGCTGCGCGCCCGGCGGCCTCCGGCCGAGGTGTCGGTGACCTCGACCGTGCCGCTGTCCTTGAGCTCGCGGACGATGTTGGAGACCGTGGCCGCCGACAGTCCGGTGCTACGGGCGATCTCCGCCTGGGTCAGCGAACCGGCGAGGCGCACCGCACGCACGACCCGTTCGAGGTTCGCCCGATGCAGCGAGGACTGCGATCCGGGAGTCTGCACGACTCATCCACTCCTGCCCATAAGCGACGGCAAGCCGTCGCCCCCCGGCCGGGCCGTCGCGGCTGCACGCTCCGAGACCCCGGCGTCTCTCCAACTTGTGAACCTTAAGTCGAGCCTTTGCGCATCCAGACGTCAAGAGGGTGACGCAGTACGAATCGGACGCTACCGGCCGTAAGGGGGAGGGAACACCCCTTCGGATCGTGTTACGGTCGGACTGGCGCCGATCATCTGCGGCCTTTCCGGCCGGACCGGCGCCCTTTACTGACGGCGCGACGCGAGGAGGTGTTCGGGATGAGTCCCGATCGAAGTCCTTGCCGCGCTCTCGTCAGCTGATCGTCTGAACGGCTGACCTTTCCCCGAGTGCGCACGGCCACGGCTCCGCCGTGCCCCCGTGCCCTTCGGCATTTCCCCTTCCGCATGCCCGGCAGTCCTGCCCGGCATGTGCCCCGCCATGCCCGTCGGCGTTCCCGAGGCCCCCGTGGCCGCAGTGCGCCGACCCATGACCACTCCACGTGACCGTGCGGCTCCGCGCTGCCCGGACCCCGTGGAGGGAGGTAGTCGCCATGACCATGCTCACCCCTCGTACCCCCACCAAGCTCGCACCGCCGGGCCGGGCCCGCCGTGAGCGCAAGGCCGCCGAGCTGGAGTCCCGTACCCGGCTCGTCGGCGAGCGCCTCGCCGCGATCAGCGCCCGGCCGGGCGTACGCGTCCTGCAGGACGTGGACGCCTCGGCCAACGGCCTCACCCACGACGAGGCCGCGCTGCGGCTGGAGCGGCACGGCCGCAACGTCGTCGCCCAGGAGCGCGCGCCGCTCTGGTTCGTCCAGCTCGCGAAGGCGTACTGGAACCCCTTCATCGCCGTCCTGGTCTTCCTGGCCGCCGTCATGTACTGGCAGGACCCCGGCGACCCGGGCGTCATCATCCTCTCCGTGATGGTGGGGATCAGCGGGCTGCTGCGCTTCTGGCAGGAATTCCGCTCCGGCCGCGCCGCGGACGCGCTGAAGAAGCTCGTCACCACCACCTGCGCGGTGCAGCGGCGGGCCGGCAGCGGCTCCGCACCCACCACGTTCGAGGTGCCCATGGACCAGGTGGTCCCGGGCGACGTGGTCAGGCTGGCCGCCGGTGACCTGATCCCCGCCGACCTGCGGCTCATCACCTCCAAGGACCTGATGGTCAGCCAGGCCGCGCTGTCCGGCGAGTCCCTGCCGGTCGCCAAGGCCGACACCCGCGGGGCGGACCTCGGCCAGCAGGAGAGCACCGACCCGGTGGAGGCGGACAACCTCTGCCTGATGGGGACGTCGGTCACCTCCGGCACCGCCACCGGTGTCGTGGTCGCCACCGGCGCCCGCACCTACTTCGGCTCCATGGCCGGTTCGCTGACCGGCGAGCGGCCGCAGACCAACTTCGACAACGGGGTCCGCAAGGTCAGCTTCCTGCTGATCCGCTTCATGCTGGTCATGGTCCCGGTCGTCTTCGCGATCAACGGCCTCACCAAGGGCGACTGGAACGAAGCATTCCTCTTCGGTATCGCCGTCGCGGTGGGCCTGACCCCCGAGATGCTGCCGATGGTCGTCTCCGCCAACCTGGCGCGCGGAGCGGTGGCCATGTCCAAGCGCAAGGTGGTCGTCAAGCGGCTCAACGCGATCCAGAACCTGGGCGCGATGGACGTGCTCTGCACCGACAAGACCGGCACCCTCACCGAGGACCGGATCGTCCTGGACCGCTACCTGGACGTGCACGGCGACGAGGACGGCGAGGTCCTGGAGTACGGCTACCTCAACGCGCACTTCCAGACGGGCCTGCGCAACCTGATGGACCAGGCGGTCATCGACCGCGTGGACGAGGCCGAGGAGGTTGTCGTCGACGCACGGTTCTCGATGGTCGACGAGATCCCCTTCGACTTCGCCCGGCGCCGCATGTCCGTGGTCCTCAACCGCAACAGCATCGTCGGCGGCTCCGGCCGCGCCGAGCACGTCATGGTCACCAAGGGCGCCGTCGAAGAGGTCCTCGGCCTGTGCACGCACATGTCGGACCGCGGTGAGAGGGTCGAACTGACCGAGCAGCTGCGGTGGCACGTCAGCCGGATCGCCGAGGACAACAACCGCAAGGGCCTGCGGGTCCTGGCCGTCGCCACCCGCACCGTCGCCGCTCCCCGCGACACCTACACGGTCGCCGACGAGGACGGTCTGACGCTGGTCGGCTTCCTCGCCTTCCTCGACCCGCCGAAGGCCGACGCGGCCCGGGCCCTCCAGGGCCTGGCCGACAAGGGCGTCGCGGTCAAGGTCGTCACCGGCGACAACGACCTCGTGGCCGCCCGGGTCTGCGCGGACGTCGGCATCGACGTCGGCCAGGTCGTGCTCGGCAGCGAGCTCGACGACCTCGACGACCCGGCGCTGCGCGAGCTGGCGGCCCGTACGACGGTCTTCGCCAAGGTCAACCCGGTGCAGAAGGCCCGGATCGTACGGGCCCTGCAGGCCGAGGGGCACACCGTCGGCTTCCTCGGGGACGGCATCAACGACGCGGCCGCCCTGCGCGACGCGGACGTCGGCATCTCGGTGGACACCGCGGTCGACATCGCGAAGGAATCGGCCGACATCATCCTGCT
Source organism: Streptomyces xanthophaeus (assembly GCF_000725805.1). Taxonomy (GTDB): domain Bacteria; phylum Actinomycetota; class Actinomycetes; order Streptomycetales; family Streptomycetaceae; genus Streptomyces; species Streptomyces xanthophaeus. Next base: position 86,646 of record NZ_JOFT01000037.1, on the reverse strand, counting down.
GGAGAAGGACCTGACGGTCCTGGAGCAGGGCGTCCTCCAGGGCCGGACCACCTTCGGCAACACGATCAAGTACATCAAGATGACGGCGTCGTCCAACTTCGGCAACGTCTTCTCGGTCCTGGTGGCGAGCGCCTTCATCCCCTTCCAGCCGATGCTCGCGATCATGCTGCTGCTCCAGAACCTGGTCTACGACATCGCGCAGCTGGCCACGCCGTGGGACCGGATGGACGAGGAGTACCTGCGCAAGCCCCGCAACTGGGACGCCAAGGGCATCTTCCGCTTCATGGTCACCATCGGGCCCGTCAGCTCGGTCTTCGACATCTCGATGTTCCTGATCATGTGGAACGTGTTCGGGGCGAACAGCGAGGCGCACCAGGCGCTCTTCCAGTCGGGCTGGTTCATCGAGGGCCTGCTCTCGCAGACCCTGATCGTCCACATGATCCGTACCCGGAAGATCCCCTTCATCCAGTCCCGCGCCTCCTGGCCGGTCATGGTGATGACCGTCCTCGCCGTACTGACCGGGCTCTACCTGCCCTTCTCGCCGCTGGCTCCGTCGCTGGGCTTCGTGGCCCTGCCGGCGAGCTACTTCCCGTGGCTGATCGGCGTACTGCTCGCCTACTGCGCGCTGACCCAGGCCGTGAAGACCTGGTACATCCGCAGGTTCAACACCTGGCTGTAAGAGGCCGACCGGAGAAGGGAGAGGACCGTGCTGCTGACCGAATGGCAGATGGCCGCGCACCTGGCCGCCGCGCTCGGGCTCGGAGCCGTCATCGGCCTCGAACGGCAGTGGCGGGCCCGGATGGCGGGGCTGCGTACGAACGCCCTGGTGGCGGGCGGGGCCGCACTGTTCGTGCTGCTCTCGCAGTACGGGTTCCTCAGCGCCGTCTCGGAGGTGAACTACGACGGCTCCCGGGTCGCCGCGCAGATCGTCTCCGGGATCGGCTTCCTCGGCGCCGGTGTGATCATGCGCGACGGCATGAGCGTGCGGGGCCTGAACACGGCCGCCACCTTGTGGTGTTCGGCGGCCGTGGGCTGCCTGGCAGGCACGGGCCTGTTCGTCCTGGCCCTGTGCGGCACGGCGGGCGTGGTGGGGGCCAACCTCCTGCTGCGCCCGCTGGGCCGGCGCCTGGACCGCGAACCGCGCGGCGGGGCGGAGGTGGCCACCGACTACCGCTTCGAGGCGGTGTGCCTGGAGGCGGAGGAGGCCCACATCCGCCACCGGCTGGTCGACGCCCTGGGCCGTCCGGGCTACCAGCTGCGGTCGATCCGCAGCCAGGACGGCCCGGAGCCGGGCCGGGTGACGGTGTCGGCGCTGCTGACCGCCGAGGGCGAGGGGGGCCGGGCGCTGGAGGAAGCGGTCAGCAACCTCTCGCTCGATCCGCCCCCAGCCTTCGGCCGGGGGGACCCCCTGTCTCGGCGGTCAGCTGGTCGGTCGTGCCGGAGCCGGCCGGCTGACCCCGGGTCCCCTACTTGAGGGTGGCGGAGGTCAGGCCGGCCTGGATCTGGCGCTGGAAGGAAAGGTAGACCGCGAGCATCGGGATGACCGCGATCGTGGCCCCCGCGAACAGCACCGGCAGGTCCGTCTCGTAGCCCATCTGGTACTGGAGCTGGATCAGGCCCTGGGTGAGCACGTAGCGCTCGGGTTCCCCGCTGGTCTGGGGCTGCATCAGCACCGCGGGCAGGATGTACTGGTTCCACTGGCCCAGCACGTTGAAGATCCCGACGCTGATCAGGCCGGGCTTGGCCATGGGCAGCATCACCTGGAAGAAGATCCGGGTGTCGGAGGCCCCGTCGATCACCGCGGCCTCGTGGATCGCGGTGGGCAGCGTCCGGAAGAAGGAGTGCATGAAGAAGACGGTGAACGGCATCGAATAGGCGACGTACACCAGGATCAGGCCCTGGTAGGTGTTCAGCATGTCGAAGCGCTTGACCATGAAGAAGAGCGGTACGAGCGCCAGGAACACCGGGAACATCGCCCCGCTGACGAAGAAGTAGTAGATGACCCGGTTGCCCTTGAAGGGGTAACGGGCCAGTACGTACGCGGCCATCGAGCCGAACAGCATCGTCAGCGGGACCGAGAACACCAGCACGATCAGCGTGTTGGCGAAGTAGCCGCCGATGCCCTTGTCCCAGGCCCGGCCGAACGCGTCGAAGTGCCAGTTCGAGGGCCAGCTCAGGGCCGAGCCGCCGATCTGCGCGTCGGTCTTGAAGGAGCCGAGCGCGAGCCAGATCAGGGGCAGCACGATCATTATCGCCCAGAGGACGAGGAAGCCGTGCGAGAAGACGTTGAGGACCACGCCCTCGGAGCGGCGCCGGTCGCGCTCCCCCGGCCGCCCGGACGGGGCGGACTTCTCCGCGGCGGCCTCGCCGGGAACCTTGGTCACTGTGGTCATGGAGGTCTCCCGCTCAGAACTCGATGCGCTCGCGGCGGGTGGCACGCAGCGTGATGACGGAGAGGATCATGGTCAGGGCGAGCATGACCACGCCCATGGCACAGGCGTAACCGCTCTTGCCGAAGTACAGGAAGTTGCGCATCAGCACCGTCGACATGACCTCGCTGTGGTGGTCGGGTCCGCCGCCGAACTGGCCCGAGGTCATGGTCGACACCAGGACGAACATGTCCATCGCGGCGATGCCCAGATAGACCGCGGAGGTCTGCACAGAATCCCACAGCAGGGGCAGCGTGACCTTGAAGAAGGTCTGGGCGCGCCCGGCGCCGTCGAGCAGCGCGGCCTCGTAGATGTCCTTCGGTACGGACTGCATCGCCGCCGAGAACAGGACGAGGTAGAAGCCGACGCCGTGCCAGACGACCACGAAGAGCAGGCACCACAGGACGAAGTTCGGCTCGTTGAGCCATTCGACGGGGTGCTGCGGGTCGACCAGGCCGAGCTTGGTGAGGAAGCCGTTGAGCAGGCCGCCCTCGTCACTGCGGTAGATCGCGCCGAAGAGGACGGCGAGGATCGCCAGCGAGAGGACCTGCGGGAAGAAGTAGATGACCTTGTAGAAGCGCGAGCCGCTCACGCCCTGCACCCCGCCGGCCCCGCTGCGCCCTCCCGCGTTCACCATGAAGGCGAAGAAGAGGGCCAGCAGGATGGTGATCACCGGGACGAACACCAGGAGCAGCAGGTTGTGCCAGAGGGCGCCGCGGAAGACCTCGTCCTCCAACAGGGCCGAGTAGTTCTCCAGGCCGACGAAGTCGAACGTCGGGGACTGGCCCGTCCAGTTGGTGAAGGAATAGCCGAATGTCTGCACATACGGCCAGATGACGAAAGTCAGGTACAGCGCGAGTGGCGCGATGAGGAAGCCGGCGACGAAGCCGTACTTCCCTTTCCCCTGGGCTACGTGGCTCATGGTGTCCGTCCCTGGTCTTGCCGGGTGGCCGGTGGGCGCGGGGTCAGGCGCGGCGGTTGTTCTTGGCGTTCGGGTCCTTGGCCGCCTTGTCTACCGCAGCCTGCGCCCTCTTGATCCATTCCTTCGGCTGGATCCGCTGGGCCATCAGCTCATTGGACGCGTTCTGGATCTCCGTGTCCATCTCGCTGTACCAGTCGGGGTAGCGGTAGCTGAAGGTGTTGGTTCCCGCCGCCTTGAGCGCGTCCACGGCCGACTGGGTGCCCGGCCGCAGCTTGACGCTCGGGTCCACGCCGTCCTTGACGACGGTGAGCGAGTTGGCCTGCTGGGCGAAGATCGTCGACCATTCGCGGGACAGCATCGAGCGGAGGAACTCCAGGCCCGCGGCCTTGTTGGCGGCCTTCTCGGGGACGATGAAGGGCTCGTCGACGCCGGCCCGGATGGCCTCGAAGGGCATCTTGCTGTCGGCGAGCAGCGGCACCGGCAGGAACTTCATGTCGAAGTCCTCCGGGGTCTGCTTGAGCTGCTCGTTCTCCAGCCAGGAGCCCGAGGGGATGAAGGCCGCCTTGTACTCGTTCCACGCGGTCTGGGACTCCGTGTGGGTGAGGCCGTTGGTGCCCGGCATCAGCAGGCCCTTCTCGACGACCTCGTACACCGCCTCGACCGCGGCGAGGGCGGCCGCGTTGCCCTCGAAGGCGTTCGGCTCCAGGTGGTCGATCGCCTTCAGGGCGTCCAGGCCGCCCTTCTTGGCGATCAGGTCCATGATCACGACGTTGATGTAGTACGGGTGCTTGCCCTGGTGGGCGAGGCCGCCGATGCCCGCCTCCTTGGCCTTGGTGCAGATGGCCAGGAACTCGTCCCAGGTCTTCGGCGGGGTCCAGCCCTTGTCCTTGAAGAGCTTGCCGGAGTACCAGAAGCCGGAGACGGCGTAGACGTACTTCAGGGTGACGAACTTGCCGCCCTGGTTGCCCTGGTCGACGGCCCCGTCGACGAGGGTGTCGCGGACCTTCTTGGTGGGGTCGTCGAGCGAGGGGGCGTCGAGGACGGCGGTGAGGTCGGCGAGCTGGCCGCTCTTGGCGAGGACGTCCAGCGGGATCTTCTGGGCGCCGGAGTCGTCGACGACGTCCGGCGGGTTGCCTCCGTTGAAGCGCGGCTGGAGCTTGGCGGTGATCTCCTGGGTGCCGAGGTGGGAGCTGGTGGTGCCCCACTTCTTGTCGAAGGCGGCTTCCCAGGCCTTGGCGTAGTCGTCGCCGAACCCGCCCTTGAAGACCACGACGTCCAGCTTGCTGCCCTTGGCGACGCCGAAGGGGTTCTCCTTGGTCACGACGCCCTTGTCGGGCCCCTTGGTGGAGTTCTCCTCGCCGCCCGAGGCGCACGCGGACAGGAAGCCCATCGTCGGCACGGTGATGAGGCCGAGTGCCGCGGAGCGCTTGATCAGGTCACGGCGGCCGAGACCGGCACCGTTGCTGTTCTCGCCGTGGGCGGAGGTGGATCCCATGCTCAAGTCCTCGCCTTCGTCAGGGGTGTGAAGGAGAGAGGAACACCCGGCAGTTGCCGCACGCACGGGCAACGCCGCAGGTCCCCGCTCTCCCCCGGTCCGGGCCCGCTCGTTCCGCGATGATCCGGACGGGCACAGGTATAGTCCACTTCGGCTCGTGTGAGCAAGATCATGCGCAAGGATGACCGCCAGCTTTTCCGAGTTGAGACCTGTCCGTCATCTGGAACGGCCGCCGGGAAAGCGGAAGGGCCGTACCCCCTTAACGGGGATACGGCCCTTTGGTGCCGAAGGCTCAGCAGACTCAGCCGCGGATGAGGTTCCGCAGGACGTACTGCATGATGCCGCCGTTGCGGTAGTAGTCCGCCTCACCCGGCGTGTCGATGCGGACGACCGCGTCGAACTCCACGCCCGTGTCGGTGGTCACCTTGACCGTGCGCGGGGTGGTGCCGTTGTTCAGCTCCTCCACACCGGTGAAGGCGAAGGTCTCCTCGCCGGTCAGGCCCAGGGAGGCGGCGGTGGCGCCCTCCGGGAACTGGAGCGGCAGGACGCCCATGCCGATCAGGTTCGAGCGGTGGATGCGCTCGTAGGACTCGGCGATGACGGCCTTGACGCCGAGCAGCGCGGTGCCCTTGGCCGCCCAGTCGCGGGAGGAGCCGGAGCCGTACTCCTTGCCCGCCAGGATGACCAGCGGGATGCCGGCGGCCTGGTAGTTCTGCGAGGCGTCGTAGATGAAGGAGACCGGCGCGTCCGGGGCGGTGAAGTCGCGGGTGAAGCCGCCCTCGGTGCCCGGCGCGATCTGGTTGCGCAGGCGGATGTTGGCGAAGGTACCGCGGATCATGACCTCGTGGTTGCCGCGGCGGGAACCGTAGGAGTTGAAGTCGCGGCGCTCGACGCCGTGCTCCGTGAGGTACTTGCCGGCCGGGGTGTCGGCCTTGATCGCACCGGCCGGGGAGATGTGGTCGGTGGTGACCGAGTCGCCCAGCTTCGCCAGGACGCGCGCGCCGGCGATGTCGGAGACCGGGGTGGTCTCCATCGTCATGCCCTCGAAGTAGGGGGGCTTACGGACGTAGGTGGACTGCGGGTCCCACTCGAAGGTGTTGCCGGTCGGGATCGACAGCGCCTGCCACTGGGCGTCGCCCGCGAAGACGTCCTGGTAGGACTTGCTGAACATGTCCTCACCGATGGCGTTCGCCACGACGTCGTTGACCTCGGCCTCGGAGGGCCAGATGTCCTTGAGGAAGACCGGGTTGCCCTCGGTGTCGACGCCGATGGCCTCGGTGGTGATGTCCACCTTCATGGAGCCCGCGATGGCGTACGCGACGACCAGCGGCGGGGAGGCCAGGTAGTTCATCTTGACGTCGGGGTTGATCCGGCCCTCGAAGTTGCGGTTGCCGGAGAGCACCGAGGTGACCGCGAGGTCGTGCTCGTTGATCGCCTTCGAGATCTCCTCGTCCAGCGGACCGGAGTTGCCGATGCAGGTGGTGCAGCCGTACCCGACGAGGTTGAAGCCCATCTTGTCGAGGTACGGGGTCAGGCCGGCCTTGTCGAAGTAGTCGGTGACGACCTTCGAGCCCGGGGCCAGGGTGGTCTTGACCCACGGCTTGCGGGTCAGGCCCTTCTCGACCGCCTTCTTGGCCACGAGCGCCGCGGCGACCATGACGTAGGGGTTCGAGGTGTTGGTGCAGGAGGTGATCGCGGCGACGGTGACGGCGCCGTGGTCGATCTCGAAGGAGGTGCCGTCGGCCAGGGTGACCAGCGTCGGGCGGGTCGGCACTCCGTTGGCGGCGGCCGGGGCGTCGGAGGCCGGGAAGGACTCCTTGCCCGCCTCGTCGTCGTCCTCGACGTAGTTGCGCACGTCCTGCGCGAACTGCTGGGAGGCGTTGGCGAGGACGATGCGGTCCTGCGGGCGCTTCGGGCCGGCGATGGAGGGGACGACCGTGGAGAGGTCGAGCTCCAGCTTCTCGGAGAAGTCCGGCTCGGCGGCCGGGTCCAGCCACAGGCCCTGCTCCTTGGCGTACGCCTCGACGAGCGCGACCTGCTGGGCGTCGCGGCCGGTCAGGCGCAGGTACTTCAGCGTCTCGTCGTCGATCGGGAAGATCGCGGCGGTGGAGCCGAACTCCGGCGACATGTTGCCGATGGTGGCGCGGTTCGCGAGGGAGGTGGCGGCGACGCCCTCACCGTAGAACTCGACGAACTTGCCGACGACGCCGTGCTTGCGCAGCATCTCGGTGATCGTCAGCACCAGGTCGGTGGCGGTGGTGCCGGTGGGCAGCTCGCCGGTCAGCTTGAAGCCCACGACGCGCGGGATCAGCATGGAGACCGGCTGGCCGAGCATCGCGGCCTCGGCCTCGATGCCGCCGACGCCCCAGCCCAGCACGCCGAGGCCGTTGACCATGGTGGTGTGCGAGTCGGTGCCGACGAGGGTGTCGGGGTACGCCTGGCCGTTTCGGACCATGACCGTGCGGGCCAGGTGCTCGATGTTGACCTGGTGGACGATGCCGGTGCCCGGGGGGACGACCTTGAAGTCGTCGAAGGCGGTCTGGCCCCAGCGCAGGAACTGGTAGCGCTCCTTGTTGCGGCCGTACTCCAGCTCGACGTTCTGCGCGAAGGCGTCCGGCGTGCCGAACTTGTCGGCGATGACCGAGTGGTCGATGACCATCTCGGCGGGCGAGAGCGGGTTGATCTTCGCCGGGTCGCCGCCGAGGGCCTTCACGGCCTCACGCATGGTGGCGAGGTCGACGACACAGGGAACGCCGGTGAAGTCCTGCATGATCACGCGGGCCGGCGTGAACTGGATCTCCTCGCTGGGCTGGGCCTGAGAGTCCCAGTTCCCGAGCGACCGGATGTGGTCGGCGGTGATGTTCGCGCCGTCCTCGGTACGGAGCAGGTTCTCCAGCAGCACCTTCAGGCTGTAGGGGAGGCGGGCGGAGCCCTCAACCTTGTCCAGCCGGAAGATCTCGTAGGACTCGTCGCCCACCTGCAGCGTGCTGCGGGCGTCGAAGCTGTTCGCCGACACGACAGTCTCCTTCATGCATGAATTTCGCGCGTTTACCGCATCCTGCCGCCACGCCCCATGGCCAATCCGCTAAGGTAAGGCTAAGTTAGGTAACCCTTACCAGCGGGGGCGGCTGCGGTTCGCCTTCGGCAGATATCTCGATGTCGAGATAACTCTAGTACATGTCCGGGTGCGCAGACGAGGCACGCACCCGCGCCCGCCGCCGCGGACGCCCGCGCGGCTGCTCCCGTCTGCCCGGATTCCCCGTACCGCATGCACTGCGGCCCCGCGCACGAGCGAGCCCCGGGCGACACCCGGGCGACACCCGGGCGGCGCGCCCTCACTATTGAACACGTTCATTTCTTCTGTCAGGATGCGTCCAGCCCTCCGCTCCGCAGGACGGCAGGAACGAAAGGACGCCGGCCATGACGAGCTCGATGCTCCGGCCCCGGGGCCGCGCCCGCACCACCGCCACCGCTCCCCCGGCCGCGGCCGCGGCGGGGAGCACCGCACCGACCCCCATCCTGGACTGGCGCCATCCGCGCGTCACCGCACTGGTGCGCCGGCTCGCGGCGCAGGCCGGCGGGGCGGGCGGGGCCACCGGGGCGGACGAGGCCGCGGCGGGCCCGGCTCGGGAAGCGGAGGCGGCCGATCCCGCCCGGCAGGTCGAGGCCCTGTACCGCGCGCACCGCTGGATCTCCTCGGCCGTGCGCCCGGTGTACTCGGTACAGGACGAGCGGCCCGTCTCGGAGGTCCTGCGCCTGGGCCGGGGCTCGTGCAGCCAGCGGCTGGCCGTACTGGAGTCGGTGGCGCGGGCCTCGGGGGTGGCCACACGGGTGCGCGGGCTGCTGGTGGACGGCACGTTCTGGTACCCGCGCTTCCCGCACCTGCGCCGGATCGTGCCGGACCAGGTGCTGCTGGCCTGGCCGGAGTTCCGCCTCGGGGACCCCGCCGGACCCGGCGGGCCCGCCGGGTCCTGGCTGACGGTCTCGGAACTGTTCGGCGGGCTGCGCCCCTTGGACGCCGGGCCCGGCGAGGGCTTCACCAACGCCGGGGCGGAGACCCTCTTCGAGGCGCTGTCGCGCACCGCGATCGACTGGGACGCGGCTCCGGCCTGCCCGGCCTCCGGCGCGGCCTCCGGCCCGGACGCGGACACGGGCGCGGGGGCGGGTGCGGGGGCGGGGCCCGCTTGCGACCTGTCCGCCTACGTGCTCACGGACCTCGGCCACTACGACTCGCGCGACGAGCTGTTCGCCCGGCACGGCCAGACCCTCTGCCCCATGGCCCGCCTGCTGGCCGAACCGGTCCTGGGCCGCCGCGCGGCGGGCGCGGCCTAGAACCGGCCGGGGGCCGGGCGGGCAGCCGTCCGCGCCCAACGCCTCGCCACCGAGGGACCGAACGGGGCAGACGGCATCAATGAGGACCATCCGGGCAGGCGACGGAAGCGGCCCGTTCACCCGTCCGGCCGCCTCGCCGTGCAGCGCCCGGCGACCGCCCCCACGCTGGGAGCTGACGGTCGGTTACACCCGTTTGGCCCACCCGACGCGAGGGTCATCTCATATCTGAGATAACGTGCACCTCATGGCAGACGACTACCTCGTACGCATCGGCAAGCTCATCCGTGACGCCCGGCAGCACCGGGGCTGGACACAGAGTCAGCTCGCCGACGCACTCGGCACCAGCCAGAGCGCAGTGAACCGGATCGAACGCGGCAACCAGAACATCAGCCTTGAGATGATCGCCCGCATCGGTGAAGCGCTCGACAGCGAGATCGTCTCTCTGGGCTACGCCGGACCGATGCACCTGCGGGTCGTCGGCGGCCGCCGGCTGTCCGGCGCCATCGACGTCAAGACGAGCAAAAACGCGTGCGTCGCGCTGCTGTGCGCCGCCCTGCTCAACAAGGGCCGTACGGTCCTGCGCCGGGTGGCCCGCATCGAGGAGGTCTACCGCCTGCTGGAGGTCCTGAACTCCATCGGCGTGCGCACCCGCTGGATCAACGGCGGCGTGGACCTGGAACTGATCCCGCCGGCCCGCCTCGACATGGAGGCCATGGACGCCGACGCGGCGCGCCGGACCCGGAGCATCATCATGTTCCTGGGCCCGCTGCTCCACCGGATGGACCAGTTCCGCCTGCCCTACGCCGGCGGCTGCGACCTCGGCACCCGCACCATCGAGCCGCACATGATCGCCCTGCGCCGCTTCGGCCTGGACATCACCGCGACCGAGGGCATCTACCACGCGAAGGTCGAGGCCGGCATCTCGCCCGACCGGCCCATCGTGCTGACCGAGCGCGGGGACACGGTCACCGAGAACGCGCTGCTGGCCGCCGCACGGCACGACGGCGTCACCGTCATCCGCAACGCCTCCTCCAACTACATGGTCCAGGACCTGTGCTTCTTCCTGGAGGCCCTGGGCGTCCAGGTCGAGGGCGTCGGCACGACCACCCTCACCGTCCACGGCGTCCCGAACATCGACGTGGACGTGGACTACTCCCCCTCCGAGGACCCGGTCGAGGCGATGAGCCTGCTCGCCGCCGCGGTCGTGACGGAGTCGGAGCTGACCATCCGCCGGGTGCCGATCGAGTTCATGGAGATCGAGCTCGCCGTACTGGAGGAGATGGGGCTCGACCACGACCGCTCCGCGGAGTACACGGCGGACAACGGCCGCACCCGCCTGGTCGACCTCACGGTCCGCCCCTCCAAGCTCGAAGCCCCGATCGACAAGATCCACCCGATGCCGTTCCCCGGGCTGAACATCGACAACGTCCCGTTCTTCGCGGCCATCGCGGCCGTCGCCCAGGGCCAGACCCTGATCCACGACTGGGTCTACGACAACCGGGCCATCTACCTGACGGACCTGAACCGCCTCGGCGGCCGCCTCCAGCTCCTGGACCCCCACCGCGTCCTGGTCGAGGGGCCCACCCGCTGGCGCGCGGCGGAGATGATGTGCCCGCCGGCCCTGCGCCCGGCGGTGGTAGTCCTCCTGGCGATGATGGCGGCGGAGGGCACCTCGGTGCTCCGCAACGTCTACGTCATCAACCGCGGCTACGAGGAACTGGCCGAGCGCCTCAACTCGGTCGGCGCCCAGATCGAGATCTTCCGGGACATCTGACCGGGCCGCGGGGTTCGGTGCCGTGCGTGCCGGGCCCCGTGTCCCGCGTCCCGCGGGGTTCAGGCGGGGTGTGTCACTGGCCCACCCTGCCGTCCACGCACTCGCGCAGCAGGTCGGCGTGTCCGCAGTGGCGGGCGTACTCCTCGATCCGGTGCACCATCAGCTCCCGCACCGCGATCCCGTCCTTCTCCAGGCGCTCGCCCAGGTCCGGGTGCTCGGCCAGCGCCGCGTCGGTCGCGGCCTGTTCGCGCTCCAGGTCGGCGTACGCCGCGTCGACCTCGGCCTGGTCGGCGACGGCTCCGAGGAAGTCCGCGTCGCGCGCCCCGTACAGCTTCGGCAGCGGTTCTCCGTCCCCGATCCAGTTGTGCCAGTCCCGTTCCACCTCGGCGAGGTGCCGGATCAGGCCGAGCAGCGACATCGTCGACGGCGGCACCGAACGGCGGGCCAGCTGCTCCGCGTCCAGGCCCTCGCACTTCATCCGCAGGGTCGTGCGGTAGCCGTCCAGGAAGTCCTGCAGCGTGGCCAGTTCGCCTTCCGGTCCGGCGCCCTCGCTGTTGCGGGGGTCGTCGTCCGGGTCCGCCCACATGTCGGGGTAGACGGTCGCCTGGGTCCATCGCTCGGGTTGGTCGCTCATGCGGCCCATGATCGTCCGTACGGCCAGGGCCCGCCAGCGGCTTTCCCGGGCCCCTGCCCCGGCGCCTTAGTGGCGGGATTCGGCCTGTTGGGAGGGCGGCGCTCGCCGGGGACGCGGGCAGGCGGCAGAATCGGCCGTCCGGACGGACGAGGGGCGGCCATGGCAGTCGGAACGAACACAGGTGCAGGCGCGGAGGTCCCCGGTCTCGCCGGAGTCCCGCTGCTCGGGTCGCTGTTCGACCTGAAATCGGATTCGCTCGGCACCTATCTGCGGGCCCAGCACCGGCACGGGGACGTCGTACGCATCAGCGCCGGGCCGCCCGGGCTGCGCGCCGATCTGTACTGCGTGTTCTCCGCAGAGGGCGTCCAGCAGGTCCTGGCATCGGAATCGGCCAACTTCCGCAAGGACAACCCCTTCTACCAGGAGATCCGGGACGCCTTCGGCAACGGCCTGCTGACCAGCCAGGACGAGGACTACATGCGCCAGCGCCGGCTGGTGCAGCCGCTGTTCACCCGGCGCCGGGTGGACGGCTACGCCGAGGCCGTCGTCACCGAGACCCAGGCGACCGTCGACGCGTGGAGCGGGGCCCCGGACGGGGTCGTCGACGTCACCGACGCGGTGATGCACCTGGCCCTGCGGTCGGTCGCGCGGATCCTGTTCGGCACCGACGTGGAAGCCACCGTCGACGTCGTGGACCGGTCCTTCCCCGTCATCACGGAGTACGTGGTGCGGCGCAGCTACTCCCCCGTGAGCGTCCCGCGCGACTGGCCGACCCCCGGCAACAAGCGGGCGGCCGCCGCGCTGGACGAGCTGTACGGGGTGTGCGACCGGATCATCGCCGAGCGGCGCCGTGCGGGGACGGCCGCGCAGGGGGCCGGCGAGGACCTGCTGAGCCTGCTCGCCGCCGCCAAGAGCTCGGACGACGGCGAGTTCGACGCCGCCGAACTGCGCGACCAGGTCCTGATCTTCCTGCTCGCCGGGCACGAGACGACCGCCACCTCGCTCGCCTTCTCCCTGCACCTGCTGGCCCGCCACCCCGAGCAGCAGGCCCTGGCCCGCGCGGAGGTCTCCCGGGTCCTGGGCGACCGTGCGCCCGAGGCCGCGGACCTGGAGCGGCTGCCGTACCTGACGCAGGTCCTCAAGGAAGCCATGCGCCTGTACCCGGCCGCCCCGGTGATCGGCCGCAGGTCCGTCGCCGCCACCGAGATCGCCGGGTACACCGTCCCGGCGGGCGCGGATGTGATCATCGCCCCGTGGGTGACCCACCGTCACGAGCGGTACTGGCCAGACCCGGACCGCTTCGACCCCGGCCGCTTCACCCCGGAGGCGGAGGCGCAGCGGCCGCGGTACGCCTGGTTCCCCTTCGGCGGGGGCCCGCGCGCCTGCATCGGTCAGCACTTCTCGATGCTGGAGTCGGTGATCGCGCTGGCGATGATGCTGCGGGCCTACGAGTTCGAGGCCGTGGACACCGAGGTCCCGGTGAGTGCCGGGATCACCCTGCGGACGACCGGCCCCGCGCGCTGCCGGGTCAGGAAGGCGGCCGGGTAGGGGCCGCGTGGGATCATGGCCCGATGGATGAGGAGATCCCGGGACGGCTGTCCCCCCATGTACGCAGACCCGCGCGCGCGTTGCTGCCCGGCTCTCCCTCGCCGCTGTCGCTGCCGCGCCGGATCGGCGGTTTCTTCCTCTTCCGCTTCCTGGTCGCGCTGCCCGACGACCTCGCGGACGCGGTGGCCGCGCTCCTCGACCCGTTCGAGCGGGCCGCCCGGCTGATCGGGCGGCTCTTCCACGGCCCCGCCCTGCAGGGCGGGTGGGACAGCGAGGCCGGGCGGCTCGCGCTGGCCCTGCACGGTTTCCACTGGACGCACTGGCACACCGAGACCGCCGGGCCCTACGCCACCTTCAGCGCGAGCCCGGACAGCCCGGGCAAGCTCACCGTCCGCCCGCCCTGGGGCCGCGGCGATCCGGGCCGGGAGTCACGCCCCGTCGCCTGCGAGCTCCGCCGCGTCCCGCGGCTGCGCCGCCGGCCGACGCGGGTGGACCTGGCCTTCGCGGACGGCTCCTGGCTGGCCCTGTGGATGAACACCCGGGCGGACGCGGCCCGGTTGCGGGCGCTGCTCCGGCCCGCCCAGGCCTAGGCCTAGGCCTGGGGCTCGGTCTTGGCCGGGGTGTGGTTGCCCTGGAGGCGGGCGAGGTCCGAGGGCCTGACCTGGATGGCGAGCACCGCGATCAACGCCGCGACCAGGGTGAACAGGGCCGCCACCACGAAGGCCGCGCTCACGCCGGAGGTGAGCACCTGGTCGGCCCACGGCTTCGGGAGCTGCCCGGTGCTGCGGAACGAGGCCAGCTGTTCGGGGCTGGCCGAGCGGAGGAAGGCCGGGACCTGGTCCTTGGCCTCGTTGCGGCTCGCCGTGCCGAAGACGGTCACCAGGATGGACAGGCCCAGCGAACCGCCGATCTGCTGCATCGAGTTGAGGAGGCCGGAGGCCGCGCCGGACTCCCGGTCGGAGACGTTGGACAGGGCCATCAGGGTCAGCGAGACGAACTGCAGGCCCATGCCGGTGGCGAACACCAGCATCGGGCCGAGGATGCTGCCCAGGTACGTGGAGTGGATGTCGGTCTGCGTCAGCCAGGCCAGCCCGGCCGCGCAGAACAGCGCGCCGGTGACCATGAAGGGTTTGGGCCCGAACTTCGGCAGCAGTTGCGCCGCCACCCCGGCCGCCAGCGCGATCATGACGCTGACCGGAAGGAAGGCGAGGCCCGCCTGCAGGGGGCTGAAGCCGAGCACGTTCTGCACGAACAGGGTCAGGAAGAAGAACATGCCGAAGATCGCACAGGCCAGGAAGAGCATCATCCCGTAGGTCCCGGCCCGGTTCCGGTCGGCGAACATGTGCAGCGGGGTGATGGGCTGGGGCGAGTGGCGTTCGTTGAGGACGAAGAGGGACAGCAGGACCACGGCGGCGCCGAAGGAGACGAGGGTGATCGGGTCCCGCCAGCCGTCCTGGGAGGCCCGGATGAAGCCGTAGACCAGCGAGACCATGCCGACGGTGGACAGCAGTGCGCCGAGGAAGTCGAAGTGCCCGGGGTGGCGTGCGGACTCGCGCAGGACCTTGGAGGCCATCAGGGCGATGACCACGGCGATCGGGACGTTGACGAAGAGCACCCAGCGCCAGTTGAGCCATTCGACGAGCATGCCGCCAGCGAGCAGTCCGATGGCGCCGCCGCCCGCCGACACCGCGGCGAACACGCCGAAGGCCCGGTTGCGTTCGGGGCCCTCGCGGAAGGTGGTGGTGATCAGCGCGAGGGAGGTCGGGGAGGCGATGGCTCCGCCGACGCCCTGGAGGGCGCGGGCCGCGAGCAACTGGCCCTCGTTCTGGGCGAAGCCGCCGAGCAGCGAGGCCAGGCCGAAGAGCAGGACGCCGAAGATGAACACGCGTTTGCGGCCGAGGATGTCGCCGGTGCGCCCGCCGAGGAGCAGCAGTCCGCCGAAGGTGAGCGTGTAGGCGTTGACGACCCAGGAGAGGCTCTCGGTGGAGAAGCCCAGGGCGGTCTGGATGTGCGGCAGCGCGATGTTCACGATGGTGATGTCGAGAACGACCATGAGCTGACAGGAGGCGATGACGAACAGTGCGAGTCCGTTCCCGCCCCCTCGGACCTTGCCGTCGGTCCCGGTACTGGTCGGCGATGCGTTCCGGTCCACCCTCACGACGCTAAGCCCGCACCCCTGGGGTCACCACTCGAACAGCCTAGTGTCAGTGACATTTCACATGTCACACTTCGACCATGGATGACTTCCTCAGGCTCTCCGCGAGCACGGCCCGGTTCACCCACGGCGCCCCGCGCGCGTTCACCTTCGGGGACGACGGCCGGCTGCTCTGGTTCCTCCGCTCTGACGGTCCCACCGACCCGCTCGACAGCCTCTGGGTGCTCGACACCGCCACCGGCACCGAGACCCGGCTTGCCGACCCGCGCGCCCTGTGTCCCGAAGCCGGCGACCTGACCGGCGACCTGGCCGGCGCCCGGACCGGCGCCCTGACCGGCCTCCTCCCCGTCGCCGAACGCCGGCTGCGCGAGCGGATCCGGCTCGTCGCCGACGGGATCGGCTCGTACGCGCTCTCCGGCGACGGCCGCAGCGCCGTCTTCGCCCTCTACGGACGCCTCTACCGCGTCCGCTGCGAAGGCCCCGGCCCGGGCGCCGCAGCGCCCGAGGAGATCCCGACGGCAGGACCCGCCGTGGACCCCCGGCCGGACGCCGACGGCTCCCGCACCGCCTACGTCAGCGACGACGCCCTCCACCTCGCACCCGGCGGCCGGCTCAGCCCCGCCGACGGGGCCCGCTGGGGGCTCGCCGAGTTCGCGGCCGCCGAGGAGCTCGGCCGCGGCCGCGGCCACTGGTGGTCCCCGGACGGGCTGCGCCTGCTGGCCGCCCGGGTCGACGAAACCGCGCTCCAGCGCCGCTGGTTCGCCGACCCCGCCCACCCCGAGCTCCCCGCCGAGGACTTCGCGTACCCCGAGGCCGGCGGGCCCAACGCCGAGGTCCAGCTGTGGGTGCTCGCCCCGCACGAGACCCCCGTACGGCTCGACTGGGACGCCGGGACCTACCCCTACGTCTCCGACGCCGAGTGGCCCGGCGGTGACACCGCGGACGACGAGATCCTGCTGACCGTGCAGGACCGGCTCCAGCAGACCGTGCTGCTGCTCTCCGCCGACCCGGCCACCGGCCGCACCCGGGAACTCTCCCGGACCACGCACCCCCAGTGGGTGGACCCCATGGTCCCCGGCACCCCGGCGCGCCTGCCCGACGGGCGGATGCTGACCGCCGCCGACACCCCGGGCGGCGCCGCCCGCGCCCTCGCCGTGGACGGCGAGCTGCTCACCGACGAGGGCCTCCAGGTCCGCCGCGTGGCCGGGTTCCACGAGGGCGGGCTGCTCATCGAGGCCGGACAGCGCGACCCGTCCGAACAGCAGGTGCTGCTCCTCGACCCCGCCACCGGCAAGCTGACCGCCCTCGCCGACGGACCCGGGGTGCACACCGTCCTCGCCGCCGCCGGGTCGCTGCTGCTGACCTCGGCCGACGCCGACGGGGTACGCCGCACCGTACGCACCGCCGACGGGCGCGAGTTCACCCCCGGCGACCTGTCCCAGCCGCTGCCCCACCGGGTCGTGCCCGTCCTGGAACGGGTCACCGAGCACGGCGTGCCCACCGCCCTCGTCCTGCCCCGCGGCCACGTCCCCGGCCGCAGGCTCCCCGTCCTCGTCGACGCGTACGGCGGCCCCGGCTACCAGGACATCAGCGCCGAACCGCGCCGCTGGCAGGCCAAGCAGTGGTGGGCCGACCAGGGCTTCGCGGTGGTCACCGTCGACAACCGCGGCACCCCGTACGTCTCCCCCGCCTTCACCCACGCCATGTACCGCGGCTTCTCCGAGGTCACCCTGGAGGACCAGGTCGCCGCACTGCGGGCGCTCGGCGAGCGCCACGCCGACCTCGACCTCGGCCGGGTCGGCGTACGCGGCTGGTCCTACGGCGGCTACCTGTCGGCGATGGCCGTGCTGCGCCGCCCCGACGTCTACCACGCGGCGGCGGCCGGGGCCGCGCCCACCGACTTCCGGCACTACGACACCGCCTACACGGAGCGCTACCTGGGCCTGCCGCAGGAACAGCCCGCGTCCCACGACGCCTACGAGCGGGACAGTCTGATCCCCGACGCACCGAAGCTGACCCGGCCGCTGCTGCTCGTCACCGGGCTGGCCGACGACAACGTCCACCCCTCGCACACCCTGCGGCTGTCCCAGGCCCTGACGGACGCGGGCCGCCCCCACCAGCTGCTGGCGCTGCCCGGCGTGACCCACATGACCCCGGGCGGCACCCGGGAGAAGCTGATGGCCCTGGAGCTGGACTTCTTCCGCCGCGCGCTGGCCTGAGCGGTCCCGGCGAAGGCCGTGCGGAAGGGCCCCGGAGACGTCATCGGCTCCGGGGCCCTTCCTCTTCCCGTGGATCCCCGTCAGTCCCCAGGGAAGTGACAGGCCACCTCGCGGGAGGCGGCGATCCGCAGCAGCGGCCGTTCGGTGCGGCACAGCTCCTGCGCCTTCGGGCAGCGCGGGTGGAAGGAACAGCCCGGCGGCGGGGCGGCCGGGCTCGGCGGGTCACCGAGCAGCACGATCCGCTCCCGGCGCCGCTCCGCCGCCGGGTCGGGCAGCGGTACGGCGGACAGCAGCGCCCGGGTGTAGGGGTGCTGCGGGTTCTCGTACAGGGACCGCTTGGCGCCGATCTCCACGATCCGGCCGAGGTACATGACGGCTACCCGGTCGCTGACCCGCTTGACCACCGACAGGTCGTGCGCGATGAACACGTACGCGAGGCCCAGCTCCGCGCGCAGCCGCTCCATCAGGTTGACGATCTGGGCCTGCACGGACACGTCGAGGGCGGAGACCGGTTCGTCGGCGACGATCAGCCGGGGGCTGGTGGCCAGCGACCGGGCGATGCCGATGCGCTGCGCCTGGCCGCCGGAGAACTCGTGCGGGTAGCGGTCGATGTGCTCGGGGATCAGCCCGGTGAGCTCCATCAGCTCGGCCGCCCGGCGGCGGGCGTCGCCCGCGCTCCAGCCCTGCACCAGCAGCGGGTCGGAGATGATCCGGGCCACCGTCTGGCGGGGGTTGAGTGAGGAGTGCGGGTCCTGGAAGACCATCTGGATGTTCTTGCGCAGCGGGCGCAGGGCGCTCTGGGACAGCCTGCTGATGTCCTTGCCGTCGAAGGTGACGCGGCCCGAGGTGGGCTGCAGGAGGCGTACGAGCATCCGGCCGGTGGTGGACTTCCCACAGCCGGACTCCCCGACCAGGCCGAGGGTCTGGCCGGCCGCCAGATCGAAGGAGACCCCGTCGACGGCGCGCACGGGCGCCCCCCGGCGCCCGGTCATCGTCCGCTTCCCGGGGAAGGTCATGGTGAGGTCCCGTACGGACAGGAGCGGGTCGGCTGCGGTCATCGGGCCGCCTCCTCTGCGGTACGGGCTCCGGCGAAGTGGCAGGCCACGGTGCGGCCCGGCCCGCCCCCGGGGCCCTGGGCCTCCTCGTCCCCGTACGCCCGCAGCTCCGGGCGCACCTCGCCGCAGGGCGCGGCCGCCCGCGGGCAGCGCGGGGCGAACGCGCAGCCCGGGGCGGGACCGAGCAGGGACGGCGGGGAGCCGGGGATGGAGGGCAGCGGTTCGTCGTCGGCGGTGTCCAGGCGCGGCAGCGAGTCGAGCAGGCCGCGGGTGTAGGGGTGGGCGGGTTCGGCGAACAGGGCGTCGACCCCGGCCTGTTCGGCGGCGCGGCCGCCGTACATGACCAGGACCTCGTGGGCGACGCGGGCGACGACACCCAGGTCATGGGTGATCATCACCACGCCGAGGCCGCGTTCCTCCTGGAGCCGGGCGATCAGCTCCAGGATCTGCGCCTGCACGGTGACGTCGAGGGCGGTGGTCGGTTCGTCGGCGATCAGCAGATCGGGCTCGCAGGCCAGGGCCATGGCGATCATCGCGCGCTGGCGCATCCCGCCGGAGAACTGGTGCGGGTACTCCCCTGCGCGGCGGGCCGGTTCCGGGATGCCGACCTCGCCGAGCATGTCGACGGCGCGCTTGCGGGCGGCGGCCCGGCCGGACTTGAAGTGCACGCGGAAGTGCTCGGCGATCTGCTCGCCGACCGTGTAGTAGGGGTGCAGGCTGGACAGCGGGTCCTGGAAGATCATGGCCATCCGGCGGCCCCGCACCTTGGACAGTTCGCGTTCGGAGAGCCCGGTCAGCTCCCGCCCGGCGAGGGCGACGGATCCGGTGACCGCGACGGGGCCGCGGTGCAGGCCCATGACGGCCAGCGAGGTCACCGACTTGCCCGATCCGGACTCGCCGACGATGCCGAGGGTGCGGCCGGCTTCCACGGTGAAACCGAGGGAGTCGACGGCCCGTACGGCGCCGCGGGGGGTGTCGAACGTGACGCGCAGATCGCGTACTTCGAGCAGGGGGGCGGCCATCAGTACCTCACCCTCGGGTCGATGACGGCGTACAGGAGGTCGACGACGAGGTTGGCGACGACGATGAAGAAGGCGGCGAGCAGGGTGACCCCGAGGACCACGGGCTGGTCGGAGCTGACGAGGGCGCCGTAGAACAGCCGCCCGACACCGGGGAGCCCGAAGATGGACTCGGTGATGACGGCTCCGGCGAGGAGTCCGCCGAGGTCCATGCCGAAGATGGTGAGGATCGGGGTCATCCCGGAGCGCAGGCCGTGTTTGACGACGACGGTGCGCTCGGGCATGCCCTTGGCCCGCGCGGTACGGATGTACGGCTCGGCCATGGCCTCGATCATCGAACCGCGGCTCTGACGGGCGTACATGGCGGCGTACAGCAGCGCGAGCGCGGTCCAGGGCAGGAGCAGGTTCGAGGCCCAGGCGAGGGGGTCCTCGGTGAAGGCCTGGTAGGTCGGGTAGGGCAGCAGTCCGGCGGTGCGGATGACCCCGTAGATGAGCAGGACCGAGGTGAAGTAGACGGGCAGGGAGGCGGCGGCGACGGCGCCGACCATCAGGGCCTTGTCGGTGGCGGTGTCCTTGCGCAGGGCGGCGGTGACGCCGGCGCCCAGGCCCAGGAGCAGCCACAGTGCGGCGGCCCCGACGGCGAGGGAGGCGGAGACGGGGAGCCGGTCCATGAGCAGGTCCCAGACGGGCAGGGAGTTCTCGTAGGAATAGCCCAGGCAGGGGAAGTCGCACTGGACGGCGTACTGGCCGGTGCCGAGGGTGCGGCCGGTGAAGATCCCGGTGAGGAAGTCGGCGAACTGGCGCCACAGGGGCTGGTCGAGCCCCAGGTACGCGCGTACGTCGGCCAGCCGTTCGGGGCTGCAGGTCTTGCCGCAGGCGGCGGCCGCCGGGTCGGAGGGCAGCACGTAGAAGATGAGGAAGGTGACGGCGGCGATCGCCAGGAGCACTCCGGCGAGGGCGAGCAGGCGGCGGGCGAGGTAGAGGATCAACTGCGGCCGCCCCTCGGGTCGAGGATGTCGCGCAGGGCGTCGCCGAGGAGGGTGAAGGCGAGCACCGCGAGGAAGAGGAAGACGCTCGGGATGACGAAGTACATGGGGTCGGTCTCGTAGAAGGCCACGGACTCGGCGATCATCTGGCCCCAGGACGGGGTGGGCGGGCGGACCCCGACGCCGAGGTAGCTGAGCGCGGCCTCGGTGCTGATCATGCCGGGGATGAGCAGGGTGGTGTAGGCGATGACGGGGCCCGAGACGCCGGGCAGGACGTCACGGGTGAGGATCCGCCAGGAGCCGGAGCCGCTCACCCGGGCGGCGTCCACGTACTCGCGGTGCTTGAGGGAGAGGGTCTGGCCCCGGACCACGCGGGCGACGCCGGGCCAGCCGAAGACCCCGATGACCGCGGTCATCAAGACGATGCGGTTGACGTCCTTGGCCACCGACAGCATGGCGATCATGAAGATGAGGGAGGGGAAGGACATGGTCAGGTCCATGAGCCGGGACAGGACCGCGTCGGTGCGGCCGCCGAAGTAGCCGGCGGCGATCCCGGCGGCCGTTCCGACGGCCACCACGATCGCGGTGGCGGCGAAGGCGATGAGGAGGGAGACCTGCGCCCCATGGACGACCCGGGCGAACAGGTCGCGGCCGGTGACGGGTTCGACGCCGAGCCAGTGCTCGGTGCTGATCCCGCCGAGGGGGCCCAGGGGCTGGCCGCCGAGGTAGGGGTCGATGGCGGTCTTGTCGAACTCCTCGGGTGACCAGCCGCCGAGGGCGCCGAGCCAGGGTGCCGTGACGGCCATCAGGACGAACAGGAGGACGAGGCAGAGGCTGAAGCGGACGGCGGGGCGGCGGCGCAGTTCCCGCCGGGCGAGCTGCCAGGGGCTGCTGCCCGGCGGGACCGTCGCCGGTTCCCCGGGGGCGGCCGCGGGGGCCGCTGCGGTGGAGGTCATGACGGGGTGGGCGGTGGTTTCGTCCGGCCTCAGCCCTGGCCCTTCGAGGGGTCCTTGAGCCCGACGGTGGCGTAGTCGATGGTGCCGGTCCACACGGGGTGGCCGAAGGCGCCCGCAATGTTGGTGCCGACGAGCAGCGGCTTGCGTTCCAGGAGGATCGGGACGGACGGGGACTTCTTCATGAGTTCGGCGTCGAGGTCGATCCAGGCCTGGTTGGCCTGCTTGGCGTCGGCCATGGCGTTGATCTCGTCGATCCGCTTCGTGGTCGCCTCGTCGCGGAACTGGCTGTAGTTGCCCTGGTTGCCCTTCTCCTTGATGGTGCGGCCGTCGAAGACGAAGGGGATCCAGGTGGAGCCGGAGGGGTAGTCGGGGCACCAGCCGGTGAGGCTCATGTCGGGGGTGGTGGAGAGGTCGCCGATGACGTCGTAGTAGGCGCCGGGGTCGACGGTGTCGACGACGACCTCGATGCCCACCCGGGCGAGGCCCTGCTGGAGGGCCTCGGCCTTGGCCTTGTCCCCGGTGGACACGGCGAGGGAGACCTTGAGCTTCTCCTTGCCCGCGGCCTTGAGCAGTTCCTTGGCCTTGTCCGGGTCGCCGGCCGGGGCGATTTTCAGGGTGTCGGCCTGCTTGCCGCCGGACAGGGCCGGCGGGAGGTAGGCGGTGGCGACCTCGTTGAGGGCCGGGCCGCCGCCGGCGGTGATCACGGCTTCCTTGTCGACGGCGTACTGCATGGCCTCGCGGACCTTCGGGTCGTCGAAGGGCGCCCGGGAGTTGTTGAGGTAGAGCATCTCGGTACAGCCCTGGGATTCGGCGAGCAGGCGCGCCTTGACCTCGGGCTTGGGCAGCACCTTGGGGGCGCTCTCGGGGCGCATGTCGGCGTACTGGACGGTGGAGGCGTCGACGCCCTCCCCGGCGATGATCCGGTCGTCGATCTGGCCGCCCTTGAGGCCCATGACGACCACGAACTTGTCGGGGTAGGCCTTGCGGACGGGGTCGGTCGCGGCGTCCCAGTGCTCGTTGCGGACCAGGACGAGCTTCTTGTCGCGGTCGTACGACTCGATCTTGTAGGGGCCGGAGGAGAAGGGGCGGGCGTCGTACTGGGTGCCCTTCTCCTGGGACTGGGGCACCGGGGCGAAGGTGGGCAGGGTGGCGGTGGCGGAGAACTCGGCCACGGGCCGCTTGAGTTCGAAGACGATCGTGCGGTCGTCGGGGGTCTTCACCGAGTCGAGGTGCTGACCCTGGAGGGGGCCCTTGTAGCCCTCGGTGCCGGCCAGGTACTGGGCCGCGTAGTCCGGTCCGCCGGTGAGGTCGGGGGCGAAGGAGCGCTCGACGTTGTACTTGACGTCCTGGGCCCTGACCGGCGAGCCGTCCTCGTACTTCACGCCCTCCTTGAGGGTGAAGGTCCAGGTGCGGCCGCCGTTGGAGGGGGTGCCGAGGTCGGTGGCGAGGTCGGGTACCAGCTCGCTGCCCGCCTTGCCGGGCTCGGCCTTGAAGGTGACGAGGGTGCGGTAGAGCAGCCTGGTCCCGAAGTCCATGGTCGGCATGACCCAGTTGCGGGCGGGGTCGAGGTGGGCGAAGTCCTGGTTGGACAGGACGGTGAGGGTGCCGCCCTTGACCGGGGTGCCGCCGAGGACCTTGCCGTCGTTGGCGGCGGCCGGGTTCTCGGCGGAGGCGCCGCCCTTGCCCTTCTTCGAGGCGTCGGAGCAGCCCGAGGCGCCGACTGCGAGAGCTGCCACCAGGGCGGTGGCGAGGGCGAGTTGGGTGCGCTTGGTCATGGGTCACTCCAGTGAAGGGCCGCGCTCTATGATGTGACCGGTAACATAGTAATGTGAAATTGCACTGACAAGGGGTTGGCACCGCCGTTATCCAGCCGTAGCCAAATCCCGCCCCTGGGCAGGGGTGTTGGTTGGGGGCTGGCCCTACGCTCACCGGTCATGGACACGGATACGGGCGCGGATGCGGATACGGGCGCGGATGCGGATGCGGATGCGGACATGCGCCGGCTGCACGGGCTGCTCTGCGGCCTGGCGGTCAATCCCCGGCTGCCCGAGGACTTGGCCGCCCGGCTCCTGGCGCACGGGCAGGCCCACAACCTGACCTCCCGGGCCGAGTTCGCGCCGTCACCGGCGCTGTGCGCGGCGTTCCTGGCGGGCGGGCAGGCCCGGCACCTGGCACGGGGCCGGAACCTGCCCGCAGCCGTGACCACGGAGCTGGCGCGCGACCCCGACCCGGCGGTCCGGGCCGCGCTCGCGGGCAACCCGCTGCTGCACCAGGACCTCCTCGCCCGGCTGGCCGCCGACCCCGAGGCCGGGGTGCGGGCCGCGGCCGCCGCCGCGTGGGCCGGTCCGCCCGAGGAGGCACTGCGCGCGCTGCTCACCGACCCGGCCGCGCGGGTCCGGGCGGCGGCCTGCACCCGCCGCCCGCCCCGCGACCTGTACGGGGCGCTGCTCGCCGACCCGGCCACCCGCAGGCGCGTGGTGCCCTTCCTGGACCTGGACGGGGAAACCGCCGCCGCGCTGGCGGGCGACCCGGACGAGGACACGCGCGAACGGGTCGCCCGGCACCCGCAGCTCCCGGCCCATCTGAGGGACCTGCTCGCACGGGACCCGGACGCCGGGGTCCGTGCGGCCGTCTTCGAACGCGCGGACACCCCGGCGCAGCTGAGGGCCCGGATCCACGAGGGGCTGCTGGCCGGGTACCGGAGGGTGGAGGCGCCGCTCGCCGACGACGAAGGGGACGACGGGGACGAACTCTGCTCCATCGCGTACCTGGGGCTGGAGCAGGCCGCGTACCCGTGGGTGGCGGACGACCCGTTGCCGTACGCGGCCTCCCCCTACGTGGGCCTGCGGCGCGCGGCGGCGCGCAGCGCGGCCCTGCCCGCCCGGGCGCGCGGGCGGATGCTCGCCGACGAGGACGCGACCGTGCGCCTCCTGGCCCTGTCCGGGACCGTGGACCCGGACCCCGCCGTGGCCGAGGACCTCGAACGACGCCACGAGCGGGGCAAGTCCGGCGGCCGGCCGGCCGACTTCGTGCGCTTCCCGCCCGCGACGCTGCGGCGCTTCGGCTCCGACCCGGACCCGCACCTGCGCGTCCTGGCCCTGCGGGACCCGGATCTGCCCGCCGCACTGGCGGAGCGGCTCGCCGCGGACGCGAACGCGCACGTGCGCCGCGCGGTGGCGGCCTCCGGCCACCCCCGGCTGCCCGCCGCGGCGCTGCTGGCGCTGCTCGGCGACGCGGAAGGCCAGGTCGCCGAGTCCGCGGCGTCCTCGACGCTGCTCCCTCGGGGGGCGATGCGAGCCGTCCTGGACCGGGCGGACGCCCTACGGCGCGGCCGGGCCGTCTCCTCGGACGCGTCGTAGGCCGCCTCTTCGGACGTGCGCGCGGGCGGGCGGGCTCGCGAACGGGCTCACGGACGGGCCCGGCGCCGTCGCATGCCGGTGTGGAGGAGCCATCCTGCTGCCGCGCCCGCCGCGTACCAGAACAGGTCGGGCGGGTTGAAGGTGGAGCCGAGGACGAGGCGGGCGACCGTGCTGTGCCGGGAGAGTTCCGCCGGGACGGGGGTGAGCTGGAGGAACTCCACGGCCCAGCTCGCGGCCAGTGCGAACGAGGCGGCCTTCAGGGGCGCCACCCGCGGGGCCGCAAGGACGACGAGGGCGAGCAGGAGGACCGTGTACAGGGCGTCGCCGCCGTACTTGGCGACGTCCCCGGTCGTGACGGCCCTGAGCACCAGGGCCGTGACGACGGTCAGCGCCGCGGCCCCGGCCGCTACCGCACGGACACGGGCCGTACGGACACGGGCGGGGCGGCCACGGGCCGGGCGGGCGGCGGTGCGGCCGGTGCCCGGCGGGGCGAGGGTCACGGGGCGGGTCACCGGTGGCGGGCCGGCCTAGACGCCCGAACCGAGGCCGGTCTGGGGGCGGCCCACCGGTTCGTCGCGGCCCTGGGCCCACAGGGAACGGACGTGGCCGAGGTGGCGGGTCATGCAGGCCTGCGCCGCCTCCGCGTCCCCGCTGATCATCAGGTCGAGCAGCTCGATGTGCTCCTCGGCCGAGGAGACCAGCTTCCCGGCCTCGTCCAGGCCGGTCAGCCCGTACAGGCGGGAGCGCTTGCGCAGGTCGCCGACCGTCTCCACCAGGCGGTCGTTGCCCGCGAGGCCGAGCAGCGTGAGGTGGAAGCGGCGGTCGGCCTCCAGGTAGCCGATGAGGTTGTGCTCTCGGGCGCTGGTGACGATCTCCTGCGCGATGGGCCGCAGGGCCTCCAGTTGTTCGGCCGTGGCGGTCTCGGTGATCCGGCCGATGGTCGGGACCTCGATCATCGTGCGCAGTTCCGTGTACTGGTCCAGGTCGCGTTCGCTGACCTCGGTGATCCGGAAGCCCTTGTTGCGGACCGGCTCGACCAGGCCCTCCCGGGCCAGGTCGAGCATCGCCTCGCGCACGGGTGTGGCCGAGACCCCGAGCTCGGCCGCGAGGCCGGGCGCCGAGTAGACGCTCCCCGGGCGCAGTTCACCCGCTATCAGGGCTGCTCGGAGGGCGTGCCCCACCTGGTCGCGAAGCCGTTCCTGGGCCTTGATGAGACTGTGCTGCTTCAGGTCACCCATTGCTTCTCCTCCGACACCCCACACCCACCGACGAGCAGAGGAACAGCGTACAATGTCACGTTGCGCCATTCGCTCCTGCGGCCTCGAACACTGCGACCGCCACGGCAAGATCCTCCCAGGCCATGCCCACACTCTTGAAGAGCTGTGGACAACCCTGCGCCCCTCCCGCCGGCATCCGGCCCGAGACCAGGTCAGCGAGGGTGCCGGTGATATGACCGGGCCCGATCGCCCCCTCCGCCTCCGGCACGAGCAGGTCGCCCGCCTCGCGCAGCGCCGCCGCACGCGACTCGACGTACACCGCCGCCCGTCGCACGAGGGCGGTGTCGGTCTCCCGGGCCGTCGGTTCGTGCGAGCCGACGGCGACGACGGTGGTGCCCGGCCCGGCCAGGCGCCCGTCGAAGAGCGGCTCCCGCGCGGTGGTGCAGCACAGGACCAGGTCCGCCCCGGCCACGTCCGCCGGGGTGCCCGTCCGGGCGGGCACCCCGAGGGCCCGCGCGCGTGCGGCCAGTGCCTGCCCGCCCGCCGGGTTCCGGGCGACCACCACCGCCTCGGCCAGCTCCCGCAGGGACAGGACCGCTTCCAGGTGCCCGTACGCCTGCGGGCCGGAGCCGAAGAGGACCAGGCGCAACGGCCTTCCCTCCGGCGCCAGATGACGTAGCGCCAGGGCGGAGACCGCCGGGGTGCGCAGGGCGGTCAGGGCCGCTCCGTCGAGCAGCGCCAGGGGGCTCAGGGTGGGCCCGTCGAGCAGCAGGTAGGAGCCGGTGATCCGGGGCAGTCCGCGGGCCGGGTTCCCGGGCGCGACCCCGGCGATCTTCACCCCGGCGTACGTCCCTGACGCGGCCGGCATGAGCAGCAGTTCACCGCCGCCGGGCACGGGCAGGGCCGAGCGCTGCGGGCAGGTCTCCGGGTCCACTCCGCCGAGCAGGGCGGCGGCCAGCGCGTCGGCCGCCGCGGCCGGGCCGACCAGAGCGGCGGTCTCCGCGGCGCCGAGCTGCAGCAGGCCGTGCCCGCCCGGGGCCGGGGCCCGGGCCGTCAGCGCCTCCCGGTTCACAGCAGGAATCCGGTGCCGAGGGGGTCGTACGGGTCGGCCAGGAAGGCGTGTTCGCCGGTGCGGTAGGCCGTGCCGCTGACCTCGGTGACGCCGCCCGGCAGGATCCGGCCGGTGAACACCGTGCCCGTGACCGACTCGTGCAGCAGGTCCTCGCCGGACCCGAGCCGCCCGTCCTCCGCGAGCAGGGCGAGCCGCGTGGAGGTGCCGGAGCCGCAGGGCGAGCGGTCGATCTGGCCGTCGGCGAAGACGGTGACGTTGCGCTGGTGCGGCCCGAACGGGGTGTCGGGCAGCTCCTCGTGGAGGATCACCCCGTAGACCCCGGACAGCAGCGGTCCGTCGGGGTGCCAGGTGGCCGGGTGGGTGGCCAGCGCCGCCCGGATCTCCCCGGCGGCCCGCACCAGGGCGGGCAGCGCGGCCCCGGAGACCTCCAGGCCCAGGTCGCGGGCGCTGACGGAGGCGTAGCAGGCCCCCGCGTGGGCGATGTCCACCTCGGCGATCCCCAGCGTCGTGGCCACCGGCACCTTGCGGGCGCTCACCCGCGCCGGGACGTTGCGGAAGGTGACCCCGGTGGTGCGGCCGCCGTCCCGGTGCACGGTGGCGGTGACCCGCCCGGACGGCACGTCCATGCGCACCTGCACGTCGCCCTCCTGCGGGGCGGCGACCCTGCCGGTGTCCACGGCCCAGACCCCGAGCGCCATGGTGCCGTGGCCGCAGGCGGTGGAGTAACCGTCCTTGTGCCAGAACAGCACCCCGAAGTGGGCCCCGTCGTCGTCCGCCGGGACGACGAACCCGCCGTACATCCCGGCGTGCCCGCGCGGCTCCTGCACCAGCAGGCGCCGTACGTCGTCCAGTGCGCCCCGGCGCGGGGCCGTCCCCGATCCGCCGGGGCCGATGGCGGTGGCGCAGCGCTCGGCGACGGTGTCCCCGGGGACGGGCGGGAGCCCCGCGGCCGCTCCGAGGGTGGTGTCGACGATCCGGAAGGGTTCCCCCGCGGTGTGGTAGTCGGTGGTGCGGACGAGGGAGCCGGTCACAGGAGGAATCCTCCGGGGAAGGGGTCGGTCGGGTCGAGGAAGTACTGCGCGGTGCCGGTGATCCAGGCCCGGCCGGTCACCGTGGGCACGACGGCGGGGAAGGGGCCCACGGTGGTCTCGCCGGTCAGTCGGCCGGTGAACTCGGTGCCGATGAAGGACTCGTTGACGAAGTCCTCCCCGGTCCGCAGCAGGCCCCGGGCGTGCAGCTGGGCCATGCGCGCGCTGGTCCCCGTACCGCAGGGCGAGCGGTCGAACCAGCCGGGGTGGATGGCCATGGCGTGCCGTGAGCGGCGGGCGTCGGAGCCGGGGGCGGCGAGGTAGACGTGCTTGACCCCGGCGATGGAGGGGTCCTCGGGGTGGACGGGCCGGTCGGCGGAGGCGTTGACGGCGTCCATCACGGCGAGTCCGGCGGCGAGCAGGTCGTCCTTGCGGGCGCGGTCGAAGGGCAGGCCCAGGGCCTCGAGTTCGACGAAGGCGTAGAAGTTGCCCCCGTAGGCGAGGTCGTAGGTGACCGTGCCGTGGCCGGGGACCTCGGCCTTGAGGTCGAGGCCGACGCAGAAGGACGGGACGTTGGTGAGGGTGACGGCCGTGGCCGCCCCGTCCTCGACGCGGACGTCGACGCTCACCAGCCCGGCCGGGGTGTCGAGGCGGACGGTGGTGACCGGCTCCACGACGGGCACCATGCCGGTCTCGACGAGCACGGTCGCCACCCCGATGGTGCCGTGCCCGCACATGGGCAGCAGGCCGGACACCTCGATGTACAGCACGCCGAAGTCGGCGTCGGGGCGGGTGGGGGGCTGCAGGATCGCGCCGCTCATCGCCGCGTGGCCGCGCGGCTCGTACATGAGCAGGGTCCGGACGTGGTCCGTGTGCTCGATGAAGTGGAGCCGTTTCTCGGCCATGGTGGCCCCGGGGATCACGCCGACCCCTCCGGTAATCACCCGGGTCGGCATGCCCTCGGTGTGCGAGTCCACCGCGTGGTAGACGTGGCGCGTACGCATGGTGAGCCCCCTGCGGCTGGTTAGTTGAGGCCCTCGGCGAGGGCCTTCTCGGTGGCGGCGCGCACGCCGGCCTCGGTCTCCCCGGTGAGCGGGAAGCGCGGCGGGCGGGTGGCGCCGCCGGGGCGGCCGGCCAGGTCCATGGAGAGCTTGATGGCCTGGACGAACTCGGTCTTGGAGTCCCAGCGCAGCAGCGGGTGCAGGGACTTGTAGAGCGGCAGGGCGGTGGCGAGGTCCCCGGCCACGGCGGCCCGGTAGAGGGTGGCGCAGGCCTGCGGCAGGGCGTTGGGGTATCCGGCGATCCAGCCGACGGCGCCCGCGAGGGCGAGTTCGAGCAGGACGTCGTCGGCGCCGATGAGCAGGTCCAGGCCCGGGGCGAGCTCGGCGATCTCGTAGGCGCGGCGGACGTCGCCGCTGAACTCCTTGACGGCGACGATCGAGCCGTCGGTGTGCAGCCGGGCCAGCAGGTCCGGGGTGAGGTCGACCTTGGTGTCTATGGGGTTGTTGTAGGCGACGACGGGCAGTCCGGCCCCGGCGACCTCGGCGTAGTGGGCGCGTACCGCGTCCTCGTCGGCACGGAAGGCGTTGGGCGGCAGGAGCAGGACCGATCCGGCGCCCGCCTCGGCGGCCTGGTCGGCCCAGCGGCGGGCTTCGGCGCTGCCGTAGGCGGCGACGCCGGGCATCACGCGGCTGCCGTCTCCGGCGGCCTCGACGGCGGTGCGGACCACGCGGGCCCGCTCCTCGTCGGTGAGGGTCTGGTACTCGCCGAGAGAGCCGTTGGGGACGACGCCGTCGCAGCCGTTGGCGATCAGCCAGGCCACGTGTTCGGCGTACGCGTCGTAGTCGACGGTGAGATCCTCGCGCAGGGGCAGCGCGGTGGCGACCATGATTCCGTGCCAGGGGCGGGTGCGGACGGGCGCGGGGGTGTGCGCGTGGGTCATGAGTGAGCTCCCTAGAGTGGTGTGTGACATTTTACTAGTGGGTGCGAGACGGCCACAAGGGCCCGGGGCCCTCGATCAGCCGTCCGCGGGGGGAAGTTCGGCGAGGTGGCGCAGCGGCACCGGACAGGACAGCGGCCGCCGGTCCGCCGTCGCCTCCGGGGCCCCGGGGGCCTCACCGGCCAGGGCGCAGACGGCCGGGCCGCACATCCGGCCCTGGCACCAGCCCATGCCGGAGCGGGTGAGCAGTTTGACCGTACGGGCGTCCCGCGCCCCGAGGTCGCGCACGGCCTCGCGGATCCGGCCGGCCGGGACCTCCTCGCACCGGCACACCAGGTCCTCCTCGCGCAGCCAGTCGGTCCAGCCGGAGCCGGGGCGGTGGGCCGCGGCCATCGCCCCGGCGAAGGCGCGCATCCGGGACCTGCGGCGGGCCAGGGCAGCCGGGACGGGCCGCCCGGCGACGGCGTGCGCGGCGATCTCCCCCTCGACGAGGGCGAGTCCGGCGCCGCCGATGCCGCCGGTCTCCCCGGCGGACCAGATGCCGGGGACGGAGGTGCGCTGCGCCGCGTCCAGGGCGAGGGCGAGCGTGCCGTCGGGGCTGGGGACGGTGGCGCAGCCCAGGCCGGTGGCGAGTTCCAGCTGGGGCACGAGCCCGTGGCCCACGGCGAGGGCGTCGCAGGGGATGCGGCGGGCGGTGCCGGGCAGCGGGCGCCAGTCCCGGCCGAGCCGGGCCACGGTGACGGCCTCGACGCGGCCGGTGCCGTGGGCCTCGACGACGGCCTGCCGGGTGAGCAGCCGGGTGCGGTGGCGCAGCAGGGCGCCGCCGAAGGTGACGGCCTCGGTGAGCTTGCCGGGGTTGCGCAGCAGGGCGGGCACGTGGCCCGCGTACGCCGTGTACGAGGCGGCCTCCACCAAGGCGGGCACGGTGGCTCCGGCGGCGCCGAGGGTGGCGGCCACGGCCAGGAGCAGCGGGCCGCTCCCGGCGACGACGACCCGCTTGCCCGGCAGGACGAGGCCGCCCTTGACCATGGCCTGCGCGCCGCCCGCCCCGATGACCCCGGGCAGGGTCCAGCCGGGGAAGGGCAGTTGCCGCTCGTAGGAGCCGGTGGCGAGCAGCACCGCCCGGGCGTGGACGGTCTCCGCGCGCTCCTCGCCTCCGTGGCCGGCGACGGCGTGGAGGGTCCAGCCCGCACCGCCGTCCGGGACGACCGTCCAGACGTGGTGGCCCTGGAGGCAGCTGATGCGCCCGGCCGACTCGTGGGCGCGCAGGGCGCTTTCGCGGTCGGCGAAGGCCTGCCAGTCGTGGTGCAGGGCCTCGGGGCGGGCCGCGCCGAGACCGGGCGGGGGGCAGCGGTAGTACTGGCCCCCGGGGCGCTCCCCCGCGTCCAGGACGGTGACCCGCAGCCCCAGGCCGGCGGCGGTGACCGCGGCGGCCAGGCCGGCCGGTCCCGCGCCGACGATCGCGAGGTCGGCGGGCTCAGACGGCGAGCTCGGCATGGCCGGTTCCCTCCTGGGTGGTGACGGTGTCGCCCTCGCGGGCCGGGACCAGGCAGGCGCGCTGGTTCGGGAGGCCGTTGACGGTGACGAGGCAGTCGTAGCAGCTGCCGATGCCGCAGAACGCGCCGCGCGGGGCGCCGCCCTCGCGGGTGGTGCGCCAGGCGAGGATCCCGGCCGCCCACAGCACGGCGGCGACGCTCTGGCCGGCCTCGGCGGGCAGCGCCCGGCCGTCGAAGGTGATCTCGTACGCGGCCACCGGGGCGCCGCCGACCAGCGAGCGGGGGGTGCGCTCGTGTTTGCGTGCCTTCATCGGGGCGCCTCCGCGAAGCGGTCGGGACGGAACGGGTGCAGGTCCAGGACGGGTTCGGCTCCCGTCAGGGCGGCCGTGATCAGCAGGCCGGTGGCCGGGGCCAGGCCGATGCCCGCGCCCTCGTGGCCGCAGGCGTGCAGCAGTCCGGGGCGGCGCGGGTCCGGGCCGATCGCCGGAAGGTGGTCGGGGAGGTAGGGCCGGAAGCCGTGGTAGGTCCGCAGGACGCTGACCCCGGCGAGGACCGGGAAGAGGGCCTGTGCCTGGGCGGCGAGGCGGCGCAGGGCCTCGGTGGACAGGGTGCGGTCGAAGCCGACGCGTTCCCGGGTGGCCCCGATGAGGACCGGGCCCGAGGGGGTGCCCTCGACCACGGCCGAGGACTGGAGCGCGGCCGATCCGCTGGCCACGTCGGCGATGTAGTCGGCGGCGTAGACCTTGTGCCGGACCACCCTCGGCAGGGGTTCGGTGACCAGGACGAACCCGCGGCGCGGCAGGACCGGCAGGGCGACGCCCGCCAGTTGCGCGACGTGTCCGCCCCAGGTGCCCGCCGCGTTCACCACCGCGGGGGCGAGCAGGCTGCGCCGCGGGGTGCGCACGCCCCGTACGGCGCCCGCGGTGTCGAGGAGGATCTCGGTGACCTCCTCGCCGAGGTGGACCTGCGCGCCCGAGGCGGCTGCCGCGGCCAGCAGCCGGGCCGCCGCCTGGGCGGGCTGGACCTGGGCGTCCTGCGGGTAGTGGAATCCCCCGGCCAGGCCGGGGGCGAGGTGGGGTTCGAGGTCGTGCAGGGCGTCGGCGGCCACCTCGACCGCTTCCACGCCCGCCGCGCGCTGGCCTTCGGCGAAGGTGCGCAGGGCCTTGACGGTGGTCTCGTCCGGGGCGACGACGAGGCCGCCCTTGGCCTCGTACTCGGCCTCCGGGGGAAGGCCGGCCGCGAGGTCGCGCCAGAGCCGGGCCGACAGCAGGGCGAGGTCGAGTTCGGGCCCCGCCTCCTTGTCGGAGACGAGCAGGTTGCCTTCGCCCGCGCCAGTGGTGCCGCCCGCGACGGAGCCGCGGTCGACGACGGCCACGGAGAGTCCGGCGCGGGCCGCGTAGTAGGCGCACGCGGCCCCGACGACGCCGGCGCCGATGATCACGGCGTCCAGGGAGTGTCTCTTGAGCACGGCAGTAATATGTCACATTCTTTAGTGCCTGCCCAGACCGGTCCCGCGCCGCGGGGCGACGGGACCGGTCCGGTCCGGATCAGCCGCGCAGCGGGCCCTCACAGCTGTAACTGGAGCTGCCCGCCACCTTGTTGGTCCAGATCTCCAGCGGACCGAAGGAACAGTTCATGTCGGCGAGGTTGTTGGAGGCCGCGCCGGCCCGGTCGAGGATGAAGTAGTCGACCGTCTCGGACATGTCCTTGAAGTTCTGGTCGTCGCTGCGCCAGTTCTTCAGATTCGCGGTGATCCTGCCGGTACAGGTGAACCGGCGCTTGCCGGGCTCGCCGTTCTCGACGCAGTCCGGGGTGTTGTACGTGGCCGTGGCGAAGGAGGACTTCACCGAGGCGAGCGCCGAGTCCCGCAGCTGGTCGACCGGGGTGAAGGTGGTGTTGGGCACGTACAGCTGGTCGACCTTGGCGATCTGGGCGTCCAGGAAGCGGTCGTAGCCGCGCTGGAGGTAGGTGTCCGCGCCCATCCGGTGGCGCCAGGCGTCGTAGGCCGCCACGTCGTTGTTGCGCAGGTGGGTGTACATCTCGCGCAGCTTGGAGGGCTGCTCGGCCCACAGGTACTCGAAGAAGGTGCCCGCGTAGCTGTAGAAGCGGAAGCCGTCGCCCTCGTAGGTGGCGTTCAGCAGCTGCTCCACCGACATGCGCGGGCCGCCGCCCGCGGTGTCGCTGATGATGCTCTTGACCAGGGACTTGCGCACGGCGATGCCGTTGTCGCGGGTGGCCCCGTCGAAGAACTCGGCCGTGCCCTCGTCCATGGCGGTCGTACGGTCGCCCTCGTACCAGGGGCCTTCGCCGAAGAAGCCGGGGACGGCGTAGCGGCCGTTGAGGTAGTGCGTGTACTCGTGGCGGAAGAGCTCTTCGAGGGTGAGGGACGAGTCCTGCGGGACGCGGCGCTGGTAGGTGTAGAAGGTGGCGCCGTTCTCGATGTAGATGCCGCCGTTGTTGGTGTCGTAGCCGGTCAGGATCGGGTGGTAGTTCTCGTAGTCGGCGCGGGAGCCGTACAGCACGATGTTCAGCGTGGCATTGGGGTCGCCGGCGAGCGGCTGCTCGGTGCCGAGCACCCGGTGGTACTGGGCCTTGACCTGCTTGCTGGCGTAGTAGAGCTGGTCGACGGTGGCCCGGTCGAGGCCCGTGCGGACCTTGATGGCCCCGTTGTCGTAGGTGTACGTGTGGGGGAAGATCCGCTTCTCGATGTCCTCCTTGCACACGCCGTACGGCTTGCAGGCCTCGTAGAAGTTCAGCCAGGTGACGATCTTGGCCCACGGCTGGCTGCCGTCGCCGAAGGTGACCCGGACGGGCTCCAGCAGGGCGCCGAGGTCGGCGACGGTCTGGTCCCTGAGGCCCGCGACCTGGCCGAAGCGGCCGTACTCGCTGAGGGCGTCGCGCGCCACCCAGGCGTTGCCCGTGCCCTTGAGGTGACCGTAGGAGGCGAAGGCCTTGAACGCGGCGCGGTACGAGGGGTCGGCCGCGACCGCGGCGTGGAAGGCGGCGTCCTGGTTGCCCGGGTAGACACCGAGGTAGTTGACGGAGAGCGCGGCGAGGGCGGCCCCCGCCCAGCCCGCGTCGAGGTTCGTGGCCGGGTGGGCCGGGTCCATGGTGGCCAGGACCTTCTTGATGAGGCCGAGCTGGTGCTGGCGCAGGCCCGGGGCGCTGGCGGCGTAGAGGGCCTCGCGCAGG
The DNA here is from genome assembly GCF_000725805.1 of Streptomyces xanthophaeus. Taxonomy (GTDB): domain Bacteria; phylum Actinomycetota; class Actinomycetes; order Streptomycetales; family Streptomycetaceae; genus Streptomyces; species Streptomyces xanthophaeus. The sequence goes on along the minus strand of NZ_JOFT01000037.1, from coordinate 51,819 downwards.
GTGCGGGCGTTGCTGGGGGTGACGTCGAAGGTGCGGGCCGCGCCCCCGAAGTCGGCGACGGCCTGGCGCATCGCGTTCACGGTGGGGGCGTCGGTGACGTCGATCTCACCGCGCGAGTAGTCGTGGTAGGCCACCGCGTGCAGGTAGGTGAACATCTCCTCCAGGTGGGAGGAGTTGCGGCCGTCGTGGGCGGCGGCCAGGGCGGATATCCGCCGGGAGACGGCCTGGACGTGCGCGTCGGACATGACGGGGGTCAGCCGGGCGTCCCAGGTCCAGATGAGGTCGCGCAGACAGCCGTCGGCGGTGACGGCCGGGTCGGCGAGGAAGTCGGCGAACTGCTCCGGCCCGAGACCGGTGATCCCGTCGAGGGTGCAGGGGACGGCGGCCGCGAGGCTGCGCGCGGTCGGCGCGGCCTGCGCGGTGCCGTACTTCTCGCTGCGCCGGTCGGCGGCGCTCGCGACGGCCTCGGCCGCACCCGGGACCTGCCCGGAGGCCGCCGGGGCGGCGGCCTTGCCCGCGCCCGGGGCCGGGGCGGGCGCCGGGGTGTTGTCAGCGGGGTTCGCGAGGCGGTCGACCTCGTCGAAGGGGTTCGCGGCGGGCGCCCCGGAGGAGAAGGTGCCGGGCACCGGCTTGCCCGCCACGGTGGCGGCGGTCCCCGCGTCGGCGGCCTGGGTCACGCCCTGGGCGGTGGCGAGGAGGGTGACCGCGACGGCGGCGGAGAGGAGGGACGTACGCACAGCTCTGTGCTGGAACACCAAGAACTCCTGGATGGGAGGGGAGGTGGGGGACGTGGTGCATGAAGTGCGGCGTGCACGAAGTGCGAGGTGGCGATGTCGTGCGCGAACTGCCCTGCGTCACGCGGCGTTTGACGGGGATTAACGCACCGCGGTGTGAGCTGTAACATAGTAATGTGAAATTGCACTGACAAGACCTGTGCGCCCACCAGTTCGCATCTTCTTGAGGGAGCCCCTGTGACCGACACCCCCTCCCGCCTCAACACGGGCAGCCACGACCTCCCGGTATCCCCGGAGTTGTCCCGTTTCATGGCGGGCGACTGGGCCGCTTCCGCGCTGCCCGGTGCCACCCGCGTCCCCGCACACGCCGTCGCCCCGGCCCGCCGGGCACGGCTCTCGGCGCTCTTCCCGGGCGAGCGGCTGATCGTCCCGGCCGGCGAGCTGAGGGTCCGCTCCAACGACTGCGACCACCGCTTCCGCCCGCACAGCGCGTACGCCTGGCTGACCGGCCTGACCGGGGAGGACCAGGTCGGCCACGTCCTGGTCATGGAGCCCTCGGGCCCGCACGGCCACGAGGCGGTGCTGTACCTGCGGCCGCGCTCCCCGCGCGCGGGCGGGAACGAGGAGTTCTACCGGGACCGCCGCTACGGGGAGTTCTGGGTCGGCCGCAGGCCCGACCTCGCCGAGGCCGAACGCCTCACCGGCATCCGCTGCGCACACCTGGACGCACTCGGCTCACCGGCCGGCCGGGTGGCCGGCACCGACCGGGACCTCACCGTGGCCCTCTCGGAGCTGCGCCTGGTCAAGGACGCCTGGGAGGTGGAACAGCTCCAGCTCGCGGTGGACCACACGGCGGCCGGCTTCGAGGACGTCGTACGCGCCCTGCCCCGCGCCCTGGCCCACCCGCGCGGCGAGCGGTGGATCGAGGGGGTCTTCGGCCTGCGCGCCCGGGCGGAGGGCAACGGCACCGGCTACGAGACCATCGCGGCGTCCGGCGCCCACGCCTGCGTCCTGCACTGGATCCGCAACGACGGCCGGCTCAGCGGAGACGAACTGCTGCTCCTGGACGCGGGCGTGGAGACGGACACCCTGTACACGGCCGACATCACCCGCACCCTCCCGCTGTCGGGCCGCTTCTCCCCCGTCCAGCGGCAGGTCTACGAACTGGTGCTGGCCGCCCAGGACGCGGGCATGGCCGCACTGCGGCCGGGCGCGAGCTTCCGCGACTTCCACCGGGCCGGCATGCGGGTCATCGCCGAAGGCCTCGCGGAGTGGGGCGTCCTGAAGGACGCGGAGGGCGACCTGCACCGCCGGTACACCCTGTGCAGCAGCGGCCACATGCTGGGCCTGGACGTCCACGACTGCGCGAAGGCACGGGCCGAGACCTACCTGGACGGCGTCCTGGAGGAGGGCCAGGTCCTCACGGTCGAGCCCGGCCTCTACCTCCAGCCGGACGACGAGACCCTCCCGGCGGAACTGCGCGGCATCGGCGTCCGCATCGAGGACGACCTGGTGATCACCGCGGACGGGGCCCGGCTGATGTCGGGCGCCCTGCCGCGGACGGTCGCGGGCATCGAGGAGTGGATGGGGCAGCTCCTCGACGCCCGCTGACACCGGGGGACGGGGCCTGGGCCGGAGCCCGGGCCGAAGCCCGGGACCGGGGCCGAAGCCCGGGACCGGGGCCGAAGCCCGGGACCGGGGCCGAAGCCCGGGACCGGGGCCGAAGCCCGGGCCGCCCGCCCCGGGGCTCAGGGGCCCCGGCTCAGGGGAGGACCGCGACCCCGTCCAGTTCGACCTGGGCCTGCACGTCCCAGAGACGGGCCACGCCGATCACGGCCATCGCCGGATAGTCGCGGCCCGCCAGCCGCCGCCAGATGAGGCCGAGTTCGGCGGCGCACTCCCGGTAGGCCGCCACGTCCACCGCGTACACCGTCACCCGTGCCAGGTCCGCCGGATTGCCTCCGGACGCGGCCAGGGCGGCCAGCAGGTTCCGCAGCGCCTGCTCGAACTGCTCCGGCAGGCTCTCCCCCACGACCTCGCCCGCACTGTCGAGCGAGGTCTGGCCGGCGAGGAACACCAGCCGGGAGCCGGTCGCGGCGACCGCGTGCGAGAAGCCCGTCGGGGGCGACAGCTCCGCCGGGTTGATCCGTTCCAGGCTCATTGCGCCGCCTCCTGTGCGTAGAGCTCCTTGGCGATGATCGTGCGCTGGACCTCGCTGGCCCCCTCGTAGATCCGCGGGGCCCGCACCTCCCGGTAGAGGTGCTCCAGCAGGTGGCCCCGCTGGAGGGCGACGGCCCCGTGCAACTGGACCGCGTGGTCCACCACGTACTGGGCCGTCTCCGTGGCGAGCAGCTTCGCCATCGCCGCCCGGCGGGGTACGTCGCCGGCCCCGCGGTCGTAGGCCCCGGCGGCCGCGTACACCAGCAGCCGGGCGGCCTCGGTGCGGGTGGCCATCTCCGCCACCCGGTGCGCCACGGCCTGCAGGTCGCGCAGCACCCCGCCGAAGGCCGTCCGGCCCGCCGTGTACGTCACGGTCGCGTCGAGCGCGGCCCGGGCCATGCCCACCGCGAAGGCGCCGACGCTGGGGCGGAAGAGGTTCAGGGTGTCCATCGCGACCCGGAAGCCGCGCCCGGGCTCCCCGAGCAGGTCCCGGGGGCCCACCGGGACCCCGTCGAAGGCCAGTGCGCCGATGGGGTGGGGGGAGAGCATCTCCAAGGCCTCGCCGGAGAGTCCGGGGCGGTCCGCCGGGACCAGGAAGGCCGACACCCCCTTCGCGCCCGGTCCTTCACCCGTACGGGCGAACACGGTGTAGAAATCGGCTTCCGGGGCGTTGGAGATCCAGCGCTTCTCCCCGCTGAGGCGCCAGCCGCCCGCGGGGTCCGGGGCGGCCTCCAGGGCGAGCGCGGCCGCGTCCGAGCCCGCCCCCGGCTCGCTCAGGGCGAAGGCGGCCACCGTGCGGCCCGCGCGCACTCCGGGCAGCCAGCGCTCGCGCTGCGCCTCGCTGCCCGAGCGCAGCACCGGGTAGGCGCCCAGGCCCTGGAGGGCGAGCGCCGTCTCGGCCTCCGTGCATCCGTAGGCGAGGGATTCCCGCAGCAGGCACAGCTCCAGTGCGCCCGACGAGAAGACCCGCTCCAGCAGCCCCTCCTCCCCCAGTGCCGCGAGCAGCGGCCGGTTGACCCGGCCCGGCTCCCCCTTCTCGGCCAGCGGCCTCAGCCTCCCCGCCGACAGTGCGCGCAAGTGCCCGCACCACTCCTCCTGGTCCGCCCCGAGCGCGAATCCGGTCATCCGAATGTCCCCGCATCTATCGCGTCCTGTTGACTACCGTCACCATCACGATACGCTCGTGACGCGTCAGCACGGCCGGCTCCATCCACATCCGGACCGTCGCAAGGGGGCGAACCCGCCTTGGACCTCAAGCCTTCCGCTCACACCGACACCTTTGCCCGCGACCATCTGCCGCCCGCCGGCACCTGGCCGCACCTCCTGTTCGAGCTGCCCGAGCTCACCTACCCGGACCGGCTGAACTGCGGGGCGGAACTGCTCGACGTGACCGTCGCCCGGTTCGGCCCCGACCGCCCGGCCTTCCGCACCGGCGCGGGCGAGGTGTGGACCTACGGTGCGTTGCGCGAGCGCGTCGACCGCCTGGCCCACGTGCTCACTGTCGATCTGGGCGTGGTCCCCGGCAACCGGGTGCTGCTGCGCGGACCCACCGGCCCCTGGCTCGCCGCGTGCTGGCTCGCGGTGATGAAGGCGGGCGCGGTGGCCGTGACCGTACTGCCCCAGCAGCGCGCGCAGGAGCTGGCCACGGTCTGCGCGATGGCCCGGGTGGGGCACGCCCTGTGCCATGCCGACGTGCTCGACGACCTGGTCAAGGCCGAGGTTCCGGGGCTGCGCATCACCCCGTACGGGGGCCCGGGCGAGGACGACCTGCTGCGGCTGGCCGAGGCCCGGACGGCCGCGCCGTTCACGGCCGTCGACACCTCGGCCGACGACGTCGCCCTGATCGCCTTCACCTCCGGCACCACCGGGCGGCCGAAGGGCTGCATGCACTTCCACCGGGACCTGCTCTCGGTGGCCGACACCTTCTCCCGGGGCGTGCTGCGGCCCCGCCCCGACGACGTCTTCGCGGGCAGTCCGCCGCTCGGGTTCACCTTCGGGCTCGGCGGACTGGTCGTCTTCCCGCTGCGGGCCGGCGCGTCCGCGCTGCTGCTGGAGGAGGCGGGTCCGCGCACGCTGCTGCCCGCCCTGGCCGAGCACCGGGTGACGGTGCTGTTCACCGCGCCGACCGCCTACCGGACGATGCTGGACGCGCTGGGCCCCTACGACGTGGGCACCCACGACCTGTCCGCACTGCGCCGCTGCGTCTCGGCCGGGGAGAACCTGCCCGCGGCGACCTGGCAGGCCTGGTACGAGCGCACCGGCCTGCGGATCATCAACGGCATCGGGGCCACCGAGCTGCTGCACATCTTCATCTCCGCCGCCGACGAGGACATCCGGCCCGGTACGACCGGCCGGGTGGTGCCGGGCTGGCAGGCCCGGGTGGTGGACCCGTCCGGGCAGCCCGTCGCGGACAACGAACCGGGGCTGCTGGCCGTGCGCGGCCCGGTGGGCTGCCGCTACCTCGCCGATCCCCGGCAGGGCGAGTACGTACGGGACGGCTGGAACCTGACCGGCGACACCTACGTACGCGATCCCGAGGGCTACTTCCGCTACGTCGCACGCGCCGACGACATGATCATCTCGGCGGGGTACAACATCGCCGGCCCGGAAGTGGAGGAAGCCCTGCTGCGCCACCCGGACGTGGTGGAGGCCGCGGTGGTCGGCCGCCCGGACGAGCGGCGCGGACAGGTGGTGGTGGCGTACACCGTCGCCCGCGAAGGGGTGACGCTCACCGAGGAGGAGCTGCGCTCCTTCATGCGGGCCGAGCTGGCCCCGCACAAGTGCCCGCGCTCCTTCGTCTTCCTGCCCGCGCTCCCCCGTACGGCCACCGGCAAGCTGCAACGCTTCCGGCTGCGCGATCGGGACACGTCATAGAGTGAACCCGTGGTCGAGCAGCACACTCCGCGATCCCTGATCGTCACGTTCTACGGAGCCTACGGGCGGGCCTTCGAGGGCCCGGTCCCGGTGTCCGCGCTGATCCGTCTGCTGGGCGCGGCCGGCGTGGACGCCCCCTCCGTGCGCTCCTCGGTGTCCCGGCTCAAGCGCCGCGGCTTCCTGCTGCCGGACCGGGCGGCGGACGGATCGGCGGCCTACGCGCTCTCCCCGGAGGCGCGCCAGCTCCTGGACGACGGCGACCGGCGGATCTACGGCAGCCCGCCGCGGTCCCCCGAATGGCTGGTGGCGGTCTTCTCCGTGCCGGAGCAGGAGCGCAGCAAGCGGCACCTGCTGCGCTCGCGGCTGGCCCGGCTCGGCTTCGGCGCGGTCGCGCCGGGCGTGTGGATCGCCCCCGCCCAGCTGGACGAGGAGACGGTGCACACGCTGGAGCGGCTGCACCTGACCCCGTACGTGGAGCTGTTCCGCGGCGCCCACCTCGGCTTCGCCCCGACCGCCGAGGCCGTGGCCCGCTGGTGGGACCTGGCCTCGCTGGCCAAACAGCACGAGGAGTACCTCGATCTGCACGAACCCGCCCTGCGCGCCCTCCAGTCGGGCCCCGTGCCGACGCCGGAGGAGGCCTACCGCAGCTATCTGCTCGCCCTGGACAGCTGGCGCCGCCTGCCCTACGCCGACCCGGGGCTGCCGCGCGAACTGCTCCCGGCGGACTGGCCGGGCGACCGTGCGGCGGCGGTGTTCGCGGAACTGCACGCACGGCTGCGGGACACGGGCGCGGCCTTCGCCCGGCCATGAGGCAAAACCGGGTGCGCGGGACGCAGCCGGACGCGAGGATGGGCCATGACCTGGACCTTCACGCGTGACCTGGCGGCCTATCTGACCACGGCGGGCCCGTCCGTGGCCGCGCGGCCGGTGTCGAACACCATCCTGCTGACCACCGCGGACGCCCTGGAACGGCGCGGTCCGCACGCGTTCGGCCAGGCGGACCCGTTCTTCGGCTGGTGGACCCGCTCCGACGGGACCGTCACCGGCGCCCTGCTGTGCACCCCGCCCTTTCCCGTGCTGGTCGGGGCCCTGCCGCCCGAAGCGGTCCGGGCCCTGGCCGCGGCCCTCGGCAGCGAGCCGCTGTTCTCGGGCATCAGCGGCTTCAACGCCCGGCGCGCCGACGCCGACGTACTGGCCGGGTCCTGGGGGCGGCCGGCCCGGGTCACCGAGGAGAACCGGCTGTACCGGCTGGCGGAGCTGCTCCCCCCGGACCCCGCCCCCGCCGGGCGGGTCCGGGAGGCCGCAGAGGAGGACCTGCCGCTGCTGCTGGAGTGGATCGCGGAGTTCAACAGGGAGGCGGGGCAGCCCGGCGCCGCCTCCCCGGCCGCCCTGCGCGACCGGATCTCGTACGGCGGGCTGCTGCTGTGGGAGGACGGCGCGGCTCCCGTGTCCCTGGCCTCCTTCACCCGCCCGATCGGCTCCGCCAGCCGCATCGGGCCGGTCTGGACCCCGCCCGGGGTCCGCCGCCGCGGCTACGCGGCCGGGGTCACCCACGCGGCGAGCCGGGCGGCGCGGGCGGCCGGGGCCTCGGAGGTCCTCCTCTTCACCGACCTGGCCAACGCGACCAGCAACGGCGTGTACCTGCGGCTGGGTTACGTCCCCGTCGAGGACCGCGCCGAGGTGGTCGCCGCCTGACCCGAGGGCATCAGCCGCGGCCCGTCGGCGGGGGGCGGCTGCCGGCGCGGTAGGGGGCGGGCCAGGGCGCGGCCGGGCCCTCGTAGGACTGCTCGGCCGCCGCGTGCAGGGTCCAGTGGGGGTCGTAGAGGTGGGGGCGGCCCAGCGCGCACAGGTCCGCGCGTCCGGCCAGGAGCAGCGAGTTGACGTCGTCCCAGGAGGAGATCGCACCGACCGCGACGACCGGGATGCCGAGGGCGTTGCGGATCCGGTCGGCGTACGGGGTCTGGTAGGAGCGCCCGTACTCGGGGGTCTCGTCCGCCACCACCTGGCCGGTCGAGACGTCGACCGCGTCGGCGCCGTGCGCGGCGAAGGCGGCGGCGATCCGTACGGCTTCCTCCGGCGAGGTGCCGCCGGGTGCCCAGTCGGTCGCGGAGAGGCGGACCGTCATCGGCCGGTCCTCGGGCCAGACGGCGCGGACCGCGTCGAAGACCTCCAGCGGGAAGCGCAGCCGGTTCTCCAGGGAGCCGCCGTAGGCGTCGGTGCGGTGGTTGGTCAGCGGCGACAGGAAGCCGGAGAGCAGGTAGCCGTGGGCGCAGTGCAGTTCCAGCAGGTCGAAGCCACAGGCGGCCGCACGGACCGCGGCGGCTGCGAAATCGGAGCGGATCGCTTCCAGGTCGGCGCCCGTCGCGGCGCGCGGCAGGGCCGAGACCCCCGGCCGGTAGGGCAGTGCGGAGGCGGCCACCAGCGGCCAGTTGCCCTCGGGGAGGGGGTCGTCCATGCCCTCCCACATCACCCGCGTCGAGCCCTTGCGGCCGGAGTGTCCGAGCTGGACGCCCAGGGCGGTGCCGGGCGCGGAGGTGTGGACGAAGTCGGCGATCCGCTTCCAGGCGTCCGCCTGCTCCTGCGTGTACAGGCCCGCGCAGCCGGGGGTGATGCGGCCCTCGGCGCTGACGCAGACCATTTCCGTCATGACCAGCCCGGGCCCGCCGAGGGCCCGGGCTCCGAGGTGCACCAGGTGGAAGTCGCCGGGGACGCCCTCGCGGGCGGAGTACATGTCCATCGGGGAGACCACGACCCGGTTGCGCAGGGTCAGCCCGCGCAGGGTGAAGGGGGTGAACATCGGCGGTGTCCGCTCGTCCGGGCAGCCGAAGTCGCGTTCGACGGCGCGGGTGAAGCGGGCGTCGCGCAGCCGCAGGTTGTCGTGGGTGACGCGGCGGCTGCGGGTGAGCAGGTTGAAGGCGAACTGCCGGGCGGGCTGGCCGGTGCAGCCCGCGATCTCCTCGAACCAGCGCATGCTGGCGGCCGCCGCCCGCTGGGTGCTGGCCACCGCCGGCCGGCGGGCGCTCTCGTAGGCGGCGAGGGCGGCCGGGACGTCCGGGTGCGCGGCGACGGCTTCGGCGAGGGCGAGGGCGTCCTCCACGGCGAGTTTGGTGCCGGACCCGATGGAGAAGTGCGCGGTGTGTGCGGCGTCGCCGAGCAGGGCCACGTTGCCGTAGGACCAGCGTGCGTTGACGACGGTGCGGAACTGCGTCCATGCGGAGCGGTTCCCGCGCAGCGGCCGTCCGCGCAGGGCCTCGCTGAAGACCTTGGCGCAGCGGGCCGCGGACTCCTCCTCGTCGCACAGGTCGAAGCCGGCCGCCGCCCACACCTCGTCGCGCATCTCCACGATGACGGTGGAGGAGTCGGCGGAGTACGGGTAGGCGTGCAGTTGCATGACCCCGTACTCGGTCTCCGCGATCTCGAAGCGGAAGGCCTCGAAGGCGAAGTCGGCGGCGAGCCAGATGTACCGGCAGCGGCCGTTGGTCACCGTCGGCCCGAAGTGTGCGGCCGCGGCCTCCCGGGTGGCGCTGTGCACTCCGTCGGCGGCGACCACCAGGTCGTGGGAGGCGGCCAGGGCGAAGGCGTCGGGTGCCTCGGCCCGGAAGTGGAGGCGGACCCCGAGTCCGGCACAGCGCTCGTGCAGGATCTCCAGGAGGCGGCGCCGTCCGAGGGCGGCGAAGCCGTGGCCGCCGGAGGTCAGCAGCCGTCCTCGGTGCACGACGTCCACGTCGTCCCAGCGCACGAACTCACGGCTCAGGGCGGCGTGGACCACGGTGTCCGCCCGCTCGATGCCGCCGAGGGTCTCGTCGGAGAGGACCACGCCGAAGCCGAAGGTGTCGTCGGGCGCGTTGCGTTCCCACAGGTCCACGTCGTGGCCCTGGCGGGCCAGGAGTGCGGCGGCGTAGAGCCCGCCCGGCCCGCCGCCCACGACGGCGGCCCGCAGGCGTTGCGTGGGGTGCGCGGACACGGGCGCTACCTGCCCTTCCACTGGGGCGGGCGCTTCCCGGTGAAGGCCGCGTGGAACTCCGCGTAGTCCTGGCCGTTCATCAGCAGGGCCTGGGTGGCCGCGTCGAGCTCCACCGACGCGGCGAGCGGCATGTCGAGTTCGGCGGTGAGCAGGGCCTTGGTCTGGGCGTAGGCGAGGGCGGGCCCGGCGGCCAGGTGGGCGGCGAGTTCGGCGGCCCGGGCGTGGGCCTTGCCCTCGTCGGTGAGTTCGCTGATGAGTCCGATCCGCTCGGCCTCGGGAGCGCGTACGGGCTCTCCGAGCATCAGCAGGCGGGTGGCGTGGCCGAGGCCGACGACGCGGGGCAGCAGGTAGGCGGCGCCCATGTCCCCGCCGGAGAGGCCGACCCGGGTGAAGAGGAAGGCGAAGCGGGCGGTGGGGTCGGCGATGCGGAAGTCGGCGGCGAGGGCGAGGACGGCGCCGGCTCCGGCGGCGACCCCGTGCACGGCGGCGATCACCGGGAAGGGGCATTCGCGGACGGCCCGCACGACCTGGCCGGTCATCCGGTTGAAGTCGAGGAGCTGGGCGGTGTCCATGGCGAGGGTGGCGCCGATGATCTCGTCCACGTCGCCGCCGGAGCAGAAGCCGCGTCCCTCGCCGCCGAGGACGAGGGCCCGTACGGAGCGTTCGCGGGACAGTTCGGCGAGCAGGTCGCGCAGGTCGGCGTAGGCGCCGAAGGTGAGCGCGTTGATCTTCTCGGGGCGGTCGAAGGTGACGGTGGCCACGCCGTCCTGCCGGGTCACCCGGAGGTGGCGCCACCGTTCGGTCGCGGAGGTGGAACCGGTGAAGGGGCTCACACCGACGACGGTATCACCAGATCGTGACTGCCGTCACAGAAACGCAACACCGCGTGGGCGGCGGGCGTCGCACGGGCCGAAGGTCCTGCCCGGGCGGGACCCTGGTCCCTTGCGTTCCGGGCGGGGTGCCCTACAACGCCACACGCGCCCTCCGTATGGTTGAAACAAGGACTTCCCCCGACCGCGCCACCTGCCGCACCCCCCGAAGGGAGGGACCCGCCGTGCCTGCAACCGCCGCCTGGCGGATCGCCCTGCCCCACACCGCCGCCGCGGTCCCCATGGCCCGCGCCCTGGTCCGTACGGCGCTGAACGACGCCGGCGCACCGGCGGACCCGGACACGGCGGAGCTGCTGACCGCGGAGCTCGTGGCCAACGCCGTGGAGCACACCCTCGCCGGGGCGCCCATCGAGCTCGCCGTGGAGCTGCGCGCCGACGGCTGCCAGGTCGAGGTCCACGACGGCGACCCGCGCCTGCCCGGCGGCCTCGCCGCGGCGTCCGGCGACGCACACCATCCGGACCCCTGGCAGGAGCACGGCCGCGGGCTGCTGCTGATCCGGAGCCTGAGCTCCGGCTGCGGCCACCGCCGCACCGAAGGCGGCAAGGCCGTGTGGTTCACCCTGCACCGGCGGCCCGCCGCGGTGTGACGGGATCCGCCGCGTCCGCCCCGGTATGACTATGCGCCGGACTTGGCGAGCGTCGCGACGAGCACGGCCTTGATGGTGTGCAGCCGGTTCTCGGCCTCGTCGAAGACGACGGAGTGCGCCGACTCGAACACCTCGTCCGTCACCTCCAGGGAGTCGAGCCCGTGCCGCTCGTGGATCTCCCGGGCGACGGCGGTGCCCAGGTCGTGGAAGGCCGGCAGGCAGTGCATGAACTTCACGTCCGGGTTCCCGGTGGCCCGCAGCACGTCCATGGTCACCGCGTACGGGGACAGGGCCTTGATCCGCTCGTCCCAGACCTCCTTGGGCTCCCCCATGGACACCCAGATGTCGGTCACCACGAAGTCGGCCTGACCGACGCCCTCGTCGATCTCCTCGGTCAGGGTGATGCGGGCGCCGCTGCTCGCCGCGAGCTCCCGGGCCGCGGCCACGACCGGCTCCGCGGGCCAGTACGCCCGGGGCGCCACGATGCGGACGTCCATGCCCAGCAGCGCGCCCGTCACCAGGTAGGAGTTGCCCATGTTGAAGCGGGCGTCACCGAGGTAGGCGAAGGCGATCCGCTCCAGCGGCTTGGCGCTGTGCTCGGTCATGGTCAGCAGGTCGGCCAGCATCTGGGTGGGGTGCCAGTCGTCGGTGAGGCCGTTGAAGACCGGCACGCCGGCATGGGCCGCGAGCCCCTCGACTACCTCCTGGCTGTCACCCCGGTACTCGATGCCGTGGAACATCCGGCCCAGCACCCGGGCGGTGTCCTTGACCGACTCCTTGTGCCCCATCTGGGACCCGGCGGGGTCGAGGTAGGTGGTGTGGGCGCCCTGGTCCGCGGCGGCGACCTCGAACGCGCAGCGGGTGCGCGTCGAGGTCTTCTCGAAGATCAGCGCGATGTTCACGCCCTGGAGCAGCCGCTGCTCGGTACCGGCCTTCTTGGCCGCCTTGAGGGCGGCGGCGAGCTCGATCAGGCCGCGGAACTCGGCGGCCGTGAAGTCGAGCTCCTTCAGGAAACTGCGGCCGGCGAGATCGGTGGCCATGGCGTCGCTCCAGCGTCACGGTGACAGGGGATGTTGGAAGTCTATACGATCCTCTGCATTGATATACAGACCCCTGCTGCTGGTGAGACGGAGCCGCCGGACACCGCCCGGAGCCGCCGAGGCATCTGCCTACACCGCGTCCCGCTCCACCGGACAGCTCATGCAGCGCGGCCCGCCCCGGCCGCGGCCCAGTTCGCTGCCCGGGATCTCGATCACCTCGATGCCCTCCTTGCGCAGGTGCGTGTTGGTCGTCACGTTCCGCTCGTACGCCACGACCACCCCCGGCTCGACGGCCAGCACGTTGCAGCCGTCGTCCCACTGCTCGCGCTCCGCCGAGTGCACGTCCTGCCGGGCCGTGAGCACCTTGATCGAGTCCAGCCCGAGCGCCGCCGCGATGGCCCGGTGCATGTGATCCGGCGCGTGGTCGGTCACCTTCAGATCGCCGGCCCCCGCCCCCGGCTCGATCGTGTAGGAGCGGAGCATGCCCAGGCCCGCGTACTGAGTGAACGTATCTCCGTCGACCATCGTCATCACCGTGTCCAGGTGCATGAAGGCACGGCTCTTGGGCATGTCCAGCGCCACGATGGTGGTCGCCGACCCGGCGGCGAACAGGCCCCGGGCCAGCATCTCCACGGCCTGCGGGGTGGTCCGCTCGCTCATCCCGATCAGCACCGCGCCGTTGCCGAGGACCAGGACGTCCCCGCCCTCGATCGTGGACGGGTAGTCCGCCTGCCCCTGCGACCAGAAGTGGAAGGCACCGGACGAGGTGAACAGCGGGTGGTGCCGGTAGATCGCCTCGAAGTGGACGGTCTCCCGCTGCCGGGCCGGCCAGCGCATCGCGTTGATGGACACCCCGTCGTAGATCCAGGCCGAGGTGTCCCGGGTGAAGAGGTGGTTGGGCAGCGGACCCAGCAGGAAGTCGTCCAGTTCCATGGCGTGGAACCGCACCGACACCGGCTCGGCGTGCCGCTCCAGGAACTCCCGCTTGGTCATCCCGCCGACCAGCGCCTCGGCCAGCGCGGCCGGGCCCAGCCCCTCGAAGGCGGACCGCAGGTGGTCGGTGGCGAGCGGGCCGTACTCCTTCTCGTCGAAGACCCGGTCCAGGACCAGGTGCCTGGCCTCCGGGATGTCCAGGGCCTCGCACAGCAGGTCACCGAAGAGGTGGACCTCCACGCCCCGGTCGCGCAGCACGTCCGCGAATCCGTCGTGCTCCTGGCGGGCCCGGCGCACCCACAGCACGTCGTCGAAGAGCAGTGCGTCCTTGTTGCTCGGTGTGAGCCGCTTCAGCTCCAGGTCGGGCCGGTGGAGGATGACGCGGCGGAGCCGCCCGGTCTCGGAGTCGACATGGAATCCCATGCCGTACACGTTCGCAGACCGGGCGGCTTTTTGACGTGGCGTCCGCTCAGCGGGGGGTGGACAGACCCAGCAGCGCGGTGGGAGCGCCCGTCAGCTCCGGGGTGAGCAGGCCCAGTTCGGGCTTCGTCAGGTTCGGCAGACCGAAGTTGGACCCGTCCGGCATCGTCAGCGGGGAGCCGAGGATCAGCCCGGGGGTCCGGGTGCGCACGGTGCTCGCCGGGGCGTCCAGGGAACCCTCGCCGTCCGTCTCCGGCTTGCCCGCCAGGTTCGGCACCGCGGTGGTGACGAGGGTGTTGCCGAGCTCGGCGCCGATCGGGACCGCGGGGAGCAGCGGCGTGGGGAGCATGTCCCCCCGGTGGTGGCGCGGCGCCTCGGGCGCGCCGACGACCGGGACCGGCACGCCGGTGGCCACGCGGGGGGCGTCCACACCGAGCGTGGACTCCACGGCGTCCAGCGGGACCCCGACCGGGACCGAGTCGGCCACGGCCGGGGTGGCCGCGCCGGCCGCGGCCATACAGGTCAGGAGCGCCGCAATGCTTCCGCGCGCGGTCATCTTCATAGGTGATGTTCCGTCCTTCCAGGGTCGCGGACGTTCCGCTGCCCTGGATGAACGATCCCGCCGGTGGTTTTCCCGGAGTTCTCCGCGAAAGTTCCCCCATACGACCTAATTCCAGGCCGTACGGGGGCCCCGGCTTTACGCCGGGGTCACAGCCGGGGGTCGACCGGCTCCGACTCCAGGGCGAGCACCGCGAAGACGGCCTCGTGGACCCGCCACAGCGGCTCCTCGGCGGCCAGCCGGTCCAGGGCCTCCAGCCCGAGCGCGTACTCCCGCAGGGCCAGCGAGCGCTTGTGGCCGAGGAACCGGTTGCGCAGCTGCTCCAGATTGTCCGGGCGGGTGTACTCCGGGCCGTAGATGATCCGCAGGTACTCGCGCCCGCGGACCTTCACGCCCGGCTGGACCAGGCGGCCCTTGCCGTCGCGGGCGTAGGCCTGGAGCGGCTTGACGACCATGCCCTCGCCGCCGGCGGCCGTCTGCTCCAGCCACCACTGCGTGCCGGCCCGTACGGAGTCCGGGTCCCCGGTGTGCACGAGGATCCGGCCGGTCCGCTTCAGCAGCCCGGTGCCGGAGGCCTCGTCGGCGGCGACGAGCCGGTCCAGCCAGAACAGCTGCTCGTCGTGCGGGACGGCGGCCAGCGAGCGTCCGGCCGCCGCGAGCAGCTGGAAGGGCGCGAACCGTACGCCGTCCAGGCCGTCGGTGCTCCAGCAGTAGCGGCGGTAGGCCTCGGTGAAGGCGGCCGCGTCGGCGGCCCGGCCGCGCTGGCGCTCCAGCAGGGCCCCGGTGTCGATGCCCCGGGCGGTGGCCGCCTCCAGGGCCGCGATCGCGCCCGGGAAGACGGCGCCGGAGGCCGCGCCCACCGCGGCGTACTGGTTGCGCAGCAGTCCGGTGGACTTCAGCGACCAGGGCAGCAGCTCCCCGTCCAGGAGCAGCCAGTCCGTGCCCAGTTCCTCCCACAGGCCGGCGTCGGTGACCGCCGCGCGGAGCCGGGCGAGCACCTCCTCGGTGACCTCGGGATCGCCGAAGAAGGGGCGGCCGGTACGGGTGTAGACGGAGCCGGTCACCCCCTGCGCCCCGAACCGCACGCGGGCCGCGTCCGCGTCCTTGCAGACCAGGACGGTGGCCCGGGAGCCCATGTGCTTCTCCTCGCACACGACCTGCGCGATGCCGTCCTTGCGGTACTGCTCGAAGGCCTCGGCGGGGTGCTCCAGGTAGCCCTCCTCGCGCGAGGTCGCGGTCGGCGCCATGGTCGGCGGGAGGTACGGCACCAGCCTCGGGTCCACCGCGAAGCGGCTCATGACCTCCAGGGCGGCGGCCGCGTTCTCCTCGCGCACGTTGACGTTGCCCAGGTGCCGGGTCTCCACGACGCGGCGCCCGTGCACGTCGGCCAGGTCCAGCGGACGGCCTTCGTGCCCGCCGGGCGCCTCGGCGGCGAGCGGCTTGACCGGCTCGTACCAGACCTTCTCGGCCGGTACGTCGACCAGTTCGCGCTCCGGCCAGCGCAGGGCGGTCATCCGTCCGCCGAAGACGGCGCCGGTGTCCAGGCAGATGGTGTTGTTGATCCAGGAGGTGTCCGGGACCGGCGTGTGGCCGTAGACCACCGCGGCCTTGCCCCGGTAGTCCTCGGCCCACGGGTAGCGCACGGGCAGACCGAACTCGTCGGTCTCGCCGGTGGTCTCCCCGTACAGGGCGTGCGAGCGGACCCGGCCGGAGGTGCGGCCGTGGTACTTCTCGGGCAGCCCGGCGTGGCAGACCACCAGCCTGCCGCCGTCGAGGACGTAGTGGCTGACGAGGCCGCGGATGAACTCCCGTACCTCCTGGACGAACTCCTCGGGCTCCGCCTCCAGCTGCTCGATCGTCTCGGCGAGGCCGTGCGTGCGCTGGACCTTGGAGCCCTTCAGGTGGCGGCCGAGCTTGTTCTCGTGATTTCCGGGCACGCACAGCGCGTTGCCGGACTTCACCATGCCCATGACGCGGCGCAGTACGCCGGGGCTGTCCGGGCCGCGGTCGACGAGGTCGCCGACGAACACGGCGGTGCGGCCCTGCGGGTGCACCCCGTCCTCGTAGCCGAGCTTGCCGAGGAGGGTCTCCAGCTCGGAGGAGCAGCCGTGGATGTCACCGACGATGTCGAAGGGGCCGGTGAGGTGGGTGAGGTCGTTGAAGCGCTTCTCCAGGACGACCTCGGCGTTCTCGGCCTCCTCGACGGTGCGCAGCACGTGCACCTTGCGGAAGCCCTCGCGCTCCAGTCCGCGCAGCGAGCGCCGCAGGTCGCGGCGGTGGCGCTGGATGACCGCGCGGGGCATCCCGGCCCGGTCGGGGCGGGTGGAGTTGCGCTGGGCGCAGACCTCCTCGGGCAGGTCGAGGACGATGGCGATGGGCAGGACGTCGTACGCGCGGGCGAGCTGGACCAGCTGGCGGCGCGCGTCGGCCTGGACGCTGGTGGCGTCGACGACGGTGAGGCGGCCCGCGGCGAGCCGCTTGCCCGCGATGTAGTGGAGGACCTCGAAGGCGTCCTTGCTGGCGCTCTGGTCGTTCTCGTCGTCGGCGACCAGGCCCCGGCAGTAGTCGGAGGAGATGACCTCGGTGGGCTTGAAGTGCTTGCGGGCGAAGGTGGACTTGCCCGATCCGGTGGCGCCGATCAGGACGACGAGGGACAGGTCGGTCACGGGAAGTACGCGTGCGCGGGGGGCGCCCGCGCCTTCGGCGGTCCCCTCGGCGCTCACGGTGCCGGTCTCGGTGCCGGTCTCGGTGCTGGTCTCGGTGGTCATGCTGCCTCGCCCTCCTTCGGGGTCTCGTGGTCGGTGACGGCGGTGAACACGGCCATCTGGGTCGGCGGTCCCACCTCGGGGTCGTCGTCGCCCACGGGCAGGAACTCGACTCCGTACCCGTAGCGCCCGGCGACCTCGCGGGCCCAGGCGGCGAACTCCTCGCGGGTCCACTCGAAGCGGTGGTCGCGGTGGCGGACGTGTCCGGCGGGCAGGGTCTCCCAGCGGACGTTGTACTCCACGTTCGGGGTGGTCAGGATGACCGTGCGGGGGCGGGCCGAGCCGAAGACGGCGTACTCCAGCGCGGGCAGCCGCGGGAGGTCCAGGTGCTCGATGACCTCGCTGAGCACGGCCGCGTCGTAGCCGGTCAGCCGCTTGTCGGTGTAGGCGAGCGAGCCCTGCAGGAGCGTGACGCGCGCGCTCTGGCGCTCTCCCATCCGGTCCAGCCGCAGCCGCTTGGCGGCGGTGTTCAGCGCCCGTACGGACACGTCGACACCCACGATCTCGGTGAAGGACACGTCCCCCAGGAGCGCCTGCACCAGCTGGCCCTGGCCGCAGCCGAGGTCCAGGACCCGGGCGGCGCCCGCGGTGCGCAGGGCCGTCAGGATCGCGTCGCGCCGCTGCACCGCGAGCGGTACCGGACGCTCCTGCGTGTCACGGGTCTCGTCGACCGCGTTGTCGATCTCCTCGACCTCGCTGCCGTCGGCCTCGGCGAGACGGACCAGCTCCAGGCGCTCCAGGGCGTTCTGGGTCAGCCGCTTGTGACGGGCCAGGTAGCGCGAGCTGATCAGGCCGTTCTCCGGGTGGGCGGCGAGCCAGCCGTCCCCGGCGCGCAGCAGCTTGTCGACCTCGTCGGAGGAGATCCAGTAGTGCTTGGCGTCGTCGAGCACGGGCAGCAGGACGTACAGCTGCCGCAGGGCGTCGGCGAGCCGCAGTTCGCCCTCCAGCACCAGCCGTACGTAGCGGGAGTCGCCCCACTCGGGGAACTGCTCGTCGAGCGGTACGGGGCCGGCCTCCACGAGGTCCCAGCCGAGCGGTCCGAACAGCCGGTGCACCAGTTCCGGGCCGCCGCGCGCGGGCAGCGCCGGGACCTCGATGCGCAGCGGGAGCACCTGCTCCGGCAGGTCCGGGCGGGCGGTGCACTGGCCCGCCAGCGCACTGCGGAACACCGCGCTGAGCGCGACGGCCAGCAGCGAGGAGGCGGCGTACGGGCGGTCGTTGACGTACTGCGCGAGCGCGACGTCGGGAGCCCCGCCGCGGCCCTTGCCCCGCCCGCGCCGCACGAGCGCGACGGGGTCCACCTCCAGCAGCAGGGCCGCCGTGCACCGCTGGGCCGTGGCCTCGGGGTAGAACACGTGGGCGGTGCCGTGGGAGGTGGAGAACGCCTGCGTCCTGCCGGGATGCTTGTGCAGCAGGTAGCCCAGGTCGGTGGCGGGGCGTTCGGGGGAGCCGGTGGTGGAGATCGTCAGGAACACACGGCCGATTGTTGCCGGTGGCCCCGCCCCGCCGCCCCTTATTTTCCGAGGTCGGGACCGGCCCGCAGGGCCGTGGACAGGGCCGCGATCCGGTCGGGGCCGATGCGGCAGCAGCCGCCGGTGAGGCGGGCTCCGGCGCGGAGCCAGGCGGCGGTGGGCCAGGGGCGCGGATCCGCCGGGGCGTGCCAGGTGCCGGTGGCCGCGTCCCAGACGGAACCGTCGTTGGGGTAGGCCAGCAGGGGTTTGGCGGTGACGGACGCCGCCGCTTCGAGGGCGGGCAGCACCTCGGCCGGATCGCAGCAGTTCACGCCGACCGCGATGACCTGCGGGGCCGCGGCGGCGAGGGCGAAGGCCTCCGGGAGGGGCAGGCCCGAGCGGGTGCGTCCCCCTTCGACGGTGTAGCTGAGCCAGGCCTCGGCGCCGGTGTCGGCGAGGATGCCGAGCAGGGCCTCGGCCTCGTCAGGGTCGGGGATCGTCTCCAGGGCCAGGACGTCGGGCCCGGCGGAGAGCAGGGCCTCGATGCGGGGCCGGTGGAAGGCTGCGAGTGCGCGCACGGACAGGCCGTACCGGCCGCGGTACTCGGAGCCGTCCGCGAGCACCGCCCCGTACGGGCCCACGGAGGCGGCCACCCACACCTCGTGGCCGGCGGCCTGTGCGGCCCGGTCCGCGAGGGCCACGCTGCGCCGCAGCAGGGCGGTGGTCGCGGCGCGGTCGTGGCCGTGGGCGGCGAAGGAGGCATAGCCGACCTGGTAGGCGGAGGTGACCAGCACCTCGGCCCCGGCCCGCACGTACGCCGTGTGGGCGGCCTCCACCTGGTCCGGCCGCTCGGCGAGCACCCGTCCCGTCCAGAGGGCGCCGGACAGGTCGCAGCCCTGGGCGGCGAGCTGGTTGCTCAGCCCGCCGTCCAGGACGAGGGGGCTGCGGCCGAGAGCCTCGGCGAGCGGAACGGATGCGCGGGGCACGGTTGTCCCTGACCTAGCGGAGCTGGGACAGGACGCGGGAGGAGATCAGCTCCAGGTGGTCCAGGTCGTCGAGGTCGAGCAGTTGGAGGTAGGTGCGGGAGGAGCCGATGGCGGAGTAGGTGCCGAGCTTTTCCACGACCTCGTCCGGGGAGCCGGCCAGGCCGTTGGCCTTGAGCTCGTCCACCTCGCGGCCGATGGCGGCGGCCCGGCGGGCCACCTCGGCGTCGTCCTTGCCCACGCAGACCACCAGGGCGTTGGAGTAGATCAGGTCGCCGGCCCGGCGGCCGGCCTCCGCGGCGGCCTCCCGGACCCGGGCGAACTGCCGGGCGCTGTCCGCGACGGACGCGAACGGCATGTTGAACTCGTCGGCGTAGCGCGCGGCGAGGCGCGGGGTGCGCCGGGCGCCGTGGCCGCCGATGAGGACAGGGACCTTGGCCTGGGCGGGCTTGGGCAGCGCGGGCGAGTTCTCCACCTGGTAGTGGCGGCCCGCGTAGTCGAAGCGCCGGCCGCTCTCGGTGGCCCACAGCCCGGTGACGATCGCCAGCTGCTCCTCCAGCCGGGCCATCCGCTCCGCCGGGAAGGGGATCCCGTAGGCCTTGTGCTCCTCCTCGAACCAGCCCGCCCCCAGGCCCAGTTCGACCCGGCCGCCGGACATCTGGTCGACCTGGGCCACCTGGATGGCGAGGACGCCGGGCAGCCGGAAGGTGCCGGCCGTCATCAGCGTGCCCAGCCGGATCCGGCTGGTCTCGCGGGCCAGGCCCGCGAGGGTGATCCAGGCGTCGGTGGGACCGGGCAGGCCGTCGGCGGAACCCATCTTCAGGTAGTGGTCGGAGCGGAAGAACGCGTCGAAGCCCAGGTCCTCGGTGGCCTTGGCCACGGTCAGGAGGGTGTCGTAGTCGGCGCCCTGCTGGGGCTCGGTGAAGATGCGGAGGTCCATGCCTTCCATCCTGCCCTCCTGCGACCTCTGCAGGGTGAATCTGCGTCAACCGGGAAGGGCGGCCCCGGCCACGCCAGTGACCAGCCCGGAGGGGGATCGTTGGCTCGGACGGAGCCGGACCGCCCGGCCCGCGCGCCGGCGGCCCTTCGCCGGTGCGTCCACCGCCCCCTTCCGCAGGGAAGGGCCAGGGCCGAGGAGGCCGCCATGTCCCACGAGGCCGTGCCGGAGACCCCCCGCCACACCGGACAGACCGGGCAGGCAGCACACGATCATGCACGGCAGGAGTCCGCGGCCCCCGCGCCGAGCGGTGCGCCGAAGGGCCTGCTGCAGCAGATGGAAGAGCTGATGGCGGCGCTGAACGCCGACCTGTCCCAGCTCGACGCCGATCTCCAGTCCTCCACGGACCGCACGCCCGCAGGCGCCGACACCTCGCTAACCCCGGGCAGCCGCGCCGCCGGGAGCTCCTCCTACGGGTCGTTCTGACCGTGCGGGTCCCGTCGCGCGCGACGGGACCCCACCCGATGCGGAAACCGCACACCGGTGCAGGCCGGCACCCGGCACCCCGGCACCCACCGAGGGGCGCTCCCGCGCCAAGTACGCTCCGCGCCGCGCGCGTGTCCGCTCAGGCCACGCCCGAGGCCGATCCCCGCTCCCGGACGGCGAGCCTGCGCAGGAGCGCGCGCACCCGGTCGCTCGATTCGTCGGCCGCGTCTATCGACTCTATGCACTGCCAGTACAGACCCTCGTCGTCCGTCCCGCAGGCGACCCCGACCAGCGCTATCCCCACTTCGCCCAGCAGTGCCTGGAGCCCGAGGAGCGCCTGGCGCACATCCGCCACCTCGGTCAGCTGCGCCGCCCGCGGCGAGTGGTCGGGCGTGATGCCCTCGCCGCGCAGGGCCGCGCGGTCGAGCACCCCGCAGCCTCTGCCGCCCGCTTCACCGAGGCCTCTCGCCTCCGGTCTGAGCTCCGGCGGCCCGGTGACCGCAAGCCATCCCCCCAGTCCCTGCGCGAGCGCCTGGGCCTGCCAGGCCTCGCTCACGATGTCCCACGCAGCTCCGCTCTGTGCCAGCGCGTGCCGGCCGGCCGCGATGAGCCGTACCGCATCCATATGCCGTCCCCCGTCCGCACGACATCCCACCGTTCTCACCACTACCCAGCGTGAGGGCAATGAGCCAGTAAAGCCAGGGGTATTCGGAAAATGTGGACACAAACGTGATTGTGGACGGGGCCGTCACTCCGAAGAGTGACGATTAGGGGTCGAAGTACCCGGCACCGGGAAGCGGAGCTCGTTCCTCTCGATCTTCGCGGCGAGCGCATCCAGCACATCCACCCCCAGAACCTCACAGAACTGCAGGAGATACGCGAGCACGTCGGCCACCTCGTCGGCCACCCGGTGCGCGGTCTCCGGCTCGTCCATCACCCGCGCCGACTGTTCCGGCGTCACGCCCCCCGGCCGGGGCCCGCCGCGACCCCCGGGAGCCTGCTCTGCAATCGGTCCAGCCGCTCGTCCGGCCGTTCGTCGTTCATGGGGTCAGGTCTACCACCGTCACGCCCGGGATCCCACGGGCGAGGTCCGCGCAGTCCTCCCCCACCGCCGCCGCCAGCCGGACGTGGCCCCGGCCGCAGGAGAGCAGGGCCAGGCGCAGCAGTTCGGCGCTCTGGCGCCGGTCCAGGCCGTGGTCGAAGCCGTCGGCGAGCACCGTCAGCGCCTGCTGCGCGGAGAGCAGTTCGGCGGCGGGGTCCATGGCCAGCACCCCCGGCCCGGTCAGCAGGACCAGTGCGAGGGCGAGGAAGCGGAGCTCGCCCCCGCCGAGGCCGCCGAGTTCCGTGGCGGGCCGGCCGGGGCCGCGGTCCAGCAGCGCCGTGACGGGGCCGTCGGCGGGGCCCCGTACGTCCAGGCCCGCGACGGGGCCCGCGCAGCCGGTGCGGGCCGCCTCCGTGAGCAGTGCGTGCCGGGTGCCGCATTCGTGGCGGGTCCGGCGCAGTACGTCGGCCAGGTTCGCGCAGTCGCCGAGCAGCCGGCCCTCGCCCTGCGGAACGGGGGCGCGCATCCGGTCGGGGCGCGGGTCGCAGGGGAACACCGAGCGCAGGGCCACCACGACCTGTTCGGCGGCGGCCAGCACCTGCCGCTGCCCGGCCGTGGCCCCGGCGACGCGGAGCGGGAGCAGGGCCGTGCCGAGCCGGTCGTCGGGGAGCGGGGCCCGGGTGACGCCGATGGCGCCCCCGGTCAGCCAGGCGGCCTGTACCGAGCGCCGGCCGGGATCGCGCAGGGCGGTGCTGAGCAGGATCCGGCCGTCCTGCGTGAGGCGTTCGCCGACGATCCGCAGCGCGGGCTCGGCCTGCACGGCTAGGTCCAGCCGGACGGGGCCGGCGGGGCCGTCGACCGTGCAGCCGATGCGGAAACCGCGCCTCCGGTCGGCGTCGGGGACCGCCCGGTCCGGGATGCGGGCGCGGGCGTCCGGGAAGGCCTCCTCCAAGGTGGCCCCGGAACCCAGCCCGGCCAGGGCCTCGTAGGCGGCCAGCAGCTGGGACTTGCCGCTGCCGCTGGGTCCGGCGAAGAGGGTGACGGGCCCGAGCGGGAAGGCGGCGGCGCGGTGCGGGCCGAAGGCGGAGAGCCGCAGCTCGGTGACGACCGGCCGCTGCTGCACCTGCCGCTGCGCGGGCACGAGGGGCTGCGGAACGGGCTCCGGGAGGGGCTCCGGCCGCACGGGACCGTCCGGGCCGCGGCCCGGACCTAAGCCGGCGGTACCGCCAAGGCCGACAGGGCCGACAGGGGGCGCGGGCGTGAGCGCGAGCGCGGGCACGGCGGTGACGACGGCGGGACCGGCCGGAACGGAGCGAGCGGCGGGGGCGGTTGCGGCGCGGCGGTCCGCCGCCGCGTCCAGAGGGGCTTCCATGCGCGGGACGGTACGGGCCGCCGGACCCCCCGGGAGCCCGCCGAACCGTTCCGCCCGCGCCACCTTCCTACGATCGGGGGACGGCCGCGGCGGCGATCCCCTCGACCTCGGTCCCGACGGGCGCCAGCAGGAAGACGTTCCGGTCGACCCGGTGCATCCCGCTGCCCAGCCCGAAGACCACACCGCTGCTGAAGTCCAGGATCCGCTTGGCCACTTCGCCGTCCGCGCCCGTGAGGTCGAGCAGCACCGGGATCTGCGCGATCAGGTACTCGGCCACCTCCCGGGCGTCCGCGAAGACCTGGACCCGGATCACCACGAAGCGCCGCTGTTCCGCCGCGGACGCTCCGGGCGCCTTGGGAATCGTGCGGTGGTCGACCCGGGAGGGCCATTCGTTGCGACTGCGCAGGGGTACCACCTGCGCGAGTCCCTCCCACTGTTCGTCGGTGACGTCGTACCTGCTCACCGGGCCGCCCCGGCCGTGCGCTTCATGTGCATCCGCCCATCCTCTCGCGTTTCACCCGTTCAGCCCAACAACGACACGAGGCAGGACG
The DNA here is from genome assembly GCF_000725805.1 of Streptomyces xanthophaeus. Lineage (GTDB taxonomy): Bacteria > Actinomycetota > Actinomycetes > Streptomycetales > Streptomycetaceae > Streptomyces > Streptomyces xanthophaeus. The sequence continues at coordinate 28,071 of NZ_JOFT01000037.1, read as the reverse complement.
GGGTACCTCCCAGAGCCCGGATGAGTTAGGTTAGGCATACCTAACCTTCTCGGGATTACGGAGAGATCCGCATGCGCATGTCCGGTGACCCTGCCACCCCGGCCGCCCGCCCCGCGCCCGCCGACCGGCCCACCGACGCCGAGCGGGTCCGGTCGGTCCTGGCCGCCGCCCACTCCATGACCGTGGTGGCCGACGGGCTGCACACCGAGGTCCGCCACCTCGACGGCGGCGACCCCATGGGCCGGCTGCACCTGCACCCCGCCGAACCGGGCGGGGACGGCGAGGAGCGCCCCGCGATCCGCCTGGAGTTCACCGACATCGCCCCCACCCCCGTACGGGACCGGGTGCGCGCCCGCGTCACCGTCCTGGGCCGCATGCTCACCCCCTACCCGCACGGCAGCGCCGCCCCCGACCCCGACGGGAGCACCTGCATCGAGTTCGGCCGGGCCGTCCTGGAGACCGACGAGGGCATCGCGCACATCGGCCTGGAGGAACTGGACGAAGCCGCTCCCGACCCGCTCGCCCCGTACGAGGCCGGGATGCTCACCCACCTCCTCGACGACCACCCCGACCTCGTCACCCTGCTGCTGCGTCTGGTCCACCCGCTGCCCACGGCCGCCGTCGTGCGCGCGCTGCCGGTCGCCCTCGACCGGTACGGGATCACCCTGCGCCTGGAGGAGCGGCGCGGCCACCGCGACGTGCGGCTGCCCTTCCCCTCCCCGCTGGACGACATCGAGCAGTCCGGGGCGCAGATCCAGGCCCTCTTCAGCGCGGCCCGGCGGCGCTCGCACCGCAACACGCTGCCCGCCTGAAGGAATCCGCGGAAGCCGGAATAGCGGCCCGCGGACCCCTGTTGGGGAAGATCATGAAGGCCATCACGTACCACGCTTACGGAACTTCCCCCGAACTCAACCTCGTTGACGTACCGGAGCCCAAGGTCGGGCCGGGCGAGGTCCTGGTCCGCGTCAAGGCCGCCGGGGTCAATCCGGTGGACTGGAAGCTCGCCGCCGGATACCTCGACCCGATCCTGGAGGTCCGCTACCCGGTCATACCGGGCTGGGACGTGGCCGGTGTCGTCGAGGCCGTCGGCCCGGACACCTTCGACTACGCCGTCGGCGACGAGGTCTACGGCTACGTCCGCAAGGAATGGGTCGAGCTCGGCACGTACGCCGAGCTGGTGACCGCCCCCGTACGCACCCTCGCCCGCAAGCCCCGCGAGCTGACGTTCGAGCAGGCCGCGGGCATCCCGCTGGCCGGCCTCACCGCCTACCAGTCACTCACCCGGGTGAAGGTCCGGGCCGGCGAGACCGTCGTCATCCACTCCGCGGCCGGCGGCACCGGTTCCCTCGGCGTGCAGATCGCGGTCGCCCTCGGCCTGCGCGTGATCGGCACCGCGGGCGCGCACAACCACGACTACCTGCGCTCGCTCGGCGCCGAGCCCGTCCTGTACGGGGAGGGGCTGGCCGACCGCATCCGGGAGCTCGCACCCGAAGGCATCGACGCGGGCCTCGACTTCTACGGGGACGGCGTCGTGGAGGTGCTCCAGTCCCTGGTCAAGGAGCGCGACCGGGTCGTCTCCATCGCCGACTACGAGGCCGCGGCCAAGGGCGCGCACCAGCTGTGGGTGCGCCCCGACACCGCCGACCTCACCTTCCTGGCCGAACTCGCGGACTCGGGCCGGCTCACGGTGAACGTGGAGCACGCCCTGCCGCTCGAACAGGCCGCGAAGGCATGGGAGCTGAGCGCCGCGGGCCGCACCCGCGGCAAGATCGTCCTGACCGTCTGACGGCTCGCGCAGCGCAGCGGCCCGCCGGAGCACCTGGCTCCGGCGGGCCGCCCGCCCGCTCAGGAGATGATCGGCGGCGCCGCGGGGCCCAGTGCGGGACCGACCGCCCGCAGCGCACCGGGGGTCCGACCCTCCCCCCAGCCGATGTCGCGCCGGTAGCTGCCGAGCAGCCCCCGGCGCACCAGCCCCGCCTCGTCGCGTACGGCCGGGTCCTGCGGCAGCGGGCGGGTCAGCGGGGACACGAACAGCGCGTCCACCGGGCAGTTGGCCTCGCACAGGAAGCAGGTCTGGCAGTCCTCCTGCCGGACCAGCAGCGGTATCCCGTCGGGGCCGCGCTCGAACACGTCCGTCGGGCACACCTCCACGCACTTGTCGCAGGCTATGCAGCGTTGCGCCGATACCAGTTCGATCATGCCGCCACCTCCGCCCGGCTCCACGGCCGGTCCAGGCCGCCCACCGTGATCCGGTGGTGCAGCTTCGGGTCCTGCCCCGGGTGGTCCAGCCGCCTGGCCATCCCCCGGCTCTCGGTGCGGGCGAGCGCGGCGGTGTACATCCACCGCGCGTGGGCCGTCATCGCCGCCGCCTGCCGGGCCTTGACGAGGTCGGCCCCCTCCCCGTGCAGAGACGTCCGCAGCGCCGCCCAGGCCCCGTCGAGGACGCGCAGGGAATCGGCCAGCACCCGCCCGTGCCGCAGGTAGTTCTTGTCGTACGGGAGCACCTGCGCCTGTACGAGGGCCACCGCGTCCCGGTGGCCCCCCGCACCGCCCGCGGCCCCCGTGGGCCGCAGTCCGGCGCCACCCGCGCCGGTGACCGTACGGTGCGCCGCCCGGTCCGAACCGAGGGCGCGGGCGTACCCGGCCGCGCCCGCGCCCGCCCAGCTGCCTGAGGAGATGGCCCAGGCCGCGTTGTGGCTGCCGCCCCCTGTGAAGCCCCCGCATATCTCCTCGCGGGTGGCCGCGTCCCCGGCGGCGTACAGGCCGGGGACGCCGGTGGAGCAGTCGTCCGCGGTGATCCGGATGCCGCCCGTGCCGCGGACCGTGCCTTCGGCCAGCAGGGTGACGGAGAAGCGTTCGGTGAAGGGGTCGATGCCGAGCCGGTCGAAGGTGAGGAAGAAGTTGGGCTGCGCCAGGCGCATCGCGGCCCGCTCCTGCTCCCCGGCCCGGTCGAGCGTCGCGTACACCTTGGCCCCTGTGAGCAGTTCGCGGGCGATCGCCGAGCGGCCGCCCTGGCTGGCCGCGCCCTCCAGCACGCTGCCGTCCTCCTGGTAGAAGGTGGCGAAGGTGTAGAAGGCGGTCTTGGTGACGGAGGTCCCCTCGGGGGCGATCCCGTAGGCGTTGGAGAACTCCATCCCGGACAGCTCGGCCCCGGCCTCGGCGGCGAAGAGCGCCCCGTCGCCGGTGTTGGTGTTGGTGCCGAGGGCCCCGCTGAGGAAGGCGCAGCCGCCGGTGGCGAGGACCACGGCCCCGGCACGCACCCGGTACGGCTCGCGGGCCTGGCGGCGGTAGCCCGCCGCGCCCGCGACGGCGCCGTCCGCGTCGGTGAGCAGCTCGGTGACCGGGCTGTGGTCCAGGACGCGGACCCCCGCGCGGCGGATCCTGATGCGCATCCGCCGCATGTACTCCGGTCCCTGCAGGCCGCCGCGCAGCGGCTGCCCGTCGGGGCCGGTGGGGAAGGGGTAGCGGCCGGCGGCCGCCAGCTCGTTCATCCGGTGGTAGGTCTCGTCGAGGACCCGGGCCATCCAGCGCCGGTCGGCGAGGTACCCGCCGAGGCCCTCCCGGCTGGCCATGGCGGCCTCCCGGGCAGCGGGTTCGGGCGGGACGTACCAGACGCCGGTGCCGCCCGCGGCCGTGGCTCCGCTCGTCCCGCAGTAGCCCTTGTCGGCGAGGACCACCCGGGCCCCGGCCTCGGCGGCCTTCAGCGCGGCCCAGGTGGCGGCCGGTCCGCCGCCCACGACCAGGACGTCGGTCACCTGACCGGTCATGCGCCCTCCAGCGCGGCGGCGGCGTAGCGGTTGGCGGGCCGCGGCAGGCCGTAGTTCTCCCGGAGGGTGCGGCCGGTGTACTCGGTGCGGAAGAGCCCGCGCCGCTGGAGGATCGGTACGACGTGGTCGACGAAGTCGGTCAGGCCGGTGGGCAGGACGGGCGCCATGATGTTGAAGCCGTCGGCGGCGCCCTGGGTGAACCACTGCTCCAGCTGGTCGGCGATCTGCTCGGGGGTGCCGGCGAAGACCCGGTGGCCGCGGCCCGCGCCGAGGCGGGCGATCAGCTGGCGCAGGGTGAGGCCGTCGCGGCGGGCGAGCTCGGCGACGAGGGTGAAGCGGCTCTTGTTGCCGTTGATGTCCCGTTCCTCGGGGAGTTCGGGCAGCGGGCCGTCGAGCGGGAGTCCGGTGAGGTCGGTGCCGAGCATGCCGGAGAGCTGGGCGAGACCGTACTCGGGGACCTGGAGGTCGGTGAGCTGCTGCTCCAGGGCCTTGGCCTCGGCCTCGGTGGAGCCGATGACGGGGGCGATGCCGGGCAGGACCAGCAGGTCCCCGTCGGTGCGGCCGTACTTGGCGAGGCGGGACTTGAGGTCCTTGTAGAAGGTCTGTCCGTCGGCGAGGGTCTGCTGGGCGGTGAAGACGGCCTCGGCGTACTGGGCGGCGAACTCCTTGCCGTCCTCGGAGGAACCGGCCTGGACGAGCAGCGGGTGCCCCTGCGGGGAACGCGGCACGTTGAGCGGGCCCGCGACCTGGAAGTGCTCCCCGCGGTGGGCGGCGGGGTGGAGCCTGTCGGTGTCGGCGTAGACGCCGCGCTCCTTGTCGAGGACGATCGCGTCGTCCTCCCAGCTGTCCCAGAGCTTGGTGGCGACCTCCAGGAACTCGCGGGCCCGCTCGTAGCGCACCCGGTGTTCGAGGTGCTCGTCCCGGTTGAAGTTGCGGGCCTCGTCGACGGTGCCGGAGGTGACGATGTTCCAGCCGGCCCGGCCGCCGCTGATGTGGTCGAGGGAGGCGAACTTCCGGGCCGTGTGGAAGGGCTCGTTGAAGGTGGTGGAGACGGTCGCGATGAGTCCGATGTGCTCGGTGACGGCGGCGATCGCGGAGAGCAGCGTGAGCGGTTCGAAGCCGCCGAGGGCGTTGTAGCGGGCCTTGCCCCAGAGGGCGAGCCCGTCGGCGAAGAAGATCGAGTCGAGCTTCCCGCGTTCGGCGGTGCGGGCCAGTTCCTGGAAGTACCGCAGGTCGGTGACGCGTTCGGGGCTGCTGTCCGGGTGGCGCCAGGCGGCGTCGTGGTGCCCGGCGTTCATCAGGAAGGCGTTGAGGTGGAGGGTCCGGGGTGCGGTCATGTCTGTTCCTTGGAGTGAGGTACCGGGGTGGTGCGGGGGCCGCGTCCGGGGGTGACGGCGGCCGGGGCGTCAGGCCGGTACGCGCCAGAGGCTGAGGCGGCGTTCGACGGTGACCAGGAGCTGGTTGAAGGCCACGCCGATCGCGGAGATGGTGACGATGCCCGCGTACATCTGCGGGATGGCGAAGTTGAACTGCGAGGCGTTGATCAGGTAGCCGAGGCCCGCCTTGGCGCCGATCATCTCGGCGGCCACCAGGACGAGGATGGACACGGCGCCGGCCAGCCGGATGCCCGTGAAGATCGTCGGCACCGAGGACGGCAGGATCACCTTCTGGAACAGCCTCGGGGTGGACAGGTCCATCGAGCGGGCCAGCCGGACGAGGGTGGGGTCGGCGTTGCCGACGGCGCTGATGGTGTTCAGCAGGATCGGCCAGACGCAGGCGTAGACGACGATCGAGACCTTCGAGGTCTCGCCGATGCCGAGCAGGAGCACGAAGACCGGCAGCAGGGCCAGGGCCGCGGTGTTGCGGAACAGCTCCAGCAACGGGCCGAGGAACGCCGCGACCGGCCGGTACCAGCCGATCAGCAGGCCCAGGGGCACCGCCACGGCCACCGCGATCGCGAAGCCCCCGAAGGAACGGGTGAGGCTGGCGCCGACGTGCTCGCCGAGCTGTCCGTCGCCCAGCAGCTCCCACCAGGCGACGGCGACCTCGCTGACCGGCGGCAGGAAGGTGGCGTCGACCAGGCCCAGGCGGGGCGCGGTCTCCCACACGGCGAGGAGGCCGAGGACCGCCGCCGACCGGAGCAGGGCGGCGCGCAGCCACCGGAGCAGGGTCGCGGCCACGGAGGACGTCCGGGCGGGCGCGGCGCCCTTCCCGGCGCTCCGGCCCCGCTGCCCGGCGGGCGCGGCGGCGGGTGCGGCGGGCGCCGCCGGTGCATCCGGTACGGAGGGTGCGGGGGCTGCGGGGGCTGCGTCCGACACGGCTGCCGCTTGTGCCGCGGGTGCTGCGGCGGGTTCCGGCCGCCTCGCCGGGGGTGCCGGGGGCGCACCGGTGGAGGTGGCTGTGCCCGCTCCGGTCCCGGCCACGGTGGCGGCGGGCGCGGGGGTTTCGGTTCCGGTGCTCATACCGAGGCCTCTTCCTTCTCCAGTTGCTGGGCGCGGGCCACCTCGTCGTGGAGCAGGGTCCAGATCTCGTGGCGGTAGCGGGCGAACTCGGGGCTGGAGCGCAGGTCCTCGCCCGAGGCCCCGATGGCGCGGTCCCCGAAGGAGACCGGGACGACCTCCTTGACCCTGCCGGGACGCGAGGTGATGACGGCGACCCGCTGCCCGAGGTAGACGGCCTCCTCGATGCCGTGCGTGATGAAGACGACCGTCTTGCCGGTGCGCTGCCAGATGCGGCGCAGCTCGTCCTGGAGGGACTCGCGGGTCTGCGCGTCGAGCGCCGCGAAGGGCTCGTCCATCAGCAGGACGTCGGGGTCGTAGGCCAGTGAGCGGGCGATGGCCACGCGCTGGCGCATGCCGCCGGAGAGCTCGTGCGGGTGCCGGTCCTCGAAGCCGGCCAGTCCGACGAGATCCAGGAACTCCCGCGCCTTGGCGGCTCGTTGGCGGCGCGGCACCCCGGTGGCCTCCAGGCCGAACTCGACGTTGCCCAGGGCCGTGCGCCACGGCAGCAGCGCGTACTGCTGGAAGACGATGCCCCGGTCCAGGCCCGGTCCGGTGACGGGCCTGCCGTCGAGCAGGATCTGTCCCGAGGTCGGCCGGGTGAGGCCCCCGAGGAGGTCCAGGAGGGTGGACTTGCCGCAGCCGCTGGGACCCACGACGACCAGGAACTCGCCCGCCTCGATCTCCAGGTCGATGCCGTCGAGGGCGGTGAACTCCGCCTTCTCCTTCTTGTCCTTCGTCGGGAAGGTCTTGGTGACGGACTCGAACACGATCTTCGCCATGGCGGTCCTCAGCCCTTTCCGTTGCCGTTGAACTCGTTGGTGTAGAGGTCGGCGGCCTTCAGCTGCCCCGGCTTGATCTCGCCGCGCTCGCCGAGCCAGTCCAGCCAGAGCTGGAACTCCTTGTCGGATATCCGGCCGCCCGCCTCGGCGACCCCGTACGAGTGCCAGTACTGCAAGGTGGCGGTGTCCTCGTTGCGGCCGCGCTTCTTGACGATCTCCGTCATCCGCGCGATGACCTCCTCGCGGGGAGTGGAGCGGGACCAGTCGATGGCCTTGCCCACGCCGGTCACGAAGGCCCGTACGGTGTCCGGGTTCTGCTTGATGAAGCGCTCGGTCATGATGTAGGTGCCGGCGCTGAACGGGCCCAGCAGCTCCACGTCGGTGAACAGCGGGCGGATGCCGCCCACCGCGAGGGCCTTGTCGCGCAGCACCCCGGTGAGCACGCCGACCTCGATCTGCTTCTGCCTCAGGGACTGCTCGGTGTTGACGGGCGGCACCACGAGGGGCTCGACCTTGCCGGCGTCGGCCTTCGAGAGGCCGCCCCGGCTCAGGTAGATGTCGAGCAGCGCCTGGTAGTGGGCGCCGAGGGTGTTCATGCCGACCTTCTTGCCGATCAGGTCGCGGGCCGAGCGGATCGGGCTGTCCTCCAGGACGTAGTAGCCGCCGTAGGAGTGCTGGTCGGAGCCGTAGGAGGAGATGACGGCCTTGATGGGCGCCTTGGTGGAGGCGAGTTTGATGACGGCGCCGTTGAAGGCGCTGCCGAAGTGGGTCTGGCCGGTGGCGGCGGACTGGATGTCCTGCGGGCCGCTGATGGTGTTGCCGACCCATTCCAGGCCGACGCCGCCCAGGAATCCGAGGTCGGCGGCGAGTTCGGGAAGGGTCACCGCGCCCACGGCGCCCTGGTACTTGAGGGTGGTGACCTGCTTGCCGGATCCGGGGCCGCCGGCGGTGGCCGTGCCGCAGCTCACCGCGGCCGCCGAGATGCCGAGGAGGGCGAGGAACTGGCGTCGGGAGGTGGTGGTCGAGGTGAAGGCAGCGGGCATGGCGGATCCTTGTCGGTACGTACGCGGTGAAGGGTGACGGGCTACGGAGTGGTGGAGCTGAGCGCGGGGAGCCGGGTGGCCCGCAGGGCCTCGGCGAACTCGTCGACGGCCTGGAAGAGGTCCAGTTCGGCCTCGGGGCGCAGGCGGTCGGGGCCGGTGCCGCGTTCGACGGAGGAGTCCAGGACGAACCGGCCCGCGGTGACGTGCCGGGCGCCGAGGGCGGCGAGCACGGGGCGCAGGGCGTAGTCGATGGTCAGGACGTGGGCGAGGCTGCCGCCGGTGACCAGGGGCAGGACCGTCTTCCCGGCGAGGCCGTCCTGCGGCAGGAGGTCGAGGAAGGCCTTGAGCAGCCCGGTGTAGGAGGCCTTGTAGACCGGCGTCGCGATGACCACCCCGTCGGCGGCGGCGACGGCTTCGAGCGCCCGGCGTATCTCGGGCTCGCCTCGGCGGGCGGAGAGGAGGTCGGCGGCGGGGAGGTCGCGTACGGACAGGTGCGAGGTCTCGAACCCGGCGTGGGAGAGGCGGCGCAGCACGTGATCGGCGACGACGGCGGTACGGGAGTGGGCGGAGGGGCTGCCGGTGATGGCGAGCAGGTGGGGCACGGGGGCTCCTTGGGTGTCGTACGGGGAGCTGGGCGGCGGGCGGTGCGCTCCGGTCGGGGCCGGGCGGTGGGGTGCGGTGCGGTCAGGGGGTGCGGTGCGGTCAGGCGGTGCGGTGCGGTGCGGTCAGGCGGTGCGGTGCGGTCAGGCGGCTTCGGGCGCGGTGCCCGGATCGGTGCCGGAGGCGGTGGAGGCGCCCGAGGCGATGCCGAAGGCGGGGTCCGGGACGGCTTCGGGGCTGATCAGGCGGGACGGGACTCCGTCGGGGCCGACCGGGACGTCGCCGTCGACGGTGACCCGGCGCAGGGTGCGCTCGTGGTCGTCGGAGTCGTCCACGCCGTAGTGCTGGGTGGCGCGGTTGTCCCAGATCGCGACGTCGCCGGACAGCCACTGCCAGCGGACGGTGTTCTCGGGGCTCTCGACGTGGGACTGGAAGAGGTCCAGGAGGACGCGGGAGTCGCGGCCGGTGAGGCCCTGGATGCGCTGCACGAAGTTGCCGAGGAGCAGGGTGCGTTCGCCGGTCTCGGGGTGGACGCGGACCACCGGGTGCTCGGTGAGGAACTCGGTGGAGGTGAACACCTGGCGGTACTGGGCCAGGGCCTCGGGGAGCGCGTCGGGCTTGAGGGCCGCGTAGTCGTAGGCGTTGGAGTGGACGGCGCGCAGGCCGTCGGCGAGGGCGCGGAGCGGCTCGGGGAGGTGGGAGTAGGCGGTGGCGGTGTTGGCCCACAGGGTGTTGCCGCCGTACGGGGGGATGGTGACGGCGCGCAGGATGGAGAAGGCCGGGTAGGCCGGGACGAAGGTGACGTCGGTGTGCCACTGGTTGGCGCGGGCGCCGTGGTGGGAGTCGATGCCGAGGGCGTAGCGGCCGTCGGCGGAGGGGACGGTGGGGTGCGCGACAGGTGCGCCGAGGAGCTGGGCGAAGGCTTCGTGGCCGGCCTCGTCGAGGTGGTCCTGGCCGCGGAAGAAGACGACCTTGTGGGCGAGGAGGGCGGCGCGGATCTCGGCGACGGTGGCGGCGGGCAGGTCGCCGCCGAGGCGGACGCCGCCGATCTCGGCGCCGATGCGCCCGCCGATCCTGGTGACGGTGGTCTCGGTGGCGGTCTGGGTGGCGGTGGCCATGGGGACTCCCCTGGGCAGGGCTGCGGTATTTATTTCCGCAGCGGAAGAAATAGGGCTACGCGGAGGCGGACTGCAGTGAGGACGGAGAGGTGGGTGCGGCGCGATGCGGTGCGGTGCGTGGGGTGCTGCGCGGGCGGTCGCGGGCCGGGCGGCGGACCGGGAACGCGGAGTTCCCCGGTCCGGCTGCCTGCGCCGCAGGGCCTACCGGCCCGGCCCGGAAGGTCACGGGCCCGCGGCGCGGCTGGGGGCGGAGCTCAGGCCCGGCGCGGGGCCGGACAGCGGCCCGGACACCGGTCCGGCGCGGTACAGGGGCCGGGGGTGAGGAGCCGCGGGGCGAGGTGCTCGATCGCGGACATGGCTCGGAGCCTGTCAGCGAGCCCGCCGCCGGTCAACCCCCGCCGCCGGCCGTGCCGGACCCCCTCCCCGGAGCCCCCGGCACACCCCCCGCACCGGCCACGACCTGGCCTTTCCCGCCTCGCACGCGATCCGGCCACCACCCTCCGGGCGGCCGAAACGCGTGGCCTGATTTCACGGTCCCGCAACGCGACCGCCACGCCCCACCCCTCCACGGGCCGGGCCGGGCCGGGCTGAGCCTGGGCAGTGCCCGGTTGCGGAGCCTCCGGGTGGCGATGGCAGTGGCGGGGCGGATCCCGGGGCCGTGTCCGCGCGGCAGCCCCGGCAGGAGCGCGTGCCGCACCGCGGCCTCCGCCACAGCCGCCGCGCTCGGGGACGACCGGGGGCACAGCCCCCGCCAGACCCCCGGGCTCCGCGGCATCCAGCCGCGCGTACGCCCCGACCCCGTACGGTCTCCCGCGCCGCCCCACCACCGGCACGACCGGGGCGCAGCCGCCACGGCCGACCACGGACCGGGCGAGACCGCGCACCGCCGGCCGCGGGGGTGGACCCGGGGCGCGGACAACGCGCAGGGCTCCGCCACAGCCGCCACGCGCGGGGACGACCGGGGGCGCAGCCCCCGCCAGACCCCCGGGCTCCGCGGCATCCAGCCACGCGTACGCCCCGACCCCGTACGGCCTCCCGCGCCGCCCCACCACCGGCACGACGGGGGCGCAGCCCCCTACCCCCGGCTCCGCCGCAGCCTCCACGCGCAGGGCGACCGGGGCGCAGCCCCGCCGCGCACCCGGGGTCCGGCCCGGCCGTGCCAGCCCGGGCACGGACGCGGGCGGGCTGTGCTCAGGGCCCCGCCCCGGCCAGCCACGCCACCCGCACAGCCCCCCGCAGGGGTCCGGCATGATCGGGGGTGCCGCCGTACCCCCGAGGAGACCCCGTGACGTCCATGGCCGGTGACAGCCGGGCCGCCGCCAATGCCGCCGCCGTGCTGCGCACGGTGCTCGAGCACGGGCCCGTCGCGCGGAGCGGGATCGCCGGGCTGTGCGGGCTGAGCCCTGCCGCCGTGTCCCGGCAGACCACCGGGCTGCTCCGCGCCGGGCTCCTGCGCGAGCTGCCCGGCCCCGCCTCCGAGGGCGCCGGCGCCGGACGGCCCCGGATCCCGCTCGACCTGCACACCGGCCCCGTCGGCGGGCCCGTAGCCGTCGGGCTCCACATCGGGGTGCCGCTCTCCACCTTCAGCCTCGTCGACCTGCGCGGCCACCTGCTCGCCCGCCGGGCCTTCCCGCACCGGGACCCCCGCTCCCCCGGCCTCTCCCGCGACATCGCCGCGCAACTCGGCGCCTTCCTGCGCGAGTTCGACACCGGCCGCCCGCTGCTCGGCATCGGCGCGGCCCTCGGCGGCTGGGTCCGCCCCGGCGACGGGACCGTGGTCCGCCACGAAGCCCTCGGCTGGCGGGACCTGCCGCTCGCCGCCGAGCTCACCGACGCCCTGGACCTGCCCGTGTCCGTGGACAACCACGCCCGGGCCGTCGCCCACGCCGAGATGCTCTTCGGCCGCCCCGAGGCCCGCCGCAGCCTCGTCCACCTCTTCATCGGCAACGTCGTCGACGCCGCCTTCGCCATCGAGGGCACCGTGCACCAGGGCCCCGGCGCGGCCGCCGGTGACGTCGCGCACCTCCCGGTGCCCGGCTCGGAGGCCCCTTGCACGTGCGGCCGTACGGGCTGCCTCCAGGCGACCGCCTCCGACACCGCTCTCGGCGCCGAGGCCGTGCGCCGCGGCATCGTCCCCGACCCGTCCGTCCCGCTGCTCGTGGACGCGGCCGCCACCGGCGACCCCCGCGCCGACCGGCTGCTGCGGGAACGGGCCCGCGCCGTCGGCCGGGCCGCCGCGCTGCTCCTCGACGTCCTCAACCCGGCCGTCATGGTGGTGACCGAACTGTCGAGCCTGCTCCACGACGGCTACCTGGACGAGATCCGCGAGGCGGCCGCCGCCCTCTCCCGCGTCCACCGGGACCCGGGCCGGATCGTGAGCCCGTACGCCGGACCCGCCGTGCTGCCCGGCGCGGCGGCGACCGTACTGCTCCATCCGCTCTTCCGTGACCCCTCCCGGCTCAGGTGAGAGGGCGAGATCACATCCGGTGGTTATGGTCGTTCCCACAGCACCCCCCTAGCATTCGAGCCATGACGGTCCTGCCTGACGACGGGCTCTCCTTGGCCGCCGAGTTCCCTGACGCGACGCATGAGCAGTGGCAGCGCCTGGTTGAAGGCGTGCTGCGCAAGTCGGGCAAGGAAGTATCCGGCGAGGCCGCAGAAGACGCCCTGTCCACGACGCTCGAGGACGGGCTCACCACCCGCCCGCTGTACACCGCACCCGAAACGGCGGCCGACACCGGCTTCCCCGGCTTCGCTCCCTTCGTCCGCGGAGGCCGCGCCGAGGGCAACGCCGCCGAGGGCTGGGACGTACGCCAGCGTCACCTGGGCAGCGATCCCGTACGGGTGAACGAGGCCGTCCTCACCGACCTGGAGAACGGGGTCACCTCGCTCTGGCTCACGCTGGGCCGCGACGGCATCCCCTTCGACGGGCTCGCCCGCGCCCTGGAGGGCGTCTACCTCGACCTGGCGCCCGTCTCCCTGGACGCCGGAGCCGAATACGCCGACGCCGCCCGCGCCTTGCTCGCCCTGTACGCCGAGCGCGAGGTGGCCCCCGAGGCCGCCCGTGGCTGCCTGGGCGCCGACCCGCTGGGCCACGAGGCCCGTACGGGCGAGGCGCTCGGCCTCGACGACGCCGTCGAGCTGGCCCGGACGGCCGCCGCCGGCTACCCCGGGATCCGGGCCCTGGCCGTGGACGCGCTGCCCTACCACGAGGCCGGCGGATCGGCGGCCGAGGAGCTGGGCCTGTCCCTGGCCACCGGCGTCGCCTACCTGCGCGCCCTCACCGGGGCCGGACTCGGCACCGAAGCGGCGCTGGGACAGCTGGAGTTCCGCTACGCCGCCACCGCCGACCAGTTCCTCACCATCGCCAAGCTGCGCGCCGCGCGGCGCCTGTGGGCCCGCGTCGCCGAGGCCTGCGGGGCCCCGGAGGCGGGCGCCCAGCGCCAGCATGCGGTGACCTCGCCGGTGATGATGACCCGCCGGGACCCGTGGGTGAACATGCTGCGCACCACCGTGGCCTGCATGGCCGCGGGCGTGGGCGGCGCGGATTCCGTCACCGTCCTGACCTTCGACCACGAGCTGGGCCTGCCCGACGCCTTCGCGCGCCGCATCGCCCGCAACACCTCCACCATCCTGCTGGAGGAGTCGCACCTGGCCCGCGTGATCGACCCGGCGGGCGGCTCGTACTACGTCGAGCGCCTCACCGACGAACTCGCCCACGCTGCCTGGGAGTTCTTCCAGACCGTGGAGAAGGCGGGCGGCCTGGCCGCCGCCCTGCGCTCCGGCCTGGTCGCCGAGCGCCTCGCCGCCACCTGGGCGGAGCGCTCGAAGAAGCTCGCCAAGCGCCGCGAACCCATCACCGGCGTCAGCGAGTTCCCGCTGCTCGCGGAGAAGCCCGTCGTACGGGAGCCCGCGCCCGCGGGACCCGTCGGCGGCCTGCCCCGCGTCCGGCGCGACGAGGCCTACGAGACCCTGCGCGCCCGCAGCGACGCGCACCTGGCTGCGACCGGCGCCCGGCCGAGGATCTTCCTCGCCGCCCTGGGCCCGGCCGCCGCGCACACCGCGCGGGCCACCTTCGCCTCGAACCTGTTCCAGGCGGGCGGCATCGAGGCCGTGCACGACCCGGTGTCCGTGGACCCGTCGACGGCCGCCGCGGCCTACGCGGCGAGCGGAGCCGACGGCATGGCCGTGCTCTGCTCCAGTGACGCGCTGTACGAGGAGCAGGCCGCGGCGGTGTCCGAGGCCCTGCGCGCCGCGGGCGCCACGACCGTGTTCCTCGCGGGCCGTCCCGGCACCGCCGCACCGGCCGCGGACGAGTACGTCTTCGCCGGCTGCGACGCCGTCGCCGTGCTGTCCTCCGTCCTCGACCGGATGGGAGTCCCCCGTGAGCAGTAGGAGCAGCGTGAGCGGCACCGCAGTCCCCGACTTCTCCGAGCTCCCGCTCGGCGGACCCGGCGCCGCCGGTTCCGAGGACCAGTGGCGGTCGGCGGTGAAGGAGTCCACCGGCACCGCCACCGGCGACCTGCTGTGGGAGACCCCCGAGGGCATCGGCGTGAAGCCGCTGTACACCGGGCGGGACCTGGAGGGCCTGGACTTCCTGGCGACGTACCCGGGCGTGGCCCCGTACCTGCGCGGCCCGTACCCGACGATGTACGTCAACCAGCCCTGGACGATCCGGCAGTACGCGGGGTTCTCCACGGCCGAGGAGTCGAACGCCTTCTACCGGCGCAATCTGGCGTCCGGCCAGAAGGGCCTGTCGATCGCCTTCGACCTGCCGACGCACCGCGGCTACGACAGCGACCACCCGCGCGTGACGGGCGACGTCGGCATGGCGGGTGTGGCGATCGACTCGATCTACGACATGCGGCAGCTGTTCGACGGGATCCCGCTGGACAAGATGACGGTGTCGATGACGATGAACGGCGCGGTGCTGCCGGTCCTCGCGCTGTACATCGTGGCGGCGGAGGAGCAGGGCGTCTCCCCCGACAAGCTCGCCGGGACCATCCAGAACGACATCCTCAAAGAGTTCATGGTCCGCAACACCTACATCTATCCGCCGAAGCCCTCCATGCGGATCATCTCGGACATCTTCGCGTTCACCTCGCAGAAGATGCCCCGCTACAACTCGATCTCGATCTCCGGCTACCACATCCAGGAGGCCGGTGCGACGGCCGACCTGGAGCTGGCGTACACCCTCGCGGACGGCGTGGAGTACCTGCGCGCCGGGCAGGCCGTCGGCCTGGACGTGGACGCCTTCGCGCCGCGGCTGTCGTTCTTCTGGGCGATCGGCATGAACTTCTTCATGGAGGTCGCGAAGCTGCGCGCGGCCCGCCTGCTGTGGGCGCGCCTGGTCAAGCAGTTCGACCCGAAGAACGCCAAGTCCCTCTCCCTGCGCACGCATTCGCAGACCTCGGGCTGGTCGCTGACCGCGCAGGACGTCTTCAACAACGTGACGCGCACCTGCATCGAGGCGATGGCCGCCACCCAGGGCCACACCCAGTCCCTGCACACCAACGCCCTCGACGAGGCCCTCGCCCTGCCGACGGACTTCTCGGCGCGCATCGCCCGCAACACCCAGCTGCTGCTCCAGCAGGAGTCGGGGACCTGCCGCTCCATCGACCCGTGGGGCGGCAGCGCGTACGTGGAGCGCCTCACCTACGACCTCGCCCGGCGCGCCTGGCAGCACATCGAGGAGGTCGAGGCGGCCGGCGGCATGGCGCAGGCCATCGACGCGGGCATCCCGAAGCTGCGCGTGGAGGAGGCCGCGGCCCGCACCCAGGCCCGGATCGACTCGGGCCGGCAGCCGGTGATCGGCGTGAACAAGTACCGCGTGGAGAACGACGAGCAGATCGACGTGCTCAAGGTCGACAACTCCTCGGTGCGCAGCCAGCAGATCGCCAAGCTGCGCAGGCTGCGCGAGGAGCGCGAAGAGGCGGTCACGCAGGACACCCTGCGGGCGCTGACGAACGCGGCCGGGCGCGGCGACGGCAACCTGCTCGCCCTGGCCGTGGACGCGGCGCGGGCGAAGGCGACCGTGGGCGAGATCTCGGACGCGCTGGAGAAGGTGTACGGGCGGCACGCGAGCCAGATCCGTACGATCTCGGGTGTGTACCGCACCGAAGCAGGCGAGTCCCCGTCCGTGGAGCGCACCCGTGCGCTGGTCGACCGGTTCGAGGAGGCGGAGGGCCGCCGTCCGCGCATCCTGGTCGCCAAGATGGGCCAGGACGGGCACGACCGCGGCCAGAAGGTGATCGCGACGGCCTTCGCCGACCTGGGCTTCGACGTGGACGTCGGCCCGCTGTTCCAGACCCCCGCGGAGGTGGCCCGCCAGGCCGTCGAGGCGGACGTCCACGTGGTGGGCGTCTCGTCGCTGGCGGCCGGCCACCTGACCCTCGTACCGGCGCTGCGCGAGCAGCTGGCGGAGGAGGGACGCGAGGACATCATGATCGTCGTGGGCGGGGTCATCCCGCCGGCGGACGTCCCGACGCTGTTGGAGATGGGCGCGACGGCGGTGTTCCCGCCCGGAACGGTCATCCCGGACGCGGCCCACGACCTGGTGACGCGGCTGGCCGCGGAACTGGGCCACGAGCTGTAGGCGGCAGGCCGCATGCCCCCGAAGATCGACATCGACGTGTACGTGAAGGGCGTGCTCGACGGGAAGCGCGCGCACATCGCGCGCGCCATCACCCTCGTCGAGTCCACCCGGGCCGACCACCGGGCCCTGGCCCAGCAGTTGCTGACGGAGCTGCTGCCGCATGCGGGGCAGGCCCGCCGGATCGGCATCAGCGGGGTGCCGGGGGTCGGGAAGTCCACCTTCATCGACGCGTTCGGGACGATGCTGACCGGCCTGGGCCACCGGGTCGCGGTGCTGGCGGTCGACCCCTCGTCGAAACGGACGGGCGGCTCCATCCTCGGCGACAAGACGCGGATGGAGCGGCTGGCCGTGGACCCGGCGGCGTTCGTCCGCCCCTCCCCGTCGGCGGGCACCCTGGGCGGGGTCGCGAAGGCCACCCGGGAGTCGATGATCGTCATGGAGGCGGCGGGCTACGACGTGGTCCTCGTCGAGACGGTCGGCGTGGGCCAGTCGGAGACCACGGTCGCCGGAATGGTCGACTCCTTCCTGCTGCTCTCCCTGGCCCGTACGGGCGATCAGCTGCAGGGCATCAAGAAGGGCGTGCTGGAGCTGGCGGACGTACTCGCCGTCAACAAGGCCGACGGGCCGCACGAGCGGGACGCGAAGGCCGCGGCGCGCGAACTCGCGGGCGCACTGCGCCTGATGCACCCGGCCGACGCGGCCTGGACCCCGCCGGTCCTGACGTGCAGCGCACGCGAGTCGGCCGGGCTGGACGAGGTGTGGAACCGCCTCGAACAGCACCGGACCCTGCTGGACGCGGGCGGCCGGCTGGCGGCGAAGCGGGCGGCCCAGCAGGTGGAGTGGACCTGGTCGATGGTCCGCGACGAGCTGCTGGAGCGCCTGCGCGCCGACCCCGCGGTCCGCGACCTGTCCCCCGCCCTGGAAGCTGCGGTCCGCGCGGGCACCACGACGGCCACCTCGGCGGCGGACCAGATCCTGGCGGCCTTCACCCGCCCCTGACGGGGCGGGCGGGCCGCGCCCGGGACCGCCGGACGGCGGCCTGCCTGGTCACGCGGTCACGCAGTCACTCGGTCACTCGGTCACTCGGTCACTCGGTCACTCGATGATCAGCTCCACGGAGGGCGGCAGCAGTTCGGCGCCGCGGATCCGGTCCTCGCCCGTCTCCACGACGACGACGCGCAGGCAGGACAGCCCGGCCAGCGGTGCGAGGTCGATCTCCCCGCCCGCCGGGACGTCCCCGACGAACCGGAACTCCTCCAGCCCGGGAAAGGCCTCGGGCAGCCGGTGGACGGCCGCCTGCAGCACCCGTTCCCCGCCGCCGCCGGTGAGGATCAGCGTGACGACGCCCGGGAACACCGCCCCGGCCGGAAGGAACTCGAACGAGGCGGCGGAGACGGACAGGTGGACCAGGATGCCCAGCTCGCCCGTCTCCTCCCAGTCGGCGCGGGAGGCGGGACCGGCGGCCGCGGAGAGCACGAGGTACGCGAGGTCGGAGAACGCTCCGAGCCCCTTGAGCCCGTTCGTCGGCCTGAAGTCGCCGGACAGGCGCAGCAGTTGGAGGGGTGCCTGGGCCGGCAGGTCCTCGACGGACCAGGTCAGGCCTGCCGGGCCGGTCAGGGACAGGGAGGCCAGCCCGGTGAGCCGGGACAGCGCCCCGAGGGCGAGGTCCGACCGGTCGGTCACGAGGTCCAGCTGCTGCAGGGGCAGGTCCTCGATTCCGGAGAGGTCCGTCAGCTCCGGGCAGCGTCGGACGAAGAGCGTGTGCAGGTCGGACCGCCCCGCCAGGAGTCCCAGGTCGGGCAGGGTGGCCCCGGCCAGCCTGATCTCGGCGAGCCGGGACCCGGCGATGTGCACCGCCAGGGCTTCCGCGGACACCCCGCTCCTGATGTCCAGGCGGGCCGGCCGCAACCCGAGGCGCTCCAGGTGGTGCAGGTGCTCGTCGGACTGCACGGTGTAGGCGAGGTTGGTCGGGGCCAGGCGCGCGATGACCTCGTCGGCGTAGTCCGCGCCGTCGAACCGCGACCACGCCCACATGAGCTGGGACCGGACCATGAGGAAGGGGTGCCCGGCGAACCGGCCGAGGAAGGAGACGGCGGCGTCCGACGTGAGGTGGGAGGCCGCGATCACCACGTGGTAGGCGTCCCAGTCGTCGAGGCCCTCGGTGGGGAGCAGGCCGAGGATCAGCGGGCCGACCTCGGCCAGTGCCCGCGCCTGTTCCTCGTCCGCCGGCGGGATCAGCGTGGCGGCCCGGCTCTCCACGGCCTCGCGCACCTCGGGGGCGAGGCTCGTGGCGTGTTCCAGACAGGCGGCCGCGAGCAGGTAGACGCGGGAGCGGGTGCGCTGGTCGGGGGAACGGTCCCCCTGGGCGATCAGGTCACGGATGATCGTGACCCGTTCGGCGGGCCGGGCCTGGGCGACCGCCATCCGGATGACGTCCTCCCACTGGTCGTCGTCCGCGTGGGCGGCGAGCAGCCCGAAGTCGCCCTCCTCCACGGCGGCCCGCGCCCCGAGGAAGTCCTGGAAGGTGCGGTGGATGAAGTCCACGGTGCCGGGCGCCGGTTCCCGCAGGAGCCCGCTGCGCTGGAGGAAGTGCGCGAAGACCACCTCGGGCCCGCCCAGGGCGGCCGCCTGCGGGACCGAGGGCAGGGCCCGGGCGATGAGGTCCTCGGCCCGGGAACGGTCCATCTCCGTACGGCCGTTCTTGATGAGCCAGTACGCGAGCCGCTGGAGCAGGTCGAGCTGCGGCTCCTCCCGCAGGTGCGGGCCCTCCATGTCGCGTTCGCGGTCGCGGCGGCTCAGCAGCATCGAGAGGGCGGCCTCGTAGAGGTCCTTGCGGCCGTGCGGGAGATAGCCCCGCCGGTCCCGGTGGAGGGCGCAGATCAGCCCGCACATCAGGGGGTTGGTCGCGAGCCGGCCGAGATCGGGCTGGGTGCGCACGGCCGCCAGCAGCTGGGCCTCGTACTCCGGGAGGACGGCGTCGGCGTCCGTCCCGACCCGGGCCGCGCGGTGCCACCGCTTGATGAAGGTGGCGATGTCGGCGGGTCCCATGGCCGACAGCGTCAGCTCGGTGAAGTCCTCGTCGGCGAGCCAGTCCGCCGCCACGGCGGAGGGCCGCGAGGTGACCAGCCAGCGGTTGTCGCCGCCGTAGGTGTCCATCAGGTCCCGCAGCCAGCTGCGGGCCCGTCCGCGCTCGCGGTCGGGGATCTCGTCGATGCCGTCGACGAGGACCAGGCCCCGCCCGGCGGCGAGCACCCGGTGCGCCCAGCCGTCCGGCTGGACCGCCCCGAGCGGACAGCCCGCGGCGGACAGGAAGTCCTTGGGTGCGGGGAGCCGCTCGCCGTGGCGGGTCAGCGTGCGCAGGGGCAGGACGAAGGGGATCCGGTCGTAGAGGTACTCCATCTGCGGCGCGAGGTCCTGGCTTGCGGCCGTGACGGCCAGCCACTGCACGAGCGTGCTCTTGCCGGAGCCCGCTTCGCCCCGGAGCAGCACCCGGTGGCTGGCGCCCAGGGCCTGGTCGGCCCGCCGCGAGGCGAGGATGTCGTCCAGCGCCTGGAGCGCCAGCCTCTTGGCGTGCGGGAGACCGAGGCCGGTGACGGGCTCGTCGTGCAGGTCGTGCAGGTCCTGCCGGTCGTGGAGCCCGGGCAGCCGCGACGTCGCCTCCAGACTGAGGTACGCCGCGTCCAGCGGCCAGCGCGTCGGCGAGTTGCCGAGGTCGATGCCGTAGATCGTCAGCTTGCCGTGCTTCTTGCTCACGTACGGCAGGTAGTCCTGCTCGAACGCGGCGTCCTGCGCTCCCGGCAGCGGGTCACGGCGGATCAGCTCGTCGACCCTGGCGGTGAGTTCGGCGGTCCTGCGCGTCTGTTCCACCAGCGCGTGGGCCACGAAGGTCGAACGCTGCGTGAAGAAGTGCAGGATGTGCAGGCAGGCGGCGTCGAGCAGCCGCTCGTAGAAGTAGGTGGCGTCGGCGCTCAGTTCGCGCTCCGGGTGGCCGCCGGCGCGCCGTAGTTCCCGGGCGAAGGCCTCGGAGCCGAGCCGGACCGCGTCCAGATCGGTCAGGGTGATCTCCCCGAGGGCGTACAGGGTGGTGGCGAGTGCGTCGGCCACCGCCTGCTGCTCGTCCTCGGCGACCGGACGTTCCCCCGTACGGAGCGCCTGCCGGACCAGCTTGGCCGCCAGATCGCGGAGATCGGGCTCCCTCAGGGAGCGCTTCTCGCCGCGGAAGGACACGTAGCCGGAGATCCGGACCGGCCGGTCGACGAGACCGGCACCCGGACCTTCGGTGACGAAGAGCTTCTTGACCAGCGGGCCGATGGCCAGCGAGGCGAGCCGGACTGCAATCCCGGGTTCCATGCGTCCCCCTGTAGCACCATGACCGAGACCATGATCTTAAGGGAGCCGGGTACGGGTGCGCCCGGGAACGCTACGCGTCGACGAGTACGGGGCCCGCGGCGGCCAGCACCTCGCGCAGGACCTTGGTCCGCTCGGCCGCGTCGTCCGAGGCCAGCAGCGCGGAGAGCACCGCGATCCGGGCCTGTCCGGCCCGCAGCGTGCCCGTGGGCACGGCCCCGGCGGCGACCAGGTCGACGGCCCCGCCGTGCGTGTAGATCTCGGTGACCGGTCCGGCCATCACCCGGGTGGTCAGGGCGACCAGCACCCCGCGCGCGACGGCGGCCTCGACCGCCTCGACGATCTCCGGCGTGGCGTTGCCCGCGCCGGTGCCGACCAGGACGATGCCGCGCGCACCGGCCTCGACGGCCGCGTTCAGCAGCAGCGGGTCGCCGTCGGCGTGGTGCATGACCATGTCCACGCGGGGCGGGACCTCCGGCATCGCCGGCAGCGGGAGCGCCTCGGGGCGCTGCGGCGTGCGCAGCATGGTGACCTTGCCGTAGCCGATCTTCCCGAGGAGTTCCTTCGAGGGGTCGGCGAACGCGTCCAGCCCCACGGCCTGGGTCTTCACGGTGCCGCGGGCGGCGTGCACCCGGCCCGCGAAGGCGATCAGGACGCCGAGCCCGCGCGTGGTCGCGGCGGTGAGGAGGGCGTCGTAGAGGTTGCCCGGACCGTCGCCGTCCGCGGTGCCCATGGGCCGCTGCGAACCGGTGAACACCACGGAGCGCGCGTCGTGGTGGTGCAGGTCGACGAGGAAGGCGCTCTCTTCGAGGGTGTCGGTTCCGTGCGTGACGACGATGCCGTCCACGCCCGGGTCGGCGAACACCTCGTGCACGGTGCGCAGCAGGGTCAGCTGGTGGGCGGTGGTGAGCCGGGGGCTGTTCACGCTGAACAGGTCGACCAGTTCGACGGTGACGCCCTCGGGCAGCGGTGCGGTGGCGACGACCTCTTGGCCGTCGGCGTCCGCGGCGAAACCGGAGCCCTGCCAGCGGCTGGCTATCGTCCCGCCGGTGCTGATGACGACGATCCGTCCCATGGCCGTGGCCGCCCCTCTTGTCGTGCGCGAGTGATGTCTCGTACATATGTGCCGGAGGCAGCAATGATAGGGCGGTCTACGCGCAATGCGATTGCTTCTTTGGCCCCTCCTGTAACACCGGGTAGGGAATGATTGCGGCATGGATGCGATTGATCGAGATATCTTGCGCGAGCTCCAGGCAGACGGCCGGCTCAGCAACCAGGAGCTGGCCCAGCGCGTGGGCCTGACCCCGTCCCCCTGCATGCGCCGGGTGCGCCAGCTGGAGCAGGACGGGGTGATCCAGGGCTACCGGGCGGTGATCTCCCCGGAGGCGGTGGGCCGGGGGTTCGAGGTGCTGGTCTCCGTGGAGGTGCGCCGGGACCGCGAGGCGGTCGAGGCCTTCGAGGCGGCCCTGCAGGACATCCCCGACGTCATCGAGGCCTACCGGCTCTTCGGCAGCCCCGGCTGCCTGCTCCGGATCGCGGTCGCGGACCTGCGGGCGTACGAGCGCCTCTGGATCGAGCAGCTCACGGCCCTCTCGGGGGTCACCGAGGTCAACTCGCAGATCATCATGAAGCGCATCAAGGAACCGACCGGCCTGCCCGTCGGCCGCTGACCGGACGCCGGTACGGGCCGGCCCCGGTCAGGCTCCGGGCAGGCCGGCGGTCAGGCTCCGACCAGGTCGGCCTTGTTCATCGCGACCACGGCGTGCTGCGAGGACTCCGGCGCGCCGGAGGAGGAGGCGAGCTGGGCGGCGGCGCCGATGAGGATGCCGGTGGCGGCGAGCGCGAGCAGGACGAGGGATATACGGCGGTTGCGCATGGGTCCACTCCTGGGGTGCGGCGGGTACGGCGTCCACGGACGGGACGGCACCGCCCGGGGGGCGGCGCTTTCGACAGTAGGACGGCCCCATCGGCGGACGCGAGCACTCCGCGGAGGTGGCGGCCGGTCGTCCGGTTGCGCCTGGGGGAATGAGCCGGTCCTCGGCGGGATTCGGACGATCCCGAAGTGATATGCACCCTTCCGGGAGCAAACATCCCTCTCCCCCGGCAGCATGAAGCCCGCACATGTCATGACCTAGCGGGGTACTGCACCTGACCAGGGGGGAACACCACATGAGCAGAAGCACGCCCGCGGCCGCCGCCGCGGCCGCCGCCGTCGTCGTGGCCGCACTGCTGACGGCCGCGGGACCGGCCTCCGCAGCCGGGCCCGCGTCCGTCTGCAAACCCGACCTCAAGCACCTGCAGACCACGGCCCCGGGCGCGGGGAGCACGGTCCGGGCACTGGGGGCCGGGGACCTGGCCGTCGGTGAGTCGGGCGACCTGCCCGTGTACTGGCAGGGCACCCGCCTGTACCGGGTTCCGCTGCCGGCCGGCTGGACCCAGGGCAGCGTGCACGACGTCAACGCCAAGGGCCTGATGGCGGGGAAGCTCACCCGGGCCGACCGCAAGTCCGTCCTGTTCACGTACCAGAAGGGGGCGCGCGCGGTGCAGGTCCTCACCGCCCCCGCCGACCCGGCCGGGGGGACCGGGGGGATCGCCGTCAACGACGCGGGCCGGGTGGCCGGGGTGGACGGCGCGGTGGCGAAGCAGTGGCAGGACGGAAGGCTGGTGCGCGAACTCCCGCTGCCCGCGGGCGCGCAGCCGGGGACCCGGATCGACAAGGTCTCGGGCATCAACGAGCGGGGGGACATCGTCGGTTCGGCGTACCGCTGGCAGGAGCAGGACGGCTGGCCGAACATCCTCTACCAGTCGCACCCCGTCGTGTGGCCGGCCGACGGCGGACCGGCGTACGCGCTCCCGGGCGTCGACGAGAACAACCCGGCCCGCGAGAGCCACCCGGTCGGGATCGACGACCGGGGCCTCGTGGCCTCGGCGGAGGTCTCGTCCTGGCACGGCAGCCTGGACGCCGTCGGCTACGTCTGGCAGGCCCCGTACACCGCGGCGGCCACCGCCCTGCCCGGCCTCCCGGGCCAGGACGAGCTCCGGCACGCGGACCTCAGCCCGACCACGAGCCGCCTGGTC
The DNA here is from genome assembly GCF_000725805.1 of Streptomyces xanthophaeus. Taxonomy (GTDB): domain Bacteria; phylum Actinomycetota; class Actinomycetes; order Streptomycetales; family Streptomycetaceae; genus Streptomyces; species Streptomyces xanthophaeus. The sequence goes on along the minus strand of NZ_JOFT01000037.1, from coordinate 4,243 downwards.
GGCACGGCGGTGACCTACCTGGACGGCGGCTACGCCAAACCCTCCCAGGCCACGTACCAGACCGGCCGCGGCCCGGTGAAGGTCCTCCCCGTCCCCGACCCCACGTCCGACGCCGCCGCGACGGCGGTCTCGGACGACGACCGGGTGGCGGGCACGATCGCGGGCACGCCGACGATCTGGACCTGCGCGGGCCAACAGGCCCGGCTCCCGCAGAACTGACCCCTCCACCCACCCCGTCCCGGTCGCCCGTCGGCGCCCGGGACGGGCACGCGGCGGGTGCGGCACCTTCACACCGGCAGCAGGCCCGGCATCGGAGCCTCAGACACCCCCGGCAAAGGCCGGCACGGCGCGTTCGCCGTCCAGCCGTCCCACGTAGCGGCTCACCAGGCCGTCCAGGTATCCGGGGCCGAAGCCGAACCCGGTCGCCTCGGGGACGAGCGTGCGCATGCGCTGGTTCGAGATGGAGAGCGTTTCCACGGGCACGTCGAGGAAGGCCCGTTCGGCGGAGCGGCCCACCGCCGCCTCCAGAGCAGCGACGATCTGGTCGACGGGGAAGGCGACCCCGGAGGCCACGTTGACCGTACGACCGCACACGCCGAGCGCGAGCAGCCGGTCCAGCACGGTGGCGAAATGGCGTACGTCCATCAGGTCCCGCCGGGCACCGCGGTACACCGTGACCGTGCCCGAGCGGACCTGGCGGACCAGCGAGGGAAGCAGCTGGGCCGGATTCTGGCGAGGACCCACGACATGGCTGAGCCTGAGCGTCAGCCACTGTGCTCCGGAGTCGGCCACGAGCCGCTCCATGGCCAGCTTGTGCTTCCCGTACGGGGACACCGGCTCGACCTGCTGGTCCTCGCGGCCCTCTCCCTCCCTGCCGTAGAGCCCGGTGGCCGCGGAGGACAGGAACACCATGAGACGGCCGTGCTCCCGGCACCTGCGCGCCGTCTCGGACACCAGGACGGCCTCGCGGCGGAACCGCTCGGGCGAGGTCTCCGAGGTGTTCGAGACGCCTGCGGCCAGAACGGTGGCCGGCATCTCCGGGGCGAGGTGGTGGCGGAGATACCCGGCAAGGAAACCCCCACCGATGATCTCCCCGGTCATACCGGGGGGAGCCGTCGCTCCACGGCGTCGGCCGCGACCGCCGCTCCGTTCAGGCTGCGGATCTCGTCGCGCATCGCACGCGCCCGGCGGCGCACCCCGTCGTGTGCGTGGACGGCGAGCACCGCACGGCGCAGGACGTCGGCGGTGACCGACCGCAGGGGCAAGGCCGTACCGAGCCCGAGTGCCCGTACCCGTGCTGCGGTGCCGGCCTGCTCGGGGAGCCGGGGGACGACGACCGACGGCACCCCGTGGTGGAGGCATTCCACGGTCGTGGCCATCCCCCCGTGGTGGACGACCAGCGATGCGTGTTCCATGACGTCCCGCTGGGGGACCCACCGGTGCAGTTCCACGTTGGGGGGCAGGGGTGAGAGGGCCACGGGGTCGGTACGGTCGCCGACCGCCATCACCACGTGCCAGTCCAGACCGGCGAACGCCTCGGCCGCGGTGCGGAAGAACTCCGGATGACCGTGGTCGAGGGAGCCCAGGGTGACCAGGGCGACCGGGGTGCCATCTGCGGGCGGCGTCCACCGCGGGGACTCCGGCGGGGGCGGCAGGGCCGGCCCGGCGAAGGTGTAGGCGTCGCCGAAGGTGTCCCCGTCCGGGTGGAAGGAGCGCGGAACCATGACGAGCCCTCCGGAGAGCGCCCCGTCCAGGTGCTCCCGCACCGGGGTGCCGATGCCCTCGTCGGCCAGGAAGCCGGAGAGGCCGGAGAGGAACTCGTCCGCGACCGGGTTCGCTCCGGGCGCGCCCGGAGCGGCGAGGGACCAGTGCCGGGGCGTGGCGAAGTACGTCCACACCTGCATCGACGGGATGCCCCACTTCGCGGCGAGCACGCTGCCGGCACCCGCCGGGTCCTCGGTGAGGACGAGGTCGGGGCGGTCCGCGTCGAAGTGCGCCTCCAGGACGGGCAGCAGGGCCCGGGCGTCGGCGAGGTACAGCAGGGGCAGCCGCCGGACGTCCGTGGGCCAGTGGGCAGGGTCCGCGGGCAGGGAGGAGCGGAAGACCACCGCGGTGGCCCCGGCCGCCTCGACCAGGGGGGCGAACTCTTCCGTCGTCGCGTAGCTGACCCGGACACCGCGGCGCACCAGTTCCGAGACCGGACCGAGCAGCGGGCCGATGTGGCTGTGGGCGGCGGCGGTGACGACCGCGACGTGCCGGCCGGGACCGCGGCTGCCGACGGCGCGGTCAGGAGGCGAGGCCGGCACCGCTCACCGCCCCGGGGTCCCCGTGCGGCAGGTCCTGCCGTGCGGCCCGCCGGGCGCGAAGCGCCTCCAGGCTCCGCAGCAGGGTGGGGAGCGTCTCCGGCTGGTTCCCGTCGTTGCGGCCCGTCGTCATGCTGAGCCCGGTGACCGGGGGCTGGAGCACGACGTTCTCACGGGCCGCGAGGCGTGCCCGGTGGTCCCGCATGGCGGCGCTCTCCCAGCCGCCGGGCGGCAGGGCGGCCGCGAGCGCGATGGGGGCCTGCGTGCACTGCAGCGCCATGGTCGCGGGGGTGTCCGCAAGGCCCTGCGCCAGTCGCGCGATGAAATGCATTCCCGCCGGATAAACGGCGATCGCGTCCGGCCAGCTTGCCAGCTCCACATGGAGTTTTCGGGCCTGCGGCTCCTCGGACCAGGCGTCCTCGAACACGAGACGATTGGTGAGCACCGAAAGCCCTTCGCGCGTCACGAAACGCTGCGCGGACCGGGTGAGCACAATTCGCATTTCCACGTCCGGGTAACTGACCTGAAACCAGTTGACCCAGAGAGGCAGGAACGCAACATTGGACGATCCGGTGCCGATCAGGAGAAGTCGCTTCACCCCGATGGGGGGAACCTTCATCGAAGGCATTCCCCAGTTCTCTTCATTTGCCATGTCGCACTCCGACCTCGTTGCACCTCCCGGGAGGCCGAGGCCTCCCGGGAGACGTCCATCAGACCGTTACTCAGCAACCGCACCAGGAGCAGCAGCAGGCGCAGAGGATGGCCTGGGCTTCCTTGTCGTCGGCCTCGACCTTGAGGAGGTCGTCCTCGGTCAGTGCGTCCAGCTCGAGAAGGTCGTCGGCGAGCAGCTCGGCGATGGGCATGGAGCCTCCTTGAATAATGAAATGGATTCTGCGGATGCGAAATGAATCAGCAGGACTCCCGGCGGGGCCGAAGAGCCGACGCCATCGTGTCCGAGGCGGTCCCTTGAATTCTTCAGCCCGCCAACTGGTTTCTCAGGCCCCCTGCCGGTATGACCCTCGCCCTTCACCTCAGACTCGGGTGCGAGGCGGGGTCTCAACTGCCATACCCTTCCGATGATTTCACCCGCCGTTGCGTACCGGACGCACGCGACCCTTTGCTACGGTGCCTTTCGAATACAGTTCTGCCCGTCCGGAAACAGGTGGCTCAATGTCCCACATTGCCTTCTTCAACATTCCTGGCACCGGCCATGTCAATCCGACGGCGGGGATCGTCGCGGAACTCGTGGCCCGCGGTCATCGCGTGAGCTATGCGGTGACGGCGAGCCACGGTGCCGAGGTCGAGCGGGCGGGTGCCACGCTCGTGCCGTACGAGACCGTGATGGGGAAGTTCCGGTCCACGATGACGGACCTGGAGGACAATGACCGTTTCACGACGGGCGACTTCGTCCAGGTGCTGCGCGGCCTCGTCCAGGAGACCGAAGCGGTCTACCCGCAGCTGCAGCGGGCCTTCTCCGGCGACCGCCCCGACGTTCTCGTCTACGACGGTCTCTCCGGCTGGACGGGCCGGCTCCTCGCGGAGAGCTGGGGCATACCCGCCGTACGCAGCATTCCCACACTGGCGGCCAATGAGCACTGGTCACTGGGCACCGACGGGGAGTACGCGGAGTTCGAACCGGAACACACCGGGCTGGCCTCCGTGTTCGGGGAGATCGGCTCGATGCTCGTCCGCCTCGGGGTGGACGGCTCCGCCCAGGAGTTCTTCGGCGGCAGCGAGTCGGGCCCGGCGCTCGTCTACATCCCGCGCGAGTTCCAGTTCAAGGGCGAGACGTTCGGCGAGGACTTCCATTTCGTCGGTCCCTGCTGGTCGGAACGCCGGTTCGACGGTGAGTGGGACCGGCCCGAGGACGCCACGGACGGGCGCCCCCTGGTCCTGGTCTCCCTCGGCACCATCCACAACGACAACACGGCCTTCTTCCA
>NZ_JOFT01000036.1 GCF_000725805.1 Streptomyces xanthophaeus | reverse complement strand
CCATCGCGAAGCGACGCGACCGCAGGGAGCGCCCTTGAGGGCCCGGCCCGGCACGGAAGGACCCTGGGACTGACGGGAATCCCCCAAGACTTCTCTGATCAGGTCAAGGGATAACAACCCTCCCGAAGCCCCCGCCCCGCCCCTCACCTCACCTCACCTCACCCACCGCCCCCTCACCCCTCACCCCTCACCGCCCCGCCCAGAGCCCCTCCGGGGTCAGGCCGAGGAGGTCGATCGCGTTGCCTCGGACGATGCGGTCCACCGCCGCCGGGTCCAGGTGGCCCATCTGGGCTTCGCCCACCTCGCGGGACTTGGGCCACGTCGAGTCCGAGTGGGGGTAGTCCGTCTCGTAGAGGACGTTGGCGACCCCGATCGAGTCGAGGTTCTTGAGCCCGAAAGGGTCGTCGAAGAAGCAGCCGAAGACGTGCTCGGCGAAGAGCTCCGACGGCGGGCGGTGGACCTTGTCCGCGACGCCGCCCCAGGCGCGGTTCTCCTCCCAGACCACGTTCGCGCGTTCCAGGATGTACGGGATCCAGCCGATCTGGCCCTCCGCGTACATGATCTTCAGGTTGGGGAAGCGTTCGAACTTGCCGCTCATCAGCCAGTCGACCATCGAGAAGCAGCAGTTGGCGAAGGTGATGGTGGAACCGACCGCCGGCGGGGCGTCCGCCGAGGTGGACGGCATGCGGGAGGAGGAGCCGATGTGCATGGCGATGACCGTGCCGGTCTCGTCGCACGCCTGGAGGAAGGGGTCCCAGTCGTCCGTGTGGATGGACGGCAGGCCGAGGTGCGGGGGTATCTCGGAGAAGGCCACCGCGCGCACGCCGCGCGCCGCGTTGCGGCGCACTTCGGCCGCCGCCAGCCGGGCGTCCCACAGCGGGACGAGGGTGAGAGGGATCAGGCGGCCGTGGGCGTCGGGGCCGCACCACTCCTCGACCATCCAGTCGTTGTACGCCCGGACGCCGAGCAGCCCGAGTTCGCGGTCCTTGGCTTCGGTGAAGGTCTGGCCGCAGAAGCGCGGGAAGGTCGGGAAGCAGAGCGCCGACTGGACGTGGTTGACGTCCATGTCCGCGAGGCGGTCGGGAACCGAGAAGGACCCCGGGCGCATCTGCTCGTAGGTGATGACTTCCAGTTTGATCTCGTCGCGGTCGTACCCGACGGCGGTGTCGAGGCGGGTGAGCGGCCGGTGCAGGTCCTCGTACACCCACCAGTCGCCGATCGGGCCGTCGTCGCCCTTGGCTCCCATGACGGGAGCGAACTTGCCGCCGAGGAAGGTCATTTCCTTCAAAGGGGCGCGGACGACGCGGGGGCCGATGTCCTGGTACTTGGACGGGAGCCGGTCCCGCCAGACGTGAGGGGGCTCCACCGTGTGGTCGTCCACCGAGATGATCTTCGGGAAGGTCTCCATACCCGCTACGGTAGCGCCGATCTGACGAACCGTCAGCTAGTTGGGAGCCGATCGGTCCGTTACGGGCTGACGTGTACGCGCAAGACAGGGCAGACTGACCCTTACACCGACGGAAGGCAGGGGGGACGACAGATGGACGGCGTACCGGCCATCCCGCACCCGCGGAAACACCCCGCAGCACACCGGAACACCGCCACCTCCGCCGGGCGGACCCCCTCGGCCACGGTCTCCGCCGAACCGGCCGCCGTCTCCGCCGAACCGGCCGCCGCCTCCCCCGCCTCCGCGGGGTCCCGCTTCGCCGTCCTCGGGCCCATCCGCGCCTGGCGCGGCTCCGAGGCCCTGCCCTCCGGCACCCCCCAGCAACGCGCCCTGCTCGCCGCGCTCCTGCTGCGCGACGGGCGCACCGCCACCGCGCCCGAGCTGATCGACGCCATCTGGGGCGAGGACCCGCCGCAGCAGGCCCTGGCCACCATCCGTACGTACGCCTCCCGCCTGCGCAAGGTCCTCGACCCCGGGCTGCTGGTGACCGAGTCCGGCGGCTACGCCATAAGGCTGCGCTCCGCCGCCACCCTCGACCTCGGCGTCGCCCGCAGCCTCGCCGCCGACGCCGAGGCCGCCCGTACGGCCGGTGACCGCACCCTGGCCCGTACGTTCCTGGCCCGCGCCCTGGACCTGTGGGACGGCGAGCCCCTGGCCGGAGTGCCCGGCCCGCACGCCGAGACCGAACGCACCCGCCTCGCCGAATGGCGCCTCCAGCTGCTGGAGAGCCGCCTCGACCTCGACCTGGAGGTCGGCCACCACGCCGAGGCCGTCTCCGAGCTGACCGCGCTCACCGCCGCGCACCCGCTGCGCGAGCGCCTGCGCGAGCTGCTGATGCTCGCCCTGTACCGCAGCGGCCGGCAGGCGGAGGCGCTCGCCGTCTACGCCGACACCCGCCGCCTCCTCGCCGACGAGCTCGGCGTCGACCCGCGCCCCGAACTCGCCGCCCTCCAGCAGCGCATCCTGAACGCCGACGCCGACCTGGCCCGCGCCGAGGAACCGGCGCCCGCGACCGCTTCCGTCCACGTGAGGCCGGCCCAATTGCCCGCGACCGTGCCCGACTTCACGGGCCGTGCCAGTTTCGTCGACGAGCTCGGCACGATCCTCTCCGGTGGCGCCGAGGGCCAGGTCATGGCCGTCTCCGCGCTCGCCGGGATCGGCGGCGTCGGCAAGACCACCCTGGCCGTGCACGTGGCCCACGCCGCGCGGCCGCACTTCCCCGACGGGCAGCTCTACGTCGACCTCCAGGGCACCGAGGCCCGTCCCGCCGAACCTGAAGCGGTCCTCGGGGCCTTCCTGCGCGCGCTCGGCACCCCCGACAGCTCCATCCCCGACTCCTCCGCCGAGCGCGCCGCGCTCTACCGGTCCACCCTGGACGGCCGCCGCGTCCTGGTCCTGCTCGACAACGCCCGCGACGCGGCCCAGGTGCGCCCGCTGCTGCCGGGCACCGCGGGCTGCGCCGCCCTCGTCACCAGCCGGGTCCGCATGGCGGGCCTCGCCGGGGCCCATCTCGTCGACCTCGACGTGATGAGCCCCGAGGAGGCCCTTCAGCTGTTCACCCGGATCGTGGGCGAGGAGCGCGTGCGCGCCGAACGCCAGGCCGCCCTCGACGTCGTCGGAGCCTGCGGCTTCCTGCCGCTGGCCATCCGCATCGCCGCGTCCCGCCTCGCCGCCCGGCGGACCTGGACCGTCTCCGTCCTCGCCGCCAAGCTCGGCGACGAGCGCCGCCGCCTCGACGAGCTCCAGGCCGGCGACCTCGCCGTCAAGGCGACGTTCGAGCTGGGCTACGGGCAGCTGGAGCCCGCCCAGCAGCGGGCGTTCCGCCTGCTGGGGCTGGCCGACGGGCCCGACATCTCCCTGGCCGCAGCGGCCGCCGTGCTCGACCTGCCGGAGCACGGCACCGAGGACCTGCTGGAGGCTTTAGTCGACTGCTCCCTGCTGGAATCGGCCGCGCCCGGCCGCTACCGCTTCCACGACCTCGTACGCCTCTACGCGCGTGCGTGCGCCGAACGCGACGAGCAGCCGCCGAGCCGGCGCGACGCCGCCCTGGACCGGCTGCTGGACTTCTACCTCGCCACCGCCTCCGGGGTGTACGCGCTGGAGCGCCCGGGCGACCGGCTCCCCGCGCACCTCTCCCCCACCGACCACCCCGGCCTGTCCTTCACGGAGCCGCGGACCGCCCTGGACTGGCTGTTCGCCGAGGCGGACCCGCTGCTGGCCTGCGTACGGCAGGCCGCCGCGCGGGACGGGGAGACGCACGTGCTGCGCCGGGCCGTGGACCTGCTGTGGGCGGCGAAGGACCTGGCGGAGTCGGGGGCCAACTCCAAGCAGTACGAGTCGTCCGCGGTGGCCCTGCGCGACGCCGCCCGCGCGGCGAAGGACCCGCGGGCCGAGGGCCGGGCCCGGACCACCCTGACCATGGTCTACCTGGTCTCCGGGCTGAACGCGGAGGCCGACGACGAGGCGCGGCAGGCGATGGCACTGGCCCGCGAGGCCGACGACCCGCTGCCGAGCTGCTGGGCGCCCAACGACCGCGGGATCATCGCGCTGCACCAGGGCCGGTACGCCGACGGCGAGCGGTTCCTGCTGGAGGCGATCGAGAACTTCCGGGCCGACGACAACAACATCGGCGAGGCCAGCGCCCTGTGCAACCTGTCCCGCATCCACGTGATGCTGGGCCGTCTCAGCAGCGCCATCGACCTCGCGCAGCAGGGCATCGCCATATACGACCGGATGGGCCTGACCCTGCGGCTGGCCAACGGCCGGTACGCGCTGGGCATCGCCCTCACCCAGGCGGGCCGGCTCGGCGAGGCGCTGGCGCAGCTGACCGAGGCGCTGTCCCTGTTCCACGAGAACCGGCAGCCCCTGTGGGAGGGCGTGACCCACTTCCGGCTGGCCGAGGCCCATCTGGCCGCGCGCCGGCCCACCCTGGCCGCCTCGCACGCCGAGCAGGCGATCGCGCTGCGCGGCATCGGCGGGGAGTGGCGGCGGGCCACGGTCCTGACGGTGCTGGGCAAGGCGCTGCGGCGGCTGGGGCAGACGGACCGGGCGCGGGCCTGCTGGCGGGACGCGGAGACGGTGTTCGCGCAGCTGGACTCGGCCGAACTGGCCGAGGTGCGGGCTCTGTTGGCTTCGGAGCTGGCTGCCTGAGGCGCGACCGTGGCAGCGGTCTGCGGTTGCGTCCTGCGACTGCGGTCCGTGGCTGCCGGCGCTGAACGGGACGTTCATCGTTCGTTTATCGCCGCCCGGCACGATAGGTACATCGACCCGGCGCGTCGGGGGGCAACCGGGTCGGTCGGGGGACTGCCCGTTCGGCGGTCCTCGGGGGAATCGCCGAACGGGCCCACCTACCCATCAGGAGATCCGATGACGACGAACGAGAACATCCTGCCGAAGGACGGCGACCTCAAGCCGCTCGACAACCATGCCTCGGGCGTCGAGATCGAAACGCTGGACAACCACGCTTCGGGCGCCGAGATCAAGCCGCTCGACAACCAGACCTCGGGCGAGGAGATCCAGACACTGGACAACCACGCGTCCGGCCCGCGTCCGTAGGACCAGGGCGCAGCAGCTCCGCACCGCACGGGGGAACCACGGGGGGATCCGGGGGAACACGGGGGAACGCGGCGCGGAGCTGGGGGGACGGGGGAGTACGGGGGAACACGGGGGAGAGCGGCGGTCGCGGTGGCCCGGAGGGGGAGCCATCGGGGCCGCCGCTTCCGTGTGTCCGCCGGCGGGGGCGCCGGGGCGCATAGGGTGGGCCGGTGTTCACCTCCCAGGGGCCGACCGTCCGCGAACTGGCCGTCCAGGCCCTCTCCTCGGTCGAGCGCGGGTACGACCTGCTCGCGCCGAAGTTCGACCGCACGCCCTTCCGCACCCCGGACCGGATGCTCGACGCCGTTGAGGAGACCCTCGCCCAGCGCGAGGGGTCCTTCGGTGCCGGTCTGGACGTGTGCTGCGGCACCGGCGCCGGGCTCGGGATGCTGCGCCGGCTGTGCCGGGACCGGGTGACCGGGGTGGACCTCAGCGCGGGCATGCTGGCCGAGGCCGCACGGGCGCATCCGGACCCGCGCGTGGACTTCGTACGGGCCGACGCGCTGGCGCTGCCCCCCGCGCTCGGGGAGGCGTACGACCTGGCGGTGAGCTTCGGTGCCTTCGGGCACTTCCTCACGGCCGAGCGGCCCGCCCTGTTCGCGGGCGTGCACGGTGCGCTGCGCCCCGGCGGGGTCTTCGCGTTCCCGATCGGCGCGCCGCTCCCGCCGGGGTCGCCGCTGTGGTGGGCGGTGGCGGGCTTCGACGCGGCCATGCGGGTGCGCAACGCGGTGTGGCGGCCGCCGTTCGTCATGTACTACCGGACGTTTCCGCTGGGCGGGGTCCGCCGGGACCTGACGGCGGCCGGCTTCACGGTGGAGACCGCCCCCCTGGACCACTTCGGCCACCTCCCGTCGGGCGCCCCCCGCTGGCGCCTGGTCCTGGCCCGCCGCCAGGACCGGGGCACCGTCTAGGAACGGGTGCGGGTGCGGAGTTCGCGTTTGAGGACCTTGCCGCTTGCGTTGCGCGGGAGTTCGGTGACGAACTCCACGGTGCGCGGGACCTTGTAGTTGGCCATCTCCCGTCGGCTCCAGGCGATCAGGTCGTCGGCGGTGAGGGTGGAGCCGGGGCGGCGTACGGCGTAGGCCTTGCCGACCTCGCCGAGGCGGGGGTCGGTGATGCCGATGACGGCGACGTCGGCGATGTCCGGGTGCAGGCCGATGAGTTGTTCGATCTCGGCCGGGTAGGCGTTGAAGCCGCCGACGATGAACATGTCCTTGATCCGGTCGGTGATGCGCAGGTTGCCGTCCGCGTCGAGGACGCCGACGTCGCCGGTGCGCAGCCAGCCTTCGGGGGTGATCGCCTTCGCGGTCTCGGCGGGGTCCTCGAAGTAGCCGGACATGACGTGGTGGCCGCGGACCCACACCTCGCCGGCCGTGCCGTGGGGCTGGGCGGCTCCGTGCCGGTCGGTGATGCGCAGTTCGGTGCCGGGGACGGCCCGGCCGGAGGTGGCGGCGATGACCTCCGCCGGGTCGCCGCGCCGGCACATGGTGACGATCCCGCTGGCCTCGGAGAGCCCGTAGGCGGTGAGCACGGTGGCGATGTGCAGTTCGCCGCGCAGCCGTTCGACGAGCTGGAGCGGGACCACGGCGGCGCCGGTGACGACCAGGCGCAGGGCGGTGAGGTCGTGGTGGTCGCGCTGGGGGTGGTCGAGGAGGGACTGGTGGAGGGTGGGCGGTCCGGGGAGTACGGAGATCCGCTCGGCGGCGATGTTGGCGAGGACGGTGTCGACGTTGAAGACGGGCTGGGGGACCATCGTGGCCCCGCGCATCAGGCAGGCGATGATCCCGGCCTTGTAGCCGAAGGTGTGGAAGAAGGGGTTGACGATCAGGTAGCGGTCGCCCTCGCGGAGTCCGGCGAGTTCGCTCCAGACGGCGTAGCAGCGCAGGGACTGGGCGTGGGTGATGACGGCGCCCTTGGGGCTGCCGGTGGTGCCCGAGGTGAAGATGATGTCGGAGGGGGCGTCGGAGGGGATGGATGCGGCGCGTTCGCGGACCGCGGCGGCCGGGATGCGGTCCCCGCCGGCCAGGAAGTCCTTCCAGGTGCGGAAGGACTCGGGGGCGTCGTCGGCGAGGACGACGACCTGTTCCAGGAGCGGCAGCGCGGGCAGTGGTCCGCTGCCGGGGCCTTCGGCGGCGGCGCGGCGCAGGGAGGCGACGTAGGAGGTGCCGAGGAAGGTGCCGGTGACGAAGAGCAGCCGGGTGCGGCTGCGCTGGAGGACGTAGGCAGCTTCGGCGCCCTTGAAGCGGGTGTTGAGAGGGACGAGCACGGCGCCGGCCGTGACGGCTCCGAGGGCGGAGACGATCCATTCCAGGGTGTTGGGGGCCCAGACGGCGACGCGGTCGCCCGGTTCCACGCCGGCGGCGATGCAGGCGGCCGCGGCGCGTTCGACGCGTTCGCCGAGCTGGGCGTAGCTGATGCGGGTGCGGCCGTCGACGACGGCCTCGTGGTCGGCGTAGCGGGTGGCGGCGTCGCGGACCAGTCCGGCGATGCTGCCCCAGCGCAGGTCCCCGCGCGGGTCCTCCCGCGGGTCGGCCGGGGCGGCCAGGTCGGCCGGGGCGCCGGGAGGGGCCTCCCGCAGCTCGCCGTACCGGTCCTCGCCCGCGTCGCCGGGAGGGGGCGCCTGCCGCGGGGCGCCGAGCGGTCTCCCGACCGCGTCGCCCCGGGGCGCCTCGCCCTGGTCCACGCTCTGGCCGCCGTGCAGGCCCCCGCCCCCCGGGCCCTCCCGCAAGCCCTCCCCCGGCGCGGTCACGCGGCCCGCGCCGCGGCCCGTTCCGCGGCCCGTTCCGCGGCCCGTTCCGTGCAGTGCGTCGTGTCCGTCCTCGCCCATCGTCCGCCCCTCCCGGTACCCAGTAGCTGACTATCCGTCAGATTAGCTGTAGCCTTCGCGGCTGTCAGTACTGGTGCACCCCCCGGAGGTGGCGATGGCGGCAACGCTCAAGGACGCTACGGCGATAGTCGGCATCGGGCAGACCCCCTTTGCCAGACAACTGCCCCAGTCCGAGAAGGAACTGGCCTGCCGGGCCATCCTCGCGGCGCTCGCGGACGCCGGGATCGATCCGTCCGAGATCGACGCCTTCTCCTCCTACACCATGGAGGAGACCGACGAGGTCGAGGTCGCCAAGGCCATCGGCGCGGGCGACGTCACCTTCTTCTCCAAGATCGGCTACGGCGGCGGCGGTTCCTGCGCCACCGTCGGCCACCTCGCGGCCGCCGTCGCCACCGGCCAGGCCACCGTCGGCGTCGCCTGGCGCTCGCGCAAGCGCGGCTCCGGCCCGCGCCCCTGGAAGAACACCGCCGTCCAGCTCCCCACCCCCGGCCAGTGGACCCGCCCCTTCGGACTGCTGCGCCCGGCCGACGAGATCGGCATGCTGGCCCGGCGCTACATGCACGAGTACGGCGCCACCCGCGACCACCTCTTCAACGTGGCCATGGCCTGCCGCAACCGGGCCAACGAGAACCCGGCCGCCATGATGTACGAACGCCCGCTGACCCGCGAGATGTACATGACCTCCCGCATGATCAGCGACCCGCTCTGCCTCTTCGACAACTGCCTGGAGACCGACGGCGCACTGGCCTGCGTGATCGTCTCCGCCGAACGGGCCCGGGACTGCCGGCAGAAGCCCGTCTACGTGCACTCCGTCGCCCAGGGCCTGCCCGCCCAGCACCACGGCATGGTCAACTACTGGAACGACGACCCCCTCTCCGGCCCCGCCTGGACCGCCGCCCGGCACCTGTGGAAGCAGGCCGACTTCGGCCCCCAGGACGTGGACGTCGCCCAGATATACGACGCCTTCACCCCTCTCATCCCGCTCTCCCTGGAGGGCTACGGCTTCTGCGGGCGCGGCGAGGGCGCCGCCTTCACCGAGGGCGGGGCCCTGGAAATGGGCGGCCGGCTCCCCATCAACACCGGCGGCGGCGGCCTCAGCGAGGCGTACGTGCACGGCTTCAACCTGATCAACGAGGGCGTCAAGCAGCTGCGCGGCGTCTCCACCGCCCAGGTACCGGACGCCGCGACCTGCCTGGTGACGGCGGGCGAAGGCGTCCCGACGTCCGCGATCCTGCTCCGCGCCTGAGGAGGCGACGCCCGATGACCACCGCTCCCGACCAGCTGCTGCTCCCCGTGCCCGACGAGGACGGCGCCCCCTTCTGGGAGTACGCCGCCCGTGGCGAGCTCCGCGTCCAGGCCTGCACCGCCTGCGGCCGGCTGCGCTTCCCGCCCCGCCCCTGCTGCCCGCACTGCCGGTCCTTCGACAGCGAGTGGCGGCTGATGTCGGGCCGCGGCCGGATCTGGTCGTACGTCCGCCCGCATCCGCCGCTGCTGCCCGCCTACGCCGCCCAGGCCCCGTACAACGTGATCCTCGTGGAGCTCGCCGAGGCCCCGCAGATCCGGCTGGCCGGGAACCTCGTCTCCTGCGCCGACGCCCCCCTCGACTCGGTGGACCCGGCCCGGCTGCGCATCGGAGCCCGGGTCCAGGTGGTCTTCACCGGGACGGGCGGGATGACCGTGCCGCGCTGGATCCTGGAGAAGCCGTGAGCGTACGGGTGGAGCGGGACCCGGCGAGCGGCGTCGCGGTCGTCACCCTGGACCGGGAGCACCGGCACAACGCCGTCGACCTGGAGACGGCCGCCGAGCTGGCCGAGACGTGGCGGGCGTTGCGGTACGAGCCGCACGTGCGGGCGGTGGTGCTGACGGGCGCGGGCACCGCCGCCTTCTGCACCGGCATCGACCGCGGCGTCCAGGTGCCGCAGCCGGCCTCCCCGTACTCGGCCGACGACCCGCTGCTGGCGATCGGCCCCAAGTCGGGCGACCTGTGGAAGCCGGTGATCGCCGCAGTCAACGGCATGGCCTGCGGCGGGGCCTTCTACCTGCTGGGCGAGGCCGACTTCCTGATCGCCTCGGAGACGGCCACCTTCTTCGACCCGCACACCACGTACGGGATGGTCAGCGCCTACGAGGCCGTCTACATGGCGCAGCGGATGCCCTTCGGCGAGGTGGCCCGGATGTCCCTGATGGGCACGGCGGAACGCCTCACGGCCCGGCGGGCGCACGAGATCGGGCTGGTGTCCGAGCTCACCGGGCCCTCGGAGCTGCTCCCGGCGGCCCTGCGCGCCGCCGGGACGCTGGCCGGCCTGCCGACGGAGGCCGTGCAGGGCACCGTACGGGCCCTGTGGTCGGCCAAGCAGGCCGCGCTCCAGCAGGCCCTCGCCCAGGCCCCGGCGCTGATCGCGCTGGGGAACCTGGCTCCGGAGAGGCAGGCGGAGCTGTTCGCGGGGCGGAAGGGGGCGCCGGAGCCGAGACTGCGGTGACCCACGGGCCGGCCCTCTCGTCCACCGGCTACCGGCTACCGGCTACCGGCTACCGGCTACCGTGGGCGCATGTCCATGGTTCCGCCTGAGGTGGCGTCCTTCGTCGCCACGGCGTCCCGGCTGTCCGGAGGGACGCTGGACGCGATCCGGTGGGCCACCGCCACGGCGGTGGCATCCGGCGCGTACGACCAGGGCGCCGTGCCCGGGCTTTCCGCCGCGGAGTTCAGTGCGCTGAACAGACAGGTCCGCGATGCCTTCGCCCCGCGCGGCGAGGAGCTCAGGGCCGGACACCCGGGCGGCGGGCTGCGGTCCGCCATCGGGTGCACGACCCGGACCGCGCAAGCGATCTGGAAGCGCGAGCGGCTGACCGCCGGCCAGTACGCCTCCCTCACCGAACCGTTCTCGGTCCACGGCGTCCCACTGCCGGCCGGTGCTCCCTAGGACTTCTCGATGGTCCCGACCGTGCAGTTCTTCACCTGGGCGGCCGTGTTCGGCAGCGACAGGGCGACGGTGACCGTCTTGGTCTCGCGGGCCTTGAGCGTGACCCGCACGGAGGCGGTGTCGAGGGCGCCCCGCTGAGCGTCCTGGAAGATCACGGGGACCTTGACGGTGCGCTGCGCGTCGACGTCGGAGGTGACCTTCACGGTGGCCTCCGTCCTGCCCGGGCCCGCGCAGGTGACGACGACGGCGTGGGCGGGAGGACCCGTCCTGCTCGGCGAGGGGGTGGCGGAGCTGCCGCTGCCGCTGCCGCTGCTGTGCGTCTTCTTCTTGCTCTTGGAGCTGGAGCATCCGCCACCGCTGCTGCTCTTGCTCTTGCTCTTCCCGCTGCTGCCGCTGCCGGATCCGCCGCTCGACGAGAACCCCGTCAGCGCGAACACGACGGCCACCAGCACTGCGGTGAACCGGACACGACGTCCTACGTCCATGGTGTGACCCTTCCCCCGAAGACAACGGGCGGGACCCTACCAGGGAGGGTGCGCGGGGCCCATGGGCAAGGCGCCGTCCCGGCATGCGGGGGCCGGTGGCCGGGCGTAGCGTCAGGACCGGGGACCCTGTCTCGGAGGGCCGGGCATGATCCGCAACGTACTCGGTTCGCTGATGGGTCTCATCGGAGCGGCGGCCGCCGTCCGGAGCCCCTTCCGTGCCTGGTACGACGGCCGTCACGGACGCGACTACCGCGTCGAGGAGCTCTTCTCCTCCGCGGGGATCACCGATGCCCGGGCCGCTCTGCTGGCGTCGCTGCTGCTGCCGCTCCTGTTCGCCGTGCTGCTCACCCTGTGCGCGGTCGTGCTCCGCTCGCGGCTGCTCATGGCGCTGGCCGGGGTGGTCGTCCTCGGTTTCGCCGTCCTGTGGATGGTCCGCCAGGGCCAGGCCGCGGGGGGTCTGTCGGTGGGCGGTGACGGCCGGGGGCTCGGGGACGGTCTGGCCCATGCCTTCGGCGGCGGCGCCCTGCTCCTGCTGGCCGCGGCCGTGATGAGCGGCCGCCCGAAGCGCGGGCGCCGCCGGGACCTGCCTCAGGTGGAACCGGCGCCGCGGACGGGGCCGTACACCGGCCCGCAGGACCCCTACGGGGCGCCGCCGCAGGGCTGACCGCCCGGGCCGGGGCCGCAGGGGCGCCCGTAGGCCGTCCCGGCGCCCGGCGGGACCGTGCGCGGACATGACGGCGGCCCCGGCCCCCGGGAAGGGGGCGGGGCCGTCCAGTCGTACGGGCCGGGCCGGATCAGGCCTCGACGACGCCCGAAGCCGCGATCTCGATCTTGGCCTTGGTGCCACCCGACTGGGAGCCCAGGGACTCGATCTTGTCGACGATCTCGGTGCCCTCGACGACCTCGCCGAAGACGACGTGCTTGCCGTCGAGCCAGCCGGTGACGATCGTGGTGATGAAGAACTGCGAGCCGTTGGTGTTGCGGCCGGCGTTCGCCATCGACAGCAGGTACGGGCGGTCGTGCTTGAGGTCGAAGTTCTCGTCCGCGAACTTCTCGCCGTAGATGCTCTTGCCGCCGGTGCCGTTGTGGTTGGTGAAGTCACCGCCCTGGAGCATGAACTGCGGGATGACGCGGTGGAAGCCGGAGCCCGCGTAGCCGTAGCCGTTCTGGCCGGTGGCCAGCTCGCGGAAGTTGCGGGCGGTCTTCGGAACGACCTCGTCGAACAGGTTGAAGACGATGCGGCCCGCGGGGGCACCGTCGATGGTGATGTCGAAGAAAACGTTGCTCATGGGGTCCATCCTGTCACTCCCGGTGCGCTGCGCGACTCAGCGGGGCCCCGACGCCGTCGGGCGGCGGGCCCCGCCCGCGTCAGGTGCTGGTACGGGTGCCGGTGCCCTTCGCCGCGTCCAGGGCGTACACGCAGCGGTCCTTGCTGCACGCGTACACCACGCCCGCCTCCGCGACCGGGGCGCCGGTGATCTCCCCGCCGGTCGCCAGCTTCCAGCGGAGCTGGCCGCCCGCTGCATCCAGGGTGTACAGGCAGTGGTCCGCCGAGCCGAAGTGCACCCGGCCGTCCGCCACGGCCGGCAGGCCGGTGATCTCGCCGCCCGCGGCGAAGCGCCACTTCGGGGTGCCGGTGACCGCGTCGAGCGTGTACAGGGCGCTGCCCGCGCCGAGGTGGACGTTGCCGTTGGC
The DNA here is from genome assembly GCF_000725805.1 of Streptomyces xanthophaeus. GTDB lineage: Bacteria > Actinomycetota > Actinomycetes > Streptomycetales > Streptomycetaceae > Streptomyces > Streptomyces xanthophaeus. The sequence goes on along the minus strand of NZ_JOFT01000036.1, from coordinate 62,239 downwards.
CACCAGCACCGGGTCCGTGGAGGACCGCGTCTCGGTGGCGATGCGCCAGCGGTCCTTGCCGGTGGCGGCGTCCAGGGCGTAGACGGTGCCGAGGTGGTCGGCGAGGTAGACCCCGCCCCCGGTCACCGCGGGGCCCGGGGCGAAGGCCGGGGGCGCCAGGAACACGGCGGGGGCCTCGAAGTGCCAGCGGACCCGGCCCGAGGCCCGGTCCACGGACAGCACGCGGGTGCCGGCGCTGACGTAGACGTTGCCGTCGGGGGCGGGGGTGACCCGTACGGGGACGTTCCCGCAGGACCCGGCGTCGCCGACCGGGTAGGACCAGGACTCGCGGCCGGTGCGGGCGTCGAGGGCGCGCAGCCGCGCGTCCTGCCACACGTACACCGTGCCGTCGTGCAGGACCGGGGCGGCTTCCGGGGTCTCGAAGTCGCTCTGGGCGCCGGTCAGCTCCCACAGCTTCTGGCCGTTCGAGGACTCCCAGCCCTGGACGCCGCCGCCGCGGGTGGCGGTGATGACGGTGCCCCGCTCGGCGCGCAGGGCGTACACCCAGGCGTCGGTGGACAGCCGCCAGCGTTCGGAGCCGTCGGTGGCGTCGAGCGCGTAGAGGGAGGGGCCGTCGGAGGCGTGGATGCGGCCGTCGGAGACGGCCATGGACCAGGCCACGTCGCGGGTCTTGAACTGGCGGCGGCCGCTGGCCACGTCCAGGGCGTGCACCTCGAAGGAGGTGACGTAGAGCAGGTCGCCGGCGACGGTGGGGGTGCCCCAGACCTCGTTGGACATGCGGAAGCGCCACGGGCGCCAGCGGCCGCTGTCCGGAGCCGGGCCGGGGCCCGGCACGGCCGGGCCGGTGGCGGGAGCGGCGACGGACGCGGCGGACGAGCCGCCCGGGGGGCGGATCCAGCCGGTCGCCGAGTCGGCGGCGCCGTGTCCGGCGGGGGCCGCGGCGGTGGCGCGCGGGCCGGGCCCGATCGGCACCGGGGAGCCGCCGAGGCGGACGGGGTCGCCGGAGTGGACCGGGGACATGGGCGGGTGCTGCGGGCGCTGCGGCACGGCCTGGCCCGTACGCGGGTCCAGCCAGGGGTCGACGCCGCGCTGGCGGCGGTGCGTGGCCGGGCCGGAGAGCGGTCCGCGGGATCCCGCGCCGGAGCCGGAGCCCGGGCGGGACGCGGGGCCGGGCGAGGGGACCACGGGTGCGGGGGGCGTACGGTTTCCCGCCCGCCGGGCCTCGATCATCGCGACGGCCCGCCCGGGCAGCCACGCGGAGGCGGTCCCGCTCTCGTCGTCGCCCTCGAAGAGGTGGGGGGCCAGCTGGGCCTGGAGGTCGGCCGGGGTGGGACGCAGGGTGGCGTCCATCTGCATGCAGGAATCGATCAGCGGCCGCAGTTCCTCGGGCAGCCCCTCCAGGTTGGGCCCCTCGCGCAGCAGCATGAAGACCGTCTCCACCGGGTTGGCCCCGCTGTAGGGAGGGTGGCCGGTGGCGGCGAAGACGAGGGTGGAGCCGAGCGAGAAGACGTCGCTGGCGCCCTTGACGCTGCGCGAGTCCTTCGCCTGCTCGGGCGACATGTACGCGGGGGTGCCGACGGCGACGTTCGTCATGGTCAGGCGGGTGTTGGAGACGCCGCTGGCGATGCCGAAGTCGATCACGCGCGGCCCGTCCTCGACGACGAGGACGTTCGAGGGCTTCAGGTCGCGGTGGACCAGGCCGGCGCCGTGGATGGACTGCAGGGCCTCGGCGATCCCGGCGGCGAGCCACCGTACGGCCTGCGCGGGCATGGGCCCGCACTCGTTGACGATCTCCTCCAGGGAGGGGGCCGGGACGTAGGCGGTGGTCAGCCACGGGACGGCGGCCCGCGGGTCGGCGTCGACCACGGCCGCGGTGTAGAAGCCGGACACGGCGCGCGCCGCCTCCACCTCGCGGGTGAAGCGCACGCGGAAGAGCTGGTCCTCGGCGAGCTCGGTGCGCACCGTCTTGATCGCGACACGCCGTCCGGACGCCGACCGCGCGAGATAGACCAGCCCCATGCCGCCGGCGCCGAGCCGTCCCAGCACCTCGAAGGGGCCGATCCGTCTCGGGTCGTGCTGCGTCAGCTGCTCCACCACTCGCCTCCACACCTCCCCGTACGGGTCCTCTCTCCGGACCCGTTTCCACCAGCACGCGCACCGGCGCGGGGCCTGGCCCCGCGCAGCGTCTCACCCCCGGGCGCCGCCCGGGTCGCGCAACCCGATTCTGTCAGGCCCGCGCGGGGTACGGCCCCGGCTACGCGGCCGGGTTCGTCCTGGGTTCCGACAGGAGCCCGAAGACGGCCCCCTGATTGTCGGCGACGACGGCGATCCGGCCGTACGGCGTGTCGAAGGGATCGGCGGTGACGCGCCCGCCGAGGCGCTGCACCGTGATCACGGCCTGGTCGCAGTCCGGGACGGCGAAGTAGGCGAGGAAATGCGCGGGCATGATCGCCGGGAAGGCGTCGGTGATCATGCTGCGGCCCATGACGGCGGTGTCCGGTCCGGGCGCCTTGCCGGGCGGGGACCAGATGCGGTAGTCGACCCCGGCGTCGTCCTGGTCCTGCGGGACGTAGCCGAAGACCTTGGCGTAGAAGTCGTCGACGGCTTCGCGGGCCCGGGTGTACACCTCGGTCCAGCAGTAGCTGTTCGGTTCCTGCTGGGCCTCGAAGCCGTGGTGGGTGCCGGGCTGCCAAAGGCCGAAGACGGCCCCGCCGGGGTCCGCGGCCATCCCGGCCGTGCCGTACGGGCCGACGGGCATGGGGTCCATCACGAGCTGGCCGCCCGCGGCGCGGATGCGCTGGGCACAGGCGTAGGCGTCGGAGGTGTACAGGTAGATCCCCCATACGGTGGGCATCCGGCCGTCGGGCTTGGGGGCGAGGGCGGCGACGTTGCGCCCGTGGCTGTAGGCCTGTGTGTAGCCCCCGTACTCGGCGCCCGCACTGCCGCCGAAGGTCCACCCGAAGAGCTCGCCGTAGAAGCGCTTGCCCGCCTCGACGTCCGGAAGCGAGGCGTCCACCCAGCAGGGTTCGCCTTCCGCGAATGCGGCCATGAGCCCGGTTCCTTCCGTTGTGCGGGGGTGTGTACCCTCCCACTTCTCCCAGCCATGATCCGCCCGAAAACTTGTCCACAGCCTGTTGATAAGACTAATCGGGGGAAATCTCGCGGAACGGGACGACGCGCCCGACGGCGGTCCCGGCGGTGTGCCCGGCGGCACGCTCGCGCCCCGCCGGCGCCGCGTCGGCGCCGTACGGGCGCCACGCCCGGCCGAAATCCGCGTCCGCGGCCCGCCCCGACGGGCTCCCGCCCAGGCCAATGACCCCGTAACCCCATTTGCAGGCGGCCGAATAGCGCGCCGATCACCCCTCGGTAAGCTGACGGCATGACAGGACAAGTACGCACCGTCGACGGGCGTGTCGCCGGCCGGCGCGGCCAGGCGACGCGGCAGAAGCTGCTCGACTGCCTGAGCGAGATGCTCAGCTCCTCGCCGTACCGCGACGTCAAAGTGATCGACGTCGCCCGCAAGGCCGGCACCTCCCCCGCGACCTTCTACCAGTACTTCCCGGACGTCGAGGGCGCCGTCCTGGAGATCGCCGAGCAAATGGCGACCGAAGGCGCGCAGTTGACCTCGCTCGTCGAGGGCCGCACCTGGGTCGGCAAGGCCGGCTGGGCGGCGGCCGAGGAACTCGTCGAGGGCTTCCTGGACTTCTGGCGGCGCAACGACGCGATCCTGCGGGTCGTCGACCTCGGCGCGGCCGAGGGCGACAAGCGGTTCTACAAGATCCGCATGAAGATCCTGAACTCGGTCACCAACTCCCTCACCGAATCGATGAAGGAGCTCCAGGCCAAGGGCAAGGTCGACAAGGACCTCAGCCCGGCGGCCATGGCCGGTTCCCTGGTCGCCATGCTGGCTGCGGTCGCCTCGCACCAGAAGGGCTTCCAGACCTGGGGCGTCAAGCAGGCCGAGCTCAAGCCGAACCTGGCCCTCCTCGTCCACCTGGGCATCACCGGCAAGAAGCCGACCAAGTGACGGCGGACCCTCCCCGGGTCCGCCGCCCTCCACGCCGGCCCGGCCGGCCCCGCCCGCACACCCACCCCGGGTGACGGCACCTCACGAACTGCCTGCGATCAGCGACGCTCCAGGCGGAACAGCCGGATCTCGCGCTCGATGCGCGCCTGGTACGTCGCGTACGGCGGCCAGAACTTCAGCACCGCACTCCATGCCGTCGCGCGTTCCTCGCCCTCCAGCAGCCGGGCCCGCACCGCGATGTCCTGGCCCTTCCAACTCACGTCCGCGTCCGGGTGCTTGAGCAGGTTGCCGGTCCACGCCGGGTGCCCGGGCCGGCCGAAGTTGGAGCCGATCAGCAGCCAGCTCGTCCCGCCGTCCTCCGGCATGCAGGCGAGCGGGGTGGTGCGCGGCTCGCCGGTCCTGGCGCCCTTGGCGGTCAGGATCACGCCCGGCAGCATCTGGGCGCTGAGCAGCACCCTGCCCCGGGTGAGCTTGTGCACGGCGCGGTCCATGGCGGGGATGAAGTGCGGTGCGATCTTGGCGAACAGCATGGTCGAGGAGACCTTCTGCATCAGCTTGACGCCGGGAGCCATCAGACGGCCACCCTTTCGGTGAGGGATGTCGGGGCGGTCGCGGCCGCGGGCGGGTGCGCCGTCGCGGGCTCGGTCGCGGACTCGGTTGCCGGTCCGGTCGCGGAGGCGTGCGCGGGCGCGAACAGGCCCGCGCGGTCCGCGGCGTGCGCGCGCAGCCGGTGCACGGGGCCGAACAGCAGCTCGTCGGCGGCGGCCCGTTTGAAGTAGAGGTGCGCGTCGTGCTCCCAGGTGAAACCGATGCCGCCGTGCAGCTGGATGGCCTCGCCCGCGGTGATCCGCAGGGCCTCCAGGGCCTGGGCGAGGGCGAGGCCGCCCTGCTCGGGGTCCCAGGCGGCGTAGTAGGCCGCCGACCTGGCCGCCTGCACCTGTACGTACAGGTCCGCGAGGCGGTGCTTGACCGCCTGGAACGAGCCGATGGGGCGGCCGAACTGCTCGCGCCGGCGCACGTACTCCACGGTGCGGGCGAGCGCCTGCCCGGCCGCGCCGACCGCCTCGGCGGCCAGGGCCGCGCAGGCGGTGCGCCCGGTGGCGGCGAGGGCGCCGAGCACGTCCGCCCCGTCCTCTCCGAGCAGCTCCGCGGGTACGTCCCGCAGCTGGATCCTGGCCTGCGGGCGGGTCTCGTCGAGGACGGCCTGCCGACTGCGGACGAGGCCGGGCGCGTCACCCCGGACCAGGAACAGCAGGGTGCGGCTGCGGGCGAAGCCACCGGTGTGCGCGGCGACGAGCAGCACGGAGGCACTGTGCCCGTCGAGCACCTGGGCGCTCTCCCCGTAGAGCCGCCAGCCGTCGCCGCCCGCGTCGGCGCGGGCCTGCACCCCGCCGGCCCGGCCGCCCCCCGACCACTCCCCGTCGGTGTTGTCGCCGGTGAGCGCGAGCGCGGTGGCCAGGGCCGGGCCGGGGACGGCGAGGGCGGCGGTCAGCCCGCCCGCCGCGAGCGGGGGCAGCAGCGCGGCGCGCTGGGCCTCGGTGCCGAGGGCGGTGATCAGCGGCACGCCGAGCACGGCGGTGGCCAGCAGCGGGGAGGGCAGCAGTGCCCGCCCGGTCTCCTCGCAGGCCAAGGCCAGGTCGGCGGGGGTGCAGCCGACGCCGCCGTACTCCTCGGCGACGGCGGTCCCGGGCAGCCCGAGCTGCCGGGCGAGCTGCTGCCACAGCTCGTGATCGTGTCCGGCGGCGGTGCGGACGGCGGCCTTGACCTCGTCCGGGCCGCAGCGTTTGCCCAGGATCTCGCGCAGGGTGCGGCGCATCTCGTCCTGCTCCGCGGTGAAGGCGGCATCCATCGTCGGGCTCCTCCCCGTGTCTGACGGGCCGTCATGTTAGGCCCGGCGGGGACAGATGCACAGGGGGCGGCGGGGGCGGGTTGCACGGCAAGGTCTAGCATCTGACGTCTCGTCAGATATACCGTCCTTCCATGCCTGGACTCACATCTGGACCCACCTCCGGACCCACCTCCGGACTCGTATCCGGACCCACGGCCCGCCCCCGCCGCAGGGTCGCGGTGGCCGGCGTCGCCCTCTCCGACTGCGGGCGGGTGGACGGCCCCACCCCCTACGCCCTGCACGCGCAGGCCGCCCGCCGGGCGCTCGCCGACTCCGGCCTGGACCGCTCCGTCATCGACGGCTTCGCCTCGGCCGGCCTCGGCGTCCTCGCACCGGTCGAAGTCGCCGAGTACCTGGGCCTGCGCCCCACCTGGGTCGACTCCACCTCCGTCGGCGGCTCCACCTGGGAGGTCATGGCCGCCCACGCGGCCGACGCCATCGCGGCCGGGCACGCGAACGCCGTCCTGCTGGTCTACGGATCCACCGCCCGCGCCGACATCAAGGCGCGGCGCCGGACCTCGAACCTCTCCTTCGGCGCGCGCGGGCCGCTCCAGTTCGAGGTCCCGTACGGGCACACCCTGGTCTCCAAGTACGCGATGGCCGCCCGCCGCCACATGCACGAGTACGGCACGACGCTGGAGCAGCTCGCCGAAGTGGCCGTCCAGGCAAGGGCGAACGCGGCCACCAACCCGGACGCGATGTTCCGCGAGCCCATCACCGTCGAGGAGGTCCTCTCCGGGGACATGATCGCGGACCCCTTCACCAAGCTGCACTGCTGCATCCGCTCGGACGGCGGCTGCGCGGTGCTCCTGGTGGCGGAGGACTACGTACCGGACACCGCCAAGGCACCCGTGTGGATCCTGGGCTCGGGCACCTCCGTCTCCCACACCACCATGTCGCAGTGGGACGACTTCACCGTGTCCCCGGCCGCGGTCTCGGGCCGGGTCGCCTTCGAACGGGCGGGCCTCACCCCCGCGGACGTGGACCTCGCCGAGATCTACGACGCCTTCACCTACATGACCCTGGTGACCCTGGAGGACCTCGGCTTCTGCGCGAAGGGCGAGGGCGGCGCCTTCGTGGAGAAGGGCCGCCTGCTGCGCGAAGGCGAGCTCCCGGTCAACACCGACGGCGGCGGCCTCTCGGCCTGCCACCCCGGCATGCGCGGCCTCTTCCTCCTGGTCGAGGCCGTCCGCCAGCTCCGCGGCGAGGCGGGGGCGGGCCAGGTGACCAAGTCCGGCGGCCGGCTGCCCGAGGTGGCGCTGGCCTCGGGCACGGGCGGCTGGTTCTGCTCCTCGGGGACGGTGATCCTGGGCCGGGACTGACCCCGGCCCCGCTCCTCACCAGACCAGGCTGCTCAACGGGCGGCCCTGCGGGGAGAGTTCGATCAGATGCGGCTGGTGGTCGAAGTCGATCAGGCGGATGACGTCCGGGGAGGCCCATTCCGCGTCGCGGACGCCCTGCGGCCAGGGCACCAGCTCGTCGAACCGGGCCACCGGCCAGCGGCGGGCCGTCGGGAAGCTGCCGTCGTCCACGTAGACCTCCCAGACCGGGTCGGTCAGCGCCGAGGTGCGCTCCACCACCAGGCGGCGCGCGACGCCGTCCGGGGCCGGCACGTCGTACTCGACGGAGGGGAAGGGGTCGGTCGCGATCAGGTAGACCGGGACGCACGACGCACCCAGGACGACCGCCCACACCAGACCGTGGGCCGCAGCCGTACGCAGGCCCTTGCGGCGGGAGGAGAGTCCGGCGGCCCCGGCCAGGGCGAGGGCCGCGAGGGAGCCCACGACCAGGGGTTCGTCGAGTTCGGCCAGCAGGGCGTATCCGCCGGGCCGGTGGTACAGCGGGGCGAGGACCGCCGCCCCGGCAAGTATCGCGGCGAGGGCGAACAGGGCCCTCGCCACACCTCTGTGCACGTTCATGGGCCCGCACCCTAGCCTGACGCCATGACGAGCCAGAACAGCGAGACCGACGGCAGGGGCGGCGAGGAGTTCCGGGCCGCCCTGCACTCCCTGCGCGTATGGGAGAACCCGCTCCCCGCCTTCGACACCGGGGCCGCGCCGGACGCGCCCCTGCCGCTGTTCCGGGAGTGGTTCCTGCACGCCGCCGCGGCGGGGCAGCCCGAGCCGCACACGATGAGCCTGGCGACGGTGGACGACCGGGGACGGCCCGACGTGCGCATCCTGATGCTGCACGACGCCGATGCCCGCGGCTGGCACTTCGCCTCGCACTCCACCAGCGCCAAGGGCAGGCAGCTGGCCGGGCAGCCCGAGGCCGCGCTGGCCTTCTACTGGCCCGCCGTGGGCCGGCAGGTGCGCATCCGGGGCCGGGTCACCGCGTGCGGGCAGGAGGAGAGCCGGGCGGACCTGGCCGTACGCTCGCGCGGCGCGCTGGCCGCGGCACTGACGGGACGGCAGAGCGAGCCCCTCGGCTCCCGGGAGGAGCTGGAACGGGCCTCGGCGGCCGCCTGGGCGCGTGCCGAGGCGGAACCGGACGCGCCGGCCCCGACCTGGACCCGGTACGTCCTGGAGCCCGCCGAGGCCGAGTTCTTCCAGGGCGACGCCGCCCGCCGCCACACCCGGCTGCGCTACCGCCGCAAGGACGGGACCGACGCGAGCGACGCGAACGGCTGGCTCCGCGAACTGCTGTGGCCTTAGCGACGGACACCGGCAAGGGGCGTCACGCCGTGGGACGGCGCCGCTTGCCGGTGCCCGCGACGAGCGCGGCGCCCATGGCGACGGCGAGGCCCGCACCCCCCAGGGCCCAGCTGGTGGCCGGGTCGGCGCCGGCGGTGGCCAGCTTGCCGCCGCCCGCCGTGGCGCCCTGGCCCGCGGCCGGGCCGGAGCCGCCGTCGGGCTTCGGCTGGTTGCCGTTGCCGTTGCCGTTGCCGTTGCCGCCGTTCTGACCGCCGGCGGCGGGATCGGCGGTGCCCGCCGCGAGGATGTGCGTCGGGAGGGACTGCGTGCTCGACGAGACGAACTCGCCCTTGTCCGTGTGCGCGTAGCCCCCGAACATCAGGTGGAAGGCTCCGGAAGTGGTGTCCTCGGTGAAGCGCAGGCGCAGCTTCAGCGTGGTCTTCGCGCCGGCCCCCAGCGACACCTCGCCGAGGTCGCCGCCCATGACTTCCTCGGAGCCGTCGATCGCGACGTCGTACCAGCCGTCGGCCCCGTAGGCCTGGAGCTTGACCTGCGCGGGCGTCACCCACGGGCCCTCGTTGAAACCGCGCCCCATGCGGGCGGAGACCAGGAAGTCCTTGAGGTCCGGTCTGCCCGCGTTGTCCAGGTGGAGCTGGAGCTCCTGCCAGTCCGCGCCCGCCCGGAAGCCGCCGGCGGGGATGCCGTCGACGCTCACCTTCGGGCCCTCGACCTCGACGGCACCGGAGCCGGAGGCGACGTGGGAGGAGTACGTGGCGGTGTCGGCGACGGCGCCGCCGTGGTGGGGGTTGCCCGACCCGAAGACGTTCAGCGCGAAGGAGGTCTGGGGGGTGTCCCCCGCGAACCGGACCCGCAGGACCAGGTCCCGCTGCTCACCGGCGCCGTATTCGCCGCCGAAGTTGAAGATCCGGACCTTGCCGTTCTCCTTGGTGACCTCGATCGGCTCCCAGTAGGTGGTGCCGTCGGTGGTCCTGGCGAAGTACTCCACCTCGACCTGGTCCGGCCGGACCTCGGCGTGCTGCCCGACGAGGTCGACACCGAGGTGGAACTCGCCGGTGCCGGGGCGCCCGGAGTTGTCGACCTTCAGGGTGAGGGTGCGCCAGGTGGCGTCACCGGCCTTGAAGCCGTTCTCCGGCAGGCCGGAGAGGCTGAGCCCCGGGGCCTTGGCGGCCTGCTCCTGGCGGGTGGTCTTCGATGTGTACTGGGCCGTGCGGGAGTTGACGTCCTTGCGGTTCGTGCCGGTGACCTGGATCCGCAGCGGGGAGGCGGGGGCGTCGGCGGCCACGCGCACGCGCACGGGTATCTGGATGGACTTGTCCTGGGCGACGGGGATCCCGGACAGCACGTCGAACGACGCGGTCTGCGGGCCCGGTCCGGCCTTGCGGTCGGCGGGCTGCCACACGCCGGCGTAGCGGTGCTCGACCTCGATGTGCGCGCCCTTGACCGCGGGGTCGGTGCCGGAGAAGGACATGCCGATGTCGTAGCTCGACAGGTCCTTCCCCTCGCTGTTGTCCATGCGCAGGGTGAGGTCGGTCCACTCGCCGCCGGCCTCGAAGCCGTCCTCCGGCAGACCGTCGAGCGCCAGCCGGGGGCCGTTGTAGGCCGTCTCGGAGCCCGCGGCGTCGCCCTTCGGGTCGGTGTCCGGGGTGGTCACCGCCGGGTTCTTGACCTCGTCGGCCATCGCGGGCGTGGCCATCAGGACGCTGGGGCCGACCACCGCGGCGGCGGCCACGACCGCCATGCGCTTGAACTTCATCTGTGCTGCTTCCCCTCGTACCGGCTCCGGACGCGCTGATGGGCGCGTCCCCCGCGGAGCCTGGTCACCGATCGCTGTGAACGCGGTCAGACTAATTCAGCTGCGGGGCACCGGAATCCAGTCCGCGTCCCGGGTCCGCACCGGCCCGCGCTACGGGGTCCGCCCGGCCCGGTCCACGACCCCCCGGCCGACCACCGCCACCGAGGTCACCGGCGTACCGGCCGTCCCCCACGCACTGTCCTCCAGGAGGACCGTGCGCTCGCCCAGCAGGCGCAGGCTGTCCCTGTCGAAGATCCATTCCGTGCGCTCGGCGTCGTGGACCCGCGCCACCGCCACCCCCGTCCGCCCGGCGGCGTCGGTCGCCTCGGGCACCAGGACCACGCCGGGGATGCGGGCGGCGGCCCGGTAGAGGGCGGCGCTCACGCCGGGCGGGGCCTCCGCGGTCCGCAACAGGTCACCGATCATGACGAACGCCTGCTGGTCGGGACCCGTGGTAGAGCCCGAACCCGCGCCATGGCCGCGGCGGGCCTCGGCCCGGATCAGCTCCAGCAGCCGGGCGGGATCCGTGGGGAGGGAGGCGAGGAAGCGGTACGTGGGATTGCCCAGGCCGGGCTTCCCCGCACCCGCACCCGCACCGGGCACAGTCGCGCTCCCCCGCGCGGTGCGCGTGAGGGTGCCCGCCGACCCGTCCACGGACACCCAGCGCTCGGCCGATTCGTCCGTGCGGGCCGCCTCCATGGCGCCGTTCGCGGTCTCCGACAGGGAGGTGGAGTGGCCGGTCGTCCGCGTGTAGAGGAACTGCCCGTCCCGGACGGCCGGATCGGGCTCCGCCTGCGCCGCGAGCGCCACCCGGTCCAGCAGGTGCACGGCCGCCGGTTCGCTCCGGGCGGCGGGTGCCTTCGCGCCGGAGCCTCCGTCCGTGAGGAGGGCGACGGTCAGGGCCAGGGCGCAGGTGGCGGCCCCGGCCGCGAGGGCCAGCGCCAGGGGGCGGCGGGTCCGCGTCCGCGCTCCGGACCAACGGCTCGCGGGCGTACGGGCGCCCGGCGTACGGGCCTGCGCGCGCGCCTCGTTCAGCAGGTGCTCCCTGATCCGGAGCTCGCCCTGGAAGGGCAGCTCCGCGTCGCAGAGCCCCGGCAGCCGGCTGCGTACGTCGGCGCGGTCCGCGTCGGCGGAGTGGTCGGAGCGGGCGGCGTTCACAGGTTTCCCTCCCGTGCGGCGGGGGACACGGGCAGGCGTCCGGGGGCTGGGGGCTGCGCGAGGCGGGCGTCCGTGAGCCGGCGCAGGCGGGCGCGGGCCCGGGAGAGGCGGGAGCGCACGGTGCCCACGGGCACCCCGCAGGCCCGCGCCACCTCCTCGTGGCTGAGGCCGGACCACACGTGCAGCAGGAGGGCTTCGCGGTCGGCGCGCCGCAGCCGGTCCAGCACGGCGAGGGCCGCGGCGGCCTGCGCCGCGTCGGCGAGCCGGGACACGACGGCGTCCGCGGGGTCGGGCACGGCTTCGGGCGGCGGGAGGCGGGTCATCGCGTCCCGGTGACGGCGCGCCGTCCTGCGGGTGTTGCGCATGACGTTCGTCGCGATCCCGAGGAGCCACGCCCGGTGGCTGGTGACGGAGTCGAGCGTGTCGCGGAGCCGCCACGCCTGGAGGAAGGTGAGGGAGACGACGTCCTCCGCCCCGGCCCGGTCGGCGGTCATCCGGACGGCGTGCGCGTACACCGCCCGGGCGTGTGCGTCGTAGATGTCCGCGAACAGTTGGTGGTCCACACCGGGTAGTGTCCGCAGGCGCCCGGGCGTTGCACGTGACCTACGCCACTGCCCCTGCGGCCTCGTTCACTGCGGAACCGGCGGGCGGAACACCGCCACGGCCACGCCGTCCGCCGCTTCCCGGAAGGTGACCTCCAGCTCCATCCCGATCCGCAGGTCCCCCGGCGCGCAGTCGACGACCTCGGTCATCATCCGCGGCCCCTCCGCCAGGTCGACCACCGCCGCCGTGTACGGGACGCGCGCCCCGAAGGGCGGGAGGTCGTTGCGGTGGATGACCGACCAGGTGTAGAGGGTCGCCCGGCCGCTCGCCGGCTCCCAGGTGACGCGGTCCTCCCCGGCCCAGCAGGACGGGCAGAACTCCCGCGGGTAGTGGTGCGCCCGACCGCAGTCGGCGCAGCGGCGCAGCAGGAGGCGGCCCTCGGCGGCCGCGTCCCAGTACGGGCGGGTGAAATCGTCCGTCTCGGGGAGGTCGAAGCGGGCGGTGTCCGGCGGCGGGGTCACAGGAAGAGTCCGATCGACGCGTCGAGGGACCAGGTCTGCCAGCTCATGGCGAGGAGCGCGACGAGGGAGATGAGCGCCATCATCGCGTTCTGGCCCTGCTCGGCCCAGTCGTGGATCATCAGCACGAGGTAGAGCAGGTTGAGCAGCAGCCCGCCGATCAGGGCGACCGGGGTCAGGAAGCCGAGCACCAGGCCGAGTCCGAGGGCGAGTTCGGCGTAGACCACGACGTAGGCCATCAGCTTGGGGCGCGGCTGGACGACCTTCTCGAAGCCGCCCTTGACGAAGGACCAGCGGTGCTTGCCCGCGACGTCCGCGGCCCAGGCGATGCCGGTGCCGCGTTCGAACCAGCCCTTCCTGTCCTTGTGCCGCCAGCTCTCCAGCCACCACAGGCCGAGGCCTATCCGGAGCACGGCGAGCCATTCGGCCCCGCTGAGCCAGACGGTCTGCATCTGCAGCCTCCACCCCTCGCACCATTGATCTGACGGTACGTCAGTTCAGCGGATCCGCGGCGATCGCGCAAGGCCCCGGCGGCCACGGCGCGGCAGCCCCGCCGCCCGAGCCCCGCAGCTGCCCCGCCCCCCGCCCCGCCGCCGTGATCGATCCGCAATCGATTCCCTCCTTGACCGAGACCCATCAACGCTGCGTGGCGATACGATCACACCTCATGCCCGCAGTCCCCGCAGCACCTGATCTGACCACCCAGCCCCGCCCCGTGTACGTCATCGGAGCGGGCCCCGGCGGCCTCGCCGTGGCCGCCGAACTGCGCTCCCGCGGGATCCGCGCGGTGGTCGTGGAGAAGTCCGACGCGGTCGGTGCCTCCTGGCGCCGCCACTACGACCGGCTCCACCTGCACACCACGCGCCGCCTGTCCGCCCTCCCGGGCCTGGCCGTACCGCGGCGCTTCGGACGCTGGGTCTCCCGCGACGACCTGGTGCGGTACCTGGAGAAGTACGCCGAGTTCCACGAGCTGGAGCTCGTCACGGGCGTCGAGGTGACCCGGATCGAGCCCGCGGCCGAAGGCGGCGGCTGGACCCTGCACGCCACCGGCGGCCGGGTGCTGTCGGCCGGAGCCGTCGTCGTCGCCACCGGCTTCAACCACACCCCCGCCCTGCCCGACTGGCCGGGCCGCGAGGCGTACACCGGACGGCTGCTGCACGCCGCCGACTACCGCGCCCCCGGGCCGTACGCGGGCCAGGACGTCCTGGTCGTCGGCGTGGGGAACACCGGCGCCGAGATAGCCGTCGACCTCGTCGAGGGCGGGGCCGCGCGGGTCCGCCTCGCCGTGCGCACCGCCCCGCACATCGTGCGCCGCTCCACCGCGGGCTGGCCCGCCCAGCGCACCGGGATCCTCGTGCGGCGGCTGCCCGTACGGCTCGTGGACCGGCTGGGGGCGCTCGTCGCGAAGGCCTCGGTCCCGGACCTGTCGGCGTACGGGCTCCCGCGCCCGCAGAGCGGCCTGTACAGCAGGGCCCGGCAGGGGGCCATCCCCGTGCAGGACGTCGGCCTGATCGATGCGGTCCGCAGCGGCAAGGTCGAGCCGGTGGCCGCGGTCGCATCCTTCGAGGGCGCCGAGGTGGTCCTGGCGGACGGCTCGCGGATCACCCCGGACGCAGTGATCGCGGCCACCGGATACCGGCGCGCCCTGGAGGGGCTGGTCGGTGACCTCGGCGTTCTCGACGAGCGCGGGCGGCCCCGTACGCACGGTGCGCGCACCTGCGCCCAGGCTCCCGGCCTGTACTTCACCGGCTTCACCAACCCCATCAGCGGCATGCTGCGGGAGCTGGCCCGGGACGCCGGGAAGATCGCCGAGGCGGTGTCCCGCCGGCTGCGCGACCTGGCCTGAAGGGCGCTCTGGACCCTCGCGGCGGGAATCTGACACCGTTCACCACATCTCCTCCACCAGCTTTCCTGCGCAGCCCTGTTCCTGACGGCACGTCAGTTCAGTAATCTGACTACACGTCAGTTATTGAGGTTCCATCGATGTTCATCGAGCAGGAGCGGGCGGAACGATGCTTGGATCTACTCACGGCACCCTCACCACCGACTTCCGCGCACGCGTCGAGGCCTGCGGGGAGTCCCCCAGGACGGCGGTCCACTCCACGGCGGCACCGTCCACCGAGGACGCGGTCCCGCTGGACGTGAGCGGACGGCCCCTGCACTCCGACGTCCCCGACCTGGACCGGTTCTTCCGGCCCGAGTCGGTGGCCGTCGTCGGCGCCTCCGACGCCGAGGGCAGACCGAACACCGGCATCACCCGCCAGCTCATCGCCTGGGCGGAGCGCGTCGGCGCGCGGATCCACCCGGTGCACCCGACCCGCGAGTCCGTCTTCGGCCTGCCCTGCGCGCCGCGCGTGAGCGACCTGCCCGAGGAGGTGGACCTCGCGGTCCTCCTCGTCGCCGACCCGCTCCCCGTCATCGAGGAACTGGCCGAGATGAAGGTGAAGTTCGCCGTCGCCTTCGCCTCCGGCTTCGCCGAGACCGGCGACGAGGGCGCCGCCGCCCAGGCCCGGCTCGCCGCCGCCGTCGGCCGCTCGGGGCTGCGCCTGCTGGGCCCCAACACGAACCTCAACGCCTTCCAGGAGTTCCGCGACGACCTCGACGGCCCGGCCATCGCCCTGATCACCCAGTCCGGCCACCAGGGCCGCCCCGTCTACACCCTCCAGGAGCTGGGGATCCGGCTCTCCCACTGGGCGCCGACCGGCAACGAGGCCGACCTGGAGACCTCCGACTTCATCTCCTACTTCGCCGGACAGCCCGAGGTCGGGGCGATCGCCTGCTACGTGGAGGGCCTCAAGGACGGCCGGTCCTTCCTGCTCGCCGCCGACC
Organism: Streptomyces xanthophaeus; assembly: GCF_000725805.1. Taxonomy (GTDB): domain Bacteria; phylum Actinomycetota; class Actinomycetes; order Streptomycetales; family Streptomycetaceae; genus Streptomyces; species Streptomyces xanthophaeus. The sequence continues at coordinate 46,830 of NZ_JOFT01000036.1, read as the reverse complement.
GGGCGGCGCGGGCCGGGGTCCCCGTGGTCGCCGTCAAGGTGGGCCGCACCGAGACCGGCGCCCGCATGGCCGCCTCCCACACCGGGAAGCTGACCGGCGCCGACACCGTCGTGGACGCCGCCATGCGGCAGTTCGGCGTCATCCGCGTCGACGGTCTCGACGAACTCCAGGACACCGCCGCCCTGCTCGCCCGGGCCCGCCGGCCCCAGGCCGAAGGGGTCGTCGTCTACTCCATCTCCGGCGGCACCGGAGCCCACTTCTCCGACCTGGCCACCGAGGCGGGCCTCACCCTGCCCACCCTCTCCGAGGCCAAGCAGCAAGAACTCCACCAGTGGATCCCCGGCTACCTCAACGTCGCCAACCCCGTCGACAACGGCGGCCACCCGGTCGGCGACTGGCGCGGCCGCAAGATCATCGACGCGATCCTGGCCGACCCGGCCGTCGGCGTCCTGATCTGTCCCATCACCGGCCCCTTCCCCCCGATGAGCGACAAGCTGGCCCAGGACCTCGTGGACGCGGCCGAGCAGACCGACAAGCTCATCTGCGTCATATGGGGCTCCCCCGTCGGCACCGAGGAGGCCTACCGCACCACCCTGCTGGGCTCCTCCCGGGTCGCCACCTTCCGCACCTTCGGCAACTGCATCACCGCCGTACGGGCCTACCTCGGCCACCACCGCTTCACCACCGGCTACCGCTCCCCCTTCGAGGACGCACCCCGAACCCCCTCGCCCTCCTACCGCAAGGCCCAGGCCCTGATGCGCCCCGGCCAGCAGCTCAGCGAGCACGCGGCGAAGCAGCTGCTGCGCGCCTACGGCATCCGGGTCCCCCGGGAACAGCTCGTCACCAGCGCGGCGGCCGCCGTCCGCGCCGCCGGGCTGGTCGGCTACCCGGTGGTGATGAAGGCCTCCGGGCCGCAGCTCGCGCACAAGACGGAGCTGGGCCTGGTGAAGATCGGCCTGACCTCCGCCAGCCAGATCCGCGACGCGTACCGGGAGCTGACCGACATCGCCCGCTACGAGAACGTCCCGCTCGACGGCGTCCTCGTCTGCCAGATGGTCGAACGGGGCGTGGAGATGGTCGTCGGCGTCACCCAGGACGACCTCTTCGGCCCCACCGTGACGGTCGGCCTCGGCGGGGTCCTCGTGGAGGTCCTGCACGACGCGGCGGTCCGCGTGCCGCCGTTCGGCGAGGACCAGGCGCGGACGATGCTCACCGAACTGCGCGGGCACGCCCTCCTGGAGGGCGTGCGAGGCGCACCCCCGGCCGATGTCGACGCCCTGGTGGAGGTGATCCTCCGGGTCCAGCGCATGGCCCTGGAACTGGGCGACGAACTCTCCGAACTGGACATCAACCCCCTGATGGTCCTCCCCCGCGGCCAGGGGGCGGTAGCCCTGGACGCCCTGGCCATCTGCCGCTGACCCCACCCAGGCCCGCCTCCTGACCCCGCCGGGGGGCGGGACCGAGGGCCCGGGCCGCCCTCCCGGCACCGCCGGTAGGCAGGCCGAGCGCCAGGTCCCAGGCAGCTTTCCGACCCTGCCGGGGGGGGCAGGCCGGGGCTCAGGCCCCAGGCCGCCCTCCCGGCACCGCCGGTAGGCAGGCCGAGCGCCAGGTCCCAGGCAGCTTTCCGACCCTGCCGGGGGGGCAGGCCGGGGCTCAGGCCACAGGCCGCCCTTCCGGCCCCGCCGGGGGGCAGGCCGGGGGCCAGGTCCCAGACCACCTTTCCGGCCCCGCCGGGGGCGGGGCGGGGGCGCAGGGCGGCCCATCCCCCTGGCCCACGCCGGAGGCGTCGGGCTTCCCGGTCCCGCCCGGGGTCCGGGGCGGAGCCCCGGGAAACGGAGAAAGGGCGGGGCGGGGACCTGCTCCGCGCAGCGGCACACCCGCACCCGCCCACCGTCCCGCACCCGCCCGCGCAACCCACAGCCCGCAGCCCGCAGCCCGCAGCCCGCAGCCCCAACCCGCCACCCCCGAACGGGAGTCCACCGCATGGCCAGCGCCCCCGAGGACGAAGTCCTCCACCGCACGGAGAACGGCGTCTCCTGGATCACCCTCAACCGTCCCGAGGCCATGAACGCCGTCACCTGGGACCAGCGCGAGCGCGTCATCGCCCTGCTCACCGAGGCCTCCGCCGACCCCGCCGTACGGGCCGTCGTCATCACCGCCACCGGCAAGGGCTTCTGCGCGGGCGCCGACCTGCGCGGTGCGCCCGCCACGGGCGAGAGGGTCGCGGGCGACGTGGCCCGCATGATCCGGCTCGGCGCGCAGCGGCTGATCACGGCCGTGCTCGACTGCGAGAAGCCGGTGCTGGCCGCCGTCAACGGCACGGCTGCCGGCATCGGCGCCCATCTCGCGCTCGCCTGCGACCTGGTGATCGCCGCCGAACCGGCCCGGTTCATCGAGGTGTTCGTGCGCCGCGGCCTGGTGCCGGACGGCGGCGGCGCCTACCTGCTCCCCCGGCTGGTCGGCCCGCAGAAGGCCAAGGAGCTGATGTTCTTCGGCGACGCCGTCCCGGCGGCGGAGGCCGAACGCCTGGGCCTGGTGAACCGGGTCGTGCCGGCCGAGGATCTGGAGGCGGCAGCCCGGGAGTGGGCCGAGCGCCTCGCGCAGGGCCCGACCCGGGCGCTGGCCCTGGCGAAGCAGCTGGTCAACGCCTCGCTGGACGGTGACCGGGCGGCCGCACTGGCCGCCGAGGCCACCGCTCAGGAGATCAACATGACCACCGCCGACGCGAACGAGGGCGTGGCCAGCTTCGTGGAGCGGCGCACGCCCAAGTACCTCGGCCGCTGACCGGCCGCGGCGGCCAGGCGGCCCGCCGGCCCGGTTCCGACCGGAGCCCCGTCCTACATCCGGGGGTCGGGCGTCAGCAGCGCGAACACGGCTCCGGCCGGGTCCGTCAGCCACGCGATCCGCCCGACCTGCGGCACGTCCGCGCCCGGCATGAGCACCGACCCGCCGCCCTGCTCGGCCGCAGCGGTGGTGGCGTCGACGTCCGCGACGCTGAAGTACGGCACCCAGCGGGCCTCCTGACCGTCACCCGCGCCCTCGCCCAGGGGCGCGACCCCGCCGAAGGAGCCGTCCTCCTGGTCCCCGTCGGCGATGCTCAGGACGCGGTAGGTCATCCCGGGGGCCTGCATCTCGGCGTGCCGCCAGCCGAACACCCCGCGGTAGAAGCCGATGGCGGCGAGGGGGTCCGGTACGTGGAGCTCGGCCCACACCAGCGAGTTGTCGGCGGAGGCCAGCCCCAGTCCGGCGGTGTTGCCGGGCTGCCAGGAGGCGAACTCGGCGCCCTGCGGGTCGGTGTACTGGGCCAGCCATCCCTCGCCCATGACGTCCATGGGCTCCATCCGGACGGCGCCGCCGCCCGCCCTGACGGCCTCGGTGGTGGCCTGGATGTCGGAGCTCATGAAGTGCAGCATCCAGGCGGACCTCGCGCCCTCCTCGGTGAGCGGGCCGAGGGCGGCGACGGTCTTCCCCTGGAACCGGAAGAAGCCGTACCCGCCCGCCTCGGGTCCCGCGGAGACGAACTCCCACCCGAATACGGCCCCGTAGAACCGCGCGGCGGCCTCCGTGTCGGGGCTGCCGAGGTCGAGCCAGTTGGGTGATCCGGTGCGGAAGTCGGTGCCGAGCATGAGGTCCTCCGGTGGGGGGCGGCTGTACGGGTCCGCGGCCACGATGCCGAGCCCCCGCGCCCGGCGGGCGCACGGGGGTGCTGGCGGGCCGGTGATTCACCCGTGTGGCGTCCGATCCATACCGCTCCTGCACCCGCCCTTCCCATCTGACGCACCGTCAGCTTCAATCGACGGTGTGATGGGACATGCAGGGATGGCGGCCACCGTCGTCCGATACCTCAGATCAGTGGGCTCCCCCACCTCCGCCGGACGGGAGCCGGAATCCGTGGGCGCGGCGGACGCCCTGCCGCGCCCGGACCTGCGGGCCGTCCGCGAGGACGAACGGGCGCCGGTCGACGCCGCCGAATTCCGGGCGGTCCTCGGCAACTTCGCCAGCGGGGTCACCGTCATCACCGCACCGCCCGGCGCAGACGGGGAAGGGCCGGCCGGCTTCGCCTGCCAGTCCTTCGCCTCCCTGTCCCTGGACCCGCCGCTGGTCACCTTCATGGTGGCCCGTACGTCGACCACCTGGCCGAAGATCGCCCGCGCCGGGGTGTTCTGCGTCAACATCCTCGGCGCCGAACAGGGCGCGCTGTGCCGGTCCTTCGCCGTCAGCGGCGCGGACAAGTTCGCCGGGGTCGTCCACCGCCCGGCGCCCGTCACCGGCTCGCCCCTGCTGGAGGCCGTGCCCGCCTGGATCGACTGCCGCATCCACGCGGTCCACACGGGCGGGGACCACCTCATCGTGGTGGGCCGGATCGAGGCCATGGGCGCGGTCGGCGAGGGCGATCCGCTGCTCTTCCACAAGGGCCGCTTCGGCCGCTTCAGCGACTGACGCGGCGCCCCAGCAGCCGGGACTGCTCGGCCTTCAGCCGGGCGAAGGCCTCCCGCGCGTAGTCCTCCAGCTCCCGGCCCGGGTAGGGGGCCAGCGACCAGCTCTCCTCGTGGTCGCCCTCCGCCCACCGCGCGAGGGTGATCTCGTAGCCCGCGACGTGCGCGCAGAGCCGGAGCAGCACCTGCGGCACCTCCTCCTCGACGAGCAGGTCCGCCTTGCGGACCACCACGTCGCGCATGGCCCGGACGTTCGGCACGAACACGTTCGTGGCCCAGGTCCGCCACTGCGCGAGCTCTTCCTCGGTGGCCGTCACCCCGGGACTGAAGGGGTCGCTGCCGTCGGGCCGTGCGTACGCGCGCGTGAACGCCTCGAACGTACGGCTGTTGGTCTCCGTGAGCGCGAACAGCGGACCGTAGAACTCGCTGAGCTGCTGGCCGACGCGCGCCAGGCGGGCCTGTCGCTGCGCCAGGCGCAGACCGTTCACATAGGTCGCCAGGTAGCCCAGGAAGGCCAGGGCGACGGTCACGATCACTGTGGTCACTGAAGCCATGAGGCGTGATCGTAAGTGACCCGGTCGGATCTTCGTACGGTCCCACCGCGCCGGTGTCCTCGCGCGCGGGGCCCCGCCGGACCGGCCGGCGGGGCCCCGCGCGCGGACGCGGTCAGAAGGTCAGCACCCCGCGGGCCACCCGCCCGTGGTGGGCGTCGTCGGCCGCCTTGGCGAAGTCCTCGACCGGGTAGACCTCCGTGACCAGTTCGTCCAGCAGCAGCCTGCCCTGCCGGTAGAGGTCCGCGTACAGGGCGATGTCCCGCTGCGGGCGCGAGGACCCGTACCGGCAGCCCATGATCGTCTTGTCCAGGTAGAGGGACGAGACGAGGAAGGACGCCTCCTCCTTGAACCCGGGCACCCCGAGCAGGACCGCCTGCCCGTGGCGGTCCAGCAGGTCGACGGCCTGGCGGATCAGCTTGACGCTGCCCACGCACTCGAAGGCGTGGTCGGCGCCGGTCGGCAGGATCTCCCGGACCGCGGCCGAGGAGTCCGCGGTGGCGGAGGCGTCGATGAAGTGCGTGGCCCCGAACTGCCGGGCCACCGCCTCCTTCGCCGGGTTCGCGTCGACCGCCACGATCGTGGAGGCTCCCGCGATCCGGGCCCCCTGGAGCACGTTCAGCCCGATGCCGCCGGAGCCGATGACGACCACGGACTCGCCGCGGTCCACCTTCGCCCGGTTCAGCACCGCCCCCACCCCGGTCAGCACCCCGCAGCCGATCAGCGCCGCCGAGGTGAAGGGGATGTCCTCGGGGATCTTCACCGCCTGCACGGCCCGGACGATCGTGCGCTCCGCGAAGGCGGAGTTGGAGGCGAACTGGAACAGCGGCTTCCCGCCCCTTGAGAAGGGCTGCCCCGGCATGCCGATCGCCTTGCGGCACATCGTCGGCCGGCCCCGGTCGCAGTCGGCGCACGCCCCGCAGTTGGCGAGGGTGGACAAGGACACGTGGTCGCCGGGCACCACGTGCGTGACGCCCGCGCCCACGGCCTCCACCACCCCCGCCCCCTCGTGCCCCAGCACCACCGGCGGCGGGAACGGGATCGTCCCGTCGATCACCGACAGGTCGCTGTGGCACAGCCCGGCCGCCCTGACGGCCACCAGCACCTCCCCCGGCCCCGGTTCCCGGATGTCCAGGTCGTCGACCACCTGGGCCTGCTTGCCGTCGAACACGACGCCTCTCACCTGGACTCCTTAGGCAGGCCGAGCACGCGCTCGGCGATGATGTTGCGCTGGATCTCGTCCGAGCCGCCGTAGATGGTGTCGGCGCGGGTGAACAGGAACAGGCGCTGCTCCTCGTCGAGTCCGAGCTCGTACGGCAGCTCCGGGGCCCAGTCGGCCGCTCCGGCCGTCGCCGCCGCCCCGCGGACCTCCACCGCCAGCTCGCCGAGCCGCCGGTGCCAGCCGCCCCACAGCAGCTTCGCCACGCTCGGCGCCCCCGGGCCGCCCTCGGCGCCCAGGGTGCGCAGGGCGTTCCACCGCATGGTGCGCAGTTCGGCCCACTGCCCTACGAGGCGTGCGCGCAGGACCGGGTCCGCGGCCCGGGCGGAGCCCGCGAAGGCGGCCAGCACCCGGTCCAGCTCGGCGGCGAAGCCGATCTGCTGGACGAGCGTGGAGACGCCCCGTTCCAGGGCGAGCAGCCCCATGGCCACGGTCCAGCCCTCCCCCTCGGCGCCGACGGCCTCGGCCGCCACCGCCCCGTCGAAGAACACCTCGTTGAACTCCGAGGTGCCCGACATCTGCCGGATCGGCCGGACCTCGACGCGGCCCGGCTGGTCCATCCGGACGAGCAGGAAGGACAGGCCCCGGTGGCGCCGGGACCCCGGGGCGGTGCGGGCGAGGACGAAGCACCAGTCGGCGTCCTGGGCCAGGGAGGTCCATATCTTCTGCCCGGTGACCCGGAACAGCCCGTCGGCCGGGTCCCGGACGGCCGCGGTGCGGATGCCCGCGAGGTCGGAGCCGGCGCCCGGCTCGCTGTAGCCCTGGCACCACAGTTCCTCGCCGCGCGCGATGCCGGGCAGGAAGCGGTCCTGCTGCTCCCGGCTGCCGTACGCGATCAGGGTGGGCGCGAGGAGGTTCTCGCCGATGTGGCCGACCCGGCCGGGTGCGCGCAGCGCCGCGTACTCCTCGGCCCACACGACCTGCCCGGTCAGGGACAGCCGCTGCTGCCCGTAGGCGCCGCCCGGGGCCTCCCAGCCCTGGCCGATCCAGCCGCCGCGGCCCAGTTCCCGTTCCCAGGCGCGCCGCGCCGCCACCTCCTGGTGTTCGCTGCCCGGCCCGCCGACTCCGACGGCCTGCGCGTACGGGCCCACGAGGTGCTCCGTGAGCCACGTGCGGGCCCGGCCGCGCAGCTCCTCGTCCTCGGCCCCGAAGCTGAAGTCCACGCCGTTCCTCCTGGTCCGGTCCGGTCGGGCGCTACGCGTTGGGGCGGTCCTTGGCGGCTGCCGCCTTGGCCATGGCTTCCAGCTGCGCGAGCATCGGCATCGGGTCGGTGCCGACCGTCCCGGGCAGGAAGTCGGCGATCTTCTCCGGCGTCCAGGACCCTTCGGCGTACCCGGCGCGCAGTTCGCGCGGCTGGGCCCAGACGGCGATCTTGGGTCCGGCGATCGTGTAGACCTGCCCGGTGATCCGCTCGCCGCCGACGGCCACGGCCCTGTCACTGAGCAGGTAGGTGACCAGGGCGGCGACGTCCTCGGGCTCGCCGATCTCCTTGAGCTCCATGGGGACGTTCGCGGACATGCGGGTACGGGCGACGGGTGCGACGGCGTTGGCGGTGACCCCGTACTTGGCCAGGCCCAGGGCGGCGGAGCGCACGAGGGAGATGATCCCGCCCTTGGCGGCGCTGTAGTTGGCCTGGGCGACGGAGCCCTGGTGGTTGCCGCTGGTGAAGCCGATCAGCGTGCCGCCGCCCTGGCGGCGCATCACGGCGGAGGCGGCCCGGAAGACGGTGAAGGTGCCCTTGAGGTGGGTGGCGACGACGGGGTCCCACTCCGCCTCGGACATGTTGAAGAGCATCCGCTCGCGCAGGATGCCGGCCACGCACACGACGCCGTCGATGCGCCCGTACCGGGCGAGGGCCGTGTCGACGATGCGCTGGCCGCCCGCCATGGTGGAGATGTCGTCCGCGACGGCGACGGCCTCTCCGCCCGCGGCCTGGATCTCCTTCACCACGCCGTCGGCGATCTCGCTCGTCGGCTCGCCGCCCTCGATGCCCACCCCGTAGTCGTTGACGACGACCTTGGCGCCCTCGGCGGCCGCGGCGAGTGCCACGGCCCGCCCGATGCCCCGGCCGGCGCCGGTGACGGCGACGACCTTGCCTGCCAAGAAGTTCCCCACGTCCGGCCCCTTCCCGCGTTTTCTGACGGACCGTTAGATTCTATGACCAGTCAGATGCAGTCGCACAAGCCCTAGTTGCCGTCCGCATTCACGAGGAGCCGAGGACCCATGGCCCTGCCCGACGAGTTCCACGACATCGCCAAGCGCGTCAACAACTGGGGACGCTGGGGCGCCGACGACGAGATCGGCACCCTGAACCTGATCACCGACGAGGTCGTTCGGGCGGCGGCGGGGGAGGTCCGCACCGGCCGCCGGATCCCCCTCGCCCTCCCGCTGAAGGAGGACGGCGTGCAGGCCGGCCTGATCCCCGGCCGGATCAACCCCCTGCACACGATGGTGCAGATCAACCAGGAGCTCTTCGGCCCGGGCACCGTGGCGTGCAGCGACGACGCGGTGACCATGGGCCTCCAGTCGGGCACCCACTGGGACGCCCTCACCCACGTCTCGCACTCGGGGAAGATCTACAACGGCCGTCCGGCCTCCTCGATCACCGCGCACTCCCGGGCCGAGTACAGCGGCATCGACAAGGCGGGGCACATCGTCTCGCGCGGGGTGCTGCTCGACGTGGCGCGGGCCAAGGGCCTGGACCGGCTGGCGGGCGGCCACGCGGTGACCCCGGAAGACCTCGCCGAGGCCGAGGAGTTCGGCGGGGTGACGGTCCGTCCGGGCGACGTCGTCCTGGTCCGCACGGGCCAGGTCCAGGTCTACCTGGCGGGCGACAAGCACGGCTACGGCTTCCCGTCCCCCGGGCTGTCCGTCCGCACCCCGCAGTGGTTCCACGCCCGGGACGTGGCGGCGGTCGCCAACGACACCCTCACCTTCGAGATCTTCCCGCCGGAGATCGAGGATCTGTGGCTGCCGGTGCACGCCCTCGACCTGGTCGAGATGGGCATGCACCAGGGCCAGAACTGGAATCTCGAAAAGTTGTCCACAGCCTGTGCAGAAGAGCGCCGCTACTCCTTCCTGCTCTCCGCGATGCCCGAACCCTTCGTCGGCGGCGTGGGCACCCCGGTGGCTCCCGTGGCCGTCCTGTGACCCCGCGGGCGCCGGCGGGAGGATGACCGAAAGCCTGGGGTCCGGGTGGCTGAAAAGAGTCGGACCGGCCGTGGAACCATGAGGTGTCCATGACGCGTCACTGTCGGCGCGTCACACCCCCGTCCCCACCAGCCGCCCCCCAGGAGGAGCGCATGTCCAACCCCTACGCGGTATCGCCACCGCCGCCGCCGCAGCCCCAGCCCCAGCCCCCCAGGCGGCGCTCCGGCGGCGGCCTGGCCGGCTTCCTGACCGTCGCCCTGGTCGTCGGCGGCATCTACGGCGTCTCGCAGTGGCTCGGCGACGACGGCAAGTCCTCGAAGTCCTCCTCCCCCACGGCGTCCCCGTCCGCCAAGCCCTCGGCCGCCGACCCCGGCTCCCCCGAGTCCTCCTCGGACACCTCCAGTTCGTGGAAGGTCGGCGACTGCGGCGGCCCGGACCCGGACAACAAGCCCGACGGGTTCCGCCCGCAGAGCTGCTCCGCCTCCGGCGCCACCTTCAAGGCCATCGACATCAAGGACGCCAGCATCCTGCCGGGGTCCATCCAGTGCCCGCCCGGCACCGACCTCATGATCGAGGTCAGCATCTCCTACGGCGGCGGCAAGAAGAGCGGGATCCCCACCAACACCGTCTGCGGCCGCAACCTGTCCGAGGACCACCCCGGCGACGCGGGTGCCGGCGGCGGCCAGCTGGTGAAGGGCGACTGCGTCACCGACCAGGCCCAGGAGGTCGCCTGCGCCACGGGCGGCGCGGGCACCTTCAAGGTGCTCGGCCTCGTGAAGACGAAGAACGAGTGCCCGTCGGGCACCACCGAGCCCATGCAGCTGACCATGGCCGTCGGCCGCCCCTACGACGTGATCTGCGGCGGCAAGGCGTAAGCCGCGCCCCGCGCCCCCTCCCCACCGGCCCGTTCCGGGTCCCGGTACCCTGCGTTGCCCCCGACCGCCGGGGGCCGCGTTCCCCCCGCTCAGGAGTCCCCCATGGCCATCAAGAAGGCCACGATCCAGCAGCAGGTCGCAGAAGCCATCACCCAGGCCAACCCTGCCGACCGCCCCCTCGTCACCATCCAGGCCGTCGCCGGTCCCAGCGTCTGGCTGATGAGCATGCTCGGCCTGATCGGCCAGGCGTTCCTCACCTACTACTTCATCACCGTGACCGAACAGGCCGTGGTGGTGCACAAGGCGAGCCGGATGAGCAACCGCCCGCAGGAGATAGCCTTCGCGATCCCCGCCGACCAGGCGGCGGGCATCATCTCGGAGGTCAATCGCAACACCGTGTGGAGCAACTTCCGGATGCAGCTCCCGGGCCAGCAGAACCCGACGCGGATGAACGTCCACCGCATCTGGCGCACCGAGTCGGACCACCTCCTCGGCCTCCTCACGGGCCAGCCGGTCGCCTGACCCACCCCGCCGGTGCCGGCCTTCCCCACCCGGCACCGGCGGCTGCTGACGACGCCGGGACGTCCACACGGCCCAAGGCCCTGCGGCCTGCGGGCCCCAGGGCCCGCAGAGGCTTGCGGGTGGCGGCGGCGCGCATGCACGCCCCGAGCGCGGCACGGCGGCCGCCACCCCGCGACCCGCACTCGTCAAGGCCTGTCCTTGGCGTCCCCTCGCGTCGAATCGCTCCACACCAGGGTGATCAATAGGTGACGATGCGTCAACACCTCGTTAGAGGTACACGCGCGGTTCCCGCACCGGGCCGTATTGTTCCGGCACCGTCTCGGGCCCGTCGCCGGCGCAGTCCGACGCCGTCTTCTCGGCCCGGTCGATCTCGCACCAGATCCGCTTGCCCGCGCCCTCGCGCTGCCAGCCCCAGCGGTCCGCCAGGCCGTCCACCAGCTCCAGGCCGCGGCCGCCCGTGTCGTCCCCGGCGGCCTGCCTGCGAGCCGGTGCCCGGTCACTGGCGTCGGCGACCTCGACCCGTACGCCCGGCTCCCCGAACAACATCCTCAGCACGGCCGGACAGCCCGTGTGCACGACCGCATTGGTGACCAGCTCCGAGATCAGCAGGATCAGCGTCTCAGCGAGCGGCTCGTCGTCCCCTATGCCCGACCCCGCGAGCCTGGACCGCGCCCACCGGCGGGCCCGGCCGACCTCGGCGGGATCCGGCCCTACCTCCAGCTGAACCTGAAGCACCTGCACCGCTCACACCATCCGAACCGGCGGACACTTCGCCTCGCGACAGGATGGGATCACCCAGTGTGATCCCCTTGCGGAGCAGCATCGTTGACATACAGTCACGACAACAAGCGCTTCGGGCATATTCGCGCGCGAAGGACTGGGCGTGGTGCATACTGTGCGACGCCTGCGCCGCTCAACCGCTCGCATTCGTGGGAGCGTACCGGAGCTGGCCCCCGCCTCCGGTCCGTAATGCGGCGGACGAAGGACACAAACCGATATCAACTCTCTGTAATCGGACATGCGTCCCGCGGCGTCACTCCCGTGCCCTCCCGTACCTCTGCGTCACCGCCCGCTACCGCCCGGTGTCCGCCGTCTCCCCGGCCTCCGCCGCGTCCAGCAGTTCCGCCGCCAGCAGTTCCTCCGCCTCCGCCCCGGTCCGCCACTGCCCGGCCCGCACCCAGGCCCGTTTGAGGTGCAGGTGCACATCGGCCTCCCAGGTGAAGCCCATCCCGCCGTGCACCTGGAGACAGTCCCGGGCATTGCGCACGGCCGCCTCGTCGGCCAGCAGCTTGGCCCCCGCCCCCTCACCCGCGTCCCCGGTCACGGCGGCCGCGTAGACCGCCGTACGGGCCACCTCGGCCCGCACCAGCATCTGCGCGCACAGGTGCTTGACCGCCTGGAAGGCTCCGATCGGCTGCCCGAACTGCTCGCGCTCGCGGGCGTAGCCCACCGCCAGCTCCACCGTCCGCAGTGCACTGCCGAGCTGGAGCGCCGCCGTCAGCAGCGCGCCGGTCTCCCGGTACGCCGCGCAGTCCCCGTACGCGGACACCCGGTGCAGCGGTGTCAGCGGGTCCGCCGAACGCACCGGCTCCCCGGGCGGGAGCGCCCCGGCGCCCAGCACCGCGTCCGCCTCCCCCAGGTACGCCACCAGCGGGCCCCCGAGGTCGAAGGCCGTCACCACGGCGGTCCCCTCGGCGGCCCCCGGCACCACCCCGGCGGCCAGGTGCGTGGCCACCAGCGGCCCCGGTACCAGCGCCCGTCCGGCCTCCTCGAAGACGAGCACCGCCTCCGGGAGGCCGAGCCCCACTCCCCCGGCGGACTCGGGCAGCCGCAGCGCGAAGAAGCCCGCCGCGCCGAGTTCCCGCCACAGGGTGCGGTCGACCGCGGTCCCGGTGTCCACCGACGCCCGGTCCACCGACGCCCGCAGGGCCTCGCGCCCGTACCGGCCCGCCAGCAGGTCCCGTACGCCCGCCCGCAGGTCCCGCTGCTCCTCGGTCGGCTGGAAGTGCACGCCCCTCACCGGCCCTTCGGGAGGCCGAGGATGCGCTCGGCGACGATGTTCTGCTGGATCTGCGAGGTGCCCGCCGCGATGGTGTACGAGAGCGAGGACAGGCGCTCCAGCGCCCACTCCTCCTCCAGCGAGAGGGACTCGGGTCCCAGGACCTCCGCGGCCGTGTCGTAGAGCTCCTGGCGGGCGTGCGAGTAGGCCAGCTTGAAGACGGATCCGCCGGTGCCCGGGACCCCGCCCGAGCTCTCCGCCTCGCTGACGTTCCACTGCGTCAGGCGCCACAGCGCGCCGAACTCCCCGTACAGCCGCCCGAGCCTGCGCCGCAGCACCGGGTCGTCCCAGCGGCCGTTGGCCCTGGCCCGGCGGGCGAGGGCGGCCAGGGTGCGGCGGCAGGCCACGACCTCCCCGACGAAGGCGGTGCCCCGTTCGAAGGACAGGGTGACCATGGTGACCCGCCAGCCGTCGTTCTCCGCGCCGACCCGGTCGGCGACCGGGACCCGTACCCCGTCGAGGAACACCTGCGCGAACTCGGTGGACCCGGCGAGCGTGCGCAGCGGCCGGACCGTCACGCCCGGCGCGTCCATCCGCATGGCCAGCCAGCTGATGCCCCGGTGCTTGGGCGCGTCGGGGTCCGTGCGGACCAGCAGTTCGCACCAGTCGGCGACCTCGGCGTGCGAGGTCCAGATCTTCGACCCGGTGATCACGTACTCGTCGCCGTCGCGCACCGCCCGGGTGCGCAGGGCGGCCAGGTCGGAGCCCGCGTCCGGTTCGCTGAAGCCCTGGCACCACACCTCGTCGCCGCGCAGCACCGGCGGCAGCCAGCGCGAGCGCTGCTCGGCCGTGCCCTCGGCGGCGACGGTCGGCCCGGCGTGCAGCAGGCCGACGAAGTTCGCACCGACGTACGGGGCACCCGCGCGCTCGGTCTCCTCCAGGAAGATCAGGTGCTGGGTCGGGGTGGCTCCGCGCCCGCCGGCGTCCACGGGCCAGTGCAGGCCCGCGTACCCGGCCTCGTACAGCCTGCGCTGCCAGCCGAGGTCGTAGGCCCGCCGCCCCGGCCAGTCGTCCGGTGAGGGCCTGGCGGGCAGCTCGGGCAGGGCCTTGGCGAGCCACTCGCGCAGGCGGGCGCGGAACTCCCGTTCCTCCTGCGTGTACGTCAGGTCCATCAGGTCAGGTCCAGGCCGAGCATGCGGATGGCGTTGCCGCGCATCAGTTTGTAGACGGTCTCCTCGTCGAGGCCCTTCACGTGGTCGAGGGCGACCTCCTTGGTGTGCGGGAAGGTCGAGTCCACGTGCGGGTAGTCGGTCTCGAAGGTGGCGTTGTCGCGGCCCACCACGTCGAGCGAGGCGATCCCGTGCTTGTCGCGGAAGAAGCAGCAGAACATCTGCCGGTAGTAGTAGGTGGACGGCGGCTCGGGGATCAGGTCCTTGACCCCGCCCCAGGCGCGGTGCTCGCGCCACACGTCGTCGGCGCGTTCGAGGGCGTACGGGATCCAGCCCATCTGGCCCTCGCTGTAGGCGAGCTTGAGCGTCGGGAACTTCACCAGGACCCCGCTGAAGAGGAAGTCCATCATCGAGGCCATGGCGTTGTTGAAGCTGAGCGCGGCCTGGACCGCGGGCGGTGCGTCGGGGGAGGCCGCGGGCATCTGCGAGCTGGACCCGATGTGCATGTTGACCACCGTGCCGGTCTCCTGGCAGACGGCGAAGAAGGGGTCCCAGTAGCCGGAGTGGATGGACGGCAGTCCGAGGTAGGTCGGGATCTCGGAGAAGGTGACCGCGCGGACCCCGCGGGCCGCGTTGCGCCGGATCTCGGCGACGGCGAGGTCGATGTCCCACAGGGGGATGATGCACAGCGGGATGAGCCGGCCGCCGCTGTCGCCGCACCACTCCTCGACCATCCAGTCGTTGTAGGCGCGCACGCAGGCGAGCGCCACTTCCTTGTCGTGGGCCTCGGCGAAGGTCTGGCCGCAGAAGCGCGGGAAGGTCGGGAAGCACAGGGACGCCTCGACGTGGTTGAGGTCCATGTCGAGCAGCCGTGCCTTGGGGTCCCAGCAGCCGCGGCGCATCTCCTCGCGGGTGATCCCCTCCAGGGTCATGTCGTCCCGGTCGAAGCCGACGGCGGCGATGTTGCGCTTGTACGGGAACTTCAGGTCCTCGTAGATCCACCAGTCGGTGGGCGGGCCGTCGGGGTCCATGGTGATCACGTACTTGCCGCCCGTGTACGCCAGCTCGCCGATGCCCGCGGTGAGGGGCTTGGGTCCGCGGTCGCGGTACTTGGCCGGCAGCCAGACGTCGAAGAGGTGGGCGGGCTCGATCACGTGGTCGTCGACGCTGATGATCCGAGGCAAATCCAGTTCCATGACCGTCTCCTCAATCTGATGGATCGTCAGAAACAAGCTAGCCCCGCCACCTCTGGACCGGCAAGCGTCGGCGCCCTACGCTCTCCGCTTGATCTGACTATCCGTCAGCTACTTCGGCCAACGGGAGGTCCGGGATGACGGACACCGCCACGGAACTGAGCCGGTCCGCGACCCTGTGGGAACTGATCGCCCGCCGCGCCGCGCTGACCCCGGACGCCACCGTCCTCATCGAGGCCGCCGACGAGCCCCCGGCGGACCCGTCCGCCGACCGCCGCCTGACCTTCGGCGCACTCCACGACCGCGCCGAACGCGTCGCCGCGGGCCTGTACGGCACGGGCGTGCGCCCCGGCACGGTCGTCGCCTGGCAGCTGCCCACCCGCATCGAGACGGTGCTGCTCTCAGCCGCCCTGGCCCGCATCGGCGCCGTCCAGTCCCCCGTCATCCCCTTCTACCGGGACCGGGAGGTCGGCTTCGCGCTGCGCGAGTCCAAGGCCGAGTTCTTCGCCGTACCCGGCGTCTGGCGGGGCCACGACCACACCGCGATGGCCGCCCGCCTCGGCGCGCGCGGGGTCTTCGAGGCCTACGAGGACCTGCCCGACGGCGACCCCGCCGTCCTCCCGCCGCCCCCCGCCGACGGCACCGACGTCCGGTGGATCTACTGGACCTCCGGCACGACCTCCGACCCCAAGGGCGTCCTGCACACCGACCGGTCCCTGATCGCGGGCGGCTCCTGCCTCGCCCACGCCCTGCGCCTGACCCCGTCGGACACGGGGTCGATCGCCTTCCCGTACGCGCACATAGGCGGCCCGGACTACCTGGTGATGCTGCTCCTGTACGGCTTCCCCGCGGTCCTCTTCGAGAAGTTCGCCATGCCCGCGGCCCTGGACGGCTACCGCCGCCACGGGGTCACGGTGGCCGGCGGCTCGACCGCCTTCTACTCCATGTTCCTCACCGAGCAGCGCAAGGCCCCGGACGTCCCGCTCATCCCCACCCTGCGCCTCCTGGCGGGCGGCGGGGCCCCCAAACCGCCGGAGATCTACCACGCGGTCGTCCGCGAGCTGGGCTGCCAGCTGACCCACGGCTACGGCATGACCGAGGTCCCGATGATCACCATGGGCGCCCCCGACGACACCGCGGAGAACCTGGCGGCCACCGAGGGCCGCCCCCCGGCCGGCATGTCCATCCGCATCACGGCCCCGGACGGCACCCCGCTGCCCCCGGACACCGACGGCGAGGTGCGCCTGCGCGGAGAGGCGGTCTGCCGGGGCTACCTGGACCCGGACCGCTCCGCGGAGGTCTTCGACGCCGACGGCTACCTGATCACCGGCGACCTAGGCCACCTCACGCAGGACGGCTACCTGGTCCTCACCGGCCGCAGCAAGGACGTCATCATCCGCAAGGGCGAGAACATCTCCGCCAAGGAGATCGAGGACCTGCTCCACCAGCTCCCGGGCATCGCCGACGTCGCGGTCATCGGCCTCCCGGACGCGGACCGCGGCGAACGCGTCTGCGCCGTGGTCGAACAACCCCCGGGAGCAGCCCCGCTGACCCTGCCCCAGATCGCGGCGTACCTGCGCACCCAGGGCCTGGCCACCCACAAACTGCCGGAGCAGCTGGAACTCCTGGAGGCGCTCCCCCGCAACGAGGCCCTCCGCAAGGTCCTGAAGTACCAGCTCCGCGACCGCTACAGCCGGGCAGCCGCGGGCTAGTACCGGTCACAGCACCGGGAACGGGCGCTACGCGTCCGGGGCCTCCACCCCGCAGTAGCCCGCGAACGCCGCCAGGATCTCCTCCTCCGAGATCCGGCCGTCGCCGTCGGTGTCCAGCGCCGCCGCCACCTGCACGGCCAGCTCCGGCGCGGTCCCCAGGACCCGCAGGACCCGCGCGGTGGCCGGCGGCGACGCCCCGGCCCCGTCCTCGTCCGCCACCGCGATCACGGCCCGCAGGAACGGCCGCGCGATCTCGGCGAACCGGTCCGGGCTGTCCCGCAGCCGCTTCGCCGCCCCGGTGATGAACTCCTCGCGGGACACCCGCTGGTCCCCGTCGACGTCCGCGATGCCGGCCATCCCCTGCCAGAACGCCTCGGCGCCCGCGAAGACGGCCTGGCCCTTGTCCGACCGGGCGGCGGTGCCGAATTCGGCCAGCACGGCCTTCGCAGCCGTACTGAAGTCCTCCCGGTCGATATAGCCGGACCCGTCCTGGTCGAAGGTGGCGAATCGGGCGGCGATCTTGCGCTCGTATTCTGCGCTGTCCATTTCGGCGTTCCGCCTTCACATGTGCGGTGGGTTCAGATCAAGACAAGGCAGGAGCGTACGGCCTCGGTGGCCTGCGCGTTAAGCGAAGCGGTCAAGCAGGTGGCCGCATCGAACCCGCGCACGGGGAGCGCGGCGGGGCGCGCACACCTGTGCCCATCCACCGGTGGCCGCACCACTGTTCACGCCCTGCCACGCTCCTATCACGCACGGCACCTTTCCTGGACGAGGTTCTCTCAAAACGGGCGCCTGCCCCCATGTGCCCACTACATTCGTTGCGTCGACACACGGCTGGGGGCACTGATGCCTAAGGACGTACCACCGCGCTGGGACCGCCGCATGCAACAGCGGCTCGCCCGCGGCGAGGCCGCCGCGCTCGGGGAGCTGTACGACCGCTTCGCCTCGCTCGTGCACAGCCTCGCGCACCGGGTGCTGGGCGACGAGAAGGCCGCGGACCGGATCACCCGCGAGGTCTTCGGCTACATCTGGGAGAACCCGGACGCCTACGACCCCAAACAGGGCTCCATGCGCTCCTGGGTCGCCCGGATCACCCAGGGCCAGGCCGTGGCCCGGCTGCGCCAGGCCGAACTGGGCCGCGGCTCCCGCGAGGAGCTGGAGCAGAAGGTGCGCAGCGCCAACGCCGCCGCACGCGCGGACTACATCGTCACCTCCATGCCCGCGCCGCTGCGGGCCGCGCTCGAACTGGCCTACTTCAAGCGGCGCGACTACCGGCAGGCCGCCGCCGACCTCCAGATCAGCGAGGACGAGGCGCGCCGCCGGCTGCGGCTCGGGCTCCAGCTCCTGTCGACCGCCAACGCCCTCCCGCAGGAGGACACCTCCCGGCCCGGATACGGCCCTCGCGAATTTGGGACGCCCCGATGAACGGCCCCGCCCAGTCTCCCGACGACGGATACGAGCGTCCCGGCGGCCAGGCCCGGATACCGGGACCGCGCGCGGCCGCCGACGACCTGGACCCGCAGCGCGCACCGCGGCTGCTGCCGGATCCGGAGCCCGTGGCGCCGCCCGCGCCGCCGCCCTCGCACGCCGTGCTGAAGTCCCTGCTCGGCGCGTGGGCGCTGGCCGCGTGCTCCGCCGAAGAGACGCAGGCGGTGGAGAACCACCTCACCGAGTGCGCACCCTGCGCGGAGGAGGCGCTGCGGCTGCGCGACGCGGTCGGGCTGCTGCACCCCGAGGAGACCCTGGACCTCAAGCCGCTGCTGCGGTCGCGGGTGCTGGAGGACTGCCTGGGCAAGCGGCCGGCCCGCATCCCGGTCCCGGTGTGGGCGAACCCGTACGACACGGAGACGGCGCGGCTCGATGCGCTGCTCCAGGACTTCGGGGACTCGGAGTGGCACACCCCGGTGCGGCTGAAGTGGTTCGAGGAGGAGCGGCGCCAGTCGCAGCGGACCACGGTGGCCGGGGTGATCGGGCACCTGCTGACGGTGGACGGGCTGGTCGCCACCGCGCTGGGGCTGGACGACCCGCTCGGGCCGGACGCGCCGCCCACGGGTCCGGCCGCGCGGACGGAGCACTACTGGAACGCGTCGGCGTACCCGCCCACCCGGCACGTCCGCGATCCCTGGCGGGAGCAGGGCCACACCCTGGTGCGCACGGTGTCCTTCGCCGGGCGGGGCGTGGCGGAGCTCGGGGTGGACTACGGCGGCTACCGGCTGCCGCTCGGCGACGCCTTCCTGGAGCGGGCCTTCGAGTGCTGGGTCCACGCCTGGGACATCGCGGAGGCGGTGGACTACCCGTACGAGCCGCCGTCCGGCCCGCACCTGCACGGGATGATCGACCTGGCGGCCCGGCTCCTGCCGGGCGCACTGGCCCAGCGGCGCCGTACGGGTCTGGCGGCGCCCGCGCGGGGCCTGGTCGCGGCGGGGGCGCCCGGCCGGACCCTGCACCTGGAGATCGAGGGCGCGGGCGGCGGTGGCTGGGACATCGCCCTGGACTCCCCGGCGGCCAAGCCGTCGCCGGACCGGACGGTGGCGGAGATCGCCCTGGACGGCATCGAGTTCTGCCAGCTGGCCGCCGGGCACATCTCCCCGGAGGAAGCGGCCGTGGGCCAGCACGGCGACCGCGAAGCCATCCGCGACGTCCTCTTCGCAGCCGCCTCCCTGAGCCACCTCTAGGGACGCCCTGGACCGGCGCGGGCCCCGGCGCGGGCCCCGCCGGGGCACCGAAGCCGCCCCGCACCGCCGGCCGCCCCGGAGGGGATCAGGCGAAGACGACCGTCCGGGCCCCGTTCAGCAGCACACGGTGCTCGCTGTGCCACTTCACGGCCCGCGCCAGCGCCTGGCACTCCACGTCGCGCCCGATCGCCACCAGCTGGTCCGGGGTCACCTCGTGGCCGACCCGCTCGACCTCCTGCTCGATGATCGGCCCCTCGTCGAGGTCCGCCGTCACGTAGTGCGCGGTCGCACCGATCAGCTTCACACCGCGCGCATGCGCCTGGTGGTACGGCTTCGCACCCTTGAAGCTCGGCAGGAACGAGTGGTGGATGTTGATGATCCGCCCGCTCAGCTCCTTGCAGAGGGTGTCCGACAGCACCTGCATGTACCGGGCGAGCACCACCAGCTCGACGTTCTCGGAGCGCACGAGCTCCAGCAGCTCGGCCTCCGCCGCCGCCTTCGTGTCCTTGGTGACCGGGATGTGCACGAACGGGACGTCGTACGAGCCGACCAGCTCCGCGAAGTCGGTGTGGTTGGAGACCACGGCCGCGATCTCGACCGGCAGGGCCCCGATCCGCGAGCGGAACAGCAGGTCGTTCAGGCAGTGGCCGAACTTCGACACCATGAGCACGATCCGCATGCGCTCGTCCGAGCGGTGGATCTGCCAGTCCATCTTGAACGAGTCGCCGATCGCGGCGAAGCTCGCGCGCAGCTTGTCCACCGTCACCGCGGGCTCGGCCTCGAAGTGCACCCGCATGAAGAAGAGCCCGGTCTCCCGGTCTCCGAACTGCTGGCTGTCCACGATGTTGCAGCCGGTCATGAAGAGGTAGCTCGACACGGCGTGGACGATGCCCTGCTTGTCGGGGCAGGACACGGTAAGGACGTACTGCTGGGGGGGCTGGGCCTGGGCCTCGGGCTGCGGGTCGCTCATGACCCGACAGCCTTTCACACCGTGCGCGTGAGGATCTTCAGCACTTCCAGCGAACTCGGCCGCACGTCCGGGTCCTCCCCGTCGGCCGTCGCCAGCCGTACGTGCGCCTCGCGCGCGGCCCGTACCGCCTCGGGCCAGGCGTGGTGCTCCAGGTAGGCGGAGACGGGCGCGTCGGGGCCCACCTGGTGCAGGATCCGCAGCACCCGCAGCACGGCGAGGTCGACCAGGGCCGCCTCCTGGGAGTCGCGCAGGACCGTGCCGACGTACTTCTCGGCCGACCAGCTGTCGAGCCAGGTGTCCTCGACGAGCCGGTACACGGCGTCCGTGACGTCCCCGTACCCTTCGGCGCCGGCCAGCCAGGTGTCCTCGTGGAAGGCCGGATCGGAAAGCATGTGCAGCGCCGAGCGCACGTTGCTGCGCCAGCGCCACCACGGCATGTCGTTGAGGGGCATGCCGCCCATGGTGGAGGAGCGGCCGCCGCGGCGGGAAGAGTTCTTCGAACCTTGGGCGAATGTCACGTTCGCGATCGTACGTTCCCGATGTCCGCGATCTTGAAGCGCCTGCGGGCCGGTGACGCCCTCGCAATTCACCTGGGCGTCACCCGATGTTGTGTCCGTCTCACTCCTGAGTTACCTCCGGAGCGGAATGGTGCATGGACATGACCACGTCGCACCGCGCAGCAGCCTTGTACCGCACCCTCGTGGCCACGGCAGTGGGTGCCTGTCTCGTCGCCGGGTGCGGGGTGGTCCCCGGAGGTCCGGGGGGCTCCGGGGGCACCATCACCGTCATGACCTTCGCGCCGGAGGAGACGAACGCCACCAACATGCCGGGCATGCCGGGCATGGCCAAGGCCTACGAACGGTGGGCCAACTCCAAGGGCGGCCTGGGCGGCCGCAAGCTGCGCGTACTGACCTGCAACGAGAAGAACACCCCGACCGGCGCCGCCGACTGCGCGCGCAAGGCGATCGCCGAGAAGGCCGTCGCCGTCGTCGGCTCCTACAGCCAGCACGGCCGTGCCTTCATGGCCCCGCTGGAGGCCGAGGGCATCCCGTTCATCGGCGGGTACGGGGTCTCCTCCGAGGAGTTCCAGTCCACGCTCTCCTACCCCGTCAACGGCGGCCAGCCGGTCCTCCTCGCGGGCGCCGGCCACCAGCTGGGCAAGGCCTGCAGCCAGGTGGCCCTGGTCCGCCCCGACACCCTCGCGGGCGACTCCCTGCCGGTCCTGCTCAACGCCGGGCTGAAGGCCAACAAGATGACGGAGGCCAACGACATCCGCGCCGCGGAGGACACCGCGGACTTCTCCGCGCAGGCGCGCGAGGCCCTCGCGAACACCTCGGGCACCAAAGAGACCAAGGACGCCAAGGACACCAAGGAGGCGAAGGACCCGAAGGAGAAGGGCTGTGTGACCGCCGTGCTCGGCGAGCGCACCGAGACCTTCTTCGACGCCTTCCGCCGCATCGACACCCAGCGCAGGAACCCGCAGATCTCCTCCGTCCTGGGCAGCGTCAGCCAGTCCCTGGTCGACCGCACCGGCGGCCGGGAGAGCCCCTTCGAGGGCGCGTACCTGACGAGTTGGTACCCGGTGTCCTCCGACCCGCTCTGGGAGCCGATGCGGAAGGTGATCTCCGAGCACGCCTTCGGCGACGACCACGTCGACCCCGACGACAGCGGCGCGCAGACCACCTGGATCGCGTACACGGTCCTGAACGAGATCGTGAAGCGCTTCAAGCCGGACGAGGAGGTCACCGCCCGCAAAGTGGGACGGATGCTCAACCGGTCGGAGCCGGTCGGTACGGGCGGCCTCACCCCGGACCTGAGCTGGCGCTACCAGGACATGGGCGCCGTGGCCGGCTTCCCGCGCATCGTCAACGGCCGGGTGACCTTCCAGATCGTCCAGGCGGGCCGCCTCGTGGCCCAGCCCGGCGAACAGTCCCAGGACATGACCCCCACCCTGGAACAGGCCCCCCGCGCCACCTGACGCCCCGCCCGCCGCCGCGGGTCAGAGCTGGCTCTTGTCCCGCTTGGTGAGGCCGTACTTGGCGGCGATCGAGTTCCACAGGCCCGACGCCGTCTCCTTGGCCTTCGTCGCCTCGCCGCTCGCCTTGTTGCCCGCGGCGGCGTTGTCGGTGGACTTGGCCTTGCCGTCCTTGCCGTCCTTGCAGCCCTTGTCGTCCTTGGCGTCGCCCGCCCACGCCGCATAGCTGTTGTCGGCGTCCGCGGAGGACTGCCAGGCCTTGGTGAGGGCCGCGGACAGCTTCGCGTGGTCGGGGAGCTTGTCCAGCTTCAGCTCCTGGAGGCGGGTGATCAGCTCCTCGCGCTGGCGGGCGGCGTCGCGCAGGTCACCGGCGGCCTGGTCGAGGTTCTTGCAGCTCTTGATGTCCTCCACGGCCTTGATCACCGAGGCCCGGCTGTCGTTGCTGTCCGCGAGGAGCTTGTCGAGCTGGACGGCCTGCGGGCGGGCCGGGTCGACGGGGGCCTCGCCGCCGGGCGCCGCGGAGCCGCCGCTCGCGGCGGGTGCGGAGGACACCGCGCCCGGGTCGTTGTTCTGCGGCTTGCCGTCGCCGAGCAGCGAGCCGACGCCGAGCCCGACCACGGCCAGGCCGATGACGACCGCGGCGATGATCGCCGGTGACACCTTGCGCGGGGCCTCCGGCGGCGGGGGCGGGGGCGCGTACTGCGGCTGCGCGTACTGCTGCGGGGGCTGCTGGTGCGGCGGCTGGTGCTGGAGCTGCTGGCGGGGCGGTACGGGGCCCTGGCCGCGCGGCGGATAGGGGCGGCGCGGCGGCTGCCTCAGCACCGGCTCCTGGACCGGCGGCAGGTGCTGGGTGTGCCCGGCGGCCCCGTCGTCGGCGCCGCCGCTGCTGCGGAAGAGCCCGTCGAACTCGGCGGCGGGCACGGGCTGGATGTACTGCGTGGCCGCCTCTTCGTGCGCGGGCCCCGCCGGCACGGGCGGGATGTACTGGGTCGCCGCCTCGCCGTGCGCAGGCGCCGCCGGCACGGGCGGGATGTACTGCGTGGCCGCATCGCCCTGCGCGGGCCCCGCCGGCACCGGCGGGATGTACTGGGTGACGGCCTCGGGCAGCGGGGGGTACCCGTAGCCGTGCGGATCCCCCGGGCCCTCGTACCCCGGCCCCACCACGTGCCCCTGCACGGGCGCTGCCTGCGGCCCGGAATGCGGATGCGGATGCGGATGCGGATAGCCGTATGCGGCGCCGGGCTGTCCCGGCTGCCCGTACGCCGGCCCGCCCTGCGGCCCCTGGCCCTGGCCCTGGCCCTCGGGCGGCTGCTGCCCCGGATACCCGTACGCCTGCTGCCCGGGATGTTCCGGGTAGCCGGACGCCGGATCCGGCTGCGCCGGGTCCGGACCCCACGGGGCACCCGGCTGGGGGGCGCCCCCCTGTCCGCTCTCCGTCACCGGGACTCCTTCTCCGACTCGCCCGAACCTACGGAACCGTCGGGTCACGCTACCCGGTCACCCACCACCCCCGTCAGCCCACCCACCCACCGGCCCCGGCCGCGACCGGGGCCCCGCACGCCACGGACCTCACGCGGCCCGGGCCTCCAGCCGTGCCCCGAACTCGCGGACCGCCGCCTCCTCCCGGTACGGCTCCAGCCGCAGCCGGAAGTCCGCCAGGTACTCCGCGCCCCGGTTCGAGCGGAGCCCCTCCAGCAGGTCCGCCGCCTGCGTGGCCGTGTGGCAGGCCTGTTCCACCTCCCGCTGCTGCACCTGCGCCGCCGCCAGCAGCAGCAGCCCGATCGCCCGGCGGCGCGCCTTGCCCGCCGGAAGGCTGCGCAGGGCCTCCTCCGCCTGCCGGGCCGCCTCCTCGGCCTGGCCCAGGTCCCGGTGGCAGTGGGCCAGTTCGTCCGCGAGGTAGGCCTCGTTGAAGTGCCGGATCCACACCGGGTCGTCACCCGCCTCCGGCCGCGCCCGCTCCAGCGCGGTCACGGCCCGCGAGGTCAGCACCGCCGTGGCCCGGGAGTCCCCGAGCAGCGCGTGCCCCCGCGCCTCGGCGGCGTAGAACATCGCCTCCACCCGCGGGGTGACCTGACCGCGGGTGCCCTCCTGCGCGGCCCGCGCCAGCTGCGCGATCTCCCGCGGATTGCCCAGCTCCGCGGCGAGGTGGCTCATGGACGCCGCGAGCACGTAGCCCCCGTACGCCCGGTCCCCGGCGGCCTGGGCCAGCCGCAGCGCCTGGATGTAGTACCGCTGCGCCAGCCCCGGCTGGCCGGTGTCCACGGCCATGTACCCCGCGAGTTCGGTCAGCCGGGCCACGGCCGCGAACAGCGCCCGGCCCACCGGCTCCCGGTAAGAGCCGCCGATCAGCCCGGACACCACGGAGTTGAGGTAGTGCACGACCACCGGCCGCACGTGCCCGCTGCCGAAGCGGTGGTCGAGTTCGGTGAGGGCCTCCGTGGTGGCCCGTACCGCCTCCACGTCGGACATCCCGACGCGGGAGCCGCCGCTGCGGGCGACCTGCGCGTCGGCCCCGGTGATCAGCCAGTCGCGGCTCGGCTCGACCAGCGCCGAGGCGGCGACGCTGGAGCCGGCCAGGAAGTCGCGGCGCCCGACGTCGCTGCGCCACAGCTCGCAGACCTGCTCGATGGCGCCGATGACGGTCGGGGAGAACTGCAGGCCCACGCCGGAGGCGAGGTTCTTGCCGTTGGCCATGCCGATCTCGTCGATGGTGACGGTCCGGCCGAGCTTGCGCCCGAGCGCCTCGGCGATGATGCCGGGTGCCCGGCCGCGCGGCTGCTGTCCGCGCAGCCAGCGGGCCACGGAGGTCTTGTCGTAGCGGAGGTCGAGGCCGTGTTCGGCCCCGCACATGTTGACCCGCCGGGCGAGCCCGGCGTTGGAGCACCCGGCTTCCTGGATGAGCGCCTGCAGCCGTTCGTTCGGCTGACGGGCGACGAGAGGCCTGGCTGCCATTGAAAACCCCCTGAAGCCACGGGAGAGCGTTGGAATGATCACTTCCCGCCTGAAGTGCGGAGAATCTTCCGCTCTGCGTCTTGTCGCTACCCAGCGACCGCGCCCCGGCCTCCTACGCGCCCCCGAACATGCATCTGTGCGCCCCGCATGCAGGATCGATGCTCCGCCCACCGGCTGGTTTACGCCCGTAACCCCCGGTGACCCGGATAGTTGTGATGGGCGTGGAAGAGACCATCGGAGTCACGGAGACCGCACCCATCCCCAAGCAGCGCGGCGAGCAGCTGCTGGACCATGCCGTGCGGTACGCGGAAGAACGGCACTGGGACGTCTTCGCCGGCACCTGGCTGGAGGTGGCCGACGGGCGCGAGCTCTGCTCGTGCGGCGCGGCGGACTGCGCGGCGCCCGGCGCCCACCCGGCCGTCAAGGACTGGTCGACGCTCCCCACCGGCAGCGCGGTCCAGGTCCGCAGGGTGTGGGCGAAGCACCCGGAAGCCTCGATCCTGATGCCGACGGGACGGACCTTCGACGCGCTGGACGTCCCGGACTCCGCGGGATTCCTGGCCCTGGCACGGCTGGAGCGGATGCAGCGCACGATCGGACCGGTCGCCCTCACCCCCGACCACCGGATGCTGTTCTTCGTACTGCCGGGCGCCGGGGCCAAGATGGCGGACCTGGTGCGGGGGCTCGGCTGGTCCCCGTCCGCGATCGACCTGGCCGCCCGCGGCGAGGGCGAGTACGTGGCCGCCCCGCCCACCCGCTTCGGCGGCCGGGGTTCGGTCCAGTGGGCACGCCGGCCCACCCCCGCGAACCGCTGGCTGCCCGACACCGAGGAGCTGATCGACGCGCTCGCGTACGCCTGCGGGCGCGAGGCGGCCGCCGCCCGGACCCGCAAGGGACCGTGACCGCGCGTTTTGTACCCGCAAGTTCATGACATACGTAACTGCTCGGCCCCCGCTGCGTCCTCCTATGGTGAGGGAAGAACGACCAACGGGGACGAGCGGGAGGCGGGCGCATGCCGGACCAGGGCGATGCGACGGGCGGGACGCAGGGAACGGGTGGCGCACGACCTGCGCCGCCCGCCGTGCGGGTGGAAGGTCTCTGGAAGCGCTTCGGCGAACAGGTGGCCGTGGCCGGGATCGATCTCGAACTGCCCGCGGGCCAGTTCATCGGTCTGGTCGGCCCGAACGGCGCGGGCAAGACGACCACGCTGTCGATGGTGACGGGCCTGCTGCGCCCGGACATGGGGCGGATCATGGTCGCCGGGCACGACGTGTGGGCGGACACCGTCGAGGTGAAGTCCCGGATCGGCGTCCTGCCGGAGGGGCTGCGCCTCTTCGAGCGGCTGTCGGGCCGCGAACTGCTCGGCTACATGGGCCGGCTGCGCGGTCTGCCCGGCGAGGAGACCGACAAGCGGGCCACGCAGCTCCTGGACGTCCTCGACCTCGCGGGTTCGCAGCACAAGCTGGTCGTGGACTACTCGACGGGCATGCGGAAGAAGATCGGCCTGGCCGCAGCGCTGCTGCACAACCCCGAAGTCCTCTTCCTCGACGAGCCGTTCGAGGGGGTCGACCCGGTGTCCGCCCAGACCATCCGCGGAGTGCTGGAACGTTACACCGCGTCCGGTGCCACGGTCGTCTTCTCCTCCCACGTCATGGAGCTCGTCGAGTCGCTGTGCGACTGGGTGGCCGTCATGGCCGCCGGCCGGATCCGGGCCGCGGGCCCGCTGGCCGACGTACGGGGCAGCGCCCCCTCCCTGCAGGCCGCCTTCCTCGAACTGGTCGGCGCGCAGGGCCGCGGCGCGGCCGGCGACTCCCTGGAGTGGCTCGGCGGGGCGGCGGCTCAGTCATGACGACCGCCGCACCCCACCGGCCGGCGCCCGACGCACTCACCCCGGTCTTCGTCCGGCTGAAGCTGTCGCTGCTGCGCAACGGCCTGAAGGGCTCCTCGAAGCGCAAGGCCGTCTACTTCGCGACCCTGGCCTTCACCCTGGTCGTGGCCTTCTTCGTGACCCTCGGGCTGGCCCTGCTGCACGGCCACCACCGGGCCGGGACGGTCGTCGTCGTCCTCGCCGCGATCCTGGCGCTCGGCTGGGCCTTCATGCCGCTGTTCTTCCCGAGCGGCGACGAGACGCTCGACCCGAGCCGCCTGGTGATGCTGCCGCTGCGACCGCGACCGCTGGTCCGGGCCCTGCTGGTCTCCTCCCTCGTCGGCGTCGGCCCGCTGTTCACGCTGTGCCTGGCCGTCGGCTCGACGATCGCGGTCGCCCGGGGCGCCGCCGGCGCGGTGGCCGCCGTCCTGGCCGCCCCGCTGCTCCTGCTGGTCTGCGTGGCCCTCGCCCGGGCCGTGGCCACCGCCAACGTACGGCTGCTGACCAGCCGCAAGGGCCGCGACCTGGCCCTGCTGAGCGGCCTGCTCATCGCGGTCGGCGCACAGGTCGCCAACTTCGCCAGCCAGCGCCTGTTCGAGGTGGGCGGCCTGTCCCGGCTGGAGCCCGTCGAGGCCGTGGTGCGGTGGCTGCCGCCCGCGACCGCGGTCGGCATGGTGGACTCGGCGAGCGAGGGCGCGTACCTGACGGCCGCCGCCCAACTGCTGCTGACCCTCCTCGCCCTGGGCCTGCTCGTCTGGTTCTGGGAGCGCAGCCTGACCAAGCTCATGGTCACCCCGGACGGCTCGACCATCGCGGCGGCGGGCACGGCCACCAAGGACCGCAGCGGGAACGGCCTGTGGTCCCTGCTGCCCGCCGGACGCACCGGCGCGACCATGCAGCGCACCCTGCGCTACGCGGTCCGCGACCCGAAGACCAAGGCCTCCTGGGTGAGCGCGCTGGCCCTCGGCATGATCGTGCCGGTCTTCAACGCCCTCCAGGGCACGGGATCGGTCTACCTCGCCTGCTTCGGCGCGGGCATGCTCGGCGTCCAGATGTACAACCAGTTCGGCCAGGACACCTCGGCGTTCTGGATGGTCGCGCAGACCATCTCGACCCCGCACGACGCGTACGTGGAACTGCGCGCCCGCGCCGCCGCGCTGGCCCTGGTCACGGTCCCGTTCACGGTCCTCGTCACGGTGGTCACGGCCGCCCTCGTCGACGACTGGCGGACCTTCCCCGCGGCCCTGGGGCTGTCCCTGGCCCTGCTCGGCTCGATGCTGTGCACGGGAGCGGTGTCCTCGGCCCGCTTCGCGTACTCCATCCCCACGGACGGCGCCTTCAAGAACGTCGCCCCGGGCCAGGGCGCGCTCGCCTGGATGAGCATCTTCGGCGGCATGCTGGTCTCGGCGCTGATCTGCGCGCCGGTCATCGCGCTGACCATCTGGTTCAGCGTGGCGGACCACGACAGCGCCTTCTGGCTGCTCGTCCCGGTCGGGGTGGGCTGGGGCCTGCTCGCCGCCTGGGCCGGTCTGCGCCTGTCCGCCCCGGCGGTGTCCCGGCGGCTGCCGGAGATCCTGCTGGCGGTCAGCAAGGGCTGAGGTACGGCAGCCGGACGGGGCGGGGCGGGGGGAACCGCCCCGCCCCGTCCGGCTGTCCGGCGCCGTGCGCCCCGGCGCCCTCGGGCCTCAGCGGGTCTCGCGCAGCCACTGGGCGACCTCGGTCGCCCAGTAGGTCAGGATCGTGTCGGCACCGGCCCGCTTGATGCCGAGCAGGGTCTCCATGATCGCCCGGTCGCGCTCGATCCAGCCCTTCTCCGCGGCGGCCTCGACCATCGCGTACTCGCCGCTGATCTGGTAGGCGGCCACCGGGACGTCCACCGCCTGCGCGACGCGGTGCAGGATGTCGAGGTAGGGGCCCGCCGGCTTGACCATCACCATGTCGGCGCCCTCCTCCAGGTCCAGGGCCAGCTCCCGCAGGGACTCGCGGGCGTTCGCCGGGTCCTGCTGGTAGGTCTTGCGGTCGCCCTGGAGGGAGGAGCCGACGGCCTCGCGGAAGGGGCCGTAGAAGGCGGAGGTGTACTTCGCGGTGTAGGCGAGGATCGCCACGTCCTCGTGCCCGGTCTCGTCCAGCGCGTCGCGGACCACGCCGACCTGGCCGTCCATCATCCCGCTCGGGCCCACCACGTGGACGCCCGCGTCGGCCTGGACCTGCGCCATCTCGGCGTACCGCTCCAGCGTGGCGTCGTTGTCGATGCGGCCGTGCTCGTCGAGGACCCCGCAGTGCCCGTGGTCGGTGTACTCGTCCAGACACAGGTCCGACATGATCACCAGGTCGTCGCCGACCTCGGCCCTCACGTCCCGGATCGCCAGCTGCAGGATGCCGTCCGGCTCGGTGCCCGCCGTGCCCAGCGCGTCCTTGTTCTCGTCGGCCGGGACACCGAAGAGCATGATCCCGGAGACCCCGGCCTCCACCGCCTCCACGGCGGCCTTCCGCAGCGTGTCCCGGGTGTGCTGGACGACGCCCGGCATCGCCGAGATCGCCAGGGGCTCGCTGATGCCCTCCCGGACGAACGCCGGAAGGATCAGGTCCGAGGGGTGCAGCCGGTACTCCGCGACCATCCGCCGCATCGCCGGGGTGGTGCGCAGCCGCCGGGGCCGCGAGCCGGGGAAGGATCCGTAGGTGCTCATCTTGTCGTCGCCTCTTCGAGCATCGAGAACAGTCGCGACCCAGCGTAGAGCCCGGGCCACCCCCACCCGGGCCCGCCACCACCCGCCCGACCGCCCGCCCGCCCGCGACGGCGAGGGGCCCGGCGCGCACCGCGCCGGGGGGCCGCCCGGACGGAGTCCGGGGCGGGAGCCCGGGCGGAACCCGAGGCGGGAACCCGGGAGCCCTGGGCCGCAGCCCGGACGGAACCCAAGGCGGGAGCCCGGACGGAACCCGAGGCGGGAACCCGGGAGCCCTGGGCCGCAGCCCGGACGGAACCCAAGGCGGGAGCCCGGGACGGTCCGGCGGAGCCCGGGAGCCCGGGGTCCGGGGTCCGGGGTCCGGGGTCCGGGGTCCGGGGTCCGGGGTCCCCGGGTCCTGGGTCCCCGGGTCCTGGGTCCATGGGCCGGGGCGCGGGGCGCAGCCCCGGTCGGCGGGCCGGGCCCGCCCACTCGGGGCAACGGGGGCGGGGCCCGGCGCGATCCGCGCCGGGCCCCGCCCCCGTACAGCTCAGCCCACCGCTAGGTGGTCCGGCGCCTGCGCGCCCCCGGCCGCCGCTCGCTCGGCCGGAAAACGGTCTCCCCGGCCTCCTTCGCGGCCTCGCGGCGCGCCGCGCCGTACTCGGCCAGCGCCTCCGCCAGCTTCGACACCGACGGCTCCGGCGACAGCACGTCCACGCGCAGCCCGTGCTCCTCCGCGGTCTTGGCCGTCGCCGGCCCGATGCACGCGATGACGGTCACGTTGTGCGGCTTGCCCGCGATCCCGACGAGGTTGCGGACGGTGCTGGACGAGGTGAACATGACGGCGTCGAACCCGCCGCCCTTGATCGCCTCCCGCGTGTCCGCCGGCGGCGGCGACGCGCGCACGGTCCGGTAGGCCGTGACGTCGTCGACCTCCCAGCCGAGCTCGATCAGACCGGCGACCAGCGTCTCGGTCGCGATGTCGGCGCGCGGCAGGAAGACGCGGTCGATCGGGTCGAAGACCGGGTCGTACGGGGGCCAGTCCTCCAGCAGCCCGGCCGCGGACTGCTCCCCGCTCGGCACCAGGTCCGGCTTCACGCCGAACTCCACGAGCGAGGCGGCGGTCTGCTCGCCCACCGCGGCGACCTTGATCCCCGCGAAGGCACGCGCGTCGAGCCCGTACTCCTCGAACTTCTCGCGGACGGCCTTCACGGCGTTGACCGAGGTGAAGGCGATCCACTCGTACCGGCCGGTGACCAGGCCCTTCACGGCCCGCTCCATCTGCTGCGGGGTACGCGGCGGCTCCACGGCGATGGTCGGCACCTCGTGCGGCACCGCTCCGTAGGAACGCAGCTGGTCGGAGAGCGAGGCGGCCTGCTCCTTCGTGCGCGGTACGAGCACCCGCCAGCCGAACAGCGGCTTCGACTCGAACCAGGCCAGGTCCTCGCGCCGCGCGGCGGCGCTGTGCTCACCGACCACGGCTATGACCGGCCGGGCGCCCTCGGGCGAGGGGAGCACCTTGCCCTGCTTGAACACCTGGGCGATCGTGCCCAGCGTCGCCGACCAGGTGCGCTGGCGGGTGGTGGTGCCGGCGACGGTCACGGTCAGCGGGGTGTCGGGCTTGCGGCCCGCGCTCACCAGCTCGGCGGCGGCGCTCGAAACGGTCTCCAGGGTCGCGGAGACCACCAGGGTCCCGTCGCTCGTCCCGGCCTCGCTCCAGCAGCGCGCCGAGGCGCTCTTCGCGTCCACGAACCGCACGCCGTTGTCGTCGCCGTGCTTGTCGCGCAGCGGCACACCGGCGTACGCGGGCACGCCCACGGCGGTCGGGATGCCCGGGACCACCTCGAAGGGGATGCCTTCGGTGGCGCAGACGAGCATCTCCTCGGCCGCGTTCCCGTCGAGCCCGGGGTCGCCGGTGACGGCACGGACGACCCGCCTGCCGGACCGTGCGGCCTCCATGACAAGATTGGCGGCGTCCCGGATCACCGGCACCCCAGCGGCGGCTGACACTTCGTCAGCGATGGTCAGCTGCGGCGTGTCGACACCCGTGCGCGCATGCGTGCGCACGACCTCGAGCACCTCGGGCTCCGCGATCAGTACGTCCGCGGCCGCCAGCGCCTCCACGGCGCGCAGCGTCAGCAGACCCGGGTCGCCGGGGCCGGCACCGAGGAAGGTGACGTGTCCGTGGGCGGCGACAGCCGGAAAAGCGGAGGTGGTCGGACTTGTGGGGTTCAAAGCGATCGCTCCCCCATCAGACCGGCCGCGCCCTTGGCCAGCATCTCGTCCGCGAGTTCGCGGCCGAGCGCCATGGCCTCGTCGTACGACTGGGGCACGGGACCGGTGGTGGACAGCTGCACCAGCGTCGAGCCGTCGAGCGTGCCGACGACGCCGCGCAGGCGCATTTCATTGACAATCTGCCCGTCGGCCAAAAGGTCGGCGAACGCCCCCACGGGTGCGCTGCAGCCGGCCTCCAGGGCGGCGAGCAGGGAACGCTCGGCGGTCACGGCGGCCCGCGTGTACGGGTCGTCGAGCTCGCCGAGCGCGGCGATCAGGTCCGTGTCGGACGCGAGGCACTCCACGGCCAGGGCCCCCTGGCCGGGAGCGGGCAGGACGCTGTCGACCGGCAGCAGCTCGGTCGCCTCGTCACCGCGTCCGATGCGGTTGAGCCCGGCGGCGGCCAGCACGACGGCGTCGAGCTCACCGTCCCGGACGTAGCCGATGCGGGTGTCGACGTTGCCGCGGATGGCCACGGTCTCGATCCGCTTGCCGAGGGACAGCGCCAGGTGGTTGAGCTGCGCCATGCGGCGCGGCGAACCGGTCCCGATGCGGGCCCCGTCGGGCAGCTGCTCGAAGGTCAGGCCGTCCCGGGCGACGAGCGCGTCCCGAGCGTCCTCGCGCTGCGGCATGGCCGCGACGACGAGGTCCTCGGGCTGGCCGGTCGGCAGGTCCTTCAGCGAGTGCACGGCGAAATCCACTTCGCCGCGCAGCAGCGCGTCGCGCAGGGCGGTGACGAACACGCCCGTCCCGCCGATCTGGGCGAGGTTCTCGCGGGACACGTCCCCGTAGGTCGTGATCTCCACGAGCTCGACGGGACGGCCGGTGACCGCCCGGACCGCGTCGGCGACATGGCCTGACTGGGACATGGCCAGCTTGCTGCGCCGCGTGCCGAGCCGGAGGGGCTGGTCGAGACGTGGATTCATGATGCCCGTCCTGAGTCGTCGTTCTTGTCGGCCGCGTCGGCCCGGCTGACGGAGGCCACCGTCTGCGGGTCGAGATCGAAGAGTTCGCGCAGTGCGTCCGCGTACCCGGCGCCGCCGGGCTCGCTCGCGAGCTGCTTGACGCGCACGGTCGGCGCGTGGAGGAGTTTGTCGACGACGCGGCGCACGGTCTGGGTGACCTCGGCCCGCTGCCGTTCGTCGAGATCGGGGACCCGCCCGTCGAGCCGCGCCACTTCCATGGCCACGACCTCGGCGGCCATGGCCCGCAGGGCGACGACGGTGGGCGTGATGTGCGCGGCCCGCTGGGCGGCGCCGAAGGCGGCCACCTCACCGGCGACTATCGCGCGCACGGCGTCGACGTCGGCCGCCATCGGGGCGTCCGCGGACGCCTCCGCGAGCGACTCGATGTCCACGAGCCGTACGCCGGGGATCCGGTGCACGGCCGCGTCGATGTCCCGGGGCATGGCCAGGTCCAGCAGGGCGAGCCGGACGGCGGAGCCGTCGGCCTGCGTACGGGTGCTGCGGCGCGGCTGGCGCTGCGCCGCGGCCTCGCCCTGGTCGGCCCAGGTGCCGTGCAGTTCGAGGGAGTCGGCGTCGACCCCGGTCAGGGCGGCGCGCCCGTCGGCGGCCCGGGCGGGGTCCCCCGTCGGCGCGTCCATCCCGACGGGGCAGCCGGCCTGGTCCGCCGGGGTTCCGGGGCTGATGGTCCGGGCGGCCCCGGCGTCGGCCAGCCGGCCGCCGTCCTGGGCTGCCGCGGCCAGCCGGGCGACCACGTCGGCCGGGACCAGCCCGGTGGCGCGGTCCGCTGCGGCGGCGGCCGGGGAGGGCTGCGGCGCAGCGGCCGGGGCGAGGCCCTGGGACACCGCGGCGGCCACCTCGTCGGCGGTCAGCACGAGCCCGGTCGCACCGGTGCAGGAGATCACCACGTCGACTCGTGTCAGCTCGGCCGCGACCTCGGACATGGCGACGGCCGAAGCCTTCACCCCGGTGCCCGAGGCAACCAGAATCTCTGCGAGACGCTCCGCACGCTCATCGGTCCGGTTCGCCACCACGATCTCGGCCACGCCGACCCGCGCCAGCGTCGCCGCCGCCAGTGAGGACATCGACCCGGCGCCGATGACCAGCGCCCGCTTGCCCGCGGCCCACTCGGCGACCGGCAGGTGCCCGCCGCCGAGCTGCTCCAGCCCGAACGTGACGAGCGACTGGCCCGCGCGGTCGATGCCGGTCTCCGAGTGCGCCCGCTTGCCGACCCGCAGCGCCTGCTGGAACAGGTCGTTGGTCAGCCGGCCCGCGGTGTGCTGTTCCTGGCCGAGCGCGAGGGCGTCCTTGATCTGTCCGAGGATCTGCCCCTCGCCGACGACCATCGAGTCCAGCCCGCACGCCACCGAGAACAGGTGGTGCACCGCCCGGTCCTCGTAGTGCACGTAGAGATAGGGGGTGAGCTCCTCCAGCGCGACCCCGCTGTGCTGGGCCAGCAGCGTGGACAGCTCGGCGACACCGGCGTGGAACTTGTCCACGTCGGCGTACAGCTCGATGCGGTTGCAGGTCGCGAGCACGGCCGCCTCCGCCGCCGGTTCGGCGGCGAGGGTGTCGTGCAGCAGCTTGACCTTGGCGTCCACGGAGAGCGAGGCGCGCTCCAGCACGCTGACGGGCGCGCTGCGGTGACTCAGTCCTACGACGAGCAGGCTCATGCCGGCATCACCGCCGGCACGTCGCCCTCGGGACCGCCCTTGCGCGCCTCGGCTGCGGCCCGGCCCGCGGGCGGGACCACGGCAGCGGCGGGCGCGGCGCCGCCCACGGAGGAGCCGCCGGCGGCAGCGGCCGCGGCCGCTTCCTCGCCGGCCTTGCGCTGCTCGTGGAAGGCCAGGATCTGGAGCTCGATGGAGAGGTCGACCTTGCGCACGTCGACGCCGTCGGGCACGGAGAGCACGGTCGGCGCGAAGTTGAGGATGGAGGTGACACCGGCGGCGATCAGCCGCTCGCTGACCTGCTGCGCAGCGCCGGCGGGCGTCGCGATGACGCCGATCGAGACGCCGTTCTCCTCGATGATCTTCTCCAGATCATCGGTGTGCTGCACGGACATGCCGGCGACGGGCTTGCCGGCCATCGCCGGGTCGGCGTCGATGAGGGCCGCGACACGGAAGCCGCGCGCGGAGAAGCCGCCGTAGTTGGCCAGCGCGGCGCCGAGGTTACCGATGCCGACGATGACGACCGGCCAGTCCTGCGTCAGCCCGAGCTCGCGGGAGATCTGGTAGACGAGGTACTCGACGTCGTACCCGACGCCGCGGGTGCCGTAGGAGCCCAGGTACGAGAAGTCCTTGCGCAGCTTCGCGGAGTTGACTCCGGCGGCGGCCGCGAGCTCCTCGGAGGACACCGTGGGCACCGATCGCTCGGAGAGCGCGGTGAGGGCGCGCAGGTACAGCGGAAGCCGGGCGACAGTGGCCTCGGGAATACCTCGGCTGCGGGTCGCCGGTCGGTGAGTTCGGCCAGTTGCCACGATGCTCCTGCGGGATGAGCGGGGCTGCAGGCGGCCACTTGTCCCAGGACCGCCCCGTCGACAGCAGGCTATGCCTTTGTGAACGCGTGCACAAAGATTGTGTCCGCTTTGTCCGAGCAAAGTGACCGGGGTCACGCAACCCCGGCCCATATCGCCGGAACCGCGAGCACGCCGAACCCGTTCAAATCCCGAAGGGGGCAAAACCGTACACACTCCTCACAGATACGCCCCCGAGTCCCCATAAATCGCCCATGATGGTAACCGGGCCGGAGGTCAGCCCTCCAATGCCCGCCGGAGCCGCTCCGGGTTCACCCTCCAGAAGGTGTGCTGTTCGCCGTCCACGAGCACGACCGGAATCTGTTCCCAGTGCAGCCGGTACAGCTCCTCGTCCTGCGAGATGTCCTTCTTCTCCCATTGCGCACCGGTCTCCGCGCAGACCTTCTCGACCACGGCCTGTGCGTCATCACACAGATGGCACCCGGGCTTCCCGATGAGCGTCACCATCCGGTCCGCGGGACGCTTCTTTTCCTTGCGGCGCAACAGAGGAGTCATGCCCTCCATTCTCGCGCGCCCGGCCGTAACAGCCGCGCCCCGAAGAGTTCACGCCGCCGAATCCCATCGGTTCGGGAACTCCCGAACACAGTGGCTATGCTCGCGTCATGGCCGCTCTGGGATGGCTCACCCCCCGTAGGCGCTCCGCCACCGCGCGGAGCGTGCTGGCAGGCGAGGCCTCGGCCGAGGCCGCCCGCAAGACCGCGCTGGCCGAAGCCCCACCTGCCGCCGAGACCGCTCCGGCGACGGAAGCGGAAGCTGCCGGGGCGGCTGGCGAACCGGAGTTCCCGGTCGCCGGCGACGACCTCGCCGCGGCCTTCTTCGACCTCGACAACACCGTCATGCAGGGCGCCGCGATCTTCCACTTCGGCCGCGGCCTCTACAAGCGCGAGTTCTTCCAGCGCCGCGAACTGGCCCGGTTCGCCTGGCAGCAGGCCTGGTTCCGGCTCGCCGGCGTCGAGGACCCGGAGCACATGCAGGACGCCCGCGACAGCGCCCTGTCCATCGTCAAGGGCCACAAGGTCTGCGAACTGATGGCCATCGGCGAGGAGATCTACGACGAGTACATGGCCGAGCGGATCTGGCCCGGCACCCGCGCCCTGGCCCAGGCCCACCTCGACGCCGGCCAGAAGGTCTGGCTCGTCACCGCCGCCCCCGTGGAGACGGCCACGATCATCGCCCGCCGGCTCGGCCTGACCGGAGCACTGGGCACCGTCGCCGAATCCGTGGACGGGGTCTACACCGGCCGCCTGGTCGGCGAGCCGCTGCACGGCCCCGCGAAGGCGGAGGCGGTGCGCGCGCTGGCCGCCGCCGAGGGACTCGATCTCGACCGCTGCGCGGCGTACAGCGATTCGCACAACGACATCCCGATGCTGTCGCTCGTCGGACATCCGTACGCGATCAATCCCGACACAAAACTGCGCAAGCATGCCCGTACCAACGACTGGCGGCTGCGCGACTATCGGACCGGCCGCAAGGCCGTGAAGGTCGGCGTCCCGGCCGCCGCCGGGGTCGGCGCGATCGCGGGCGGCACGGCCGCCGCCATCGCCCTGCACCGCCGCCGCAAGTAGCAACGGCAGGCCCTGCACGGGCCCGGCCCCGCCCCGGCCGCCCGACGGCCGGGGCCCGGGCAATCCCTCAGCTCTACCCCCGCCCGGCGCGCGGCACTCCGGCCTGCCCGACTCGGTCGCGGCGGCCCTCGGAAGCGTCCATTCCGCGCACCCAAGTGATCACCAACCGATCACCAACAGCGACTGAATATGCCCTCGGTACGCAACAGAAGTGTCGGAACCGGTGATTTGAGCAACTGGGTGTAGCGCTGCCTGTACGAAGCGTTATTCTCCTCAAACGCATGCCACCGGCCATCTGTCGCCACGACGGGTGAACGGTCCCGCACTGCACGTGATGGAAGCTCTGCCTCTGGGAGTCCCGTGTACCCACCTGTCGGGGTTGACGCCTCGGGCCTGGCTACGCTGCGCGCAACGGTCCTCGACCACCTGCGCGGCTTCGTCCCCACCGCGTACGCCGTCCCCGCCTTCGCCACCGCGGTACCTGCCGGCCTCGGTCCGGCCGGCCCTTGCTATGCCCTGACGGACGGCGGGGCGACAGTGGGCAGACGCGGCCGCACCGGGGGAGCCTCCGGCGCCGCCGCCGGCACGAGCACACAGACCACCCCCCGCCGCCCCACCGCGGACAGCGACCAGGCCCGCATGATGGACCTGGTCGAACGCGCCCAGGCCGGCGAAGCCGACGCCTTCGGGCGGCTCTACGACCAGTACAGCGACACGGTGTACCGCTACATCTACTACCGCGTCGGCGGCAAGGCGACCGCGGAGGATCTCACCAGCGAGACCTTCCTGCGCGCGCTGCGCCGCATCTCCACCTTCACCTGGCAGGGCCGCGACTTCGGCGCCTGGCTCGTGACGATCGCCCGCAACCTGGTGGCGGACCACTTCAAGTCCAGCCGTTTCCGGCTGGAGGTCACCACCGGCGAGATGCTCGACGCCAACGAGGTCGAGCGCAGCCCCGAGGACTCCGTCCTGGAGTCCCTCTCCAACGCGGCCCTGCTGGAAGCCGTACGGAAGCTCAACCCGCAGCAGCAGGAGTGCGTGACCCTGCGCTTCCTGCAGGGCCTCTCGGTCGCCGAGACGGCCCGGGTGATGGGAAAGAACGAGGGCGCCATCAAGACGCTCCAATACCGGGCGGTCCGCACCTTGGCCCGCCTCCTCCCGGACGACGCCCGCTGACCCCCTCCGACCCGACAACACAACCTCACATTCGGTGACCCCTCGATGACGCTGTGGTCCGATCATCCTTCGTCCGTAACCCAAGTGCCGCGACGCTCGTTGTGCGGAATGCAGGCTCCCTGTGGACAAGCCCTGCCGGAAGCCACTCACCCGAAAGGGTGGATGTGCTCAAGGAGGGCAACCTTCCGGACACCCTGGGGAGTCGATCGTCATGACGAGAGGAGGTGCCGCCAGTGATCGCGAACGTGACTCCGCACCGGCGGGCGAACGCCTTCGCCCAGGCTTTGGAGGATCGGACCCCGTCCGACCTTTCGGAACCGGACCCGGCGGCCGAGCAGTGCGAGGCACCTGCCGAACCTGCCGACCACGACCGGCTGTTGGCCTTGGCGAGTGCGCTCGGCGAAATGCCGCGCCCGGTACTGGACGCAGACGTCAAAGTGGTGCAGCGAGCCCAGCTCGTTGCCGCCATGGAAGCCATGGTGCTGGAGGAAAGGGCCGGGGGCGGTGCCGCCTCGGACCCTCTGGTGCCCGAACAGCGGACCGGCCGCGGCGCCCACCGGGCGACCTCGCTCCGGAAATTGCGGCCCCGCTCCCGCTGGTCCAAGGGCATCGCAGCGGGAGGCCTCACCGTGGGTGTGGCCGCAGGGGCCTTCAGCGGAGTGGCCGCTGCGAGTTCCGACGCCCTGCCCGGTGACCACCTCTACCCCGTGAAACGGGGCATGGAGGACCTGAAGCTCGGGCTCGCCGACGACGATTCGGACCGGGGCGAGCTCTTCCTCGACCAGGCCTCGAACCGTCTGTCGGAAGCCCGCAGGCTGATGGAACGGGGCCGGACGGGCGTACTGGACCACGAGTCCCTGGGCGAGATCCGCCGCGCCCTGGCGGGTATGAAACACGACGCGTCGGAGGGCCACCGGCTCCTCCAGCTGGCTTATGCACGGGACGGCTCGCTCGGCCCGATCCAGAAGCTGTCGTCGTTCTCCAACTCCCACCGCGACGCGTGGGGCAAGCTCCGGGAGAAGCTCCCGGCGCAGCTCACCGACG
This sequence comes from Streptomyces xanthophaeus, assembly GCF_000725805.1. GTDB lineage: Bacteria > Actinomycetota > Actinomycetes > Streptomycetales > Streptomycetaceae > Streptomyces > Streptomyces xanthophaeus. The sequence continues at coordinate 7,345 of NZ_JOFT01000036.1, read as the reverse complement.
TCGGCGGAGAGGTGGAGTCGGTCTTCCAGGCCATAGACGATGACGTGGCGCCGCTCCAGGGCCTGCTGCCCAAGCCCCCGGAGCAGACCCGCGGCTCCGTCTCGGGCTCACCGGCCACCCCGGCCAAGCCCGGCACCCCCGGCGGCAAACAGCACTCCGCGCCGGCCTCGGGCACCCCATCGGGCAGCGCCGCCGCCCCGAGCCCGTCGGGAAGCACCACGCCCCCGCCGGCAGGCGGCCTCCTGGGCGGTACGGGCGACCTGCTGCACCCGCCCGCAGGGGGACAGTCGGCCCCGCCCCCCTCGGTGACCCCGGACCAGCCCAAGCCGGAGATCACCCTCCCGCCCCTCCTCCCGGGACTGCTCCCGGGGCTGGGACTCAAGGCGGAGGACGCCGAGTAGCAGACGTGGAGACGCCGGCGAGGCTTTCGGCCCCGCCGGCGTCTTCGCGCGCCCGCGACCTCAGAAGAACACGGACCTCCGCTGCACCAGCAGCTTGTACAGCGTGTGCTGGATCTGCTCGCGCACCTGGTCCGTCAGGTTGAACATCAGCATCGGATCCTCCGCCGCCTCCGCCGCGTAGCCCGCCGTGGAGATCGGCTCACCGAACTGGATCGTCCACTTCGTCGGCAGCGGCAGCGCGCCCAGCGGCCCCAGCCACGGGAACGTCGGGGTGATCGGGAAGTACGGGATCCCCAGCAGCCGCGCCAGCGTCTTCGCGTTGCCGACCATGGGGTAGATCTCCTCCGCCCCCACGATCGAGCACGGCACGATCGGCGTGCCCGCTCTCAGCGCCGTCGACACGAACCCGCCCCGCCCGAAGCGCTGCAGCTTGTACCGGTCGCCGAACGGCTTCCCTATCCCCTTGAAGCCCTCCGGCATCACACCGACGAGTTCCCCGGCCTCCAGCAGCCGCTGCGCGTCCTCCGCGCACGCCAGGGTGTGCCCGGCCTTGCGCGCCAGCTCGTTGACCACCGGCAGCATGAACACGAGGTCCGCGGCCAGCAGCCGCAGGTGCCGCTGCGCGGGGTGGTGGTCGTGGACGGCGACCTGGAGCATCAGCCCGTCCAGCGGCAGCGTCCCCGAGTGGTTCGCCACGATCAGCGCACCACCCTCCTTGGGGATGTTCTCGATGCCCTTGACCTCGACCCTGAAGTACTTGTCGTACAGCGGCCGCAGCAGGGACATCAGGACCTGGTCCGTCAGCTCCTTGTCGTAGCCGAAGTCGTCGACCTCGTAGTCCCCGGTGACCCGGCGCCGCAGGAAGGCCAGCCCGCCGGCGATCCGCTTGTCCCAGCCGCCGCCCGGGTCCTGGCCGGCGCCCGCGGCGCGCGGCACCTGCTCGACCTCCACGACCGGCTCCGCGGCCGGTTCGGCCTGCGGGGCCACCCGTACCCGGCGCCCCATGGGCCGCCGGCGCGGCCGGTCCTCGTCGAACGGAATGACCTTGGCGTCCGCCACTAGTGCTTCGCTCCTTCCACCGCGTCCACGTCGGCTTCCACGCCGTCCACCTTCAGCACGGCGGCAAGCCGGTCCACGGCCCGCCCCGCCCGTTCCGGCGGCAGCAGCCCCCGGCCCCGGCTCCGGGCGAAGTCGGCGAAGGTCTCGGCGGTCGTGTACATCGGCTCGAATCCCAGTACTTCACGCATCTGCGAGGTCTCCACGACCCGTCCGTGCGTCAGGAGCCTTATCTGCTCCGGCGAGAAGTCGGTCACCCCGACCGCCCGCAGCGCCGACCCGGCCCACGTCACCGCGGGCAGCAGCAGCGGCAGCGTCGGCCGCCCCAGCCGCCGCGAGCACTGCGACAGCAGCAGGACGCCGTCGCCCGCGATGTTGAAGGTCCCGCTGTTCAGGGTCCCGCGCCTCGGCTCCTGGGCCGCCAGCCGCAGCACCTCCAGTACGTCGTCCTCGTGCACGAACTGCAGCCGCGGGTCGTAGCCCAGCACGGTCGGCAGCACGGGGATGGAGAAGTACTCGGCCAGCGCCGAATCGGCGAAGGGCCCCAGGATGTTCGCGAACCGCAGCACGCACACCGCGACGTCCGGCCGCCTGCGCGCGAAGCCCCGTACGTACCCCTCGACCTCGGCGGCGTCCTTGGCGAAGCCGCCCGCCGGCAGGGACTTGGGTTCGGTGTTCTCGGTGAAGACCGCCGGGTCCCGCGAGGTGCCCCCGTACACGCTGGTACTGGACTTCACCACGAGCCGCCGGATGGTCGGCGACTTCTGGCAGGCCCCGAGGAGCTGCATCGTCCCGATGACGTTCGTTTCCTTCACGGTGCTGTGCGCACCGCCTGTGCCCGCACTGCCGCCGGTGACCGCCAGGTGGACGACCGTGTCCACGGCGTGCTCCGCGAGCACGCGGGCGATCGACGACTGCCTGATGTCCGTACGGACGAACTCGGCCTTGCCGAGCCGGTGCGGCGGGGTCACCGCGTCGACCGCGATCACCCGCTCCACATCGGGATCACGCTGGATCCGGCGCACGAAGCGCCCGCCCAGCTGCCGGGCAGCCCCGGTGACGAGCACGACCTTCCCCACGAGCTCAGCGCCTCCCTCGAAGAAGTCCCCCGGCTGCACCGCAGCCCCTCCACCAGGATGGTGGAGGGGCTGCGGAGAACACGTACAGCTGCCGTTTACTTCTTGTTACGGCGCTGGACGCGGGTGCGCTTGAGCAGCTTGCGGTGCTTCTTCTTAGCCATCCGCTTGCGCCGCTTCTTGATAACAGAGCCCACGACTACCCTCGCTCACTTCTCTTCACTGGTGCGGGGCGTCTGGGCCCACACGACCTACGTCGGCCTAGCCTACCCGCCCAAGCTCTGAGCTTGTAATCCGAGCCCTTCCAGGGAGCCGCGGACATCAGTCTCAGGCCGTCTCCACCCCCACATAGGACTCTCGGAGGTACTCGTGGACCGCCTGCTCGGGCACCCGGAAGGACCGGCCCACCCGGATCGCGGGCAGATGACCACTGTGCACCAGGCGGTACACGGTCATCTTCGACACTCGCATCACCGAGGCGACCTCCGCCACGGTAAGGAACACGACCTCGTTGAGAGGCCTCTCGCCAGCAGCCATGACACACCTTTGACCTTCCGCGCATGACGGGCACCGGCTTCCCCTCCGGTTACTCCTCGTCGTCGCACGCTCACTCCCCAGAGTAGGGGCGCGTGATACGAGTGGGGAAGAGGAGCTACAGCCACTCCTCGCGGCCGGGCAGACTGGCCCGATCGAGTACATAGCGAGTGAGCGGTCGGTAGTAGTCCGCAGGCACCGCGTCATCCAGCGGAACGGTCACGGAGACCAGCCCCTCAGCCTCCGCCACGAACGGAGCGGGATCATCCGTATCGGCCAGGGCGATCGCCTCCACACCCAGCTGACCTGCACCGCACACCCACCCGTGGTCCCCCACCACGAGCTCCGGCAGCGGCCCCCCGGCCTCCGCCAGCGCCCCGAGCGCGACCCGGACCGGCAACGGCGAATGGGTGTGTGCGCCGGTGGCGCTCCCGGCCGGCCGCGCGCCGGGCTCCCGCACCAGTGCGACCCCCCGTACGTAATCGATGCTGTGCGTGCGTACGCCGAACCGGGTCGCCATGTCGACACTTACCCCCTGCGCCGGGGTGAGGACAACACATCCCGCCGCCGATAACGCCCGCGCCAAACAGGCGTAGAACTCCAGGAGACGGTGCGGGTGACCCGTCCCGAACAACACGGGCGACCGGGCCCCCGCAGCGGCCCGCAGCCGCCCCGCGAAGGCCTCCAGCGCGGCCACCGTCCGCTCCGGATCGATCCTGTCCGGCCCGCTGACGTGCGACGGGTCCGCCGAGACCCCGCACTTGCGCGCCATCAGCCCCAGCAGCTCACCCTCGCCCCAGATCCGCTCCGGCTCCAGCCCCAGCAGCACCCGCGGATCCCGCGCCGCGAACAGGCGGTAACTGCGCAGGCTCTCCTCCCGGGAGGTGGCGATCGGCCCGGCCAACCGGGCGGCCAGCAGATGCGCACGCAGCGCGCCGGTGCTCAACACCCTCCGATGCTGCCCCACCCCACCTGGCGGGTCATCAATTCAGGCGAACAGCCCCACAGTTGGCGTAACGGGCGAACGTCAGGTCAGCATTCCGCGCAACGGGAACACGGCCCGCCGCGTGGCCAGGACGGCTTGATCCGTACGGTCCGCGGGGTCGTATCCGGCATCCCAGTCCCGCCACGACGGCGTCCGCCCGTCCGTCATCCGCGACGGCGCCAACTGCCGCGTCCGCGCGTACGCCTCCTGCCGCCACGACTCCGGCACCGGCGTCCGCGGCTCCACCGGCCGGTGAGCGGCGATCGCCACCAGGTGCGTCCACGAGCGCGGCACGACGTCGACGACCGCGTACCCGCCGCCGCCCAGGGCCAGCCACTTCCCGTCCGCGTAGGTGTGCGCGAGCTCGTGACACGCCTCCTGGACGGCCCGCTGGGCGTCCAGGGACACCGCCAGGTGCGCGAGCGGGTCCTCGAAGTGCGTGTCCGCCCCGTGCTGGGTCACCAGCACCTGGGGCCGGAAGTCCGCCAGCAGCTCCGGCACCGTCGCGTGGAAGGCCCGCAGCCACCCCTCGTCGCCGGTCCCCGCGGGCAGCGCCACGTTCACCGCCGACCCCTCGGCCGCCGGCCCGCCCGTCTCCTGCGGCCAGCCGGTCTGCGGGAACAGCGTCCGCGGATGCTCGTGCAGGGACACCGTCAGGACCCGGGGGTCGTCCCAGAAGGCCGCCTGCACCCCGTCCCCGTGGTGGACGTCCACGTCCACGTACGCGACCCGCTCCGCGCCCAGCTCCAGCAGCCGCGCCACGGCCAGCGCCGCGTCGTTGTACACGCAGAAACCGGCCGCACCGCCCGGCATCGCATGGTGCAGGCCCCCGGCGAAGTTCACCGCGTGCTCGGCCTCCCCGCGCCACAGCGCCTCCGCACCCGCCACCGACTGCCCGGCGATCAGCGCCGAGGCCTCGTGCATCCCGTGGAAGGCCGGATCGTCGACCGTCCCCAGCCCGTACGAGCCGTCGGCGGCACCCGGATCGGCCGACACCTCCCGCACCGCGGCCACGTAGTCGTCCCGGTGGACCAGCCTGAGCGTCGAGTCACCGGCCGCGCGGGCCGCCCGCACCTCCATCACCCGGTCCAGCCCGAAGGCACGCACCAGGCCCATGGTCAGCGCCAGGCGCACCGGGTCCATCGGATGGCTCGGCCCGAAGTCATACCCCGTGACCGCCTCGTCCCACATCAACAGCCCGCGCCCGCTCATGCCCGACACCGTATCGGGCCTCCCCGGCTCCGAACGAGCGGGCGTAGAACAGCGTGATCAGGACGAGGACCATCGGCACGAGCATCGCCCCCCGATAGCTCCAGGCGTCCCCGATCCCCCCGACGAGCGGCGACCCGATCAGGAAACCGACGTAGTTGAAGATGTTCAGCCGGGCGATCGCCGTGTCGGACGCCCCCGGGAACAGCCGCCCCGCGGCCGCGAAGGTCTGCGGCACGATCACGCAGAGCCCGATCCCCAGCAGCGTGAACCCGAGCATCCCCACCCACGCCCCCGGCGCCGCGGCCACCACCGCGAACCCCGCGGCGGCGACCACCGCCCCGCCCCGCACCACGGCGGCCGCCCCGAACCGGCGCACACCCAGGTCCCCGACGGCCCGCCCGATCAGGGTGGTCACCATGTAGACGTTGTACGGGACCGTCGCCAGCTGCTCGGAGCTCCCCAGCACGTCCTGGAGGTACTTGGCACTCCAGTTCGCCACCGTCGAGTCCCCGATGTACGCGCAGGCCATCACCAGGCACAGCGGCAGCAGCAGCTTGAACCCGCCGGCCCCCAGCCCCTTCTCCACCACGTCCCCCGCGCCCCCGGCACCGCGGTCCACGTAGGCCCGGCTCGCCCACAGCGTCAGCGGCAGCAGCACCGCCACCGCCGGCAGGTACGACACGAACAGCCCCAGGTGCCAGTGCGCCCCGGCCCAGGCGGCCGAGGCCCCCACGATCCCGCCGAGACTGTACGAGGCGTGGAACCCCAGCATGATGCTGCGCCCGTACGCGTGCTGCAGGCTCACCCCGAGCATGTTCATCGAGGCGTCCAGCGCACCGACCGACAGCCCGAACGCCCCCAGGGCCAGGGCCACGTGCCACATCTGGTCACCGGCCCCGACGCCCAGCAGGGACAGCAGGACCAGCGGCTGCGCCCACCGCAGTACGACGCTGGGCGCGACCCGCTTGACCAGGTGCTCGGTGGCCACGCTCGCCGCGCCCGCGAGGACGGGGACCGCCGCCAGGAAGGCGGGCAGCAGCCCGTCGGATATCCCGTACCGGTCCTGGATGGCCGGGATCCGGGTCACGAGCAGCGCGAAGGCGACCCCCTGCGCGAAGAAGCTGATCCCCAGAGCCCCGCGCCCCCGGCGCAGCCGCACTTCATCCGTCATGGCGGGTCAGCGTAGGCCCCGCCGCTACCGGTGGGTAGAGAGATCACACGGGCAGTTGCAGGAGCCCCGGCAGCTGCATCATGTCCCCGAAGTATCCGGTGGCCCCGGGGAGCCGCTCGGCGGGCAGCATCGCGGTGAACGCGTACACGTCCATCCCGGCGGCCGTGGCGGCCTGGATGCCGAGCGGGCTGTCCTCGACGACGACGCACCGCGCGGGCTCGACGCCCATCTGCCGGGCCGCGTGCAGGAACAGGTCCGGGGCCGGCTTGCCTGCCCCCACGTCCTGCGCACTGAAGATCCACTCCTCCTCGAACCATCCGTCGAGCCCGGCCGCCCGGTGTCCGACCCGGATCCGCTCGTGCGTCCCGGAGGAGGCCAGGCAGTAGCCGACCCCGCTGGCGGTCAGTGCTCCGAGGACGTCCTCCACTCCGGGGACGGGCTTCAGTTCCCGCTCGAACGCGGCGAAGGTCCGCGCGTGCAGGGTCTCGTCGAAGTCCGCCGGCAGCCGCTCCCCCGTCCGCTCGAGGACCAGGTCGTGCACCCGGTGCACGGCGGCCCCCATGTAGTCGCGGAGCGAATCCTCGTAGGAAGTCGCGTGCCCGAGCTCACTCAGATACCCGGCGAGGATGCTGTTGGCGAGCGGCTCACTGTCCACCAGCACGCCGTCGTTGTCGAAGATGACGAGGTCATAGCCCATGCCCCAACCCTACGAGCCGTCAGTCCAGGTGCCCGGCAAGCTGATGCTGGTGAACGGACGAACGCGGGAAAGATTCGCGGCCCCCAGGAGCCGGCCCCGGCGCCCCGGACGGTCCCCAGCGGGTCATCGATCTGCCCCTGAACGCAGAAAAGCCCCGCACCATAAGGTGCGGGGCTTTCCCACAATGATTGTTCGGCGGCGTCCTACTCTCCC
>NZ_JOFT01000035.1 GCF_000725805.1 Streptomyces xanthophaeus | reverse complement strand
ACCCTACGCACCCCCACCCCCGCCCCCGCCCCCGGCTCGTGGACCCGGGTACGCCCTGCGGCTCCGACTACACTCCGCGGGTCCGGACGGGCCTCGGCGCCCTGTCCCGCCCCACGGTCCGGGCTCGGCCCGCACCGGTCCGGCGGGGCATGCGCGTCCCTCACCCTGAGGGCGGGCGCCCCGACCCCGGGGACCGACACCGACCCCGGTCCGCGGCGCGGCCCAAGGACCACCCAGCGCGCGGACCCGGCACGCCCTGGGGGGCAGTCCCGCCCACACGTCTGGACGGGCCTCGGCGCCCTGCACCGCCCCCACGGTCCGGGCTCGCCCCGACAGGCCGCCGGAGGCAGCGCCCGCACCGACCCCGCGCAGCGCATGCGAGCCAATCGCCCCGAAGCCGGCGCCCCCGTCCCCGGGGTCCGGCCTCCGCTCCTGGGGCCGGACCCGGGCCGGGCCCCCGGCGCTGCGCGCGACCCGGGCCGGGCCCCCGGCGCTGCGCGCCGACGCGCGCCAGCTCCCGGCGCTGTGCGCCGACCCGGGCCAGCTCCCAGCGCTGCGCGCCGACGCGCGGGCCGACCGGGGCCAGCTTCCGGCGCTGCGCGCCGACCCGCGGTCCGGCCCCGGCGGCCCCACCCCACGCCCTGGACTCGGCCCGGCCCCCCGGCCTGCGCCGCGCTCCGACCCCGCGGTCCGGCCTCCGCCCCCTGCCCCGGCGCTGCGCGCCACCCCGCGCGCAGCGACCGGCCACCCGGTGCGGATTGGCCCGCCCGCGCCGCGCCGTCGGGGCCTACCGTGCCCCCATGGACCGCACGCTCGCCGCAGACCTCGCCCGGCTTCCCGACCTCCTGGAAGCCACCCGCCGCGCCGCCGCCGACGCCCTCGCCACGCTGGAGGCGCGTCCCGTCGTACCGCCCGCCGGGAAACCCCTCGACCCGGAGCCCCTGCCGGAGGACGGCGCCGGCACGGAGCAGGCCCTCGCCGCCTTCCAGGAGCGCTGGGCACCCCGGCTCTCGGCCTCCGCCGGCCCCCGCTACCTCGGCTTCGTCACCGGCGGCGCCACCCCCGCCGCCCTCGCCGGGGACTGGCTCACCGCCACCCACGACCAGAACTCCAACGGCGCCCTCGACGGCGCCGGCCAGGACCTCGAACGCGAGACCGTCGGCTGGCTCCGCGAGCTCTTCCACCTCTCCGACGCCCACACCGGCACCTTCGTCAGCGGCGCCACCATGTCCAACACCACCGGACTCGCCATCGCCCGCGAATGGCTCGGCGAACGCCTCGGCGTCTCCGCCTCCGAGGACGGCGCGGCCGCCCTCGGCCCCGTACGCGTCCTGTCCGGCGCCCCCCACTCCTCCATCGCCAAGGCCCTCTCCGTCCTCGGCCTCGGCCGTCGCTCCCTCGTCCCCGTCCCCACCCTCCCCGGCCGCGAGGCCGTGGACCCCGCCGCGCTGGAACGGGCCCTCGCCGACAGCCCCGGCCCGGCCGTGGTCGTCGCCAACGCGGGCACCGTCAACACCGTCGACTTCGACGACCTCCGCGCCGTCGCCGCGCTCAAGGAGCGCCACGACTTCTGGCTGCACACGGACGCCGCCTTCGGCGCCTTCGCGGCCCTCTCCCCGGACCACGCCCACCTCGCCGACGGCCTGGACGCCTCCGACTCCCTCTGCGTCGACCTGCACAAATGGCTCAACGTCCCCTACGACAGCGCCGTCCAGTTCACCCGCCGCCGCGACCTCCAGGCCCGCGTGTTCCAGAACTCCGCCGCCTACCTCGGCCCCCTCGGCGACCACCCCGACCTCGTCCACCTGACCCCGGAGAACTCCCACCGGCTGCGCGCACTCGCCGCCTGGTTCACGCTCCGCGCGTACGGCCGCAGCGGCCACCGCGAGATCGTCGAACGTGACATCGCCTGCGCCCGTGCACTGGGCGAGCGGATCTCCCACGACCCCGCCCTCACCCTGCTCGCCCCGGTCCGCCTCAACGTCGTCTGCTTCACCCTGGCCGACGACCCCACCCCGGCCCGCCTGACCGCCCTGCGCGAGGCCGTCGCCGCCGAGGCCTTCGTCACCCCGACCGTCTACGGGGGAACCCCCGCGCTGCGCGCCGCGTTTTCCAACTGGCGCACCACGCAAGCCGATGTGGAGCGGGTCGCACAGGCCCTCGGCTCCGCAGCAAGGGAGATCGCATGACGAGCAGCCCCCTGACCCTCATCGAGGTCGAGTCGATCGCGCGCGCCGCGCACGAGGGCCAGACCGACAAGGCCGGCCGGCCGTACGCGGAGCACCTCGCGGCAGTGGCCGAGGGAGTGCGCCTGCGCGGCGGCACCGCCGAACAGCAGGCCGCTGCCTGGCTCCACGACGCCGTGGAGGACGAGGCGCTCAGCCTCCACTGGCTGGACGCGGCGGCCCTCCCGCAGACCGTCAAGGACATGGTCCTCGCCGTCACGAAGCGCCCCGGCGAACCGGTCGAGCAGTACGCGGCCCGCATCCTCGCCACGCCGGGCGCCCTGCTGGTCAAGGAGGCCGACCTCGCGCACAACGCCGATCCCGTACGGCTCTCCGTACTGGACGGCCCCACGCGCGAACGGCTGTCCGCGAAGTACACCTATGTCCGCTCCCTCCTCGGCCTCACCTCCCCATGACCCGCACCCCGCAGCCGAAACATGCCGCGCGCATGTGTGGTTGGCGGAAACAGAACGGCGGCGATTCGTCACGGAGCGGATAGCCGGGGCCTGTTGGTGGGAGGATGGTCCATGTGGGGGTGTGCGTGGCCGTGCGCCCCGGGCCGACCAGAGGACGACCGAAGGTGTGATCAGTAGTGGCCATTTCGCTGTCAGTGGTGGTTCTGTTGGGGGTCATCCTGGTGGTGCTGATCCGTGGCAACCACATCAAGGCCGGACCCGCCATCGTCGCCGCCCTCTTCGGCTTCTTCCTCGCGTCCAGCTCCATCGCGGACGACGTGAACCGCTTCCTGAACTCCCTCGCGACGATGATCGCGAACATCAAGCTCTAGGGCGCAGCCGCAGCCGCGGACCCGGCCCCGGTCGGTGTCAGTGGCCGGGGTTAGGTTCGGGGCATGAGTTCATCCTTGAGCGTGTTCCTGATCGACCCGAAGGCTGCGCAGGCGCTGGTCGGTTCCGGTGACGAGCAACTCCTCCAGGTCATCCGGGACAGCTTCGGCGACGACATGAAGCGCGATGACGACTGGTTCAGCTCCGAGATCGCGGACGGCGCGCCCAACGCGGACGAGGCCCTGTCCGCGGTGGTCCGGGGCGGCCCCTTCAGCGACGAGGACCAGTACGCCTTCCAGTACGCGTACGCCTACAAGCGCCTGGTCTCGCTGACCGGGTCCTTCCTCGACAACTCCTCCTTCTCCCCTTACCGGGGCGACTGGCTGTCCATGGTCGACGAGGGCCTGCGGGCCCTGAACATCACCGCGGTGTCGGTGGAGGAGTTCAGCTACTCCCGCCTGCCCCGCCCGCTGCCCTACGCCCACACGCCGGGCTGCGGCACCTGGACCCCCGAACAGTGCGCGCAGGCGCTGGAACAGTTCGAGGAGACCAAGCGCCAGGGCCACGCCCCGCCCCTGGACCCCGAGGTCGTCGACGCCGTCATGGACATCATCGGCTGGCTCCGCCACACCGAGTCCCGCCCCGGCTTCGGCATCATCGGCTTCCGCTCGTAACCCGGGAACGACCAAGGGCCAGGTCGAGGAGACATCCTCTGACCTGGCCCTTAAGTACGGAGAGCGGGCGACGGGAATCGAACCCGCGTAGCTAGTTTGGAAGACTAGGGCTCTACCATTGAGCTACGCCCGCAAGGCGTGCGCCGTCGGTCCGGGGACCTTGGCACGGACAGCATCCTAGCGGGTCGTTCCGGGGGATCGCACACCCCTTTCGCGGCCGTGGCGCGGACCGGCCGGGAACGGCGCGGCGGGACGGCCCGGGGGAACTCGTGAAACTCCGCGCATCAGAGGGTCTCCGGCCATGTACCCTACGTGTCGCACCGACGGGGTGTGGCGCAGCTTGGTAGCGCGTCCGCTTTGGGAGCGGAAGGTCGTCGGTTCGAATCCGGCCACCCCGACCAACAGCAGTGTCCCCTTCGAAGTCCGTCGGGGGTTTCCACAAGATCGCGTTGTGGGCTGATTGCCGCTTGCGGTTACTATGCAAGCTGCGTGCCCGTGTGTCTGATGTACCGGGCCGAAGTCCGCTGAACCGCTGAATCGCAGCGTGACGGCAGAATCCCCAGCAGTCAGCCACAAGGAGACCGAACCGTGAAGAGCGCCGTGGAGACCCTGAACCCGACTCGGGTTCGGCTCACTGTTGAGGTGCCCTTCGAGGAGCTCAAGGACAGCCTCGACGCGGCGTACAAGAAGATCAACCAGCAGGTCACGGTGAAGGGCTTCCGCAAGGGCAAGATCCCGGCCCGCGTCATCGACCAGCGCTTCGGCCGCGGTGCGGTGCTGGAGGAGGCCGTCAACGACGCCCTCCCGAAGTTCTACACCGAGGCCGTCAACGAGGCGGACCTGAACCCGCTGGGCCAGCCCGAGGTCGACATCACGGAGCTGAAGGACGGCGAGCTGCTGGCCTTCACCGCCGAGGTCGACGTGCGCCCCGAGATCGAGATCCCGGACTACTCCGGCATCGAGGTCGAGGTGGACGCCATCGAGGTCTCCGACGAGGACGTCGAGAAGTCCGTCGAGCAGCTGCGCGGCCGCTTCGCGTCCACCAAGGACGTCGAGCGCGCCGCCGAGGAGGGTGACGTCGTCACCCTCGACCTCGAGGCCAAGGTCGACGGAGAGGTGCTGGAGGACGGCGTCGCTTCCGACGTGTCCTACACCATCGGCTCGGGCGAGCTGCTCGAGGGCATCGACGAGGCCGTCAAGGGCCTGGAGGCCGGTGGCGAGGCCACCTTCACCTCCCAGCTGAAGGGCGGCTCCGCCGAGGGCAAGGACGCCGAGGTCACCGTCAAGGTCACCAAGGTCTCCGCCAAGGAGCTCCCGGAGCTGGACGACGAGTTCGCGCAGATGGCGAGCGAGTTCGACACCCTTGAGGACCTCAAGGCGGACAGCCGCAAGCGCCTCGAGGACATGAAGCAGTACGACCAGGCCACGCAGGCCCAGGAGCGCGTCCTGGAGAAGCTGCTGGAGCTCGTCGAGGTCCCGATCCCCGAGAAGCTCCTCGCGGACGAGGTCCAGACCCGCAAGCACAACCTGGAGCACCACCAGCTCGGCCAGATGGGCCTCACCATCGAGAAGTACCTGGAGTTCCAGGGCAAGACGGTCGAGGAGTTCGACGCCGAGACCTCCGAGCAGGCCGTCAAGGGCATCAAGACCCAGTTCGTCCTCGACGCGCTGGTCAACAAGGAGAAGCTGGGCGTCAACCAGGAGGAGCTCACCGAGCACCTCATGCGCCGCGCCGCCTCCTCCGGCATGTCCCCCGACCAGTTCGCCCAGGCCGTCGTCGAGGGCGGCCAGGTCCCGATGCTGGTCGGCGAGGTCGCCCGCGGCAAGGCCCTCGCGGTCGTCGTCGAGGCCGCCAAGGTCGTCGACACCAACGGTGAGGTCGTCGACCTCTCCGACGAGGACGAGGAGCAGGCCGCCGAGACGGTCGAGGCCGCCGTCGAGGGTGACGCCGACGCCGCCGAGGACAAGGCCGAAGAGGCCAAGTAACACCCCGGGCGAAGCCCGCTGAGCAGTGCCCCGAAGGGCCCGGACGCAGTCGCGTCCGGGCCCTTCTGCACGGGCCCCGGCGGGCCTTTCGACCTTGCGCTCCGAGCGAACAGTTCGGGAAGCGGGATGGCGTTGTCCTACCTGCGCGTTAGGGTCCATGAATACGAGGGCACGGGAGTACCCGTACGCCGGCGGACTTGTCCGTACCGGCCGGGCCGCGCCCCAGAACGAGACGCTGAGACGGCACATGGCCGTCGGAGACGAGCAGGTGGATACGTGACGAATCTGAAGCCTTACGCCGCGGGTGAGCCGTCCATCGGTGGCGGCCTCGGCGACCATGTCTACAACCGGCTGCTCGGCGAGCGCATCATCTTCCTCGGCCAGCAGGTAGACGACGACATCGCGAACAAGATCACGGCGCAGCTCCTCCTCCTGGCCGCCGAGCCGGAGAAGGACATCTACCTGTACATCAACAGCCCCGGTGGCTCTGTGACGGCCGGTATGGCCGTCTACGACACCATGCAGTACATCCCGAACGACGTCGTCACCATCGGTATGGGCATGGCCGCCTCCATGGGCCAGTTCCTGCTCACCGGTGGCGCCAAGGGCAAGCGCTTCGCCCTGCCGAACACCGACATCCTGATGCACCAGGGCTCCGCCGGCATCGGCGGCACCGCGTCGGACATCAAGATCCAGGCCCAGTACCTGCTGCGCACCAAGCAGCGGATGGCCGAGATCACCGCGTTCCACTCGGGCCAGACCGTCGAGGCGATCATCCGCGACGGTGACCGCGACCGCTGGTTCACCTCCGAGGAGGCCAAGGACTACGGCCTGATCGACGAGATCATCTCGGCCGCGTCCAACGTTCCGGGCGGCGGTGGCACCGGGGCCTGATCCCGGCACCACCGTCAGTACCCCGCAGCCGACAGCCCGCAGAACGCCACCAGGATGGTGAACACCCAGATGCACATGAACAACCTCTCTCCCGCGAGCGGCCTCTACGCCGGCCCTCAGGTGGACAACCGCTACGTCATCCCGCGCTTCGTCGAGCGCACCTCGCAGGGCGTGCGCGAGTACGACCCGTACGCGAAGCTCTTCGAGGAGCGCGTGATCTTCCTCGGCGTGCAGATCGACGACGCCTCCGCCAACGACGTCATGGCGCAGCTGCTGTGCCTGGAGTCGATGGACCCGGACCGCGACATCTCGATCTACATCAACAGCCCCGGCGGCTCCTTCACCGCGCTGACGGCGATCTACGACACGATGCAGTTCGTGAAGCCGGACATCCAGACGGTCTGCATGGGCCAGGCGGCCTCCGCGGCCGCGGTCCTGCTCGCCGCCGGCACCCCCGGCAAGCGCATGGCCCTGCCGAACGCCCGCGTGCTGATCCACCAGCCCTCGGGCGGCACCGGCCGCGAGCAGCTCTCCGACCTGGAGATCGCGGCCAACGAGATCCTGCGCATGCGTGACCAGCTGGAATCCATGCTGGCCAAGCACTCGACCACCCCGCTGGAGAAGATCCGCGAGGACATCGAGCGCGACAAGATCCTGACGGCCGAGGACGCCCTCGCGTACGGCCTGATCGACCAGATCATCTCCACCCGCAAGAGCTCGGCCTGATCCTTGCCGCCAATTGGCGTGGGCGCGCCGCCGCATTCGGCGATGTGAACCACGTCAAGGGGGCCCCGCACGGGGCCCCCGGCAAGGTACCGTCGGATATGAGGCACCAGGAGCGCTGAACCAGGCGTCTCCCAGGCGAAGGGGAAGCACCTCGTGGCACGCATCGGTGACGGCGGCGATCTGCTCAAGTGCTCGTTCTGCGGAAAGAGCCAGAAGCAGGTGAAGAAGCTCATCGCAGGACCCGGTGTGTACATCTGCGACGAGTGCATCGACCTCTGCAACGAGATCATCGAAGAGGAACTCGCGGAGACCTCCGAGGTCCGGTGGGAGGAACTCCCCAAGCCCCGTGAGATCTACGAATTCCTGGAGAGCTACGTCGTCGGCCAGGAGCCGGCGAAGAAGGCGCTCTCCGTCGCGGTGTACAACCACTACAAGCGGGTCCAGGCCGGCGAGAACGGCGGCGCGCAGGGCCGGGACGACGCGATCGAACTCGCGAAGTCCAACATCCTGCTGCTGGGCCCCACGGGCTCCGGCAAGACGCTGCTCGCCCAGACGCTGGCGCGCATGCTGAACGTCCCGTTCGCCATCGCCGACGCGACGGCGCTGACGGAGGCCGGGTACGTCGGCGAGGACGTCGAGAACATCCTGCTGAAGCTGATCCAGGCCGCTGACTACGACGTCAAGAAGGCCGAGACCGGGATCATCTACATCGACGAGATCGACAAGGTGGCCCGCAAGAGCGAGAACCCGTCGATCACGCGCGACGTGAGCGGCGAGGGCGTGCAGCAGGCGCTCCTCAAGATCCTTGAGGGCACCACGGCGTCGGTGCCCCCGCAGGGCGGGCGCAAGCACCCGCACCAGGAGTTCATCCAGATCGACACGACGAACGTGCTCTTCATCGTGGGCGGCGCCTTCGCCGGCCTGGAGAAGATCATCGAGTCGCGTGCGGGCGCCAAGGGCATCGGCTTCGGGGCGACGATCCGCTCGAAGCGCGAGATCGAGGCCAGCGACCAGTTCCAGGAGGTCATGCCGGAGGACCTGGTGAAGTTCGGGATGATCCCCGAGTTCATCGGCCGTCTCCCCGTCCTGACCTCGGTGCACAACCTGGACCGCGAGGCCCTGCTGCAGATCCTCGTCGAGCCGCGCAACGCGCTGGTCAAGCAGTACCAGCGGCTGTTCGAACTCGATGGTGTCGAGCTGGACTTCGAGCGCGAGGCCCTCGAAGCCATCGCCGACCAGGCGATCCTCCGCCAGACGGGCGCGCGCGGTCTGCGCGCCATCATGGAAGAGGTCCTGATGTCGGTCATGTACGAGGTCCCGTCCCGCAAGGACGTGGCCCGCGTGGTCATCACCTCGGACGTGGTCCGCTCCAACGTCAACCCGACGCTGGTCCCGCGGATCGTCCCGAAGGACCAGGGCCCGCACGAGAAGTCGGCCTAGCCGCACCGGACATGCGGAAGGGGCGCCCCCGGCGGGGGCGCCCCTTCCGCATGTGCGCTGCGGTGCGCTGTTACTTCTTCACGCGGGCGGTGTTGTAGAGCTTCGCGGCGAATTCCGCGGTCTGCTCAAGGGTGTAGCCGGGCTTGCCCGCGAGGACGGAGGCCAGGTCCGTGGCGGTGACCATGCTCAGGGTGCTGTAGTCACCCCAGATGCACACGGGGAGGGTGAGGTCCTTGGGACCCTTGGCCGTGGTGTCCTTCGGAGTCACCTTGATTTCCTGGCACTTCAGCACGGCGCCCTTGAACCCTGCCGGGTTGATCGTCTTGGGGCTTCCGATCAGCTCGACCTCCGCCTCCTTGCTGTCCTTCGCCGCGTTCAGCTTGGCCATGGCGAAGTAGCCGTCGACGGTCTTCTCCGGGTCGGCGAGCTCGCCGTAGTAGCCCTTGAAGTTGATGCCCTTGGCCGACAGGGGGTTCTTCGGGTCGCCGGACTGGTAGTTCATCCCCACCTGCTGCGGGTCCTTCATGCCCGCCGCCTCGAGTTCCTTCTTCTCCGTGTCCTTGAAGGTCGGCTCGGTGTACTTCGGGTCCTTCTTGAAGTCGTCCACCGTCTCCGGGGCGACCAGCTTGTAGCCCTTGGTGTCGGCCGAGACGTTGCCGGAGCTGCTGCCGCTGCCCAGGAAGTACCAGCCGCCGGCCGCGATCAGGGCGACCGCCACGACCGAGGACACCACGATCAGGCCGGTCTTCGACTTCTTCGGCGGCTGCTGCGGCGGCATGCCGCCGTACGGGGGCTGCTGCGGGTAGCCGTACTGCGGCTGCTGCTGGGGGTAGCCCTGCGGAGGGACTCCCGGCTGCTGGGGGTAGCCGTAGCCCGGCTGCGGGGCGGCGGGCTGGCCGTACGGGCCGGGCTGGCCGTAGGGCCCCGGCTGCGGGGGCTGCTGCGGCTGCTGCCCGTACGGTCCCGGCTGCTGCGGCTGCTGACCATACGGCCCCGGCTGGTTGTAGCTCATCGCGCGTCCCCCATGAGGTTTGCTTATCCGTTTCTCACATCCTGACGGAAGGGCGGACCGGCCGGGGCATCGGGGTCGCAGGCGTTACGGAACTACGACGCCGCCGGAACCTCCATGACCTCCCGCAGCGCGCGGGCGCGTTCGGCCAGCACGTCGATCGCGACGGGCCCGTTCTCGACCGGGACGGTCACCGTCACCAGGGAACTGTGGTCGGCCCACACGCACAGCGGCAGCGAGCTGCCCTCCAGGGCCAGCGTCCCGCACCGCATCGAGCCGCCGTCGGGCTTGCCGGCCTCGTGCTCCGTGACGTCGGCCTCCTTGATGCCCATGGAGGTGAGCGTGCCGGTGAGCGCCGCCCCCGGGTCCTCGTCGCCGAACCGGCCGGCCGCCCCGCTGACCACCAGCTGGGCGGTGCCCGCCTGGTCGGCGTAGACCACGGCCACCGGCACGGTGCCCTTCTTGGGGGCTCCCTGGCCCTGCTTGACGGCGTCCACCCTCGGCCCGGACTCCTGCAGCGCCAGTCCTTGGAAAGAGGCCGGCGGCACCAGTTCGTAGCGTCCGGCGTCGGCCGGGCCGTCGTCGAGGAGCGCCTCCATGGCCAGGCGGCCACCGGTCACGGCCAGGGCGGTCACCAGCACCGCGCCGGCGATGCGCAGGATCCGCTTGCCGGTGGAGGGAGGGGTCGGCCCGGTCGCCGCGTACGGCGCGGGAGGCCCCTGGACGGGGGGCTGGGTGATCTCGTTCATGAGGGGCATCTGACGGTCACGGGGTGACCGGGGTCAACTGAACGGCCTACTGCGGTATGGATTCGTAACGTGGGCGGCGCCCCCCGTATCCTGTGCCCCGTGACCGAGAACACGCAGACACCCAGTGCCCCCACCTCCGAACTGCCGACCCAGTACGCGCCGGCCGAGGTAGAGGGGAAGCTCTACGAGCGCTGGGTGGAGCGTGGGTACTTCACGGCCGACGCGAAGAGCGACAAGCAGCCCTACACCATCGTCATCCCGCCGCCGAACGTCACCGGTGCCCTGCACCTGGGCCACGCCTTCCAGGTCACGCTCATGGACGCGCTGACCCGCCGCAAGCGCATGCAGGGCTTCGAGACGCTCTGGCTGCCCGGCATGGACCACGCCGGCATCGCCACCCAGAACAAGGTCGAGCAGCAGCTCGCCGAGGAGGGCAAGTCCCGCCACGACCTCGGGCGCGACGCCTTCACCGACCGGGTGTGGCAGTGGAAAGAGGAGTACGGCGGCCGGATCCTCGGCCAGCTGCGCCGCCTCGGCGCCGGTCTCGACTGGTCCCGTGAGCGCTTCACCATGGACGAGGGCCTGTCCCGCGCCGTCCAGACGATCTTCAAGAACCTCTACGAAGACGAGCTGATCTACCGCGCCGAGCGCATCATCAACTGGTGCCCCCGCTGCCTGACGGCCATCTCCGACATCGAGGTGGAGTACCAGGAGGACGCGGGCGAGCTGGTCTCGATCACGTACGGCGAGGGCGAGGACACCCTCGTCGTCGCGACCACGCGCGCCGAGACGATGCTCGGTGACACGGCCGTCGCCGTCCACCCGGACGACGAGCGGTACAAGCACCTCGTCGGCAAGCAGATCAAGCTGCCGCTGACCGACCGCACCATCCCGGTCGTCGCCGACACGCACGTCGACCCCGAGTTCGGCACCGGCTGCGTCAAGGTGACCCCGGCCCACGACCCGAACGACTTCGCCATCGGCCAGCGCCACGGGCTGCCGTCGCTGACCGTCATGGACGAGCGCGGCGTCATCACCGTCCACGGCCCCTTCCTCGGCCTGGACCGCTTCGAGGCCCGCTCGGCCATCGTCGGCGCACTGCGCGAGCAGGGCCGCATCGTCGCCGAGAAGCGCCCGTACCTGCACTCCGTGGGCCACTGCTCGCGCTGCAAGACCACGGTCGAGCCGCGCCTGTCGATGCAGTGGTGGGTCAAGGTCGGTCCGCTGGCGCAGGCCGCCGGCGACGCCATGCGCGACGGCCGCACCAAGATCCACCCCGAGGACATGTCGAAGCGCTACTTCGACTGGGTCGACAACATGCACGACTGGTGCATCTCGCGCCAGCTGTGGTGGGGCCACCGCATCCCGATCTGGTACGGCCCCGAGGGCCAGGTGCTCTGCCTGGGACCGGACGACGAGGCCCCGACCGGCGAGGGCTGGCACCAGGACCCCGACGTCCTCGACACCTGGTTCTCCTCCGGCCTGTGGCCCTTCTCCACGCTGGGCTGGCCGGAGAAGACCCCGGACCTGGCGAAGTTCTACGCCACCGACGTCCTCGTCACCGGCCACGACATCATCTTCTTCTGGGTCGCCCGGATGATGATGTTCGGCCTGTACGCGATGGACGGGCAGGCGCCGTTCCACACGGTCGCGCTGACCGGCCTGGTCCGTGACGAGTTCGGCAAGAAGATGTCGAAGTCGAACCCGAACGCCGTCGACCCGCTGGACTGGATGGACAAGTACGGCTCCGACGCCGTCCGCTTCACCCTCGCCAAGGGCGCCAACCCGGGCGCGGACGTCCCGATCGGCGAGGACTGGGTCCAGGCGTCCCGGAACTTCGCCAACAAGATCTGGAACGCCACGCGCTTCGCGATGATGAACGGCGCCACGATCGAGGGCGACCTGCCGCCGGTCGAGCAGCTGTCCGCGATCGACCGCTGGATCCTCTCCCGTCTCAACGAGACGGTCGCGCAGGTCGACGCGTACTACGAGGACTACCAATTCGCCAAGCTCAGCGAGTCGCTCTACCACTTCGCGTGGGACGAGGTCTTCAGCTGGTACGTCGAGCTCTCGAAGACCACGTTCTTCGCGGGCGGCGAGCAGGCGAAGGTCTCCGGCCGGGTCCTCGGCGAGGTCCTGGACGTGCTGATGCGCCTCCTGCACCCGATCGTCCCGTTCGTCACGGACACCCTGTGGACCACGCTCACCGGCCGCGAGTCCCTCGTGATCGCCGAGTGGCCCAAGGACAGCGGCTTCCGTGACGCGGCCGCCGAGGCCGAGGTCGCGAGCGTCCAGGCCGTCGTCACCGAGGTCCGCCGCTTCCGCAAGGAGCAGGGCCTCCAGGACGGCCAGAAGGTCCCGGCCCGCCTGGACCTGTCCGGCACCCCGCTCGCCGCGCACGAGGCCGCCATCCGGCAGCTGCTGCGCCTCCAGCCGGAGGGAGAGGGCTTCCACGCCACCGCCACCCTGCCGGTCGCCGGTGCCACGGTCGCGCTCGACCTGTCGGGCACCATCGACGTCGAGGCCGAGCGCAAGCGCCTGACCAAGGACCTCGGGGCCGCCGAGAAGGAGAAGCAGCAGGCCGAGGCGAAGCTCGGGAACGAGGCGTTCATCGCCAAGGCCCCCGACAACGTCGTGGACAAGATCAAGGGCCGCCTCGCCAAGGCCGAGGCGGACATCGCCCGCCTCCGCGCCCAGCTGGACGCGCTGCCGGCCGGCTGACACCGCGCAGCCGTAGCGGCGAAGAAGGCCCCCACACCGTCGGTCGGTGCGGGGGCCTTCCCCGTGATGCCTTCCCCGCCGGGCGGCCCGCGTCACAGCAGGGCGGTACCGAACCTGGTCACGACGAGCACGGCCACCACCCCGTAGAGGGTCAGCGGGACCAGCCAGTGGGGGAGGGCCCGCAGCCGCGAGCCGGGTGCGGCGAGCTGCCGGGTGACGTACCAGAACAGGGGGATCACCACCGCCCAGACGGCCATGCACCAGGGGCACAGAGCGCCGATCACGTACAGGCACTGCCCGATCAGCCACACGGTGAAGGCGAAGCCCGCGGCCGTCGCGGCCCACACGCCCTGCCACACCCGGCGCGGGAGCACCGCCCCGGCCACCAGCGCGGCGCCCAGCGCCGCGAGCGCGGCGAAGCCGGCGAGGCCGAGCAGCATGTTGGGGAAGCCCAGCAGATTGCCCTGCCAGGTGGACAGGACGTCACCGCAGCTGAGGACCGCGTTCACATTGCAGCCCGGGGTGAAGAACGGGTCCTCCAGGGTGCGGATGCGGTCGTACGTGAGGACGCCCGAGGCCAGCGTCCCGGTCAGGCCGCCGATCAGCAGGAGCAGGGCGGTGCCCCGGGTGTGGCGGACGGGGCGCGGGTCGTCGGTGCTCATCCTCGTGAAACTACGGATCCGGCGCAGGACGGCGGCAGAGCGGAAGGTCACGGACACGCAGGGTCGTACGGCCCCTCTTCGGCAGGGTCGGAGTGCCTCATATCACTCTTTATCCGCTGTTGGCTGATCCGATCGCGGGCAGCGACCACGGATGATGGGGAGCATGCACGTCAAGCCCTTCGCCTCGGCGCTCCACTGGGCCGTGGCCTCCGGGCGCCGGCTCACCGAGAGCTGGGCCGGCTCGCCCCGGGCGATGGACGTGTTCACGGCCCTCGGCTGCCTCGGCCTGATGGCGCTCGACCTGCCCGGGCTGGCCGCCGCCGACAATTCGCTGAGCGGCCCGCTCGCCGCCGTGGTGCTCGCCCTCGGCTGTTCCACCCTGCTGGTGCGGCGCAGGCTGCCGTGGCTCTCGTACCTCGCCGCGCTGCTGTTCATCGGCTGGCTGCACGAGCTCACCCTGGTCCAGTTCGCCCTGTACTCCGTGGGCCGCTACCGCGGGCGCCGGGCCGGCATCCTGGCCACCGTCGGCTACGTGGCCTTCGCGCTGGTCCTGTTCTGCGTGCCCGGCTGGCCCGAGTCCCGCGCCGAGACGCTCAGCGGGTTCCTCAGCCTGGTCGTCCCCATCGGGGTGCTGGCCACGGCCGTGGGCATCGCCGCCTACCGGCACGACCTGGTGCGCGAGCTCGACGTCCGGCGGGCCGAGTCCGCCGTGCTCCAGGCCGTCCAGCAGGAACGCACCTCGGTCGCCCGCGACGTCCACGACTTCGTGGGGCGGGAGCTGACCCTGCTGACGGTGCGGTCGGAGGTGCTGTCGGTGCGGGCGCGCGAGAGCGCGCACGCGAAGGACTTCGAGGAACTGGCCGACACCGCGCGCCGGGCGCACCTCGTGCTCAACGAGATCATCGTGCAGCGCGGGGAACGGGCCTCCACCCCGGGCGTGGACGGCCTCACGGCGCTCGCGGAGGAGAGCGGCCGGGCCGGATCGCCGGTACGGCTCGTCATGGACGCGGGCGCGCACGGGCTCTCCCCGCTGCGCCAGGCGGCCGTCTACCGCGTGGTCCAGGAGTGCCTGACCAACGCGGCCAAGCACGCGAGCGGGGAGACCGTCGAGGTGCAGATCGCGGCGGACGGCCCGCTGCTGCGGATCGCCGTCAGCAACGCCCTGCCCGCCCGGACCCCGGGCCGGGCCCCGGTCTCGGCGGGCAGCGGCACGGCGAGCATGTCCGAGCGGGTCCGCAGCCTGGGCGGAACCCTCACGGCGCGGCGCACGCGCGACGCGTACGAGGTCGTCGCCACGCTGCCCCTTCACTAGGGGCTCGGTTCGCCTCCGGGGCGCTTGTTGCCGGGGAGTGAGGGCGCACGTGCTCGTACCGCTCGTGCCTCGCGGTCCTCCGCGCGTCCGCCCTCACTCCCCGGCGCGCCCCTTCGGCTCACTCGCCCGGGCGAAAGGCGAAAGGCGAAGGGCGAAGTGCGCGGGCCGCAGGGCGCAGGGCTCAGGCCCGGGCCGGGGTCAGGAGGCCGTTCAGGGTGTCGAGGTCCTCGACGCACTTGCCGGAGCCCAGGGCCACGCAGTCCAGCGGGTCGTCCGCGACGAAGACCGGGATGCCGGTCGCGGAGGCCATCCGCAGGTCCAGGCCCGGGAGCAGGGCGCCGCCGCCGGTCAGCACGATGCCGTGCTCCATCACGTCGCCGGACAGCTCCGGCGGACACTCCTCCAGGGTGGCGCGCACGGCCGCGATGATCGCCTCGACCGGCTCGTCCAGCGCCGCGCGCACGTCCCGGGCGTCCAGCTCCAGCGTCTTCGGCATGCCGCCGACCTTCTCGCGGCCGCGGACGGTGTACGTGAGGGTCTCCAGCTCCGGCCGGTCCGGCACCGGCCAGGCCGAGCCGATGCCGACTTTGACGTGTTCCGCGGTGCGCTCCCCGATGAGCACGGAGTGCTCCTTGCGGACGTGGTCCATGACCGCCGCGTCCATCCGGTCCCCGCCGACCCGCAGCGAGCGGGCGGTGACGATGCCGCCCAAGGAGATGACGGCCACCTCCGAGGTGCCGCCGCCGATGTCCACCACCATCGATCCGCGCGGCTCGGCCACCGGCAGCCCGGCGCCGATCGCGGCCGCCATCGGCTCCTCGATGAGGTGCACGACCTTGGCCCCGGCCCGGGTGGAGGCGTGGACGATGGCCCGCCGCTCGACCGGGGTCACGCCCGAGGGGACGCAGATGACCATCCGGGTCCGGGGCCGGCGCCCGGGCACCGCCTTGCGCACGAAGTGCCGGAGCATCTCCTCGGCGGCCTCGTAGTCACAGATGACGCCGTCCTTCAGGGGCCGGATGGCGGTGATGGATCCGGGGGTGCGGCCGATGGTCTCCTTGGCCTCTGCACCCACCGCTAGAGCCGTGGTCGTGCCCGCCTTGACCGCCACCACGGACGGCTCATTGAGGACAATTCCGTGGCCCCGTGCGTATACGAGGGTGTTTGCGGTACCCAGGTCTATGCCTATGTCGCGGCTGGAAGCTGTCTTGTTGGTGCTGGCCTGCGGCATTTGGTCCCCTATCTCGTGTCCGCAAGGCTTGCATAACGATCTGGTCGCTCAGGTCGCCGAAGGTCCCGAAACGCCCGGGCCGGAAGTCCCGGGGGCCCCCGTCCGTAGACTGGTGCCGTGAGTGAGCAGCAGCCCGAGAGCCACGACCGCGACTTCGGCGACTTCGCCGGACCCGACGAGTTCGACCAGATCGTGGCGGAAGAGTCCGACCGCGACCCCGACCTGGCGGTGATCGAGGCCGGCAGCCGTACCCTGCGCGCCCAGGCCGGACCGCCCCAGGGCGATCCGGTACCCGCCCGGCCCACCGACCCCGAAGTGGCGAAGGCGCTGCTGGAGGTGGAGCAGGAGCTCGCCACCCGCTGGGGCGAGACCAAGCTGGAGCCCTCGGTGTCGCGGATCGCGGCCCTGATGGACGTGCTGGGCGAGCCGCAGCGCGCGTACCCCTCGATCCACGTCACCGGCACCAACGGCAAGACCAGCACGGCCCGCATGATCGAGGCCCTGCTGAACGCCTTCGAGCTGCGCACCGGCCGCTACACCAGCCCGCACGTGCAGTCGGTGACCGAGCGGATCAGCCTGGACGGGGCGCCGATCAGCGCCGAGCGGTTCGTGGAGACCTACCACGACGTGAAGCCGTACGTGGAGATGGTCGACGCCGCCGAGGAGTACCGGCTCTCGTTCTTCGAGGTCCTCACCGGGATGGCCTACGCGGCCTTCGCGGACGCCCCGGTCGACGCGGCCGTGGTCGAGGTCGGCATGGGCGGCACCTGGGACGCGACCAACGTCATCGACGGCGCGGTCGCGGTGGTCACCCCGATCAGCCTCGACCACACCGACCGGCTCGGCACCACGCCCGGCGAGATCGCCCTGGAGAAGGGCGGCATCATCAAGCAGGGCGCCACCGTGATCCTGGCGCAGCAGCCGGTGGACGCGGCGCAGGTCCTGCTGAAGAAGGCCGTCGAGGTCGATGCGACGGTGGCCCGCGAGGGCATGGAGTTCGGCGTCGTCTCCCGCGAGGTCGCGGTGGGCGGACAGCAGCTGACGCTGCGCGGTGTGGGCGGGGAGTACGGCGGCATCTTCCTGCCGCTGTACGGCGCGCACATGGCGAACAACGCGGCGGTGGCGCTGGCCGCGGTCGAGGCCTTCTTCGGCATCGGCCAGGAGGGCGCGCGCGTCCTGGACGCGGACACCGTGCGCAAGGCCTTCGCCTCGGTGTCCTCGCCGGGCCGCATGGAGGTCGTGCGGCGCAGCCCGACGGTGGTCCTGGACGCCGCGCACAACCCGGCGGGTGCCGCGGCCGCAGCGGCGGCGGTCACCGAGTCCTTCGGCTTCAGCCGGCTGATCGGGGTCGTGGGCGCGAGCGACGGCAAGGACGTCCGCGGCGTGTTCGAGGCGTTCGAGCCGATCTTCGCCGAGGTCGTGGTGACGGAGAACTCCAGCCACCGGGCGATGACCGCGGACGAGCTGGCGGCCGTCGCGGTCGAGGTCTTCGGCCCGGACCGGGTGCAGGTGGAGCCGCGGCTGGACGACGCCCTGGAGGCGGCGATCACGCTGGCGGAGGAAGAGGCCGAATACGGGGGGGCCGGGGTCCTGGTGACCGGCTCCGTGATCACGGTGGGCGAGGCCCGCCTGTTGCTGAAGAGGGGTTGAGGATGCGCACGCTGTGTGCGAGCACGCTGATCGGCGAGTTCTTCGTGATCGGCTTCGCGGGCCTGGTCGCCATGAAGGACCCGGACCTGGCCCAGATGCAGGTCTGGATGGTGTGCGGCGCCGCGATGCTGCTGTCCTTGCTGCTGTGCGGGATGCTGAAGCGCCGCGGGGCGGTCGAGCTGGGCTGGGTGCTGCAGGTCGCGCTGGTCCTGAGCGGCTTCGTGGTGCCGACCATGTTCTTCCTGGGCGTGGTCTTCGGCGGTCTCTGGTGGGCCGCGGTGCACTACGGCCGCAAGGCGGACAGGATCCGCGCCGACTGGGAGGCGTCCCAGGAGGAGGCGACCGCTCCGGCGGCGTAGCCGTTTCCGGGAGACCCGTCCCGCCCGTGAGGGGGGCCGGGGGAGGCCCGGCGCGGCGGCGCCTTCGCGTCGCGTAGATTCGTCCTACCGCACCCGTATGCCGCAAGGAGCCGCAACATGACCCAGCGCACGCTCGTCCTGCTCAAGCCCGACGCCGTCCGTCGCGGCCTGATCGGCGAGATCATCGGCCGCATCGAGCGGAAGGCCGGCTGGACCGTTCCCGCGCTGGAGCTGCGTACGCTGGACCAGGAGACCCTGGAGGCGCACTACGGCGAGCACAAGGGCAAGCCGTTCTACGAGCCGCTCATGGGCTTCATGTCCAGCGGTCCCGTCGTCGCCCTGGTCGTCGAAGGGGAACGCGTGATCGAGGGTGTCCGCCAGCTGGCCGGACCGACCGACCCGATCGCCGCGGCGCCCGGCTCCATCCGTGGTGACTTCGGCACCATCACCCGGGAGAACCTGATCCACGCCTCGGATTCCGAGGAGTCCGCCGAGCGTGAGCTGAAGCTGTTCTTCCCCGCTCTCTGAGTACGCCGTACTGACGCGACATCAGCCAAACAGCGCTCATGACCTGGGGCGACCGAAGTAATTTCGGTCGCCCTTCGGTATTACCGGGCCCCACCGGGAACGCATGAGCAGGACACGACGTCACCACTAAGGGGGCGGGTATCCATTCCGGCGGGATTGCCGGAGTCCCGTCGCGCGGTGTCAGTACTCCCGGCACTACGATGGGGCCTCCACCCACACACCCACCTCGCCGACCTGACAGCAGCCGCTATCAACTGGAAGGCCAGACGCTCCTCATGGGGAACAAGGGGAACAAAATGTCGTTCATCGGCCGTGACATGGCGATCGACCTCGGGACCGCCAACACGCTGGTGTACGTGAGGGGCCGGGGGATCGTCCTGAACGAGCCGTCCGTGGTCGCCATCAACACGAACACCGGTGGCATCCTGGCGGTCGGCTCGGAGGCGAAGAAGATGATCGGGCGCACGCCCGGCAACATCGTCGCCGTACGGCCCCTCAAGGACGGCGTGATCGCCGACTTCGAGATCACCGAGCGCATGCTCCGGTACTTCATCCTCAAGATCCACAAGCGCCGCTACCTGGCCCGCCCGCGCGTGGTGGTCTGCGTTCCCTCCGGCATCACCGGAGTCGAGCGACGCGCGGTCATCGAGGCGTCCACGCAGGCCGGCGCCCGCCAGGTGCACATCATCGAAGAGCCCATGGCCGCCGCCATCGGCTCGGGCCTGCCCGTCCACGAGGCCACCGGCAACATGGTCGTGGACATCGGCGGCGGCACCACCGAGGTCGCCGTCATCTCCCTCGGCGGAATCGTCACGGCACAGTCCATCCGGGTGGCCGGCGACGAGCTCGACAACGCGATCATCCAGCACATCAAGAAGGAGTACTCGCTCCTGCTCGGTGAGCGCACGGCCGAGCAGATCAAGATCACCATCGGGTCGGCGTACGACCTCGACAAGGACGAGCACACCGAGATCCGCGGCCGCGACCTGGTCTCGGGTCTGCCCAAGACGGTCGTCATCTCGGCCGCCGAGGTGCGCAAGGCCATCGAGGAGCCGGTCAACGCCATCGTCGACGCGGTCAAGACCACGCTCGACAAGTGCCCGCCGGAGCTGTCCGGCGACATCATGGACCGCGGCATCGTCCTGACCGGGGGCGGCGCCCTGCTGCGCGGCCTCGACGAGCGGCTGCGCCGGGAGACCGGCATGCCGATCCACATCGCCGAGGATCCCCTCGACTCCGTGGCGCTCGGCTCCGGCAAGTGCGTGGAGGAGTTCGAGGCACTCCAGCAGGTCCTGGACGCCCAGCCCCGTCGCTGACACACCCCCTCCTGCCAGGGGGCCATGCGGAACACACCAAGGATCCGCCGTACGGGTGCTACCGGGCCCGTGCGGCGGATCGTTGATATACAGGCAACAGATCGGTGGGACCACAGCTTCTCGTCCCACCGGAGCGGCTACGCCGCGCGAGTCACTACGAGGAAGGCACGGCCGCCGCACGTGAGGGACACACGAGAAAGCCGGCTGCTCCTGGTGCTTCTGATCGCCATCGCGTTCGCATTGATCACGGTGGACATCAGGGCGGGCGAGGAGTCGCCGGTCGACGGTGCCCGGCAGGCCGCCGCAGCGGTCTTCGGCCCCGTCGAGAAGGGCGTGTCGACCGCCGTCGACCCCGTCGCCAACGCCATAGGGGCGGTACGGGACTCCGGCGAGCGCCACAACCGGATCGCCACGCTGGAGCGGGAGAACGCGGCCCTGAAGGCCAAGCTGGGCAGCGACGACCAGACCCGCAGCCGGATCCGCGAGCTCGACGAGATGCTCAAGCGCGCCGGAGCCGGCCAGTACGGGATCAAGGGCGCCGAGGTCATCGCGATAGGAGCGGCCCAGGGCTTCTCCTGGACCGTCACCATCGACGCCGGCAGCAAGGACGGCATCGAGCGTGACATGACCGTCCTCAACGGGGACGGACTCGTCGGACGGGTCAGCACCGTCGGCCCCGACACGGCCACCGTCGTCCTCGCCAACGACCCCGACTTCACCGTCGGCACCCGCCTGGAGAAGACCGGCGAGCTCGGCTTCGCCACCGGACAGGGCGACCGCGCACTGTCCGTCCAGATGCTCAACGGCAAGGCCAAGGTCAGCCCCGGCGACCGGCTCGTCACCTTCGGGTCGCGCGGCAACAAGCCCTTCGTACCCGGCGTGCCGATCGGAGAGGTGGTCAAGGTCGACCCCTCGCGCGGCGACCTGACCCGCACCATCTGGGTGCGTCCGTTCGTCGGGTTCTCCCGCCTGGACATCGTGGGCGTCGTGGTGATGCCGCCGCGTGAGGACCCGCGCGACGCCGTCCTGCCCCCCAAGCCCGAGGCCCCCAAGCCCACCCCGACGGTCACCGTCACGGTCACCCCGTCCGGGTCCGCCAGCGTGCCCGCAAAGCCGGCCGACGACTAGGAGCAGACCGACCATGCGCTTCAACCGGATCCTGCTCTCGGCCACGCTCATCGTGGTCGCCCTCGTCGTCCAGGTCACCGTCCTGGGCCGGCTCCAGCTGCCCGGGGCGGTGCCCGACCTGGTGCTGCTCACCGTCGTCGCCCTCGCCCTCGTGTACGGGCACGTCAGCGGCGCCCTCATCGGCTTCTCCGCCGGGCTCCTCACCGACCTGGCCCCGCCCGCCGACCACGCCGCCGGACGCTACGCGCTGGTGCTCTGCCTCATCGGGTACCTCGTCGGCCTGGTCCGCCCCGACAACGGCCGCTTCCGGTCCGCCTGGGGCCCGATGCTGACCGTCGTCGGCGCCGCGATCGCCTCCACCCTGCTGTACGCGGGCGTCGGCGCCCTCGTCGGGGACACCGCCGCCCGGCACGTGGGCCTGACCGGGCTGCTGTTCACCGCCACCCTCTACGACCTGCTCCTCGCGCCCTTCACCGTGCCGTTCATCATGGCGCTGGCCCGGCGCGCCGAGAACGACCCGATGGCCGTCGAGGCCGGCGGCGGCCCCGCCCAGGGCACCGACGTCTCCTCCGGCTGGCTGGCCGGCGGCACCGGGCTGCGGATCGGCAGCCAGCGCGGCGGCCTGCGCATGAAGACCGCCCGCGGCCGGGCCAACCGGGCCGTCCGCATAAAGGGCGTCAAGGGTGTGAAGAGCGTCAAGAGCGTCAAGAAACTGTGACGAGGGAGCAGCGGTGAGCAATATTCCGGAATCCGGCCGCACCTCCCGGGTGCAGATCCGCCTCGTCATGATCCAGGTGCTCATCTTCTCGATGCTGCTCACCCTCGGCGGGCGCCTGTGGTACCTCCAGATCCGCAACGGCCAGGAGTACTACGACGAGGCGAAGAGCAACCACGTGCAGCAGGTCGTCCAGCCCGCGGTGCGCGGTTCGATCCTGGACGCCCGCGGGGTCGCGCTCGCCGACAACGAGACCCGCCTCGTCGTCTCCGCCAGCCGCACCGCGCTGATGAAGATGAAGGACAAGGGCAAGGGCGTCATGACCCGCCTCGCCGGCGTCCTGGACATGACCCCCAAGGAGGTCATGGACAAGGTCCGGCTCTGCGACTCCCAGACCCCCGCGCCCTGCTGGAACGGCTCCCCGTACCAGCCGATCCCGGTCACCCTCGAAGCCACCACGCAGCAGGCGCTGCAGCTGCGCGAACGTCCCGAGCAGTTCCCCGGCATCACCGCCGAGCCCACCGCCGTCCGCCGCTACCCGGCGGCCGGCGGGGCCCGCGCCGCGCAGGTCCTCGGCTACCTCTCGCCGGTCACCGACGAGGAGATCCAGAAGGCCAAGAACACCGACTCGCCGCACCTGCGTTCCGACCAGGTGGGCCGCTCCGGGATCGAACGCACCTATGACAGGGAGCTGCGCGGAAAGGCGGAGGTCACCTCGTACGAGGTCGACAACCTCGGACGGGTCATGGGCCAGACCAAGTCCGACCCGGGCGTGGCCGGGTCCACCCTCGTCACCAGCATCGACGCCCGGGTCCAGGCGGTCGCCGAGTACGAGCTCCAGCAGGCGATGAAGACGGTCCGCCACGAGACCGACAACATCACGGGCCGCAAGTACGAGGCCGACTCGGGTGCCGTCGTCGTCATGGAGGTCAAGACCGGCCGGGTCGTCGCCATGGCCTCCCAGCCCGACTACGACCCCAATGCCTGGGTCGGCGGCATCTCGGCCAAGGACTACGCCAGGCTCACCAGCAAGAAGTCCAACTACCCGCTGCTCAACCGGGCCATCCAGGGCCAGGCCCCGGCCGGCTCCATCTTCAAGGTGGTGTCGGCGAGCGCGGCCGTACGGGCCGGCTACGCCTTCGGCAACAAGTACAACTGCAGCAGCTCCTACAGCCTCGGCGGGCGGAGCTTCGCGAACTTCGAGTCCAAGGGGCACGGCCCCATCACCCTCGGCGACGCGCTGAAGTTCTCGTGCAACACCGTCTTCTACGCCCTCGGGCACAAGGAGTGGCAGCGCGACGGCGGCCTCGAACCCAAGAAGGACGCCCACGACTGGTTCTACCGGACCGCCCGCGAATTCGGACTGGGGTCCGAGACCGGGATCGACCTGCCGAACGAGGTGACCGGCCGCATCCCGGACCGCCGGTGGAAGAAGAACTTCTGGGCGGCCAACAAGGCCTCCTGGTGCAAGCAGGGCAAGAAGGGCGGCACCTACGTCGAGCAGATCGCCTACGAGAGCTGCCTGGAGGGCAACCAGCTCAAGGCGTTCGACAGCATCAACTTCGCCATCGGCCAGGGCGACGTGCTCGTCACCCCCATCCAGATGGCCACCGCCTACTCGGCCATCAGCAACGGGGGCACCCTCTACAACCCCACCGTCGGCAAGGCCGTGATCAGCCCCGACGGCAAGCACGTCGAGATGATCAAGCCCCAGGCGCACGGCAGGCTGCCGATCGACGCCCGGACCGTCAGCGACCTCGACAAGGGCCTGCGCTCCGTCGTCGAGCCCGGCGGCACCGCCGCCTGGCGGTTCGGCGGCTGGCCGCTCGACAAGATCCCGATGCGGGCCAAGACCGGTACCGCCCAGGTCTACGGCAAGCAGACCACCTCGTGGCTGGCCACCTACACCGACGACTTCGCGATCGTCATGACCATCTCCCAGGGGGGCACCGGCTCCGGAGCCTCCGGCCCCGCCGTCCGCAACCTCTACAACGCCATCTACGGTCTGGACATGGAAGGCAAGCAGGACGTGAAGAAGGCCCTGCTGCTCAAGCCGGAGACGAAACTGCCCCGGATCCTTCCCGACGGCTCCATCGAATCCCCCGACATCACGCCGTACGTGCCGCCGTCCCCGGAGGCACTCGTGCCGCCCGCACTCGCCGGACCGCCCCCCGCACGGCAGGACTGAAGGACATGCAGACCGCGAACAAGTTCTCCGTATCCCGCTACGCACCCGAGCGCGGCGCGATGGCCAAGCTCACCGCCCGCGACTCGGTGGTGCGCCGGCTCGACTGGCCGATCCTCCTCTCGGCCCTCGCCCTGTCCTTCATCGGCGCCCTGCTGGTCTGGTCGGCGACCCGCAACCGGACCACCCTGAACCAGGGCGACCCCTACTACTTCCTCTTCCGGCACGCGATGAACACCGGCATCGGCCTCGTGCTGATGATCGGCACCATCTGGCTCGGCCACCGCACCCTGCGCGGTGCGGTCCCGGTCCTGTACGGACTCTCGCTGGTGCTCATCCTCGCCGTGCTCACCCCGCTCGGCGCCACCATCAACGGCGCCCACGCGTGGATCGTGATCGGCGGCGGGTTCTCGCTCCAGCCCTCCGAGTTCGTGAAGATCACGATCATCCTGGTCATGGCGATGCTGCTGGCCACCCGGGTGGACGCGGGCGACCTCGCCCATCCCGACCACCGCACCGTGGTCAAGGCCCTGTGCCTGGCCGCCGCCCCCATGGGCATCGTCATGCTGATGCCCGACCTCGGCTCCGTCATGGTCATGGTCGTCATCGTGCTCGGCGTGCTGCTGGCCTCCGGCGCGTCCAACCGCTGGGTGCTGGGCCTGCTCGGCTCGGGCGCGGCCGGAGCCGTCCTGATATGGCAGCTCGGCGTACTCGACGAGTACCAGATCAACCGCTTCGCGGCCTTCGCCAACCCTTCCCTCGACCCCGCGGGCGTCGGCTACAACACCAACCAGGCGCGCATCGCGATCGGCTCCGGCGGCCTCACCGGCTCCGGGCTCTTCAAGGGCTCGCAGACCACCGGCCAGTTCGTGCCGGAGCAGCAGACCGACTTCGTCTTCACGGTGGCGGGGGAGGAGCTCGGCTTCGTCGGAGCCGGGCTGATCCTGCTGCTGCTGGGCGTCGTGCTGTGGCGGGCCTGCATGATCGCCCGCGAGACCACCGAGCTCTACGGGACGATCGTCTGCGCCGGGATCATCGCCTGGTTCGCGTTCCAGTCCTTCGAGAACATCGGCATGACCCTCGGCATCATGCCGGTGGCCGGTCTCCCGCTGCCCTTCGTGTCGTACGGAGGGTCCTCGATGTTCGCGGTGTGGGTGGCCATCGGACTACTCCAGTCGATCAAGGTGCAACGGCCGTTGTCGGCCTGATTCCCGTTCGTCCTGCCGTCGCGTTCCGTTCCGGACTAAATTCGGTTCATGGCGGACACGAAACGCGAGACAGAGCGGAAATTCGAGTTCACACGAGCTGACGAGAAGCGGGCCGGCCGAGCCGCCCGCCACGAGGTGCCGGACCTGACGGGCACGGCCGCGATCGCGGCCGTGTCCGACCAGGGCGCCGTCGGCCTCGACGCCGTCTACTACGACACCCCCGGCCTGCGGCTCGCCGCCGACGGGCTCACCCTGCGGCGCAGAACCGGCGGCAAGGACGAGGGCTGGCACCTGAAACTGCCCGTCTCCCCGGGGGTCCGCGACGAGGTCACGGCGCCCCTCGGTGACACCCTCCCGCGGGCACTCGCCGCCCTGATCCGCTCCCGGGTCCGCAACACCGCTCTGGAACCCCAGGTCAGGCTGGTCTCCGCGCGCCGCGTCAGCAACCTGCTCGACGCCGAGGGAGCCCTGCTCGCCGAGCTCAGCATCGACGCCGTACGGGCCGAGCGGGGCGAGCGCGCCGTCTCCTGGACCGAGGTGGAGGTCGAACTCGCCGACGGAGCGGACGCCGCCCTCCTCGACGCCGTCGAGAAGACCTTCCGCAAGGGCGGGCTGCGCGTCAGCGACGCCCCCTCGAAGCTCGCCCGGGCCCTCGCCGAGACCGGCGCCGTGCCGCAGGCCGGGACGCCGCAGGCGAGCCCCGGTCCGGCCGAGGGCACGGCGGGCGCGTACGTCCTGTCGTACCTGCGCGAACAGCGCGACGCCCTGATCGCACAGGACCCGGCCGTACGGCGGGACCTGCCGGACTCCGTCCACCAGATGCGGGTCGCCACCCGCAGGCTGCGCAGCGCCTTCAAGACGTACCGCAAGGTGCTGGACCGCGCGGTCACCGACCCGATCGGTGAGGAACTGCGCTGGCTGGCCGCCGAACTCGGCGTCGACCGCGACCAGGAGGTACTGCTGGAACGCATCCGGACCCGGCTCGGCGAACTGCCCCGCAACCAGGTCATCGGCCCGGTCCGCGGCCGCCTGCGGGTGTGGAACAACAGCCGCCGCTCCGATTCGAGGCGCCGGGCACTGGGCGCCCTGGACAGCGGGCGCTACCTGGCCCTCCTGGACACCCTCGACGCCGTCCTGGACACCCCGCCGCTGCTGGAGAAGGCCGCGGAACCCGCCGGGAAGGTCCTGCCCAAGGCCGTGCTGTACGACTACGAACGCCTCGCGGGCCGCGTCGAGAACGCGCTCGCCCTGCCCGCGGGCGGAGAACGGGACGTGGCCCTGCACGAGGCCCGCAAGGCCGCCAAACGCGCCCGCTACGCGGCGGAGGCGGCCGTGCCCGCTTTCGGGAAACCGGCGAAACGCCTGGCCAAGGCCATGAAGTCGGTGCAGAGCCTGCTCGGCGAGCACCAGGACAGCGTGGTGGCCCGCGGGGCCCTGCGCGGCCTCGGCGTCCAGGCGGCGGGGGCGGGGGAGTCCGCCTTCACCTGGGGCGTCCTGCACGCCCACGAGGAGGTCCGGGCCGAGCAGAGCGAGAGGGAACTGCCGGACGTCTGGGCCGAGGCCTCGGATCCCGCCCTGCGGGCCGCCCTCAAGTGATCATGCGGGTAGGGGGCGCCCGGGCCTAGAGGTACGCTTGAGAGCTGCCCCCTGCCCGCTTCACGAAAGTCGCGTGATGACCGAGTCGGTCTTCCCTCAGCTTGAGGCCCTGCTTCCGCATGTGCAGAAGCCCATCCAGTACGTCGGTGGTGAACTCAACTCCACGGTCAAGAAGTGGGACGAGTGCGACGTCCGCTGGGCGCTGATGTACCCGGACGCGTACGAAGTCGGGCTGCCCAACCAGGGCGTCATGATCCTGTACGAGGTGCTGAACGAGCGCGAGGGCGTTCTCGCGGAGCGCACGTACAGCGTGTGGCCGGACCTCGAAGAACTGATGCGCGAGCACAAGGTGCCGCAGTTCACCGTGGACAGCCACCGCCCCGTGTCCGCCTTCGACGTGTTCGGGCTGTCCTTCTCCACGGAGCTGGGCTACACCAACATGCTGACGGCGCTGGACCTCGCAGGCATCCCGCTGGAGGCCAGGAACCGTACGGTCGACCACCCCATCGTCCTCGCGGGCGGCCACGCGGCCTTCAACCCCGAGCCGATCGCGGAGTTCATCGACTGCGCGGTCATCGGCGACGGCGAGCAGGCCGTCCTCGACATGACCGAGATCATCCGCGCCTGGAAGGCCGAGGGCAGGCCGGGCGGACGCGAGGAAGTCCTGCTGCGCCTGGCGAAGACCGGCGGGGTCTACGTACCGGGCTTCTACGACGTCGAGTACCTGGAGGACGGCCGCATCGGCCGCGTCGTCCCCAACCGCTCCGGCGTGCCGTGGCGCGTGTCCAAGCACACCGTCATGGACCTCGACGAGTGGCCGTACCCCAAGCAGCCCCTGGTCCCGCTCGCCGAGACGGTCCACGAGCGGATGTCCGTGGAGATCTTCCGCGGCTGCACCCGCGGCTGCCGTTTCTGCCAGGCCGGCATGATCACGCGCCCCGTGCGGGAGCGAAGCATCACCGGCATCGGCGAAATGGTGGAGAAGGGCCTCAAGGCGACCGGCTTCGAAGAGGTCGGACTCCTGTCGCTGTCCTCGGCGGACCACACCGAGATCGCCGACATCGCCAAGGGCCTCGCGGACCGCTACTCGGACGACAAGGTGGGCCTGTCCCTGCCGTCGACCCGCGTGGACGCCTTCAACGTGGACCTGGCCAACGAGCTGACCCGCAACGGCCGCCGCTCGGGCCTGACCTTCGCCCCCGAGGGCGGCTCCGAGCGCATGCGCAAGGTCATCAACAAGATGGTCTCGGAAGAGGACCTGATCCGCACCGTCGCCACCGCCTACGGCAACGGCTGGCGCCAGGTGAAGCTGTACTTCATGTGCGGCCTGCCGACCGAGACCGACGAGGACGTCCTCCAGATCGGCGACATGGCGGTCAACGTCATCGCCAAGGGCCGCGAGGTCTCCGGCCAGAACGACATCCGCTGCACGGTCTCGATCGGCGGGTTCGTCCCCAAGCCGCACACCCCCTTCCAGTGGGCGCCGCAGCTGTCGGCCGAGGAGACGGACGCGCGGCTGACCAAGCTCCGCGACAAGATCCGCGGCGACAAGAAGTACGGCCGCTCCATCGGCTTCCGCTACCACGACGGCAAGCCGGGCATCGTCGAGGGCCTCCTCTCGCGCGGCGACCGCCGCATCGGCGACGTCATCCGCGCGGTGTACGAGTCCGGCGGCCGCTTCGACGGCTGGCGCGAGCACTTCAGCTACGACCGCTGGATGGAGGCGGCCGGGAAGACGCTGCCCGCCCACGGCGTGGACGTGGCCTGGTACACCACCCGCGAGCGCACCTACGAGGAGGTCCTGCCCTGGGACCACCTCGACTCCGGTCTCGACAAGGACTGGCTCTGGGAGGACTGGCAGGACGCCCTCGACGAGACCGAGGTCGAGGACTGCCGCTGGACCCCGTGCTTCGACTGCGGCGTCTGCCCCCAGCTCGACCTCGACATCCAGATCGGCCCGACGGGCAAGAAGCTCCTCCCGCTGACCGTCGTGAAGTGACCCCGGGCCGCCGGACCAGGCCCTGAAGGACGCCCCCCACCGGGAACGGTGGGGGGCGTCCTGCTTCCGCCCGGCCGCGCCGGCGTGCAACGTCCGGAGCCCGTCGTGCGTCGTCAAGGGCATGGATCTGGAAAAGCACGGCACGCCCGCACCCCCGCCCGGTGGAGAGGGCTGCGTGTTCGCGATGGTCCGGATCCCCGTGCGGATCCTGGCCGTGGTGATCGTGCTGCCCGTGCGGGTGGTGTGGGACCTGTTGGTCCTTGCCGCCCGCGCCGTGCACCGGCGTGCCCTGCGTCCGGCCGGGGACGCGGCGGCCTGGGTCTGGGACCGGCTGTACCGGTACCTCCTGACCCCGGTCGGACATGCCATCGCCTGGCTGGCCCGGGGGACCGGGCTGGTCCTGAAGTGGGCGGCGCTGGCCGTCTTCTACTGGCCCTGGGCCGCGCTGTGGCGGTACGTGCTCGCGCCCGCGGGCGCCGCCCTGTGGCGCTGGGTCCTCGTCCCCCTCGGGCAGGGACTCGCCCTGCTGGGCCGGGGAGCGGCCGTGGCGCTGGTCTGGCTGGCGAAGGCGCTGTTCGTGTGGCCGTGGGCCGCCCTGTGGCGGTACGTGATCGTCCCCGGCGCCGCCGCGCTGTACCGGTACCTGCTGCGGCCCGTGGGCAAGGGGCTCGAATGGGTGGTCCTGGCGGTGGCCCGGTACCTGCTGAGGCCCGCGGGCGCCGGCGTGGTCTGGACGGTCACCGCCGTCTTCCGCCACCTGCTGGTGCCGCCGGTCCGGGGCATCGCCTGGCTGGCCCGCGGGCTCTACGGCCAGGTCCTCACCCCCGTCGGACACGCCCTGCTCTGGTTCCTGCCGCGCGCCTTCGCCGCCGTGTTCGTCTGGCCGTGGGCCGCGCTGTACCGCTACGTCCTCACCCCCGCCGGACACGGCACCGCCTGGCTGGCCCGGTGGGCCGTGACCGTCCTCGGCTGGCTGGCGAAGGCCCTGTTCGTGTGGCCGTGGGCCGCCCTGTGGACGTACGTCGTGGTCCCGGCCGCGACCGGTGCCTACCGGTACCTGCTGACCCCGCTCGGGCAGGGCGCCGCCTGGCTGGCCCGCGGCCTGTACCGGTACGTCCTCACCCCCCTCGGGCACTTCGTCGCCGCCACCTGGCGGCTCGCCGGACGGGCCAGCCGGGCCCTCGGGCGCGGTCTCGTATGGCTCTGGCGCGGGTGCGTCTCCCGCCCCGCGGCCTGGGTCTACCGCCAGGTGGCCACGCCCGTCGGCCATCTGGTCCGCGAGGTGTGGCGCACCTCCCGCGCCGCCGCCCGCGAGGTGTGGCACACCGCCCGGGCGGCCGTACGGGACGCGCGGGCCGGGGTGCGGCATGCGCTCTTCGGTACTCCTCCCCGGGAACCGGCGAGGTCACAGGCGCGTACTCTGGGTAGTACGACAGCCGTACGCCATCCGCCCGCCCCCGAGGTCTCCCTGCGCAAAGAGCAGGTGTGAGCCGGAGGCAGGGCGTGGCAGGACGGCCCCCAGACGCTCAGGGCGACGCGCGAGCCGCGGAGCCCCGCACAAGGAGAAGAACCACTGGGCAAGCGACAGCCCGAAGGCCCGCCTCCCGCACCGGTGGTGCAGCGCATCCGACTGCGCTACACCAAGCGCGGCCGCCTCCGGTTCACCAGCCACCGAGACTTCCAGCGCGCCTTCGAGCGGGCCCTGCGCCGCGCCGAGGTGCCGATGGCGTACTCCGCCGGCTTCACCCCGCACCCCCGCGTCTCGTACGCCAACGCCGCTCCGACCGGAACGGGCAGCGAGGCCGAGTACCTGGAGATCGCCCTCGCCGACTCCCGTGACCCCGAGAAGCTCCGCGAGCTGCTCGACGAGTCCATGCCGACCGGACTCGACATCATCGACGCCGTCGAAGCCCGCACCTCGGGCCTCGCCGACCGGCTGACCGCCTCCGTGTGGGAGCTGCGCCTGGAGGGCGTCGAGCCCGCGGACGCCGAACGGGCCGTGACCGCGTTCCTCGCCGCCGAGACGGTGGAAGTGCAGCGCCGCACCAAGAACGGCATGCGGACCTTCGACACGCGTGGGGCTGTGGTGAGCCTCGAGGCGCTCCCTGCCCCGGCTGATAGGCCGCTGGACAATGCTTGTGCGATACTGCGGCTGGTTGTTCGGCATCTGACACCTGCCGTGCGACCCGACGACGTCCTGTCCGGTCTCCGAGCTGTGGCCGACCTGGCGCCGCCGGTCCCCGCAGCGGTGACCAGGCTGGCGCAGGGGCTCTTCGACGAGGAGTCCGGCACGGTGACCGACCCGCTCGCGCCCGACCGCGAGGCAGACACGGCCGCCCCACCCACGGCCGCCGTAGCTGCCGACGCGAAGGCGCCGGAAGGTCCCGCCGCGTAGGGATCGTCGTCGTCGCGCAGCCCTGGTACTCGGGAGCCACCTGGGTCGGGCAGCGCATTGACCTGAAGACTTCCGCCAGGCCGTACGGACAACACGTACGGAACCGGCGGCCATGGACTACAGCTCCCGTGTGGCGAACGCGCCCCGGAGGCCGGTTCCGCGCTCATTACGCGGCAGCCGTGCCGGACCGGACGTCAGCCGCGGCGCCCGGGAGCGTGACGGGAGAACCGCCCGCAATGCTCAACAACGAAAACGACACCACCACCCCCGCCGGTAACGCCGACAACGGCAGCCCGAGCGACAACCTGCCGCCGCGCCGGCGCCGCCGCGCCGCGTCCCGGCCCGCCGGTCCCCCCGGCGCCACCGCCGCCGAGACCGCCGCGGTGACCGAGGCCGCTCCGGCCGACACCCAGGCGACCGAGGCGGAGGCCGCCCCGGCCGCCGCCCCCGCCCGTACCCGCCGCCGCGCCACCCGCGCCGTCGCCGCCCCGGCTGCTCCGGCCGCCGAAGCCGTCGAGGCCGTGGCGACCGAGGCTCCGGCCGCTGCTCCCGCCGCCGTGGAGGAAGAGGCCCCGGCCGCTCCGGCCCCGCGTGCCCGTCGTCGTGCGACCCGCGCCGTGACCGCCTCCGAGGCCCCGGCCGCCGAAGCCGCACCGGCTCCCGCCGCCGTGGAGGAAGAGGCCCCGGCCGCTCCGGCCCCGCGTGCCCGTCGTCGTGCGACCCGCGCCGTGACCGCCCCCGAGGCTCCGGCCGCCGAGGCCGCGCCGGCTCCCGCCGTGGCCGAGGCCGCGCCCGTCGTGGAGGAGGAGGCCCCGGCCGCTCCTGCCCCGCGTGCCCGCCGCCGTGCCACCCGCGCCGTGACCGCTCCGGCTGCTCCGGCTGCCGAAGCCGTCGAGGCCGTGGTGACCGAGGCTCCGGCCGCTGCCCCGGCTGCTGCTCCGGCCGCCGTCGTGGCCGAGGAGAGCGCTGCTCCGGCCCCGCGTGCCCGTCGCCGTGCGACCCGCGCCGTGACCGCCCCCGAGGCTCCGGCCGCCGAGGCCGCACCGGCTCCCGCCGCCGTGGAGGAGGCCCCCCGGGCCGCCACCCGCTCCGTGACCGTCGCCGACGCCGTGGACTCCCCGAAGCGCGGCGGCCGCCGCCGCGCCACCCGTGCCGGTTCCCCGGCCTCTGCCGCGCAGCCCGCCGCCGAGGCCGAGGCGCCCGCCGCCCCGGGCCGCGCCCGCCGCGCCGCGCGTCCCGCCGTGGCCGTGTTCCAGGCCCCGGTCTTCGCCGAGCCGATGTTCCAGACCCCCGAGACCGCCGCCATGGCCGCCATGGCCGCCCGCGCCGCCACTCCGGCCGAGGAGCCGGAGGAGGAGGAGACGGAGATCGAGGCCGAGGTCGAGGTCGTCCAGACCCCCGCCCCGCAGCCGGCCGGCCGTCGCCGCCGCCGTGGCCGTGGCGCCGCCGAGCCCGCGCCGGCCGCCGAGACCGGTCCGGTCTCCCTGCCCGAGGTGCTCGCCGAGGAGGAGCCGGAGGCCGAGGCCGCCGAGCTCGAGGACGAGTCCGCCGAATTCGAAGAGGGCGACGAGTCGGGCGAGCGCCCGTCCCGCCGCCGCCGTCGCGGTGGCCGTCGTCGCCGCCGTGGCGAGTCCGCCGACCTCGACGAGTCCGCCGAGGACGAGGCCGAGGCCCCGGCCGGCGAGCAGGAGGCCGACGAGGCCGAGGACGAGGACGACGAGGACTCCGGTGCCCTCGGCTCCAGCTCCAGCCGTCGCCG
Source organism: Streptomyces xanthophaeus (assembly GCF_000725805.1). Taxonomy (GTDB): domain Bacteria; phylum Actinomycetota; class Actinomycetes; order Streptomycetales; family Streptomycetaceae; genus Streptomyces; species Streptomyces xanthophaeus. The sequence continues at coordinate 44,372 of NZ_JOFT01000035.1, read as the reverse complement.
CCGTCGTCGCCGCCGTCGCAGCGGTGACTCCGCTGCCGACGCCGCCGAGACCGGCGAGGAGGACGGCGTACGGACCGTCGTCAAGGTCCGCGAGCCGCGTCCGGCCCGCGAGCGCGCCGAGTCCACCTCCTCCGACGAGGTGCAGTCCATCAAGGGCTCGACCCGTCTGGAGGCGAAGAAGCAGCGCCGCCGCGAGGGCCGCGAGCAGGGCCGCCGCCGCGTCCCGATCATCACCGAGGCCGAGTTCCTGGCCCGCCGCGAGGCCGTCGAGCGCGTCATGGTCGTCCGCCAGGCCGGCGAGCGCACCCAGATCGGCGTCCTCGAGGACAACGTGCTCGTCGAGCACTACGTCAACAAGGAAGAAGCCACCTCGTACGTCGGCAACGTCTACCTGGGCAAGGTCCAGAACGTGCTGCCGTCCATGGAGGCCGCCTTCATCGACATCGGCAAGGGCCGCAACGCGGTCCTGTACGCCGGTGAGGTCAACTTCGAGGCGCTCGGCATGGCCAACGGGCCGCGCCGCATCGAGTCCGCCCTCAAGTCCGGCCAGTCGGTCCTCGTGCAGGTCACCAAGGACCCGATCGGCCACAAGGGCGCCCGCCTGACCAGCCAGGTCTCGCTGCCCGGCCGCTACCTGGTCTACGTGCCCGAGGGCTCGATGACAGGCATCAGCCGCAAGCTGCCCGACACCGAGCGCGCTCGTCTGAAGACCATCCTCAAGAAGATCGTCCCCGAGGACGCGGGCGTCATCGTGCGCACCGCCGCCGAGGGTGCGAGCGAGGACGAGCTGCGCCGCGACGTCGAGCGCCTGCAGGCCCAGTGGGAGGACATCCAGAAGAAGTCGAAGCAGATCTCGACCTCTTCGCCGAGCCTGCTGTACGGCGAGCCGGACATGACCGTCCGCGTCGTGCGCGACATCTTCAACGAGGACTTCTCGAAGGTCATCGTCAGCGGTGACAGCGCCTGGGAGACCATCCACGGCTACGTGAACCACGTGGCCCCGGACCTGGCCGACCGGCTGTCGCGCTGGACCTCCGAGGTCGACGTCTTCGCGACGTACCGGATCGACGAGCAGCTCGCCAAGGCGCTCGACCGCAAGGTGTGGCTGCCCTCGGGCGGCTCGCTTGTGATCGACAAGACCGAAGCGATGATCGTCATCGACGTCAACACCGGCAAGTTCACCGGTCAGGGCGGCAACCTCGAAGAGACCGTCACCAGGAACAACCTGGAGGCGGCCGAGGAGATCGTGCGCCAGCTGCGGCTGCGCGACCTCGGCGGCATCGTCGTGATCGACTTCATCGACATGGTCCTGGAGTCCAACCGCGACCTGGTCCTGCGGCGGATGCTGGAGTGCCTGGGCCGTGACCGGACCAAGCACCAGGTCGCCGAGGTGACCTCGCTGGGCCTGGTCCAGATGACCCGCAAGCGGGTGGGCCAGGGTCTGCTGGAGTCCTTCTCCGAGACCTGTGTCCACTGCAACGGCCGCGGTGTCATCGTGCACATGGAGACCCCGACCGTGGTCGGCGGCGGCGGCAACGGCAAGCGTTCCAAGCGCCGTGGCGGCAAGTCGGACTCCGACCAGCACGAGCACGACGTCGAGACCGTGGACGTGGAGTTCGAGGCCGAGACCGAGACCGAGGCCGAGGTGGCCGCCGAGGCCGCATCGCCGCGGGCCCTGCCCGAGCCGGAGTTCGTCGCGGACGAGGAGCTCTACAGCAGCCCGGCCGAGGCCGAGGCCGCGGCGGGTCTGAGCGGCCGCCGCAACCGCCGTCGCGCCACCCGCAAGGCGACCGCCCCGGCGGGTGCCCCGCGCGGTGCGGCCCAGGCCCCGGCGCAGGCTCCGGCCCCCGTGGTCGAGGCCGAGCCGGTGACCGAGCCCGCCGACACGGTCCTTGAGCCCGAGGCCGAGGTCGTCACCGAGCCCGTGGCGGCCGCGGAGACGGTCGAGGCGGCACCGGTCGACGAGGCCGCGCCGAAGGGCCGTACCCGTCGCCGGGCGACCCGCAAGGCCACCGCCCCGGCGGGTGCCCCGGCCCCCGCGGCCGAGGTTGCCCCGGAGCCGGTCGTCGTGCCGGAGCCGGAGCCGGTCGTGGAGCCCGAGCCGGCGGTCGCCGAGCCCGAGGCGCCCGCCCCGGCGGCCGTCGTCGAGGAGGCCCCCGTGGCGGAGGCCGCACCGGCCCGTCCGCGTCGGCGTGCCACCCGTAAGGCCACCGCCCCGGCCGGATCCCCGGCGGGTGCGGCAGAGGCCGCCGTGGTGGTCGTAGAGACCGCTCCGGCGGAGCCGCAGGCCTCCGTCGAGGAGGCCGCACCGGCCGAGGAGCCCGCCCCGGCGAAGAAGGCCGCCCGCAAGGCTCCGGCCAAGAAGGCGGCCACGGCGAAGAAGGCCACCACCGCCAAGAAGGCGACGGCGGCCAAGAAGGCCACCACCAGCACGGCCAAGAAGACGGCCACCACCAAGAAGACCGCGGCGAAGCGGACGACGAAGAAGACCGCGGCGGCGGAGCAGCAGACCCCGCCCTCGGTCTCGGCGCCGACCGAAGCCTGATCCGCGGCCTGAAGCGGCACAGCACCGCCGTGGGCCCCGCCGGAAGGCGGGGCCCACGGCCGTACGGGACCCGGTTTGACCCCCTGGAACCGGCCCCGTAACCTAGACCGTCGGCATGTGTGGGCAAATATGTTCAGCGCATGCCGCGCTCCTGAGCACCTTCCTCCCGCGTCCGTGCGCGCAAGCGCCGTGCAGGAGAGGCCGCTCGTCCAATCCGGATCAGTGCGGTCCTGTCGCAAGACGGGGTCCCGACTGAGCGGCTGGCTTCAGGAGCATCCGCCCCGAGTGAGAGAGAGATCCGCGTGTACGCCATCGTGCGCAGCGGTGGTCGCCAGCACAAGGTTGCTGTCGGCGACATCGTTGAGGTTGACAAGATTTCCACTGCCAAGGTTGGCGACACGGTCGAGCTCTCGACCCTGCTCGTCGTCGACGGCGAAGCCGTGACCAGCGACCCGTGGGTCCTGGCCGGCATCAAGGTCACGGCCGAGATTGTGGATCACCACAAGGGCGCCAAGATCGACATCCTGCGGTACAAGAACAAGACCGGCTACCGCCGTCGCCAGGGTCACCGTCAGCAGTACACGGCGATCAAGGTCACCGGTATCCCCGCGGCTGCGAAGTAAGAGGGACTGAGACATGGCACACAAGAAGGGCGCATCGTCCACTCGGAACGGGCGCGACTCCAATGCCCAGCGGCTCGGCGTGAAGCGCTTCGGCGGTCAGGTCGTTTCCGCTGGTGAGATCCTCGTCCGCCAGCGCGGCACCCACTTCCACCCGGGCGCGGGCGTCGGCCGTGGCGGCGACGACACGCTGTTCGCGCTGCAGGCCGGTGCCGTGCAGTTCGGCACGCACCGTGGCCGCAAGGTCGTCAACATCGTTCCGGCCGCCTGATCCAGCTTCTGCTGATCGAGCGTTCGTAACTTCCCGAGGGCGGATCTCAGCTCTTTCCGGCGCGAGCCGGGAAGAGAGGTCCGCCCTCGGCGCGTTGTCACATAGACACGTTTAATGGGCAGCAAGGCCTGCCACCGGATTTTCCGGACTATTCCCGCTGTATCTGGAGGAACACCCATGACCACCTTCGTGGACCGCGTCGAGCTGCACGTCGCCGCGGGTAACGGGGGCCACGGCTGCGCCTCCGTTCACCGGGAGAAGTTCAAGCCGCTCGGCGGCCCCGACGGCGGCAACGGCGGCCGTGGCGGTGACGTCATCCTCGTGGTGGAGCAGTCGATCACCACCCTGCTGGACTACCACCACAGCCCGCACCGCAAGGCCACCAACGGCAAGCCCGGCGAGGGCGGCAACCGCTCCGGCAAGGACGGCCAGGACATGATCCTGCCCGTGCCGGACGGCACCGTCGTCCTCGACAAGGAGGGCAACGTCCTCGCCGACCTCGTCGGCCAGGGCACCACCTACGTCGCCGCCGAGGGCGGCCGCGGCGGCCTCGGCAACGCCGCGCTCTCCTCCGCGCGCCGCAAGGCCCCCGGCTTCGCGCTCCTCGGTGTCCCCGGCACCGGTGGCGACGTCATCCTGGAGCTCAAGACCGTCGCCGACGTGGCCCTGGTCGGCTTCCCGAGCGCCGGCAAGTCCTCGCTGATCTCGGTGCTCTCCTCCGCCAAGCCGAAGATCGCGGACTACCCCTTCACCACCCTGGTCCCGAACCTGGGCGTCGTCACGGCCGGTTCGACCGTCTACACGATCGCCGACGTCCCGGGCCTCATCCCGGGCGCCAGCCAGGGCCGCGGCCTCGGCCTGGAGTTCCTGCGCCACGTCGAGCGCTGCTCGGTGCTGGTGCACGTCCTGGACACCGCCACGCTGGAGTCCGACCGCGACCCGATCGCCGACCTCGACGTCATCGAGGAAGAGCTCCGGCTCTACGGCGGCGGCCTGGAGAAGCGCCCGCGCCTCGTCGTCCTCAACAAGGTCGACATCCCGGACGGCCAGGAGCTCGCCGACATGGTCCGCCCTGACCTGGAGGCCCGCGGCTACAAGGTGTTCGAGGTCTCCGCGGTCGCCCGTACGGGTCTCAAGGAGCTCTCCTACTTCCTCGCCGAGGTCATCGCCAAGGCCCGCGCCCGCCAGCCCAAGCAGGAGGCGACCCGCATCGTCATCCGCCCGAAGGCCGTGGACGACTCCGGCTTCACCGTCACCTACGACGAGGCCGAAGAGCTCTACAGGGTGCGCGGCGAGAAGCCGGAGCGCTGGGTCCGCCAGACCGACTTCAACATCGACGAGGCCGTGGGCTACCTCGCCGACCGCCTGAACCGCCTCGGCGTGGAGGACGCGCTCAGGAAGGCCGGTGCCCGTGCGGGTGACGGCGTGGCCATCGGCTCCGACGAGAACGCGGTCGTCTTCGACTGGGAGCCGACCGTGATGGCCGGCGCCGAGATGCTGGGCCGCCGTGGCGAGGACCACCGCCTGGACGAGCCGCGCCCGGCCACCCAGCGCCGCAAGGAGAAGGAAGCCAAGCGCGGGGACTCCGCTCAGAAGGAGTACGACGAGTTCCGTCCCTTCTAGTACCGGACGACCTTGAAGTCGCCTTTACGCGGGTCGCTTAGGATCCTCCGGGTGAGCAGCAAATCCTCCACCGTGTCCGTCGTGGTGATCGCGTACAACGACGCCGGGCTCGTGGGCGGGGCCGTTTCCTCGGCCCTCGCCCAGGGCCCGGTGGTCGCCGAGGTCATCGCCGTGAACGACGCCTCGTCGGACGGCACCGCACGCGTGCTGGACGAGCTGGCCGCCGCGCACCCCCGTCTGAAGGTCGTGCACCGCACGGAGAACAGCGGGGGGTGCGGCACCCCGCGCAACGACGGGATCGCGGCCGCGACCGCCCCGTACGTCCTCTTCCTGGACAGCGACGACGTGCTCCCGCCGGGGGCCGCCGAGGCCCTGGTGCGGGCCGCCGGGGAGCACGGCGCGGCCGTCACCGTCGGCGCGTGCGTACGCCGCGAGCTGCCGCAGGGCCACGACGTGCCCTGGGTGCCCGGGCTGTACACCCCAGGCGACGTGATCGAGCGGCCCGCGGACCGGCCGGAGCTGGTCCGTGACACCCTCTGCGTCAACAAGCTGTACGAGCGCGCCTTCCTGGACGCGCATTCCATCCGCTTCCCCGACGGCCGGTTCGTCTACGAGGACTTCGCCTTCACCGCGCGCGTGCTGGCCGCCGCCCCGCGCGTCGCCGTCATCGGCGACCTCGTCTACGTGTGGCACGTGCGCCGCAGCGCCGCCCAGGTGTCGATCTCCCTGAACCGCAAGGACGTCGGGAACTGGGCCTCGCGGATCGAGGCCCACCGCACGGCCTCGCGCACCCTCGCCGCCGCCTCCCCGGAGCTCGGCCACGCCTGTCAGGTCAAGTTCCTGGACTACGACCTGCGCATGTACCTGCGCGAGATCGGCACGGACCCCGGCTACCAGGCCGCGTGGTGGACCCTCACCCGGGAGTACCTCGCCACCTTCGCCGAGGCCGACATCGAGGCCGCGCCCGCCCACGTCCGCTGGATCGTGCGGCTGCTGCGTGCCACCGAGGCCCCGCCCGCCGACCTCACCCGCCTCACCCGCCTCGCCGCCGAGCCGCCGCGGCTGCTGCCGCCGTACGCCGCCGACTCCGCCGGGGTGCCGGTGTGGAGCGAGGCCCTGCCCGTCGAACTGGACGGCCTGACCGGGCTGGAGACGGCCCGGCTCCCGATCACCGCCGACGCCGAACCGGCCGGCTCCGGCCTGGTGCGGATCCGCCTGCACGACCTCTACGGGCGCCTCGCGAAGGCCGGGCCGCGCACCGTCCAGCTGCGGTTCCTGCCCCGGGCGGGCGGCGAACCCGTGCTGGCCCAGCCGGTGGAGCTGCGCCCCGCCGCCGATGCCGACTGGAGCGCCGAACTGCCGTTCCGCCTCGCCGACCTGGCCGTGACCGGGCGGCGTCAGGGGCTGCGCCGGATGCAGGCCTGGGACGTCCGGGTGGAGGTCGCCTGCGCCGACGGGAGCAGCGTGGTCACCTCGCTGAGCCCCCGCGGCGGGCTGCTCCGCCGACGCGCCCTGCCGAGCAGCCGGTACGGTGTCCTGCTGTCGCAGCCCTACCGCACGGCGACCGGCTCGCTGGCCCTGCGCCTGGCGCCCGGCGCCGAGGGCGCGCTGTACCTCGTACGAAACCGCCTCCACCGGGCCCGGGCAGGCCGCAGGGCGGGCTGAGCACTCCATACGGAAGAACGCAGAAGAACTCGGACAGGCCCCCGGATTCCCTCCGGGGGGACCCAGGGAGATTCACATGACCTTTCTGATCACCGGTGGCGCCGGATACATCGGTGCGCACGTCGTCCGCGCGATGCAGCTCGCGGGGGAGAAGGTCGTCGTCCTCGACGACCTGTCCACGGGCAACGCCGACCGCATTCCGGAGGGCGTACCGCTGGTGGTCGGGTCCGTCCTGGACCGGCTGGTCCTGGACGAGGTCATCCTCCGCCACAAGATCACCGGTGTGGTGCACCTCGCGGGCAAGAAGCAGGTCGGCGAGTCCGTCGAGCGGCCGCTGTACTACTACCAGGAGAACGTGCAGGGCCTGACGGTCCTGCTCCAGGCCGTGGCCGCCGCGGGCGTGCGCAACGTGCTGTTCTCCTCCTCGGCCTCCGTCTACGGCATGCCGGACGTGGACCTGGTCACCGAGGACACCCCGTGCGCGCCGCTGAGCCCGTACGGTGAGACCAAGCTGGCCGGCGAGTGGCTGATCCGGTCTGCGGGCAAGGCGCACGGGATCGCCACGGCCTGCCTGCGGTACTTCAACGTGGCGGGCGCCGCGACCCCCGAACTCGCCGACACCGGGGTCTTCAACCTGGTGCCGATGGTCTTCGAGCGGTACGACGCGGGCCAGGGCGCCAAGATCTTCGGCGACGACTACCCGACCCCGGACGGCACCTGCATCCGCGACTACATCCACGTCGAGGACCTCGCAGAGGCCCACGTGGCGGCGGCGCGCAAGCTGGCGGAATGGGCGGCGGCCGGGGAGTACAAGGACCTCACCGTCAACATCGGCCGCGGCGAGGGGGTTTCCGTCCGCGAGATGGTCGACCTGCTCAACACGAACACCGGTCACTCCTACGCCCCCGTGATCACCCCGCGGCGTCCCGGCGACCCGGCGAAGGTCGTGGCCTCGGCGGACAGGATCGCGAGCGAGCTGGGCTGGAAGGCCCGCCACGACGTCCGCGAGATGGTCACCTCCGCATGGGCCGGCTGGGAGGCCAACCGCCGCACGGCCGACGTCGCCGCCCACGACGAGCTCCACCGCTAGGGGCCGCCTGCCGTCCCACGCAGACGAAGCCGCCCGCCCCGGACAGTTCCGGGGCGGGCGGCTTCGTCTGCGTGGGACGGGCGGTGCTCAGCGCTCCAGGAAGGCGAAGAGGGCTTCCCAGCGGTCGGTGATCTCGGTGCTGGAGAACCGCTTCACCGACTCGAAGGCCGCGTCCCCGAGCCGGTCGCGCAGCTCGGCGTCGGCCATCAGCACCCGCAGGTGGCCGGCCAGCTCCATCGTGTTGCCCAGGCGGGCCAGCAGTCCGTCCTCGCCGTGCCGGACGATCTCCCGTACGCCGGGCGCGCAGTCGAAGGCGGCTGCGGGCACGCCCGCGGCCATCGCCTCCAGCAGCGTGATGGGGAAGCCCTCGGCCCGGGAGGCCTGAGCGAAGACCGAGGCCCCGCGCAGGGCGCCCAGGACGTCGTCGGTGCTGCCCATCCACTCCACGGAGTCGTCCAGGCCCAGCGAGGTGCAGTGCGCCCGCAGAGCCGTTTCCTCCACCCCGGCTCCGTAGATCCGCAGGACCCAGTCCGGGTGCTGCGGGGCCGCGTCCGCCCACGCGTCGAGCAGCAGGTCCACGCCCTTCTCGAAGGCGAGGCGGCCCACGCTGGCCACGACCTTCGCGGTCCGCGGAGCAGGGGTCGGCGGCATGAAGGGCAGCGGGTTCGGCATGCTCCCGACGTTTTCCATGCCCGCCCGGATCCACAGGTCCGCGTCCTCGGCGGTCAGCACCAGCAGCCGGTCCACCTCCGGATAGAACCGGCGGACCCGCTCGCCGCGGGTGGACTTCTGGCTGGCCTCGAAGGACTCGTGGCTCATGCCGATGACGGTGAGCCCCTTGGTGTCGGCGAGCGCGACCCACTCCATCGCCCAGACCTGGGTGACGATCACGACACTGCCGGGGCGGGCCGCGCGGAAGAGCTCGCTCAGCTGTTCCGCCTTGGCCCGCATCTTCGCCCGGCGGGCCGCCTGCCGGCGCCGCTCCGGCGCGTTCAGCCGGCCCTTGATCCCGCGCAGGCGGCGCGCACCCGGGGGATGCGCGTCGTACAGCGTGGTCAGGGCGTACGGGAGGTCCGCCGGCAGCTTCTGGCGGATCTCCTCGGCCACCGGGGCGATGCCGACGATGTGCACCCGGTGCCCGCGGTCGGTGAACAGCCGGGCCATCTGGTGCGACCAGGTGGTCACGCCGCCGAGCTCGTCGACGCTGTTGCAGACGAGGAAGACGTCACGGCCGCCGGGGGCGGCGGTCTGCTGGCTCACTTGCCGCTCCTGGTGAAGAACTTCTCGACGATCTGACGGGCCGCGTCCCCGCGGTCGTACTCGCCGAACTCGGTGAGGAACCGCTGGCGCGCCTCGGCGTACTTGGCGTCCGCCTCCTCGAAGGCGGCCAGGGCCTGCAGGAGTTCGTCCGCGGTGGCCACGACCGGGCCGGGGGCCTTCTCCTTCAGGTCGAAGTACGTGCCGCGGATGTCGTTGGCGTACTTCTCGTAGTCGTACGCGAAGAACACCATCGGCCGGTCCAGGACCGCGTAGTCGAACATCACCGAGGAGTAGTCCGTGACGAGCCCGTCGGCGAGGGCCAGCAGCGGGGTGATGTCGTGGTGCCGGGACACGTCGATGACACGGCCGGCCACCGACGGCGGCAGCGAGATGCTGTTGAGGTAGTGGGTCCGCACCAGCAGCGTGAAGCGGTCACCGAGCCGGTCGGCGAACTCCTCCACGTCGAAGGGGAACTCGAAGCCCTCCACCGCGCCGTCCGCACCCGCCCGGAAGGTCGGCGCGTACAGCAGCACCTTCTTGTCCGGGTCGATGCCGAGCTCCGCCGCCAGGGGCCCGCGGACCCGCTCGCCGCTCTGCGCCTCGGCCCGCTGCGCCTCGACCAGGGCGTCGTTGCGCGGGTAGCCCGTGCGCAGCAGGACCTCGTCGCGGAGCCGGAAGCCCTTGGCGAGGGTGCGGGTGTCGTGCTCGGAGCGGATCAGGAAGTGGTCGAAGCGGTCGACGGCCGCCTGGAAGCGGTTCTGGCCCGCGCGGCCCTGCGCCTTGGTGCGGGGTTCGTGGAAGCCCATCCGCTTGAGCGCGGAGCCGTGCCAGGTCTGGATGTACGTGGTCCCCGGGCGCTTGGCGAGGGCCAGCGGGAAGCCCTGGTTGTCGACCCAGTACTCGGCCTGGGCCAGTGCCCGCAGGTAGGGCCAGCTCCAGCGCCGCACCAGGGTGGCGTCCTTGGGGAAGCCCGTGGGCTTGCCCGCGTACGACCAGATCGCCTCGAAGGGCACGCCCTGGCGCACCATCTCCTCGTAGATCGCCTTCGGGCTGTCGCTGTACTGCTTGCCCATGTGGCTCTCGAAGACGACCGTGCCCTTCTTGATGGGCAGCTTCGAGAAGACCTCGTGGTAGAGCTTCACCTTCTGCTCGCCGGAGCCCATGCTCCGGCGGACCCGCAGGGCCTTGCGCAGGCCGCGCTTGACCACGTTCGCCGTCTTGCCGTGTATGGCGTTGTTGATCAGGTTCTGGGTGCGGACGGCGGCGGCGCCCTCGGCGGTCAGGACGTAGGAGAGGTTGCCCTTCTTGGTGACCTCCGGCTCGAAGCGGTCGGAGACCAGCCGGGTCAGCCTCGGCCGTACGCGCAGACGGGCCGCCGACTCCAGGTCGACGCCGCCGACGGAGACGCGCGTGGTGATCTTCTCGTTCCCGGCGGTCAGCTTCAGCCGGACGTCCCAGACGGCGTCGATGATGCCGAGGGGGCGGACGGTGCTGCCGACGTCGGCCGTGCCGGTCCACTCGATCGTGTCACCGGCGTGGCGCACGGTTGACACCGGGAAGCTGAAGGAGCGCACGCCGATCTGGCGGCGGGCCCGGAATTCGAGCGAGGCCTTCAGCTCCGCGTCGGCCCCGATCCGGCCCAGCGGGTTCACCACGGCGCCGGAGAGCGTGACGGTGCCTCGCCCGTCGTCCTCGTAGGAGGTCAGGCGGTTGCCCAGCTGCAGGGAGGTGAGCGGGGCGGTGTGGAAGCCCTGCTCGGTGACGTCCAGTATCCGGCGGGCCTCGGTGCGGGCGGCTTCGTCCGCGTCGTCGATGTGCCGGCCGCACCAGTAGATCCGGCCGTCGCGCTCGGCGAGCGGGGAGGAGAGCCGGCCCTTGTTGGTCATGGCGTCGGCGGCGGGGAGCAGGTTGTCCCAGTCCTCCTTGCCGAGCAGGTAGGCGCAGATCGCCTGGAGGTGGGTGACGTTCCCGTAGGCCGCCGGGTCGATGCCCGCGAGGTAGCCGTTGGCGAGGCGGGCGAACTCCTGGCGGTACGCGTCACCGAGAAGCGGCAGGTCACGCAGGTGCAGCACCAGGTCGTGCTTGAGGAACTTGGCGTCCTTCGCGGACTTGATGTCCGTGTGGCCCTTGGCGGCCAGCAGCTCGTCGACGCGCCGGTGGATCTCCATCCGGTGGACGAAGTTCGCGATCTCGTGGCGCCGGTTGCTGATGGACTTCGCCGCGGCCTTCTCGGCCACCCTCCAGAAGTAGACGTGGTTCGGGATCAGCGTGATGCGGCGGGCGGCCACGTAGGCCTGCGCCGAGAACAGCAGGTCCTCGTAGTGGATGCCGACCGGGAACTCCAGGCCCTGCTCCAGCAAGAACGCGCGCCGGTAGCACTTGTTCGTGGAGAGGGTGTCGTAGACCAGCAGGTCGGGGAACTCGGTGATCGACTCCAGGGTGCGCGTGCGGGAGTAGATCCACGGGTACCACTCGGTGGTCTTGTCCCACCGGTTGCCGAGGTGCACGCGGACGCACATGCCCGAGACCAGGTCGGACCCGGTCCGCTCGGCTGCGGCCAGCATGTTCCGGCAGGCGTTGCGCTCGAGCACGTCGTCGCTGTCCAGGAACATCACGTACGTGCCGGTGGCCTGCTGGATGCCGTGGTTGCGCGGCGCACCGCAGCCGCCACTGTTCTCCGGCAGCTGGAACGCGCGCACTCTCCCGGGGTGCGCGGCTTCCAGTTCCTGGGCGACCGCGTACGAGCGGTCCTTGCTGCAGTCGTCGACGATCACGACCTCGACCCCGTGCAGGGTCTGGTCCAAAACCGACTGGACTGCTGTCGACAGACGCTCTGCGTCGTTGTAGACGATGACGACCACGGAGACGTCGGGCACGTGCACCTCGATCCCTTCGTTTCGTTGCGTTTCGTTCAGCTCGTTCCGCTTATCTCGTCCAAGCTACCGTGTGCCGCCCGCGGCTCAGGCAGGCCGACCGACGCCCGATCTTCTTCTTGCATACTTCTAAGGAAGAGGTGAGGGACGGGTCCGGTGGCTGACAATCACCCGATCGGACCCAGCAGGAAGTGTTCATGACGAAGCTGTCTGTAGTTGTCCCTTGCTACAACGAAGAGGCCGTCGTCGACAGCTTCGACGTGGCGATCCGCAAGGTCCTGGATGCCCTCCCCGTCGACTACGAGGTCTGTTACGTCGACGACGGAAGCTGTGATTCAACGCTCGGAAAGCTTCGCAAGATCGCTGCCGAGCACGGCGGGCGCACCCGGTACGTCTCGTTCAGCCGGAACTTCGGCAAGGAGGCCGGGATGCTCGCCGGCCTTCGCGAATCCACCGGCGACGCCGTGGTGATCATGGACGCGGACCTCCAGCACCCCCCGGAGCTCATCGCCACCATGCTCGACTACTACGAGCAGGGCCACGACCAGATCATCGCCCGCCGCACGCGCGAGGGGGACAAGAAGGTCCGCTCCGTCCTCAGCCGCCTCTACTACCGGGGGGTCAACCGCTGGGTCGACGTGGAACTCACCGACGGGGTCGGCGACTTCCGCATGCTCTCGCGGCCCGCCGTGGACGCCCTGCTCTCGCTGCCCGAGTACAACCGGTTCTCCAAGGGCCTGTTCTCCTGGATCGGCTTCGACACCGTCCACTTCGACTACCGCAACGCGCAGCGCGAGGCCGGCGAGACGAAGTGGAAGTTCGGGGCGCTGCTGAACTACGCCATGGACGGCCTGATCTCCTTCAACAACCGGCCGCTGCGCCTCGGGATCTGGCTCGGCACGTCGCTGGTCGCCCTGACCGGCCTGTACGCCCTGTGGATCACGGTCATGGCCATGACCTACGGGGTCGACTCACCCGGCTACGTCACCCTCGTCGCGATGATCGTCGGCATCGGCGGGGTCCAGATGGTCATGCTGGGCCTCATCGGCGAGTACATCGGCCGCATCTACTACGAGAGCAAGCGCCGCCCGCACTTCCTCGTGAAGGAGGCCCACGGAGCCGACCCGCTCCCGCGGGACCTCCCGGACCGCGCCCGGGAACGCAGCTCGGACCGGACCGCCTGATGAGCCGCAGGGAGCAGCTCGGCCAGGTCCTCCGCTTCGCCCTGGTGGGCGGGGTGAACACCGCCACGTTCTTCGGCATCTACCTGCTCCTGCACCCGTGGATGCCGTACTTCGCCGCGTACACCCTGGCCTTCGTGCTGTCGATGACCGGGTCGTTCTTCATGAACACCTACTTCACCTACCGGACCCGGCCGACCTGGAAGAAGTTCCTCCTCTTCCCCCTGACGAACGTCACGAACTACGTGATCCAGTCGGTGGGCCTGTACGCCCTGGTGACCTGGGCCGGGATGGACACCCGGATCGCCCCGCTGGTGGCGGCGGTCGTGGCCATCCCGTTCACCTTCCTGCTCTCGCGCAAGATCCTCGTCCCGGGCGCGGCCCGGGCCGAGGAGGCCCGGCAGGCGGAGACCGGGTCCTCGTCCAGGGTCTGAAACCCCCGAGCAGCCCCTCGCGCCCACCCCGTAGATTGAGACGGCAGGCATTTCGGCAAGGGGCAAGGGGACAGACGTGTCAGCGGCTAGGCAAGGTGTCGTGAACGCCCGCAGGATCGTGGTCAAGGTCGGCTCCTCCTCCCTGACCACAGCGGCCGGCGGGCTCGACGCCGACCGGGTGGACGCGCTGGTCGACGTCCTCGCCAAGGCCCGCAGCGGCGGGGAGAAGGAGATCGTCCTCGTCTCCAGCGGAGCCATCGCCGCCGGACTCTCCCCGCTCGGCCTGCGCCGCCGCCCCAAGGACCTGGCCCGCCAGCAGGCGGCCGCCAGCGTCGGCCAGGGACTGCTCGTCGCCCGCTACACGGCCTCCTTCGCCCGCTACGGCGTCCGCGTCGGCCAGGTCCTGCTCACCACCGACGACACCAGCCGGCGCGCCCACTACCGCAACGCCTACCGGACCCTGGACCAGCTGCTGGCCATGGGCGCCCTGCCCGTCGTCAACGAGAACGACACGGTCGCCACCGACGAGATCCGCTTCGGCGACAACGACCGGCTCGCAGCCCTGGTCGCCCACCTCGTCCGCGCGGACCTGCTCGTACTCCTCTCGGACGTCGACGGCCTCTACGACGGGGACCCCGCGCAGCCCGGCACCACCCGCATCGACGAGGTCCGCGGCCCCGAGGACATCGACCACGTCTCCATCGGCAGCGCGGGCAAGGCGGGCGTGGGCACCGGCGGCATGGTCACCAAGGTCGAGGCGGCGCGGATCGCGGCGGCGGCCGGCATCCCCGTGGTCCTCACCTCGGCGAGCCAGGCCGCGGACGCCCTCGCCGGGCGGGCCACCGGCACCCACTTCCACTCCACGGGCCGCCGCTCCGCCGACCGGCTGCTCTGGCTCCAGCACGCCTCCACCCCGCAGGGCCACCTCGTCCTGGACGACGGCGCCGTGCGCGCGGTCACCGAGCGGGGCAGCTCACTGCTCCCGGCGGGCATCGCCGCGGTCGGCGGGGAGTTCACCGCGGGGGACCCGGTGGAGCTGCGCGACACCTCCGGCCGGGCGGTCGCCCGGGGGCTGGTCAACTTCGACGCCAAGGAGCTCCCGCAGCTCCTCGGCCGGTCCACTCGCGAGCTCGCGCGGGAACTCGGACCCGCGTACGAGCGGGAGGTCGTCCACCGTGACGATCTGGTCCTGCTGCAGGGCTGAGGTTCGGCAAAACCGCCGCGCGGTCGGCCGGGGACTGGTCAACTGTGAGGGGCGGACACGCGTGTCGGAGACAGGAGGCGGCTGGTGAGACGAGCGCTGACCAGTGTCGGTCCGGGGGACGGCAGCGGGAACGGCCACGGACACGGGCACGGCAACGGCGGCAACGGCAACGGCCGGCAGAACGGGCACGGCCCCGGGGACGGCGGCGGCCAGGAGGCCGCCCGCCTGTGGCACGTCACCCTGAGCGTGTCGGGCAAACCGGCGCCGCTGTCCGAGGTCCGGCGCGGACTCGAACAACTGGCCCACGACCACCCCTTCCTGCTGACCAGCCGGTACGCCGACGACCACGCGGAGATCCGGTACTGGGAAGAGGCCCGCGACCTCCACGACGCGGCGGCCGTCGCCCTGCGCCTGTGGGGCGAGCACCGCTCCTCGGCGCAGCTCCCGCCGTGGGAGATCGTCGGCCTGGAGGTCATCGACCGCGCCACCTACCACCAGCGCGTGGCCGAGGGCTACGGCCCACCCCCGGCCCACCCGGTGGGCGTACACCCGTACTAGCCGCGGCCCGGGCCTTCCGGGCCTGAGGCTGCGGCCCGTGGCCCCGCGGGCCGGGGCGCGGGACGGGAATCCTGCCCGCGGAGCCGCCGCGTCTCCTGCCGGCGTCCGGCCCCGTTGGCTCGGCAGGGCCGGTGCCGCCTCTCGGGCGGGGAGCCGCCGCGCCTGGCGCCGCCCGGCCCTGGCGGCCGGTGTTCCTGCCCCGGCCGGGCCGCCGCGTCCACGGCCAGCCGACCTCAGCAGCCGGATACCGGGCGTCCGTCCCCGTTGGGGTCGGCCCGGCCGGTGCCGCCCCTGGCGGAGCATCGCCGCGTCTGCTGCCGTCCGGCCCCGGCCGGGCCGCCGTGTCCGTCACTTCGGGGGCGCGCGGCCGCTGAGTCGCCCCGGCGGGGGCGTCTCGCGGGGTGAAACCGCCCACGGGCACGGCCGGGCCGGGGACTACCCTGGCCGCATGACCTCGCTCGCCGACGCCACCGCCGCCTCGCCCGTCCTCGCCACCGCGCGAGCCGCCCGTACCGCCGCCGCGGACATCGCCCCGCTCCCGCGGTCCGCCAAGGACGCGGCCCTGCTGGCGATCGCCGACGCGCTGGAGGCCCGTACGGCCGAGATCATCGCGGCCAACGCCGTCGACACCGACAAGGCCCGCGCCGCCGGCACCAGCGAGACGGTCATCGACCGCCTCACCCTCACCCCCGAGCGGATCGCGGCCATCGCCTCCGACGTGCGCGACGTCGCCGCCCTCCCCGACCCCGTCGGCGAGGTCGTCCGCGGCAGCACCCTCCCCAACGGCATCGACCTCCGGCAGGTCCGCGTCCCGCTCGGCGTCGTCGGCATCATCTACGAGGCCCGGCCCAACGTCACCGTCGACGCCGCCGCCCTCTGCCTGAAGTCCGGCAACGCCGTCCTCCTGCGCGGCAGCTCCTCCGCCTACGCCTCCAACACCGCCCTCGTCGCCATCCTGCGCGACGCCGTCGAGAGCACCGGCCTGCCCGCCGACGCGATCCAGCTCGTCCCCGGCGAGTCCCGCGACTCCGTCCGCGAGCTGATGCGCGCCCGCGGCCTCGTCGACGTGCTCATCCCGCGCGGCGGGGCCTCGCTCATCAGGACCGTGGTCGAGGAGTCCACCGTCCCGGTCATCGAGACGGGCACCGGCAACTGCCACGTCTACGTCGACGCCCAGGCCGACCTGGACATGGCCGTGGACATCCTCATCAACTCCAAGGCCCAGCGGCCCTCCGTCTGCAACGCCGCCGAGACCCTCCTCGTCCACCGCGACATCGCCGCCGCCTTCCTGCCCCGCGCCCTCGACGCCCTCGCCGACGCCGGGGTCACCGTCCACGGCGACGCCGCCGTCCTCTCCGCGGCCGAGGGCTCCAAGGTCACCGCGCTGCCCGCCACCGACGAGGACTGGGCCGCCGAGTACCTCTCGTACGACATCGCCGCGGGAGTCGTGGACTCCCTGGAGGACGCCGTCAGCCACATCCGCCGCTGGACCTCCGGCCACACCGAGGCGATCGTCACCACCTCGCAGGCCGCCGCGCGCCGCTTCACCCAGCTGGTCGACTCGACCACCGTCGCCGTCAATGCGTCCACCCGGTTCACGGACGGTGGCCAGTTCGGCTTCGGCGCCGAGATCGGCATCTCCACCCAGAAGCTGCACGCCCGGGGCCCCATGGGCCTTCCCGAGCTCACCTCCACCAAGTACATCGTCACCGGCGACGGTCACATCCGGTAACCGCCGCCCGCACACCGTGTGGCCGGAATCCGGCGTACACCCTGCCCAAAGGCGCCCCCCGGGTCTACGCTGGTCCTGTGCCGGACGACGTGGGGGGCAAGCCGTTCCCGGACGACGGGGACCCCGAGAACGATCGCGACGACCGCGGAGGCGCGGATCACGACTTCGCCTCCGTGGTGTTCGACGAGGCCTTCGTCCGGAACGCCCAGATCCATGAACTGAGCGCCGCCGAGCGCCAGCGTGCCGCGGACCGCGCGCACGCCGAGGCCGAGGCCGCCCGTGCCGCCTTCGCCGGCGGCTGGCCGGGCGACGAGGACCACGAGGGCCACGGTTACGGCCACACCGACGGGTACGGCCCCGACGGCCACGGCTGGGAGTACGAGCGCGGCTACGGCCAGGGCTACCCCGACGGCCCGTACGGGGCCTACGGAGGCCGCCTGCGCCCCTACCGCGGCCGCTCGCCCTGGCTGCGCCCCGTCGCCTGGGTGCTCGCCTTCGTGATGGGCCTCGGCATGGTCGCCCTCGCCTTCAGCGCCGTCTACCGCAGCGCCTCCAGCGAAGCGGACCCCGCGCCGGCCCCCGCCAGTACCCCATTGGGGGAAGTGACCGGGGTCGGAGCGTTTACGTACCCCGTCGGCCGCCAACCCTGAAGGTACGACCCCACTCGCTTACGCCGGAGCTGGGGGCTTCTCTGAAGCGGGGACAGCGGGGAGAAGCGATGGCCGTTCCAGGAGATCCGCCCAACGGCACCCCCGAGGACCTCGGCGGGGGCGACGACGAGTTCCGTGCCGACGAGTACCGGTCGGTCGTGTTCGACGAGGACTTCGTCCGGGCTGCCCGGCTCCAGGAGTTCTCCGCCGAAGAACGCCTCGGCGAACACGCCCCGGCCGTACGCAGCCGCTCCATCTGGTCGAGCGGCAGCCCGGGCCACCGCACCGGGACCCCCGGCCGCGGCGCCCGCCAGGGCATGCTCCTCGTGCTGCTCATCGCCACGGCCTTCGCCGCGGCCGTCTACATGGGCCTGCGCAACCCCTACGTCCCCAAGGCCGACGGCCACGCCGAACCGCTCGTCAGCACCGTCGTCCCGCTCGCGCCCACCACCACCGTCCCCGGCGGCCGTCCGGCCGAGCTGTACGCGGACAGCCCCGCCGCCGAGTACCGCGTCGGGGCGGCCGGGATCAACCTGCCCGCGGTACGCCGCACCCAGCACTTCACCGAAGGTCAGGTCGTCACCGCGCTGTCCATCGCCAAGGACTACCTCGTGCAGTCCTCGCTGGACCCCGAGGTCCTGGCCGGCACCGCCTCCCGGCCGGTGCGCGTCATGCTCGACCCCGACCAGCTGACGCAGTTCGACCGCAGCATCGCCACGCCCTCCGGTGACGGCAGGCACGCCGCCACGGGCTGGCTGGTCCGCTTCGACCCGCGCACCGCCGTCGTCTCCGACGCCGGGGTGCGGGTGAACGGGACCCTCGCCTACGAGGAGGTGACCCCGGATGTCCTGGAGGTGGTCACCGATCACACCTTCGTGTACGCCGTACGCCCGGCCACCGGAGCCCCGGTGGCGGCCGACGGGGCCTCGCTGTTCACCGTCCGGCGCGAGCTGCGGCTGCGCTTCGACCGCGAGGACCTCGGCGTCCGGCGCGCCGAACTGGCCTCGGCCTACGTGATGGCCGGGCCGCAGGACTGCTCCGCCGACCCGGCCGGGGGCTTCCGCCCGCTCCTGGCGGGGGCCGCGCCCACCACGGTGGGCCCGGCCCCCGGCGACCCGTACGCCGGAGGCGACTCCCGGCGCACGGCGGGGCTGTGCGGGGTCATGGCGCAGCCGGGCACCCCGCCGCCCGCCCCGGACCCCGGGCAGGAGGCCCCGGTGGTCACGCCTGTTCCGTAGCCCCGCCCTTGCCCTCGGCGGCCGGACCGGAGCCCGTACCCGTACCGGAAGCGGCACCGGTGAACTTGTCGCGGAGCTTGCCGCCCAGGTCCCCGGCGCCGCCCGCGATGTCGCCCACCAGCTTCATCAGCGGGTCCTTGCTGGTGCGCACCGAGTCGGCGTAGTGCGCCGCCGACTGACGGAAGGAGTCGGACACCGAGGTGTCCTTGTCCTCGTCCCGCCGCGGGTAGTGGCCGTCCATGATCCGCTGGTAGTCGCGGTTCTCCGACCACTTCTTCAGCTCGGCCGCCCGCACCGTGGTGAAGGGGTGCGTCCGCGGCAGCATGTTCATGATCTTCAGGACGGAATCGCGCAGATCGCCGCCCGCCTCGTACTCCTCGGCCTGGGCCAGGAAGGCGTCCACGTTCATCTCGTGGATGTGGTTGCCGCCCGCGAGCTTCATCAGCCCCCGCATCGAGGCCTGGAGGTCCTGCCCCACCAGCAGCCCCGCCCGGTCGGCGGACAGCTCAGACTTGCGGAACCACTCCCGCAGCGCCGTGACGAGCGCCATGATCGCCACATTGCCCAGCGGGATCCACGCCACCTTCAGCGCCAGGTTCGTCAGGAAGAGCAGGATCGTGCGGTACACCGCGTGCCCCGACAGGGCGTGGCCGACCTCGTGGCCCACCACAGCCCGCATCTCCTCCTCGTCGAGGAGCTCGACCAGGCTCGTCGTCACCACGATGATCGGCTCGTCCAGCCCGATGCACATCGCGTTCGGCCGCGGGTCCTGCTGCACGTACATCTGCGGGACCTTCTCCAGGTCCAGGATGTAACAGGCGTCGCGGAGCATCGCGTACAGGTGGGGGAACTGCGTCTCGCCCACGCGCACCGAGTCCGACAGGAACAGCAGCCGCAGGCTGCGCTCCGGAAGCAGCCCGCTCAGGGCCTTGAACACGGTGTCGAAGCCGCTCAGCTTGCGCAGCGCCACCAGCGCCGAGCGGTCCGCCGGATGCTCGTACGCCCGCGAGGAAATACCGGGGAACCTCCTGCGGTCCCGCGCCGGTGCCTTCTCGAATCCCGTCTCCGTCATAGCGCCCTCCCCCTCGATGAACTGCCTGGCCATGCGTCTATCCTCTCCAACGCCTGAGTCGGCGTGAGCGTGCCCCGGGCCCCCGCATACGATGTGAGCGAAGTCTCCGCCCGCTCTCCGACTCGATAGGTACCTGCCTGATGAGCCTCTCCACCACCGCCCACAACCTGGTCGTCCTCGCCTCGGAGGGGGCCGAGCAGCACGGCGGCAACCACGACAGCCTGAACCCGTACCTGACCGGCGGCGCTGCGCTCTTCATCCTCCTCCTCATGCTCTGGGTGACCACGCGCATGAACCGGGACCGCTAGGCCCCGTCGATCCCGCACCGGGTGCGGAGCCGGACCGCTCCACCGGGCCAGTAGGCTCTGCGCTCATGGGAGAGCAGGAAGTGCCTACCGGCCCGGTCAAGCGCCGGCTCGGAGTGATGGGCGGGACGTTCGATCCGATCCACCACGGACACCTGGTGGCCGCCAGTGAGGTGGCCGCCCTGTTCCACCTCGACGAGGTGGTGTTCGTGCCGACCGGCGAGCCGTGGCAGAAGTCGCAGCGCGCCGTGTCCCCGGCCGAGGACCGTTATCTGATGACGGTCATCGCCACGGCCTCGAACCCCCAGTTCTCGGTGAGCCGCATCGACATCGACCGCGGCGGCCCGACGTACACGATCGACACCCTGCGGGACCTGAGCGCGCTGAACGAAGACGCCGACCTGTTCTTCATCACCGGTGCCGACGCCCTCGCACAGATCCTCACCTGGCGCAACGCCGAGGAACTGTTCGCGCTCGCCCACTTCATCGGAGTCACCCGGCCGGGCCACGTGCTCACCGACGACGGACTGCCCGAGGGCGGCGTCTCGCTGGTCGAGGTGCCCGCGCTGGCGATTTCGTCCACGGACTGCCGTGCACGGGTCGGCAAGGGGGATCCTGTCTGGTACCTCGTGCCGGACGGCGTGGTGCGCTACATCGACAAGCGTGAGCTGTACCGGGGCGCCTGAGCTTCGACGAGAGAGGGGCCCGCGGTGAACGACCGGCAGGAGCCGTACGACCCGTACGACCCGTACGCCTCACAGGAGCAGCAGCTCATCGGCTACGACGCGTACGGGCGGCCGTTGTACGGCCAGGTGCCCGCGCAGCCCGCCCCGCCCGCCCAGCAGCAGTACGAGCAGCAGCCCGGGGCCTCCTACGAGCAGCAGTACGGCTACGACTACGGCTACCAGCAGGCCTACGGCCAGCAGCCGCAGCAGCAGCCGTACTACCCGCAGCAGCCCGCCGCCCAGGAGTACGGGCAGCAGCAGTACGCCGACCCCGCGGCGGCCGCCCCGTCCTACGGTTACGGCACGCAGCAGGCCCAGCAGTGGATCCCGCAGCAGAACGCCCCGGAGCCGCAGGCACCCCCCGCCGCGCCCGCGGCCCCGCCGGAGCCCGAGCAGCAGCGGGCCCCGCAGGTCCCCGAACCGCGCCGGCCCGCCGCCGGACCCGGGCCGGGATCGGCGTCCGAGGCCGAGCCCGAGGCGGGCCGGGACTACCGCACCGAGATGTTCGCCTTCATCGACCAGCCGGACGAGGAGTCCGAGGACGTCATCGACTGGCTCAAGTTCACCGAGAGCCGCACCGAACGCCGCGAGGAGGCCCGCCGCCGCGGCCGCAACCGCGTGGTGGCGCTGATCGTGCTCCTCGCCGTGTTCGTCGTCGGCGGCCTCGGCTACCTCTGGTACGCGGGCAAGCTGCCGTTCCTGGAGGGCCCGGGCCGGAAGAATCCGGCCGCGGCCGACGCGGCCGGGGCGCAGAAGCGCGACATGATCGTCGTGCACCTGCACAACACCAAGAAGGGCGGCACCTCCACCGCCCTGCTCGTCGACAACGTCACCGCCAAGCAGGGCGCCACCGTCCTGGTGCCGAACACGCTGAGCGTGCCCCAGCAGGACGGCACGACCGCCGGGCTCGGCAAGGCGGTCGAGGACGGCGGCCTGGGCGTGCGCGAGTCCCTCGACTCGGTGCTCGGCACCCGTCTCGGCGGCACCTGGCGGCTGGACACGCCCTTCCTGGAGAACCTGGTCGAGCTGGTCGGCGGCATCGAGGTCGACACCGACACCGCCGTCCCGGCCGACGACGCGGCCAAGACCCCGGCCGTGGCCCAGGGCCAGAAGCAGAGCCTCAGCGGCTCCATGGCCGTCGCGTACGCCACCCACCGCGGCCAGGGCGAAGCGGAGGCCAAGCAGCTGGAGCGGATGGGCCGGGTGCTGTACGCCGTGCTGCGCAAGGTCCCCGGTGACGCGCAGTCGGCGACGACGACCGTCGAGAGCATGGGCCA
Organism: Streptomyces xanthophaeus; assembly: GCF_000725805.1. Taxonomy (GTDB): domain Bacteria; phylum Actinomycetota; class Actinomycetes; order Streptomycetales; family Streptomycetaceae; genus Streptomyces; species Streptomyces xanthophaeus. The sequence continues at coordinate 22,049 of NZ_JOFT01000035.1, read as the reverse complement.
GATCCTCGACCCGGCCCTGGACGCGAAGACGCTCGGCGCGCTCCTCTCCCGGCTCGGCGCGCACGCCAAGGTCGGCGCCTACCGGACGGACGTCCTCGGGGTGAAGCAGGACGGCACCCTCACCGACGAGGCCAACAAGACGGTCGTCAAGGAGGTCCTCGGCGGCTCCGCCCAGACGGCCCAGCCCGGCGCCGCGCCGCGGGTCGGCCTCAAGGACGCCACCGGCGACGAGAAGACGCAGGTCGCTGCGAAGGCCGCGCTGCTGAACGGCGGCTACACCTTCGTGGACGGGGGCAAGGCCGACAAGACGGCGGCCACGTCGCAGATCACGTACCAGGACGACGCGCAGCGGGACCGGGCGATCGAGGTCGCCAAGACCCTGGGGCTGGCGGAGACGGCCGTGAAGAAGGCGGAGAACGCGGTGAACGCGGACGTCGTGGTGGTCCTGGGCAAGGACTACAAGGCCTCCTGAAACCGGTCCTGAACCGGCCCTGAACCGGTCCTGACCGGCCCGTCGGGGCCCTGACATGCGGTTTCGCCCGCGCGGATCGTTCCGCGCGGGCGGTGTCGGCGGTACATGAGACCCTTGTAAGGATCTGCCCGCCAACCCGAAAGCATGGCCAGTGACCGCCACGGACCGCTCCATCGAGCTCATCACCGCCGCCGCCCAGGCCGCGGCCGACCGGCTCGCGCACGACATCATCGCGTACGACGTCAGCGACGTGCTGTCGATCACCGACGCCTTCCTGCTCGCCTCGGCGCCCAACGACCGCCAGGTCAAGTCGATCGTGGACGAGATCGAGGAGCAGCTCCTCAAGAAGCTCGGCGCCAAGCCGGTGCGCCGCGAGGGCGACCGCGACGCCCGCTGGATCCTGCTCGACTACGTCGACATCGTCGTCCACGTCCAGCACAGCGAGGAGCGCGTCTTCTACGCGCTGGAGCGCCTGTGGAAGGACTGCCCCGAGATCGAGCTGCCCGAGGACGCCAAGCTCACCATCGGCAAGGCCGAGGAGCACGCCAAGCTGCGCGAGGCGGCGGGCGACGAAGACCTGGACGGTGATCTGTTCTGAGCGCGACCGACACGGGCAAGACCCCCAGGAAGATCGTCCTCTGGCGGCACGGCCAGACCGCATGGAACCTGGAGCGCCGTTTCCAGGGCTCCACGGACATCGAGCTGACCGAGGCGGGTGTGGCGCAGGCGCGCCGCGCCGCGCGGCTGCTCGCCTCGCTGAAGCCGGATGCGATCGTGGCGTCCGACCTTCGGCGGGCCGCCGACACGGCCGCCGAGCTGGCCGCCGTGACGGGCCTGCCCGTGGAGCACGACGAGGCGCTGCGCGAGACGTACGCCGGTGAGTGGCAGGGCCTGACGCACGACGAGATCCTCGCGAAGTACGGCGAGCAGTACGGGGCGTGGAAGCGCGGCGAACCGGTCCGCCGCGGTGGCGGTGAACTGGAGACCGAGGTCGCCGACCGGGCGGCGCCGGTGGTGCTGTCGCACGCCGAGCGGCTGCCGGCGGGGGGCACCCTCGTCGTGGTCAGCCACGGCGGCACCATCCGTACGACCATCGGCCGCCTGCTGGGCCTGGACGCGTACTACTGGGAGGGCCTTGGCGGGCTCTCCAACTGCTGCTGGTCCGTCCTCGGTGAGGGCGCGCGCGGCTGGCGTCTGATGGAGCACAACGCCGGCACGCTGCCGGAACCGGTGCTCGGCGACGACGACTGAGCAGCTCCTTGGCTGCCGTCCGCCGGGGCTGCCACCCGGATTTCACTTTCCGGCTGGTCACAGGCTAGAGTTCTTCTTGTTCGCAGCGCAGAACACCGGAAACGGGGGGAGCGCAGCGGAGAGCGGGGCTATAGCTCAGTTGGTAGAGCGCCTGCATGGCATGCAGGAGGTCAGGAGTTCAATTCTCCTTAGCTCCACAATCAGGATCCCGTCCCCAACAGGGGGCGGGATCCTTGTTTTTGTACCCTTTGCTCGCTTGCTGACCGAGCGCGCACCGGCGTGGCAGAATCGGACCGCCGGAGGGGGAGTCGACGGCCCGACGCGGGAGGGAGTCGCTGACGGATGGGTGCACACCGGCGGCGGTGCGACTGGTGCAACAACGGCACGCCGATCGTGCGGGACATGGACCCGGTCAACCCCGAATACCAGTACTGGTGCGAGGAATGCGCGCGGGCGCTGATCATAAAGGGCGACCCGATCGAGACGTACCGCGAGCTGGAGGGGGAGCCGATCTACGGCCGGCTGCTCGACGAGCACTGCACGCTCAAGCGGTTCTACCAGTTCGCGAGAGCGTGACGAGATTACCCAAAACGGACATGGCTCGGGGACGACGGAAACCGATTTTTGGACCAGGGCCATGACCGTGTAATGTTTGGGACGTCGCCAAGGGGAACCGAAGCGGCAGGCAAGGCAAGGGGCTATAGCTCAGTTGGTAGAGCGCCTGCATGGCATGCAGGAGGTCAGGAGTTCAATTCTCCTTAGCTCCACAGTCAAGAAGCGGGCCACCCGGATCGGGTGGCCCGCTTCTCGTCGTGCCCACCGTTCGGAACGCCCGAGCGCCCGTAGGGGCCGCTGCGGTACCCTGACGCCATGCGTGCCGTACGCCTTCTGCTTACCGAGCCGCGCTGATCAGCGCCGACCCTCCAGAGGTCGGCATCGGCGCGGCGTCCCCTCCTGTGCGAGGGGTTTTTTCGTTTGGGCAGGCAGAGACGGCAGAGACGATCGATGGAGCTTCAGAAATCATGAGCGAGACGAACACCCCGGCCCCCGAGGCGGCCGAGGCGCACCGTTACACGGCTGCCATGGCCGCCGACATCGAGGCTCGCTGGCAGGACGTATGGGACGCGCAGGGGACCTACGAGGCCCCGAACCCGACCGGTGACCTGGCCGGCGACCCGGCGGTCGTCGCACGGCCCAAGAAGTTCATCATGGACATGTTCCCGTACCCCTCGGGTGCGGGTCTGCACGTCGGCCACCCGCTCGGGTACATCGCCACCGACGTGTTCGCCCGCCACCAGCGGATGACCGGTCACAACGTCCTGCACACCCTGGGCTTCGACGCCTTCGGCCTGCCGGCCGAGCAGTACGCCGTGCAGACCGGCACGCACCCGCGCGTGTCGACCGAGGCCAACATCGAGAACATGAAGGTCCAGCTGCGCCGCCTGGGCCTGGGCCACGACAAGCGCCGGTCGTTCGCGACGATCGACCCCGAGTACTACAAGTGGACGCAGTGGATCTTCCTGCAGATCTACAACTCCTGGTACGACTCCGAGGCCGGCCGCGCCCGGCCGATCGCCGAACTGGTCGCCGCCTTCGAGGACGGCTCCCGTGAGGTCCCCGGCGGCCGCACCTGGGGCGAGCTGACCGCGGGCGAGCGGGCCGACGTGCTGAACGGCTTCCGGCTGGCCTACGCCTCCGACGCGCCCGTGAACTGGTGCCCCGGGCTGGGCACCGTACTGGCCAACGAGGAGGTCACCGCGGACGGCCGCTCCGAGCGCGGCAACTTCCCGGTCTTCAAGTCCAAGCTGAGCCAGTGGAACATGCGGATCACCGCGTACGCCGACCGGCTGCTGGACGACCTGGACGCGCTGGACTGGCCCGAGGCCATCAAGCTGCAGCAGCGGAACTGGATCGGCCGCAGCGAGGGCGCGCGCGTCGACTTCTCCGTCGGCGACGCCGGTGCCATCACCGTCTTCACCACCCGCCCCGACACCCTGTTCGGCGCCACCTACATGGTCCTGGCGCCCGAGCACGAACTGGTCGCCTCCGTGGTTCCCGCCGAGTGGCCCGAGGGCACGCACACGGTGTGGACGGGCGGCTACGCCACCCCGGCCGAGGCTGTCGACGCGTACCGCAAGCAGGCCGCATCGAAGTCGGACGTCGAGCGGCAGGCCGAGGCCAAGGACAAGACCGGCGTCTTCACCGGCGCGTACGCGACCAACCCGGTCAGCGGCGAGCAGGTCCCCGTCTTCATCGCCGACTACGTGCTGATGGGCTACGGCACCGGCGCGATCATGGCCGTGCCCGCGCACGACAGCCGTGACTTCGAGTTCGCGCGCGCCTTCGAGCTGCCGATCCGCTGCGTGGTCCGCCCGACCGACGGACGCGGCACCGACACCGCCGAGTGGGCCGACGCGTTCGTCTCGTACGACGCGGAGCTGGTGAACTCCTCCGGCGAGGGCATCTCGCTGGACGGGCTGGGCGTCGTCGAGGCCAAGGCCGCCATCACCGAGTGGCTGGCCGGCCGCGGCATCGGCGAGGGCACCGTCAACTTCCGCCTGCGCGACTGGCTGTTCAGCCGCCAGCGCTACTGGGGCGAGCCCTTCCCGATCGTCTACGGCGAGGACGGCGTCGCGCACCCGCTGCCCGAGTCGATGCTGCCGCTGGAGCTGCCGGAGGTCGAGGACTACTCCCCGCGCACCTTCGAGCCGGACGACGCCACGTCGAAGCCCGAGACCCCGCTGTCGCGCAACGAGGACTGGGTCAACGTCGAGCTGGACCTGGGCGACGGCGTCAAGCGCTACCGCCGCGAGACCAACACCATGCCCAACTGGGCCGGATCCTGCTGGTACGAGCTGCGCTACCTGGACCCGCACAACTCCGAGGCGCTGGTCGACCCGGCCGTCGAGCAGTACTGGATGGGCCCGCGCGAGGGCGCGCCGCACGGCGGCGTCGACCTGTACGTCGGCGGCGCCGAGCACGCGGTGCTGCACCTGCTGTACGCCCGTTTCTGGTCCAAGGTGCTGTTCGACCTGGGCCACGTCTCCTCCGCCGAGCCGTTCCACAAGCTGTTCAACCAGGGCATGATCCAGGCGTACGCCTACACCGACGCGCGCGGTGTGTACGTCCCGGCGGCCGAGGTCGAGGAGCGCGACGGCGGGTACTTCCACCAGGGCGAGCCGGTCAAGCGCGAGCACGGCAAGATGGGCAAGTCCCTGAAGAACGCCGTCACGCCGGACGAGATCTGCGAGGAGTACGGCGCGGACACCCTGCGCCTGTACGAGATGGCGATGGGCCCGCTGGACGTCTCGCGTCCGTGGGACACCCGCGCCGTCGTCGGCCAGTACCGGCTGCTGCAGCGACTGTGGCGCAACGTCGTGGACGAGGAGACGGGCGCGGTCACGGTCGTCGACGCCGAGCCCGCCGAGGACACCCTGCGCGCCCTGCACAAGGCGATCGACGGGGCCGGCGCGGACATGGCGGGGCTGCGTTTCAACACCGCCATCGCGAAGATCACCGAGCTGAACAACGCCCTGACGAAGGCGGGCCGCCCGCTGGAGCGCTCGGTCGCCGAGCGGCTGGTGCTGCTGGTCGCCCCGCTGGCCCCGCACATCGCGGAGGAGCTGTGGCACCGCCTGGGCCACAGCGAGTCCGTGGTCCACCAGGACTTCCCGGTCGCGGACCCGGCGTACGTCGTGGACGAGACCGTGACCTGCGTGGTCCAGGTCAAGGGCAAGGTCAAGGCGCGCCTGGAGGTGTCGCCGGCGATCTCCGAGGCCGACCTGGAGCAGCTGGCCGTCACCGACCCGGGCGTGGTCGCGGCGCTGGGCGGTGCGGAGATCCGCAAGGTGATCGTGCGCGCGCCGAAGCTGGTGAACATCGTCATCTGAGGGCGTCCGAGGGCGTCCGAGGGCGTCTGAGGTGACCTGAGGTGATCTGAGGTCGTCTGCAGCGGCTGACGTGGTCCGAGGCTGTCCCCATGCGTGTCGGGGACATCCCGTACGGGCAGGTTGGGGGTCCGATTGGAACCCCTGGCCTGCCCTCTGCGTTTACGGTGGAGGGGACGCAAGAACAGCTGTCTGGGGACTGGGGAAGGGACACTCATGGAGGCCGCGTTGATCATCTTCGCGCTGATGGTGCTTTTCGCCTTCCTGGGCCTGGGGGCGTACGCCACCGTCAAGGTGGTGGGAGCGGCCAAGCGCGGCGTGGACCGCACGATCACGCACGCCCGCCGGACGGTCGAGGACACCACCCTCCGGGCCAAGAGCCTGGGTCAGGTCGGGGTCCCGGGCGCGCTGGCACAGCTGCGGCTCGACCTGCGGACCTCGATGAGGACCACGCAGCAGGCCCTGTACGAGGGCGCCCGCGTGGACAGCTCGCTGAAGGAGTCGATCGGGCTGTTCGAGCGGCTGAGCGCGCACGGGCACGAACTGGACGACGAGCTGAAGCGACTGGAGCAGGAGCCCGACCGGCAGCGGATCACCGCGAGCCTGCCCGACCTGAGGGAGCGCACGGCGCGGATCACGCAGGCCGCGGATTCGCTGCGGTGGGCCGCGCGGGATCGGGCCCGGCGCTTCGCGGCCGACGACCTGGCGGTGCTGTCGGCCCAGATCGAGGTCGAGTCCGACGCGCTGCGGGACTGGTCGCGGGAGCCGGTGGACGACCTGGCGGCCGCGGCCGCGGCGTGGGACGCGGCGCAGGCCGCGGGCCAGGGCGGCGCTCCCGCTCCGGCTCCCGGCGCTGCATCGGCTCCCGCTGCGGCCCCGGCTCCGGAGCCGGGCGGACGGGCCGCGGGGCCGCAGCAGGCGGCCCTGAACCCGGCGGCCCCGGCTGCCCCGTACCCCTGGCAGAAGACGCGACGGCCGGAGAGCACGACCTGAGGCGCGAGGGCTGAGCTCGCGGGCTGAGCTCGGCGCTCACGCGCTGAGGGCGGGGTCCGAGGTCTGGGATGTGTGCGGGCCGAGGCGGGAGGTTGAGCCTCGGACTTGCGCGCCGAGGCCCCGGCCTGCAGGCTCCGCAGGGGGCCAGGCTGCCGTCCCGCCCCTGTGGGCGGTAACCTCCGGCTCATGTCCCGCCATGTCGCGATCGTCACCGATTCCACGGCCTACCTGCCACAACCGGCCCTGGCGCGGCACGGAATCACCTCCGTCCCGCTCACCGTGGTGGTCGGCGGGGAGGCACTCGTCGAGGGCACCGAGATCTCGGCGCGCAGCCTGGCCCTCGCCCTCCAGAAGCGCCGCTCGGTCACCACCTCGCGCCCCAGCCCGGAGGAGTTCGTCCGGGCCTACCGGGCGGCGGCGGAAGCCGGTGCGAGCGGCATCGTCAGCCTGCACCTGTCCGCCGAGTTCTCCGGCACCTACGACGCCGCCGTGGTCGCCGCCAGGACGGCTCCCGTGCCCGTCCGCGTCGTGGACACCGGCATGGTCGCGATGGCCCTCGGCTTCTGCGCGCTCGCCGCCGCCGAGGCGGCGGAGGCGGGCGGGTCCGTGGACGAGGCCGTGGCCGCCGCCGAGAAGCGGGCCGTGGACATGTCCGCGTACTTCTACGTCGACACCCTCGACTACCTCCGCAGGGGCGGCCGGATCGGCGCGGCCCAGGCCCTCCTCGGTTCGGCCCTGGCGGTGAAGCCGCTGCTGACGCTGGAAGGAGGCCGGATCGAGATGCTGGAGAAGGTCCGTACGGCGTCCCGGGCCATCGCCCGCCTGGAGGAGCTGGCGGTCGAGCGCGCCGGATCGGGCAGCGTCGACGTGGCGGTGCACCACCTGGCGGCGCCCGAGCGGGCCGAAAAGCTCGCGCAGAGCCTGCTGGAGCGCATTCCCGGACTGGTCGAACTGCACGTCAGCGAGGTCGGCGCGGTGATCGGCGCACACACCGGGCCGGGACTGTTGGCGGCGGTCGTCTCGCCGCGCTGACTGCTGGGGCACGGGGCACGGGGCACGGGGCGCGGGGCACTGGGCTGAGGGTGCCGGGCGCCGGGCGCCGGGCTGAGGGTGCCGGAACTCACCGGAACGGGTGGGCGGGTTATCCACAACAAGCTGGTTCCCCACAGGAATTGAGGGATCCGAACGGCTGTCGGGATGTGCCCCTACGGTCGTGGCATGACTCTTCGTACGCGTTCCTCGTATCCGTCCGGCGCCACCAGCGGCCCCGGCCGGCCCCGCCTCTCCGACAGTCGCCTGCGCCGCCGCCGCGCCGGGCGCAGGCCCCTGCCCGAGCCCGCCGCGGTGCGCCGCCGGGCCGAGGCCCTGCTGGGGGGCAGCAGCCCGCCGCGGGCGCATCCGGTGGATCCCGCGGAGCCCGCCGCGGTGTCGGGGGCGGGAGTGGGAACCGGCCCGGGGGACGGGGCCGAGCCGCTGCCCGGGGGCGGGTGGCGGACCGCCGTGCGGGAGCGCCTGCCGGTCTGGCTCCAGGCCCGCTGCGCCGTCGAGCCGCGCACGGTGGCCGCCGTGGCGGTGGTGCTGCTCGCCGCGGTCGGGCTGGCCGCACAGCAGTACTGGTCCGCCCGGCCGGAGCCGGTCACGGCGCCCGCCGTGGTGGCTCCCGGGAAGGCTCCGCCCGTGGTCCCGGACCCGGCCCCGGTACCGGCCGGTGCGGCCGCTGCGGCACCTGCGCAGGGCGCGGCAGCGGGCGCGGGGACACGGATCGTGGTGGACGTCAGCGGCAAGGTCCGGGACCCCGGGGTGCGCAGACTGCCCACCGGTTCGCGGGTGGAGGACGCGCTGGCCGCTGCCGGGGGAGTCCGGCCGGGCGCGGACACCACCGGGCTGAACCGGGCCCGGGTCCTGGTGGACGGCGAGCAGGTGCTGGTGGGGTTCCCTGCCGAGGCGCAGCCCGGGCCGCCCGGTGGGGCGGGCCCGGGCTCCGGTCCGGCCCCGGGACCGCTCAGCCTCGGCTCGGCCACGGTCGAGCAGCTCGACGGTCTGCCGGGGGTGGGGCCGGTGCTGGCGCAGCACATCGTGGACTTCCGCACCGCCCGCGGCGGTTTCCGGTCGGTCGAGGAGCTCCGCCAGGTCGAGGGCATCGGTGAACGGCGCTTCGCCGACCTGCGCACCCGGGTGCGTCCGTGACCGGGGCCGAGGGGCCGGGTCCGGTGGACCTGCGGCTCGTGGGCCCGGCGCTGGCAGCCTGGGCGGCGGCCGCCCTCGCGCTGGGCGCGCCGGGCAGCCGGACCGGCGCCGCGGTGGCCCTCGGGGCGGCCGGGGCGGGGCTTCTCGTGGCGGCCGGGTGCCGGTGGCCCGGCCCGGGGCAGCGTCGTCGAGGTCCCCTCCGGTTCGCCCTTCGGCCTGCCCACGCCACTTCGGCGACACGTCCTGGGCAGCGGGCCGGAGCCGCGGTGGCTGCCGTGCTGCTGTGCGCGGCCGCCGGGGCCGGGGTGGCGGGGTTCGAGCGGGCGCAGGCGAGGGCCGGGCCGGTCGCGGGGCTGGCCCGGGAGCACGCCCGCGTCCTCGTGGAGTTCACCGTCGGCTCCGATCCGCGGGTCACCCCGCAGGGCGCCGGGCCGCCGGTGGTGGCGCTGGACGCGGTGGTGGACCGGGTGGCCGGGCCCGACGGGGAGGAGGTCCGGGTCGCCACCCCGGTGCGGGTGCTCGCCGGGCACCCGGGGTGGGCGCGGCTCCAGCCCTCGACGCGGGTGACGGCGGTCGCCCGGCTGGCTCCGGCCCGGGGAGGGGAGCGGGCCGTGGCCCTGCTCCGCCCGGCCGGTGACGGGCCGCCGCGGGTCACCGGCGGGCCGTCACCGGCCCAGCGGGTCGCCGGGCGGCTGCGGGCAGGGCTGCGGGAAGCCACCGAGGGGCTCCCGGCGGACGCCCGGGCCCTGCTGCCGGGTCTGGTGGTCGGCGACACCTCCCGGGTCCCGTCCGACCTGCACGAGGCCTTCCGGGCCACCGACCTGCTGCACCTGCTGGCGGTGTCCGGGTCGAACCTGACCGTGGTGCTCTTCCTGCTCATCGGCCCCCCGGCCCGCGCGCAGCAGGCCGAACGGCGCGGGCTGGCACCGCGGCTCGGGCTCTCCCTGCGGGCGACCGCCCTGTGCGGGGCCGCGCTGACGCTCGCGTTCGTGGTGGTGTGCCGGCCGGAGCCGAGCGTGCTGCGGGCCGCGGCCTGCGGGGCCGTCACCCTCCTGGCCATCGCCACCGGGCGGCGCAGGTCCCTGGTTCCCGCCCTGGCCGCCGCCGTGCTGCTGCTGGTGCTCCACGACCCGTGGCTGGCCCGAAGCTACGGCTTCCTGCTGTCCGTCCTGGCCACCGGAGCCCTGCTGACACTGGCTCCCCTGTGGAGCGAGGCCCTGCGCAGGCGCGGGATGCGGCCCCGGCTCGCCGAGGCGCTCGCGGCCGCCGCTGCCGCACAGGCCGTGTGCGCCCCGGTCGTCGCCGCCCTCTCGGCCCGGGTCAGCCTGGTCGCGGTGCCGTGCAACCTGCTGGCCGAACTGGCGGCCGGGCCGGCCACCGTCCTCGGGTTCGCGGCCCTCGCGGCGGCCCCGGTGTGGATGCCCGCCGCCGAACTCCTCGCCCGATGCGCGGGGGTGCCCGCCGGATGGATCGCCGCAGTGGCCCGGGCCGGGGCGCGGCTGCCGGGGGCCGAGCTGCCCTGGCCCGGAGGAGTCACGGGCGGCCTGCTGCTGGCCGCCGCCGCCCTGGCCGTCGTAGGGCTCGGCTCCCGGTTCCTGCGCCGCCGGTGGGTCTGCTGCGGGCTGGCCGGGCTGCTGCTCCTCGCCGTGCTGCGGCCGCCGCAGCTCGTCCGTACGGTCACCGGCTGGCCGCCGCCCGACTGGAGCTACGTCCAGTGCGCGGTGGGCCAGGGTGACGCCGCCGTACTCGCCGTCGGACCGGGAACGGCCGTGGTGGTGGACGCCGGACCGGAGCCCGGCCCGGTGGACGACTGCCTGCGCGCGCTGGGCGTGCGCCGGGTGCCGCTGGTCCTGCTCACGCACTTCCATGCCGACCACGTGGCCGGCCTGTCCGGGGTGCTGCGCGGCCGGACGGTCGGTGTGATTCAGACCACCGGGTACGAGGAGCCCGCCGGGCAGGCCGCCTTCGTCCGGCGGACCGCGGCGGCCGCCGGCGTACCCGTCGTGGCGGCAGCCCAGGGGGAGCGGCGCCGGGCCGGGCCGCTGGACTGGCAGGTGCTGTGGCCCTCCGCGTCGGGCCCGCCGCCCGAGGGGCCGAACGATGCCAGCGTGGCCTTGCTGGTGCGGACCGCGGGCCTGACGCTGCTCCTGCTCGGTGACCTCGAACCGCCCGCGCAGCAAGCCCTCTTGAGGGAGCGTCCGCAGTGGGACCCGGTGGATGTCGTCAAGGTCGCCCACCACGGCTCCGCACACCAGGAACCCGAACTGTACGAGCGGATCAGGCCGCGCCTGGCGATCGTCCCGGCCGGTGCCGGAAACCGGTACGGGCACCCCGCACCCGCTACGCTCGCACGGCTGCGGGCGGCGGGAGCGACCGTGCTGCGCACCGACACCGACGGGTCGATCGCCGTCACGGGCACAGGTCCGCGGCTGCGAGCGGTTCCGGCCAACCGGCGGCGAAAACGGCGCGGGCATACCGGGCGCGACCATTCTGTTTGCCCACAACCCGACAGCATGATCGAATGCGTCTTCGCCACAGCGGTCCAAGTCCACACAGCACGGGGGTGCACCAGCCATGTTCGGTCGCAGACGGGGGTCGGAGCCGGGCGGCGGTTCCAGTCCGCAGACAACCGCGACGCTGATGCTGCCGCCGACGGCGCGCCTGCTCAGCTGCCGGGTCCTCGACACGGTCCACCAGCCGCTCCGGCAGGCCGCGGTCGAGGTGACGGATCCGATCGGCCGACGCATCGTCAGCGGGGAGACCGACCCGTACGGCGGATTCGCGGCAGCCGTTCCGGAGGGCGAGTACCGCCTCTCCGTCACGGCCGAGGGGTACGCCCCGTTCCACGGGGCGACGCTGGTGGGGGACCCGGCGCAGCCCGGCACGGCGGAGATCATCCTCGACGCCGTGGAGCCCCCGCTGCTGCCGCAGCCCGGGCACTGGGAGCTGGACCCGACGCATTCGTCGATCGGGTTCTCGGTCCGGCACATCGGCTTCGCCCGGATCCACGGCCGGTTCAACACCTTCGCCGGGGCCGTCCGGATAGCCGAGCGCATGGAGGACTCCTCCATGCACGTCATCATGGATGCGGCGAGCATCGACACCGGTTCGCGGATGCGGGACGACCACCTGCGGTCCGCGGACTTCCTGAACGCTGCCAGGCACCCCACGGTGGAGTTCTACAGCGAACGGTTCATCCACCGCAGCGGCAGCCGCTGGGCCGTCGCGGGCGCCCTGACCCTCCACGGGGTCAGCCGCTCCGTGACCCTGGACACGCAGTACCTGGGCATCGGCACGGGCATGGAGGGCGAGCCGCGGGCCGCCTGCCGGGCCACCGCCGAACTGCAGCGCGAGGACTTCACCCTGAACTGGCAGTCGATGCTGGCGCAGGGGATCGCGGCGATCGGTTCGCACGTGGACGTGGCCCTGGACGTCCAGATCGTGCACAAGGCCTGAGCGCCCTACGGGGCTTCCAGCCAGCCTTCGTACTCGGACGCGAGGCCGTCCAGCGCGGCGGCGTCGAGCTTCTCCTGCGGGTCCTCGACCACCACCAGCCACTGGGCGTCCTCGGCGTCGTCCTCACCGGCGAGGGCGTCGCGCACCAACTGCGGTTCCTCCGGGAGGCCGAAGCGGTCCACGGCCTCCTGCGCCACCTCCTCGGCGGCGTCGCGGTCGGGCAGGACGAGTACATGTCGCACGTTCACCCGGCCATTCTCGGGCATCGGGTGAGAGGGGCCGCGGGGCGGGGGAGTGTCAGTGCGGCGTGGGATGCTGGGAGCGATGGCCACCAGGAAGAACTCCACCGACGACCTGCTCGCCCCGTTCACCCTCGCGGTGGGGCAGGAGGACCTGCTGCTCGACCGTGCCGTACGGGAAGTGGTGGCGGCCGCCCGCGCCGCCGATGCCGACACGGACGTGCGCGACCTCGCCTCCGAACAGCTCCAGCCCGGCACGCTGGCCGAGCTGACGAGCCCCTCGCTCTTCTCCGAGCGCAAGGTCCTGGTCGTGCGCAATGCGCAGGACCTCTCCGCGGACACGGTCAAGGAGGTCAAGGCGTACCTCGCCGCACCGTTCGAGGAGATCACGCTCGTCCTCCTCCACGCGGGCGGGGTCAAGGGCAAGGGCCTGCTGGACGCGGCGCGGAAGGCGGGTGCGCGCGAGGTCGCCTGCCCGAAGATGACCAAGGCGGCGGACCGGCTGGCCTTCGTACGGGGCGAGTTCCGCACGCTGGGCCGGTCGGCGACCCCCGAGGCCTGCCAGACCCTCGTGGACGCGATCGGCAGCGACCTGCGCGAGCTGGCGAGCGCGGCGGCTCAGCTGTGCGCGGACGTCGAGGGCACCATCGACGAGGCCGTCGTGGGCCGGTACTACACCGGCCGGGCCGAGGCCTCCAGCTTCACGGTCGCCGACCGGGCGGTGGAGGGCCGCGCGGCCGAGGCCCTGGAGGCCCTGCGCTGGTCCCTGTCCACCGGGGTGGCGCCGGTGCTGATCACCAGTGCGCTGGCCCAGGCCGTCCGGGCGATCGGCAAGCTGGCCTCCGCGCCGCGCGGAGCCCGCCCGGGCGACCTGGCGCGGGACCTGGGCATGCCGCCGTGGAAGATCGACCGCGTCCGCCAGCAGATGCGGGGCTGGTCGGCCGACGGCGTCGCCGACGCCCTGCGTGCCGTGGCCGCGGCGGACGCCGGGGTCAAGGGCGGCGGCGACGACCCCGAGTACGCCCTGGAGAAGGCGGTCGTGGCGGTGGCCCGCGCGGCCCGCCCCCAGCGCCAGTAGCCCGTCTCTTCCGGAGTGGGGCGGCGGCGGTCTTTCCGGGCCCGCGACGCCTGGCGCCGCACCGGGCCGCAGCCGAGTGCGTCCGGTGCCCGGGTGCCCGTCCGCTTGCCGTGCACGGCACCGGACACCACGGACTCGGCCGGTGCTGTGACCGGGCGCGTTCAGTGGGCCATCGCGCGGGCCGCCGCGGGGGAGGGGCGGCCGGTGGGGAGCAGGAGTGCGGCGGCCAGGGCGAGGGCCAGGGCCGGGAGGGGCAGGCTGGTGAAGCCCCCCGAGGCGAGGGCGGCGACGCCGAGGGCCGCGCCGAGTTCGTGCGACGTGCCGACCAGGCCCGAGGCCAGTCCTGCGCGGTCCGCGGGGACCTCCGAGAGGGCGGCCGTCGTGGCGCAGACGAAGGCCGCGCCCAGTCCGAGGGCGAGCAGGGCGAAGCCGGGGACCAGCCCCGTCCAGAGGCCGCCGTGGGGCGCCGATGCGGCTCCGGCCGCCGCCAGGGCGAAGGAGGCCGCACCGACCGGGCGCCAGCCGAAGCGGACGACCGCGCGGCCGCCCAGGTGGGCCCCCGCGGTGACGGCCACCGCGACCGGCAGGAAGGCCAGGCCGGTGACCAGCGGGCTCCGCCCGAGGGTGTGCTGGATGTGCAGGGAGCTCAGGTAGAACCCGGCCACCAGCAGCCCGGCCGCCCCCAGCATCACCGCGCTGCCGCCCAGCAGGGCGCGCCGGCCCGGCAGTGCGGCGGGGAGCAGCGGGTGCCGGGTGCGGCGCTGCACCAGGGTCAGCAAGGCCCCCGCCCCGAGGGCCGCGGCGAGCCAGGGCCAGGAGCGTGCGGTCAGGCCGTGGACGAGGGCGGCCGAAGCCGCCGTCAGCAGGAGCGCCCCGGGCACGTCCAGCGGGGCCCGGTGCGCCGGGCGGCTGTCGGCGCCGCGGAGCGCGGGGCCCAGCAGCAGGGGGACGGCGATCAGGGCGAACGCCCCGGCGGGCAGGTTGACGTAGAAGATCCAGCGCCAGCCGGGTCCGGCGGCCAGGACTCCGCCGAGCAGGACGCCGACGGCCGCGCCCGCGCCGCCGACCGCCGCCCAGACGCCCAGGGCCCGGTGCCGGGCCGGTCCTTGGAACAGGGACAGCACCAGGGCCATCGCGGCCGGTGAGAGCAGGGCCGCACCGATCCCCTGCACCGACCGTGCGGCGATGAGCGTGCCCCCGCCCGCGGCGAGTCCGGAGGCCACCGAGGCCGCGGTGAACAGCGCCAGCCCCGTCAGGAACATCCGCCGGGCCCCGAACCGGTCGGCCAGTCGCCCGCCGGTCAGGAGCAGGGCCCCGAAGAAGAGCGTGTAGGCGGTGACCACCCGGGTGAGCCCGGACGCGGAGAGGCCGAGGTCGGCGCCGATGGCGGGCAGGGCCACGTTCACCACCGTGACGTCCGCGATGAGCAGGAACTGGGCCAGGCACAGGAGGAAGAGCAGCCGCCACCGGTGGGGATGCCCCGCCGGTGCGGGGACGGGCGCGGGCGCGGGGGCATGGCCGTGGCCGTGGCCGTGGCCGTGGCCGTGGTCGTGGTCGTGGTGCCGGGCGTGCTCGGCGGGAGAGGGCATGACGGGACCGCTCCTAAAGTTAACAGTGGTGTCAGGGATCGAGTATGCAGGCCCTCCGCTGGAATGTGAACAGGGGTGTTAAGTTTGGGTCCATGGTCTCCGAAGCCCCCCGACCCGGCCCCCGGTCCCGCCCCCGTCGCGCCGACGCGGAGCGCAACACCGCCGCGATCGTCGACGCGGGTCTGGACTGTTTCCTCGCCGACCCGCAGGCGAGCATGGCCGCCATCGCCCGCGCCGCAGGCGTCAGCCGGGTCACGCTCTACTCGCACTTCCCCACCCGCGAGGCGCTGCTCGACGCCGCCCTCGACCGGGCCGTGTCCGAGGCGGCCGCCGCCCTCGACGGGGTCCACGGGCCACCCGCTGGCGGCGCCGACGGCGCCGCCAGCACCTCCGGTCCCGGCGGCACCGCCGAGGAGCTGGGCCGGCTCGTCCGTACGTCCTGGCGGCTCCTCGACCGGCACTCGGCCGTCTTCGCCGCCGTCTCCGCCGCGCTCCCGCCCGAGCGGCTGCGCGAGCGCCACGAACGGATCCTGGCGCCCGTCCGGCGGCTGGTCCTGCGCGGCCAGGAGGCAGGTGAGCTGCGGTCGGACCAGTCGGCGGACTGGCTGGTCACGGTCGTCTACAGCCTCGTCCACGCCGCTGCGGCCGAGGTCCAGGCCGGGCGGATGGACCCCGCGGACGCCCCCGAGGTCCTCACCTCGACCGTCCTCGCCGCGCTGACAGGCTGACCCGCCCGGCAGCCGGACATGCACGAAGGCCCCGGCGACCACCCTGGGGAAGGGTGGAGGCCGGGGCCTTCGGTCACTGCTTTGGTTGCGCCGCACCCGCGTGGCGAACGCTTCGTGTGCGGAGCGGGGTGCCGGTCGGGAGCGGGAGAGAGGGCCCGCTGGATCCCTACCCGGCGATCACATCAGGAGCTCAGCCCTGGAGGGAGGCAACCTTGGAGGCCAGCGCCGACTTCTTGTTGGCGGCGGCGTTCTTGTGGATGACACCCTTCGAGACAGCCTTGTCGAGCGCACGCGCGGCGTCGCGGGAAGCCGTGGTGGCCTTCTCGACGTCACCGGCGAGGACGGCCTCGCGGGCCTTGCGGATCGCGGTCTTGAGCGAGGACTTGACGGCCTTGTTGCGCAGGCGCGCCTTCTCGTTCGTCTTGTTCCGCTTGATCTGGGACTTGATGTTCGCCACGAAAGAGCCTTTTCAGGTTCAGAGTTTTGTGCTTCGGATCGTGTCTCGACAGCTGAGAGGGCATACGAGACACAGCTGCCCAGGCTACCAGGCACGCTCGGGGCGGCCCAAACCGAGCGCACTGCCCCGTCCATGGGACCATGGGAGTCTGCGCACAGGTCCGAGATCACGCCGCCGACGGCGGCGGGAGCCGGACCTCCGCTCCGAACCGACGCTCCGCAAACGCTTCCGACTGCGACCCGAGAATCAGGACACTGCGTGCCCGCGATCCCCAGCCACGTGCCCGAGCCGAGCCGTACCGACCCGGCGCTGATCCGCAACTTCTGCATCATCGCGCACATCGACCACGGCAAGTCGACCCTTGCCGACCGGATGCTCCAGCTCACCGGTGTGGTCGACCAGCGGCAGATGCGCGCCCAGTACCTCGACCGCATGGACATCGAGCGTGAGCGCGGCATCACGATCAAGTCCCAGGCGGTCCGCCTGCCGTGGGCGCCGACCACGGGCGAGGACCAGGGCAAGACCCACGTCCTCAACATGATCGACACCCCCGGGCACGTCGACTTCACCTACGAGGTCTCGCGCTCCCTCGCCGCCTGCGAGGGCACGGTCCTCCTGGTCGACGCGGCCCAGGGCATCGAGGCGCAGACCCTCGCCAACCTGTACCTGGCGATGGAGAAGGACCTCGCGATCGTCCCGGTCCTGAACAAGATCGACCTGCCGGCCGCCCAGCCGGAGAAGTTCGCCGAGGAGCTCGCGAACCTGGTCGGCTGCCAGCCCGAGGACGTCCTGCGCGTCTCGGCGAAGACCGGTCTCGGCGTGGACGCACTGCTCGACAAGATCGTCGCCACCGTCCCGGCGCCCGTCGGCCCCAAGGACGCCCCGGCCCGCGCGATGATCTTCGACTCGGTCTACGACTCGTACCGCGGCGTCGTGACGTACGTCCGTGTCGTCGACGGCCAGCTCAACAAGCGCGAGCGCATCCGGATGATGTCCACCGGCGCCACCCACGAGCTGCTGGAGATCGGCGTCTCCTCCCCGGAGATGACCCCGGCCGACGGCATCGGCGTCGGCGAGGTGGGCTACATCATCACCGGCGTGAAGGACGTCCGTCAGTCCAAGGTCGGTGACACCATCACCAGCCTGAACAACGGCGCGACCGAGGCCCTCGGCGGTTACAAGGACCCGCGGCCGATGGTCTTCTCGGGCCTGTACCCGCTCGACGGCTCGGACTACCCGGACCTGCGCGAGGCCCTCGACAAGCTGCAGCTCAACGACGCCGCGCTGGTCTACGAGCCGGAGACCTCGGCGGCGCTCGGCTTCGGCTTCCGCGTCGGCTTCCTCGGCCTGCTCCACCTGGACGTGGTCCGCGAGCGCCTGGAGCGCGAGTTCGGCCTCGACCTGATCGCCACCGCGCCCAACGTGGTCTACCGGGTGGTCATGGAGGACGGCAAGGAAGTCTCCGTCACCAACCCGAGCGAATTCCCCGAGGGCAAGATCTCGGACGTGTTCGAGCCGGTCGTCCGGGCCACGCTGCTCGCGCCCTCCGAGTTCATCGGCGCGATCATGGAGCTCTGCCAGACGCGCCGCGGCACCCTCCTCGGGATGGACTACCTCTCCGAGGACCGGGTCGAGATCCGCTACACGCTCCCGCTCGCCGAGATCGTCTTCGACTTCTTCGACCAGCTGAAGTCCAAGACGCGCGGCTACGCCTCCCTGGACTACGAACCCACGGGGGAGCAGTCCGGCAGCCTGGTCAAGGTCGACATCCTGCTGCACGGCGACAAGGTCGACGCCTTCTCCGCCGTCTGCCACAAGGACGCCGCCTACGCCTACGGCGTGCGCCTGGTCGCCAAGCTGCGCGAGCTGATCCCGCGGCAGGCGTTCGAGATCCCGATCCAGGCCGCGGTCGGCTCCCGCGTCATCGCCCGAGAGACCATCCGCGCCATCCGCAAGGACGTCCTCGCCAAGTGCTACGGCGGTGACATCTCCCGTAAGCGGAAGCTGCTGGAGAAGCAGAAGGAAGGCAAGAAGCGGATGAAGATGGTCGGCTCCGTGGAGGTCCCGCAGGAGGCCTTCATCGCCGTCCTCTCCAGCGACGAGTCCAGCGGCAAGAAGAAGTAGCGCCCCTCGTCGTCACCCGACGGAGCCAGGCCCCCGCGCACAGGCGCGGGGGCCTGTTTCGTTATGAACCGGCCGCTTGCGGGCTCTTACGCGCACGCCGGAGGGCCTCTAGTCTGATCACTGCTCGACGGTTACTCGCCAGTTACAAACTCGCCAGTCCCAAGCGCCCCCCAAGCGCCCCACGCCCACGCACTGCCGCGTGGATCGGTCCGGAGGATGTCGTGAGCGACACACAGACCTATCTCGAGAACCGCCCGCCCACCGTGGCGGTGCTCTTCCTTGAGCGCGTCGCTGCGACGCCGAACAACGAGGCCTACCGGTATCCGGTACCGGCTTCCGGCGGCCAGGGCGGCGCCGACGACTGGAAGTCGCTCAGCTGGGGCCAGGCGGCCGAGCGGGTCTTCGCCATCGCCGCCGGCCTGATCGGCCTCGGCCTCCAAGCGGAGGAGCGCGTCGCGCTCGCTTCCAACACCCGGGTCGAGTGGATCCTCGCCGACCTCGGGGTGATGTGCGCCGGCGGCGCGGTCACCACCATCTACCCGAGCACCAACGCGGACGAGTCGGCGTTCATCCTCTCGGACTCCGAGAGCCGGGTGCTCATCGCCGAGGACGGCAAGCAGCTGGCGAAGGCGCGCGAGCGCCGCGCCGACCTGCCGAACCTCGCCCACGTCGTGGTCCTGGAGGCGGCCGACGCGGTCGCCGCCGAGGGCGACCCCGAGGACTGGGTGCTCTCGCTCGCCGATCTGGAGGCGCGCGGCAAGGAGTACCTGGCCAAGCACCCCGGGGCCGTCGACGAGCGGATCCAGTCCATCACCGCGGACCAGCTCGCCACCCTCATCTACACCTCCGGCACCACCGGCCGCCCCAAGGGCGTCCGGCTGCCGCACGACAACTGGTCGTACATGGCCAAGGCCATGGTCGCCACCGGCCTCCTCGGCAAGGACGACGTCCAGTACCTGTGGCTGCCGCTGGCCCACGTCTTCGGCAAGGTGCTGACCTCCGGGCAGATCGAGGCCGGGCACGTGACCGCCGTCGACGGCCGCGTCGACAAGATCATCGAGAACCTGCCGGTCGTGCAGCCCACCTACATGGCCGCCGTCCCGCGCATCTTCGAGAAGGTCTACAACGGCGTGGCCGCCAAGGCCCGCTCCGCCGGCGGCGCCAAGTACAAGATCTTCCAGTGGTCGGTCGGCGTCGCCCGGGAGTACGCCAAGGTCACGCAGGACAACTTCCGGCGCACCGGCCAGGCCACCGCCCCCTTCGGCCTCACCACCAAGCACAAGATCGCCGACGCCCTCGTCTACTCCAAGATCCGCGAGGCCTTCGGCGGCAAGCTCCGCGCCGCCGTCTCCGGCTCCGCCGCCCTGGCTCCCGAGATCGGCTACTTCTTCGCGGGTGCGGGCGTCCACATCCTCGAGGGCTACGGCCTGACGGAGTCCAGCGCGGCCTCCTTCGTCAACCCGGGCGAGGCCTACCGCACCGGCACCGTCGGCAAGCCGCTCCCCGGCGCCGAGGTCCGCATCGCCGACGACGGCGAGGTCATGCTGCGCAGCCCCGGCATCATGCAGGGCTACCACGGGCTCCCGGAGAAGACCGCCGAGGTGCTGGAGTCGGACGGCTGGCTGCACACGGGCGACATCGGCGAGCTCTCGGCCGACGGCTACCTGCGCATCACCGACCGCAAGAAGGACCTGATCAAGACCTCGGGCGGCAAGTACGTCGCCCCGGCCGAGATCGAGGGCCAGTTCAAGGCGATCTGCCCGTACGTGTCCAGCATCGTGGTGCACGGCGCCGACCGGAACTTCTGCTCGGCGCTGATCGCGCTCGACGGCCCGGCGATCCTGGGCTGGGCGGCCGAGAACGGGCTGGAGGGCAAGACGTACGCGCAGGTCGTGGCGGCGCCCGAGACGATCCGGCTCGTCGAGACGTACGTCCAGACCCTGAACGAGGGCCTCCAGCGGTGGCAGACGGTCAAGCAGTTCCGGCTGCTGCCCCGGGACCTCGACGTCGAACACGGTGACCTCACGCCGAGCCTGAAGCTGAAGCGGCCGGTGGTCGAGCGGGAGTTCAAGCACCTCATCGACGAGATGTACGAGGGCGCCCGCGAGGCCTGACCGCCCCGGTACCCCGGCCCCCGGCCCCCCGCGGGCCGGGGCTGGGCGGCGGTCCGGCCGCGGTTCCGGTGCGGTCCGGGCGAGGTCCGGGGGTGCGGGACAATGGGGGCATGCCTTCCGCACTGCCCGACGGTGACCCCATGCCCGAAGACGGCTCGCTGCCGTCGCACGCCCTGGCGGGTGCGGGGGACCGGCCGCTCGGGTTCTACCTGCACGTCCCGTACTGCGCCACGCGCTGCGGGTACTGCGATTTCAACACCTACACGGCGACCGAGCTGCGCGGGACCGGCGGCGTGCTCGCCTCCCGGGAGAACTACGCCGACACCCTGATCGACGAGGTCCGCCTCGCCCGGAAGGTGCTCGGCGACGACCCGAGGGCCGTACGCACCGTCTTCGTCGGCGGCGGTACGCCGACCCTGCTGCCGGCCGCGGACCTCGTACGGATGCTCGCGGCGATCCGCGACGAATTCGGCCTGGCCGAGGACGCCGAGATCACCACCGAGGCCAATCCCGAGTCGGTGGACCCGGCGTACCTGGCCGAACTGCGGGCCGGCGGCTTCAACCGGGTCTCCTTCGGCATGCAGAGCGCGAAGCAGCACGTCCTGAAGGTGCTCGACCGCACCCACACCCCGGGCCGCCCGGAGGCCTGCGTCGCGGAGGCACGGGCCGCCGGCTTCGACCACGTCAACCTGGACCTGATCTACGGCACCCCGGGGGAGACGGACCAGGACTGGCGCGACACCCTGGCCGCCGCCCTCGGCGCCGGCCCCGACCACGTCTCGGCGTACGCGCTGATCGTCGAGGAGGGCACCCAGCTGGCCCGCCGGATCCGCCGCGGCGAGGTCCCGATGACCGACGACGACGTGCACGCCGACCGCTACCTGATCGCGGACGAGGTCATGGCCGGGGCCGGGTACTCCTGGTACGAGGTGTCGAACTGGGCCACCTCCGAAGCCGGGCGCTGCCTGCACAACGAGCTGTACTGGCGCGGGGCCGACTGGTGGGGCGCGGGTCCCGGCGCGCACTCCCACGTCGGCGGGGTGCGCTGGTGGAACGTGAAGCACCCCGGTGCGTACGCCGCCGCGCTGGCGCAGGGCCGCTCGCCGGGCGCGGGGCGCGAGCTCCTGTCCGAGGAGGACCGCAGGGTGGAGCGGATCCTGCTGGAGCTGCGGCTGGTGGACGGCTGCCCGCTGTCGCTGCTCGCCCCCGCCGGCCTCGCGGCCGCGGGACGGGCGCTGGCGGACGGCCTCCTGGAGCCCGCCCCGTACGAGGCGGGCCGCGCCGTCCTGACCCTGCGCGGCCGCCTCCTGGCCGACGCGGTGGTCCGCGACCTGGTCGACTAGACCGCCCCGCCCTGCCCGTCCCCCAGGGCCCGCTAGGTGTGTTGTCCCGGGACGTTGGTGACACGCGTGCTGGGTTCTTGAAATGGGTGAGGGCCTCCGGGTTCGGTGTGGATTGCGACATCTCCACCGAA
>NZ_JOFT01000034.1 GCF_000725805.1 Streptomyces xanthophaeus | reverse complement strand
CCAACCCCCCCCCTCCCCCCCCCCCCCCCCCCCCCCCGCCCCCGCCGAACTCCGGGCCCGGGTCCGCGCCCTCGCCCCCTCCATGACCCGCTCCATGCAGGCCGTCGCCGAGGCCGTCGCCTCCGACCCGGCCGGCTGCTCCCGCCTCACCGTCTCCGCGCTCGCCGAGCACACCGGCACCAGCGAGGCCACCGTCGTGCGCACCGCCCGCCTCCTCGGCTACCCCGGCTACCGCGACCTGCGCCTGGCCCTGGCCGCCCTCGCCGCCCAGCAGGAGTCCGGCGCCGCCCCGGCCGTCACCGTCGACATAGCCGTCGACGACCCCCTCGCCGACGTCGTCGCCAAGCTGGCCCACGAGGAGGCGCAGACCCTCGCCGACACCGCCGCCGGCCTCGACCTGACCCAGCTGGCCGCCGCCGTCACCGCCCTCGCGAGCGCCCGCCGCATCGACATCTACGGCGTCGGCGCCTCCGGCCTCGTCGCCCAGGACCTCGCCCAGAAGCTCCTGCGCATCGGCCTCCTCGCCCACGCCCACAGCGACCCGCACCTCGCCGTCACCAACGCCGTGCAGCTCCGCCCCGGCGACGTCGCCGTCGCCGTGACCCACTCCGGCGCCACCGGCGACGTCATCGAGCCCCTGCGCACGGCCTTCGAGCGCGGCGCCACCACCGTCGCCCTCACCGGCCGCCCGAACGCCCCCGTCTCCCACTACGCCGACCTGGTCCTGGCCACCTCCGCCGCCCGCGAGACCCGGCTGCGCCCGGCCGCCATGTCCAGCCGCACCAGCCAGCTCCTCGTCGTCGACTGCCTCTTCGTCGGCGTCGCCCAGCAGACCTACGAGACCGCCGCGCCCGCCCTCGCCGCCTCCTACGAGGCCCTCGCCCCCCGTCACCAGACGCCCGTACCGACCAGCAGCAAGCGCAGCACCGCCCGCTAGGGCTGCGCCCGGACCAGGAGCCCCCGCCCATGACCGCGTACGCCGAACTCCGCGCCCAGCTGGAGACGCTGACCACCGAGGCCTTCCGTCCCGAACTGGCCGAGATCGACCGGCTGTCCACCCTCGACATCGTCCGCACCATGAACGCCGAGGACGCCACCGTCCCGGCCGCCGTCGCCGGACAGCTGCCGCAGATCGCCGCCGCGGTCGACGCGATCGCCGCGCGCATGGCCCGGGGCGGCCGCCTGGTCTACGCGGGAGCGGGCACCGCGGGCCGGATGGGCGTCCTGGACGCCAGCGAGTGCCCGCCCACCTTCAACACCGACCCGTCCGAGGTCGTCGGCCTGATCGCGGGCGGCCCCTCCGCCATGGTCAAGGCCGTCGAGGGCGCCGAGGACTCCGCGGAGCTCGCCGCCGAGGACCTCGCCGCGCTGGAGATCGGCCCGGACGACACCGTCGTCGGTATCTCCGCCTCCGGCCGCACCCCGTACGCGATCGGCGCCGTCGAAGCCGCCCGCGCCCGCGGCGCCCTCACCGTCGGCCTCTCCTGCAACGCGGGGTCCGCGCTCGCCGCCGCCGCCGAGCACGGCATCGAGGTCGTCGTCGGACCCGAGCTGCTCACCGGTTCCACCCGTCTGAAGGCGGGCACCGCGCAGAAGCTCGTCCTCAACCTCATCTCGACCGTCACGATGATCCGGCTCGGGAAGACGTACGGGAACCTCATGGTCGACATGCGCTCCTCCAACGAGAAGCTGCGCGCCCGCGCCCGCCGCATCGTGGCCCTGGCCACCGGCGCACCCGACGCGGAGATCGAGGCGGCCCTCACCGCCACCGACGGCGAGGTCAAGAACGCCGTCCTCGTGATCCTCGGCGGCGTCGACGGCCCCCGGGCCGCCGCGCTCCTCGACGCCTCGCAGGGCCACCTGCGCGCCGCCCTCGCCCTTGCCCTCGCCGACCAGACCAGCTGACCCACCCCCGACCCGAGGCGATCCACCATGTCCACTGACAAGAACCGCGCCACAGCCGCCGCGATCCTCCCTCTGGTCGGCGGCCCGGACAACATCAGCTCGATCGCGCACTGCATGACCCGGCTGCGCATCGGCCTCCACGACCGCAGCCTGGTCCAGGACGAGGCCCTGCGGGCCCTCCCGGCCGTCATGGGTGTGGTCGAGGACGACACCTACCAGATCGTGCTGGGCCCGGGCACCGTCGCCCGCGTCACCCCGGAGTTCGAGGCCCTGGTCGAGGAGGCCCGCGCAGCCGCCCCCGCGCCAGCCGCCGCCCACGCCTCCCTCACCGCGGACGGACTCGCCGCGCAGGGCGCCGCACTGAAGCAGGCGCAGAAGGCGAAGAACGCGACCCCCTTCAAGCTGTTCCTGCGCCGCATCGCGAACATCTTCGTCCCCCTGATCCCGGCGCTGATCGGCTGCGGCATCATCGCGGGCCTGAACGGCGTCCTCATGAACATGGGCTGGCTGCCCGCCATCGTCCCGGCACTGGCCGCGATGGCCTCCGGGTTCATGTCGCTGATCGCCGTGTTCGTCGGCTACAACACCGCCAAGGAGTTCGGCGGTACGGCCATCCTCGGCGGCGCCGTCGCCGCGATCATCGTCTTCCCCGGCGTCGCCAAGATCGACGCCTTCGGCCAGCCCCTCTCCCCCGGCCAGGGCGGCGTCCTCGGCGCCCTCGCCGCGGCCCTGCTCGCCGTCCAGGTCGAGAAGTGGTGCCGCAAGTGGGTCCCCGAGGCCCTGGACGTCCTCGTCACGCCCACCCTCACCGTGCTGATCTCCGGCCTCGTCACCCTCTTCGGCCTGATGTTCCTCGCCGGTGAGGCCTCCGCCGCCATCGGTACGTTCGCCAACTGGCTGCTCGCCACCGGCGGCGCCTTCGCGGGCCTCGTCCTCGGCGGGCTCTTCCTCCCCCTGGTCATGCTCGGCCTGCACCAGGCCCTCATCCCGATCCACACCACGCTCATCGAACAGTCCGGCTACACCGTCCTGCTGCCCATCCTCGCCATGGCCGGCGCGGGCCAGGTCGGCGCCGCCATCGCCGTCTACTACCGGCTCCCGCGCAACGGCTCGCTGCGCACCACCATCAAGTCCGCGCTGCCCGCCGGATTCCTGGGCGTCGGCGAACCCCTCATCTACGGCGTCTCGCTGCCGCTCGGCCGCCCCTTCGTCACCGCCTGCATCGGCGGCGCGGCGGGCGGGGCCTTCATCGGCCTGTGCAACCAGCTCGGCACGGCCTTCGGCTCCACCGCCATCGGCCCCTCCGGCTGGGCCCTCTTCCCCCTCCTCGACGGCAAGTCCGGCATGGGCACCACCATCGCCGTCTACGCGGGCGGCCTGGCGGTCGGCTACCTGGTGGGCTTCGCCGCCACCTACTTCTTCGGCTTCACCCGCCAGATGCTCGCCGACCTCAACACCGACCCCGACCCGGCGGCCCCCGCCTCCCCGACGTCCGAGGCCGACAAGGAACCCGCCCTGGCCTGAACCCCGGCCCGGTCCCGTCCCATCGAACGCCCCTGCTCAGGCGGGGGCGTTCGCACGCCACACCCGGACGGCATACTCGGCGCCATGGAGATACCCGCCGGAGCCGCAGCCTTCGAAGTCGTCCGCCTCGACCCCCGCCAGGGCCATCCGTACGGCCCGATCTCCGGCGGCGCCTCCGTCGCCCTGTGGACCGGCGCCCAGGCCACCGAGACCCTCGCCCTCCTCGAAGCCCTGCCCCCGGGCGAGCGCGCCCGCTGCTTCGTCCCCACCTGGGGTCTGCGCGCCCACGACGCCGAGCTGGAGCACCTCTACGACGTCATCCCCTGCTTCTCCTGCAACATCGTCCTGCTCACCGGCCCGGCCGTCCCCGAACACCTGGACCGCGGCCACGGCTTCGACGGCGAGAGCGAGGCGGCCAAGGCACTCCTGGCCCGTCTGCGCGCCGCCGAGGAGATCCCGGCCGTCGTCCCGGCCGGCCGGATGCGGGACCTGCCCCAGCCCGTGCTCGACCTGCCCCTGCCCGGCGGCTGGCTGTTGCGCCCCTGGGAGCCGTCCGACGCCCCCGCGCTGATCGCCGCCGGTCTCGACCCGGGCATCCGGCACTGGAACCGCACGGGCAGCTTCACCCCGGACCGGGCCCAGCAGTCCATCGCCCGCTACGGCCGCCGCTGGGCAGCCGAGAAGGGCGCGGCCTGGGCCCTGGCCCCGGCCTCCGGCGGACCGGCCGTCGGCCTGATCGGCCTCGCCGACCTGGACCTGCGCGGCGGCAGCGGCGAGCTCCTGTACTGGCTCCTGCCCGCCGGACGCGGCGCCGGCCTCATGACCGCGGCCACGGAACGCGTCACCCGCTGGGCCTTCGAGGAGCTCGGCCTGCACCGCGTCCGCATCACCCACTCCGTGGCGAACCCGGCCTCCTGCGCCGTGGCGACGAAGGCCGGCTACGCGCTGGAGGGCACCATGCGCGGCGCCCTCCTCCACGCCGACGGCTGGCACGACGAACACCTCCACGCCCGCCTGCGCACCGACTGAACACCGACCCGGGCCGCACCAGGCCGCGGAACTCCCGCCCGGGACCGGCGGCGGGCACCGGCCCCGCCACGCCGACCGGCTTCGTCCCGGGGCGTACGCGGCCTCGTCCTGGCCGACGAACAGCCCCGCGCACCGGTCGCAACGGTCAACAGGTCGGCGAGTGACGCGCGCACGTCGCGAGCGGGCCCCGCTCCAACAGCGGTATCAGCCCGTCCCGGACCGCCGGCAGATGCATCCGGGCCCACGCAATCCTGCCGACCAGGTACTTGGTCACTGCCAGGCACCCCGCATCGCTTCTGGGTCCCGCAGGTCGCCGAAGACACCCTCGTCCATCAGTTGCACGAAGCGCCGCCGCCGGGCAGCGGCCACGCACTGCGCCGGCGCCCCGTTGATCGTCGCCCGTTGCGTCGTGGTTCCCGGCATCTCCGCCGCCTCGGCGAGAAGTGCCTCATCCGGGTCCACCACGGTGCGCGACATCGGACCCTCCAGGCGGCTGAGCGACCCGTCACGCTCCGGCATCGGCTGCTCCGGCGGCCTCCCGCAGGAAACGGGCGAGGTCGTCCACGCCGTAGCCGAGGCGCGGCCCCCGCTCGGCCGCCATCAGCAGGAGCTGCCCGACGATCTCGGCGCCCCAGCCGTCCGTACCGTCCTCGGACCACTCCCACAGCTTGTCGATGCCGAGCCCGGTCATCAGCAGCCCGTGCCCCGTCCGGATCTCCGCGCACAGGTCCGCGACCGCGTCCAGCAGCCGCCCGCCCGGCCGGTCGCACCTGAGCCCCAGCGACCCGCCGAAGTCCTCCACGGCGCAGCCCTGCGGCGGCGCCGCCTTCAGCCCGTCGTAGCGGGGGTCGTCGAACCCCGGATACCCGTCCACGGGGCAGTGCACCAGCGTGAACCGCTGCCAGCCGGGCGGCGGGGGCGGCTGCGGGTCCCCGCCCTCGGGTGCGCGGGCCCCGCGCGGGGCCAGGGCCGTCTCCAGGCCGCGCAGCTTCCAGCCGAGCTCGAAGGCGAACTCCGCCGCCTCGACCGCCTCGTTCACTTACGGGCCGCCCGCTCGTGCAGTACGGCCGCCAGCCGGAGCGCGGTGTCCAGGTTGCAGCGGCCGAGATCGACCAGCGGCAGCCCGTACGTACCGGCGGCGGACACCCGCTCCACGTCGAGGGAAGGGAACAGCACCCCCACCCCGGCCAAGGAGTCCCTCAGCTGCGCAACGGCCTCTTCGGCCGCCTCCATGCGCTCCTGTGGAGTGAGCACCATGACATGTCACCTTTCTACTCTGAGTATCCAACTTCCTCACACAGAGTGGCGACGCGCTCGCTAGCCTTTCAAGTGCGGACCCGCAACAACCCCGCATGTTGCTCAGGGAGTTGCCCATGCCACCAAAGAAGCTTGATCCTTCATCCTCGCCCCGAGCCATGCTCGGCGCCGAACTCCGCGTGGCGCGCGAACGCGCGGGCAAGAGCCAGGCCGAATTGGCCGAACCGCTCTTCGTGAGCGGCTCGTTCATCGGCCAGCTAGAGGCCGGCACCCGCCGCATGCACCTCGATTTCGCCCGTCAGATCGACGAGATCCTCGGCACAGACGGCTTCTTCGCCCGCAACTGCGGTGCAGCAGCCAAGTCCAAGTATCCGGACCACTTCGCTGCGGTGGCCGAGGTGGAAGCCCTGGCCAAGGAGATCCGTGACTACGCACCGCAGTTGATCCCCGGACTGCTCCAGACCGAGGCCTACGCGCGAGCCGTCTGCCGCGCCTACCAGCCCACGGCAACGGAGCAAGTCATCGACGAGCTGGTCGAGAATCGGCTGGCCCGTGCCTCACTCCTCACCGACCCAAGCTCCCCACTGTTGTGGTGCGTGTTTGACGAAGCAGTCATCCGCCGCGAGGTCGGCAGCGGGGAAGTGATGGCCGAGGCACTGCGTCACATCATCGGATTGGCCCGGTCCCACCGAATCATCGTCCAGGTAATTCCATTCCGCGCAGGAGCGCATGCCGGGATGACGGGGCTGCTCAAGCTGATGTCGTTCGCCGACGCCCCTCCGCTCTCGTACGCCGAAGGCAACGGGACGGGCCAGCTATTCGACGATCCGGCCACGGTTGCCCGCCACGTGCTGAACTACGATCTGCTGACGGCCAGCGCGCTCTCACCTCGCGATTCACTGGCCATGATCGAGTCCGCGGCAAAGGATTACGAGCATGCGTGAATACGACCTAGCGGCAGCAACCTGGCACAAGTCGAGCTATAGCGGCGGTGACGGCGGCGAATGCCTGGAGATGGCCACCTGGCGGAAGTCCACCCACAGTGGCGGCGACGGCGGAAGCTGCCTCGAAGTGGCCGACGGCCACCCCCACCTCGTCCCCGTACGGGACTCCAAGCAGCCCGAAGGCCCGCACGTGGTGTTCCACGCACGGGCCTGGGCGACCTTCGTCGCGGCGCTCTGACCCAGCAGGTCAGAGGCCGTTGGTGAACAGCAGCTTGTCCGGGCCGTTGTCGCTGAGGTTCTGGATGACGTCCTCCGTGGCCTCGTTCTTCAGGAAGTTCGCCACCTCGGTCGGCGTCGCCGTGGGGTGCGCGGCCTTGTAGAGGGCTGCCACTCCGGCGACGTGCGGCGCCGCCATCGAGGTGCCGTTCATCGACACGCTGCCGCCGCCAAGCTTCGCGGAGATGATGTCCTGGCCGGGGGCGTAGAGGTCGAGGAGCTCACCCCAGTTGGAGAAGTCGGTCTCCTGGTCGTAGCGGTTGGTCGCACCGACCGTCACGGCGTTGGGGGTGGAGGCGGGCGAGACCCGGCGGGCGTCGATGTTGTCGTTGCCCGCCGCGACGATCGGCAGCACGCCCCGCATGAACAGGTTGTTCGTGGCGTTGTTGACCGGCTCGAAGCGGTCACCGCCCAGCGAGGCGTTCAGGACGGCCGGCTGCTGGGCGTTGTTGGCCACCCAGTCCAGGCCCGCAATGATCCCCGACCAGGCACCGCGGCCGTCGCAGCCGAGGACGCGGACGCTGACCAGGCTGACCTTGTGGGCCACGCCGTACTGCTCGCCGCCGACCGTGCCCGCGACGTGCGTGCCGTGGCCGTTGCAGTCCGCGCCGTTGCGGCCGTCACCGATCGCGTCGAAACCGGCGCGTGCGCGGCCACCGAAGTCGGGGTGCCGGAAGTCGATGCCGCTGTCCAGGATGTACGCCGTCGCGCCCTGGCCGTTGGTGTTGGGGCTGAACTCGTTGTCGAGCGGCAGGAAGCGCTGGTCGATCCGGTCCAGGCCCCAGGAGTTCGAGGGCGCCTTGGTCGCGACCCCGTTCGCGGGTGCCGGCGGGGCCGTCACCACCGCGTCCTGGGCCACGTTCACCACGCCGCGCGACAGTCGCGCGTTCTTCAGCTGGGTCTCCGTGAGCGTGGTGGCGAAGCCGTTGATCGCCGAGGTGTAGGTGAAGGTCGGCTTCACCCCGACGGACGCCGCGAATGCCGCCGGGTTGAGCCCCTTCTCCAGGGTGACGATGTAGCTGCCCGGGATGGCGTTCGTGGTGGTGAGCAGCGGCGCCGGGGTCGGCTCCGGGGTGTCGGCGGAGGCCGACCCGGCCGCCACGGAGGTCAGCGTGAGGACGGCGGCAGTGGTCAGGCGCGCGGCAAGCAGACGCATGGAGGGAGCTCCCTGAAGTGCGTGTGGATCGGCGTGGATGGGCCGCGCCCGGCACCGGCGAACGGCTCCCGGGGCACGGCCCCTTCCTTCATCGGATTCCGTCCGGAGAAGACTTGAGCCGCTGCCCCCGCCTGGCGGACAGGGCGGGGTGGCTGCGGGAGGCAGGTCGGAGGCGGTGCAGAAAGGGTCATCCCGGGCCACCGCCCGGAGTGTCGCCCCGAACGAACGACCGCAGGAAGTTCACCCGTACGGGCTGCCCGGGGCGGGGGTCGCGAGGACCCTCCGGCACCCGGGCGCCCGTACGGGGGTCGGGTCAGAGACCGCCGAGGTAGAGCAGGACGTTCGGGCTGGTCTTGCTGACGCTCTTCAGGACGTCCTTGGTGGCCTCGGTGTCCAGGAACTCGCTGACATCCCCCGGAGTCGCGTCCGGGTTCTTGGCCTTGTAGAGGGCCGCGACACCGGCGACGTGCGGCGCGGCCATCGACGTACCGTCGAGCGCCACGCTGCCGCCGCCGAGCTTCGCGGAGACGATGGCCTGGCCGGGGGCGTAGAGGGTGACGCAGCGGCCGTAGTTGGTGAAGTCGGTCTCCTCGTCCCACTGGCTGGATGCGGCGACGGTGATCACGCGCGCGGCAGATGCCGGCGAGACCAGGCACGCGTCCTTCGAGGAATTGCCGGCCGCGATGACGGGAAGCACACCCGCGTCGGACAGGGCGGTGGCAGCGTTGTTCACCGCCTCCGACAGGTCCCCGCCCAGGGAACCGTTCACCACGGCGGGCTGCTTGGCGTTCTTGGCCACCCAGTCCAGGCCCGCGATGATGCCCGAGAACTCACCCTTGCCGTCGCAGCCGAGGACGCGGACGCTGATCACGTTGGCCTTCTTCGCGACCCCGTACGTCTTGCCCGCGACCGTGCCCGCGACGTGCGTACCGTGGCCCTGGCAGTCGGCGCCGTTGCGGCCGTCCCCGACCGCGTCGAAGCCGAACGTGGCACGGGTGGCGTCGGGACCGCCGAACTCGGTGTGGTTGTAGTCGATGCCCGAGTCGATGACGTAGACGTTCACCCCGGCGCCGTTGCCCTCAGGGGAGTAGCTGTTGTCCAGCGGCAGCTCCTTCTGGTCGATCCGGTCCTGGCCCCAGGAGGAGGAAGGGGCCCGGGTGCCGGGCGCCGCGCTCTGCCTCGCCGCGGACTGGACCTTGGCGTCCTCCTCGACCGACTTCACCCCCAGGCTGTTGCGGACGATCGTCAGCTGGAGCGGGGTCAGCGGGACGGCGAAGCCGTTGAGCGCGGAGCTGTAGAGGAACTTCGGCTTCAGGCCCAGCTTCTGCGCGGTCTTCGCCGCGTCCACCCCCTTGTCCAGGGTCACGATGTACTGACCGGGCACGGCGTTGGCAGCGGTCTTCAGCGGCGCCGGCGTCGGCTCCGGGGCGGCGGCGGAGGCACTGCCGGCCGCGACGGAGGTGAGGGCGAGGAGGCTGACGGCGGCCAGAGGTGCGAGCAGGCGCATGGAAAGAACTCCCTGACGGGGGTGGAGGGTCGGCATGGGTGAGCCGCCTCCGCGGCAACGAGTGCTCCTGCGGAGGCGGCCCTCACCTGCATCGGTGCCACGTCACGACGGCTTGAAGCACCGCCCCCGGCCGGCCGATCGCCGCGCGCCCCGCCAGCGGCCCCTGTCGCACAAGCTGCAGAAAGGGTTATCCCCCTGTGCCGTCAGGGGTGGGGACCCGTCCGCCCCGGCCACGACCACCCCGGCAAGATCACCCGTACGGCCTTCCCCCAGGTCAGGGGGCGCACGGCCGGTGCGCTCTCCGTGCCCCCGCCACACCCCTGGACGTCGTTGACCTGCCCCGTCGCCCGTGATGGCCTCACCCCATGCGCACCCGACTGAGCCGAGCCGCCCTGCCGCTGGCCGCCGCCGTCCTGGCCTCCGTGGCCGCCCTGCCCGTGGCCGCGGCTGCCGCCGCGCCCGTACCCGTACCGGCGTCCCGCGCGGCCGCCGACCACCCCACGTACATCGTCACGGTCCGCCCGGACCTCGACCCGGCCGAGGTCGCCGAGGCCTACGGGATCACCCCGACGCACGTCTACCGCGACGCCCTGAACGGCTTCGCCGCGCGCCTCTCCCCCGAACAGGTCGACGACCTGCGCGCCTCGGCCTCGGTCGTCCAGTCCGTCGAAGCCGACGGCCAGGCCTCCGGCTCCGGCATCTTCTAAGCTGCGTCAGCCGGTCACCGACGGTCAGCGGGGGAAGTTCTCCGTCTCCAGCACCAGCGGGAACGGCTCGGGGAGCTTGAGCACCCCGCCGAAGGCGACCCGTTCGGGGTGCCGGTAGGCACCGTTCTCGGGGCCGGTGAACAGCGTGGCCGTGGGCCCGTGCTCGTCGAAACGGTCGATGAGGAGGTACGCCGGGACCGGGGCGTGGGCATAGGCCCAGAGCTTCTTCTTCCGGTCGTCCTCGGCGATTGCCCTGGGAGGTGATCTCCACGACGAGCAGCGCCTCGGCCGCGTCCACCGGATCACTGACGTCGGCCGCGACCCCTTCGACCACGCCCCGCGGAGCGAGCACCAGGTCCGGCACGTACAGCTCGTCCAGCGGGGCGATGTGGATGCCGAGGGTCTGGTAGACACCGCATTCCGGCGGCCGGACGTCGTAAAGAGCGCGCTGCACCCGCGCGGCGATCCCGTGGTGGTGCCGGTGGGCCGGCGGTTCCAAGGTGATCCGTCCGCCGTCGATCTCGGCGCGCCAGCCCTTCGGGACGTCCAGTTCACGCCAGCTCTGCAGCAGGTACTCCCACGCAGGGCCACCGGCACTCCGGCCGGGTCCGACCACGGTTGCGGTCATCGCGGGTCCCCTCTCCTGTGGCCATGGCGTGAGCGTAGATCGACGGTTTCGCGGCCCGGGCCCGCCACCCTCGCCGTCCCCCGATCGGGGGGGGCGCACGCAGCTACCTCCGCGCCACCGGGGCCGTCTCCCGGACCGTCTCCCGGACCGGGTCCCAGCACTGGACGCCGCGCAGGTCCGGCATCCGGTCGCGGGTGAAGACGGGGTCCAGGCCCGCCCGGCGCTGCGCGAGGTAGTCGTCGAGGAGGCGGAAGGCGATCGCCGACAGCGGGAGGATCGCCAGCAGGTTGACCAGCGCCATCAGGCCCATGAACACGTCCGCCAGGTTCCAGACCACCGACACCGAACCCAGCGAGCCGAGGACGACGGCCGCCAGGACCAGCGCCCGGTAACCGGGCAGGACCCAACGCCTGCGGGTGATGAACCGGACGTTGGTCTCGCCGTAGTAGTAGTTCCCGATCATGCTGCTGAAGGCCAGCATGAAGACGACCACCGTCAGGACGTGCCCCGCCCACGCGCCGAGCGAGCCGCTCAGCGAGCTCTGCGTGAGGTCCGCGCCCTGGCGGCCCGCGAGCTCCGGGTTCGTCACCAGGACGATGAAGGCCGTCATCGTGCACACCAGCAGCGTGTCGAAGAAGACGCCCAGGGCCTGCACGAGGCCCTGCTTGACGGGGTGCGAGACCTCCGCCGCCGCGCCCGCGTTCGGCGCGGAGCCCAGGCCCGCCTCGTTGGAGAACATGCCGCGCCGGATGCCCTGCTGGATCGCCGCGCCGATGCCGCCGGCCGCGAGCTCGCGCAGCCCGAACGCGCCGCCGACGATGTCAGCGATCACCCGCGGGAACTCGGTGATGTTGAGCAGGACCACGGTCGCGCCGAGCAGCAGGTAGAGCACCGCCATGGCCGGGACGAGGACCGTGGTCACGGACGAGATCCGCCGGACCCCGCCGAACACCGCCAGCCCCAGCAGCGCGGCGAGCAGCAGGCCGGCGGCCGGGCCGAACCAGGCGGTGTCGGCCTCCGGGAGCGAGCCCGTCGCGACGGCCGAGATGGTGTTGGCCTGCACGGCGTTGAAGACGAAGCCGAAGGTGACGGTGATCGTCACCGCGAAGAGCACGCCCAGCCAGCGCTTACCGAGGGCCCGCTGCATGTAGTAGGCGGGGCCGCCCCGGTACGCGCCGGTCGCGCCCCGCACCTTGTACAGCTGGGCGAGCGCCGATTCGACGAAGGCGGAGGCGGCGCCGATGACCGCCATGACCCACATCCAGAAGACGGCGCCCGCACCGCCCAGGGTGATGGCGGTGGCAACACCGGCGATGTTGCCGGTGCCGACGCGGGCCGCCGCCGAGATCGTGAACGCCCCGAAGGACGAGACCTGCTTCCGGCCGTCCGCCCGCGGCGGGGTCTTCTCCTTGACCACCCGGAACATCTCCGGCAGCAGGCGCAGCTGCACGCCCCTGGAGCGGACCGTGAAGTACAGCCCGGCGCCGACCACCAGCGGGATCAGCAGGTACGTCCAGAGGTGGTCGTTGACGGCCACGACCCAAGAGTCCAGATTGTCCATGTGCCGAAGTCTCGCCGGGGCGGAAGGCCCCCGGACAGGGACCAAGGTCCGCTACGGCCGGGCCGAAGGCCCTCGTACGGCTCAGGACGGGCCGGCGGCTCCCGTACCCAGCGCGGACCGGTGACCCACCGCGGCGTACAGCACCAGCGGCAGCTCCCCGTCCGCCTGGCCGAGGGAGAGCGCCAGCATGCGCTCCCCGTCCGGGAGCGGCCACACCCGCAGCCACACGGTCTGCTGGCTGAGGGAGTCGAGCGGCTCGGGCACCGCCTCCCCGTCGCACCCGGCCACCAGGTACGGACGCAGGTCGACGGCGCGCGGCTCGCCCCAGCGGGCGGTGCAGACGGCGGCCACGGCGTCGAGCTGGGCCTCCAGTTCGGCGTGGGCCGCGTCCCACGCCGTCCCGTCGTCCTCCCAGAAGGGCTCGCTCTCTCCGAGGACGCGCACCCGGTGGCCGGGGCCGCCCCATCCGGTCACGTCGTCGAAGTCCCGCTCCGGGAAGGGCTGTACGACCAGCTCGTCGACGGACGCGAGGTGATCCTCCAGCGCCACGGCAGAGGAACGGGCGGACTCGGCGGTGCTCACGGGGCCAGGGCTAGACGGCCTGGGAGACCCAGGACTGGCCCCGGAAGACGCGCAGCTGCGAGACCTCGTAGGACATCTCCGTCTGCCCCGGGCCGGGCGCCGGGTGGTACCTCCCGGCGCACACCGACAGGTTGACGATCAGGTACGCGCGCCAGTTGCGCCCCACGCCCCGGCGGTCCGAGTACACCCGCGCGCCGTTGACCCACCAGATCACCGAACTGCGGCCGAACTCGACCTTCAGGTCCACCCAGGCGCCGGGCCGCACCGAGGGGTCGCGGTGGTAGCGGTGCGCCTCGCGGACGTGGTTGGACAGCTCCAGCAGGTCCGGGTTGTCGGGGTGGTACTCGAAGACGTCGATCTCCTGGCCGCCGTCCCGCCAGGTCCAGATCGCCGGCCAGGCCCCCGTCTCCACCGGCAGCTTCACCCGCGCCTCCAGCACGTCTCCGGTGCGCACCATGAAGCCGTCCTCGCTGCCCTCGGTGGTGAGCAGCCCGGCGTCCCAGTTCCCGTCGGGGCGCAGCGTCGCGCGGAAGACGCCGCCGCGGCTGTAGTCGGGGTCGGCGGTGAGGTGGTCGAGCTTGTTGTCCCCCGGGTTGACCGGGCCGCCGTCGGGATACGCCCAGGAGCGGCCCGCGACCCACTGGTCGGTGGAGGTGAAGTCGGCGGTGAAGACGGGGGCGCGGCGAGGGGTGAACAGCGCCGGGCCCCCGCCTTCCCGTGGAGCGAGGCGGCCGGTCAGGCGGCGCAGCCATCCGAGCGTTTCCGAGACCATGCCTGTGCTGTGCCCGGGAGGGACCGGCCCAACCTTCGGTTCTCGCTCAGAGTAATCGCACGGCTGCGTTCAGCGACCGGAGGCGTGCGCCGCGCGCACGAAGGCGCGGATCAGCGCGGGGGACTTCACCCCGCGCCCCTCCTCGACCCCGCTGGACACGTCCACGCCCCAGGCGCCGGTGGTCCGCAGGGCCTCGGCGACGTTGGCCGGGGTGAGTCCGCCCGCCAGCAGCCAGCGGCCCTCGGGGGCGGCGAAGTCGGCGGAACCCCAGTTCCAGGGCTTGCCTGAGCCGGGGTCGGGGGCGTCCAGGAGCAGCAGGTCCTCGCCGTACTCCCCGCAGGCCTTCACGTGCTCGGCGGTGGCCCGCAGCAGGGTCCGGCCGGGGGCGCGCAGTTCCTCGTAGTACTCGGGCCCCTCGTCGCCGTGCAGCTGCACGCCCCGCACCCCGCTCGCCTCGGCGAGGCGCCGGACCTCCTCGACGGGCTGCCCGCGGAACACCCCGACGGTCAGCACCCCGTCCGGCACCCGCGCGGCCAGCTCCCGCGCCAGGCCGGCCCCGACGGTGCGCGGGCTGCCGGGCGCGAAGACGAACCCGATGGCATCGGCCCCGGCCTCCACGGCCACGTCGACGTCGTGGCCGGTCTTCAGCCCGCAGATCTTGACGAAGGGTGCACTGCTCTCGCTCATCCCCCGAGTCAACCAAACCCCCCGCCCCACCGCCGCCCCGTCCCAACCACCGGGCAACCCCACCGGCCCGGCACCAGCCTGAGGGTGCCGCCCTTCGAGGCCCTGCTGCGGACCGTCGCGGAGCCCCCGTAAAGCATTCGGTCCTGTCCATGCGGTCGCCCGACAATGACCGCATGGACAACAACGGGGTGGACATCACCACAGGCGGGGCCGACGCGGAGCTCGACGCGCGGCTGAGCAAGGAGCTGGACGCCTTCAACCGGGCGGCGACGGCGGAGCACGTGCAGTCGGAGTTCACGGTGCGGATCACCGACGCGGGCGGGGAGCTCGTGGCGGGGCTGTCCGGCTGGAGCTGGGGCGACCGGGCGGGCATCGAGATGACCTGGGTGCGGCAGGACAGCCGGGGCGGCGGCTGGGGCGGGAAGCTGCTGGCCGCGGCCGAGGACGAGGCCCGGCGGCGGGGCTGCGCGAGCATCCTCGTCTCCTCGTTCACCTTCCAGGCGCCCGAGTTCTACGCCCGCCACGGCTACGAGGAGACCGTCCGCGTCCCGGGCTTCCCGGGCGGCCACGAGGACGTCTACTTCCTCAAGCAGCTCGGCTGAAACGCCCGAGGGCGGCACCCCCTCCGTCAGGAAGGGGTGCCGCCCTCGGTACGAGAACAGCCGATCAGCCGGGGGCCGATCAGAAGTCCATGTCACCACCCGGCATGCCGCCGCCCGCGGGGGCACCGGCCTTCTCGGGCTTGTCGGCGATGACGGCCTCGGTGGTGAGGAACAGCGCGGCGATCGACGCGGCGTTCTGCAGCGCGGAGCGCGTCACCTTCGCCGGGTCGATGATGCCCTCGGCGATCATGTCGACGTACTCGCCGGTCGCGGCGTTCAGGCCCCAGCCCACGGTGAGGTTGCGGACCTTCTCCACGACGACGCCACCCTCGAGACCACCGTTGACGGCGATCTGCTTCAGCGGGGCCTCGAGCGCGAGCTTCACGGCGTTGGCGCCGGTCGCCTCGTCACCCGACAGGTCGAGCTTGTCGAAGACCGAGGAAGCCTGGAGCAGGGCCACGCCACCACCGGCGACGATGCCCTCCTCGACGGCCGCCTTCGCGTTGCGAACGGCGTCCTCGATGCGGTGCTTGCGCTCCTTGAGCTCGACCTCGGTCGCGGCACCGGCCTTGATGACGGCCACGCCGCCGGCCAGCTTCGCGAGGCGCTCCTGGAGCTTCTCACGGTCGTAGTCCGAGTCGGAGTTCTCGATCTCGGCGCGGATCTGGTTGACGCGACCCTGGACCTGGTCGCTGTCACCGGCACCGTCGACGATCGTGGTCTCGTCCTTGGTGATGACGACCTTGCGGGCGCGGCCGAGCAGGTCGAGACCGGCGTTCTCCAGCTTGAGGCCGACCTCCTCGGAGATGACGGTGCCGCCCGTGAGGATGGCGATGTCACCGAGCATGGCCTTGCGGCGGTCGCCGAAGCCCGGGGCCTTGACGGCGACGGACTTGAAGGTGCCGCGGATCTTGTTGACGACCAGGGTCGACAGGGCCTCGCCCTCGACGTCCTCGGCGATGATCAGCAGCGGCTTGCCGGACTGCATGACCTTCTCCAGGAGCGGCAGCAGGTCCTTGACCGAGCCGATCTTGGAGTTGACGATCAGGATGTACGGGTCGTCGAGGGACGACTCCATGCGCTCCATGTCGGTGGCGAAGTACGCCGAGATGTAGCCCTTGTCGAAGCGCATGCCCTCGGTGAGCTCAAGCTCCAGACCGAAGGTCTGCGACTCCTCGACGGTGATGACGCCTTCCTTGCCGACCTTGTCCATCGCCTCGGCGATGAGCTCGCCGATCTGGGTGTCAGCAGCGGAGATCGAGGCCGTGGAAGCGATCTGCTCCTTGGTCTCGACGTCCTTGGCCTGGGCGAGCAGGGCGGCGGAGACGGCCTCGACGGCCTTCTCGATACCACGCTTGAGGGCCATCGGGTTCGCACCGGCAGCCACGTTGCGCAGGCCCTCGCGGACGAGCGCCTGGGCGAGAACGGTGGCGGTGGTCGTACCGTCGCCGGCGACGTCGTCCGTCTTCTTGGCGACTTCCTTGACCAGCTCGGCGCCGATCTTCTCGTACGGGTCCTCGAGCTCGATCTCCTTGGCGATGGAGACGCCGTCGTTGGTGATCGTGGGGGCGCCCCACTTCTTCTCAAGGACGACGTTGCGACCCTTGGGGCCAAGGGTGACCTTGACGGCGTCGGCGAGCTGGTTCATCCCACGCTCGAGACCGCGCCGGGCCTCCTCGTCGAACGCAATGATCTTGGCCATCTGAAGTGGTCCTCCCGGACAGGGGTGGATTGCTCCGGACCGCGCCCGCGCCCGCGACGGACGGCCTGCGTGCCCGGCGGTTCCTTCCCGCCGGACCCTGCGGGCCTCACCGACCCGGTCCTCGTTTTAGTAGCACTCTCACTTGGAGAGTGCTAACGCCAATGATTAGCACTCGACCCCCGCGAGTGCAAGCGGCTTCGACCAACGCCGGGCCGGAAGACAAGCGGGACACGGGCCGGCCGGCCACGACGCACGAGGGGCCCGCATCCCGTGTCCAGGATGTGGGCCCCTCGTGCGTCTGTCTTGAACACAGTGCGTGGGCGGTCGATCGCGCCGGGACTAGCCGAGTGCGAGCTTGACCATGTCCGCCTGCGGACCCTTCTGGCCCTGCGAGATCTCGAACTCGACCCGCTGACCCTCTTCAAGGGTGCGGTACCCGTCCATCTGGATGGCGCTGTAGTGGACGAACACATCCGCACCACCGTCGACCGCGATGAAGCCGTAGCCCTTCTCCGCGTTGAACCACTTGACGGTGCCCTGAGCCATGCCTAACTCCCCTATTACTGGCCCTTGCGCAGGAACGCACTTCGCGGTCCCGGGTCATCACTTGCGTCGGAACGCGTCGACCGAGGCTGAATGTATCTGCGCGAGTGCTGTCTGCAACAGGTCAATCCGACGAGAATTCTGGACACCCAGAAACATTGAAATAGAGTGAAAATTTGGCATATCCCAGGGCAACTCGGGCCAGGCATATTGCGCCAAAGCCCCATACCGCACTTGCACATTGACCCGATGTCGACCCTCACGCGACCCGTTCATATGCGGCGGGCAAGAACAGCGGAGGGGACTTCCCCAACCCTACCGCGCCCAATCAAGCAGAATTGCCCCCTCCGCTTCTTAGCGGAGGGGGCAATTACGGTTTTCGCGTGTCACCTACGGGAAGGTCAGCCGCCCGCGACCGCGGGGATGATCGACACGCCGGAGCCGTCCGGGGTCGCCGCCTCCAGCCCGCCCTCGAAGCGCACGTCGTCGTCGTTGACGTAGACGTTCACGAAGCGGCGCAGCTTGCCCTGGTCGTCCAGGACGCGCGCGGCGATGCCCGGGTGGCTCTTCTCCAGGGACTCGATGACCTCGGCGAGGGTGGCGCCCTCGGCGGACACCTCGGCCTGGCCGCCGGTGTAGGTGCGCAGGATGGTGGGGATGCGGACGTTGACGCTCATGGCGCTACTGCCTTTCCGGGGTTCGGGGGAGGGTCAGGCCAGGCCGGCAGCGCGGAAGGCGTCCAGGCTCGGGCGGATCGTGGCGGTCTGCCCGCTGTCCGCGGCCACCGCCTCCAGGGTCTTGAGGCCGTCACCGGTGTTCAGGATCACCGTGGTCAGCTCCGGGTCGAGCTGCCCGTTGTCGATGAGCTTCTTCGTCACGCCGACGGTCACGCCGCCCGCGGTCTCGGCGAAGATGCCCTCGGTCTGGGCGAGGAGCTTGATCGCGTCGACGACCTGCTCGTCGTTGACGTCCTCGACGTAGCCGCCGGTGCGGCGGGCGATGTCCAGGACGTACGGGCCGTCGGCCGGGTTGCCGATCGCGAGGGACTTGGCGATGGTGTTCGGCTTCTGCGGGCGGACCACGTCGTGACCGGCCTTGAAGGCGGACGACACCGGGGAGCAGCCCTCGGCCTGGGCGCCGAAGATCTTGTAGGGCTTGTCCTCGACGAGGCCGAGCTTGATGAGCTCCTGCAGACCCTTGTCGATCTTCGTCAGCTGCGAACCGGACGCGATCGGGATCACGATCTGGTCGGGCAGCTGCCAGCCGAGCTGCTCGCAGATCTCGTACGCGAGGGTCTTGGAGCCCTCGCCGTAGTACGGGCGCAGGTTGACGTTGACGAAGCCCCAGCCCTCGCCCAGCGGGTCACCGATGAGCTCGGAGCAGAAGCGGTTGACGTCGTCGTAGTTGCCCTCGATGCCGACCAGGTCGCCGCCGTACACACCGGCCATGACGACCTTGCCCTGCTCCAGGTCGTGCGGGATGAACACGCAGGAGCGGAAACCGGCCCGCGCGGCCGCGGCGCCGACGGCGCCGGCCAGGTTGCCGGTGGAGGAGCACGACAGGGTGGTGAAGCCGAAGGCACGGGCCGCCTCGACGGCGATGGCCACGACGCGGTCCTTGAAGGAGTGCGTCGGGTTGCCGGAGTCGTCCTTGACGTACAGCTTGCCGGTGACGCCGAGCTCCTTGGCCAGGTTGGCCGCGTCCACGAGCTTGGTGAAGCCGGGGTTCAGGCTGGGCTTGGAGGCCACGTCTGCGGGGACGGGCAGCAGCGGGGCGTAGCGCCAGATGTTGTCCGGGCCGGCCTCGATCGCCGCGCGCAGGGCTTCGGGGTCTCCGAGGGGAAGGTCGTAGGCGACTTCCAGAGGTCCGAAGCACTCGTTGCAGGCGAAGATGGGACCGAGGTCGAAGCGGGTACCGCACTCGCGACAGGAAAGCGCGGTGGCGGGTCCGAGATCGACGGAATCAAGGTCGGCAGAGGTGGCGACGTTCTGTGCAGCCATGATGGCGAGGCCCTTTCTCCTCATCTTCCCCATGGCGCACTTCGCCATGAGACGGAATTGGCACCTTCCCTAGCCGGGGACCTCGCTGATGTCGCTTGACGTACGCGATCGCGAGACCGACTGGAGGGTTGCCGGGGCTTCAACGGGCCGTGTCCCTCTGCCCCTCTGGATGAGCGGTATGGCACCGGGCAACGCGCTCTATGGCGCGCCCGGGCGTTTGTGCACGAGGACCCCCGACATGCGATGGTCCTTCGCGTTGTTCAAGACTGTAACCGAAGGCCCGGGACGTTGAGACGGCCGTCCGAACCGCGAGATGGATCTCAACGGGGTCAAACCGCCCAACGGCAGGGAGTGCTGAAAGTGCTGGAAGAGGTGGAGCGCTGGCTGGCCGACCGCTCCTGGTCCGCCGCCGACCGACCGCTCGACCAGCTGATCGAGCGGAAACGCGCAGCTGGGACCACGGTCAGCGTGGTGCTGCCGGCGCTCGACGAGGAGGCGACGGTCGGGGCGATCGTCGAGGTGATCCGCCGCGAACTGATCGACGGGCTGCCGGTCCCGCTCGTGGACGAGCTGGTCGTGATCGACTCGGGCTCCACCGACGCTACAGCGGAAGTCGCGGCGAAGGCCGGTGCGCGGGTGGTGCACCGCGACGCGATCCTGCCGCGGATTCCGGCCCTGCCCGGCAAGGGCGAGGTGCTGTGGCGCTCGCTGCTGGCCACCACCGGCGACGTGGTGTGCTTCGTCGACGCGGACCTGCGGGACTTCTCCTCCGCCTTCGTCTCCGGGATCGTCGGGCCGCTGCTGACCGAACCGGACGTGCAGTTCGTCAAGGCGATGTACGACCGTCCGCTCGGCGATGCCCCCGGCCAGGGCGGCCGGGTCACGGAACTGGTCGCCCGCCCCCTCCTGAACCTCCACTGGCCGCAGCTGGCCGGCTTCGTGCAGCCGCTGGGCGGCGAGTACGCCGTACGCCGCAGCCTGCTGGAGCGGCTGCGCTTCCCCGTCGGGTACGGCGTCGAGCTGGGCCTGCTGGTGGACGCCCTGCACACGGTCGGCCTGGACGCGCTGGCCCAGGTGGACGTCGGGGTGCGGCTCCACCGCCACCAGGACGGGCAGGCCCTGGGCCGGATGGCCGCGGCGATCTACCGCACCGCGCAGCTGCGGCTCGCGCGCGGGCACCTCGTACGGCCGGAACTGACGCAGTTCGAGCGGGGGCCGGACGGCTTCGTGCCGCGGACGTACCCGGTGGACACCGAGGAGCGGCCGCCGATGGCGGGCATCCAGGAGTACGCCCGCCGCCGTGTGGCGTGACGATCTCCTACGTTTGAGCGGGCGCGGGCCGGGCTAGGTTGGCCGCATGGCTTCCCAGGTACTCGTAGCAGCGAACCGCGGCCCGCTCTCGTACGCCCTCTCCGCCGACGGCACCCTCAGTGCCCGGCGCGGCGGGGGCGGTCTCGTCTCCGGCCTCTCGGCCGCGCTGGCACAGCAGCCGGAGGCGCTGTGGATCTGCGCGGCGCTGTCGGATGCGGACCGGGAGGCCGTCCGCCGGGGGGTGGCCGAGCCAGGTGTCCGGATGCTGGACATCGATCCCACGGTGTACGACGACGCGTACAACGGCATCGCCAATTCCGTGCTCTGGTTCACCCACCACCACCTGTACGACATCCCGCGCGAGCCGGTCTTCGACGCGCGGTTCCGGCAGCAGTGGGAGTCGTACCGGGCCTACAACCAGGCCTTCGCCGAGGCCCTCGCGCAGGAGGCGGCCGAGGGGGCGCGGGTCCTGGTGCAGGACTACCACCTGGCCCTGGTCCCCGGCGCCCTGCGCGAACTCCGCCCGGACCTGCGGATCGCGCACTTCACGCACACGCCGTGGGCCTCGCCGGAGTTCCTCGGGATGCTCCCGGACGACGTCCGCGGGCAGCTGGTGTGGGGGATGCTCGGCGCGGACGTGGTCGGCTTCCACACCCGGGCCTGGGCGGACGCCTTCCGGGCGGGCGCCCACCTGGACGCGGAGCGGGGCGCCGCCGAGCGGACGGAGGTGGCCGTGTTCCCGCTGGGCGTGGACGCGGACGAACTGCGGGCGCTCGCGCACCGGCCGGAGGTCGACGAGAAGCTGGCGCAGCTGCGGGCGGAGGTCG
The DNA here is from genome assembly GCF_000725805.1 of Streptomyces xanthophaeus. Lineage (GTDB taxonomy): Bacteria > Actinomycetota > Actinomycetes > Streptomycetales > Streptomycetaceae > Streptomyces > Streptomyces xanthophaeus. The sequence goes on along the minus strand of NZ_JOFT01000034.1, from coordinate 125,374 downwards.
CGGGCCGCAGGACGATCGTGCGGGTGGACCGCACGGAGCTGTCGAAGAACATCCTGCGCGGGCTGCTGGCCTACCGGGAGCTGCTGACGGTCCACCCGGAGTGGCGCGGCCAGGTCGTGCACCTGGCGTCCGCGTACCCGTCGCGGCAGGACCTGGAGGTGTACCGGCGGTACACGGCGGACGTGGCCGAGCTGGCGGCGGAGATCAACGAGGAGTTCGGGACGGCGGACTGGCAGCCGGTGCTGGTGTCCGTGAAGGACGACTTCACGCGCTCGCTGGCGGCGTACCGGCTGGCGGACGTGGCCCTGGTGAACCCGGTCCGGGACGGCATGAACCTGGTGGCGAAGGAGATCCCGGTCGTCTCGGAGGCGGGCTGCGCGCTGGTGCTGTCCACCGGGGCGGGGGCGTACGAGGAGCTGCGCGGGGACGCGCTGACGGTGAACCCGTACGACGTCTCGGCGACGGCCGAGGCGCTGCACGCGGCGCTGTCCATGCCGGAGGCGGAACGCACGGACCGCACGAAACGCCTGGCCGCTGCCGCGACCGCCCTCCCCCCGTCAGCCTGGTTCAGGGCCCAACTGGACGCCCTGTCCTAGCCGGGGGCTCGACCGTGTGGCGGTGTCCCGCCTGCGGCGCCGCTGCTACGGGGCTCCGCGGTGTCCCTGCGGGGCTCAGCCGTGTGGCGGTGCCTCGTCTGCGGCCGCGTTGCACGGGGCTCCGCCCCGGACCCCGCTCCTCAAGCTCCCCCAGACTCCGTCCGGGGGGACCCCCGGGCGGGGCTGATTTTTTGCCCAGGCGGGGCTTTGGATGTGCTGGCCGGGACGGGTCTTGGCCTGGGTGTCGGGTGTGGGGCGGGGTCCCTCCGGAGTGTCTCCTCGGCTCGCGCACTGAGCCCTGGCTGTGAGAGATGCGGCCCAGGTTGCGCGCTCGTCCTGCGGGGACCCTCCTGCGCGCCCCCACCCCACACGCCCAGGCCCTGGAAGCGAAGCCCTGGTCGAGGGGAGTGGGGACACTGCGGGGTGTCCCCGCAGGACGAGCGCGCAACCTGGGCCGAACGTGTCCGACAGGGCTCAGTGCGCGAGCCGAGGAGATACCCCGGAGGGGCACCGCTCCCCGACCCCCCACCGAACAGGCCCCGCCAGGCACCGCACCCGCAATGCCACGGGAGCCAAAATCAAGCCCCTCCGGCGATTGAGGAGCGGGGGTCCGGGGGCTGGCCCCCGGCAACGGCGGCGCGGCCGGGAACGGTCAGGCGCGCAGCGCGGCGGCCAGCGTCGACAGGAAGGCGACCACCTCGGACGGGCCCGACAGGACGAGGTCGGCGCGGGAGGACAGCTCCGGCACCTCCGCGGAGCCACTGCACACCAGCAGCCCCGGCAGACCATCGGTCCGCCGCTTCTCGACGGCCGCGAACGCCGCGAGGTCCCCCAGGTCGTCCCCCGCGTACAGGACCGCCTCCGCGCCGGTCTCCGCGAGGAACTCCGTCAGGGCGACCCCCTTGTCCGTGCCCGGCGGCCGCAGTTCCAGTACGGCCCGGCCCGGCTCGACCATCAGCCCGTGGCGCGCGGCCAGCTCGGCCAGGGGTTCCCGCAGGGCCGCGAAGGCCTTCTCGGGGTCCTCGGCCCGGCGGGTGTGGACGGCCAGCGCCCGGCCCTTCTCCTCGATCCAGGTGCCCCGCCAGGCCCCGATCGACTCCAGGAACCCCGGCAGCTCGGCCCGTACCGCCGCCACACCCGGGTGCTCGGCGGGCGCCTGGACGGTTCCGGTGACGGCGTCCCAGCGCTCGGCCCCGTAGTGGCCGAGGACCACCAGGTGTTCCAGTCCCGACACCCCGGCGAATCCCCCGTAGCGGACGGCGACGCCCGCCGGCCGGCCGGTGATCACGGCCACCGAGGCCACTTCCGGGGCCAGCGCGGCGAGCGCCGGCACGGCCTCGGGGTGGGCGCGGGCCTGGTCCGGGTCCGGGACGATGTCGGCGAGGGTGCCGTCGAAGTCGAGTGCGACCACGGAGCGGCGCGGCGAGCGCAGCAGGGCGTCGAGCCCCTCGCGTCCGGCAGCGGTGACGGGCATCGGCAGGTCGTGCGGATGGCTCCCCATACGGACGACCCTAACGGCCCAGCCGCACGACGGCTACGGCGCCGTCGCCGCTCCTACCGCCGGGCCCGCTGGGCCTCGCGGATGCGGCGCAGCCGGTTCACGGTTCCGGGGGCGTGCGCAAGCGCCCGCGGGTCGTCCATCAGCACGTTGAGCAGCTGGTAGTAGCGGACCGGGGTCATCCCCAGCCCTTCCCGTATGGCCCGTTCCTTGGCTCCGGGCCCGGGCCAGGTACGTCCCTCGTACGCGAGCACCGCGGCCTCCGTGGCCGTCAGCTGCCCGTCGTCCGTCATACGGCCAGATTAACGCCGCGCACCGACACCGGCCCGGGCGGCCCGAGCCGAGCCACCCGGCACCGCACCGGCACCGGCACCGATCAGCGCGGGTCGGCCGCCCGCGCCGCCGTCGCGATCTCGTCGAGCACCTTCGCCGGCTGACCGCCCGGCTGCACGGTCTTGCCGATGTTCTGCTTGATGTCCTCGCTCACGCCCGCCCAGGACTCCTTGCCGACGGGGTAGAGCCGGGCGCTCGGCAGCGCCGCCAGGAAGGTCTTCAGCTGCACGGCCGCCCCGCCCGTGGAGGCCTCCATCGCCCGGTAGCCGCTGGTGGTGACGGGCAGCAGGTCGTACGTGTTGGTGAAGGCGGTCACGTTCTCCGGCTCGTAGAGGAAGTCCAGGAACTTGCCGGACTCGCTCTTGTGCCCGTTCTTGAAGGCCATCACCCAGTCGGCGACGCCCATCGCCGAGTGCTCGGTCCCGTCGGAGGTGGGCATGGTGACCATGCCGAACTTCACACCCTTGCCCGCGGCCTGCTTCAGCAGCGTCGGGTGGCCGTTGAGCATGCCGACCTCGCCGCGCGTGAAGGCGTCGAAGGCGGCCTGGCGGTCCAGCTTGCCCGGCTCCACGGGGCCGGTCAGGCCCTGGCCGACCATCTTGTCGCGGAGGAACTCCAGCGTCTTGATGTTGTCGGGCGAGTCGATGGAGTAGGCCTCTTCGTTGTCGGTGTAGCCGCCACCGCCCGAGAGCATCCACATCATCGTCTCGGCCTGCGCCTCCTCGCGGCCCAGCGGCAGCGCGAAGGGGGTCTGGACGCCGGCGCCCTTGAGCTTCTTGCCGGCGGCTTCCAGCTCCGCCCAGCTCTTGGGCTGCCAGCCGTTCTTGGCGTCCTTGGGAAGGACTCCCGCGTCGGTGAGCAGCTTCTCGTTGTAGAAGAGCAGCCGGGTGCTGGCCACGAAGGGCATGCCGTACTGGACCCGCTTGACCTTGCCCGCGTCCGCGAGGGGCCCGAGGAAGTCGGCCTCCGTCTTGACGGAGAGCAGCTCGTCGACCGTGTACAGCTTGTCGTCGGCCGCGTAGTCGGCGTAGGCGCCGATCTGCGCGATGTCGGGGGCCTTGCCCGCCTTGACCATCGCGGCGACCTTGGCGTCGACCTCCGACCAGGAGTAGACGCTCACCTCGACCTTGATGCCGGGGTGGGCCTTCTCGAACTTGTCGGAGAGGTCCTTCCAGTAGGACGCGGACGAGTTCTGCGGATTGTCCCCGTAGTCGGCCGCCACGACCCGCAGGGTCACCTCGTTGTTCCCCGTGAGTCCGTCGACGGCTCCGCAGCCGGTCAGCGTCACGGCGGTCAGGCACAGTGCGGCACCGGACGCGGCCTGCCTCAGGTAACGGCCCTTCACAGTTCTCCATCCACCCCTTGTTGTACGTACGATCCACGTAAGGTCTACACCACTTTGACGGCTGGACCACATCCGGATCCGGTCCGTGTCCGGTTCGTGTCCGGACCTTCGGCCCGACTTTGTATGGCCGCTCAACAATCCACCTCAATGGACTAGACCTTTCCCCGCCGAGCACGCGAGACTGTCCTCTGTGAAACCCGTGAAACACGTCATCGCCCTCGATGTGGGCGGCACCGGGATGAAGGCCGCCCTGGTCGCCGCCGACGGCACCCTGCTCCACGAAGCGCGCCGCGCCACCGGCCGCGAGCGGGGCCCCGACGCCGTCGTCGAGACGATCCTGGACTTCGCCGCCGAACTCCTCGACACCGGCCGCGAGCGCTTCGGCCCGGCCGCCTCCGCGGCCGGCGTCGCCGTCCCCGGCATCGTCGACGCCGAGAACGGGATCGCCGTCTACGCGGCGAACCTGGGCTGGCGCGACGTCGCGATGCGCGAGCTGCTCAGCAGACGCCTCGGCGGCATCCCGGTGGCCCTCGGCCACGACGTGCGCACGGGCGGACTCGCCGAAGGCCGCATCGGCGCCGGCCGGGGCGCCGACCGCTTCCTCTTCGTGCCGCTGGGCACCGGCATCGCCGGAGCCATCGGCATCGCCGGGCGCATCGAGGCGGGCGCCCACGGCTACGCGGGCGAGATCGGGCACGTCGTGGTCCGCCCCGGCGGCCCCGCCTGCGGCTGCGGCCAGCACGGCTGCCTGGAGACCCTCGCCTCCGCGTCCGCGGTCAGCCGCGCCTGGGCCGCCGCCTGCGGGGACCCCGACGCGGACGCCGCGGACTGCGCCAAGGCCGTCGAGGGCGGCGATGCGCGCGCCCTGGAGGTCTGGCTGGCGGCCGTCGGCGCCCTGGCCGACGGTCTGGTCACCGCCATCACCCTGCTGGACCCGCGCACGCTGATCATCGGTGGCGGGCTCGCCGAGGCCGGGGAAACCTTGTTCACACCACTACGGAAGGCCGTCGAGGAGCGCGTGACGTTCCAGCGGCTCCCCCACATCGTTCCGGCGGCCCTCGGGGACACCGCCGGATGCCTGGGCGCAGGGCTGCTCGCCTGGGACCTACTCGCCACGGAGGTACCTGCCTGATGTCCGGAAGCGCGCACAGCACTGTTCTCTCCGGCGCCAGGGTGGTGCTGCCCACCGGAACCGTCGCCAACGGCCGGGTCATCGTCGAGGGCGACCGCATCGCCGGGAGCGCCCACGAGGGCGCGCAGGTCCTCGACCTGTCCGGGCACTGGATCGTCCCCGGGTTCGTGGACATGCACAACCACGGCGGCGGCGGCTCCTCCTTCACCTCCGGCACCGCCGAGGAGATCCTCCACGGCGTACGGACCCACCGCGAGCACGGCACCACCACCCTGGTCGCCTCCACCGTCACCGGGGACCTCGCCGAACTCGCCCGGCGCGCGGGACTGCTCGCCGAGCTGACCCAGCAGGGCGAGATCGCGGGCATCCACTTCGAAGGTCCCTTCATCAACCCCTGCCGCAAGGGCGCGCACGAGGAGGACCTGCTCCGCGATCCCGACCCGGCGGAGGTGCGCAAGCTGATCGACGCCTCCCACGGCGCCGCCCGCATGTTCACCCTCGCCACCGAGCTGCCGGGCGGCCTGGACTCCGTACGGCTGCTCGCCGAGCACGGGGTGATCGCCGCGATCGGCCACACCGATTCCACGTACGAGCAGACCCGCGAGGCCATCGACGCGGGCGCGACCGTGGCCACCCACCTCTACAACGCGATGCCGGGCATGGAACACCGCGCCCCGGGCCCCATCGCCGCGCTGCTGGAGGACGAGCGGATCACCGTCGAGCTCATCAACGACGGCACCCACCTGCACCCCGCCATGCTGGAGCTCGCCTTCCACCACGCGGGCGCCCACCGGGTGGCGCTGATCACCGACGCGATGGACGCCGCGGGCTTCGGCGACGGCACCTACCGCCTCGGCCAGCTGGAGGTCGAGGTCCGCCAGGGCGTGGCCCGGCTCGTGGAGGGCGGCTCCATCGCGGGCTCGACCCTGACCCTGGACACCGCCTTCAAGCGCTCGGTCACCCTCGACAAGCTGCCGGTGGAATCCGTGGTCCAGGCGATCTCCGCCAACCCCGCCAAGCTGCTGGGCCTCTACGACAGGATCGGCTCGCTGGAGGCCGGCAAGTACGCCGACCTGGTCGTCCTCGACGCCGAGTTCGGCGTACGGGGCGTCATGCGGCGCGGCGAATGGGTCGTCAGCCCCGCCGCGCTGGCGGCGATCTGACGGCCAAGCGGCTGCAAGCCACGGAGCGGCCGACCCCGGCACTGGGCCGGCCGCTCGTCGTTTGGCATGATCCCGGCACCGACTGACCGGGAGTTCCCATGATCCTGACCGTGACGCTCAACAGCGCTCTCGACGTCACGTACCGCGTGCCGCGGCTGCGTCCGCACGCCTCGCACCGGGTCAGCGCCGTCACCGAACGCCCCGGGGGCAAGGGGATCAACGTCGCCCGGGTGCTGGCCGGCCTCGGCCACCCCGTGACGGCCACCGGCTTCGCGGGCGGCCCCGCCGGCGCCCTCGTACGGGAGCTGCTGGCCCGCTCCCCCGGGGTCGTGGACGCCCTGGTGCCCTGCGCGGACACCACCCGCCGCACCGTGGCCGTCGTCGACGAGGCCTCGGGCGACACCACCCAGTTCAACGAGCCCGGACCGCTGATCACCCCCGCGGAATGGTCCGCGTTCCTGGAGCGCTACGAGGCCCTGCTGGCGGGCGCCCGCGCGGTGGCCCTGTGCGGCAGCCTCCCGCCCGGCGTCCCCGTCGGCGCGTACGCGGTGCTCGTCCGGGCCGCCCGCGCGGCCGGGGCCCCCGTCCTGCTGGACACCAGCGGCGAGGCGCTGCGCCGCGGGGTCGCCGCCCGGCCCGAGATGATCAAGCCGAACGGGGCGGAGCTGGCCGAGCTGACCGGCTCCCGCGAGCCGCTCCCCGCCACCCGCGACGCCCGCCGCCGGGGCGCCCACGCCGTGGTCACCTCGCTGGGCCCGGACGGCCTGCTGGCCGCCACCGGCCAGGGCAGCTGGCGCGCGGCCCCGCCCCGCGCCCTGTCCGGCAACCCCACCGGAGCCGGTGACTCCGCGGTCGCCGGGCTGTTGTCCGCCCTGGTGGAGGGCCTGGACTGGCCCGAGCGCCTGGTCCGCGCGGTCGCCCTCTCGGCGGCCACGGTCGCCGCGCCGACGGCGGGAGAGTTCGACCCCCGCACCTACGAGGAGGTACGGGGGTCGGTGAAGGTGACGGCCGTTCAATAGCCCGCCGCGGGGCGGGCCTTGCCCGCCGTCCGCATCGGCGCCGGCGCCTGCGCCGGGGTCAGCCCTTCTTCTCCAGCACGAACTGGTCGATGGCCGCGTCGCACGAGTTCCCCTGCTCGCAGGAGATCCTGATCGTGTTCGTGCCCTTCTTGAGGTTCACGTAGGCGTAGGTGTTGGTCCAGCCCTTGGCCCAGTCGCCCTCGGCGGCCTTCGCGAAGTTCTTCATGTTCAGCGCACGGTTCTGCGCGGTGCCGTTGACCGTCAGCGTCGTGTTGGCGTCCTTGCCCGGGACGCCGTAGAACATCCGGAAGGTGTACTCGCCGTCCTTGGGCAGCTCCACCGTCCAGGTGACGGCCGCGCCGACCTGGTTGAAGCCGCCGACGTACTGGCCGCCCGCGCTCTTGGCGTTCGGCACCGCGTTCTGCAGCACCGCACCGCCCGTGAGGTCCATGCCCGCACCCGAGGCGTCCGCCTTGGGCAGCGGGGCCTCGGAGGGCTGCGGGGAACTGCTCGGGGGCGGGCTGGAGGGGTTCTGCGGGGCCGTCGACGGGTTCTGGCCGCCCGTTCCCGCCTCGTCCTTCTCCTTGCCCTTGTCCTTGTCGCCGAAAGCCAGGGCGGCGCCGATGCCGATCGCCACGGCCGCGACCACCGCCACGGCGGCGATCAGCAGGCCCTTGCGGCTGGAACCGCCACTGCCTCCGCCGTGACCGCCGTGACCACCGTGGCCGCCCGCGTGCGACATCGTCTGGGTCTGGTGCTGCGGGGGCTGCGACTGCGGCGGAACGCCGTAGCCGCCCGCCTGGAGCGCCTCGGGGGCCTGGTACTGGGCCTGGTAGGGCGGCTGCTGCGGACCCGGCTGCTGGGGCACGGGGCCGCGCTGGCCGCCGTACGTCCGCTCACCGACCGTGCGCACCTGGTGGTGCGAGGTCCGGGGGACGCCCGGCTGCGGGCCGGAATGACCGCCGGCCGCGGGGCCCGGGTAGCCGTATCCACCGCCCGAAGCGGGCGGGGTGGCTCCGGCCGCCTGGCCGTCCGCGTAGAGATACCCGAACGGATCATCGTCCTCGGGCTTGTTCGCCCCACTGTGCGGGCCGTTGTTCGCGGGCGTCGTCATCGCAGGTCACTCCTTTCGACCCCCGGGAGCCTACCCCGAACACGTGCACCCCCGGGCGGCCGATCGGATCAGCCGGCCCGCCGGTGCGCCTTGGAACGCGATCGCTTCTCGATGTACATGCGCTGGTCGGCGGAGCGCAGCACCTCGTCCGCGGACATCCCGCAGCTGGCCCATCCGATGCCGAAACTGGCCCCCACACGGACCGCACGGCCGTCCACCCGGATCGGCGGGATGATCGCGTTGCGCAGCCGGACCGCGAGGTCGGCGGCGTCCGCCGCGCCGAGGCCGTCGGCCAGGACGACGAATTCGTCACCACCCAGCCGGGCGACGGTGTCACCGTCCCTGACGCAGGTCGTCAGCCGCCGGGCCACCTCGATCAGGACCGCGTCGCCCGTGTGGTGCCCGAAGCGGTCGTTGATCGACTTGAAGCCGTCGAGGTCGCAGAAGAGCACCGCGAGCCCCTTCGTCCCGTCGTCGATGTCGGTCGCGGGCGCCACCGTGTGCACGTGGTGGTCGTACGGGCCGTCCGCCTGGGCGGGCAGGGAGCCGGGGAACTCGAAGGGATCGTGCCCGGCGTAGCGGTCCGGGCCGTCGGGTTGAAAGCCGTGCTCACCCGCACCACCCGCCTCTGCGCGCACCTCGTGGCCTTCGTGGCCCTCGTACCCCTCCCGGCCCTCACGCCCCTCGTAGGCCGCGTCCAGGGCCTCGACGGCGGTGGCGCGCACCGACTGCGGCCTGCGGCACAGCCGCGCCCCGAGGCGGGCCCGCAGCTCGGCGCTGTTGGGCAGGCCCGTCAGCGAGTCGTGGCTGGCCCGGTGCGCGAGCTGGAGCTCGTGCCGCTTGCGCTCCTCGATGTCCTCGACGTGCGTGAGCAGGAAGCGGGGCCCGTCCGCGGCGTCCGCGACCACGGAATTGCGCAGCGAGACCCAGACGTACGTGCCGTCGCGGCGGCCCAGGCGCAGCTCGGCGCGGCCGCCCTCGGCGGAGGTGCGCAGCAGGGTGCCGATGTCCTCGGGGTGGACCAGGTCGGAGAAGGAGTAGCGGCGCAGGACGGAGGCGGGGCGGCCCAGCAGCCTGCAGAGGGCGTCGTTCGTGCGCAGCAGCCGGCCGTGCTGGTCCCCGCCCATCTCGGCGATGGCCATGCCGCTGGGGGCGTACTCGAAGGCCTGCCGGAACGACTCTTCACTGGCTCGCAGGGCCTGCTGCTCGCGTTCCAGCCGGACCAGGGCGCGCTGCATGTTCGCGCGCAGGCGCGCGTTGCTGATCGCAATCGCCGCCTGGAAGGCGTACATCTGGAGCGCCTCGCGGCCCCAGGCGCCCGGGCGGCGGCCGTTCCTCGGTCTGTCCACCGAAATGACACCCAGAAGTTCCCCGCCGGACGCATACATCGGGGCGTAGAGCCGGTCCTCCGGATGCCATTCGTCCTCGAACCGCGGTTCGGGTCCCTCGGTGTGCCACTGGGGGACGTCGTCCTCCATGAGGATCCAGCCCTCGGTGTGCGGGATGAACCGCAGGCCGTCCCAGTTCTCACCCATCGTCAGACGGCGTTCCCAGGAGGACCGGGCGCCGACCCGGCCCGTGATCAGGGCCTCGGCCGCGGGGTCGCCGGCGAAGGCGGCGACGACGAGATCACCGTCCGGGCGAACGAGGTTGACACAGGCGAGTTCGTAGCCGAGGCCCACGACGATGCCGTCCACGACGGTCTGCAGAGTGTCCGCCAGGCTCCTGGCCGTGTTGAGCTCGGCCACCACCCGGTGCAGCTGCCGCAGGGTCGCAAGACGGACGTACGGCTCCGACTCGGTCTCCATTGCTCGCTCTCCCCGAGACCTCGACAGCAACTCCAGGTTTGTCATCGGCGTTTCGTTGCGGTGTCCCGTCCACTGAATCACAGTGAGCTGTGCGGCAGGTACACAGGGTCAACAAATCTTGCCGTCTGTGACTCAAGTCACATGAGATGAATTATGGCGCGTAACTGGCCCTTCTCGACAGAGAGCGCTCCCCCTCGTTCACGAGAGCAAACGATACGCCGGTCCTAGGCCGAGGGGCGGGGACACGGCTCGGACCAGGGCCCGATGTGCTGCGCGGGACCGCGACCATAGCGTGTTGCCGTGCCCAAGACGACCCCCTTGCCCCCCGTGTCCCGAGTGCCCGGTCCCAGTGCCCCGGGCGGTCCCCGCACCCCCCATCCTGGGGGAGTGAGCAACGACGAGTTCCGGGCCGCGATGTCCCGGCTGGCGGCGGGCGTGTGCCTGATCACCGCGCACGAGACGCCCCTGACCGCGGACGGGCCGCGCGGCGAGGACGTGGGCATGACGGCCACCGCCTTCATGTCCGTGTCCCTGGACCCGCCGTTGGTGCTGGTGAGCCTGCGCGAGGGCTCCCGGATGGACGACCTGCTGGCGGACCAGCCGCTGTGGGCCGTCTCCGTCCTCGCCGACCACCAGCTCCAGGTCGCCGGCCGCTTCTCGATGAAGGGCCGCATCAGCGACCGCCTGCTCTTCGCGGACCTCCCCTACGTCCGCGGCGAGGCCTCGGGCGCACCCCTGCTGACCGGCGCGCTCGCCACCCTGGAATGCCGTACGGAGAACCGCGTCGAGGCGGGCGACCACACCCTGGTCGTCGGCCGCGTCCTGACCGCCGCGCTGCCCTCCCCCGACTCGCCGCCCCTGACGTACTTCCGCGGCCGCTACCGGCACCTGAGCGGATAGCGGCATCGACGCGGGCAGCGGGCAGCAGACGACAGTCGACAGTCGACAGGCAGGGCCTACCAGTCGCGGCCGGTGCGGCCCCGCTTCGTCTCGGCCCGCGCCTTCTTCTCCCGCAGGCGGCGCTCGTTGATCCCCCGCGGGATCTTCGTCGCCCGGCGCGGCTTCGGCGGCGGCGCCGTCGCCTCGGCGAGCAGCGACGTCAGCCTGACCAGCGCCATCTCCCGGTTGCGGAACTGCGAGCGGTGCTCTGAGGCCCGTACCGTCACGACCCCGTCCACCAGCCGGCCCTCCAGCCGCTCCAGCGCCCGCGCCTTCCACACCTCCGGCAGCGCCTTCGTGCCCGCCACGTCGAACAGCAGCTCCACCCGCGAGTCGGAGGTGTTCACGTGCTGCCCGCCCGGCCCCGAGGAACGCGAAAAGCGCCAGGCGAGCTCGCCCTCGGGGAGCACGACCGAACCGCGGATGACATAGGGACCAGGCATGCCCCTATGATCCGCGCCCGCTCCCGCCCCGTCACGCGGATTTCACGACGGGAACCCGCCTGCCCCTCGTCGCGTTATAGAAGACAGCGGTAACTTGGCCCGCACATCGCGGTCAGTTTCTGCGTGTACGTGCATGTCGGATGAGGAAAGGGACATTCCCATGGCTGTCAGCCTGTCCAAGGGCGGCAACGTCTCGCTTTCGAAGGAGGCCCCCGGCCTCAGCGCCGTCACGGTCGGCCTCGGCTGGGACACCCGCACCACCACCGGCGTCGACTTCGACCTGGACGCCTCCGCGATCGCGGTCAACGCGACCGGCAAGGTCGTCTCCGACGGCCACTTCGTCTTCTTCAACAACAAGTCCACCCCGGACCAGACCATCGTCCACACCGGTGACAACCGCACCGGCGAGGGCGCGGGCGACGACGAGGCCATCAACGTCAACCTCGCGGGCCTGCCCGCCGACGTGGACAAGATCGTCTTCCCGGTCTCCATCTACGACGCCGAGAGCCGCAGCCAGAACTTCGGCCAGGTCCGCAACGCGTACATCCGCGTCGTGAACCAGGCCGGCGGCGCCGAGATCGCCCGCTACGACCTCTCCGAGGACGCGGCGACCGAGACCGCCATGGTCTTCGGCGAGCTGTACCGCAACGGCGCCGAGTGGAAGTTCCGCGCCGTCGGCCAGGGCTACGCCTCCGGCCTCACCGGCATCGCGCAGGACTTCGGCGTCAACGTCTAAGGACGCACGCACGGCCTGACGCCTCGCTGGCGAAGCCCCCTCCCGGCCGTCCGGGGAGGGGGCTTCGCTACCGTTCACCAGGTGATTCTCCAACCGCTCGTACCCGTGGACGGCGCCCTACCGGGTCCGGTCCTCACCGAGATCGCCGCCCTGTACGCGACGAACCACGCGTTCTTCGAACTCAGCGGCGACTTCCCCGACCCGGACCGCATCACGGTCGAACAGGTCGCGGCCGCCCTCGCCGACGAACTCGCCCACGACGGCGCCGAGGTGCTCCTCGCCCGCTCCGCCGGACGCCTCGTCGGCCTCGCCACCACCCTCGCCCACCACCCCGACCCGGAATCCGGCGACCCGGACCCGTGGATCGGCCTGCTGCTCATCGACGCCACCGCACACCGCGAGGGCTACGGCCGGGCCGTGGCGGGCATGGTCGAGGACCGCTTCCGCGCCGCCGGACGCACCGGCGTACGGCTCGCCGTGCTGGACGCCAACCCCAAGGCCCTCGCCTTCTGGCAGTCCCAGGGGTACACGGTCCTGCGCCAGGGCCCGGACCTCGAACGGGGCCGCCCCTGCACGGTGCTGCGCAAGGCGCTCCGTACGCCCTAGCTCACGGGCGCGGACGGCCCTTGCCGTACAGCCACACGTCCCAGACCTTCTTCAGGTCGTGGCCCGTCCGCTCCTGCGCGTAGGCGGTGAAATCGGCGGTGCCGGCGTTCCCGTGGCGGTGGTCGGCGGCCCAGCCGCGCAGCAGGTCGAAGAACTTCTCGTCGCCGACCACCTGCCGGATGCGGTGCAGGGCCATCGCGCCCCGGTAGTACACGGGCGCCCCCGAGATGTCCTCGGGCCCGGGCGGGGCGGCCGGCGGGAAGGCGGCCCAGTCGGAACCGGCCTCCTCGTCCACCTCCGTGTCACCGGCCAGGAAGGCCTCGAAGCGGGCCTGCGCGGTGGTACCGCCGTGGTCCTCGGACCACAGCCATTCGGCGTAGGTCGCGAAGCCCTCGTTGAGCCACATGTCCTTCCAGGACTTCGGCGACACCGAATTGCCGAACCACTGGTGGGCCAGCTCGTGCAGGACGAGCTCCTCGCTCCCGGGAGCGCCGGAGTAGACCGGCTTGGTCTGCGTCTCCAGCGCGTAGGCCAGGGTGGCTTCGGGCAGCACGACCGCGCCCGCCGTGCCGAAGGGGTACGGGCCGAAGCGGGAGCTGCCCCACTCCACCATCTCCGGCAGCCGCGCGAGCGGCCCCGCGCTCGCGGCGGCCTCCGCGGGCTCCACCGCGTTGTAGACGGCGACTCCGGACGCGGTCCGGCCCGTCGTCACCTTGAACTTGCCGACCGCGGCGGTGGCCAGGTAGCTGGCCATCGGCTCCGGGCTGTGCCAGGCGAACTCGGTCCGGCCGTCGTCCGTGGCGGTGCGGGAGCGCAACTCGCCGTTCGACACGGCCTCGTAGCCCTGCGGGACGGTGAGGGTGATGTCGTAGGTGGCCTTGTCGCTGGGATGGTGGTTGCCGGGGAACCAGGTCATCGAGCCGACGGGCTCGCCGACGCCGACCGCGCCGTCCTCGGTGCGGATCCAGCCCTCCTCGGAACCGTCCGGGTCCGCGAGGGACTTGGGCCTGCCGCCGTAGTCGATCTCCGTACGGAAGACCTCGCCCTTCTTGAGGTCCTCGGCCGGACGCACGGTCAGCTCGTTGCCGGTCCGGTTGTACCGGGCCGCGGCGCCCTGCACCCGTACGGCCTCCACGCGCAGGCCCGCGAGGTCGAGGTTGAAGGAACTGAGGCCCTGCTCCGCCCGGGCGGTGATGACGGCCGTACCGTCCAACTGCCCGTCGGCGGGGTCGTAGTCGAGGTCCAGGTCGTAGTGCTCGACCTGGTAGCCGCCGTTGCCCGCCTTGGGGAAGTAGGGGTCGCGCAGCCCCGACGCCCCCGGCCGCCCCTGCACGGTGCCGCCCGTACACGCCGCGGTGAGGGCGAGCAGGGCGGCGGCGGCAGTGACGGCGGAGCGGGATCGGGCGCGTGGTTCCACACGCCCGATCCTAAGCGGGCCGCACCCGGGTGTTACTTGCCGAGCGCGTCGACACCGGCCTTGGCGAACTTCTCGTCCAGGTCGCCGCTCGGGGCGCCCGCCACGCCGATGCCGGCGACCGGGGCACCCTCGACCTGCACCGGGGTGCCGCCGCCGAGGAAGAGCGTGCCGGGGATGTCCTTCAGGTTCGGGGTCTGGGCGAGGCGGCCCACGAGCACCGAAGTCGGGGCGTTCCAGGACACGGCCGTGAAGGCCTTGCGCTCCGCCGACTCGTAGGACTGCGGGCCCGCGCCGTCGCCGCGCAGGGTGACGATGGTGTTGCCGTTGCGGTCCACGACCGCGACCGTCACCTTCTGGTTCTCCTTCTCGGCGGCCTTCAGCGCAGCCTGGGCGGCGCGGGTGGCGGCGTCGACGGTGAGGTGGGTGGTCGTGGTGAAGTTCGTGTCCTTCGCCTCGTCCTTCTTCGCGGTGACGGCGGCCGGGGCGGCGTCGGCCGCGGGGGCGGCGCTGGCGCTGGCGCTGACCGCGCCGAAGGTCCCGGCGCCCAGGGCGACGGCGAGGGCGGTACCGGTGAGGACGCGGGTACGGGTGTTCATCTCTGCTCCTGAGAACGGCGAAACGGCGACGGCCTCGGACCGGGCGGCCCGGCTCGTCCACTGCTCCAAGCCTGGGCCCGAACCCCCCGCCACCCCGTCCCCGTACCGGCTCGCCCCGCCCACCGCACCGGCTGACCCGGATGTCATCCGATCGGCCGATGCGGTGTCCCTGCGGGGCTCGGCAGTGTGATCCCCGGCCCTGGCGTGGCCTGCGCGCGTGGCCGAGCCGGGGCTGGGGTTTCCGCCACGGCTCCGCCAAGGAGACCAGGCTGTGCTTCCAGGGCCCGGGCGTGTGGGGTGGGGGCGCGCAGGAGGGTCCCCGCAGGACGAGCGCGCAACCGGGGCAAGCTTTCGCAGCTGGGGCTCAGTGCGCGAGCCGAGGAGACACTCCGGAGGGACCCCGCCCCACACCCCCGAACCCCGCCAAGCACCGCAACAGCCAGCACATCCAACGCCCAGCCCGGGCAAAATCCAGCCCCGCCCGGGGGTCCCCCCGGACGGAGTCTGGGGGAGATTGAGGCGCGGGGTCCGGGGCGGAGCCCCGTGCAGCGGCGCGGCAGACGCACCAGGACACCGCCAAGCCCCGCAGGGACACGGCAAGCGCAAGGATGGACCTACCCGACCCAAGGAGCCAGGAGCACCCCGTGAGGCACCGCCCGCCGGCCGACCCCGACACCCGCACCCTGGCCACCGTCATGCACGCCGCGTTCTTCCTGCTCCTCGGCGCCTCGGTGGCCCGCTTCCTGCTCCGGCACCCCGGCGAACCCCGCACCCCCTGGGTCATCGCCCTCAGCATCGCCCTGGCCCTGCTCTACGTCCTCGGCCCCGCCGTCGGCGCCTCGGCCCAGACCTCCGCGCGAGCGGAACGGCAGCCGGCCGGCCGCCTCGTCTGGCTCGGCCTGGTCGTCGCCACCTGGGTGGTCCTCGTCGTCCTCGCGCCGAGCTTCGCCTGGTGCGCCGTACCACTGTTCTTCACCGCCCTGCGCACGCTCCCCCCGCGCGCCGCGATCGTCCTCGTCGCCCTGCTGACCGTGTTCGTCGTGATCGCCCAGCTCCAGCTCGCCACCGCCTTCGACCCCAACCTCCTGCTGGCCCCGCCCGCCGTCGCGGCCCTCGCCACCGCCGTCTTCGTGCACATGGAGCGCCAGGCACAGGCCCAGCGCGCGCTGATCGACGACCTGATCCGCACCCGCAGGGAACTGGCCGCCACCGAACGCCGTGAAGGCACCCTCGCCGAACGGCAGCGGCTGTCCATGGAGATCCACGACACCCTCGCGCAGAACCTGTCCAGCCAGCAGATGCTGCTCCAGGCCGCCGACCGCACCTGGGACTCCGACCCCGGCACCGCCCGCGCCCACGTCCGCACCGCCACCGGCATCGCCGCCCGCGGCCTCGCCGAGGCGCGCAGGCTCGTCCACGACCTGGCCCCGGCCGAACTCGCCGGCGGAGCCGGTCTCGCCGAGGCCCTGCGCGCCCTGGACGCGGGCCCGGACATCACGGTCCGCTTCCACCTCGAAGGCACCCCGGCCCCGCTCCCCGACCGGGTGCAGTCGGCCCTGCTGCGCATAGCCCAGGGCGCACTGGCGAACGTACGCGAGCACTCCGGCGCCCGGACGGCCGCGCTCACCCTGAGCTTCCTCGGCGACCAGGTGGTCCTGGACGTCGCCGACGACGGCCACGGCTTCGCCGAACCCCGCGCCGCCGCCGCGCAGCGCGGCCACGGCCTCCCGGCGATGCGCGCCCGCGTCCGCCAGCTGGGCGGCACCCTGACGATCGAATCCACGCCGGGCGAGGGCACCGTCCTCTCCGCGGCCATCCCCCTGGAGCAGGCCCCATGACGACGATCCTCCTGTGCGACGACCACGTGGTGGTCCGGGCGGGCCTGCTGGCCCTGCTCGGCAGCGAGCCCGACATCGAGGTCCTCGGCGAGGCCGGCAGCGGCGAGGAGGCCGTCGCGCTGGCGGCCAAGCTGCGCCCCGACGTGGTCCTGATGGACCTTCAGCTGGGCGAGGGCATCGACGGCGTCGAGGCCACCCGCCGCATCACGGCCCTGGCGGACCCGCCGCACGTCCTGGTCCTCACCACGTACGACACGGACGCGGACATCACCCGGGCGATCGGCGCGGGCGCGACGGGTTACCTCCTGAAGGCGGAGCGCCCGGAGGAGCTGTTCGCCGCCATCCACTCGGCGGCCCAGGGCCGCACGACCCTGTCCGCGCCGGTGGCCAGCCGCGTCATGGCCCACATGCGCGGCACCCGCCCCACCCTCACCGACCGCGAGCTGGACATCCTCGGCCAGCTGGCCCGCGGCCTCGGCAACCGGGACATCGCCCGCGCCCTGTTCATCAGCGAGGCCACGGTCAAGACCCACCTGGGCCGCATCTACGACAAGCTCGGGGTCGACACCCGCGCGGGCGCGGTCTCGGTGGCCAAGGAACAACGCCTCCTGCCGTGAGACGACGGTCACTGCCCTGAAGCCACGGGCCCGCCCCGGAGCCGCGGACCCCGCCGGGAGGCGGGGGGCCCCGCCCCGAAGCCGTCGGCCGGGCCGCCCGCAGGGCACCCGCGCCGGACCCCGCCCGGCCGTGACACCATCGGGTACGTGCTCGACATCGGCTACTCCCTCTCCCGGCGCTTCCCCGACCCCCCGCAGACCGACTACCGCTCCGCGGACGTCCACACCCTGCGGCACGACCTGTTCTGCGGGGACGTGTACCTCGCCGACACCAACGCGGACCGGGAAGTGTCCACAGCCTGGGGATGGGTGCCCGTACTGGACTTCGCCTGGGCGCTGTGCGACATCGTCGAGCAGCTCGACCAGGACCCCCGCGGCAGCCGCTCCTCCAACCGCCAGTACGCCGAGCTCGACTTCACCGAGTCCACGGACCGGATGCTCTTCGAACGCCGCTTCGGCTGGGTCGACGTCGAGGCCGACTGGATGCCGGCCGAGGAGGACCCGCTGACCTTCAGCCACCGCCTGCTGCGCCGCGAGGCCCGCGACTTCCTGCACGACCTCATCGCGGACCTGATCGACATGCATGACGGCCTGGCGGACAACCCGGCCATCTGGACCCTGCAGGCCCGTTTCCCCCGCGTCCCGGCGTAGACCGCCTCAGGCCCGCGGTTCGCCGCCCGGACCGGCGGACAGCAGCTCCCGGAAGGCCTGCGCGGAGCGCGGGTTCTGTCCGCACTGCCACACGCCGTGCGGGCAGTAGTCGGTGATGCTGTGGTAGAGCGGCTCGTGCTCGGCGAACCAGGCCAGCATGCGCCGCACGTACTCGGGATTGTCGCCGTGCCGGAACAGCCCCCATTCGGGGTAGGAGATCCGCTTGCCGTGCGCCTTCGCGAAGTCGACCTGCTGCTGGAGTCCGTAGGGCTGGGTGACCTGCTCGTCGAAGGTGGCGCCGGGCTCCTGGTCGTAGGAGTCCATCCCGACGATGTCGACCACGTCGTCGCCGGGATAGCAGCGGGTCCAGGCGATCGCGTCGCCCCCGCGGTTGGGGGCGTAGTCGAAACGGAACCGCTGCCCCTCCACCGCACGCATGGCGGCCACGATGCGCCGCCAGTACCTCTTCCAGTTCTCGGGGTCGGGGCGACAGCGGTGGGTGTAGTTGAAGCCGTTCATCTCCCAGCCGAGCACGATCACCGTGTCCGGCACCCCGAGGTCGACCAGACGCCTGGCCAGCTGCCGGAAGTGGTGGTCGTTCGCCCCCCGTGCGCCGGAGCGGATCAGCTCTGCGACCCGGCTGTCGGGGACACCTGCCTCGTTGCGCTCCTGCATGGGCACGTTCAGCACGAACAGCCGGTCGGCCCTCTCGTTGCGCCACCGTGCCCAGGTGCGCAGGGAAGCGGGCGCCCCCTCGATGTTCGACCAGGTGTCGCCGGGCAGATAGGTGTGCCCGGCGCGCAGCTCGGTACCGCCGAGCCAGCGCGAGAGCTCCTGCATCCGCTCGACGCCGGGCGAGCCGTAGTGGAGGTAGGCGCCCACGGCGGCCTCACCGGACTCGCCGGCCTCGGTCCCTGCGCTGCCCCCGGACCCTTCCCGCGGCGCCGGTGTGCCGAGGACGCCCCCCAGGAGGAGCAGGCCGACGGCGACCGTACTGGCGCAGGCGCCCGCCAGGCGGCGGCCCCGATCGGACATGACACCTCCACAGGCTCGTGCACCGATGTATCTGCCTGCGACGTTAGGCACCTCGCCCGAGGACTGCCCGTCCAGGCAGCCGAATGCTCAGCCATTCGCCGCAGCCGCCGGCCTCCGCCCGGCCCCGTTCCCCCGGCCCCGTCGGCATGCGAGGCACGGGTCCGGGCAGCGCCCGGCGGGGTCCGGGGCAGCCCCCGGCATCGGCGCTGAGGCTACGGAACCACCCGCACCCCCAGCTGCGCGGCCAGCGCCGGAGCCAGCTCGAACAGCTGGCCCGGGCTGATCACCGCCCCGGCCAGTGCCTCCACCCCTCGCGTGATCTCCAGCACCGAGACCCCCCGCAGATCCACGTCCGCCATCCGGACCCCGCTGAAGTCCACCCCGCGCAGCCCGCAGTCCCGGAACTCCACCCGCTCCAGCACCGCCCCCGCGAAGTCCGGCTCCACCAGCACGCACCCCTCGAAGACCACGTCCTTGAGCCGCGCCTTCCGCAGGTTCAGGTAGTCGATCTTGCCCCCGCGCACCACCACCCGCTCCAGCACGGCCCCGTGCAGCTGTACGCCGCCCAGCCGGGCGTCCAGGACCTCCACGTCCCGCAGCGAGGCCCCGGACAGGTCCGTCCCCACCCCGCGGACCCCCTCCAGCACCGAGTCCATGATCCGCGCCTTCGCCAGCCCCGCCTCGTCCAGCGCGCAGCGCCGCACCGCGCAGTCCATGAACCGGGCCCCGACGCCCTCCTGCCCGGCCCAGTCCAGGTCCGCGAACTCCAGCCCGTCGTAGTCCCCGTCGGGCTCCAGCTCGCCGCCCTCCCACGCCGTGAGCTCCGGAAGCCGTACCTCCGGCCGCCGCGCCGCCTTCACCGTCTGCTGCTGTCCTTTTCGTACCGTCGCCATCGCCCCATCCTGGCGCACACCACCGACAGCGCCACGGACGAACGGCGCCCGTCGCCCGGCACCGGGCGGGCCGCCCCGGCTACTCGGCCCCGCCGCCCAGCCTGCGCAGCGCGTCGTCCGTCAGGCGGTTCACCGTCCACTCGTCCATCGGCACCGCGCCGACCGACCGGTAGAAGTCGACGGCCGGGGTGTTCCAGTCGAGGACCGACCACTCCAGCCGGTCGTACCCGCGCTCCACGCAGGTCCGCGCCAGCTCCGCCAGCAGGGCCTTCCCGTACCCGCCGCCGCGCACGCCCGGGCGTACGTACAGGTCCTCCAGGTAGATGCCGTGCACCCCGCGCCACGTCGAGAAGTTCAGGAACCAGATCGAGAAGCCGACGACCTCGCCGTCCGCCGTCTCCGCGACGTGCGAGAACGCCGCGGGCCGCGCCCCGAACAGCGCCTCGCGCAGCTGCTCCTCGGTGGTGCGGACCTCGTGCAACGACTTCTCGTACTCAGCGAGTTCGCGGATCATGGCGAGCAGGGCGGGGACGTCGGTGACGCGTGCGCTACGGATCATGCCCGCAGCCTAGGCGCTCCCGTCCGGGCCCCTGCCGGGCCGGCCGGCCACCCACGGCAGCGGCCCGCGGCGGCCGCTCACCGCCCGAGCAACAGCTCCGCCACCAGGAGCTGTTCCTCCTGCATCTCGTCCTCCCCGTCCTCCACGTCCCACAGGCAGTTCTGCAGCACCCGCGCCAGCGTCCACGCCCGCGCCCGCCCGCGGTCCAGCCCCGCGACCTCCGTCAGCAGGTCGAACCGCCACCGCACCTCGTCCGCACGGAAGTTGTTGTTGATCGCTGGCAGCAGGTCGAAGCCGGGGTCCCCGGACAGCGGCTTCGGGTCGATCGCCAGCCACGGTTCCCGGCCGCCCGCGAGGACGTTGTCGTAGTGCAGGTCCCAGTGCAGCAGCCGGTCCCCCGGCTCCACCGCCACCTCCGCCACCGCCGCCGCGCAGTCCCGCAGCAGCCGCCGCGCCCGTACGTCGGCCAGCTGCTCCAGCGCCTGCGGGACCTCGTCCAGCATCCCGGCGGCCACGTCCCCGAGCCCGCGCAGCCCGGCCGGGGCCGGTACCGCCGTCAGCCGGGCCAGCAGTTCCGCGAGCACCTGCACCGCCGCCCGGGAGTCCCGCTCCGCCAGCGCCGACAGGTGACGCCGCTCGTCGAGGCGCTCCAGCAGCAGCGTGCCCGTGTCCTGGTCGTGCTCCAGCAGCCGTACGGAGCCGTCCCCGGCCCAGGCGCGCAGCGCGACCGGCTCCCCCGCGCTCTCCTCGTCCAGGAGCTGGAGCTTCAGCGCGGCCGCGGCGCCGTCGGCCCGCTGCACCGGCAGCACCAGGGCCGTCACCCCGTGCATCCCGGGCCCGGTGGTCCGTAGCTCCCACCGCTCCAGGAACTCCTGCGCCCGCCCCGGCAACGCCGCGATGAACTCCCGTCCCGCGTCGCCGTTGTACCTGATCTGCGCCTGGACCAGCCCGTCCGGAATGTCGACCATGCCCCGAGCCTAGGGGGTGCCCCGTCCCCGGCTCAGCCGATCTCCACGCCCTTCAGGGTCTGCGCGAAGGCCCCTGCGTCGAACATCGACCGGTCCTTCGCCCCCACCGGCTTCCCGTCCACCAGCACCACCGGCGTGCCCTGCGCCCCGGTCGCCTCGAAGCCCTTCTCCGCCTCGGCGGCCCACCCCCGGTAGGTCATGTCCGCGACGGCCGCGTCGAAGCGCGCCCCGCGCAGCCCCGGCACCGCGTCCGCGATCCTCAGCAGCAGCTCGTCGGTGAACCTGCCCTCGGGCTGGCTGGCGAAGACCGCCGCGTTGTACTCGGCGAACTTCCCCTCGTCCACCGCCGCCCGCAGCGCGTTGACCGCCTTGACGGAGCCACTGGCCCCGCCCTTGTCCAGGAAGGACGCCAGCAGGTACTCGACCTTCACCTCGCCGCGCGCCGCCAGCTTCAGCAGCGTCTCTCCCCCGGCCGCCTCGAACTTCGCGCAGTAGCCGCACCGGGGGTCCACCAGCACCTGCGCGGTGCGCGGCGCGGCCGGGTCGCCCACGACCACCTTCGCCCCGTCCACCCGGGCGGGCAGCGCCGCCAGCACGTCCGCGACCGGGCTGGTGCGCACCGCGGCGGAGGCGGCCGCATCCTGCCCGCCCGCGCTCCCGCAGCCGGCGGCGGCCCCGCCCAGCAGCGCCGCGGCCAGGGCCGCCGCGACGACGCGCCCCGCACGCCCTGATCCCCATATACCCGCCACAAAAACAGCCCTCTCACCCGAAAAGCAGACAAAACTCTCGCCAGCCTACGGCCTTCACCACCCCAGCGGCATCGGCCATACGGCCGCCCCGAGCGCCCCGATCCACGACATCCCGTCCCTGGACACCCCTCCCGCGGGCCGTGTACCAACTCCCCCATGACGATCAACGGCGGCATCTCCTTCTGGTACGCGACCGACCGCACCGCCCCCGCCACCCCACCCCGCGCCCCCCTGACCGGCGACGCCACGGCGGACGTGGTCATCGTCGGCGGCGGCTACACCGGCCTGTGGACGGCGTACTACCTCAAGTCGTCCGCCCCCTCCCTGCGCGTCACCGTCCTGGAGCAGAAGTTCTGCGGCTACGGGGCCTCCGGCCGCAACGGCGGCTGGCTCTACAACGGCATCGCCGGCCGCGACCGCTACGCCGCCCTCCACGGCCGCGAGGCCGCACAGCGCCTCCAGCGCGCCATGAACGACACCGTCACCGAGGTCGTCGACATCGCCGCCAAGGAGGGCATCGACGCCGACATCCACCGCGGCGGCGTCCTGGAGATCGCCCGCAACCCCGCCCAGCTCACCCGTCTCAAGGCCTTCCACGCCGCCGAGACCGCCTTCGGCGAGACCGACCGCGAGCTCTACGACGCCACCGCCGCCCGGGCCCGCATCGGCGTGGCCGACGCCGTCGGCGCGAGCTGGAGCCCGCACGGCGCCCGCATCCACCCGCTGAAGCTCCTCAAGGGCCTGGCCGCCGCCGCCGAACGCCTCGGCGTCGTCATCCACGAGTCCACGCCCGTCACCGAGATCGCCCCGCGCCGGGCCGTCACCCCGTACGGCACCGTCCGGGCCCCGTACGTGCTGCGCTGCACCGAGGGCTTCACGGCCTCCCTCAAGGGCCAGAAGCGCTCCTGGCTGCCGATGAACTCCTCGATGATCGTGACGGCCCCGCTCCCGCCGGAGACCTGGGAGCGGCTCGGCTGGTCGGGCCGCGAGGTCCTCGGCGACATGGCCCACGCCTACATGTACGCCCAGCGCACTGCCGACGACCGCATCGCGATCGGCGGCCGCGGGGTCCCGTACCGCTTCGGCTCGCGCACCGACAACGACGGGCGCACCCAGCCCGCCACGATCGAGGCCCTGACCGCGCTGCTGACCTCGTTCTTCCCGGCCCTCACCGGTACGGAGATCACCCACGCCTGGTCGGGGGTCCTCGGCGTCCCCCGCGACTGGTGCGCGAGCGTCACCCTCGACCCCGCCACGGGCCTCGGCTGGGCGGGCGGCTACGTCGGCTCGGGCGTGGCCACCGCCAACCTGGCCGCCCGCACCCTGCGCGACCTGGTCCAGGGCGACTCCACCGACCTGACCGGCCTCCCCTGGGTCGGCCACCGCGTCCGCCGCTGGGAACCGGAGCCCTTCCGCTGGCTCGGCGTCCAGGCCCTCTACACGGCGTACCGCGCGGCGGACCGTCACGAGGCCGCCACCCACAGCCCGGCCACGACCCCCCTGGCCCGCCTGGCGGACCGCATCTCGGGCCGCGCCCACTGACCACCCACGGCACACGGAAAAGCCCAGCTCAGACACAGTCTGAGCTGGGCTTTTCCAGCAGAGCCCCCTGTCGGATTCGAACCGACGACCTACGCATTACAAGATGTCTGATCTTGCTCCGCGCGCTTCCACAGGCATCCAGGAACCTGAATGTCCACAGGTCACGGCTGGAATCGCACAGGCACGACCCTCCGTGGACGGCCACGGAAGCTGCCGCAACTGAGACCGCATCTGAGACCAGCGGCGTTCGGTCACTACGCCGCACGGGAGCCCTGTTGCCAGTTCGCACCACTACGGCTCCTCTCACACCTGTCGAGCAGGGGAGAACCCCGCGGTCGAAGCACGGCAAGCTCTGGCGCCCCTCCCGCGCGATCCGTGCTGGCAGACGGATCATCAGGACCGAGCCTTGATCTTGTGGCGCCGACTCGCCCACAGTTGTCGGTGGGTGGCCCTACAGTCGAATCGGGGGCGGTTGCGGGCCTCGGGACTGGGATCGTACGCGCAGATGTTGGGGTGGGTAGTGCGTAAGTACATGACAGAATTCAGCGTTCAAATTGCTGTACATGTCGCCTGGGTTGGAAAGCAGAAACATCTGGAACTTGAGGGAATTCCAGATGATCCCGCATGTCACATCTATGTAATCGGAAAGCGGCAAAAACTCTCCATACACCCAAACTCGGTGCAGTTCGAGAGCGGAAGCTTCCGAGTGGTGATCCGTCGCCAAACTGGCGAAGATTACGAAGAGATCGCAATTCGTGGCGCCATTCAAGACAAACGTACCGAAGGGGTCGATCAACAATACGCTTGGCATTCTGAATATCCGTACGAGGAATTTCGAGTTGTAGACGCAGCGAGTGGCGCCCTGATTTTCGGCGGGGAGGTGGCCGCCTTCTTTCAAGACGCCAATTTCCTCCCCGCAGAGTGGAGGGCTATCAACATCGTCTACGTTGGCCAGTCACTGGGTCGCAAGGTGGAGCGGCAGGCGTTGGACCGGCTGGTATCACACTCCACTCTTCAGCGGGTCTACTCGGAATCCAGCCCTGACGAGGATGTCTGGTTGGGTCTGTGCACCATCATCGACACTGCACTGCACTTCACGATCGACCCGAAGGCGGAAGTTTCCACCTCGGACGAAGAAGACGATCTACACATCCAACGGGTCCATGAGGCCATGGGGAGTTCCAGCACTTTCCAGAAGAAGGCAGCAACAGCCCTAGCCGAGGGCGCCTTGATTTCATATTTTGACCCGAAATACAATGTGCTGCTTCGCGGAACGTTCCCCGACGCCAAGCACTCAATTCTGGCTGAGTGCTATGAATTGGAATTCCAGTCCCTGATGCTTGAATTCAATGCCCTGGAGCAGGGGATTCCGTTCGCTTCTGCAGCAAGGCGGGCTGCGACATGTCATTACATGCAATTGCCAATGCATCCGCAGGATGGGGGGGTTGTCTACGTGGAGGAGCTTGGTGCTGATTTCTTTGAGCAGATGACCCGCCACTATGAGCTCTGATCCCTAACCCCGACCCCTGGTCTTACGGATTTGCTGCGTGCTGGATCGCGAGCACCGGCGAGTGTCGGCCCGGGCAGCCTTCTCAGGCTCGGGGCGGGCGCACCGCCCCAACATCAGACGGGAAGAGAGACAGGTATGGGCGAGTCCCCCGAGCTAGCCCCCGACTACGCTGGCGTGTACCGGCCGACGAACGGGGAGAGTGCTCTGAGGATGGGACCGAAGTCGACGAGGGTCTACCAGACGATCCGGTCTTGGATCGAGTCGGGCAAGTTCGGACCCGGCGAAAAGCTTCCCTCCGAGCGGACCATGAGCGCGGAGCTGGAGATCGGCCGTACCGCCCTACGTCAGGTGCTCGCACGACTGGCGAGCGAGCACCTCATCAAGGCGTACGACCGCAGCTCGTACCGAGTCGTGGGTGGCGAGACCGTCCCCACGCCGGCAGAGCTGGAGCCTTGGACGATCCACGGCAGCAGGACGGTCTACGAGAACCGGTGGGTGAACCTCGACCTCGTCGACGTCGAGCCGCCGGGGGTCGAGCGGTTCGAGCACCACGTGGTGCGCCTGCACCACGTGGCGATCACGGCTGTGATCGATGAGCAGCAGCGCGTCCTGATGATGTGGCGCTACCGCTTTGTCCCGCAGCAGTGGGGATGGGAACTCCCCGGCGGGATCGTCGATGAAGGCGAGGACGCGGCGACCACAGCGGCCCGGGAGACCGAGGAAGAGACCGGGTGGCGCCCGACGAACGTCGAGCACGTCGTGACGTATCAGCCCATGATTGGCATGGTCGATTCGCCTCACGAAATCTTCATGGCACGGGGCGCGGTGAAGGTGGGCGAGCCCACGGACATCGAGGAAGCGGGGCAGATCGCCTGGGTGCCCCTGGCGGACATCCCCCGGCTCATGGCCGAAGGGAAGCTCATGGGGTCAGGAACCCTGGTCGCCCTGCTGCACGTCCTCGCGTCGCGGGCTACAGCCGCCCCGTAAGCAGCTCTACACGCCGGCGGTGCCGCACGGACCCCGTGCGGTTCGCCAGCAGGCGCGCTTGCTGGAGGTTCGAGCGGGCCTCATCGAATTCGCCGCGGGCAAGGTGGGCTTGCGTCAGGTCGCTGTGCAGACCCGCCTTAGCGCGAACGAACGTGGGGTCCGTCGTCTGGAGCGATGCGTAGAGGTCGTCCATGGCCGAACTGTCTCCCAAGAGAGCCAGTACGTTTCCCCGCCAGCGTGCCAAGTGGTCCCCGTTCAGGAAGATGCTCAGCATGTCGGAGTCGCGGGCGTGCGCGCCTTCTGGCAGCGAGGCCTCCGCCCAGTCGAGCGCGTGCCTGGAATCGTCGTGCATGCCAGCGGCGGCGCACAGCTCGGCTTCAGCCGCGCTCAGCCAAGCGCGAAGTCGGGGTGACTGCCGCTCCTTGTGGGTGCGCTGCGCGTCTCGGATGAGCTCCACCGCCATCGCGGGTCGGGCCCGCGTCACCCAGGACGTACGCCTGCTCCCCCATGGCGTGGGCCAAATACTGGGGCGCGTCAGCGTCCTGAGCTGCTCGTTTCGCCAGCTCGTAGTGCCGCCAGGCGCGCTCCACGGAACCGGCGTCCAGCGCTTGCCAGGCTGCCAGGGTCGCTGCCCCGGCCAGTGCTGTCGCGATGGGGCGACGCGTTCCCGGCAGGACCGCGAAGGTGAGCGCGTCCTCCATTGCCGCCAGGTGGCCGTTCATCTGGTCCACCAGGCCAGATGCGCCCATCTGCCGGTCCATGGTTCGTAGCAGCTCGGTCTGGTCCATAAAAGTGCTCACCATGGAATCGCTGACGCTCCGCGCCGAGTCGATCCGGCTCAACAGGTCCTCGTAGCCGTCGGCTTGCTGGGGGATTGCGTGTGCAGGCTCCCCGCCCAGCTCGGCGTCCGTCACCCCGAGCAGCGGCCTGAGGATCACGGCGTACCGCTCCGTAATGACCCGCCGGCCGTTCTCCCACTCCGACACGTAGGTCTTCAGGCTCGCGCTCGACGCGACGTTCAGCATGTGCTGTCGCGCGTAGCGCTCAATCTCAAAGATCAGCCGCTCCTGCGACCATCCCCGCGCGGTACGGACAGCTCGTAATCCTTTGCCCACGTGCATCGCCTCCGATGGCCGTGCCACCTGCGGGGGCTTGACTGAATCGCCGCAGGTGGGAGCGGGTTAACACCCTTGAGGTTAACCCCTGTTGGCTACCGAGACCCCATGTCTGGGTCGTTTCCTGAAGTCACACCGGGCAACACCGGCAAGCCCCGAACGTACCAAGGGCTTGCATCTGGTGCGCACCAGATGCCATGCTTCTGGTGCGCACCAGATGGCCCTCCAGGGCTCGGTCTCGGTGCGCCCAAGAACCTCGCTTTGCAGCCCGGAGGAAAGCCCGAGGGGGTGAGTACGAAGGCAGCGTTCGTTCCTTGAGAACTCCACAGCGTGCCGACCTAGCCACCTGCTCATGGGTGGTCGATGGGTTCGAGCGATACGAGACGGGGCGTGATCCCCGTCCCCAGGCGGCGGGCAGTCGTCGGCGGCAACACCTTCTCTCGCGTTCTGGCTCTGGAGAACACCCCGCTCCGTAGGGGGTGCCACCCGGTATGCGCCGCCCTGCTGGCGTCAGAGCAGTGACGATGACGCGCCCGATCCCGGGCTCGGGACCGGCACGCCGTGGCAACGGCATGTCGGTGAAGCTCACCCACACCCTGCTTGACCTGGCAATCAGGAGTCCTTGTGATCCGGTTAAGACCTTTGGCCGTCGCCCTGCGGGACCGGCAGGCCGATGTCGCCCTTCGCGTCACCGCTCAACCGCCGTGCGGGCGACCCGGGACAGCACCCGCCTCGCCCGCACGGCCCTCGCCACCTTCCGGAGCCATGACGGTTCGGCCGGTTGCCTCCTCCGCCTGTCCGGCGCCTTCGGCGTTGGACGGGCGGGGTTGAGGGGAGCCGGGGCCGGTACGCCGGCCGCTCCACCATCTGTTTCTGCTTCGAGGGAGTTCGCATGTTCGGCAAGAAGTCCTCCTCCTCGCAGTCCTCCTCGTCCTCCGAGCTGACGTCGCCGTCGGCGGTGGCGAAGAGCCAGAAGGTCTACGACCGGATCACCTCCGGCAAGTGCACGAACGCCGCCGCGGAGCTGGACGCCGCGCACGGCCGCAGCTCCGGCCAGAAGGCCAGCTAGCCCCTGCTCTTCCCCTGAACAAGGTGCAGCCCCCGGCGCTGGAACGCCGGGGGCTGCTGTTCGAGTCCCGTTCCTCTCTAGAAGGAGCAAGACCCAATGAAGTCCATCGTTGCACTTCAGAGCATCGTTACCCCGTGGTCGGACGGTTTGGAGCCGTCGGACGCGGAGCTGAACGCGATCGAGGTCGAAATGCCGCTGATCCTGGCGGAGCGCGACCTGCTCGACGCGTTGATTTCTCAGCTGGACCGGCCGGCCTCCGAGTTCGACGCCCGCCGGATCCGCCGGGCCCGCAATCGGGTCCTGGCGGCCCGCCGGGACCTGGCCAACCGCACCTCCGACATCTCGGTGCCGGGGGACGCAGCATGAACAAGCGGATCTTCCGCGCGCAGCTGTCGCTGCGCTGCTGCGGCACCACCGCCCCGGAGCGGACGGACGGCCCGTGCTGGCAGCTGTACGTGGCCAAGACGGGTCTGGTCTGCGAGTGGCCCACCTTCACCTGGCCCACCTCCACGGACGTCCCGAGCCTCGAAGCGCGCACGGCAGCCCTTGCGCTGCTCGGGTTCACGCTGGCCGAGGACGCCGAGTGGGAGTGGCAGGAGGGCACCGGCCCGGAGTACCACCCCCACCCGGTACGGGTCAGCTTCCTGGGCGCGGTCAAGGTCCGGGCGCTGGAAAGTGGGTCGGCATGAACGGCGTTCACGTCCGTTCAGCGGAACGCGCGCTGGCCGTGGGGACGTGGCTGATTGTGGGCGGGGCGATGCTGTACTCCGTCCTCACCGTCACTCCGCTCATGGCCGCCCACACCCACGAGGATTGGTTGTGGACGGCCCCGATCCTGCCCCTCGTCGTGGACGCGGCGGTGGTGATCGTGGTCCGTCTCGACTCCGTCCTGGCCCGCCTGGGCGGGCACGGCGGGGCCTGGCCGGTGGCGCTGCGGTGGATGACCGGCACTATGACCCTCGCTCTGAACATCGGCGTATCGGCCCTGGCCGGAGACCTGGTCGGGGTCGCCGTGCATGCGGTCGCACCGCTCCTCCTGATCGTCACCGCCGAGGCGGGCCTGGCCTACCGGCGGGCCCTGACCGCCGCGGTCCTGGCCGTCGAAGCCCGCAAGGAGGCCGAGCAGGACGCCCGGGACCGGAAGGCGGCGGAGCGGGAGGAGAACCGGCTCCGTGCGGCTCGTGAACAGCGCGAGCACGAAGCGGCCATCGCCCGTGAACAGCGTGAACACGAGGAGCGTCTGGCACGGGAGGAAGCCGACCGGCAGGACCGGATCCGGCGCGAGGACCAGGAGCGGGCCGAAGCGGCGGAGCGGGCTGAGCGGGCCGCCCGTGAACGCCGTGAACGCGAGCGTGAACAGGCTGAGGCCGAGCGTGAACGCCTTGAACAGCAGGCCGCGCAGAAGCGCGAGCTAGAGGCTCAGCAGCAGGCCGAGCGTGAACGCCGTGAACAGCTCCGTGAACAGGAGCGGATCGAGCGTGAACGCGCCGCCCTCCTCTCCGCCGGCCCGCCGCCGGAGAAGCTCGGCGAGCCACGCGCCCGCACCGTCGTGAGGGCCGCGTTCGATGCGGAGCTGCCGGTGCGGGTGGCCGCAGAGCTGACCGGCTGGTCCGTCGGCTGGGCTTCCACCCGCTACCAGGAACTCCGCGACGCCCGCACCGCCCCGACCGTAGCCCTGGAAGGAGCCAACTCGTGAAGCTCTCCCCTCGGACCGCCCCCACCGAGCCGGACAACCTGCTAATCCGCTTCCACAACCAGGTCGGCGCCGCCATCGACGTCACCGGCACCATCAGCCGGGCCACCTGGTCCTGCCACGGCTGCGGCGAGACCCACAGTGACTACAGCCTCCGGGTGACCCGCGAAGACGTCAGCGAGCACGCCGCCCTGTGCCGGGCCGCCTACCACCGCCTCCGCTGATGGGCACCCTGCCCGTCTACCAGTGGCGCCTCGCCCCCGAAGGCCTGGCCACCCTCCGCCAGCTCCGCGCACTCGGGCTCCGGCCCGGTGGCCAGGACGTGGCCGCGCAGCTGGAGAGGCCCCGGCGCCGGCGGGGCCCGCTGGTCGCCTACCTGTACCGGGTCGACCTGGCGAAGCCGGTCCGGCCGATGACCCCCGGCCGCTGGGCTGCCCTCGCCAAGGCGGACGCCGCCCGGCGCCAGTGCCCGGTCTGCCGAGACCACCTCCCCTACGTGATCCCGACCTCCCGCGGCATGTGCAACGCCTGCCACGACTTCCCCGAACAGCGCGTCGCCTGAACCACTCAGCAGGGGCCCGGCCGCAAGCCTCCTACAGCGACGGCCGGGCCCCCTTCTCCCCTGAAGGAGCACGTTCAGCATGACCGAGACCATCACCGAACCGCAGGCACCTCCCGAAGAATCCACCCCCGCCCCGGCACCTCCCCGGGCAGAGACCACCAGCAGCGCGCCGGGTAAGGCTGTTGAGCACACCGCCGGTGGCATCCCCGTGGTGCCGCTGTCCCTGTCCGGGACGAACACGACCGCCGGACTCCTGGCCACCGCCGCCCTGGTGGGCGGTCCGGTCGCCGCGGTCGTCGCGATGACCGGGGCCGCTGTCCTGGCAACGGCCGCCGTGCACCAGCGGACCAAGAACAGCAAAGCGAAGAAGCCCTCCACGAGGACGACCCCGGCCACCGGCCGCACCACCGGCGCCAGCACGGGGCGGGGCCGTGGTCTCTTGGGCCGGATCCCCAGCCAGCCCCGCACCGCTTCCCGCACCGGCGGGGGCAGTACCGGGTCTCGCAAGGGCGCGGGTGGCGGGCGGGCCCGGCGCCGTCTCGGGGGATCGTCTGCCTCTCGCAGCTCCGGTTCTGCGCCGGGCAGGGCGTCCGGGGTGTCGTCGCCGCGTCAGCGGGCCGCCCGCGCGGTCGCCGGTCTGGCCGGTGGCCGGGCGGGGCAGGTCCGTGAACTGCGGTCGCAGGCCCGCACGCAGTCCCCGACCCGTGCCGCGGCCCGGACGGCCGGAGTACAGGCCAGGCGGCAGGTCGCAGACACCCGCCGGGCCAAGAAGGCCGCCGACCGGGCGGCCGGGGCTTCCGGGTCGAAGCCCCGTGGTGCTGCGGCCCGCACGCTGGCCAAGAGCATGGGCAAGGCCGCGGCGGTCAGGGACCGGGCTACCGGTGCGGCGCGTCAAGGCCGGGACCGGAGTGCCGGCCGAACGGTCGCCGCAGGCAGGACCGGTGTCCAGCAGGCCGCGCACCGTCAGCGGGTCAAGCAGCTCGCCGCTCCCGCACGCAAGGCCGCCCGTAAGGCTCTGCGCAGGTCCGCGGCCCGCTTCCACGCCCGCCGTGCCGTGGCCGCGGTTCTTGGCGGGCTGCTGGGAGCCGTCGGCCTGCTGACCACGCCCTTGGGGCGGAAGCTCGGCTGGGCCTGGCTCCAGAACCCCGGCCGCCGCTTCTACCGGCGTCTGCTGGCCTCTGCCAAGGAGGAACGCCAGCAGCGTGACCTGCGGATTGCCGAGAAGCACGACGCAGACATGGAAGAGGTCCTGGCGCAGGCCGACGCCGAGCGCGACCAGGACACCACCGGCCGGATCAGGGACCGCGTCGAGCGGCCCGCCCGGCATATCCCTGCACCTCCCTCCCGTGAAGGAGCACCCAGCATGAGCAGCAGCATTGGCAGCGGTTCGGGGTTCCGGTTCGAGGACCTCGCCTCCGAGATGGAGCAGGCCGCGCAGGCCTACGAGCCGGACGGCTGCATGGAGATCCTCTCCATGGTCGAGGGCCTGCCCGAGGCCCTCGCGTCGGTCGCGAACATCATGCAGATCCTCGCGGAGCGCTCCGACACGGAGTTCCCGCTGGAGAAGGAAGTCGCGGACGGCTTCAACGACATCTACGGCGCCCTGAACTCCGCCACCGCCGTGGCGGAGGACCTGGCGCCGCTGTTCCGCAAAGTCCACGAGCAGGACATCGCCCGTCACGAGGACCCCCGCAACGGGCCCGAGGCCGAGAAGGGCTGGAACGTCTGATGGCCGCCCACACCAAGACCATCGAGCACCGCGGCCTCGCCCTGGACTGGGCCGCCGGCCACGGCCCCATCACCGGCGCCCTGTCCGCCACCACCGGCGCCTACGCCGTCGCCACCATCGGCACCCTCGCCCACATGCCCCCCACCTGGGCCCTAGCGGTCGGCACGGTCGGCGCGATCGGCCACACCGCCACCGGGCTGCGGCAGAAGCTGGCCGCCCGGACCATCGGCGCCCGCGCGGCATCCTGGCTTCTGGGCTCCGGGTGGACGACGTGGGCGCTGGCCACCGGCCCGCTCACCTGGACCGCCCTCGGCTCGTTGGCCGTGATCGGCGTCGGCATGGGCGCCGCCGCCCGCTCCGTCGGCCTCTACGAGGAAGCCCGCGAACTCGAAGCCATCGCCGCAGCCGAACGCCAGGTCGCCCGCGAACTCTCCGCAGAGCGACGGGCAATCGCCGCGGAGTGGGTGGACCGGGTACAGCGGGTCTGCGGGATCACCCTGCGGGTCGTGGGGGTGGAGATGTGGCCCACGAACACCGGCTTCACCATCGACGCCGAACTCCCTGCAGGCGGCATCACCTACGACCGGATCGCCCGCGAAAACGCCCGGCTGAGCGCGGACGCGAGGCTGCCGCACGGCTGCACCGCCGCCGCCTCCGCCGGGATCGACCAGGGCCGCGTCCTCATCGACGTCACCACCGTCAACGTCCTGGCCACAGAGGTCCCCTACCCGTCCGACTACAGCGCCCTGTCGATCCACACCGGCATCCCGTGGGGCTACCGCACCAACGCGGACCAGATCCTCACCTACCTGCGTGAGCAGTGCGCCCTCGTCGTCGGCCCCACCGGATCGGGCAAGACGAACATGGTCCACGTCATCCTGGCCGGGTTCGCCCGCGCCGATGACGTGCTGACCTGGGTCATCGACCTGAACGCCGGATCGGCCGGCCTGCCCTGGGTCCGACCCGCCATGCAGGGCGGACAGGGCCAGGCCATAAGGCCGGGGATCGACTGGCTCGCCTCCACCCACGAGGAAGCGCTGCTGATGCTCGATGCCGCGCTGCGGATCGGGCTGCACCGCAAGCGGGCCTACCAGGACCTCATGGCCAAGGCCAACACCGATCTCCTGCCCGTCAGCCACGAGATTCCGCAGATCATGCTCGTCATCGACGAGGGCGCCGAGATCCTCACCAGCACCGACCCCACCGTGAAGCAGCTGGCGAAGAAGATCCTGGAAGTGATCCGGATGCTCCGCGCGATGGGCATCCGCACCGTCCTAACCGCCCTCGGTGCGACCAGCTCGGTACTGGGCAACATGATGATCCGCCGCGAAGCCAAGACCCGCGTCGCTCTGACCGGCGGATCCACCGAGGGCATGGACCTGTCCAAGCTGTTCTCCGGCGCCAACGGCCTGCGGATCGAGCAGGCCCCCGACAAGGGCACCGGCTTCATGGGCACCCCCGAGTCACCGGCCGCACTGTTCGGGACCTGGCGGATCCTGCCCGACCAGATCCGCGACATCGTCCACGCCACCAGCGACCGGCACCCCTACCTCGACACCGTCTCCGCCAAAGCCGCAGGCCCCGACTACGCCCGCCGCTGGGACCAGGCCCGCACCGCCTGGATGACCGACCACGAACACGGCCAGCCCCACCCCAGCGGCGGCAGCACCGCTCCGGCCGGCCGGACGGGCAGGGGCCTGAACCTCTCCGCCCACCGCACCACCCAGCCCGCACCCGCCACCCCGGCCGGGGACGAGGACGCCCTCGCCGCGCAGTTCATGCGGGAGATCGACGCCACGTTCGCCACCGCCCCCGACCCCGACCAGACGCCCAAGCCTGCCCGGCCAGGGCTGAACCTCTGCGCGAACCGCGAGGAGGAGAACGCCGCCCGCCAGGCAGCCCTCACCCTCCTCATCGCCGCCGGGCCCGAGGGCACCGGAGCATCTGCGATCGCCCGCCAGCTCGACCGGTACGGCACCACCCGCCAGACCGTCGCGGGATGGCTCAAGACCTGGAGCGACGAGGGCGAAGCCGTACGCATCGGGGCCGGAACCAAGACCCGCTACGTCCACCGCAGCCACGCCCCCGACGCCCCGGAAGCCCCCGCCGCGGACTGACCTTGTCGCTTGTCGCCACCCCCGCCAGAACACCCCCTCCCTGGGCCTCTGAGGGCTTGGAAACGGTGTCTGACCTGGGAGGCGACAAGCGACAAGACAAGCGACAAGACAAGGGCACGCGACAAGCCGCGGGGCACATACCGATTTCGGTATGTGCCCCGCCAGACCCCTTGAAGGGACCGCGTTGTGTTCACCGAACCCCATCTGTCGGCCACGCCCGCCTCCCGGTACGGCGACCCGGTCTACCACCCGACCGCCGTTCAGCAGCCGGTGATGCTGCCCGCCGAACTCCCCCCGGGAGTCGAGATGGTCACCCTCCCCGGCGGCTACCGCACCCTCGCCTACACCCAGCCCCAGCCCCTCACCACCGCCCCGGCCGCGCAGCCGGTCCCGGCCTGGGCCAAGACGACCGCACTCCTCGCCCCGACCGTCGGCGGCGGGATCGCCGCCGCCGGGTTCGGGATCTCCTACGCCGCCCCGGGACTGATCGCCATGACCGAAGCCCTCTGGGCCGCCATCGCCCTCATCGCCGCCGGAGTCATCGCACCACTCCTCCTCCGCGCAACCCGAGGAGCAGGCCGCGGGGCTGCACCGGTCCAGCACGTCACCCAGCACATCAGCGCGTCCGGGATGTTCGGCCGCGCCACCGGAACCATCAACCACCGCTGAAAACGACGAGAGCGGCCCCGTCTCGCCAAAGTCCGGGCCGCCCTCGTCTCCCAGCCTGATCAGAGAACTGGAGACACCAGCATGACCCAACTTCCCCGGTCCGCGCTGCTTTCCGCAGCCTTAGACCTTGCCGCCCGCGGCTGGCCGGTGTTCCCGCTCCGCCCCGGATCCAAGGTCAACGCCCTGCACGGCGAGGAGAAGTGCCCCCGCACCGGAGACTGCACGGACGGCCACGCCAAGCCTGAGCAGCGCGCGACCACCGATCCCGACCGGATCCGCGCTGCCTGGGCCGCCAGGGCGTTCAACGTGGGTCTGGCGACTGGTCCGGCAGGGCTGGTCGTCATCGACCTCGACCCGCCCAAGCCCTCCGACCCGCCTGGCACCCTCAGCGGCACGCAGATCCTCGACGCCCTGTGCCGGGCAACCGGCGAGCAGGTACCGCCCACGTTCACGGTGACGACGCCGTCCGGGGGCCGCCACCTGTACTTCACCGCCCCGGCTGGGGCGGTGATCCGTTCCAACCAGGACATCCTCGGCCGGCACATCGACCACCGCGCTTGGGGCGGGTACGTCGTCGCCCCCGGCAGCACCACCTCCGCGGGCACGTACACCGTCACCGACAACCGGACCCTCGCGCCGCTTCCGAGCTGGCTCCAGGTGAAGCTCACCGAGCCGCCCAGGATCATTGCCCGGCCCCTCGTCACCGCCGCACCGCGGCCCGGTGAGGGTCGTCGGGCCGCTTACGTGGACGCGGCCCTGCGCAACGAGAAGAAGGCCGTCGCCGCCGCCCCTGTAGGGCATCGGAACCAGGCACTTGTGCGGGCCGCCCGCGCTCTGGGGCGGCTGATCGCGTCCGGCGACCTCGACCGCACGGAAGTCGAGGAGGCTCTTAGCTGGGGGGCGGAATCGGCCGGACTCAAGCCGTACGAGTACCGCTCCGCGATCACCAGCGCCCTCAACTGGTCCATCCGAAACAACCCCGCCGGCCGGGGAGCGGCATGAGCCACCGCGAACACCCCCCAGCTAACAGCCCTGCCTTCACCTCTGCCGGGATCAGTCCCGCCGAACCGACCCCCGCCCCGGACGGCAGTGGCGCGCTGAAGGTCGTCGCCGAAGGCGTCCCTTCATCTGTTCGCTCTGACCCGCACGCCGACGACGGGCGCCGCCCCGTCGCCTGGCTCCACATCGTCGCCCCGGGGCGCGGTGTGACCCCGTCCGTCCGGTCCTGGTGCGTCTGCGGACGGGACCTGTTCGCCGCGGGCCAGGCCCGCGCGCTCGCCCTGATCGCCGACCACCAGTGGCACCGAGACGTGTGCCCCCAGCTCACCCACGCTCAGGAAAGGAAGGCCGCCTGATGAGCGACCCCAAGCCCCAGACCGCACCCATCGACGAGGCCGCCCTGCTCGACGAGGTGGAAGCCTTCCACCGCCGGTTCAACATCTTCCCCCGCGAGGCCGCCTACGTCGCCGTCGTTCTCTGGGACGCGCACGCGCACCTCCTCGACGCCTTCGACGCCACCCCCCGCATCGCGTTCCTCTCGCCCGAGCCCGGATCCGGCAAGAGCCGTGCTCTGGACGTGGTCGAGACCCTCGTGCCCAACTCCATGGCCGCGGTGGACGCCTCGCAGTCCGCACTGTTCCGGTCCGTCGCCGGAATCGAAGGGGAACGGCCCACGATCCTCTTCGACGAGATCGACACCATCTTCGGCCCCAAGGCCGCCGGGGACGAGAACCTGCGCAAGTTCCTCAATGCCGGTCACACCCGGGGCCGCAAGATGTACCGGTGCGTCGGAGAGGGCACCAACCAGACCGTGGAGGGCTTCCCCGCCTACTGCGCCGTCGCCCTCGCGGGACTCGGCTCCCTGCCCGACACCGTCTTCACCCGTTCCGTCATCATCCGCATGCGCAAGAAGGCCCCCAACGAGAAGTGCGAGCCCTGGCGGGAACGCCTCCACCAGAAGCAGGGGCACGCCCTGCGGGACCGGCTCGCGGCCTGGACCGAATCCATCCGTGAGCAGGTCACCGGGTCCTGGCCCACCATGCCCGACGGAGTCACCGACCGGCCGGCCGACGTGTGGGAACCCCTCCTCTCTGTCGCCGAGGCCGCGGGAGGCGACTGGCCCGAGCGGGCCCGCGCCGCCTGCCTGGAACTGGTCGCCGCCGCCAAGGAGAACGATGCCTCCTCGCTCGGTATCCGCCTGCTGACCGACCTGCGCGACCACGTCTTCCGCGGCCAGGAGCGGATGCCGACCGCGGCCATCCTCGAATGCCTCCTGCGCATGGACGACGCCCCCTGGGCCGATATGGACGGCAAGCCCCTCACCTCCCGCGCCCTGTCCCAGATGCTCGGCCAGTACGTCACCTCAGCCAACAAGACCATCAAGCCCCGCGGGATCCGAGTCGGCTCATCCACCCCCAAGGGCTACTACGCCGAAGACCTCGCCGACGCCTGGGCTCGCTACTGCCCCCCGCACCTCCAGAAGTCCGCAACAGCCGCCACAGCCGCCACACCGCAGGTCAGAGGGGGTGAATCTGTGGCGGATACCGCCACAGCCATCCGCCACACGCACGCGGAAACCGCCACACAGCTCTTCCCCGTCGCCGGATAGCCCCCGCGACCACCCGGTGCCGCCACACCCCGCGTGTGGCGGCACCTATCCGCCACAGAATCCCGATCCGCCACAAATCCAAGCCTCTGACCAGCGGTGTTGCGGTGTGGCGGATGTTGCGGATCCCAGGGAAGGCCAAGGCGGCCCCCTGATCGATTGCCTAGGAGGCAGCAGTAGTGACCACCGCCACCAAGTCCGCCGCCCCCGTCCTCTGCACGGTGAAGGACGCCGTCGTGCTGCTCAGGCTCGGGCGCTCCACCGTCTACGAACTGATGGCCTCCGGCGAACTCCCCTTCGTCAAGCTCGGCCGGTGCCGCCG
Source organism: Streptomyces xanthophaeus (assembly GCF_000725805.1). Taxonomy (GTDB): domain Bacteria; phylum Actinomycetota; class Actinomycetes; order Streptomycetales; family Streptomycetaceae; genus Streptomyces; species Streptomyces xanthophaeus. The sequence goes on along the minus strand of NZ_JOFT01000034.1, from coordinate 87,399 downwards.
GATCAAGCGGTCCGACATCGACGCGTTCGTGGACCAGCTCCCGCCGCAGTCCGTCTGATCTCAGCGCAGCCACAGGCGGCCCCCGGGAGTCCCGGGGGCCGCCTTCCGCATGGAGGAGCACAGGAACACATGAGCACCCGCAAGCCGAACCTGGAGTCGTCGATCTACTACGGCAGTGACGGGTGGTGGCACGGCCGCGTCACGATGGGTCTGAAGTCGGACGGAGGGCCCGACCGACGCCACCGCCGGGCCAAGACCGAAGCCGCGGTCGCCAAGAAGGTCCGCGAGCTGGAGAAGCTGCGGGACGAGGGGCGTGCCACGAAGGCCGGGCGTAAGCCGACCGTCGCGGAGTGGATGGAGACGTACCTGACCACGATCGCGAGCCTGAAGCTCAAGCCGCGGTCCCTGGACGACTACTGGTCGAAGACCCGTAACGACATCGTGCCCGGGGTCGGCAGGCACCGCCTCGACAAGCTCGCTCCGGAGCACCTGGAGGTGATGTACGCGGCCATGCTGGAGGAGGGCCGCGCGGCATCGCACGTGGTGAAAGTGCACCGGATCCTCTCCCGGGCCCTAAAGATCGCCCACCGGCGCCGGATCATCAACGAGAACGTGGCCACGCTCGTGGACCCTCCGTCCGTGGACCAGCCCGAGGCGAACCCGTTCTCGCGGGAGGAGTCCCGAGCGTTCCTGGCGGCGGCCGCGAAGCGCCCGACGTTCATGCGGTGGGCGATCGGCGTCGGCATGGGTTTCCGGCAGGGCGAGGCCCTCGGGCTGCGCTGGCCGTACGTCGACCTGGAGCAGGGCGTGTTCCACCCGGCCTGGCAGCTTCAGCGCCTCACCTGGAAGCACGGCTGCAAGGACCCGCGGGCCTGCGGCGGGCGGCTCCACCGGTTCGAGCCGTGCCAGCCCGACTGCTCGGCGCACAAGGGCTACGTCCGCGGCTGCCCGCCGCCGTGCCCGAAGACCTGCCGCCGGCACGCCAGCGCCTGCCCCGAGCGGAAGGGCGGGGGCCTGGCCTTCACCCGGCCCAAGACGAAGAAGAGCCAGAACCCCGTCCCGATCCCTCCGCCCTTCCTGCCGTACCTCCTGGAGCACAAGGCGAAGCAGGACGAGCAGCGCCAGGCCGCCGGGGTGCTGTGGGAGGAGCACGATGCGGTGTTCACCCGCCCCGACGGCCGGCCGCTGGACCCACGGGCCGACTGGCAGGAGTTCAAGGACCTGCTGGGCGAGGCGGGCATCAGCGACCGCCGTCAGCACGACGGGAGCCGTCACACGGCCGGGACGATCCTCAACGAGCTGGGGGTCGACATGCCCACGATCATGGAGATCCTCCGGCACACCCAGATCAGCCAGACGCGCCGCTATGTGAAGGGCCGCTCCGAGCTCTCGCGCGAGGCCATGCGGCGGATGGGCGAGGCCTTCATGCCCGGCCCGGCACCCGCTCCCGCACCGGCTCCGGGGCCCTCCTTTGAGACCAGAACTGAGACAGAGAGCACCCGCGCGGCCCGCGCCCGGCGCCGACGCAAGATCCGGTGAAACGGAAAAGCCCAGCTCAGACAGCGTCTGAGCTGGGCTTTCCAGCAGAGCCCCCTGTCGGATTCGAACCGACGACCTACGCATTACAAGTGCGTTGCTCTGGCCGGACTGAGCTAAGGAGGCGGGGCCGCACTCACTCTACACAGCAGCCGATTCCCCTAGCCATCACGTTATCGGCGCCACCGGATACCCCGTGACCAGCAGGCCGGGAGCCGCCAGGGCGAGGGTCATGGCCGGGTTCACCGCCACGACCTGCGCCTGCGTCAGGGGGCGCAGGTCCCACACCCGCCGGACCGCATCGAGGTCGGGCTCCCGGCCGTGGCGGCGCCCGGCGAAGGCGGCGTAGGCCTCCGGCGTTCCGGCCGCCAGGACGTGGAAGAGGTGGGCCGTGCCGTCGTCGCCCGGCTCCGGGAGTTCCACCGGTCCCGCCCGCCAGGCCGTGTCGGCGCTCTCGCGCCAGAACACCACGGTGGCCACCTGCACCTCGTCGTCGCAGAAGGCCGGGTCCCGGAGCAGCGGCCGGAACACCTCCGGCAGGGTGTCCACGAGGCCGGGCCACAGGCCCATGCCCTCGTTCGTGTAGGGGCTCATCGAGGACTCGTGGTCGAAGCCGCGGCCCAAGACCCCGTCGGGCGTGAAGAGGATCGCGTACTCGGCGCCCGCGACGTCGTTCATCAGCGCGGCCCCGGTCCCCGGGCCCCACGCGGGGTCGTAGTCGAAGTACCGGCCGTACCGCCCGTCCATCAGCACCTCCAGGGCGGCCAGCGCCCGGCAGCGGTCCCGCAGGACTTCTGGGTCGGGCAGGACGCGGATCAGTTCGTGGACGTCGCGGGGACGCGGGGGCACGGTCACGGGCGTCATCCAAGCAGCCGGGTCCGACAGATCGCACAGAGTCCGAAGTCACCCCTGCCGGGGTGCTGACAGGAGCCGGATCGCCGGGTAGCGTCGAGCGGAGTCCGATCACTGGACTAGACCTTCCACTCGGATCGTCCGGCACGTTCCTGCCGGTAGAAGGGATTCATCACCATGGCTTCTGTCACTTTCGACAAGGCGACCCGGCTGTACCCCGGCGGCGACAAGCCCGCCGTCGACGCGCTGGAGCTGCAGATCGAGGACGGCGAGTTCCTCGTCCTCGTCGGCCCGTCCGGCTGCGGCAAGTCCACCTCGCTGCGCATGCTCGCCGGCCTGGAGGACGTCAACGGCGGCTCCATCCGCATCGGCGACCGCGACGTCACGCACCTGCCGCCCAAGGACCGGGACATCGCGATGGTGTTCCAGAACTACGCGCTCTACCCGCACATGTCCGTCGCCGACAACATGGGCTTCGCGCTCAAGATCGCCGGTGAGGACAAGGCCACCATCCGCCGCAAGGTGGAGGACGCCGCGAAGATGCTGGACCTGACCCAGTACCTCGACCGCAAGCCCAAGGCGCTCTCCGGCGGCCAGCGCCAGCGCGTCGCCATGGGCCGGGCCATCGTGCGCAAGCCGCAGGTCTTCCTCATGGACGAGCCGCTGTCGAACCTCGACGCCAAGCTCCGCGTCTCCACCCGTACGCAGATCGCCGCGCTCCAGCGCGACCTCGGCATCACCACCGTCTACGTCACCCACGACCAGGTCGAGGCCATGACCATGGGCGACCGCGTGGCCGTGCTGAAGGACGGCCTGCTCCAGCAGGTCGACACCCCGCGCAACATGTACGACCGCCCGGCGAACCTCTTCGTCGCGGGCTTCATCGGCTCCCCGGCCATGAACCTGGTCGAGGTCCCGATCGCCGACGGCGGCGTGAAGTTCGGCGACAGCGTCGTCCCCGTGTCCCGCGAGGCCCTGTCCGCCGCGGCCGACGCGGGCGACCGCACCGTCACGGTCGGCGTCCGCCCTGAGCACTTCGACGTCGCCGAGACGGGCGGCCTGACCATCACCGTGAACGTCGTCGAGGAGCTCGGCGCCGACGGGTACGTCTACGGGTCCACCGCGGCCACCGCCGCCGAGGACGGCCAGGACATCGTGGTCCGCGTCGGCGGCCGCCAGGTGCCCGAGAAGGGCTCGTCGCTGCACGTCGTCCCGCGGGCCGACGAGATCCACGTGTTCTCGACCTCCTCCGGCGAGCGGCTCTCCAAGTAGCAGCGCCGCAGCACGGGTTCGAAGGGGCGTCCCGCCAAGGGGCGCCCCTTTCCCGTCGGTTGGCGCAGGGAGCGGCTTCCTCAGGGATCCGTACGGCTCCGGCAGCCGCCGGAAGGCCTCCGGAGCACCCCCGGAACGGGCCCCGGAACGGGCCCCGCGGACCCGGAAGGAACCCTGGCAGACCGGGCATTCGGCCCTGTCCGTCAACCCCCTATTCGAAAAACCACGTCGAACCATCCCCCGACCGAGTGACTAAATGTCGCCAAATCTTCACCGAGCGCTACTCTCGCCCTCGTGACCCACACTGCCCGCCGTATCGGCCGTTCCCTCGCCCTGGTCCTGCCCGTCGTCCTGGTCCTGTCCGGGACCCTCGCGGTCACCATGGTCCCCTGGGCGGACACCTCGTCCTCCCAGATCCTGACCGCGTCCGCCGAGGACGTCTCCGTCCCCGCGAAGCCGCGCGCCGCGCAGGAAGTGCTGCGCGACAAGCTCGTCGACGAGCTGCGCGCGGGCCAGGAGCCGGGCGACGTCCTCACCCACCTCCAGCAGGAGGTCAACCGGCGGCCGTCGCTCGCCGAGCACTGCGTGGGGATCGCCCGGGCGCTCGGGCGGGCCGCCGTCGAGGTCTACGGCCCGACGAAGGCCCAGGCCGTCGCACGGCCCGTGTGCGACACCTCGTACGCCTCCGGCGTCGCCTCCATGGGCTGACGCACACCGCGTCCCTACCCTGGCCGCCATGAGCGACGCGCCCCCCGCCCCCCGGCCCACCCATTCCGCAGCCGCGTTCCCCGCCGCACCCACCCAGGCAGTCGTCCTGGCGGGCGGCCAGGGGTCGCGGCTGCGGCCGTACACGGACGACCGCCCGAAGCCGATGGTGGAGATCCCGGGAACCGGACTGCCCATCATCGGGCACCAGTTGGCCTGGCTGGCCGCCGAGGGCGTCACCGACGCCGTGGTCTCCTGCGGCCACCTCGCCGAGGTGCTCCAGGAATGGCTCGCGCAGGCGCGGCTGCCGCTGCGCGTGACGACCGTGGTCGAGGCGGAGCCGCTGGGGCGGGGCGGCGGCCTCAAGTACGCCGCGCGCCACCTCCCGCACCCCGAGCAGCCCTGGTACGCGACGAACGGCGACATCTGGACCCGCTTCTCGCTGCGGGAGATGGCCGCCTTCCACGCCGAACGCGACGCGACGGCGACCCTCGCCCTGGCCCGGCCGCGCATCCCCTGGGGGGCGGTGGAGACCAACGAGTTCGGGCAGGTGCTGGACTTCATCGAGTCCCCGCCGTCGCCTTATCTGATCAACGCCGGCGTGTACGTCTTCGGGACCGACTTCGCCGCGCTGCTCCCCGACTTGGGGGACCACGAGCGCACCACCTTCCCCCGCCTGGCACGCGAACGGCGCCTGGCGGGCTTCCCGCTGCCCCAGGGGGCCTACTGGCGGGCGATCGACACCGCCAAGGACCTGACCGAGGCCGCACGGGAGTTGGCCGCGCAGACGGCGTCCTGAGCCTTTTCACACGGCAGTTCGGCAGCCCGGACATCCGTACCTCTCGTCCGTGCGCGCCCGCGCAACGCCCGCCACGCACGACGGGGCCCGGCACGCTCGTGCGTGCCGGGCCCCGTCCCGCAGGCGGCCGGAAGGGTCAGCCGAGGAGGCCTCCGACCAGGCCGGGCTTCGGCTTGGCCGGGGTGCTGCTGCCGCCCGTGCTGCCGCCGCTGCCCGAACCCGCGGAGGAGGACGGCGGCTTCTGCGGGGCGGACTGGCGCGGCGTGCTGCGCGGGGTCTGCGCACCGGTCGTGCCGCGGGTCGCCGTCGGGGAACCGGAGCCGGTCCCGGCGGTCTCCCGGGCCGGGCCGCTCGAAGACCCGCGTCCCGACTTGGCGGCGGGCTCGCTCGGGGTCGCCGAGGGCTGCGCCGCCTTCGACGGCTGCTGCGAGGGCTGCTGCTGCGGCTGCCGGGCCGGGCTCTGCGGCAGCGGCGTACCCGGCAGGTAGTTGGTCGGGGGCTGCCCGGGCCCGGGCACGGTGACCACGGTGGTGGAGCGGACGGCCCCGCCGAGCAGCGAACCGACGAGCAGGGTCAGCCCGCACACCACGGTGGCCATGACGGCACCGCGCCGCAGGACGCGCCGCCGCAGCCGCCAGATCTCGGAGCGCGGCCCGAGCGTGCGCCAGGCCTCGCCCGCGAGCCGCCCGTCGAGGGAGTACACCGGGGCGCCCGCGATGATCAGCGGGGACCAGGCGGCGAGGTAGATGATGTCGGGCGCGTCGTAGGCGGGGACGGTCTTCCAGCTCACCGTCATCAGCAGCGCGGCCGACAGCAGCGCACCGAAGCAGGCCGCGAACCGCTGCCACAGGCCGAACACCGTCAGCACGCCGACGATGACCTGGAGGAAGGCCACGGTGAGCCCGGCGCCCACCGGGTGCGCGAGCGCGAAGTCCCGCAGCGGCTCGGCCAGCGCCCAGGGGTTCAGGGTGTGCAGCCAGGTGACCATGGAGCCGCGTTCGCCGCCGTCGAAGTAGACGGGGTCGCACAGCTTGCCCATGCCGGCGTAGATGGAGATGAAGCCGAGGAAGACGCGCAGCGGGAGCAGCACGACGCCGAGGTTCATCCGGCGGCCCGGGTAGTACGAGGCCTGGCCGCGGGCGTCGGAGCCGCCCCGCCGGGCGTCGGACCCGGCGTCGGGCGGCCCGTCCGGGTAGCCCCCGCCGTACGGCAGGTCCCGTACGGCGGCCAGCGGACGCGTCTCGTCCGGGTCCCCGTACGTGCGCTGGCCGATGACGGTCGGAGAGGCGAGGGTGTCCTCGGCGAGGTCGTGCGCCAGGTCGATGCGCGGGATGACCTGGGTGGCGCCGCCGTCGTACGAGTCGGCGCCTCTCCCGGCCTCCCGTACCGCCTGGAGCAGTCCGCCCATGGCCGCGGCGTCGCCGGCGTCCGACTTGCCGCTCCAGACGACGGGGGCCCGGCGGCGGGTGGCCCCGGCCGCGGCGACCACGGCGCCGCCGAGCACAGGGGCTCTCCCGGGGGCGTTCGCGGGCTTGGAACGCGCGCTCGGGCTCGGTGCGAGCCGCACGCGGAAGCTGGCGTGGTTGACGATGACCTGTGCGGGGTCGCACGGCACCTTGACCATGCTCAGCGCGGGCTGGTCGTCGAACCCTGACGTTCTGGTGTCCACACTCATCTAACCGAGTGATCAGTGTTTAGGACACTGCCTTGACATCAGGGATCTGTCCGAGACCCGTCAAGATCAAGTCGCCCCGCCCGAAACGGGCGGGGAGACACGCTCACGGGTCACGGACCGTAGGCCGTTCGGCAGAGCTCAGGCGCGCGGACGGTTGGCGCGGCTGCGCGCCGCCTCGTACAGCACGACGCCCGCGGCGACACCGGCGTTGAGCGACTCGGCGCCACCCGGCATCGGGATGCGGACGAGGTAGTCGCAGTTCTCGCCGACGAGCCGGCCCAGGCCCTTGCCCTCGGAGCCGACGACGATGACGACCGGGCCCGCGAGCTCGGCGAGGTCGTTGACGGTGTGCGTGCCCTCGGCGGCGAGGCCGACGATGGTGATGCCGGCCTTCTTGTAGTCCTGGAGCGCGCGGGTCAGGTTGGTGACGCGCGAGACCGGGGTGCGGGCGGCGGTGCCGGCCGAGCTCTTCCACGCACCGGCGGTCATGCCGGCGGCGCGGCGCTCGGGGATGACCACGCCGTGGCCGCCGAAGGCGGAGACGGAGCGGACGATCGCACCGAGGTTGCGCGGGTCGGTGACCCCGTCGAGGGCGACGATCAGCGGGTCCTCGCCGTTGTCGTACGCGGCGGCGGTGAGGTCCTCCGGGTGCGCGTACTCGTACGGCGGGACCTGGAGGACCAGGCCCTGGTGGTTGAGCCCGTTCGTCATCCGGTCGAGCTCGGGGCGCGGGGCTTCCATCAGGTTGATGTTGCCGCGCTCGGCCGCGAGCTGGAGGGCCTCGCGGACCCGCTCGTCGTTGTCGATGAACTGCTGGACGTACAGCGTGGTGGCGGGAACGCCGTCGCGCAGCGCCTCGAAGACCGGGTTGCGCCCGACGACCATCTCGCTGGTGCCCTTGGGGCCGCCGCGGCGCGGGGCCGGGCGGCGCTTGGCGGCCTGGCGCGCGATGGCGTTGCTGATGCGGTTCGCCTTGTGCTTCTTGCGGTCCTCGGCCTTGGGCGTGGGGCCCTTGCCTTCCAGGCCCTTGCGCCGCTGGCCACCGCTGCCGACCGTCGCGCCCTTCTTGTTGGACGTGCGTCGGTTCCTGCGCTGGCTGTTCCCGGCCATGACTTCTACCTGTTTTCGTTGATGCTGCGGTATGTACGTATGAAGAGTGTGCCGCCCGGAACGCCGGGCAGCACACCAGGCTCAGCTGCCCGGGCTCAGCGGGGACCGAGCGTCCAGCGCGGACCGGTCGGGCTGTCCTCGATCACCAGGCCGGACTGCTGGAGCTGGTCGCGGATGGCGTCGGCCGTCGCCCAGTCCTTGCGGGCCCGCGCCGACTCGCGCTGCTCCAGGACCAGGCGTACGAGCGTGTCGACGGCCCCGTGCAGGTCCTCGCCCCGGTCCGCCTCGCCCGCCCAGTGCGGGTCGAGCGGGTCCAGGCCGAGGACGCCGAGCATGGCCCGCACCTCGGACAGCCGCGCGATCGCCGCGTCCTTGTCGTCGGCGGCCAGCGCGCTGTTGCCCTGCCGGACCGTGGTGTGGACGATGGCCAGCGCCTGCGGGACGCCCAGGTCGTCGTCCATGGCCTCGGCGAACGCCGGCGGCACCTCGGCGGCGGGCTCGACGACCCCGGCCTTCTCGATGACGCGCTGGTAGAAGCCCTCGATCCGCGCGAACGCGGACTCGGCCTCGCGCAGGGCCTCCTCGCTGTACTCGATCATCGACCGGTAGTGCGGGGTGCCGAGGTAGTAGCGCAGCACGATCGGGCGCCACTGCTTGACCATCTCGGAGACGAGCACCGAGTTCCCGAGGGACTTGGACATCTTCTCGCCGGACATGGTGACCCAGGCGTTGTGGACCCAGTACTTCGCGAACTCGTCGCCGAAGGCCTTCGCCTGGGCGATCTCGTTCTCGTGGTGCGGGAAGATCAGGTCGAGCCCGCCGCCGTGGATGTCGAAGGCCTCGCCGAGGTACTTGTGCGCCATGGCGGAGCACTCCAGGTGCCAGCCCGGACGGCCGCGGCCCCACGGGGTCTCCCAGGAGGGCTCGCCGGGCTTGACGGACTTCCACATGGCGAAGTCGCGGGCGTCGCGCTTGCCGGTCTCGCCCGTGCTCTCCGGCTGGCGGATGTTGTCCAGCTCCTGGCGGGAGAGCGAGAGGTAGTCGGCGTACGACTTCACGTCGAAGTAGACGTTGCCCTCGGACTCGTACGCGTGGCCGCGCTCGATGAGCCCGCGCATCATCTCGACCATCTCGGTGACGTGCCCGGTGGCGCGGGGCTCGTAGGTGGGCGGGAGGCAGCCGAGGGCGGCGTAGCCGTCGTTGAAGGCCCGCTCGTTCTCGTAGCCGATGGACCACCAGGGACGGCGCTGCTCGGCCGACTTCGCGATGATCTTGTCGTCGATGTCCGTGACGTTGCGGACGAAGGTGACCTCGTAGCCCCGGTACTCGAACCAGCGGCGCATCATGTCGAAGTTGAGGCCCGAGCGGATGTGCCCGATGTGCGGGGCGGCCTGCACCGTGGCGCCACAGAGGTAGATCGAGACACAGCCCGCCGTGAGCGGAGTGAAGTCGCGGATCTGCCGGGCGCTGGTGTCGTACAGGCGAATAGTCACGGCATCAAGGGTAGTGGGCCTGTAGCAGTGCCCCGCGACCCTTTCGGGACGCGGGGTGCGTTTGTTGCCGAAGCGGTGCTCCGGCCCACCGGTGCTCAGGTCGTGCTCGTCCGGTAGACCAGCGCGGTGGCGATGGCGGCGAGCCCCTCGGCGCGGCCGGTGAGGCCCAGGCCGTCGGTGGTGGTGCCCGACACGGACACGGGGGCGCCCGCCGCGGCCGCGAGCGCCTTCTGCGCCTCTTCGCGCCGCTTGCCGATCTTCGGCCGTACGCCGATCACCTGGATCGCGATGTTGCCGATCTCGAAGCCCTCGGCGCGGACGATGCGCGCGGCCTCCGCCAGGAGGGTGACGCCGGCGGCGCCGGACCACTCGGGGCGGGAGGTGCCGAAGTGCGCGCCGAGGTCCCCGACGCCCGCTGCGGAGAAGAGGGCGTCACAGGCGGCGTGCGCGGCGACGTCGCCGTCGGAGTGCCCGGCGAGGCCGTCCTCGCCCTCCCACAGCAGACCGGCGCACCACAGCTCGCGCCCGGTCTCGAAGGCGTGCACGTCGGTGCCGATGCCGACGAGCGGGATCAGGGGCGGGGCGGGGCGGCCGGCGCCGTCCGGGGAAGCGGTGGGGTCAGTAGGCATCGGTGGCCCTCCTACGGGCGAGTACGGCCTCGGCGAGGACCAGGTCGAGCGGGCGGGTGACCTTGAAGGCCTCTTCGTGGCCGGGGACCACCATGACGGTGATGCCGAGCCGCTCCACCATCCCGGCGTCGTCGGTGGCGCCCTCGCCGCCGAGGTCGACCTCCCGGTGCGCGCGCATCAGGGTGGCGAGGTCGAAGCCCTGCGGGGTCTGCACGGCGCGCAGCCGGGCCCGCTCGGGGGTGGCCACGACCGGCTCGGCCGCGCCGGGCCCGCCGGGCTCGACCTCCTTGACGGTGTCGGCCAGCGGCATCCCGGGCACCACGGCCGGGGCGCCCTCGCGGACGGCCTCCACGACGGCGTCCACCGTGTCCACGGGGACCAGCGGCCGGGCCGCGTCGTGGACGAGCACCGAGGTGATGTGCCCGGGGAGGGCGTCGAGGCCCGCGCGCACGGACTCCTGGCGGGTCTCGCCGCCGCCGACGACCAGGACCTCGGTGCGCTCCGGCAGGGCGTGCTCGCCGAGCAGCAGGCGCACCTCGGCGACCTCGGCGGGCGGGGCGACGACGACCACGAGGGAGACCGCGCGCGAGCGGGCCATCGCGCGGACGGCGTGGATGAGCATGGGGGTGCCGCCGAGGGACCTGAGGGCCTTGGGGGCACCGGGGCCGAGGCGTACCCCGCGGCCGGCGGCCGGGATGACCGCGGCGGTGTGGTGGGGGTGCGGGGCGCCCTCGGGGCGCGGTTCGTCATGCATCGATGGCTCCGATGGCTCCGGGTTGCGCGGCCAGGTTTGTGGCTTCGGCGGACATGGGTATGGCCCTGGGGGTGACCCCCGGCCGACAGCTGGGGGGCGTGCCGGGTGCGATGCCCTCGCCCCTTCCGTGACGACCGGCCGAGCAGGCTGATCCGGACCCGGTACGCCAGTGAGGTAGGTGGGTTCACACGGTATGGGTACAGACATGCCGCAGCGCCCGGCGACAGGCCTCTCGTGGAGGAGAGGCCTTGTCAGCGGGCACCGCGGCACAACTGTGTGAACACTGTTTTGATGAACCCGTGTGATCCGTGTGGTCAGCCGCGTCGAGAGCGACATGACCGAACGGAACGTGAACGGTGGACGGGCCCTCGCGTCAGGACGCGAGCACCTCGTCGAGGAGGGCCTCGGCCTTGTCCTCGTTCGTGTTCTCGGCGAGCGCGAGCTCGCTCACCAGGATCTGACGCGCCTTCGCGAGCATGCGCTTCTCACCCGCGGACAGTCCGCGCTCGCGCTCACGACGCCACAGGTCACGCACTACTTCCGCGACCTTGATGACATCGCCAGAAGCGAGCTTTTCCAGATTTGCCTTGTAGCGCCGGGACCAGTTCGTCGGCTCTTCTGCGTACGGTGCGCGAAGCACCTCGAAGACCCGGTCCAGCCCGTCCTGGCCGACTACGTCGCGAACACCGACGAACTCCGCATTGTCCGCAGGCACACGAACCGTCAGGTCGCCCTGGGCGACCTTGAGCACCAAGTAGGTCTTGTCCACGCCTTTGATCTGACGAGTCTCAATGGCCTCGATCAGCGCGGCCCCGTGATGGGGATAGACCACGGTGTCGCCAACCTTGAACGTCATGTGACAGGTACCCCTTCCGTGGCTATCCAGGGTAACACGAGAACTGACTGTTATGAATGGCGTTTTCGCAGGTCAGGGCACATCTCGGGGCTTGACAACAGCAACAGAAACGTGCTGCGGAGGGCTCCGGGAAGGGGGTATTCGCAGGTCGGGGGCGCTGCGCGGACCGGGCGAAAGGGCCACGCTACACCTGTCCGGCACACCCGCCAGCGTGACGTACGTCCCGTTTTGCCGGGTTCCAAGGCCGGAAACCGAACTACTCCGTTCGACTGGCGGGCGCCCGTACGGAGGGGTTCCGGCCCAATCCGGAATTGATCACGCAGGTACGTTCGAGGGAATCCCGGAATTGATCACGGGGCCGGCCCCGGGGCGATCACCGGACGATCACGGAGGCGGTCACGGAAGGGATCACGGAAGGGATCACGGAGGCGATCACCGGAGGCCGGGCGGACGTTTTGCGAAGGACCCATGATCGGCGACGGAAGCTCGGGCCGGGCCTGATCCGGAATACAAGATCGAAGGGCGGGGCGAGGGCGGCCCGTGTGCTGCGGAGGGTCGGGTGCGGGGGCGGGGCGGCGGCTCGGTAACCTAAGCGCGCTGACACACCCTTAGAGCGGCTTTACCTCGGCCGTTCCGAGCGTCCACCCTCCCGTTCTGTACGTCCAAGGAGTTGCCGCCGCCGTGAGCCGCAGCCTTCGACGCGGCGCCCTCGCCGCCTCTGCCGTCGTGTTCTCGATCGCCTCGCTGGCCGCTTGCGCCGCGGGACAGCACGCAGAGACTCTCCAGATCAAGCCGGACAACGCCGCCACCACCAAGGGCGACATCAAGATCCAGAACGCTGTGGTGATCACCCAGGGCGAGAAGGACAAGAAGGGCCCCGGGCCCGCTGCCGTCTCCGCGACCCTGTTCAACGCGGGCTCCGAGGCCCAGACCCTTGACTCCGTCACCCTCCCGGGTGGCAAGGCCAAGGTCGCGCTGAAGGCCGCCGAGGGCACCGGCAAGGTCACCGTGCCGGCCGGCGGCTCCCTGGTGCTGGGCGGCAAGGGCAACGCCTCCGCCGTGGTCGAGGGCGCCGAGGCCCTTGAGGACGGCAACGTGCAGAAGGTCGTCTTCCAGCTGAGCAGCACGGGCAGCGTCGAGCTGGACGCCTTCGTGGTCCCCGGCACGGGCATCTACGAGGGATTCGGCCCGACCGCGGCCCCCGCCGCCGCCAGCCCGTCGGGCAGCCCCTCGGGCACCCCGTCCGGTTCCCCCTCGGGCTCGCCCTCCGGCGCGGCGTCGGGTTCGCCCTCCGGTTCCGCCTCGGGCAGCCCGTCCGGCAACGCCGGTGGCTCGCCGTCCGGCTCCCCCTCGCGCGCCGCGGGCCACTGAGGCACCGCCGCACCGGCACGACGTACGGGAAGGGCCCCGGCCGCTACTGCGGCCGGGGCCCTTCCCGCTTGCCCGGGACGGCCTGGTCGGACCTGTCGGCCTCGTCGGCCTACGGCTCGAACTTGTAGCCCAGGCCGCGCACCGTGACCAGGTAGCGCGGGGCGCCCGGGTCGGGCTCGATCTTGGCTCGCAGGCGCTTGACGTGGACGTCGAGGGTCTTGGTGTCGCCGACGTAGTCCGCGCCCCAGACCCGGTCGATCAGCTGCATGCGGGTCAGGACCCGGCCCGCGTTGCGCAGCAGCATCTCCAGCAGGTCGAACTCCTTCAGCGGAAGGTCGACCTTCCCGCCGGCGACGGTGACCACGTGGCGGTCGACGTCCATCCGTACGGGCCCGGCCTCCAGGGCCGCCGGGGTGACCTCCTCCGGCTCGCCGCGGCGGCGCAGGACCGCGCGGATGCGGGCGACCAGCTCCCGCGAGGAGAAGGGCTTGGTGACGTAGTCGTCGGCTCCTATCTCCAGCCCGACGACCTTGTCGATCTCGCTGTCCTTGGCGGTCACCATGATCACGGGGACGTTGGAGCGGCCGCGCAGCTGCCGGCAGACCTCTGTGCCGGGCAGGCCGGGGAGCATCAGGTCGAGGAGGACGAGGTCGGCGCCGTTGCGCTCGAACTCGTCGAGCCCGTCGGGCCCGGTCGCCGCGATCGCGACCTCGAAGCCTTCCTTGCGGAGCATGTAGGACAGGGCGTCGCTGAAGGATTCCTCATCCTCGACGACGAGCACTCGGGTCACGGAAGGACCTCCGGGGCAGGGATGGCTGGTGCTGTTTCTGGTTCAAGCAGGGGCTGAGTGGATTCGGTGGCCTTCGCCGCGGTGGCCGGCGCCGCCGCCTCGGGCAGGCGCAGGGTGAACGTGGAGCCCTGGCCCTCCGAGCTCCAGACCGCCACCTCCCCGCCGTGCGAGGCCGCCACGTGCTTCACGATCGCAAGGCCGAGGCCGGTTCCTCCCGTGGCACGGGAGCGGGCCGGGTCCACGCGGTAGAAGCGCTCGAAGATGCGCTCGCGGTCCTTTTCCGGGATGCCGATGCCCTGGTCGGTCACGGCTATCTCGATCAAGTCTCCCCCAGGAGCCGCGACCCTGCGTGCGGCGATGCCGACGCGGGTGCGGGCGGGGCTGTAGTTGACGGCGTTCTCCACGAGATTGCCGAGGGCGGCCGCGAGCTGTCCGCGGTTGCCCCAGACGCGCAGGTCAGCGGTGCCGCCCGAGGCCATGGTGATCTGTTTGGAGGAGGCCGTGTGGCGGCAGCGGTCGATGGCCTCGGCGACCAGCGTGTCCACGCGGACCGGCTCGGCGTCCTCCAGCGGGTCGTCGTTCTGCACCCGGGAGAGGTCGATGAGCTCCTGCACGAGATTGATCAGGCGGGTGGACTCGATCTGCATGCGGCCCGCGAAGCGGCTGACCGCCTCGGGGTCGTCGGCGGCGTCCATGACCGCCTCGGAGAGCAGGGAGATCGCTCCGACCGGGGTCTTCAGCTCGTGGGACACGTTGGCCACGAAGTCACGGCGCACGGCCTCGATCCGGCGGGCCTCGGTGAGGTCCTCGACCAGCAGGAGCACCAGGCGGGAGCCGAGCGGGGCCACGCGCGCCGAGACCGCGAGGGCCTCGCCGCGGCCGGTGCCGCGCCGCGGCAGGTCGAGCTCGACCTGGCGTATCTCCCCGTCCCGCCGGGTGTCGCGGGCCATGTGGAGCATGGGCTCCACCGCCAGCTTGCCGCCGCGGACCAGCCCGAGGGCGTACGCCGCCGAGCTGGCCTTGACCACCGCGTCGCCCTCGTCCAGGACGACGGCGGAGGAGCGGAGCACGGAGAGGACGGTGTCCACGCCGGGCGGGAGCACCGCATTGATGTCGGGGCGCATGGAGCTCCGGGTGGGGCGGGCTTGGTCGCGCTCGCTCCAGCGGAACGCCAGCATCGCGATCACACCGGTGCAAAGACCGGCGATCGCTGCAGCTGCGGCGACCGCCGCGTTCACGTCCATGCATCCAGGTTAAGCAGGCAGAACGACACTTCCACAGCCGTTCGGGTGCCACCTCGAACACTCGTCGCCCAGAGTTCACCCTGGGGACGGGGTTGATTCACTTGGGGTGCCGGAGTCGGACGCGTTTGCGGCTCACCGTGTCAACGTGGGAAGAAACCGGCCGCCCCGGCCCGCGCCCCGGCAGTAGTGCAGTAGGTCTAGAGAGGGACACCAGACATGCGTGACGCGTACCACGAGGAACTGGACTCGATCGGAGAGAGCCTGGTCGAGATGGCCCGGCTGGTCGGTTCCGCGATCGGGCGGGCCACGACGTCCATGCTCGACGCCGACCTGAAGCTCGCCGAGAGCGTCATCGCCGCCGACCAGAAGGTCGACGACCTCCAGCACGACCTGGAGGCCCGCGCCATCGCCCTGCTGGCCCGGCAGCAGCCGGTCGCCACCGACCTGCGCATCGTCGTGACCTCGCTGCGGATGAGCGCCGACCTGGAGCGCAGCGGCGACCTGGCCCAGCACGTGGCGAAGCTCGCCCGGCTGCGCTTCCCGGACACCGCCGTGCCGCGCGACCTGCACGCCACCATCCTGGAGATGGGGCAGCTGGCGCAGCGCCTGATGGCGAAGGCCGCTGAGGTGATCATCACCAAGGACGTCGACCTGGCGCTCCAGCTGGAGCAGGACGACGACGAGATGGACCACCTGCACCGCACGCTGTTCCAGCACCTGATGGACGACCGCTGGAAGCACGGCATCGAGACGGCGGTGGACGTGACGCTGCTCGGCCGCTACTACGAGCGCTTCGCGGACCACGCGGTGTCCGTGGCCAAGCGCGTGGTCTACCTGGTGACGGGCGAGCACGCGGACGAGCTCCAGGCGCCGACCCAGGTCGAGGGCGTCTGATCGCAGCGTCCGACGGATGGCGCGAGCCCCAATGCGCCGTTGACGCGCCGGTGCGGCTGGGCATGAATGAGGCGAAGGCGGGCCGTCGTACGGCGGCCCGTACGCCGCCCGCACGAGGAGGAACCATGCCCGATTCCCCCGTACCCATCACCCCGGAGCAGGACCAGCCGCCCCGGCCCGAGCCGCTGCGGCTGCCGCTGCTCGCGGCATGCGGCTGCGGCTCGGGCTGCGGCTGCGGCTGCCAGTCCGGTGCCCCCTGCCAGTGCGGCGGCTGACCCCGCCCACCCGGTGCGCACACCCGCGGGCCCCGAAGCCGGGCCCGGAGCACGAACGGCCCCCTGCCTGCGGAACCCGCCGGCAGGGGGCCGCTTCGCGGGGTGCGGCCGGCCCGGCGGGCGCAGGATGGCCGGTCAGCCGGGTTCGAAGCCGGCGAGCATCGCCTGGAGCGCGTCCTGGTCCGGTCCCACGAAGGGGCTGATGCCCGGGACCGTGGCCAGGGTGTCGATGAACCGGTCGGCCTGTCCGGGGGCCGGGGGCAGGTGGGTGGACAGGATCGTGTCGGGGTCCATGGCCCGCAGCGGCTCCACGGTGGCGAGGAACCGGTCCGAATCGACCAGCTGCACCCACGGGCTGTCCACGCTCGCCCACATCCGCTGGGCGCCCCGCACCTCGCCCGCGTGCACCACTCCGACGTCGGGGCACATGGCCAGTTCGGCGCTGGGCATGGGACCGCCGAAGCAGTCGGAGCTGAAGCAGGTGCGGGAGCGGTCGTCGTAGAACCCTACGGTGGCCGGGTT
Organism: Streptomyces xanthophaeus; assembly: GCF_000725805.1. Lineage (GTDB taxonomy): Bacteria > Actinomycetota > Actinomycetes > Streptomycetales > Streptomycetaceae > Streptomyces > Streptomyces xanthophaeus. The sequence goes on along the minus strand of NZ_JOFT01000034.1, from coordinate 70,622 downwards.
GTCGTACAGCGGCGGCCGGAAGGCGTGGAGCGTGCGGTCGCCCACGTCCAGGGTCTGGCCGGGGTTGAGGAAGTACACGCGGTCCATGGGCAGCGGGTGCTCCGTGGACAGCTCCCCGGCCCCCAGGAACGTGGTGACCACACGTGCCTCGGGCGCTGCGTCGAGCAGCGCGAAGAGGCCGCCCGTATGGTCGCGGTCGGGGTGCGTCAGCCAGATCCACCGCACGTCCTCGGGATCGACGACGGAGCCCAGCCTGTTGAGGAAGTCCCGGTCGGGCAGGCCCAGGCCGGTGTCGACGACCACCGGCTGTTCGGCGTGCAGGACGAAGGCGTTGACCGGTATGAAGCCGATGCCCGGTACCTCCAGGCAGTCGGCGAGGACGGTGGCGTCGGTGCCTACCTTGTGCGTGCTCATGGCGATCTCCACGGCCCGGCGGCGAGCGAGCTCTTCCTCCATCTTGGCGCCGCCCGGTTGCGCACGCGCGCCGGAGCGGCTGGTGCTGTGACCCCTCCGTCGGCCGCGTCAGCGACAGCGGTCCTCCGGGTCTCCGGGGGCGCGGCCGGTGGCCGTCCAGGACGTGACGAGCGGGTCGGCGGGCGAGCCGAAGGCGCCGGCCAGCAGGACGTGCAGCAGCAGCTCGGCCGCCGTCCCGAACAGGTCCGGGGAGGACTGCGGGCCGTACCCCGCTCGGTCGATCACCAGGTGGCCGGCCGGCAAGGCCCCGCGGTCGGCCACCGGACGCAGGACGCCGAGCACGGCATCGTCCAGCCCCTCGGGCAGGCCCGGGAGCAGCGCTCCCGGCAGCAGGCCCTGCCGCGGCGCGGGCCGGACCGACTCCCAGCACCTGACCCGCCAGGCCAGCCGGTCGCCCTCTCCCGGCACGAACTCGCCCCCCAACAGGGCTCTGGACCGCGCACCTGCGTCGTCCTGCTCCAGGTCCAGGACCGCTCGGGACCGGCCCCCCGCGGCGGCCGGGCGGGCGAGGGCCAGGCCGCCGGCCTGCCTCTTGCCCAGCAGGCCGAACTCACGGCGGTCGGCGTCGACCGCCGCACTCCGGGCGGGCGTCCTCACGACGAACACAGAACTCCTCGGTCTCACCGGGCCCGGACGGAAAAAGCCCCTGATCCGCGCCGTAGGCGCGGATCAGGGGCGTGATCGCTCTCGTTACTTCTTCTTGCCCTGGTTCTTGACCGCCTCGATCGCGGCCGCGGCCGCGTCCGGGTCGAGGTAGGTGCCGCCCGGCTTGAGGGGCTTGAACTCGGCGTCCAGCTCGTAGGCGAGCGGGATGCCGGTCGGGATGTTCAGGCCCGCGATGTCGGCGTCGGAGATGCCGTCCAGGTGCTTGACCAGGGCGCGCAGGGAGTTGCCGTGCGCGGCGACCAGGACCGTGCGGCCGGCCAGCAGGTCCGGGACGATGCCGTCGTACCAGTACGGGAGCATGCGGACGACGACGTCCTTGAGGCACTCCGTCTTCGGGCGCAGCTCCGGCGGGATGGTCGCGTAGCGCGGGTCCTCGGACTGGGAGAACTCCGTGCCGTCCTCAAGGGCCGGCGGCGGGGTGTCGTACGAGCGGCGCCACAGCATGAACTGCTCCTCGCCGAACTCGGCGAGGGTCTGGGCCTTGTCCTTGCCCTGGAGGGCGCCGTAGTGGCGCTCGTTCAGGCGCCAGGAACGGTGGACCGGGATCCAGTGGCGGTCGGCTGCCTCGAGCGCCATCTGCGCGGTGCGGATCGCGCGCTTCTGGAGCGAGGTGTGCACGACGTCGGGGAGCAGACCGGCGTCCTTGAGCAGCTCACCGCCGCGGACCGCCTCCTTCTCGCCCTTCTCGTTGAGATTGACGTCCACCCAGCCGGTGAACAGGTTCTTAGCGTTCCACTCGCTCTCGCCGTGACGGAGCAGGATCAGCTTGTACGGTGCGTCGGCCATGCGTACGAGCCTAATGGACGGGCCGGGCCGCTCGCGCGCGGTAGCAGGGGGCTTCCGAGGGGGGCGCCGATTGACTGCGGGCGTCAATTGAGTGGCGCCCCGATGCCTCCACTCGTAACGTGCGAGCAGCTGTTGGGACACTTACATCCTCGGGGGGATCCCTTATGTCCGTTGCCAGTGTCAAACGGGCCGCCCGGGAGAGCGTGTCGGGTCTGCCGCGTGCGTTCTGGTGGCTGTGGGCGAGCACGCTCGTCAACCGGCTCGGGGCCTTCGTCGCCACATTCATGACCATGTACCTGACCCTGGACCGGGGCTATTCGGCCTCCTTCGCGGGACTTGTGGTCGCCCTGCACGGGCTCGGCGGTGTGGTGTCCTCGCTCGGCGCGGGGGTGATGACCGACCGGCTGGGCCGACGGCCGACGCTGCTGGCGGCGAACGTATCGACGGCGTTCTCGGTGGCCCTGCTCGGCTTCATGGAGCACCCGGCGGCGATCGCGGCGGTGGCGCTGCTGGTCGGCATGACCTCGAACGCCTCCCGGCCCGCGGTCGCGGCGATGATGGCGGACATCGTCCGTCCCGAGGACCGCGTACGGGCCTTCGCGCTCAACTACTGGGCCATCAACCTCGGCTTCGCCATCAGCGCCACCGCGGCGGGCCTGATCGCGGAGTACAGCTACCTGGCGGGGTTCCTGGGCGAGGCGGCGCTGACGCTGGCGTGCGCGGTGCTGGTGTACGTCAAGCTGCCCGAGTCCCGGCCCGAGGCGGGCGTGGCCGCGGGAGCCGGGGACCGCGGTGCGGGTCCGGGCGGCGGCAAGGGGCTCGCCGAGGAGGAGATCGGACTGGGCACCGTCCTGCGGGACGGGCGCTTCATGGGCGTGGTCGGGCTGTCGTTCCTGATCTCGCTGATCTTCACCCAGGGCTCGGTCGGCCTGCCCGTCGCGATGGGCGCGGCCGGGTTCTCGCCCGGGGACTACGGGATGGTCGTCGCCGTGAACGGCCTGCTGATCGTGCTGCTCCAGATCCCGGTCACGCGGTTCATCGAGCACCGCGACCCGCAGCGGCTGCTGGTGGTCTCGGCGCTGCTGGCGGGGTACGGGTTCGCCCTGACGGCCTTCGCCGGGCCGCTGTGGGCGTACGCGCTGACGGTGTGCGTGTGGACGCTGGCCGAGATCGTGAACTCCCCGACCCAGATGGGCCTCGTCGTGCGGCTCTCGCCGCTGCACGGACGCGGGCGCTACCAGGGGATGTACAACATGTCCTGGGCCGTGGCCTCGCTCGTCGCGCCGCTGATGGCCGGTTTCATGATCGACCGGTACGGGGCGGACTGGCTGTGGGCCGCCACGGGCGTGCTGGGCACGGTGGCGGGCGCGGGCTACTGGCTGCTGATGCGGCGGCTGCCCGCGGAGGACCCGGCGCCGGTGGCCGGTGCCGGGGCGCAGGACGCTCCCGGAACCGAGGCCTCCGCGGATGTGGTCGCCGGTGCCGTCGCCGGTCCGGGCGGGGCCGCGAGCGTGGACGCCGCCTCGCCGGCCGCGCCCGCACCGCCGCTGGCGGCCGCTCCTTAGTACCGGGAGACGGGCTAGTCCTTCTCGGGCTTGTCCGGCCGCGTGAGGTGCTTGAAGGCGTCCAGGTTGTAGGTGGGTTCGCCGCGGGAGACGCGCCAGTCGTACTCGCGGCGGATCGCACCCGCGAAGCCCAGCTCCAGGAGCGTGTTGAAGGCGCCGTCCGCCGCCTCCAGGACGGTGCCCAGCAAGCGGTCCAGCTCCTGCGCGTTCACCACCGACAGGGGCAGGCGGGCCGTCAGATAGATGTCGCCGAGGCGGTCCACGGCGTAGCTCAGCCCGTACAGCTTGAGGTTGCGCTCCAGGAGCCAGCGGTGGACGCCCGCCTCGTTCTCGTCGGGGTGGCGGATCACGAAGGCGTTGACCGACAGCGAATGCCGGCCGACCCGGAGCGAGCAGGTGGTGGACAGCTTGCGGGTGCCGGGGAGCTGGACGACGTACGAGCCCGGCTCGGGGCACTCCCAGCTCAGCTCCGCGCCCGAGAGCGTGGCCTCGATGATCTCGGCGGCGGTGGCGGTGTCGGCGGTGTCAGCCATGGTGGGAGCGTACGCGACGGCGATGATCATGCATGGCCGCGGTGTACACGTCGGCCGTGCCGCTCGCGGCGGTGTCCCAGCCGAAGAACTGCGCGTGCCGCGCGGCCTCGGCGCCCATCCGGTCCGCGAGCCCGGGCTCGTCCACGAACCGCCGCAGCTCCCGCGCGTAGTCCACCGGGTCGTGACCGGGTACGAGTATCCCCGTGACCCCGTCGTCGACGGCGACCGGCAGCCCGCCGACCGCGGCGGCGAGCACCGGCGTACCGGCGGCCTGGGCCTCTATCGCGACGAGCCCGAAGGACTCGCTGTACGAGGGCATGACCAGGACGGAGGCCGCCCGGAACCAGTCGGCGAGCCGGTCCTGGCCCACCGGCGGGTGGAAGTGCACGAGGTCGGCGATGCCCAGCTTCGCGGAGAGCTTCTGCAGCCCCTCCGGCTTGGCGAGGCCGCTGCCGCTGGGCCCGCCGACGACGGGCACGAACAGCCGTGAGCGCAGCGAGGGGTCCCGGTCGACGAGCTCCGCGACGGCGCGCAGCAGGATGTCGGGGGCCTTGAGCGGCTGGATCCGGCCCGCGAAGAGCGGGATCACGGCGTCCTGCGGCAGCCCGAGGCGGGCGCGGGCGGCGGCCCGGCCGTCGGCGACGGTGAAGCGGTCGAGGTTCACGCCGGGGTGGACGACGGCGACCTTGGCCGGGTCGGCCTCGTAGTGGCGGACGAGTTCGTCGGCTTCCTCTGCGGTGTTCGCGATGAGCCGGTCCGCGGCGGACACGATCTGGGTCTCGCCTATGACGCGGGCGGCTGGCTCGGGGGTGTCCCCTTCGGCCAGCGCCGCGTTCTTGACCTTGGCCATGGTGTGCATGGCGTGCACCAGGGGGACGCCCCAGCGCTCGGCGGCGAGCCAGCCGACGTGGCCGGACAGCCAGTAGTGGGAGTGGACGAGGTCGTAGTAGCCGGGGCGGTGCCCCGCCCAGGCCTGCATCACGCCGTGGGTGAAGGCGCACAGCTGGGCGGGCAGCTCCTCCTTGGCGAGGCCTTCGTACGGGCCCGCGTCCACGTGCCGTACGAGGACCCCCGGAGCCAGTTCGACCACGGGCGGGAGGCCGCCCTGGGTCGCCCGGGTGAAGACCTCGACCTCGATGTTGATCGCGGCGAGGCGCTTGGCGAGCTCGACGATGTAGACGTTCATGCCGCCGGCGTCGCCGGTCCCGGGCTGGTGCAGCGGTGAGGTGTGCACGCTGAGCATGGCGATGCGGCGCGGCTTGCGGTGGTGGCCGACGGCCGGGAGGCGCAGCCGCGGCGGGTCGTGCCGGGTGCTGCGCGCGGCGGCGATCCGGCCGCTGATGCTGCCGCCGAGGCGGGACACGTACTGACTCAAGGGAGCAGTCCTCTCGCTCGGGCGGCATGACAGGAAGAGCGCGCTCGGCGCCCTTCAAGGAAGTGCAACCCGGATGGCCGTGCCCCGCATTCCGCGGCGCGCTCTTTTTCCTCGGGTTGCCGGGTTTTCTTCCAGCATGCGCGCTCCGCTTAGTCTCGGCTCATGTCCTCGCGCAGTACCCCGCCGCCCCCGAGCCGTCCCGGCCGCCCCGGCCGTCCCGTGGGAACGGTGACCCGCGGGACGACGAACCCGAACCGGTTGCGCCGGATGGACCGCTGGATCGCCGCCACCCACGGGGCCGCGCTGCGCCGTGCGGACGCGCCGGTCGCGGTGGACCTCGGGTACGGGGCCGCGCCCTGGACGGCGGTGGAGCTGCTGGCGCGGCTGCGGGAGGCCGCTCCGCGGGTGCGGGTGGTCGGCATCGAGATCGAGCCGGCGCGGGTCGCGGGGGCGAAGCCCTACGAGCGGGAGGGGCTGAGCTTCCGGCACGGCGGCTTCGAGGTGCCGCTGGACGGCGGGGCCCGTCCGGCGCTGATCCGCGCGGCGAACGTGCTGCGCCAGTACGACGAGGAGCAGGTCGCCGAGGTGTGGGCGCGGCTGTGCTCGCGGCTGGCTCCGGGCGGGCTGCTGGTGGAGGGGACCTGCGACGAGATCGGGCGGCGTCACGTGTGGGTGGCGCTGGGGCCGGAGGGGGCGCGCACGGTGACGTTCGCGACGCGGCTGGGTTCGCTGGAGCGGCCCTCGGACCTGGCGGAGCGGCTGCCGAAGGCACTGATCCACCGGAACGTGCCCGGGGAGCCGGTGCACGCCTTCCTGCGCGACTTCGACCGGGCGTGGGCGGCGGCGGCCCCGTACGCCTCGTACGGGGCGCGGCAGCGCTGGATCCGCACGGCGCGGGCCCTGGCCGGTGACTGGCCGCTGGCGGACGGGCCGGCGCGCTGGCGGCAGGGGGAACTGACGGTGCGCTGGGAGGCGTTGCGCCCGGCCGGGTGACATGGGCGGGCCGGGGAACCGGAGTCGGGGGCGGCCCGTTGAGCCGTCAGGGGTGGGCGTGACGGGGGAGCCGGAGCAGCGGGGACTCCGATGGGGCGTACAAGATCGGCACGTTGTCCACAAGGGTGTCGGATTTCATCGACTCATGGCACCATCCCGAAGGCGGTGACAAGTTACTGATGAATAGTCAGATTCAATGAGGGTCTGACTCCTGGTGCCTGGGGGGAACCATGCGGACCGTAGGGCGACGGCGGGGCGCGAGCGCCTTCACGCTGGTGTGCGCGCTGGCTGTACTGACGGCCCCGGGTCTCGGCGTGGGCACGTCGTACGCGGCGCCGGAGCCGCAGCCCGCGCCGGGCGCCGAATCGCTGGAGCGGGTCCGCAAGGAGATAGACGGCCTCTACCGCCAGGCGGGCACGGCCACCGACGCCTACAACCTGGCCGAGAGCGAGGCCAAGGCGCAGTCAGACAAGATCGTCGAGATCGCCAAGCTGGTCGTCGCCGGCCAGGAGAAGATCGCCACGCTGAAGAGCCGCGCGGGAGCCGCGGCCCGCGCCCAGTACCGCTCGGGCGGGCTGCCGCCGGGTGCGAAGCTGGCGCTGAGCGAGAGCCCCAGCAAGTACCTCGACGGGACGGACCTGCTGCGCCAGGGCGAGAAGGCCACCTCGGACATGCTCTCCGAACTGGGCCGCACCCAGACCGACTTGGAGCAGTACGCGAAGGACGCCAGCGCCCAGTGGGAGAAGCTGGAAGCCAACCGGATCAAGCAGGAGGCCTCCAAGAAGGAGGTCGAGGCCAAGATCAAGGCCGCGGAGGAGCTGGAGAACAAGCTCGAGGCCGAGGAGAAGGCCCGTCTCATCCAGCTGGAGCACGACGCCCAGTACAAGGCACAGAAGGCCTGGCTGTCCTCGGGCGCGATGAAGGACGTCAACGGCCTGGCGACGGACGCAGGGAAGGCCGCCGTCCAGTACGCCACCGCGCAGATCGGCAAGCCGTACGTCTGGGGCGCCGAGGGCCCCGGCTCGTTCGACTGCTCCGGACTGACCTCCCAGGCCTGGCGGGCGGCGGGCAAGGGCATCCCGCGCACCTCGCAGGAGCAGCTGCGGCTGCTGCCGAAGGTCGCGCTGAAGGACATGCGGCCGGGCGACCTGATCATCTACTTCGACGACGCGACCCACGTCGGGATGTACGTCGGCGACGGCGCGATGGTCCACGCCCCGCGCCCCGGGCGGAACGTCACGATGGCGGGCGCGGGCTCGATGCCGATCAAGGCCGTCGTCCGCCCGGACGCCTCCTAGCGGGCGGGGCGGACGGCCGGGACGGCCGGGACGGCCGGCCGGGCGGCCGGGCGGGACGGCCGGCCGGGCGGGACGGCCGGCCGGGCGGGACGGCCGGCCGGGAGGGCCCCGGAGAGATCGTGCGACGGAGGCAACCAAGCGGGCGGCCGTGACGTCTCGCTAGACGGGACGGACCACGGCCCCTCCGTGACGTTGGTCATCCAGTGAGCCGATTTTCCCCCGCGATAACGGCATATGACGGAAGCCCTCGCCCGGAGCGGCATTCCGCTCGCCGGGCCGGGACCGCTAGGGTCGGCCGGACGAGCGCACCCTCGGGGGGAGGGAAGGAACCGGAGACGATGCCCGTACCCGTACCGCGGCAGAGGGACACCCCCGCCACGGAGAGCGCTCAGGGCGTTCTGCGCACCGCCGCGGAACAGCTCGCCGCCGCGCCGGCGCCGCCTGCAGCGACCCCTGCGGCGACCGCCCACACCACCCCGCTGACCCTGCTGGTCATCGAGGACGACCCCGCGGGCGGCCTCACCGTCCCCGAGATCCTCGACGCCGACGGCCACCGCATCCGGCTGCGCACCGCCCGCAACCTCACCGAGGCCGCACGCCTGCTCACGCCCGACGTGCACTGCATCCTGCTCGACCTGTCGCTCCCGGACGCGGGCCCCCGTACGACGGGCACCGCGACTCCCCCGGCCGGCACCTCCGTGGACCAGCTGGCCACCCTGCGCCAGGTCCTGCGCCTCGCCCCGCGCCACGCCGTCCTCGTCCTCGCCTGCGAGGCCGACGCCGAGCGCGCCGCCGAGGCCGTCCGGGTCGGCGCACAGGACTTCCTCTTCCGGGACGAGCTGGACGGCCGGCTGCTGAGCCGCACCATCCGCTACGCGGTGGAGAGAAAACGGGCCGACATCGCCCAGTACAAGCTTGCAGAATCGAAACTGCGCGCCCAGGAGAACGCCCGTCTGGAACGCGGTCTGCTCCCCACCCCGCTGCTGGAGGGCTCCGACCTCCGCTTCGCCGCCCGCTACCGCCCCGGCCGCAGCCGGGCCCTGCTCGGCGGCGACTTCTACGACACCGTCCGCACCCCCGACGGCACCGTCCACGCCATGATCGGCGACGTCTGCGGCCACGGCCCCGACGAGGCGGCCCTGGGCGTCGAGCTGCGCATCGCCTGGCGCGCCCTGACGCTGGCCGGGCTGTGCGGCGACGACCTGCTGGCCACCCTCCAGGAGGTCCTGGAGGTGGAGCGGCCCTGCGAGGAGATCTTCGCGACGCTGTGCACGGTGGACATCTCCCCGGACGGCCGCCGCGCGGGCCTGTGCCTGGCCGGCCATCCCGCCCCGCTGATCTCCCGGCCCGGCCGCCCCGCGCGGCTGCTCCCGTACGAGAACAGCGGCCCGGCCCTGGGGCTGCTGCCGCGCGCCCGCTGGCCCCGCCGCCAGGTGGAGCTCGGCGGCACCTGGAGCCTGATGCTCTACACCGACGGCCTGATCGAGGGCCGCATCGGCGAGGGCAAGGAACGCCTGGGCCAGGACGGCATGGTCGAGATGATCAACCGGCACCTGGACCGCGGCCTGAGCGGCGAGGGCCTGCTGGAGGCCTCGGTGACCGAGGCCCGCCGGCTCAACGGCGGCGAGCTCACCGACGACGTCGCGGTGGTCCTGCTCTCCCGCGCCGAGGGCTGAGGACTCGGCGCCGCGGAAGCGGAGACGGAGGCGACACGGCGAGACTGCGGGTGCTGCGGCCGGCTGACTACCGTCCGCCGTTGTAGGGCCCGTACGGCCCGTCACTGCTGCTGCCGCCACGGCGCTTGCCGCCGCCCGAGACCTGCTTGAGGGCCGGGCGCACGTCGACGAAGAAGACGATCGTGGCGACCAGGCCGGCGATCATCAGGAACAGCATCTGCGGCAGGAAGAAGTCCACGAGGACGGTGATGCCGAGGAGGACCAGCCAGAAGGTCTTGGTCTTCTTGTCGGCAGCCCGGTACGCGTCCTCACGCGCCACCAGGGCGAGGACGAAGGCCACGACCGCGAGCGCCAGCATGGCGAGCCCGAGCAACGGGATCACCCCTTGATCGAACCTGTCCATCAACATCGCTTCGACCGCCTTCTCGTCCTCGCGGGCCAGATGCCGTGCGACTCCACGCTACCGGCCCGTTCTCCTTCACGAACTACAACGGGCCGGACACCTCGCAGGTGCCCGGCCCGCCGTACTGCATGCGGCTCAGCTCTCGTCGCCCGCCGTGACGGCGGCCTTCTTCGCCGTGCTCTTGCGCGCGGTGGTCTTCCGGGCGGCGGGCTTCTCCTCGGCGGCGGCCTCGGCCACCGGGGCCGGCTGCGCCTCGGGCTCCGGCTCGACGGCCACGGCGATGTCGACGATCTCCTCGGAGACCTCGCCCCGCCAGCCGCGCACGGCCTGCTCGCCGTGCTCGGCGACCTTGTCGTAGGTCTCCTTGGCCCGTACGGCGTACTCCGCGGCCACGCCGACCCCGCGCAGCGCCAGGTCCTGCGCGGCCTCCCCGAGCTTCTTCGGGTCGATCGCGCCGAACACCTCGGCGACCTTGGCGGAGACCGCCTCCTGCGCCTCCTTGGCCTTCTCCTGCACGACCTTCGGGTCGGTGTTCTTCACGGCCTCGATGCGCGCGGGGGCCTCGGCGCGCAGCTGCTCGATGAGCCCCGGCACCTTCTTGGCCTGCTGCACGGCGAGGTCGGCGGTGCCGGCCGCGAAGTAGAGGGGCGTCGGGTCGGTGAGGGTCTTCTTCAGGTCATCGGCGATGGCCATGCGGTGGTCCTCCCGGATCAAGTTCAGTTCGTCTTCGACGGCATCTCGCCGGCGGGCTCCGCCGGGGCGTCGAGTGCGTTCTCCTTGCGGAACGACTCGTAGACCTGGAGCAGCACCTGCTTCTGCTGCTCGTTGATGGACGGGTCGGCGAGGATGACGGCGCGCGTCTCCACCTCGTCCCGGTCCCGCTCATCCAGGATCCCGGCCTGCACGTACAGCGTCTCCGCGGAGATCCGCAGCGCCTTGGCCAGCTGCTGGAGGATGTCCGCGCTCGGCTTGCGCAGCCCGCGCTCGATCTGGCTCAGGTACGGATTCGACACTCCCGCCGCCTCGGCCAGCTGCCGCAGCGAGAGCTGGGCCTGCCGCCGCTGCTCGCGGAGGTATTCGCCGAGATTTCCGACGTTGAGCGATGCCATGCCCCGATCCTGCCGCACCTTGCTAACTTTTGCAAGCAGATGCTTGCTACAGCTCCCACTCGCGCGAGCCGTCGCGGTCCCAGCGCAGGGCGGCGACCGTGGCCGGGAGCGCCACCAGGGCCGAGATGAGCACCGTCATCGCGACCGCCGCCCAGCCGTCCCAGATCCGGCCCGCCGCGAACCCGGCCACCAACGGTACGGCCACCACACCCACGGCCTTCGCCGGGCCGAAGGAGACCCGGGGTGCGAAGGGCCGCCCGGCCGCGGCACGACGGGCCCGCCGCGCACTGCCGAAGCCGGCGACGAAGGCCAGGGCCGCCAGCCAGACACCGACCAGCGTGAACCCGGTGGTCATGGCGGCGTCCTCGTCCGGCAGCCCGGGCAGGGTCTCGCTGACCGCGCCTCGGCTGACGGAGACCTGGATGTCGCGCCAGGTCCTGACCTCCACCTCGTCCCCCGGCTCGATGAGCTCCGCCAGCTCCCCCTGCCGGTCCAGGTTCAGCGACCGGTTCGCGGGGGCCGGAACGGGCGGCCGGAGCATCACCCGGAACACCTTCGCCCGTCCGCTCTTCGCCACCTCGGCGGACTCGACGGTCCCCAGGACCGTCCGCAGGCAGTCCGCGGTGTCCGGGGCGTCACGGCTGTCCCCCGCCACCCCGCCGGCGCCGCACGGCGGCGCCGTCAGGAAGGCCCGTTCGTCGGCCACCTGCCCGGAGACCCACAGGCCGGGGCCCAGGGAGCCCGTCAGCAGCGCCACCCCGATCAGCGCCCAGCCCGCCGCTCCCAGCCACGTCCGTCCCGTCCGTACCGTCGTCATCCCCGCCCCCTCGTCGTCCTGCCCCCATGGAGCCACGCGTGGCGGACCGCCCGTCAGACCTGCCGACGGCAGCGTTGCGCCCCCGTCCGGCTGCCGGGTCCCGGCAACGCTCAGCCGACGGGGCGCTCGTCGTCCTCGTCCTCGTCCGTGGGGGTGTCCCAGGTGGCCAGGCCGGTGCCCGCCGCGGTCGTGACCTCCAGGACCCGGCAGCCCATCCGCTCCACGGCGGCGAACAGGCGCTGCCGGACCGCCCCGCTGTCCTCGGGCGGGAAGTCGATCCGGATCTGGTGGGGCCGGTCGGTGTCGTAGGTCAGCTGCCAGTCGGCGCCGACGGTCGCGAAGTGGTCCTGGCCCGACCCGTCGCGCTCCGAGCGCCAGGAGCCCCGGTCCGCGGTCGGGGCCAGCGCCCCGCGCAGGACGCGCAGGCGCTCGTCGTGGACGAGGGGCCCATCGGAGAGCACCAGGCACCGGTGGGTACGGGGACGGAACGTGTTGAACCACGGCGCCAGCCCCGGCGGCATCCCGCCGAGCAGGCGCAGTGCGACCTCCCCGGCGGCCCAGCTCGTCAGGAACTCCGCCGCGCCCATCGGCCGGGTCTCGTACCAGCCCTCGCTGCTCCACACCACGACGGGCCACTCGCCCGCGGGTCCCCCGGTGCGCCAGCACAGCCGGTCTGCGTCCATGGTCGTGCCCCAGACCAGCAGCCCGCCCGGTTCCGGGTGCAGGGGGTACGGGTACCGGTCCGGGTCCACGTCCACGGGGTCCGGCCCGTATGCCGTCTGCCACTCGATGCCGTTGTGCGCGTTCGTGCCGAAGGGCGTCCGGAGGTAGAGCAGGTCGCAGAACTCCCCCCAGCCGTACGTCTCCACCAGCCACTTGTAGTCGTCGGGCAGCCGGACACCGAGTCCGGCCTCGACGGCCCGCCAGTCCCCGCGGGCGTCGACGGGCACGGCCGGCGGGGGTATCAGCCGCACCGTGCGCTCCCGTCCGGCCGCGGTGCTCGTGTGCGTCATGCGGGCAGGCTAAGCGGTGTCCGGATGTGACAGAAGGCCGTCATTGCCGTCATGGCCCGCTGCCGTGACCATGGACGCATGCCCACTCCCCACCGCGTCGTCATCGCGGTCTTCCCCGACGTCGACCTGCTCGACGTCACCGGCCCGGCCGAGGTCTTCGCCCTGGCCAACCGGGAGACCGGGGGCGCGGCAGGGTACGAGGTGCGGCTCGCCGCGCCCGACGCCGGGCCGGTCGTCACCTCGGCCGGGGTGCGCCTGGTGGCGGACCTGACCTTCGCCGGGGTGGGGGCCTCGGTGGACACGCTGCTGGTGCCCGGCGCCGTGGACATGGGACCGTGCGGTCCGGTGGCCCGGGTCGACGACGCGGTGGTGGAGTGGGTGCGGGCCACGGCTCCGCACGCCCGGCGGATCGCGTCGGTGTGCGTGGGGGCGCACCTGCTCGCGGCCGCCGGGCTCCTGGACGGGCGGCGGGCGACCACCCACTGGTCGACCGCGGCCCAGCTCGCCGCCGAGCACCCGCGGGTACGGGTGGACGCCGACCCGATCTTCGTCCGCTCCGGCCGGGTGTGGACCGGGGCCGGCATCAGCACCTGCATGGACCTGGCGCTCGCCCTGGTGGCCGAGGACCACGGCGAGGAACTGGCCCTGGCCGTGGCCCGGCAGCTGGTGATGTACCTGCGCCGGCAGGGCGGCCAGAGCCAGTTCAGCGTGCCGCTCAGCCGTCCGGCGGCGGCCCGCCGCGACATCGACGAGCTGCGGGTGTTCATCACCGAGCACCTCGACGGGGACCTGTCGGCGGCCGCGCTCGCGGGGCGCATGTGCCTGAGCGAGCGGCACTTCGCCCGGGTGTTCCGCCAGGAGACCGGTACCAGCCCGGCCTCCTACGTGGAAGCCGCCCGGGTGGAGGCGGCCCGGCGCCTGCTGGAGACCACCGACGAGCCGTTGGAACAGGTCGCCTCGGCCAGCGGACTGGGCTCGGTGGAAACGCTGCACCGGGCCTTCCGCAAGCAGATCAACACCACCCCGGCGTCCTACCGGCGCCGCTTCCGCACCCTTTCCTGACCTTCCGTACGCGAACCCGCACGCGAACCCGCACGAGCCCCGGCCGTCGGCCCGACCCGCGAGGGCGGTTCCGCCGCGCCCGTTCACCACCCGAAATGGAGTGTTTCACCCATGAATGCGTCCCGTACCCTGCGCGACATCAGCGGCCTCGACGACACCCTGCCCCGCCTCGCCGACACCACCCTGATCATGATCGATTTCCAGAACACCTACCGCACCGGCGTCATGACCCTCGACGGCGCCGAGCCCGCCCTCGCCGCCGGAGCCCGCCTCCTCGCCGCCGCCCGCGCCGCCGGCGCGCCGGTCGTCCACGTCGTCAACGACGGGGGCGAGGGCACCCCGTACGACATCCGCGCCGAGATCGGCGCCATCAGCCCCGAAGTGGCCCCCGTGGCGGGCGAACCGGTCGTGGTCAAGCAGGTCCCCGACGCCTTCCACGCCACGGACCTGGAGAAGACGCTGCGCGAACTGGGCGCGGGACCCGACCTGGTGCTGGCCGGGTTCATGACCCACATGTGCGTCACCTTCACCGCCCAGGGCGCCTTCAACCGCGGCTACCGGCCCGCCGTCGTCGCCGAGGCGACCGCCACCCGCGCCCTGCCCGCACCCGACGGCGCCACCGTGCCCGCCGCCGCCCTCCAGAGCGCCGCCCTGACCACCGTCGCCGACCTGTTCGGCGTCGTGGCCCCCACCGTCGGCCACCTCACCCGCGACTAGGACGCCTGCGCGCGGACGCTCCCGATCACCACCGTCGCGTACAGCTCCTCCGAGGTGAGCGCCCTGGTCTCGAAGCCCGCCGAGGTCAGGGCCGCGGCCGTGACCGGGCACTGGCGGGCGCTCGTCTCGATCAGCAGGTGCCCGCCGGGGGCCAGCCACGGCAGTGCGCCCGCCGCGACCCTGCGGTGGACGTCCAGCCCGTCCGCGCCCCCGTCCAGGGAGACCAGCGGCTCGTGGTCCCGGGCCTCCGGCGGCATCAGGGCGATCTCCTGCGTCGGGACGTACGGGGCATTGACCACCAGCACGTCGACCCGGCCCCGCAGCCCCGCCGGGAGCGCCCCGAACAGGTCGCCCTCCCACACCGCGCCGCCGTACGGGGCCACGTTGCGCCGCGCGTACGCCAGCGCCGCCGGGTCGACGTCCGCCGCGTGCAGCTCCACCCCGCCCGGCGCGCGCGCCGCCACCGCCGCGCCCAGCGCGCCGACCCCGCAGCACAGGTCGAGCACCACCGCGCCGGGCCGGGTCAGCGCCACCGCCTGCTCCACCAGGAACTCGGTACGCCGGCGCGGCACGAAGGCACCCGCCCCGACCTCCATGCGCAGCCCGCAGAACTCCGCCCAGCCCACGACGTGTTCCAGCGGTTCGCCGGCCACCCGGCGGGCCAGCATCTGCGCCAGGTGACCGTCGTCCCGGGCCGCCCCGACCAGCAGGTCCGCCTCCTCCTCGGCGAAGACGCAGCCGGCCGCACGCAGGGATTCCACCAGTGACTTCAAATACCTCTACCTCAGTCCTCGTTCACCGACGGTGCTTCAGTCCAGCACCGTGACGTCCACCTGCTGCAGGCGTTCGGGATCCGCCAGGATGTCGATCGCGACGATACGTCCGCCGCTGACCGTGAGCCCCATGACGGCGACCGCCTTGCCCTCCGGAGTGATCGTGACCAGCCCGGGCACCCCGTTGACCAGCGCCGGGCGCGCGTACGGCGCCAGCCGCTGGAAGGTGAGCGCCTGACGGGCCACCGCCTGCGCCCCCAGAGCCGTTTCGGACAGGTCCACGCGCAGCACGACGTCCGGGTCGAGGACCGCGATCAGGCCCTCGAAGCTGCCGCCCCGGGCCGCGGCGAGGAAGGCCCCGACGATCTCCTTCTGCCGCCCCGTGCCCACGTCCGGGGCCGGTGCCCCGCCCTGCACCCGCCGGCGCGCCCGGCTCGCCAGCTGGCGGGCCGCGGCCGGGGTCCGCTCCACGATGGGCGCGATCTCGTCGAAGGGCACCCCGAACATGTCGTGCAGCACGAACGACAGCCGTTCCGCGGGCGCCAGTTGCTCCAGTACGACGAGCAGCGCGAGCCCCACCGAGTCCGCGAGCAGCACCTCCTGCTCCGGGTCCATCCCGTCCGGCGGGCTCAGCAGCGGCTCCGGGAAGCCCACCGCCCCGTCGAGGGACTCCTCGCGGCGCGCCTTGCGCGAACGCAGCTGGTCCAGGCAGACCCGGGCGACGACCGTGGTCAGCCAGCCGCCGAGGTTCTCCACGGCACGCGTGTCCGTACGGTCGAGCCGGAACCAGGCCTCCTGCACGGCGTCCTCGGCCTCGGACAGCGATCCGAGCATCCGGTAGGCGACCGCCCGCAGGTGCCCGCGCTTCTCCTCGAACTGCTCCGCCAGGTACGCGCTGTCGCCGGTCATCCCGGTCCCCCTCGTCCGTCCGTCCGTACGCCGGTGCCGCAGTGCACCGGTGCCCCTTCACCGCCCTGACGTACTGCGGACCGCCGATGTGACGGGGCCGGAGCAGGAACCGCCGCCGCGGCTCAGAAGACGTCCGGGCACCAGGGCCTGCGCCCCGTACGGAAGACCGCGTCGGCCAGCACGAGCGCCCCGGGCCGTTCCTCGCTCACCCGGCCGAGCGCGGCCAGCCGCGCCGCGGACTCGTCACCGAGGTAGAGGGAGCCCAGCGCGGCCACGTCCAGCCGCAGGTCCGCCGCGTCCCCGGTCCGCGCGCAGGCACCGGTGCCCGCGTCCAGCCGGTAGCGGCCGTCCGCCAGACCGTCCGCGTCGGTCACCTCCAGGACGAGGACCCCGGGCACGGCGTACGTCCGCGCCCGCAGCGCCGCCTCGACGTCCAGCAGCCGCACCCACAGGAAGTCCGCCGAGGTCAGGGGACGCGCCGACCGGGCGTCGGGGAGCAGGTGGGCCACGAGGTCGTCGGGGGCCCGCAGGCCGGTGCGGACCTTCAGCACCCAGTCGATGGAGCACAGGAAGTGCCACAGCGCCCGCTCCGCATCCGGGGTGACCGCGATCAGGTCCGTGACCTGGACGGTGTTCAGCGGGACCTTCGCATCCGTCCAGTGGTCGTCGGCCCGGTAGGAGACCAGCCCGGCGACCTCACCCGCCGCCGTCCGGTACACCGCGTGGAACTTCTCCTTGTACGGGCGGTACGAGATCTCCTCCCGCCCGGTCGCCAGGTCCCACCAGCGCGCGTCACGGTCCACCACCCCGGGCACGGCCGCCCGCAGCCGCTCGTGCAGCTCCGGGCCCACCCGGCGCACCTCGGCCACGTCCACCAGGTCGATGCGCCCGCCGTCCGCGGGCGCCGGCCGGCGCCGGTCGAGCCCGGTGCGCGGTACGTCGATCTCCCACTCCGCGGCCAGCGCGGCGGGCCCGTAGCCGTACCGCCCGTAGATCGGGTACTCGGCGGCGATCAGCGTCGACAGGACGTCGCCGCGCGCACGGGCCGCGGTCAGCTCGGCGGCCATCATCCGGCTCAGCAGGCCCTGGCGGCGGTGCGTGGGCAGCACGGCGACGTTCGAGACGGCACTGGCCGCGACGGCCGCACCGCCCGGCACGGTCAGCTGCTGGGAGAAGGAGCGGAAGGTCGCGACGCACCGGCCGGTGACGGTGTCGAAGCCGCCCAGGAGACGGCCGAGGTCGCTGTGCGCGGCCCGCTGGGCGACATCGGAGGCGGTGACACCGGCCGCGCTCAGGAACCCCTTGTTCAGGGTCGTCATCCACTCGGCGAGTTCGGGTTCGGCGATCGGCCGGACGTCAGCGCTCATGACCGGCCACGCTAATCGGCGCACCGGCCCGCGTCGCCCGAATTTTCCCCGGCCCGGCCCGGCGCGTCCCGCCGCGTCCCGCCGCGCCCCGCCGCGCCCGCCTCGGCCCGCCGCGGCTCAGGCCAGCAGGTCGTCCACCTGCGCCTCGCCCTCCCGGTAACGCCGGGTGATCTCGGCGCTGCAGTCGTCGACCGTCCGCTGGAGCTGCTGGCGGCGGCGCGAGACCTGCTGCTCGTACCGCACCAGCCGGCCCATCCCGTCGTACAGCTCGGCGTCCGTGCGGGCGCCGAGGTCCGACAGCTCCACGTCGGAGAGCATCTCCGCCGCCAGCACCCGGTACTCCTCGCTGTGCGGGGTGCCGAGCGTGACGTGCCGGGCCGAGGCGCTGCGGGTGGAGGGGGCGTCCGCGAGGATCTCCGACAGCCTGTCCACGACCGGGCTCTCGGGGTCGCTGCGCCGGGCGAGTTCGGCCCGCAGGATGTCGATGCGGCCCTGGAGCAGGCGGCGCACGTAACTCAGATCGGCCTCGTCGCGCTGCGCGTCACGGCGCAGGGCGCGCAGTTCGGGCAGGCCGAGCGAGCTGGTCTGCGCCGCCGGCGGCTGCGTGTCGGCGGTGCGCTGCGCGGGCGGTCGTACCGCGGCAGCTGACACGGAGGCGGGTGAAGCAGGTACGGAGGTACCAGAAGTATTCATACGAACGAGTCCGTCCCCTCGACCGGTGCGGCGCACCCGCACCGCCTGCGTGCATCGTGCCACTCTCCGTGGGCACCGTGCAGTCCCACTCCACCCGATCGGCCCCGGACGGGTGCACGCCTGGTACACAGGTGGTATGCGAGCAGTGGTGCAGAGGGTGGACGGCGCGAGCGTGGTCGTGGCCGGTGAGACGGTCGGCGAGATCGTCGGCGAGGGGCTGTGCGTCCTGGTGGGGGTGACCCACGACGACACGCCGGAGAAGGCCGCGGTGCTGGCGCGCAAGCTGTGGTCGGTGCGGATTCTGGAGGCGGAGAAGTCCTGCAGCGACGTGGACGCGCCGCTGCTGGTGATCTCCCAGTTCACCCTCTACGGAGACGCCCGCAAGGGCCGCCGGCCCACCTGGAACGCGGCCGCGCCTGGCCCCGTCGCGCAGCCCCTGGTCGACGAGGTCGTCGCGCAGCTGCGGGCGCTGGGGGCGACGGTGGAGACGGGCCGGTTCGGCGCGGACATGAGGGTCTCGCTCACCAACCACGGCCCGTTCACCATCGTCATCGACGTCTAGGGCCTGTCAGGGCGCGACGACTACCTCCTGCGCGGCGGCCGTCTTGCCGACCAGCAGCGGGGCGTCCACCGGAACGTTCCTCTTCACCAGGGCGAGCGCGATCGGGCCCAGCTCGTGGTGGCGGACGGCCGTGGTCACGAAGCCCAGCTGGCGGCCCTCCTCCCCGTCCGCGGCGAGCCGGACCGGGGTGCCGTGCGCCGGGAGCAGCACCTCGGAGCCGTCCAGGTGGAGGAAGACCAGGCGGCGCGGGGGCTTCCCCAGGTTGTGGACGCGGGCGACCGTCTCCTGGCCGCGGTAGCAGCCCTTCTGGAGGTGGACGGCGCTGCCGATCCAGCCCAGCTCGTGCGGGATGGTGCGGTGGTCGGTCTCCAGGCCGAGCCGCGGCCGGTGCGCCTCGACGCGCAGGGCCTCATAGGCGAGCAGGCCCGCGGCCGGACCGTGCGCGGCGGCGAAGGCCTCCAGCTCGGCGCGGGGCAGGAAGACGTCACGGCCGTGCGCGGTCTCCCGCACGGCGTGCTCCTTGCCCAGCTCGGCGATGGACCCGGCCGGCAGGTGCACGACCGCGAACTCCGCGGTGCGGTCGGCGACTTCCACGCGGTAGAAGAACTTCATGGACTCCAGGTAGGCGATCAGCGCCTCCTGCGTCCCGGGCTCCACGTGCGCCCAGGTCGTCTCGCCGTCGTCGACGAGGTACAGCGCGTGCTCGATGTGGCCGTTGGCGGAGAGGATCAGCGCTTCGGTGGCCTGGCCGGACGGCAGCTCCGTGAGGTGCTGGGTGAGCAGCAGGTGCAGCCAGCTCAGCCGCTCCGGGCCGGTGACGGTGACGACTCCGCGGTGCGAGAGGTCGACGAAGCCGCGGCCGTTCGCGAGGGCACGCTGTTCGCCGTACAGCTCTCCGTAGTGGGCGGCGACGCCCTCGTCGCGGCCTTCGGCCTGCACGGCGCCGGGGAGGTGGAGCAAAGGGCTGGTCATGGGGCCAAGCCTACGACCCGGTCACGCGTTGGCGGCACGGTGTTTGGCGGCACATTTCTTGCAGAGCCCGAAGATCGCGAAGTGCTTCATGTCGGTCTCGAACCCGAAGGTGGTACGGAGCTTCGCGGTGAACTCGGCGGCGACGTCCACGTCCGCCTCGATGACGTCGGAGCACTCGCGGCAGACCAGGTGGATGTGGTGGTGCCGGTCGGCGAGGTGGTAGGTGGGGGCCCCGTGACCCAGATGGGCGTGCGAGACCAGCCCCAGCTCCTCCAGGAGCTCCAGCGTCCGGTACACGGTGGAGATGTTCACCCCGGAGGCCGTCTTGCGCACCTGGACCAGGATCTCGTCCGGGGTGGCGTGCTCCAGGGAGTCCACAGCCTCCAGGACGAGCTGGCGCTGGGGGGTCAGCCGGTACCCGCGCTGGCGCAGGTCCGTCTTCCAGTCGGTGCCCTCGGTGCCTTCGGAACTGTCGGTGCTCACCACCCGGCCAGTGTAAGCGCGCGAAGGGGACCGCGGGCTTCCCGCGGTCCCCTTCGTACACAGCCTGTGGGCGGATCCGCCGGCGTCAGCGGAAGAAGGCGATGCCGTCGTCCGGCATGTCCGGGAGGTTGCGCGCCATCTCGGCGACCTCCTCGGGCGTGACGACCTTCTTGAGCTGGGCCGACATGTACGGGCGCAGCTCGACGTCCGGGGTGGCCTTCTCGCCGACCCACATGAGGTCGCTCTTCACGTAGCCGTAGAGCCGCTTGCCGCCGCTGTACGGGCCGGAGGCCGCGGTGCGCGCGACGGCGTCCGTGACGATGTCGATCTGGGGCTTCTGGTCGGCGAGGTCGCCGTACCAGACCTCGACGACGCCCTGGTCACGGACCATGACGATCTCGACCTTGCGGTCCTTGTCGATGCGCCAGTAACCCGATTCGGACTCCAGCGGCCGCACCTTGTTGCCCTCGGCGTCGAGGACCCAGGTGTGGGAGGTGTACTCCAGGAAGTCCCGCCCGTCGTGGGTGAAGACGACCTCCTGGCCGAAGTTGCACTTTTCCTCACCCGGGAAGTCGAAGACGCCCGCGCCCTCCCAGTTTCCGAGGAGGAAGGCGAGGGGGACGAGGCCCGGGTTCAGGTCGGACGGGATCTGGATCATGAATGGCTCAGGCGATCTGTGGGAGGGGTTCCGGGGCGGTCAGCGGAGCCGGGGCTCAGCGCTGGCCCTGGTAGAGCTTCTTGACGGCCAGGCCGGTGAAGGCCATGACGCCGACGCAGACCAGGACCAGCAGGGAGGTGAAGACTGCCTCAAGCACGGGGTGCTCCTCGGAGGATTCGGTGCGGTGTACGGGCCGGTCCCCAAGCCTACTGGCCCGGGGACCGGCGCACTCTGCGAGGTGGGCCGTTCCCGGCGCCCCTCCCGGGCGTCAGCTCAGCAGCTGGCCCTGGAGGATCACCGTCTGGTGGAAGGGAACGGCGGGCGCCCCGTCCTTGCGGGACTGGATGACCACGCCCTGCACATCCCCCGCCTGGAGGCAGCCCAGCCGGGTCTGGGTGTCGCCGTGGGGCTTCTTCTCCTCGAAGAGGGTGACGTCGTTGACCTTGATGTAGTCGGCGAGGTTGTTGCGCTGGGAGCCCTTGGCCTTGGACCAGTCCAGGTCCGTACCGATGACGGAGGCTCCCACCAGCTTCGTGTCCGCGGCGCAGCCGGGGAAGAGGTCCCCGAAGCCGGAGGAGTGGAAGCGCAGCAGGTAGATCCGGGTGCGCGTGCCGTCCGGCATCGTCCAGGCCCGGCCGGTGATCTGCCGGAGCCCCTCGTACTCGAAGCCCTCCTTCATCGCGGCCCGGGCGTCGGGGACGTACTCCTCCAGGAAGGCGTCCGGGGTGACGACCCCGTCCTGGTCCGCCTTGAAGCCCTCGTCGGCCCCGGCGCCCTCGGGGGCCGGGAGCAGCAGCGCGGAGAGCGCGGCGAAGTGGGTGCCGTCCTGGTTGTCCGCGCCGTCGGGGAGCGGGGCGCCGGCCGGCAGCTCGGGCCTGGCCAGCACGGGGTACGACCAGCGGCCGTCGCCCTGGGTGGACAGCCCCGGGAGGTCGGTGCGCTCGGACTGGAGCAGCGTGTGGGCGACCCCGGCGCCGGCCCCCGCGAAGACGAGGACGGCCGCCGTCCAGCGCAGCGCGGCGAACAGGACGCGGCGCCCCTTGCGGGCCGCGGCGGGGGCGGGGACCTCGGCGGCAGCGGGTCCGGTCGCCGGGGCCTCGTCCTGCCGGACCGCGCCCTCGGCGCCCTCGGCGGCTTCCTGTTCCCGGACGGGGGCGGCGCCGGTGGTGATGGTGGTGTTCTCGGTCACGCGGACTCCCCCGGGGACTTCAGGTGCTTCAGCTGCTGCGTGAACAGGTCCGCGGACTTCTTCACGAAGTCCGTGGTCCCGTACGTCCGGAACGTCACCAGGACGTCCCCCTCGACGGCCACGCACTCGAGGGAATCGATCTTCCCCTTGTCCTTGTCCTTGGCCTCCTCGTCGACGACTGCGTACAGGGCGCACCGGGCCTCGGGGAAGCCTTCGATCTTCGGGGCCTCGCGGTCCTCGCCCAGCATCCCGAGGAGTTTCTTGGCGAAGTCGGAGAAGGAGGCCAGGGCCGCGGGATCCGCCTGGGTGAGGTGGATCCCGCTGACCACGCCGTTGCCCGCGAGGTAACTGCGCCCGGCCAGCCCCTTGAGCTTCAGCTCGGCCAGGGCCTTGTCCCGTTCCCCGCGCTCCTTGGCGGACAGCCCCGTGCGGGTGCCTTTGAAGCTCTCCGCGGCGCGCTCGCCCGACACGTAGAAGTCGTTGCCCTCCTCGTCCAGGTCCGGGCCGGCCTCGTACCCGCGGGGCAGGGGCAGCAGCCTGGCCACCAGGGCGTTCGGCGGGACGGTCGGGGCGGGGGTCGTCGACGTGGTGGAGTCGTCCCCGGCCGCCGCCCAGTACTGCGTCGGGGCGGTCCGGTCCGCTGCGTCGAGCATCTCCGCCGCCCAGAGCCCGGCGCCCGCGAGGAGCGCGAGTCCGAGGCCGCCGCCAGCCAGTGCGAACACGGTGCGCCTGCGCCTGCGGGGCGCCCGGGCCGGGGCTGCCGGTTCCGCGCCGGACGCGGTCACCGGGGCCTCGGCCGTCACGCTCTCGTCGTTCTGCTGCTCGCTCACAGCCGCTCCATCTGCCGCTTGGCGAGGTCGAGGAGCACGTCCTTGTCGACCTTGCCGCGGTTGTTGCTGTAGTGGATGTCGATGACGATGTCGCCCCGCCGCAGGACGGCCCGCGCACCGCGCATGGGGAGGAAGCCGGGCTCCTCACTGACCTCGGAGTCGATCCACGCGTGGCCGGCGCCCCCGGGGATCCCGGGAACTCCCATGCCGTCGTTCCCTGCGAAGCCCTTCTCGGACATGTACGAACCCTGGCTGGCCTGGAAGTTGTCCGCGCCGGCCCGCGCCCTGAACTGCAGCAGGGTGACGTCGACGAAGTCGCTGTCGCCCTGTTCCCACCGCCGGGACGCGATCCGCCGGATGTCGTCGACGACGAGGGCGCGCAGGCCCGGGCCGGGATGGTCGAAGAAGTCCGCCGCGAAGGAGTCCGGGGACACGTAGCCGGAGAAGCTCGTCCTGGCTCCGGCGGGCGCCTCGATCAGCAGTTGGGAGAGGTCTTCGTCGCTCTTGTGCCAGCGGTTGGCGTGGACCGAGCGCACGCTGGACGTCTCGTCCAGGGCCAGCGGTGCCGGGGCGTCCAGCTTCGGCTGGGCCAGCGGCGGGAGCGGGGTGGGGGCGCGGTCGTACTGGACGGCGTAGCCGGTGACCGTGCCCGCGAGGACGCCGAGGACGGCGGCGGCGGCGATCAGCAGGGGCGTACGGGCCCGGCCGCGGCGGCGGGCCGCGGGCTCGGGGGCCGGCGCGGGCTCCGGGTCGGGCTCGGGGGCCGGCGCGGGCTCGGGGGCCGGGGTCGGTTCCGGCGCGGGCTCCGGGGTCGGGGCCGGGTCGGGTGCGGTGGGCGGGGCCGGGTCGGGTGCGGTGGGCGGGGGCACGGGCGGAGAGTCCGAGTCCGGTCCACCTGCCTCCTCTTTCCGCAGGTCAGGTGTGGTCTGTTCAGATGACAACGAAAGTCCCCCCACAGGACGTCAGGCGCGGGTTCAGGTGCCCGCGTGTACATGACCAGCCCTACGGGGGAGCAGTTGTGCGGAATTGGATCACGTTTCCGTATCGCGGCGGCGGTTCAGTCCTCGCGGCGCCGCTTGCCGTCGAGCTCGTCCCACCACTCGTCGGACTTCTCGTCGCCCGAGGGGTCGTCCCACCAGCGGTCGTCCGGGCCGCGCCGGTTCGCGATCATCGCGGCGACCGGCGGAATGACCATGGCGACCACGCACAGGGCCACGGCCGCCTCCACCGAGAACAGCCGCACGAAGGACCAGGCGGAGACGAAGAGGAACAGGCATCCGCCCATGAGCAGGAAGTAGGAGCGCCGACGCCGCGCGTACATGTCTCCAGCGTAGGGCGGAAACGGAAAGGCGCGAAGGGCCGCACCTCGGTCCAGTGGCGTCCAACCCCCGGAGGTGCGGCCCTTCGGCCGGTCGATCAGTGTTCGAGCACGGTCGGTCAGACCGCGATCGCCACGTCCGTCACGCCGCCGGCCTCGGCGACCACGACGCTGCGGTCCGCCGTGGCACCCGGGACGAGCGCCCGCAGCGTCCAGGAGCCGGTGGCGGCGTAGAAGCGGAACTGGCCGGTGGCCGAGGTCGGGACCTCGGCGGTGAACTCGCCGGTCGAGTCCAGCAGACGGACGTAACCGGACACCGGCTCGCCGCCCTTGGTGATCTGACCCTGGATCGCGGTCTCACCGGGCTTCAGCGTGGCGAGGTCGGGCCCGCCGATCTGTGCTCCACACATGTTCTCTGTCCTGTCCTAGAGAGGTCGTACTGGCTACTACGGGCCCTGCGTGCCCGGCAGGGTTACTTGTTGGGGCCGAGCTCGATCGGCACGCCGACCAGCGAGCCGTACTCGGTCCACGAACCGTCGTAGTTCTTGACGTTCTCCTGGCCCAGGAGCTCGTGCAGGACGAACCACGTGAGCGCGGAGCGCTCACCGATGCGGCAGTAGGCGATGGTGTCCTTCGCCAGGTCGACCTGCTCGGCCTCGTAGAGGGCGGTCAGGTCTTCGTCCGACTTGAAGGTGCCGTCGTCGTTGGCGTTCTTCGACCACGGGATGTTGCGGGCGCTCGGCACGTGGCCGGGACGCTGCGACTGCTCCTGCGGGAGGTGCGCCGGGGCGAGCAGCTTGCCGGAGAACTCGTCGGGCGAGCGGACGTCGACCAGGTTCAGGGAGCCGATCGCGCTCACGACGTCGTCGCGGAAGGCGCGGATCGAGGTGTCCTGGGCCTTGGCCTTGTACTCGGTGGCCGGGCGGTTCGGGACGTCCTTGCCGTCGACCAGGTCGCGGGAGTCGAGCTCCCACTTCTTGCGGCCGCCGTCGAGGAGCTTGACGTCCTGGTGGCCGTAGAGCTTGAAGTACCAGTAGGCGTAGGACGCGAACCAGTTGTTGTTGCCGCCGTAGAGGACGACGGTGTCGTCGTTGGAGATGCCCTTGGCGGAGAGGAGCTTCTCGAAGCCCTCCTGGTCCACGAAGTCACGGCGGACCGGGTCCTGGAGGTCGCTCTTCCAGTCGATCCGGACGGCGTTGGTGATGTGGTTCTTGTCGTACGCGGACGTGTCCTCGTCCACCTCGACGATGACGACGTTCGCGTCGTTCAGGTGGGCCTCGACCCAGTCGGCGTCTACGAGGACGTCGCTGCGGCTCATGATGTTCTCCTCCGGGGCAGTGTGCGGCGGGGCTGTGCTGGTACGGCTGCGGACCTGCGGGCCGTGAAACCTGCTGGCTGCGGGTGGTGCTTGCGTGCGTCCGGGTACGCTCACCGGTCCTGCGCGGGGAGGCGGCAGGGATCAGGAGGCGGGTGCGGTCACGCGGGAAAGGCTGTCGTCCGGCTGGGTGGAGCGGATGCGCTCACAGGTCACATGGATCGACAGAGCATGGCGGCGACGCGACACAGGTCTACTGCCCGCCGCTTCGTGAGGTCCGCCTGCTGATGCTTCATAGCCATGGATCGTAGGGACGAATCAGCCGCCCTGTCACCGGCGTGTCATATTCCGAGACAGGATCGTCCGAATAGTGGGATACGAACGCCCCGGGCGGCCGCCGCGCCGCCCCCGGGGCGCCCCGTGGGGCCCGTCCATCTGCGGAGCGGACCCCTCCGTCTCACGATCCGGCCAGCACCACGTCCGAGCCGCCCAGCGTGAGGTGCACACCGGCCTCGTCCGAGGTCAGCGCCGTCAGCTGGAGCCCGGCCGGGAGGCCGTCGTCGAGCCTGCGGTCGAAGTCGGTCTTCTTGCGGACCATCTTCTCGATCCCCGGAATGCCCTCGCCCGGCACCTCGTCGGCGCGCACCCGGACGATCTTGCCGCCCTTGCCGCCCTCGGCGTCCACCAGGCTGACGCTGGACACCACGCTGCGCGTCAGGGACTTGCCGAGGACCTCGACGGTCGCGGTGACCTTCACCTTGTTCGGGGCCCCGCCGTAGGTCAGCGTCGCACCGGTCTGCGAGGCCGCGGTGAGGTCCGCGTACGTGATCAGCGCGGAGCCCTCGGCCCGCTCGGCGGTGCCGCCGGTGTAGTCCCCGTTCAGCTTCACGCCGTGGAAGCGCGCGGTGAGCTCCGACAGACGCGTCTTGCGGCCGTCCGCCGTGGCGTCCACGCCCTTGAGGCGCAGGTCGACCCGGTCCAGGTCGTGGCTGAGCGCCTGGGTCAGGAAGGGGAAGCCGTGTATCTCCACGTCGGTGCTGCCGGACAGCCCCTGCCGGGCCTGTATCCGGTCGGCCAGCCGGTTCTCGGCGTAGCCGACCGCCCAGCGGTCCACCCCGGCGAGCAGGGCCCCCAGCACCACGACGACGATCACAAAGATGCGCAGGAAACGCACGCGTCCCACCCCCTACTAATCGGTACGTGCGTTCTAGTTGACCATGCTCGGCCGTGAAGCGGCCGTCAGCCCACCACCCGGCCGATCAGGTAGACGGCGGGTGCGGCGGCCGCCAGCGGCAGCGCGACACCGGCCGTCATGTGCACGAACTTCGACGGGTAGTCGTACGCCGCCACGCGCAGCCCGATCAGGGCGCACACCCCGGCGGCCAGCCCGAGCAGCGCCCCGCCGCCCGCCCCGACGGTCAGCCCGCCGACCGCGATGCCCGCACCCGCGGCGGAGGCCAGCGAGACGCCCACCGAGGGCGCGGTGGGCAGCGGGAGCGCGCGGGCGAAGACGGCAGCGGCGACGGCCGCGCCGCCGACGGTGACGGCTTCGGAACCGGCGGCCAGATAGCCCGCGCAGACGATGGCGAGGGCGGCCGAGGCCACGGAGGCCATCAGGCCGTACATCCGCTCGTCCGGATCGGCGTGGCTGCGCAGCTGGAGCACCAGCGTGAGCAGCACCCAGGCGCCGAGCGTCCCGATGATCGCGCCGGGGCCGTACGGCCGGTCCACCGCGAGCACGGCGGCATCGGCGACGAGGGCCCCGAGGAAGGCCAGGGCGATGCCCTGGCGGGCCGGCCACATCCCGTTGAGACGGAACCAGCCGGCCGCGGTGAGGCCCTGGAGCGCGATCAGCGGCACGAGCAGGGCGAACTCCCCGAGGGCGGCGGCCACGGCCAGCAGCACCCCGAGGGCGGCGGTCAGCAGGGCCGACTGCGGACCCGGGTCGATGATCGGCGAGAGGCCTTCGGCGCGGGCCTGCGCGGGGTCGACCGCGCGGATGGTGTTGCCCGCGAGGGTCGGCGGCGACCAGGCCGGCTCCTCACCCGGAGCCGGGGCCGGAGCCGGGGCGGCGTGGGCCGGGGCGGCGTGGGCGCCGTGAGCACGGGCCGGGCCCTGGGCAGCGTCGGCCGCCGGGCCGGGGTAGGGCGGCAGGTACGCCGTCTCCTCGGCCGAATGCGGGGCCGGGGCCTGGGCAGGTGCCGGCTCCTGTGGCGGCAGGTACGCGGTCTGCTCGGCCGCGGAGACGTCCGGCCAGGGCGAACCGCCCCGGGACCAGTCCTGGACGGGCGCCTGGGCCTGGGGGGCCTGCGGGGCCTGGACCTCGTCGCGGAACCAGCCGTCCGCAGCCGCGCCCTGCTGCTGCTGACCGGCGTCCTGGTACGGCGGCAGGTACGCGGTCTCCTCGGCCGAGGCCTGGGCCGGGGCCACGGGCTCCTGGTACGGCGGCAGATAGGCCGTCTCGGCCGCCAGGGACCAGTCCTGGGCGGGCGCCGCAGCCTGGGCCTGGGGGGCCTGCGGGGCCTGGACCTCGTCGCGGAACCAGCCGTCCGGAGCCACGCCCTGCTGCTGCTGACCGGCGTCCTGGTACGGCGGCAGGTACGCGGTCTCCTCGGCCGGGGCCGGGGCCGGGGTATGGGGGGCCTCGTCCCGGAACCAGCCCTCGGGCGCCACCGGCTGCCCGGGCACCGCGCCCAGCGGCGGGTGCACCGGCTGGTAGCCGGTCTCCCAGGTCTCGGCCTGCCAGGTCTGGGTCCCGTACGGATCCTGCTGGTACTGCTGGTACTGCTCTTGCTGTTGCTGTTGCTGTTGCTGTTGGTGCTGCTGCTGGTGCTGCTGCTGCTCTTGCTGTTGCTGCTGTTCCTCAGGCGTGCTCGGTGTAGTCATCGGGTTCCGCTCACCCGCCCGCGAACGGCGGGAGCACCTCGACGGTGCCCCCCTCGGTCAGCTGGACGGCATCGTGCGGGCGCTTGCCCACGGGCTCGTCGTTCACGAGGAAGGAGCAGCGCAGCAGGACCCGGGTCAGTTCCCCGGGGTGGCGTTCCCGCACGGCGTCGAGCGCCTCGGCCAGTGTCCGCGCCGAGTACGGCTCCTCCGCCGTCTTGGCCGCGGCCTTGGCCGCCGCCCAGTAGCGGATGGTTCCGGTTGCCACTGCAGCTCCTATCGTCGGCTCTCTACCGTCGGCCTCCATGATGACCCCTCCCCGCCCCCGCCCCGGCGTGCCACCGCGCGCCCCGTGTGCGCCCACCCGGCCCGGCGGGGGTCCACCCATACGGTGAAACCGGGTCATAAACGGGCTGCGGGCGTGGCACGAACCACAGAAGTGGAACCCGTCGGGGCCTCGGCCTCGAAAGCACCGGTGGGCTATTCTGCTGGCGTGAGGATCCGGGCAACGTTGCCCCCGGGTCCTTTTGTGCTTTCAGCACGTTGAACGAACCGAGAACAGTGGCGTCCGTCCGGGCCCCAGGGCGCGGGGCCGTACGGACGCCGTACGAGACGCACCACGTACGAAGCAGCACGTCCTCGACGGGACCGAGGAGGAACCGACGTGATGGACCAGCGAAACGTGCTTGACCGGCCGACCGGAACGGGGCGGGGTGGTCGGGCATGAGCTCACTCCTGCTGCTCACCAACGCACTGCAGCCGTCCACCGAGGTGCTGCCCGCCCTCGGCCTGCTGCTGCACAGCGTCCGGGTCGCTCCCGCCGAGGGCCCGGCCCTCGTGGACACCCCGGGCGCCGATGTCATCCTCGTGGACGGGCGCCGCGACCTGCCGCAGGTGCGGTCGCTGTGCCAGCTGCTGCGCTCCACCGGTCCGGGCTGTCCGCTGATCCTCGTCGTCACCGAGGGCGGCCTCGCGGCCGTCACCGCCGACTGGGGCATCGACGACGTCCTCCTCGACACCGCCGGCCCGGCCGAGGTCGAGGCACGGCTGCGGCTGGCCACCGGCCGTCAGCAGCTCGGGTCCGACGACTCCCCGATGGAGATCCGCAACGGCGACCTCTCGGTCGACGAGGCCACGTACTCCGCCAAGCTCAAGGGGCGGGTGCTCGACCTCACCTTCAAGGAGTTCGAGCTGCTCAAGTACCTCGCGCAGCACCCCGGCCGGGTCTTCACCCGCGCCCAGCTGCTGCAGGAGGTCTGGGGCTACGACTACTTCGGCGGCACCCGGACGGTGGACGTGCACGTACGGCGCCTGCGCGCCAAGCTCGGCCCCGAGCACGAGTCGCTGATCGGCACGGTCCGCAACGTCGGCTACCGCTTCGTCACCCCGGAGAAGGTGGAACGGGCCGCCGCCGAGGCCGCGGCCCAGGCCGCCGCGAAGACGGCCGCGCAGAGCGCGGCACAGACCGCTCCGCAGGCAGCCGCGAAGACTCCCGCGGCCGTCACCCGGTCGGCCGAAGACCCTGTGAGCATCCACTCCTCAGGACGCCCTGCCCAGAGGTAGGTCACCCCGCGTAGACTTCCGCGCGTGGCCAAGGTGACGCGGGATGACGTGGCGCGACTTGCGGGTACCTCTACCGCCGTCGTGAGCTACGTCATCAACAACGGACCCCGGCCGGTTGCCCCGGCCACGCGCGAGCGTGTCCTCGCCGCGATCAAGGAACTGGGCTACCGCCCGGACCGGGTCGCCCAGGCGATGGCCTCGCGGCGCACCGACCTCATAGGCATGATCGTCCCGGACGCCCGGCAGCCCTTCTTCGCGGAGATGGCGCACGCGGTCGAACAGGCCGCGGCCGAGCGCGGGAAGATGGTGCTGGTCGGCAACTCCGACTACCGCGACGAGCGCGAGGTCCACTACCTGCGGGCCTTCCTCGGCATGCGGGTCTCCGGCCTGATCCTGGTCAGCCAGGGCATGAGCGAGCGCGCCGCCTCCGAGATCGAGGCCTGGGACGCCCGGGTGGTGCTGCTGCACGAGCGGCCCGAGGCGATCGACGACGTGGCCGTGGTCACCGACGACATCGGCGGCGCCCAGCTCGCCACCCGCCACCTGCTGGAGCACGGGCACCCGTACGTCGCCTGCCTCGGCGGCGTCGAGACCACCCCGGAGGTCGGCGACCCCGTCGCCGACCACGTCGAGGGCTGGCGCCGGGCCATGCTGGAATCCGGCCGCTCGGTCGAAGGACGGCTCTTCCAGGCCCCGTACAACCGCTACGACGCCTACCGCGTGGCCCTGGAGGTCCTGTCCGGCCCGGACCGGCCGCCGGCCATCTTCTGCGCCACGGACGACCAGGCGATCGGCCTGCTGCGCGCGGCGCGCGAGCTGCGCATCGACGTGCCCGGGGAACTGGCCGTGGCCGGTTTCGACGACGTCAAGGAGGCGGCCCTGACGGACCCGCCGCTGACCACCATCGCCTCGGACCGCCCGGCGATGGCCCGCGCGGCGGTGGACCTCGTCCTGGACGACGGCCTGCGCATCGCCGGATCCCGCCGCGAACGCCTGAAGCAGTTCCCCTCGGCCCTGGTGATCCGCCGCTCCTGCGGCTGCCGCTGACCGCTGCGCCCGGGCCCGCGGGTCCGGGCCTTATTCCGGGCATACGCGGTTCTGTCGGGCTTCTCAGACCAGGCTCAGGAAGCTCTCATCATCGGCGGCCACAGTCATAGTCATGACCGACAGCTTCCGCCGCGAAGGCGAGTACCCGCAGGAGAGCCCGACCCAGCACGCGCCCTTCGGCGAGGACTGGCAGCGGGGGCGCGACCGGCTGGCGCAGGACGCCGCGGCCGGGGCCTACCCGCCGCCGCCCTCGTACCCGCCCGCCGCGCCGGGCTGGCACGAGGCGCACCAGCCGCCGGTCCTGATCGGCGAGACGGTCCCCCCGAGCATCCCCGGCGGCCCCATCGGCCCCGGCGGCCCGGCCCACGCCGCCGCGCCCGCGCCCCGTGCCAAGCGCCCGGTCGCGCTGCTGGCCGCGGTCGCCCTCGCGGCGGCACTGATCGGCGGCGGCACCGCGGCCGCCGTCCAGCAGCTGACGGGCTCGCACGGGAGCTCCGGCGGCGGAGTCAACGGCACCAACGTCTCGCAGTCCGGCAACGGCACCGTCACCGGCGTGGCCGAGCAGGTCAGCCCCTCCGTGGTGCGCATCGACACCGGCACGGCCTCCGGGCAGGGCACCGGCTCCGGCATCGTCCTGAGCGCCGACGGCGAGATCGTCACCAACAACCACGTCGTGAACGGCGCCTCGCAGATCCAGGTGACGACCAGCGACGGCAAGAAGTACAACGCCAAGATCGTCGGTACCGACCCCGACAAGGACCTGGCCCTGATCAAGCTGGAGAACGCCTCCGGGCTCAAGCCGGCCAAGCTGGGCGACTCCGGCGGCCTCAAGGTCGGCGACCAGGTCGTCGCGATCGGCTCCCCCGACCGCCTCACCGGCACGGTCACCAGCGGCATCGTCTCCGCGCTGGAGCGCGAGGTGAACGTGCCCAAGTCGGAGCAGCAGTCGCCCCAGCGCCAGCAGGACGGGGGCGGCTGGCCGTTCTCGTACGGCGGCCGGCAGTTCAACGGGGACACCGGCTCCGACACCACGTCGTACAAGGCCATCCAGACGGACGCCTCCCTGAACCCCGGCAACTCCGGCGGCGCCCTCGTCAACATGAACGGCGAGATCGTGGGCATGCCCTCCGCGATCTACTCCCCCTCCAGCAGCGGTTCCGGCGCCGGCAGCGTGGGCCTGGGCTTCGCCATCCCGGTCAACACGATCAAGGCCGACCTGGACTCCCTCCGCAAGGGCGGCCCCGGCGGCGCGGGCGGCGGATCCGGGACGAACGGCAGCGGGAACGGCAACACCGGGCTCGGCACCACCTTCTGACCGCGCCGTCCCTGGCCGGTCCGCCGCCGCCCGCGTGCGACGCTGGGGAGGGTCTCCGTGAAGGCGCCCCGCGCCCGCGCGGGGGCCGCGGAGGCACGGCCCGGACGACCACGACCATCCCTGGGGGAGCACCCATGAATCCCGCCGAAGGCGACCAGCAGCGCGTCCTCGTCGTCGACGACGAGCCGGCCGTGCGCGAAGCCCTGCGCCGCAGCCTGGCCTTCGAGGGGTACGCCGTGCAGACCGCCGTCGACGGGCTCGACGCCCTGGACAAGGCCGCCTCGTACGCCCCGGACCTGATCGTCCTGGACATCCAGATGCCCCGTATGGACGGGCTGACGGCCGCCCGCAGGCTGCGCGCCACGGGCAGCGTCATACCGGTCCTGATGCTCACCGCCCGCGACACCGTCGGCGACCGCGTCACCGGCCTCGACGCGGGCGCCGACGACTACCTCGTCAAGCCGTTCGAGCTGGACGAGCTGTTCGCACGCGTCCGCGCCCTGCTGCGCCGCAGCTCCTACGCCGCCCCGCAGGCGGGCCCCGACGGCCCCGAGGACGTCCTGTCCTTCGGCGACCTGCGGATGGACCTCGCGACCCGCGAGGTGCGCCGGGCCGGGCGCCCGGTGGAACTGACCCGGACCGAGTTCACCCTGCTGGAGATGTTCCTCGCGCACCCGCGCCAGGTCCTGACCCGCGAGCAGATCCTGAAGACCGTGTGGGGCTTCGACTTCGAGCCCAGCTCCAACTCCCTGGACGTGTACGTGATGTACCTGCGCCGCAAGACCGAGGCGGGGGGCGAGCCCCGGCTCGTCCACACGGTGCGCGGGGTGGGCTACGTCCTGCGGGCCGGCGAGAGCGGGCCCGAGT
Source organism: Streptomyces xanthophaeus (assembly GCF_000725805.1). Taxonomy (GTDB): domain Bacteria; phylum Actinomycetota; class Actinomycetes; order Streptomycetales; family Streptomycetaceae; genus Streptomyces; species Streptomyces xanthophaeus. The sequence continues at coordinate 37,391 of NZ_JOFT01000034.1, read as the reverse complement.
GAGCCCTGTGGCCGGGTTCCGCGCCCTGCCGCTGCGCTCCCGCCTCGCCCTGCTGGTCACGGTCGCGGTGGCGCTCGCGGTGGCCGCCGTGGCGGCGGTGTCCTGGGTGATGGTGCGGACCCAGCTCCGCGACCAGCTCGACAGCTCGCTGCGCGCCACCAACGCGGAGGCGCAGGCCAACCAGGTGGTCCGGTCGATCGGCTGCGTGTCCGTCTCCGGCAGCGCCCTGCCGGAGCGGCCCGCGAACAACCTCAGCGCCCAGGTGCAGATCGTCCTGCCGGACGGCGGCCACTGCTGGGTCGACGGCCGCAGCACCCTGCGGATCAGCGACACCGACCTCGCGGTGGCGCAGCGGCGCCGCGGGTCGGCGCTCTACGACACGACCACCTCCGACGGGGTCCCGATCCGCGTCTACACCCAGCCCGCCCTGCTGGAGGGACGGGCCGCCGCACTGTCCGTGGCCAAACCGCTGGCCGACATCGACAAGCCGCTGTCGACCCTGGCCTGGGTGCTGCTCCTGGTGTGCGGGATCGGGGTCGTCGGGGCGGGCGCGGCCGGTCTGTGGGTGGCCCGGACCGGGCTTCGGCCGGTCGACGAACTCACCGGTGCGGTCGAGCACATCGCCCGCACCGAGGACCTCACCGTACGGATCCCCGACGAGGGCGACGACGAGATCGCCCGCCTGTCGCGGTCCTTCAACTCGATGACGGCGGCCCTCGCCTCCTCCCAGGAGCGCCAGGCCCAGCTGATCGCGGACGCCGGGCACGAGCTGCGCACCCCGCTGACCTCGCTGCGGACGAACATCGAGCTGCTGGCGCGCAGCGAGGACACCGGCCGGGCCATCCCGCCCGAGGACCGCAAGGAGCTGCTGGCCTCGGTGAAGGCGCAGATGACGGAGCTCGCCGCCCTGATCGGCGACCTCCAGGAGCTGTCCCGTCCGGACGCGGTCTCCCCCGGCCCGCTCGGCGTGGTGGCCCTGCACGAGATCGCCGGGGCCGCGCTGTCCCGGGCCCGGCTGCGCGGGCCGGAGCTGACCTTCACCTCGGACCTGCGGCCCTGGTACGTCCGGGGCGAGGCGGCCGCGCTGGAGCGGGCCGTGGTCAACGTGCTGGACAACGCGGTGAAGTTCAGCCCGCCGGACGGGGCGGTCGAGGTGACGCTGCGGGCGGGCGAGCTGACCGTACGGGACCACGGGCCCGGCATCCCGGCGGAGGACCTGCCGCACGTCTTCGAACGGTTCTGGCGGTCCCCGTCGGCCCGCGCCCTGCCGGGCAGCGGACTGGGCCTGTCGATCGTGGCCCGCACGGCTGCCCGGACGGGCGGCAGCGCCGAGCTGCGGGCGGCGGCGGACGGCGGCCCGGGCACGGAGGCGGTGCTCCGCATCCCGGGGGCGCCGAACCCGCCGCCGGACGGCCCGTCAGTTGTGCCGGATCAGTGAGGCGACCAGGCCGGAGCGGGTGTTCGGGAAGTCCATCGGGACGATGCCGAGCCCGGTCCGGCCCGCCAGCTCCCCGCCGTCGACGAAGGCGTGCACCTGCGGGTTGAGGCGGTCGGAGTTCCAGCGCGGCGGCATGTAGGCCGCGGTGCTGGTGTAGTTCACGAAGAGCTTGCCGGGCTGCTGGACGGCCTTGCGGAAGTGGTTCTCGATGCGGCCGCGCTTGGCGAACGGCTCGGTGTTGTAGTCGTCCTGGATGTCGAAGACGTTGCCGTCGCCGTAGCGCAGGCCGGGCAGGCCGCCGTTGTCGGCGAGCAGGACCACCTTGCCGCGGGCCTGCCCGAGCGAGGGCAGGGTGTCGGAGATCCGGAAGAGCGGGCGCCAGCCCCGGTTGTCGAGGTAGTCGTCGAAGACGGCGCGGAAGGTCGCGTCGCTGTCCGTGGAGTACTCCTGCTTGACCCGCATCAGGAGGGTCTCGGAGGGGTGCGCGGCGAGGAAGTTCCAGCAGGCGACGAGCACGTCGCCGAACATCAGGTTCTGGTAGAAGGAGCCGTGGTGGATCGCGAACGACCCGCCCGTCACCCGGCAGCGGACGTCGAGGAAGCGGATACCGGAGTCCAGCTGTTCGGCGATCGAGGTGTTCTGGCAGGCCACGTAGAGCCCGCCGTGGCGGGCGCCGGCGTCGTGGGTGCCCGGGATGGTCATCCGCTGCAGGGCCGTGGAGTCGGCCAGGCCCGCCATCCAGTCCTGGGTGCCGAGCGTCCGCGCGGGCGCCGGGGCGGTTGCCGCCGCGGCCGGGCCTGCCGTTCCCAGTCCGACGGCGGCCGTCGCCGCCAGCGCTCCGGCGCCCGTGAGGAACGTCCGCCGGTCCAGTGCCATGCTCATGCCCGCCCCTTTGCCGACCCAGTGGTGGGACCGGATTATGGCGTGCGGAACCAGCCTTTACTACCCGTCGGTAGGCACTACTTCTCCAGCAACTCCGCCATCCTGCGCAGCCCTTGGGCCAGCTCCCGCCCGTCCGGCGCCTGCTCGGGGTCGGTCAGGCACTGCACCATCACCCCGGCCAGCAGCGCGACGTGCACCGACCCGAGGGACCGTACGTCCTCCTCCGCCACGGCCTCCTCGGACACCCCGCGCAGCTGGGCCGCGACCGTGCGCCGGGACCGGCGCTGGCCCTCGGCCAGCACCGCGAGCAGCTCGGGCGAGGACTGGGCGTGCACGAAGGCCTCCACGGAGGCGATCCACAGCCAGCGCATCTCGCCGAAGTCCTGGATCTTGCGGTCCCACATGTCGGCGTAGCGCGCCCCGGCGGATTCCCCCTGGCCCGCCAGGCGCCCGGACCCGGCGGCCCACTCGTCCATGGCGGCGAACAGCGCCTGGTTCAGCAGGGCCTCGCGGGAGCCGAAGTGGTAGCCGATCGCGGCCATGCTCACCTGCGCCGCGGAGGCGATGTCGCGCACGGTCGTGCGCAGGTACCCCTTCTCCTCCAGGCAGTGGCGCGCCCCGGCCAGCAGGTCCTCACGATTTCCCATGCCGGGATCGTATCGGCGAGCGTCTTGGGCAAGCGCCCAATACAAACGTATTGCGCGCTTGCCCAAATCCTGGCACGCTGAAGCACACCTGCAGACCTCGGCAGGCCGGACCACGACACGGGGGAGACGAACACACATGCGTCACGAGCTGAAGATCGACGACCGCACCCTGTCCTACCTGGACTTCGGCGGCCCCGGCCGCCCGCTGCTCGCCCTCCACGGCGGCCTCTCCGAAGCCGCCCACTGGGCCGACCTGGCCGCCGCCCTCGGAAACGACTGGCGGGTCGTCGCCCCCGACCAGCGCGGCCACGGCGACTCCGACCGCGCCACCGAATACAGCCGCGCCGGCTACGTCGCCGACGCCGTCGCCCTGCTGGACCACCTCGGCCTCACCGGCCCGCTGCCCGTCCTCGGCTTCTCCCTCGGCGGGATCAACGCCTACCACCTCGCCGCCACCCACCCCGGCCGCGTCCGCGCCCTGATCAACGTCGACGCCCCCGTGGAACGCAGCGAGGGCCCCAACCCCTTCGAGTTCGTCGCCCGCCTCCCCTACACCGCACCCACCCGCGAACAGCTCATCACCGCCTGCGGCCCCTTCGGCGAGGCGCTCGCACCAGCACTGCGGCAGCTCCCCGACGGCATCGGCTGGCGGCTCCCGTTCCACCCGCAGGACACCCTGGACACCGTCGCCCAGTTCCGGGACGCCGAATGGGACGTCTGGAGCGCCAGCACCTGCCCCGCCCTGCTCGTCCACGGCCTGCGCAGCCAGGCGCTCCCCCGGGAACAGGCCGACGCGATGGTCTCCCGGCGGCCCGGGACCTCGTACGCCGCCCTCGACACCGAGCACCACGTCCCCTTCCAGGACCCGAAGGGCTTCGCCGAAGCCGTCGCCGCCTTCCTCGACACCCTGTAGGCGCCGAGAACGCCGGAGGGGCGGCGGGCCACGGGGGACCCGCCGCCCCTCCGGGCACGCGGTGCGCTGGTCCTGCTCTCCGCCGCTACTTGACGACGGTGATCCGGTCCGCCGCCGGCGGGGCGATCGGGGCCTGCGCCGAGGAGTTCTTCGTCAGGTAGGCGTTGAAGCAGTCCAGGTCGGACGCGCCCACCAGCTTGTTCTTGTGCTCCTTCAGGACGGTGAACCCGTCACCGCCGCCCGCGAGGAACTCGTTCATCGCGACCCGGTAGGTCCGCGCCGGATCGATCGGCACGCCGTTGAGCTTCACCGAGTCCACGACGATGCGGTCCGCACCGGCCTTCGTCATGTCCAGGGTGTAGGTGAAGCCCTTCGACACCTGAAGGATCTTCGGGCTCGGACCGTTGACCGGCCCGCTGACCTGCTGCTGCAGCGCCGTGATCAGCTGCGCACCCGTCAGGTCCACGATGTTCATCATGTTGGTGAACGGCTGGACCGTGAAGGACTCGCCGTACGTCACCACGCCGTCGCCCTCGTCACCCGAGGCCTTGTAGGCGAGGTCCGAACGGATGCCGCCCGGGTTCATGACGGCCAGCTCCGCGCCGCCCTTGTCGGCCGGGGCCAGCGCCTCCAGCTGCGCGTCGGCGATCAGGTCACCGAGCGGCTTCTCCGGCTCCGCCGAGCCGCGGCCCGGGATGTCGGCCGAGATGAAGCCCTGCGGACGGTTGGCGATCGGCGCCGCGAGGGTGTTCCAGCGCTGGATCAGCTCGGTCAGGTCCGGGGCCTTGGGCTGGTCCCGGGTGACGACCTTGTTCACCGGCTTCGGCGAGGTGACCGGCGTACGGACGATGTCCTTGGTCTGCCGGTCGTAGGTCAGCGTGGTGTCCGTGTACAGACGGCCGATCGAGGCGGCCGAGGTGACCGTACGCGGGTTGCCCGCCGGGTCGGGGATGTTGCACGCGTACGCCTGGTGCGTGTGGCCCGTCACCAGCGCGTCGACCTTGGCGTCGACGTTCTTGGCGATGTCCACGATGGCACCGGAGATGCCCGCGCCCGCACCGGGGACGTCGCAGTCGTAGTTGTACGCGCCGTTCGCGGGCAGACCGCCCTCGTGGATCAGCGCCACGATCGACTTCACGCCCTGCTTGTTCAGCTCGGCGGCGTACTTGTTGATCGTCTCGACCTCGTCACCGAACTTCAGGCCCTTGACGCCCTCCGCGGTCACGACGTCGGGAGTGCCCTCCAGGGTGACGCCGATGAAACCGATCTTCACGTCCCCCTTCTTCCAGATGAAGGTGGGCGACATCATCGGACGCTTGGTCTTCTCGTCCGTGACGTTGGCGGCGAGGTACTGGAACTCCGAGCCGGTGAAGGTCTTGCCGTACTCGTAGCAGCCCTCGACCGGGTGGCAGCCGCCGTACTGCATGCGGCGCAGCTCGGCACGGCCCTCGTCGAACTCGTGGTTGCCGACGCTGGTGACGTCCAGGTCGAGCTTGTTCAGCGCCTCGATGCTCGGCTCGTCGTGGAAGAGCCCGGACAGCATCGGGCTGCCGCCGATCATGTCACCCGCGGCGGCGGTGACGGAGTACTCGTGACCCTTGCGGGCCTCGCGCAGGCTGGTCGCGAGGTACTCGACCCCGCCCGCGGGTATGGCCTTGGTGGTGCCGTCTGCCTGACGCTCGGTCACGTTGCCGGAGGAGCCCTGCGGGGGCTCGAGCGTGCCGTGGAAGTCGTTGAACGACAGCATCTGCACATCGACGGTGCGGCTCTTGCCCGCACCGCCACCACTCGCGGCCCCGGCCGGCAGTGCGGCGGCGACCATCGCCCCGGCCCCCGCCGTGACGGCGATGGCTGCGAGGGTCAACCGGCGGGCTCGGCGGTGCCGTTGTGGCGTCGCTGACATTTAATCCCCTTTGTGGACAGCGATACAGCTTGGGAGGTCCGCCGAAGCCTATGGTCAACGCGCGTAGCACGACAGGGGGTAACGGGTATCGAGGTGGTTACGCGCAGAAGACGGGCCGACTGCGGTCCCGCACTCCACCCCGCGCCCGCCGCGGTCGTAGGCTCGTGCCATGACTGACGCAGCAGCGGCCGTGGAGCCCGGACGGCAGATTGAGACCTTCGACGAGCTGACGGAGGAACAGGCCGAGACCGTACTCGCCCTGATCGAGGACGCGGCGCGCACCGACGGCACCACCGCCGTGTCCGAACAGGGACGGCTCCAGCTGCGCGGCGGGCCGCGCGAGGGCATCCGGCACTTCCTGCTCACCGTCGGCGACCGGCTCGTCGGGTACGGACAACTGGAGGACACCGACCCGGTGGAGGCCCCCGCCGCCGAACTCGTCGTCCACCCCGCGCTGCGCGGCCGCGGCCACGGCCGCGCCCTCGGCTCGGCCCTGCTGGCCGCCTCCGGCAAGCGCATCCGGGTGTGGGCCCACGGCGGCAAGTCGGCCGCGCGGCACCTCGCCCAGGTGCTCGGTCTGACCCTCTTCCGCGAGCTGCGGCAGCTGCGCCGCCCGCTGGCCGCGGGGGACCCGCTGCCGGAGCCCGCGCTGCCGGCCGGGGTGACCGTACGGACCTTCGTACCCGGCGCCGACGACGAGGCCTGGCTCGCGGCCAACGCGGCCGCCTTCGCCCACCACCCCGAGCAGGGGGCGCTGACGCAGCGGGACCTCAACGACCGGATCGCGCAGCCGTGGTTCGACGCCAAGGGCTTCTTCCTCGCCGAACGCGCGGGGGAGCTCGTCGGCTTCCACTGGACCAAGGTCCACGCGGAGCAGGCGCTCGGCGAGGTGTACGTGGTCGGCGTCCGCCCCGGCGCACAGGGCGGCGGCCTCGGCAAGGCCCTCACCGCGATCGGCCTGCGCCACCTGGCGGCGCAGGGTCTGCCGACGGCCATGCTGTACGTGGACGCCGACAATCCGGCGGCCCTGGCGGTCTACGAGGGCCTCGGCTTCACCACGCACGAGGTGGACCTGATGTACCGCACCGAAAGCTGACGGGTCCCTGCGGTCGGCTCGGCGGGTCCATGGCCGGGCCCGGGCGGCGCCGAGCCTTTCCGGGGCTCCGCCGCTGTTCTTTGGCTCCCGTGACGATGCGGGTGCGGTGCCTGGCGGGGCCTGTTCGGTGAGGGCCCCGCCACGGCTCCGCCAAGGAGACCAGGCTGTGCTTCCAGGGCCCGGGCGTGTGGGGTGGGGGCGCGCAGGAGGGTCCCCGCAGGACGAGCGCGCAACCCAGGCCGCATCTCTCACAGCCAGGGCTCAGTGCGCGAGCCGAGGAGACACTCCGGAGGGACCCCGCCCCACACACGACACCAAGGCAAAGACCCAACAGACCACAGGCGGTAAAAATCAGCCCCGCCCGGGGGTCCCCCCCCCCGGACGGAGTCTGGGGGAGATTGAGGCGCGGGGTCCGGGGCGGAGCCCCGTGCAACGTCGCCGCAGACGGGCCACAACACCGCCGAGCCCCGCAGGGACACCGCCGGGATGCCACGCGCCATTAACCACGCATTCAGACGCGCTTGCGACCCTCCCCCCATGAAGCCCCGACTCCGACTGACGGCCGACGCTTCCGACGCGCCTGTCCTGCCGCGTGCGCGGAACAATGGAGTCATGAGCCACCAGCCCAGCGCAGGCCCCACCGAGGTCCCCGCCCAGCACCCGTCTCACACCTCCGCCCCGGCGCCCGGCTTCTCCGGCGCCCCCAGCGCCCCCGCCCCCGCCCCCGCCGGCATGACCGGTCTCGCCGTCAGCGGAGCGCACGCGCGCATAGGCTCCATCTCCGCGCACCGCCCGCACGTCGACCTCGAACCCGACATAGACGCCGACCTGGACGCCTACGAGGACGACAAGGACGGCGACGAGCTCCCCCCGGGCCGCTTCCTCGACCGCGAGCGCAGCTGGCTGGCCTTCAACGAGCGGGTGCTGGAACTCGCCGAGGACCCCACGACCCCGCTCCTGGAGCGCGCGAACTTCCTGGCGATCTTCGCGAGCAACCTCGACGAGTTCTTCATGGTCCGCGTCGCCGGCCTCAAGCGCCGCATCGCGACCGGTGTCGCCACCCGTTCGGCCTCAGGCCTCCAGCCCCGTGAGGTGCTGGACCTGATCTGGACGCGTTCGCGCGAGCTCATGGCCCGCCACGCCGCCTGCTTCCAGCAGGACATCTCCCCGGCGCTCGCCGAAGAGGGCATCCACCTCATCCGCTGGCCCGACCTCACCGAGAAGGAGCAGGCCCGCCTCTTCACCCTGTTCCGCAACCAGATCTTCCCGGTGCTCACCCCCCTCGCCGTGGACCCCGCGCACCCGTTCCCGTACATCTCCGGGCTCTCGCTGAACCTGGCCGTCGTGGTGCGCAACCCCGTCAGCGGCCACCGCCACTTCGCCCGGGTCAAGGTCCCGCCGCTCCTCTCCCGCTTCCTGGAGGCCTCCCCGCAGCGCTACGTCCCTCTGGAGGACGTCATCGCCGCGCACCTGGAGGAGCTGTTCCCCGGCATGGAGGTGCTCGCGCACCACATGTTCCGCGTGACCCGCAACGAGGACCTCGAAGTCGAGGAGGACGACGCGGAGAACCTGCTCCAGGCCCTGGAGAAGGAGCTCATGCGGCGCCGCTTCGGCCCGCCGGTGCGCCTGGAGGTCGAAGAGTCCATCGACCCGGGCGTCCTGGACCTCCTCGTGCAGGAGCTGAAGGTCAACGCCTCCGAGGTGTACCCGCTGCCCGGCCTGCTGGACCTGACCGCCCTCTTCGGGATCTCCTCGCTGGACCGGCCGGAGCTGAAGTACCCGAAGTTCGTCGCCGGTACCCACCGGGACCTCGCCGAGGTCGAGTCCGCGTCCGCGCCCGACATCTTCGCCGCGCTGCGCGAGCGGGACGTCCTGCTGCACCACCCGTACGACTCCTTCTCCACCTCGGTGCAGGCCTTCCTGGAGCAGGCCGCCGCCGACCCGGACGTCCTCGCCATCAAGCAGACGCTGTACCGGACCTCCGGCGACTCCCCGATCGTGGACGCCCTGATCGACGCCGCCGACTCCGGCAAGCAGGTCCTCGTACTCGTCGAGATCAAGGCCCGCTTCGACGAGCAGGCCAACATCAAGTGGGCGCGCAAGCTGGAGGAGTCCGGCTGCCACGTCGTCTACGGGCTCGTCGGCCTCAAGACCCACTGCAAGCTGTCGCTCGTCGTCCGCCAGGAGGGCGACCAGCTGCGCCGCTACTCCCACGTCGGCACCGGCAACTACCACCCGAAGACCGCCCGGCTCTACGAGGACCTCGGCCTGCTCACCGCCGACCCGCAGGTCGGCGCGGACCTCTCCGACCTCTTCAACCGGCTCTCCGGCTACTCCCGCCGCGAGACCTACCGCCGCCTGATGGTGGCCCCCCGTTCGCTGCGCGACGGGCTGATCGCGCGGATCGACAAGGAGGCCGCCCACCACAAGGCCGGCCGCCCCGCGTACGTGCGCCTGAAGATGAACTCGATCGTCGACGAGGCCCTCATCGACTCCCTCTACCGGGCCTCCCAGGCGGGCGTGCCCGTCGACATCTGGGTCCGCGGCATCTGCGCGGTGCGGCCCGGGGTCCCGGGGCTGTCGGAGAACATCCGGGTCCGTTCGATCCTCGGCCGTTTCCTGGAGCACTCGCGGGTCTTCGCCTTCGGCAACGGCGGCGAGCCCGAGGTGTGGATCGGCAGCGCCGACATGATGCACCGCAACCTCGACCGCCGCATCGAGGCACTGGTCAGGGTCGCCGACCCGGCCCACCGCGCGGCACTGGACCGGATGCTGGAGACCGGCATGTCCGACGCCACCTCCTCCTGGCACCTGGGCCCGGACGGCGAATGGACCCGGCACAGCACGGACGCGGAGGGCCAGCCGCTGCGGCACGTACAGGAGACGCTCATAGACGCCCGGAGGCGCCGGCGTGGCTCAGCCAAACCGTAACCCACCATCGGTGCAGCCCCGCGCGGGTGACGTGCTCAGCACGTACCTGCGCGGGCAGGCCACCGCTTTCCTGCGCGCCCTGCGCCTCCACGGCGAGGGCGCGGCGGGCAGCGCGACGGACCCGGCGGACGGAGGTGAGGCGGCGCGCGGCCTGCGGGGGGCCGCGCGCCGCATCAGCGGATCCCTGGCCACCTTCCGGGTGGTGACCGAGTCCGCCTGGGCGGACGGACTGCGCACCGAGCTGGTGTGGCTCTCCTCGACCCTCGCCGACGAACACGCCCACGCGGCTCGCCTCGCCCGGCTGATGGAAGCCCTGCACCGGCTGGCGGGTGCCCCGGAGGTCCCGACGCCGCGCAGCTCCGCGGGCGCCCTCACGGTGGGCTCGGCGCGGGCGGGGGCGCTGCTGGAGCGCCAGCTGACCCTGGCCCGTACCCGCGCGCACTCGGCAACCCTCCAGGCCCTCGGCTCCTCCCGCTTCCACGCGGTGGCGGACGCGGTGGCGGTCCTGGCCTCAGAGGTCCCGCTGGACCCGGTCGCGGCCCGCGGGCGGGTCTCGGAGGTCCTCGTACCGCTCGCCGAGGTGGCCGGAACCCGACTGTCGGCCGCGGTGGAGGTGCTGCCCGCGCCCGACGGGGCCCACCCGTACAACAGCGACCACGACGGCTCATGGCACGAGGTGCGCCGCCTGCTGCGGATCCACCGGTACGCCCAGGAGGTCCTGGGCGAGGACGTGACCCGGCTGGCGGCGGCGGGCGAGGCCCTGGACCTGCACCGGGACGCGGCCGAGGCCGCCACGGCCTCGGCGACGGCCGCCCGCACCCCCCGGATCGCCCCGGCCACCGCGTACGCCCTCGGCGTGCTGCACGCCGACCAGCGCCACGAGGTCGAGGCCGCCCGGTCCGCCTTCCAGGAACTCTGGCTGCCGCAACCCGCGGTCACGCCTCGATAACGCCCGGGTAACGGACCATTACGCTCGTGTGCGATCCGATGAGGTCGCACCGGGCCGTCCGCCACGGTTCACCGTCCGTTCACTCGGGCCGGTCGGCCGCTTCACTTCATCTGACTAATTTCTGATGTGCAGGGTGCGAGCGGCTCGCCGGCCGAGCCGTTCCACCGGGCACACCGACGTAGTCCTCTTCGCACGCCGCCCCGATACAGAAAGCGGCCGGCGGCTTCTGGAAGGAACACCCGAAAGTGAAGCTTCAGCGCAAGAACATGCTTCGTGCCTCCGCCCTCGGGGCGCTTGTCGTGTCCGGCGCCCTGGTCCTCACGGCGTGCGGCTCGGACGACAACACCAAGGACAACGGCTCCCCGAGCAACAAGCCGGCGGCGGCCGCGGGCGACATCAAGTGCGACGACGCCAAGGGCAAGCTCCTCGCCTCCGGCTCGTCCGCACAGAAGAACGCGGTCGACCTGTGGGTGAAGAACTACATGGCCGCCTGCTCGGGCGTCGAGGTGAACTACAAGTCCTCCTCCTCCGGTGAGGGCATCGTCGCCTTCAACCAGGGCACCGTCGGTTTCGCCGGCTCCGACTCGGCGCTGAAGCCGGAGCAGGTCGAGGAGTCGAAGAAGATCTGCACCGGTGGCCAGGGCATCGACCTGCCCATGGTCGGCGGCCCGATCGCCCTCGGCTTCAACGTCGCCGGCGTGGACAAGCTGAACCTCGACGCCGCCACGATCGCCAACATCTTCAACGACAAGATCAAGAAGTGGGACGACGAGGCGATCAAGAAGCTGAACCCCGGCGTCACGCTCCCCGGCACCGCGATCCAGCACTTCCACCGCTCCGAGGACTCGGGCACCACCGAGAACCTGGGCAAGTACCTCAAGGCCACCGCCGGTGACGCCTGGCCGTACGAGGCCGCGAAGAAGTGGCCCGCCCCGGGCGGCCTCGGCGCCTCCGGCTCCGCGGGTGTCGCCACCCAGGTCAAGCAGGTCGACGGCTCCATCGGCTACTTCGAGCTGTCCTACGCCAGCGCGCAGAGCATCAAGACGGTCGACCTGAACACGGGCGCCGCAGCCCCGGTCAAGGCCACCGGCGAGAACGCCTCGAAGGCCATCGCCGCCGCCAAGATCGCCGGCACCGGCAACGACCTGGCGCTGAAGCTCGACTACACCACCAAGGCCGAGGGCGCGTACCCGATCGTCCTGGTCACCTACGAGGTCGTCTGCGACAAGGGCAACAAGGCGGAGACCCTGCCGACCGTGAAGTCCTTCCTGAACTACACCGCGTCCGACGCGGGCCAGAAGATCCTCCTGGAGAACGGCTACGCGCCGATCCCGGCCGAGATCAACGCGAAGGTCCGCGAGATCATCGCCTCGCTGGCCTAGTCCTGAGCCCTGGCCGGTCCGCTCCACCCCCCGTCCGGGGGGAGCGGACCGGCCCGGGAACCCTTCCCCTCCACCCGGGGGAATCCGGTGCACCGCCGCCAGGGGGCCTGTCCCCCCACCCAGACCGGAAAGACCATGGCTTCCACCACACCCACCCAGATAGACCAGGCTCCGCCTGTCTCCAAGAGCACGAGGTCCACCGGCCGCGCCGGTGACAAGATCTTCGCGGGGCTCTCCAAGGGCTCCGGCATCCTGCTCCTGGTGATCATGGCGTCGATCGCCGTCTTCCTCACCTACCGCGCCTCGATCGCCCTGTCGGACAACGAGGGCAACTTCCTCACCACGTTCGACTGGAACGCGTCGGCCAACCCGCCCGTCTTCGGCATCGCCGTCCTGCTCTTCGGCACCGTCGTCAGCTCGGTCATCGCGATGGCCATCGCCGTCCCGATCGCCGTCGGCATCGCCCTGTTCATCTCGCACTACGCGCCGCGCAAGCTGGCCGCGCCCCTCGCCTACGTGGTCGACCTGCTGGCCGCCGTGCCCTCGATCATCTACGGCATCTGGGGCGCGCTCTTCCTCGTGCCGCAGCTGGCCGGGCTGAACCTCTGGCTCGACGAGTACCTGGGCTGGACCTACGTCTTCGAGAAGTCCCAGGTCGGCGTCGCCCGCTCGCTCTTCACCGTCGGCATCCTGCTCGCGATCATGATCCTGCCGATCGTGACCAGCGTCAGCCGCGAGGTCTTCCTCCAGGTCCCGCGCATGAACGAGGAGGCCGCCCTGGCCCTCGGCGCGACCCGCTGGGAAGTCATCCGGATGTCGGTCCTGCCCTTCGGCCGCTCCGGAGTCATCTCCGCCTCGATGCTCGGCCTCGGCCGCGCACTCGGCGAGACCATGGCCGTCGCGACCGTCCTGTCGCCGAGCTTCCTCATCTCGCTGCACATCCTGGACCCGGGTGGCGGCACCTTCGCGCAGAACATCGCCGCGAAGTTCGACGAGGCCAACGAGTTCGGCCGGGACGCGCTGATCGCCTCCGGTCTGGTCCTCTTCCTGCTCACCCTGCTGGTCAACGGTGCAGCCCGCCTGATCATCGCCCGGCGCAAGGACTTCTCGGGGGCGAACGCCTGATGAGCCACGCACTCCAGGACCAGCGGCCCACCCGGGCCACCAGGTCCGCCGCACCCTCGGGCCTCACCCGGGGCGGCCTGCCCCGCTGGGCCCCGGCCGGCATCGCCGTCCTCTCGGTGGCCCTCGGCAGCGGCATCGGCCTCGTCTTCGGCCTCCAGAGCAAGGTCCAGTGGGGCCTGCTCGCGGCCCTGCTGTTCGTCACCGTGACGTACACCGCCAGCGCGGTCGTCGAGAACCGCCGCCAGGCCAAGGACCGCGTCGCGACCTCCGTCGTGTGGGTCTGCTTCATCCTCGCCGTGGTCCCGCTGCTCTCGCTGATGTGGACCACGGTCAGCCGCGGCATCGAAGCCCTCGACGGGGACTTCCTCAGCCACTCCATGAACGGCGTGACCAGCTTCGAGGAGGGCGGCGGCGTCTACCACGCCCTGCTCGGCACCCTGGAGCAGGTCGCCCTCGCGACCCTGATCGCCGCGCCGATCGGCCTGCTGACCGCCGTCTACCTGGTCGAGTACGGCCGGGGCGCGCTCGCCAAGGCCGTGACCTTCTTCGTCGACGTCATGACCGGCATCCCCTCCATCGTCGCGGGCCTGTTCATCCTGACGACGTGGAACCTGATGCTCGGCTTCGGCCCCTCCGGCTTCGCCGGCGCCATGGCCCTGTCGATCCTGATGATGCCCGTCGTGGTCCGCTCCACCGAGGAGATGCTCAAGCTCGTCCCGAACGAGCTCCGCGAGGCCGCCCTCGCGCTCGGTGTGCCGAAGTGGCGCATGATCCTCAAGGTCGTCCTGCCCACCGCCATCGGCGGCATCTCGACCGGTGTCATGCTGGCAGTGGCACGCATCGCCGGTGAGACCGCACCGATCATGCTGCTGGTCTTCGGTTCACAGCTGATCAACAACAACCCCTTCGAAGGCGCCCAGTCCTCGCTCCCCCTCTACATCTGGGAGCAGTACAAGGTCGGCAGTGAAGCCTCCTACGACCGGGCATGGGCCGCAGCGCTCGTCCTGATCGCCTTCGTCATGATCCTCAATCTGGTGGCCCGCGGCATCGCCCGCTGGAAGGCCCCGAAGACCGGTCGCTGACGCGACTCATGAAAGTGAAGTGACCCCTCATGGCCAAGCGAATCGACGTCAGCGGCCTTTCCGCCTTCTACGGTGCCCACAAGGCCATCGACGACATCTCGATGACCGTGGAGCCCCGCTCCGTGACCGCCTTCATCGGCCCGTCCGGCTGCGGCAAGTCCACCTTCCTGCGCACCCTCAACCGCATGCACGAGGTCACCCCCGGCGGCCGCGTCGAGGGCAAGGTCCTCCTGGACGACGAGAACCTGTACGGCACCGGCGTGGACCCGGTCGCGGTCCGCCGCACCGTCGGCATGGTCTTCCAGCGCCCGAACCCCTTCCCCACCATGTCGATCTTCGACAACGTGGCGGCGGGCCTGCGCCTGAACGGCAGCTTCAAGAAGTCCGAGCTGAACGACATCGTCGAGAAGTCCCTCCAGGGCGCCAACCTCTGGAACGAGGTCAAGGACCGCCTGAACAAGCCCGGCTCCGGCCTCTCCGGCGGCCAGCAGCAGCGCCTGTGCATCGCCCGCGCCATCGCCGTCGAGCCGCAGGTCCTGCTCATGGACGAGCCCTGCTCGGCCCTGGACCCCATCTCCACCCTCGCCATCGAGGACCTGATCGGCGAGCTGAAGGAGCGCTTCACGATCGTCATCGTGACGCACAACATGCAGCAGGCGGCCCGCGTCTCGGACCGCACCGCCTTCTTCAACCTCTCGGCCGTCGGCCAGCCCGGCAAGCTCGTCGAGATAGACGACACGGACCGGATCTTCTCGAACCCCTCCGTGCAGGCGACCGAGGACTACATCTCCGGCCGCTTCGGCTAGACCGGACCCGACCTCACGCGGCCGCGCCGCGTGACCCCGGACGTCCTGCGGTGCTGCATGGCGGTGCCACCGCAAGGCGGAAGAAAGAAAAGGGCCGGCTCCCCCTGGGTGGGGGGAGCCGGCCCGCTTTCGTCCTGCGGTGCCTAGACGAAGGCCAGGTTCACGATCCAGAAGCTGACCGCGGCGACCAGGGCCGCGGCGGGCATAGTAATGAACCAGCCCAGGATGATGTTCTTGGCGACGCCCCAGCGGACCGCGTTCACCCGCTTGGTCGCGCCCACACCCATGATCGCCGAGGTGATCACGTGGGTGGTGGAGATCGGCGCGTGGAACAGGAACGCCGAGCCGAACATGATCGAGGCGCCGGTGGTCTCCGCCGCGAAGCCCTGCGGCGGGTCCAGCTCGATGATCTTGCGGCCGAGGGTGCGCATGATGCGCCAGCCGCCCGCGTACGTACCCAGCGACAGCATCACGGCGCAGGCGATCTTGACCCAGATCGGGATCGCGTCGCCCGCTCCCTGCACGTCGGCGATGACCAGGGCCATCATCACGATGCCCATGGTCTTCTGCGCGTCCTGCAGACCGTGGCCCAGCGCCATGCCGGCGGCCGAGACGGTCTGCGCGATGCGGAAGCCGCGCTTGGCCTTGTGCGGGTTGGCCCGGCGGAACATCCACAGGATGGCCACCATCACCAGGTAACCGACGACCAGACCCACCACCGGTGAGACGAACATCGGGATGACGACCTTGTCGATCACGCCGGACCAGATGACCTCGGTGCCGCCCGCGAGGGCCGCACCCACCATGCCGCCGAACAGCGCGTGCGAGGAGGACGAGGGCAGGCCGAAGTACCAGGTGATGAGGTTCCAGACGATCGCGCCGACCAGCGCCGCGAACAGGATCCACATGCCCCGGTTCCCGTGGGGCGTCTCGATCAGGCCCTCACTGACCGTCTTGGCGACGCCGCTGCCCAGGAAGGCACCGGCGAGGTTCATCACCGCGGCCATCGCGAGCGCGGCGCGCGGGGTCAGCGCGCGGGTCGAGACCGAGGTCGCGATCGCGTTCGCCGAGTCGTGGAAACCGTTGGTGTACGTGAAACCGAGCGCGACACCGATGGTCACGATCAGAGCGAAGGTGTCCACGAGGTTCAGGACTCCTTGACCGCGATGGTCTCCACCGTGTTCGCAACGTGCTCGAACGCGTCGGCCGCCTCTTCGAGCACGTCGACGATCTGCTTGAGCTTCAGCACCTCCATGGCGTCGTACTTGCCGTTGAAGAGCTGGGCGAGCAGCTTGCGGTGGATCTGGTCCGCCTGGTTCTCGAGGCGGTTGACCTCGATCCAGTACTCGGTCAGGTTGTCCATCGTCCGCAGGTGCGGCATGGCCTCGGCGGTCAGCTCGGCGGCCCGGGCCAGCACCTCGATCTGCTGCTCGACGCCCTTGGGGAGCTCCTCCACGTTGTAGAGGACGACCAGGTCGACCGCCTCCTCCATGAAGTCCATGATGTCGTCGAGCGAAGAGGCCAGGTTGTAGATGTCCTCGCGGTCGAACGGCGTGATGAAGGAGGAGTTCAACTGGTGGAAGATCGCGTGGGTGGCGTCATCCCCCGCGTGCTCCGCTGCCCGCATCCGCTCCGCGATCTCGACCCGGGCGGAGGAGTCCGCTCCGAGCAGTTCCATCAGGAGCTTGGAGCCCGTGACGATGTTGTCCGCGGATGCGGCGAACATGTCGTAGAAGCTCGTCTCCCTGGGGGTCAGACGAAATCGCACGTGAGGTCCTCGGGGTGCATTGGATTCGGTCAGGCTGATGCTAGGCGCATCCCCCTGCCACGGCTAACCGGCAGTTCCCCAGTGTCCTCCATCAGGCAGAGTGAGGACCACGGACCCCTGTTCCCACGACCAGGGCCCAGTACCCTATACCCATGAGGGGTATGTGACCCCTCGTTCCGGACCACGGGAGGACCCATGACGGCCATCGAGGCGGAGAACTCCGGAGCGGAGGCCGGCACGGCCCCGGCGGTGCACGGGTACCACCACCAGAAGGACGAGCACCTCAAGCGGCTGCGCCGCATCGAGGGCCAGATCCGCGGGCTCCAGCGCCTCGTCGACGAGGACGTCTACTGCATCGACATACTCACCCAGGTCTCGGCCAGCACGAAGGCACTGCAGTCCTTCGCGCTCCAGCTCCTGGAGGAGCACCTGCGCCACTGCGTCGCCGACGCGGCCGTCAAGGGCGGCACCGAGATCGACGCGAAGGTCGAGGAAGCCACCAAGGCCATCGCCCGCCTGCTGCGCACCTGACCCGCCGCCGCACCGGACTCCCCGGGGCTACGGGCCGAGCAGCACCTCGTCGATCCGGTCCAGGCTGAGCCGCTCCTCGTCGGCCGCGGAGGCCGCGATGATCAGCTCGCCGCACAGCTCGATCTCGGCGAGAGCCACGTGGTCCTGCACCGTCATGCCGCCTGCGGGAGTCACGCGAGTCACCTCAATCTGCCGCCATCGCCCGTCGGCGCTCGGCTTCTCAGCGTAGGGAGGACGCGGTGCGGCGCGCATGACACGGATGGACCATTTCCGGAAACCCGGCATGGCCCGATCGCACCGCCGACGGACCGCCCGGTCGGCTACTCAGCGATCTTCCCGGCGTAGATGTCCCCGTTCGCGGGCAATTCGACGGTCACCGGCGACCCGAATCCGTAGAGCAGTGTGGTCGAGGAGACATCGATCACGCCATTGTTGACGTAGGTGAAGCGGTGCCGGATCTTCCGCAGCCGCCCCTCCTCGTCGAGGTAGACGTCGAAGGGCACGGTGTCGTTGCTGAACCCTTTCGCCGCCGCCTCCAGCGACCCCTTCACCTGCGGCGAGGCCTTCTGCGCGGCCCGCCCGATGTCGGTGGTGCCCCGGTAGTGCCGCACCTTGGTGCCCGCGACCTCGGTCTCCCCGACGTACGTCACCTCCTGCGCGCCGCGCAGCAGCTCGGCCGCGGTCATCGGGTCGGTGGCCCCGCCCGTGACCAGGTTCCCGTCGCCGAGGGTCGTCGTGTCGACCCGTACCCACTTGTCGTCGGGGACGCCCGCGCCACGGTTCTTCATGTAGAGGGCGCCGGGTGCGAGCAGCTCGGTGATCGGCCGGTGCCCGGGCTTGCCCGTCACATCGGCGGGCAGCATCACCACGAGCTGGCCCATCCGGTTCTTGAAGTCGACGCCGCCCTCGCCGTGGATCGTGACCCGGGTGCCGCCCGTGGCCATCTCCATCGCCGTACGGGCCTGGGCGCTGCCCGTCCCCGCCAGTACGTCGGCCGCTCCGCGCACCACCGCCGCCGCGTCCGCGGTGGACCGGTCCCCGGCGCCGCTGCCGCCGCGGCCGGCCACGGCGCCGCCGTCGTCACCGCGCCCGCACCCGCTGATCGCCACGACCGCGAGGCCGACACCCAGGACGAACGCAGCCTCACCTGCGCGTCCGCGCCGCCGCCTGTGCTGGTGCACCACCATCGCCTGCCAACCCCCAACGCGTGACCGCTGTTTGCCCGAGGCCCCCACCCGCTCCGCTTAACGAGGTCCGGGGTTTCCCGTCACGGGCCGAGGCAGTGCCGGGCGCCCGGCACGCCGGGTACCTTGGGGAGGTGGAACCGCACACCGAAGCGACCCTGGTCCCTCCGCTTACCTCCGTGCCGCTCCCGGGGCAGCCGCCCGAGCCCGGGGAGGCCCTGCCCGCGGCGCCGCCCGGCCCCGCGCACGACACCTCCACCACCGACCGCGGGGCCTTCTGCCTGGCGGTCTGCAGCTGCGGCTGGAAGGGCCCCGCCCGCCGCTCCCGCGACCTGGCGCGCAGGGACGCCACCGGGCACGCGGCGCAGGAGTAGTTCCCGGGCCGCGCAGGCACCCGTACGGCGTGTCGCCCGTTCGGACGGCCCGGCTGGCCGACCCGCACGGGAGCGGATGCCCTTGACTCATGCCAGGACCCGCAGCCCGCCTCGTGCCCCTCCTGTGGGCCCTGCTCCTCGTGCTGTCCCCGGCCGCTCCGGCCTGGGCCCGGTCCGTGGGCTCGGCGGACGGCCCCGGCGACATCGCCCTGGCCATCGGACTGACCACCGCGGCGGCCGCGGTCACCGGGCTCTGGCTGCGCTCCCGCTACCGCCGCGAGGACCCGGCGGACGGCCGACGGGGCCGGAGCAGCGCGGGCAGCACGGGCCGCGCGGGCAGCGGGAGCAGCCAGGGCGGCGGTGGCGGTCGGCCTGGCGGAAGCGGCGGGAAGGACGTCCGGTGACCCCCCGGCCGCGCCCGCCCGCGGTGCGCCTGCTCTTCGGGGCGGCCGGGCTCTGCCTGGCGGTGGCGGTACTGCTCTGCGTCTGGGACGCCTACGCGCGGTCCTGAGTCGCCGAAGCCTCAGGCAGCGAGGTCGCTCTCGTGGCTGCACCGGTCGGCCGGCGGGGTCTGGGCCTGCGCGAGGTCGACCGGCCGGGGCAGGAGGCCGCTCCTGGCGCGGACGAGGAACGCCAGGCGCGGGGCGCCGGCCACCGCCCGCACCGCCGGGGTCAGCAGGGCCATCGCGAGCGGCGCGAGGACCAGGGCGACGGCGGTCCCGAGCGCGAAGCCGCCGATCACGTCCGTCGGGTAGTGCACGCCGACGTAGACGCGGCAGAAGCCTTCGGCGAGGGCGAGTGCGATGCCGAGGACCCCGAGCCGTCGGTTGGCCACGAACAGGCCGACGCTCAGGGCCATGGCGAGGGTCGAGTGTCCGCTGACGAAGGAGAAGTCGGTCGCCGCCAGGCCCGAGTCCGTGCGCAGGTGGGGATCGAGGACGAGCAGGCCCTCGTACTGCCTGAACGGCCGCGGCCGCGCCACGAATTCGCGCAGCGGCACGTTCACCAGCAGGGCGAGCCCCGCGGCGAGCGGGGCCCACACCAGGGCGGCGAAGGATTCGACGGCCGCGGCCTCGTCCTGCCGCCGCGCGCCGCGCCAGCACCACAGGACCAGGAGCACCAGGGCGAGCAGGATCCCGTAGCCACCGGCGAGGCTGACGGCCCGGTCGAGCCAGTCCGGGGCGTGCCGGGCCATTCCGTTGATCTCGTACAGCAGGCTGACATCCACGTTCGGCCCACCAGTTGTGAGTCCAGCCATGGTGCTGCGGCCCCTTGCTCTTGCCGTCGTTCCCCTTCGGGCGCGCCGCTGCGCGCCCCTTCGCCCCCCAGCTTGATCAACCTCTGTGTCCATGGAACGCAGGTTCTGACGGCTACGTTCCACTCTCCACCGAATGATCACGCCAACGTTATCGAAGAGTGACTCATCGTTGCAGCTCAGGGCCTTTGCATTACGGAGAGTTGCCGACGCCGGGACCGGCCGCCGCCCGCTCCGGTAGAGCGGCCGCGCCGTCCTTCGTCACGCGCGTCGCGCCGAAGTAGTCCGGTGTGTCGATCTTGTCGAAACGGATCACGGCGCCGGTGTACGGGGCGTTGATCATGTACCCGCCGCCCACGTAGAGACCGACGTGCCGGATCTCCCGGGAGTTCGTCAGATCATCGGAGAAGAACACCAGGTCACCGGGGAGGAGTTCGGCCCTCGAAGGATGCGCGCCGGCGTTGTACTGGTCGTTCGCCACCCGCGGCAGTTCGATCCCCACCGTCTCGTACGCCGCCTTCGTCAGCCCCGAGCAGTCGAACCGACCGTTCTGCTCGGGCGTCCCGTTGCCACCCCACAGGTACGGGGTCCCGAGCTGCTTCTGCGCGAAGTAGATCGCCCCGGCCGCCTGTTGGGACGGAGCGACCCGGCCCACCGGCCGCGCGAAGCTCTTGGCCAGCGTCGTGATCGTCTTCACATAGCCCTGGGTCTCCTTGTACGGGGGCACCCCTCCGTACTTGATGACCGCGTACGCCCCCGCGTTGTAGGCCGCGAGCATGTTCGCCGTCGCGTCCCCGGGCACGCTCGCCACGTCCTTGGCCAGTTCGCAGTCGTACGAGGCCGCCGACGGGATGGCGTCACTGGGGTCCCAGATGTCCCGGTCCCCGTCCCCGTCCCCGTCGATCCCGTGCCCCGCCCAGGTCCCCGGGATGAACTGCGCGATGCCGCGCGCGTCCGCCGGACTGACCGCGCTCGGGTTCCAGCCGCTCTCCGAGTACAGCTGCGCGGCGAGCAGCGCCGGGTTGATGGCCGGGCAGAGATTGCCCCACTTCTCCACCAGCGCCTGGTACTTCGCGGGTACGGCCCCCTTCACCAGCCCCACCGCACCGCTCCCCGCCCGGCCGCCGCCCACGAGGCCGGCGGCGGCCGAGTACGTCCCGACGACGAGGAGCAGGAGGAAGCTCAGGCCCACCCCGAACCCGATCCCGCCGACCATCCAGAATCTGCGCACCCGTCAACCCTCCCCCATCCCTGTCGCTTTCCGCCGCGCATTGCCCGTGTCGCCTGTCCTACTAGCCCACTTGCTTCGCCACCCTGAAGCCCGAACAGGCAATGCTCGCGTACTTCGTAGGATCATCTTCAACGTGGTAGAAGACCACCGTCCAGTCCCCCGGATCCTCGGCGAGGGGCACGGCGGGCCGGGTCGTGCCGCCCCCGTACAGGGCGAAGTCCTCGGGGTAGGTCAGCGTCAGGTACTCCCCGGGCTCCCCGGCGGCGCGGACGTCCACCGGCCGACTGGTCCAACCGACGGCCTTGTTGCCCGCGGGACCCGCCCCGTCCGCCCCGGCCCGCACCCCGTGCGGCCCCTTGACGGCCACGGAGACGTAGTAGGGCTTCTCCTTCTGCAACTTCTGCGACTTCTGCGAGGCGGACCCGCCCTGCCCGTGGCCCGTCATACGCATCCTGATGGTCACCGAACCGCTCTGCACCCCGTTGGTACGGGAGGTCTCGACCGAGGTCTCCACCCCCGCGCCCGGGGACTGTTCCTCCGGCTGCTGCGCGCACTGGCCGACGCCGAGCGCGGCGAGCGCGGCGTCCTCGGACGGCGTCCACCGGTAGCGGGAACCGCGGTTGCCCTCGATGTACGCGTCCGACGCCGTGTCCGCGACCCCGCCGACGCCCGCGCCCCCGCTCCCGCCCTGCTCCCCCAGCGGAAGCAGCCACCATCCCGCGGCACACAGCCCGACGACCACGCCCACTCCCCCCACCCCCCAAACCGCGCGCCCCCCGCGCCCCCCACGCCTCCGCCCATACCCGGTCAAGACCTCCGGACCGGGGCCGGGGCCGGGCCGGGGCACTGGTACGGGGGCGGGCTCGGCGTCGCGCTCGCGCTCGCGCTCGGGGGCGGGCTCGGAATCCGGTGCGGGCTCCGGGTCGGGGTCGGGCTCGGGGTCGGGCTCGGGGTCGGGCTCGGGCTCGGGGTCGGTCCCAGGCTCCGGCGCCTGCTCGGGCTCCGGCCGGGCCACCACCCCGCCACCGCCCGCCGACTCCGGGTCGAGCCGGGGCCCCGGTGCGGGCTCCGGGCCGGGCGCACGCTCGGGCGCACGCTCGGGCTCGGGCGCACGCTCGGGCTCGGGCTCGGGCTCGGGCTCGGGCTCGGGCTCGGGCTCGGGCTCGGGCTCGGGATCCGGTGCGGGCTCGGGATCCGGTGCGGGCTCCGGGTCGGGCTCGGGGCCGGGCTCAGGCTCCGCCACCGGCCCCGGTGCTTGCCGGACGACCACCTTACGGCCGTCCTCCGCCTCCGGCTCCGGCTCCCGGTCCGGCTCCCGCTCGGGCTCCGGCCGGGCCACCACCCCGCCACTGCCCGCCGGCGCCGGGTAGAGCCGGGGCCCCGTTGCGGGCTCCGGCTCCAGTGCCGGGTCGGGCTCCCGCTCCGGCTCCCGGTCTGTCCGGACGACCACCCCTCCACCACACTCCGGCTCCGGGTCTGGGTCCGGCTCGGGCGCAGGCTCCCATTCCGGTTCTGGGTGGGGCTCCGACTCCCACTCCAGATCCCGAGCCGGCTGGGGCCCCGGTTCCCAGTCGGCCTGCGGCTGGGGATCCCGCCCCTGCCCGGCGCCCAGCACACGGCTGCCCTTCGGCTCGGGCTCCCGGTCTGGCGCCAGCTCGAACTCCGGCTCCGGCTCCTGCCCCGGCTCCGGCTCCGGTGCTTGCGGGACGACCACCCCACGGCCGTCCTCCGCCTCCGGGTCCGGCTCCTGCCCCGGCTCCCGCTCGGGCTCCGGTCGGGCCACCCCGCCACTACCCGTCGGCGTCGGCTCCGGCTCGGGTTCCAGCCGGGCCACCGCCCCGCGGCTGCCCTCCCGCTCCCCGAGGTCCGGGGATCCTTGCCTCGTGGCCCGACGCCCGTTCACGGGCCCCGGCACCGGCCTCGTCGTCCGCAGCCCGGCCGAATCCACCCGCCGGGCGGGTTCGCCGAGCCGGACGTAGACCGGATCGTCCACCAGCGGGCCCCGCACCCCGCAGCGCCGGATCACCTCCGCCGGATCCGGTCGCGCCGCCGGGTCCTTCGCCACGCAGTCCTCGATCAGCGCCGCGAGCCCCGGCTCCACCCCGGCCACGTCCACCGGCTCGTGGACCGCCCGGTAGCCCACGCCCGCCGCCGCGCCGGCGCCGAACGGCGGCCGCCCGGTGGCCGCGTACGCCAGGGTCGCGCCGAGCGCGAACACATCGGCCGCCGCCCCCGTCCCGCCGCCCAGCAGCACCTCGGGCGCGGTGTACCCGGGGGTGCCCGGGATCTGCCCGGCCTGGGTCAGCTCCGTCGCACCGACGCCGCGCGCGATGCCGAAGTCGATCAGCTGCGGGCCCTGCGCGCCCAGGATGACGTTCTGCGGCTTCAGGTCCCGGTGCGTGACCCCGTACGCGTGCACGCTCGCCAGCCCCTCGGCCAGGGCCGCACCCAGCGCCCGGCAGGTCCGCGCCGGCAGCGGCCCGTGCCCGCCCACCGCCCGGGCCAGGGTCGGGCCCGCCACGTACTCGGTGGCCAGCCAGTACGGCGCCCCCTCCAGCGAGGCGTCGATCAGGTTCGCGGTGTACGCCGACCGCACGGCCCGTACGGTCTCGACCTCCCGCCGGAACCGGGCCAGCGCCTCGGGACGGCCGGTGATCTCCTCGCGTACGACCTTGACCGCGACCAGCCGCCCGCCGGGCGAACGGCCGAGATACACCTGACCCATCCCCCCGGCCCCGAGCCGGGCCAGCAGCGCGTACGCACCGATGTGCGCGGGGTCCCTGTCGGTGAGCGGCTCCATCCGGCGAGCCTGCCACACCCATCTCCCGTACACAGGGCGGGGGTTGATCCCGTCCGCAACCGGCGGCAACAGGCCGCAGCCGGCCGCCCGGCTACCTCGGGGCGACGAACAGGCTCTGCGCGCTCCGCCCGATCGGGCCCTTCTCGTCGTGCAGCCGGGCGTCGACGAGACCGATGCCGCCCGCGTCCACGCTCGTCCGGGACTCCACGCAGGCCCATTCGCCGACGGGATGACGGTGCAGGTGGACCGTCAGGTCGCCGTTGACGAAGACGAACCGGCCGAAGTCCAGCACCGAGCTGATGCCATTGCCGGAATCCGCGGCGACCAGCACCCGGTCCAGCGGACGGACCTCCTCCGCCACGACGAGCGGCACCCTCATCCGCATCCAGCAGGTCCCCGGCCCGAGCTCCGTGAAGGCCCCGTCCGTGAACCGGGCCTCCATCGCCGTGTGATAGCCCGTCTCCCACGGCACCGGGAAGAACGGCATCGCCCCCGCCTCCCCCGGCGGCGGCACCTGCGGCCCCGCCGCCACGGCCGGCACCACGTCCTCGGCCACCCGGATCCGCAGCGCCCGCGCCAGCATCACCGGCGCGTCCGCACCCTCCGGCGTGAGCGCGGCCTCCACCAGCTCGGTACCGCGTCCGGCCCGCAGCACGCTCGTGGTGACCTCCAGCGCCCCGATCGGCACCGGCCGCAGGACCTCGTACGTGATCCGGGCGATCCGCATGTCCGCCCGCGCTCCCGGCCGGTCCTCGACGGCACGCCCGAGCAGCGCCGCGGGCGGACCCGCGTGCTGCGCACCCTCGTCCCAGGGCCCGCGCGTGTACGCGGTGGCCAGGAACCGCCCGGCGTCGATCCGCTCGAAGAACCCCTCGGGAGCACCCATACCCCGCACGCTACCGACAGGTAACGGCCCGGGGAAGGTCGACGAGCGCCGGAAGGTCAACGAGCGCCCGGGGAGGTCAACGAGCGAACCCCAGCCCCACCCCCAGCCCCACCAGCACCGACCCGATGGCCCGGTTCAGCGCCTTCTGCGCCTTCAGCATCCGGTCGCGCAGCCGGGAGTCCGAGAAGAACAGCGCCACCGCCGCGAACCAGCCCAGATGCGCCACCGCCATGAACAGCCCGTACCCGGCCTGCTGCCACACCGGCGTACCCGGGTTCACCACCTGCGTGAAGGTCGACACCACGAACAATGTCGTCTTCGGGTTCAGCACATTGGTCAGGAACCCCGACCGCATCGCCCCGAGCGGACTCAGCTCCGGCCTGGACTCCAGGTCCACCGTCACGACCGCCTTCGCCCGGAAGGTACGGATCCCGATCCACACCAGGTACGCGGCACCCGCCAGCTTGATCGCCGTGAACAGCGCGGTGGAGGAGGCGATCAGCAGCCCGACCCCCAACATCGTGTACCCGACGTGCACCAGCACCCCCGCCGCGACCCCCGCCGCGGCGAACAGCCCCGTGGGCCGCCCGTAGAGGTAGCTGTTGCGCACCACCATGGCGAAGTCGGCGCCGGGACTGATCACGGCGAGGAGGGTGATGACGGCAACTGCGATCACTTCGGTCATGAAGGAATGCTCACCGCCCACCCGCCCGCGATCAACCCCCTCCGCCTTCCCCATACTTGCTGCATGCCGGAGCCACACCCTCCCCTTGATCCCCTTGATCCCCTTGATCCCCTTGATCCGCTTGAGCCCCGCCCGCCCCTCACCCTGCGCCCCTTCCGTCCCGCAGAGGACTCCCCCCTCCTGCGCACCTGGGTGACCGACCCCGCCGCCCTCATGACCTGGGCCGGCCCCGCCTTCTCCTGGCCCCTGGACGACGCGCAGCTCGCCGACTACGCCGCCGAGCCCGGCCGCCACGCCTGGACCGCCGTCTCCCCCGGGACCGGGCCCGTCGGCCACGCCTCGTTCCTGGGCAACCGCCTCGGCCGCGTCCTGATCGCCCCGCAGGCCCGCGGGCAGGGCCTCGGTGCGCTCCTCGTCTCCCTCGCCGCCGAGCGCGGCTTCGGCGAGCTCGCCCTGACGGAGATCAGCCTCGGCGTCTGGGCCCACAACACCGCGGCACTGCGCATCTACGAGAAGCTCGGCTTCCGCACCGAGCGGGTCATCGAGGACGTCGAGGAGGTCGACGGCGCCCTGTGGTCGGCCCACCAGATGACGCTCCGCTCCCCCCGCGGGTGACAATGGCCGACGTGTCCCTTCCTGTCCTGCCTGTCCTGAACGCCGACTGCGCCAACTGCTTCGCCCTCTGCTGCGTCGCCCTGCCCTTCGCCAAGTCCAACGACTTCGCCGTGAACAAGCCCGCCGGAACCCCCTGCACGAACCTCCGCGAGGACTTCCGCTGCGGCATCCACACCCGGCTGCGCGACAAGGGCTTCCAGGGCTGCACCGTCTTCGACTGCTTCGGCGCGGGCCAGCAGGTCTCCCAGGTCACCTTCGGCGGCCAGGACTGGCGCACCGGCACCGGGACGGCCCGCCAGATGTTCGAGGTCTTCCCCGTGATGCGGCAGCTGCACGAGCTGCTCCTCTACGTCTCCGAGGCACTGACCCTCCCCGACGCCGCCCCGGTCCACGCCCGCCTGCGCGAGGCCCTGACGGAGACCGAAGCCTGGACCCGCGCCGACGCCCAGGCCCTCACGGCCCTCGACGTGAGCACCCTGCGCGGGCGGATCAACACCCTGCTCCTGGAGACCAGCGAGCTCGTACGGGCGAAGGTCCCGGGCCGCAAGAAGAACCACCGCGGCGCCGACCTGATGGGAGCCCGCCTCGCGGGCGCGAACCTGCGCGGGGCGAACCTCCGCGGCGCCTACCTGATCGCCGCCGACCTCAGCCGCGCCGACCTGCGCACGGCCGACCTGATCGGCGCGGACCTCCGCGATGCGAACCTCCGCGGAGCCGACCTGAGGAACGCCGTCTTCCTCACCCAGCCCCAGCTCAACGCCGCCCAAGGCAACCCCACCACCCAAATCCCCCCCACCCTCACCCACCCCACCCACTGGACCTGACCCACCCCGGCCCAGCCATGGCCACCTCCCGCCAAGAGCAGGAGGCCCCCCGAGGCCGACCACCCGGACGGGCCCCACCCCCGGCCCGACCCACCAACAGCACGGATGACGGCCCTGCACAGCCGGCACGGCGCAC
This sequence comes from Streptomyces xanthophaeus, assembly GCF_000725805.1. Taxonomy (GTDB): domain Bacteria; phylum Actinomycetota; class Actinomycetes; order Streptomycetales; family Streptomycetaceae; genus Streptomyces; species Streptomyces xanthophaeus. The sequence continues at coordinate 9,948 of NZ_JOFT01000034.1, read as the reverse complement.
GCCCCGTCGCAGGCCACCGGCCAGGAACAGCCGAACTCCCCGCTGGACCGACCCTTCCAGCGCGCCCGCCCGCCACAGCTCACCCGGCCCCCTCACCGCATCAGCCATCACCCGGCCACACGTCAGGCCCCGCTCCCACACCTCCGGGCGGCCCTGTCAGCAGGAGCCGAACCTCGCCGCACCCCACCGCAGGGCTCAACCGACCAGGCGCCATCTCCCCCCTGCCCCCGTAGACGCGGCCAGGGAGGACGTCCCCCAGCCGCGAGATGGGGAGCCCGAAAGCAGCGCACCGGGCCGGAGACCCGACACCGGCGCCACACCAACCGGCGCAGCCCGCCACGGTGCACGCCCCCGCAGCGGCGGCCCCGGCAGGACCACACCCCCGCAGAGCCGGCCCCGGCTACACCCGTGCCAGGAATCCCCGCACCGCAGCGCCGAACCCCTCCGGGTCCCCTTCGTGCACCGCGTGCCCGGCCGGCAGCTCCACCAGCCGTACCCCCGCCCTCCGCAAGGTCATCTCCCGCGCGTGCTCCGCCGACAGCACCCCGCTCCGGTCCCCCCGTACCAGCAGCGTCGGCGTGCGCACCGCCAGCCAGTCGCCCCAGTGGTCGCCGTTCAGCCCCCGCTGCGACTCCACCACGTCCTCCACCTCGAACCCGGCCCCCCACCCGTCCGCGTGCTCCCGTACCGAGCCCGCCACGAACGGCGCCGAACTCCCGACCCCCGCCAGGAACCCCTCCCTCGTACCGGCCCGCCTCGGCCACCCCCGCGCGAACGACAGGTCGCCCTCGACCACCGCCCCGATGTCCTCGACCACCAGCGCCCGCACCAGGTCCGGCCGCCGCGCCGCCAGCTGGTACGCCGTGACCCCGCCCACCCCGTGCCCCAGCACCACCGCGGGCCCGAGCCCGAGGTGCTCCAGGACGGCCGCCGCGTCCGCCACGTACCCGTCCCGCCCGTACTCACCGGCCCGGTCGGACTCCCCGTGCCCCCGCTGGTCAAGGGTGATCACCCGCCACTGCGGTCCCACCTCCCGGGCCAGCCCTTCGAAGGTCCGCCCGTCCTGGAAGTGCCCGTGCAGCGCGAGCAGCGGCGCCCCCGGCCCGCCGAAGTCGGTGTAGGCAAGCCGCCGCCCGTCCTGCGCCACGGCGACCCCCGGCAACGGCCCCAGCTTGTCGATGACCCGCCGGCGCAGCAGCTGGTACTCCTCCCAGCGCCTCGAAAGCCTGCCGGGCGGCCGCTTCACGACCCGCCCCGGCGTCACCGTCTCCCCCCGCCGGAACTGCTCCCGCGTCAGGTCGATCCGGATCCCACCGGGCAGCAGGTTCCACCAGTGGTACCCCTCCTGCCGCCCGTCGATGAACACCTCGCCGAGCACCAGCTCACCGCCCACGATGTCCTGCACGACCACGGCAGTGATGTCGCACTGGCCCCAGGCCGGGTTCTCCGCCGTCCAGGGGATCCGCGAGATGTCGGCCGGTTCACAGGTGTCAGCTGACCATCCCGCCCGGATGGCCGCCTCGATGTCGGCAAGGGTCCACGGAGTCGTCGTCATCCCACCACCCTGCCGGACCGCACTGACAACGCCCCTCCGAGACGATGCCCGCGTGCCCCGGACACCTCGGACGCCCCGGACACCCCAGACGCCCAGGACACCCCAGACGCCCAGGACGCCCCGGACGCCCCGGACGTCAACCTGGCGTTCTCGCGTCCTTCCACCCAGCGGCCACGACCCGCGACGCAGGTGGCGCAACTCCACCCACAGATGGAATGACTGACGGAATGTCGGACATGTGTAAGCGTGTCGGCCCAACGGCACACGACCCCGCTGGGCCGAACGGCGGCCCGCCGCCCCGCCCCCCGTACGCCGAGACGACAATCATTGCCCGGGGTCACCCCCCGTGATACACAGAGTGACCATACGTTCTTTCGCATACACACCGCACCTGCCCAGGTCAGAGCAGGAAGGCGGGGCGCGGGCCGGGAGAACGGGTAAAGAGAGCCGTGAAGTCGACGACGGCTGCGGTTTCATCAGCGAAGATAGTGAGTGACCCCTGCCGTCGGGCACGGGCGACCGGAACTACCCATACGGGGCGGTGAGTTACATGATCCTGGCAGCCGAAAAGGGCGACATTACCACCATCATCGGCGGAATCGCCCCGAACTGGGGGCCGTTCGGCAGTCTCGGCAACGAAGCGAAGATCATGATCGAAGTGGTCATGGCCGTCGCGATCCTCCTCTGCCTCGGCATCGCCATCTGGGGCGCCGCCAAACAGCGCATCGGCGCGACCGCGCTGCGCGACACCTTCAGCGCGGAACAGGGCAAGGGCCTGATCGTGGCCGGCCTGACCGGCGTCTTCATCATCGGCTCCCTCGGGACGCTGTTCACGATCGTCTACGGAATGGCCGTCTAGCCGGGCCGCCGCGGCCGTACCTGATGAGGACTCACCACACCGCACCTACGCGGGAACCAGCGCTACCGTCGGACGACGCGGAGGGGGCGGACACGCAATGAGCAACGACGATCAGTACGGCGGCGGCAGCAGCTACGGCGAGGTCGGCGGCACGGGCCAGACCCGCACCCGCCTCCCGGACTCCCCCGCCGACCCGTACGGCCCCACGCGCCGCACCCCCCGCGGCTCCCGCGGCCTGGTCACGGTCGTCGGCGTGGTGGTCCTCCTGATCGCCGCCATCGCGTTCGCGAACCAGAGCCCGGACACCCCGCAGGACCAGTCCTCGGACAAGCCCCCGGCAGCCTCTTCCACGTCCCCCACGGGCACCGACCCCGTCACGGGCAAGGCCGCCGGCATCCCCAAGGGCTTCGCCCACGACGAACAGGGCGCCCAGTCGGCCGCCGCCAACTACGCAGTGGCCCTGGGCTCCGACGGCATGTTCAAGAAGAACACCCGCCACGCCCTCGTCGACGGGATCTACGCACCGGAGGTGGCTGCCCGCATGAAGGGACCTCAGGACGCCGCGTACTCCACGGAGTTCCTCGCGAAGCTCGGCCTCGACACCAACGGCAACCCCCCACAAGGCAGCACCTTCGTCACCCGCACCGTCCCCATCGGCACCAGAGTCGAGAATTACAGCCCGACGGGCGCCAAGGTCGCGGTCTGGTACACCGGCATGATCGGCATGTCCGGCGCCAAGTCCACCGACCCGGTCCGGACCCTCTGGAAGACCTGGACCTTCGAACTGAGCTGGACCGGCGAGGACTGGAAGGTCCTCGACGACACCCAGCAGGACGGGCCCGCCCCGGTCCCCGGCGATGTCCCCGTGTCGACGTCCGACGACATGAGCAAGGCCATCACGGAATTCGGAGGATTCACCTATGCCCGCTAGCCTCCGGCTCCCGGTCCGGCTGGGCGTCATCACCTCCGTACACCTGGCCGTCGTCGCCCTGGCCACCCGCGCCTACGCCGCTCCGACACCCACGCCCACCCCGGCCGCGACCCCGACACCCACCCCGCAGGCGAGCAACGACCCCTGCGCCCTGCTCGACGGACCCTCCAAGCAGTACTGCCAGAGCGGCACGGGCACGTCCGGCGGCACCCCGAGCACAGGGCTCGCACCCAGCGACGGCGGAGACGCCCTCAACCCCCTGGCCTCCCTCGCCAAAGGCTGCGCCGACGCCGCCGCCTGGATCGTCGGCAAGCTCAGCGAAGCAGTCAAAGGCACCGCCGAGGTCGACTTCACCAACGCCACCTTCCTCAAGCAGTACGCCGTAGTCTTCGCCGCCTCCACCATCCTCACGCTCGTCCTCTGGCTCTTCGCCGTAGCCAAACGAGCCGTCCGCGGCGTCCCCCTGGCCACCGCCATGTCCGAAGCCATCGGCTTCCTCTGGCTCACGGTCCTCGCCTCCGCCTTCACCCCCCTCATCCTCTACACCGTCGTCTCCGCCACCGACGGCGTCACCGAAGTCATCGCCTCCGCCACCGGCGGCCAGACCGACGTCTTCTTCGGCTCCTTCTCCGAGGCCCTCAAGAAGGGCGACGACATCGGCGGCGGCCCGATCATGCTGATCGTCGTCGCCCTCGTCACCGTCCTCGCCGCCGGCATCCTCTACCTGGAGCTCTTCATCCGGGCCGCCCTCCTCTACGTCGGCGCCCTCCTCGGCGTCGTCGTCTACGCAGGGCTCGTCGACCGCAACCTCTGGGGCCACGTCCGCCGCTGGGCCGGCATCATGATCGCCGTCATCCTCGTCAAGCCGGTCATCGTCATCGTCCTCGGCCTCGCCGGCGCCCTCGCCGGCGAAGAAGGCCCCAACGCCTTCTCCGCCGTCGTCACCGGCCTCGCCATCATCCTCCTGGCGATCTTCGCCTCCGCGATGATCTACCGCTTCGTCCCCGGCTTCGGCGACGAGATCGCCTCCGCCCGCTCCAACCGCAGCAAGGCCACCGACGGCGCCCAGGCAGCCGCGGTCATCAGCTCCCCGGCCTCCCTCGTCTCGCAGGGCATCAAGACCCACAGCAGCCGCGGCGCCCACCGCGGAGGCGACGGCGGAGGCGGCAACAACGCGCCCCGCCCCGCCAATCCGATCTCCGGAGGCGTGGCCGCCCACAGCAGCCGCCCCACCTCCGGCGGCGGGGCCGGCGGCGGATCTGTCCCCTCCGCCGCACCCCCGCCCCGCACGAGCTCGAGCACGAGGAACACAGGAGGTGACGGGCGTTGACGACCCAGTCCCACCAGCTGCACCCGGTCGCACCCCGCCGCACGTATCTCATCGGCCGCGCCCGGCCGAACGCGATCGTCGGGAAGAACCGCGAGACCGGCGAGATCGCCCTGATCATCGCCGGGGCGTTCCTCGGCATGATGAGCGGACTACTCGTCCCCGACCTCACCCTGCGCATCGTCAGCCTCGCCGGCATCCCCATGCTCGCGCTCGCCGCCGTGTACGTCCCCTACAAGGGCCGCACCTTCTACCGCTGGTTCGAGATCAGCCGCAGCTACAAGCGCACCCTGCGCCGGGGTACGACGTACCGCTCCGGCGCCATGGAAGCCGGCGTCCGCGGCGCCGACGGCCGCGAGGTCGAGGTCGGCCCGCCCCCCGGCATCGGCCGCATCAGCTGGCTCGCCGCCCCCTTCGGCCCCGACGAGATCGCCGTCCTCCTGCACGCCGACCGCCGCACCGTCACCGCCGCCATCGAGATCGAGGGCCCCGGCGTCGGCCTGCGCGACAGCGAGGACCAGGAAGCCCTCGTCGACCGCTTCGGCACCCTCCTCAAGCACGTGGCCAACGGCGACGGCTTCGTCACCCGCCTCCAGATGCTCGCCCGCACCCTGCCCGCCGACCCCGACGCCCACGCCAAGGACGTCGCCCAGCGCGGCGACACCCAGGCCCCCGGCTGGCTCCGCGAGTCCTACGACCAGCTCCAGTCGATGGTCTCCACCTCCTCCGAGCAGCACCGCGCCTACCTCGTCGCCTGCATGCACTACACCCGCGACCTCGCCGCCGAGGCCGTCACCATCGCCCGCGCCGGCACCCCCCACAAGGGCCGCAAGCTCGACCGCGACGCAGGCCTCGCCATCGTCATGGCCCGCGAACTCACCGACATCTGCGCCCGCCTCGCCGAAGCCGACATCCGCGTCCGCCAGCCGCTGGGCCAGGGCCGCCTCTCCTCCCTCGTGCACTCCATGTACGACCCCGACCACCCCATCGACCACATCCAGGCCATGACCAAGCGCAACGCCTGGCCCGCCGAACTCGATGCCGTGGAACCCACCTACCTCCAGGCCAAGACCCGCGAGTCCTCCACCCGCGCCCCCTGGTGCCACGCCACCGCCTGGGTGAAGGAATGGCCGATGACCCCCGTCGGCGTCAACTTCCTCGCCCCCCTCCTCGTCCACACCCCCGACGTGATCCGCACCGTCGCCGTCACCATGGACCTGGAGCCCACCGAGGTCGCCATCGAGCGCATGCTCACCGAGAAGACCAACGACGAGGCCGACGCCAGCCGCGCCGCCAAGATGAACCGCACCGTCGACCCCCGCGACATCGCCGCACACGGCCGGCTCGACCAAAGAGGTGAAGATCTCGCCAGCGGTGCGGCAGGAGTCAACCTCGTCGGGTACATCACGGTGTCCTCGCGATCGCCGGAGGCACTCGCCCGCGACAAGCGCACCATCCGCGCCTCCGCCGGCAAGTCCTACCTGAAGCTGGAATGGTGCGACCGCGAGCACCACCGCGCCTTCGTCAACACCTTGCCGTTCGCCACCGGCATCCGACGCTAGCTGGAGGGAAGTGCCGCCCATGCGAGATCCCATGTCCGCCCTGACGGACGCCTTCACCAGCTTCCTCTTCGGCAAAGTCGAAACCACGCGCCTGCCCGTACGCACCTCCACCGGGCAGGCGCAAGCCGTCTACCTGCCCACCGCCGCCCCCGGACTCGGCGACTCCGGCGTCATCATCGGCCGCGAGGTCTACAGCGGCAAGGGCTACATCTACGACCCCTTCCAGCTCTACGGCCAGCAGCTCCCGGCCCCCCACTGGCTTGTCCTCGGCGAATCCGGCAACGGCAAGTCCGCCCTGGAGAAGACGTACGTCCTGCGCCAGCTCCGCTTCAAGGACCGCCAGGTCGTCGTCCTCGACGCCCAGGGCGAGGACGGCGTCGGCGAGTGGAACCTCATCGCCCAGCAGCTGGGAATAACCCCCATCCGCCTGGACCCCATCGCCGCCAACGACGACGGGATCCGCCTCAACCCCCTCGACCCGGCGATCACCACCACCGGGCAGCTCGCGCTGCTCCGGACCATCATCGAAGTCGCCATGGGCCACGGCCTCGACGAGCGCGCCGGCTTCGCCCTCAAGGTCGCCCACGCCTACGTCGTCGACACCATCCGCGACCGCCAGCCCGTCCTCACCGACATCGTCGAGCAGCTGCGCCACCCCGAGGCGGAATCCGCCGAGGCCATGAACGTCGACATAGACGATGTCCGGGCCTGGGGCCTCGACGTGGCCCTGGTCATCGACCGCCTCGTCGACGGCGACCTGCGCGGCATGTTCGACGGCCCCACCACCGTCGGCATCGACCTCGACGCCCCGCTGATCGTCTTCGACCTCTCCCACATCGACCGCAACTCCATCGCGATGCCGATCCTCATGGCGATCGTCGGCGTCTGGCTGGAGCACACCTGGATCCGGCCCGACCGCAAGAAGCGCATCTTCCTCGTGGAAGAGGCCTGGCACATCATCAACAGCCCCTTCGTCGCGCAACTGTTCCAGCGCCTCCTGAAGTTCGGCCGGCGCCTCGGCCTGTCCTTCGTCGCCGTCGTCCACCACCTCTCCGACGTCGTCGACGGCGCCGCCGCACGGGAAGCCGCGGCCATCCTCAAGATGGCCTCCACCCGCACCATCTACGCCCAGAAAGCCGACGAGGCACGCGCCACGGGCCGCGTCCTCGGCCTGCCCCGCTGGGCCGTGGAGATCATCCCGACCCTCACCCCCGGCATCGCGGTCTGGGACGTCAACGGCAACGTCCAGGTGGTCAAACACCTGATCACCGAAGCCGAACGCCCCCTGGTCTTCACCGACCGTGCCATGACCGAGTCCTCCACACCCACCCGGCTCCCCGACGACCTGCTGGCCGCCGAACTCGAGGCGGAGGAACGCGCCTTGTCCATTGAACGCAGCCGCGCCGGCAACGGCCCCGGCTCCGCCACCACGGTGGCCTGACCATGCACGACGCACGACGTACGGATCCCCCCGCGCGCGGCGGGGTCCCGGACGGCCTGCTCGTCGGCCTGCTCGTCTTCCTGCTGGGCTTCGCCCTCCTGGTCTGGTCCGCCACGGGCCTCTCCGCCTGGTTCGCCAAGGGAGCCTGGCCCGGCACCGTGACCTTCACCCGCACCCCCGACGCGGTCCGCGCCCTGATAGCGCAACCCCACGACCTCCCGGGAGCCTGGCCCGACACCGACCCCGCGGCCCTCTCCGGCTGGGGCCTGTTCTGGGGCCTGTTCATCAGCCAGCTCCTGGTGCTGTTCGTGCTCATCGTCTTCGGCATCGGCGTGTTCGCCCGCACCAAGTCCCGCCGCGCCCTCGCCAAACAGGCCGCCCTGGACCCCACCCCGGACCCCACCCCCGGCCCGGCCCCGAACACCACCCCGGCCTACATCCCGGCCCCCGCGACGGCCCCCGCACCCGAACCCGCACCCGAACCCGTCGCCGCACACCACCCGGCCCACGCTCCCCAGGCTCCCCAACCGAGCCCGCAGCCCCCGCCATCACCCGCGCCGGCGCCCGCCCCGTCTCCGGTGGACGAGGCCTACCGCTACGGGTTCGGCTACGCCCCCCGCACCCCGGCAGCCACCCCCGGCGCCGGCGCTCTCGGCGCCCCGCAGCCCCGCCTCACCTACGCAGGCCCGAACGACCGCTTCCGCGCAGCAGCACACCGCATCGGGGAAGCCGAAGGCGCGGCCTTGATCATCACCTCGTCCCCCACCCTGTGGGCCGAGACCAAGGACGCCCGCGCCAAGCTCGGCCCGGTCCTCCTCTACGACCCCTCGCACCTGTGCGACACCCCGGCCCGCATGCACTGGAACCCCGCAGAGGGCTGCGCCGACCGGGACACCGCCGCCGCCCGCTCGATCGCCCTGCTGGCCCCCGTACGCCCCCAGGCCCGCATGGACGCAGCCGTCGCCGACACCGCGGAAACGCTCCTGCGCAGCTGGCTCCAGGCCGCCGCACTGGACGACCGCCCCTTCAAGCAGCTCCACCGCTGGACCCAGGGCAACAGCGCCCAGGACCCCGTACGCATCCTGCGCACCCACCCGCAGGCCGCCCCCGGCGCCGCCGGCGAACTGGAGAGCGCCCTCACCGCGCACCCCGAACGCCGCGATCTGGCCCTGAACCTGACGGCCCGTGCCCTCTCCTGCCTCACGTCGATCCACATCCGCGAGGCCTGCAACCCGAACCGGACGGATTCGCTGACGCTGGCTTCGTTCCTCGGCGAAGGGGGCAGCCTCTACGTGGTGGGCGAACCGCTGGAAGACCCGCGTACCCACCCGGGTGCGATGCCCTTGCTGACCGCACTCGCCTCGCACGTGGTCGAGCACGGCCGCCGCATGGCCGCACGGTCATCCCACGGTCGGCTCGACCCACCACTCTCGCTGGTCCTGGACGACGTGGCCGCGGTCGCACCGCTCCCCCAGCTCCCGGAACTCCTGGGCGACACGACACTTCCGCTGCTCGCCCTGTGCCGGAGCCGCGAACAGGCCCGCACCCGCTGGCCGGATGCGGACCTGCCCTAGTTCTCGTCCAGCCGTTCAGGCGTCAGACCGCGGCCGGCCGGGCCAGCACGTATTCGAGCTCCTTGGCATCCGGATCCGTCGGCATCGGCACGGTCAGGCCGCTCGCCTCGAAACCGAACCTCCGGTAGAAGGCCCCGGCCCGCGCGTTCTCCTCATGCACGAACAGCCGTACGCGCTCCAGCGCAGGCCCTTCCAGCGACCAGGCCCATTCCAGCGCGGCCTCGAACAGGGCCTCGGTCAGCCCCGTCCCCCGCTGCTCGGCCCGTACGAAGACCCCCACCAGGTGCCCCTGGTGCACCTCGATGGCCTCGTCGAAGATCCCGGTCTCCCCGGCCTCCTCGACCAGCACCACCACGTTCCCGTTCCACGTGCCGTCCGGCGCCTCGGCGATGAACTGCCGGACCGAGCTCCCCTGCGAAGCGCCCTCGGTCCGCTCCTGCCAGAAGGCATCGGGCCGGCTCTCGGCAGCCTCCTCCGTCTCCAGGAAGGCGACCGGCGCGGCAGGATCCCGCAACGCGGCGATGCGAAGCTCCTTGACCTTCTTCCATTCGTCAGCTCGTACAGGACGTATCACGTGCGTGTTCATGGCTGGAGATCATAGCCCCTGAACGCAGAAAAGCCCCGCACCATAAGGTGCGGGGCTTTCCCACAATGATTGTTCGGCGGCGTCCTACTCTCCCACAGGGTCCCCCCTGCAGT
>NZ_JOFT01000033.1 GCF_000725805.1 Streptomyces xanthophaeus | reverse complement strand
CCCAGACGGGCCGCAGACGCTGAGCAATGAGGAGCGCGTAGCGATTAGACGCGCCCACCGGCCCCGCCGGGGGGACTGGGACCGGCCCGGGCTGCGACTGGGCTCACCGCAAGCCTTGCCCGCCGGGACCCTGATGCCCCGTCTATAGATGGCTGCCCAGGAAACCGTTCCTTTGGGGGCTTCCCGACAGTCCTTGTCTTTCCGTGTCGGGACGGGCGGTCAGGAGCGCCCTTGAGGGCCCGGCCCGGCACGGAAGGACCGTGGGACTGACGGGAATCCCCCAAGACTTCTCTGATCAGGCCAAGGGGTAACAGGCCCCCGAAGCCCCCGCCCCGCCGACCCTCGGGGATCGGCGGGGCAGGCGCCCGTCCGGGCGCAGCCCGCAGTGGCGCTCGAAGTGGCGCTAGAAGGGCAGGCCGACGCATGCCCCGCAGACGTACGGGGTGCCGCAGACTTCGTGGTACCCGGACCCGAAGTCGTAGCGCTGGCAGCAGTCCTCGCAGACTTCCACCACGCCGTAGCACTCGGCCTTGCTGTACCCGCTCGCGCCCGCGCATTGCGACGGGTACGACTGCGGAACGATGCCGCCTTCTCCTTCGGCCCACCGGACCTCGATCCGAGGGTTACGGAGAAGTGGCGATCTCCGTTCGAGTGTTGCTTCTGCAGAGAATCCGGGATTCGTCATCTTTGCCTCCTTCACCGCAGGTGAGGATCGGGGATCGGCCTGCGTCATCGCTCGTAGAACGGCGAGAGTTTGGTGACGAGGAAGGGGAATTCCTCGGTCACGTCCACGCGGACGAAGTACTTCTCGGTCGTGTCGGCGCGCCGATGCGTGTACGAGAAGATGACGTCCACGATGTTCCGTGCGCCCCCGAGTCGCGAGGGCCGGACCTCCACCCCGCTGAGAGATGATTCCGCGGCGTGCGATTCGGCGGCCCTGGTGTAGATCGCGTGATAGCGAACCGCCAGGTAGTTGAGGGCCCGGTGTTCGTCGGTCGCCCCCGCGTTGTCGGCCACCTGGCCGATCCTGTCGAAGAGTTCGGCAGCGGTGGCCTGGAACTTCTCCTCGGGTTGGTCCTGCGGTCGTGGTATCTCGCGGATGAGGGCGTCGCGGTCGAACGAGTACAGCTGGTCGAAGGCCACGATGGGAACCATCAGCCCGTTGCACTTCTCCGGCGGGGCGTTGGGGCCGCGCACGCCCACGACCACGTCCACGTCATGTGTGCCGGGATCGGGCCGCACGGCCTCGATCAGGAGATCGAAATCCGCGGGATCACGAGGAGCCAGGAGGTAGGTCTCCAGTCCTTCGATCGTGAACACCCAGCAGATCTGTCGGGCGAGGTACCTGCCGGACCGTTCCTCCAGGACCGACTTGAGCGCCTGCCGGTCGGTTTGGCCCGCGGTCTCGATGCGGCCCATGGCCTGCGCGAATTCCCGCTCCGCCGACAGGCCCGGAAACCGTGGTTCCACCTGGCCGACCGCGTAGACGAACGAGGGCGGTGCCGGCGGCGCGGCGGCTGTTCCGGCCGAGGGACATCGATGCGCGGGCGGATCCGCGGGAGCCGGTGTGGGCTGGTCAGGGGTGCTCACGTGCTCGGGTGACGGCGCCATGACGAACCTCCTCGTACCGTTGCGTACCGTTACTTACCGGTACTTCATGAATCGGGTGAGCCCTGCGGGGAGAAGACCATCCAGTCGTTGAGCCGCCTCGCGCGCTCGGCGCAACCACCGCACGGCTTGATCCCCACGGTGGACGTCGCCCTCCGGATGACGTCCCCGAGGCCGACCTCCTCGTCGTTGATGAATCCGGGAAGGCGCACCTTGTGCGGCTTCCTGCCTCCCGTTTCGGAAGGCGTTCCCCCGTGCGTTCCCACGTGTTCGCTCATTGCGTGGACCTCGCTGACTGCGTGGCTGACAACGTCTGGTGAGCCCCCCAGGCGTCGAGCAGGGGCGGGACGACGCTGGTGCGCCGGGGTCCGTGACCGCCCGTCAGGGCCGTTTTGAGCTCCAGGACGCCCGCCTTCGGGAACCGTGACCACAGCAAGGCGATCGCCCCGGTCACGAACGCGGCCGCGACGCTGGTGCCGTCCTGGGTCTGCAGCCCGCCGTCCGGGCCGAGGCTGGTCACGTTCTCACCCGGCGCGCCCAGCCCGCGCCGGCCCATGGAGCTCCCGAGGTTCGACCGCGCCATGGGCTGCGCGTCCGTGCCGTATCCCACGACGGGGATCACCCAGGGATGGCGCGTGAGCGCACTGCTGCCCAGTGTCCCCTGGTTGCCTGCGGCCACGACCACGAGTGCGCCGTGCCCGGCCGCGTGGTCCAGGGCCATGTGCAGTTCCCGCTCTTGCCTGGTGGAGGGCCGGGACATCCCCGCACTCAGGTTCAGCACCCGCGCTCCTGCGTCGACGCATTCGCAGATCGCCGCGGCCAGCCGTGGAGCCGTCACGCTCGGAAGCGGCTGTCCGTCGGATGTCGTCTCCGCGAAAACGGGACGCGCGATCACGGTGCAGCCGGGGCAGATGGCCGGAGCTGCTCCGCCGCGGCGGGCCACGAGGACGCCGGCGATGAAGGTGCCGTGCCGGCATGCCGGACTTTCCAGCAGGGAGCACGGGCCGCCACCGGGAAGCTGCCGGATGCTCTCGCTGGTCAGTGCGGGGTGATCCGTGGCGACGGGTCCGTCGAGCAGCCCGATCACGATCTCGCGCTCGCCGCTCGTGAGTCCCATCAGCGGGGTGAGTCCGACCAGATCCAAGGGGACCATCGGGAGACCTCCCAACCGAGGTGCTCCAGCTGAGGTGCTCCAGCTGAGGTGCTACCTCACGTTCACTCATCACCATGCCACGCTATGCCCCTTTTGTCTCTCCAGTGCGCGTACGCAGCGGAGTTGACGGGGTCAGGTGCCCTCGTGGCGGCCGCGCCGTGCGGCCGTCACGTGGACGGGCCGCCGAACTGGTCCGGAACGGCGCTCCGGTGGTGCGGTGATGGCTCCCGGCGTCGGAAGGGGCATGGTGTACCGCTGACTTAACGGGCGGTCATGGCTCCGTCGGCTCCGTCCGCTCCGTCGGCTGCTTCAGGGTGCGGATGGTGTGGTGGATCAGGAGGTGCCCCCACACCTCCTGTTCGACGCCGTCGGGCCAGCGCGAGCGCAGGACCTGCGGACGGTCGGGGGACAGGGTGCCGAGGGACGCGAGAGAGGCGTGCAGGCGCCACCTGTGGCGGTGGAGCGCGATCAGCTCCGAGGCGGGAGCCTTCTCGTGGTCGAGGACGGTGGTCGCAAGAGGGACGCTCAGGGCCGGAGCCGCGCCGATCACGCGGACGGTGCCCGGGAAGCTGGCCAGTTCGCAGAGGCGGGAGCCGTCGGGGAGCGGGGCGTCGGTCTGCAGGGAGGTGCGCAGGCGTGTCGGCCAGACCAGGTCGGCTCCCGTGGCCCATGCGCCGGCCAGGGCGGCCGGATCGTCGAATCCGTCGTCGGCGAGCAGGAGGTCACCGGTTCCCATGGCGCCGCACAGTTCCCGGGCGAGCGTCCCGGGGGAGTGGTCGGGCGGTCGTGCCAGCACTGCGTGGCGGATGGTGTGGCTGGTGTCCCCGCCCAGGGCGAGGACGTGTACGCGGGGAAGGTCCGCCCGGCGGGAGTGCGGGGGCCGGCGGCCCTGGGCGGGTACGGCGGCGGGCTCCCCTCCGTAGCAGGAGCGGTTCTCCCTGCTGTCCGGGACCGGGATCGCGGCGGCGTCGGCCGTCACCACGCGCCAGTGCCGGTACCGGTCGCCGGATGCCGAGGCCGCAGAGGCGCGGGACGCGCGGGTCGCCTCGGTGAACAGCGTGGCCAGCGGCTCCGGTCCCAGACGGGCTCGCGCGCGGGAGAGGGCGGCGGTGGTGGGCAGCCGGCGCGCCGCGGGGTCCGCGCCGGCCCAGATCAGTCCGTCGGTGAGGAGTTCGGCGACGCGTGAGTACCCCTCCTGCGTGAAGAGGCATATCGCCAGGATGAAGTAGACGGTGGTCCGCGACGGCAGCAGTCTTCGGCGGTGTTCCGTCCGGTCACAGGAGGCGACCGCCGCGTCCACCATTTCCGGGGGAAACGTGCGGATGATCAGCCCTACAGAAATGCGATCGGTGAGTGTGTCGTCCGCTGCCTTTCGGGACTGCCCTGCCCGTGGCACCTGGTCGCCTCCCTCGGTCTCCTCGACGGATTTCTTAAGTCAGCGGTAGGCAATCGTTCCATGTTGCCCGGCAATCGGATACGGCGAAGCATGAAGTTGTGCTCAACGAGAGCCTTTGTCTCGACCGACGCGAGGAGTTGCTGTCCGGTTGCACGGGAGAATCGATTCCGCATCTCTCGGGACGAGCAAACGATTCTTCCTTCGGGGCCGTGACAAACAATCCGCACGACGAAGAAAGGGGCAGAGATGACAGATCGCGCACTGCTCGTCGGGATCGACGAATACCCAGATCCGGCAAACCGTCTGAACAGCTGTATCGCCGACACAGAGGCTTTCAAGGGCCTGCTGGGCGAGCTCGGCTTCGCCGCTTCGGAGATCCGCGTCCTGCACGACGCCGACGCCACCTTGGACCGGACCAGGGAAGGGCTGGACTGGCTCTGCCAAGGGGCGCAGTCGGGCGATCGCCGGGTCTTCTTCCAGTCGTCCCACGGATACCGCTATCTCAAGGGTGACGTGATGACGGAAGTCCTCTGCTGCTACGACGAGTTCCTGGAGGACACGGAGCTCGTCCAGCGCACCGCGGGGCTGCCGTCCGGAGTGCTCACCGTGATCCTCGACGCCTGCCACTCCGGGGGCATGGAGAAGACCTTCTTCGTCGACGAGGCGACTCGTCTCGTCCGGACCAAGGTCTTCACGGCGCCGCCGGAAAAGGCCCTCTCGAAGGCGAACTCGCTGACGGCCTGTCGTGCGGTCAAGCCGTTCGGCCGGCCCGCGCTGCGCGACGAGTCCTCCCTGCTCTTCAATTTCGCGAACTCGCCCGGCAAGGCGTTCGTGCCGAAGGGGGTCGTGCCCGGTACCGGTGAACTGAACGGCATTCTGATCACGGCCTCCCGCGCGGACCAGACCGCCGCCGCGGGAAGCGCGGTGACCGACTGGCTCTCGGCGTTCACCTTCGCCCTCCTGCGCGAGATGGACGGGGACATCCCGGTTGCCGACCTGGTGTCCCGGGCCGCGGACCGGCTGGCGTCGCTCAACATGAGCCAGACCCCGTGCGTGTTCGCCCCGTACGGCCGGGAGGAGCAGCTCGCCCGGACGCTCATCTCGATGGCCGAGGTGAGCAAGGAGCTGATCAGGAGGGTCGAAGACCTCCTCAAGTCCGCGTCCTTCGAGACGGGCGCAGCAGCAAAGGACCTCCCTTCCTTCGGATCCGGAGGAAGCGCGACGAAAGGAACACCCGCGATGACCACCACCCTGAACGTCGACAAGGCTGTCGACACCTTCCTCGGCGAACTGAAGAAGGCCAGCACCAAGACCGCCGGCAAGGGCTTCATCTCCGACGACGGCTGGTACGCCGACGTCCAGCGGGCCAGTGCCCTGTTCGCCCCGGCCCTCGCCGCGGCGGCGCCGTCGGCTGCCGGGAAGGCCGTCCGTCAGCCACTGGACAACCCGGACAACCTCGCCGACCCGAAGTTCTGGGGCGCGATCTTCGACGCGGGCCGCATCATCGTCCCGGCGGTGATCAACGAGCTCACCAAGAGCGCCGCTCCCACCGGCGCCGCGAAGGGCGACGTCCACGCGCAGATCGCGCAGAAGATCCCGGCCGAGTTCCGCGGCAACGAGAAGTTCTTCGGCCTCGTCGAGACGCTGGTGTCCGTCGGCCTGCCGCTGGCCATCCAGGCGTTCAGCAAGGACTACAAGAACGGCTACGAGAACGGCCACCAGGTCGGCAGCAACGGGCAGATCGACCTGCCGCTGCCGGCGGGCCTGTCCGAAGCCGAACGCAAGGACTGGCTCTCCGCCGCCCTCAACGTGGCCGCCGACTGCCTGCCGCCCCTCATCCGGGCCCTCTCCTGACCTGACCCGGAGGCCCGCGTGGTGGCTGCGCCGCATGCCGGCGCAGCCACCACAGTGAGCCCCCCCTCGAATCGCGTGGCCGCCACGGCGGCCACGCCGCCGGAGGAGAGCCGATGTCCAGAGCCGAGGACGACGCGGTCTACCGGAAGGCGGCCGCGGATCTCGCACGCATGCTCCAGCCCGACCTGTCGCACCTGCCCCGGGAACAGACCACCGTCGCCATGCTCAAGGCCTTCGGCCGGAACGGGCCCGATCAGGGCTGGCTGGAGGAGTTCCGGCGCCGCGTTCAGGACGAGAGCGCCGGCCGGGTGACGCTGGTGGGCGTCGCCCGCGAGACGGTTCCGCCGCCCCATGTGAAGAGCACCGCCGCCTCGTACCAGAAGCTGGTCGACAGCCGCGACGGAACGGAACAGCTGCTGGTCATGGGCCCGTTCGAGCCGCCCTTCCGGTTCATTGCCGCCGGGCCGGACCGGCCGGGCGGGCGTACCTCCTGCCCCTGAGCTATCCGAGCGGCAGGTCCAGGTACGAAGGCGTCGTCTCCGGCGAGGTGAACGACAGGGTCGCCCGCGGGAGGTTGGCGTCGCCGTAGAAGGGGTCGCGGGCGTCGATCACCAGCATCAGGCGGTGGCCGCGCGGGACGTCGTACGCCGTGGCCTGGAGGTCGATGTCCGCGCTGATCAGGCTGTCCGGCGGGGAGTCGAGATCGGTGAACGGGGCGTGCGTGACGATGTGGGCGGAGTCGTCGGGCGCCACGTCCAGGAGGTACGCGACGAAGGTGGAGCCGGGGTTCGCCGCCCGGTATGTGACGCGCAGGCGGGGCGTACCCCGCAGCCGGGTGGTCTCGCGGCCGGGGGCCGCGGCCCACACGGCGGCGACGGTGCGGTCGATGTCGGCCGTCGGGTAGACCTTCGGATTGCCGGCGATCTCCGGGTACCCGGAGGTGACGACGGAGTCGGCGACGGTGGCCGGGGTGTCCACCCCGCACAGCACGCCCGCCGTCCACCCGGCCTCCGGCTCCTCGGTGAGCTCACCGCCGCCCGCCAGGTGCAGCCGGTGCACCTCCTCGGTGACGGAGTGCCAGGTGGGGCGGGGTTCCAGGGTCTTGCTCCACATCACCTCGTTGAGCACCTGGCCTTCGGCGTCGATGCCGTTGTCGATCCCCTTGAGGTGGCGGTCGAACCAGCGGTGGGCGTCCGTCCAGATCCGGTTCGGCAGACCGAACATGCCCGGGGCCTCGGGGCCCGAGTGGTCGCCGATGGAGAGGGCGAGGCGCTTGGGGCCGGTCAGTTCGTTGAACATCTTCAGGGTCTGGTTCGACGGGAAGAGCGTCTCGTGCCAGGCGTGCGAGAAGAAGACGGGGACCTGGCGGCGGTTGAGCTCCTTGATGTGGCTGAAGGGGGAGCGCGGCTCCGCCCAGCTCAGGGTGCCGCGGATGTCGCGGTCGGCGAGGACGTTGTCGAAGACGCTGCGCGTCTGCGGGCTCAGCCGGGCCCTCCCGGCTGCGTCGAGCAGGGCCCGAACGGCGGCGACGTGGCGGGTGGAGTTCTCGTAGAAGGCCTCCCCGAGGTCGCCCCAGCTGCTGAGCGCGACCACGGCGTCGACGCGGGTGTCGTGCGCGGCGACGAGCTGGCTGATGCCGGAGCCGTACGAGTCCCCGAGGAAGCCGATCTTCGTCACCGGTCCGGTGCTGCGCTCGATGAGGTGGTCCAGGGCCCGGCTGCCGTCGGCGACGTCGAGCGGGCCCGCCACGTCGACCTGGCCCTCGGAGGCGGCGAAGCCCCGGGTGGTGTAGGCGAGGACGTTGTAGCCGCGGGAGGCGAACAGGGTGGCCTGGACGGCGTACGCGAGCCAGCCCAGGTCGGTCCAGGGCGACGGCATCACGATCACCGGCCGCGGCTGGACCCCCGTGTGCCGCCACATCGCGGCGTCCAGGAGGTCTCCGTCGGCGCCGGTCACCTTGCCGCGGGTGAAGACGGCGAGGGAGCGGGCCTCGGCGACCTCGGCGGCGCGGGCGGGCGCGAGTCCGGTGAGGTCACCGGACTCCAGGGCGCCGACGAAGGCGCCGAGGGCGGTCGCGTCGAGTTCGGGATAGAGGGAGAAGGGGGTTCGTCCGGCTGCGGTCACGTCGGTTCATCCTCTGCGTCGAGTGACATGAACGTGGTGTGCTCGCCCGGGCCCGGAGCGGAACGTCCAGTATCGACGGGACATCCGGTGACGTATCGCGCGTTTCCCGCTTACGGCCTGAATCGCCCCCTCCGTACCGGGCGGCCGACGGGGCGCGGGGCCTGCGGTCCTCGCGCGTCGTCGCAAGTCGCTTCAGGGGGTGGGGGGTTGGCGCCGGTGGCGGGAACGCGCCGGGTTGCGGCCAAATCATGCAAGCATGCTTGATTGTTTTGGTGGAGGCTGCCACTGTTCCCCTCACGCCGAGAGGGGAGCGCACCGTGCCCGATCCGTCCGCCGTCCGTTCCGACGCCGATGCCGCCGCAGTCTTCGTCGACCTGCGTGAGGAGGGGCGCGAGCTCGACCTCCTCGTCGCCGGGATGACCGCCGCCGACTGGGCCCGGGCCACCCCCGCGCCGGGCTGGAGCATCGCCCACCAGATCGCCCACCTGCACTGGACCGACCGGGCGGCGCTGCTCTCCCTGACCGACTCCACCGGCTTCGGCCACATGGTCGAGGAGGCCCTGAAGGCGCCCGACTCCTTCGTGGACGAAGGCGCCGAGGAGGGCGCCGCGCTGCCGCCCGAGCTGCTGCTGGCCCGCTGGCGGGCCGGGCGCACCGCCCTCGGCGAGGCGCTCGCCGAGGCCTCGCCCGACACCCGGTTCCCCTGGTACGGGCCCCCGATGAAGGCCGCCTCGATGGCCAGCGCCCGTCTGATGGAGACCTGGGCGCACGGCCAGGACGTCGCCGACGCGCTCGGCGTGCACCGCGCCCCCACCGCCCGGCTGCGCCATGTGGCCCGGATCGGAGTGCGGGCCCGCGACTACGCCTACGCCGTACGCGGACTGCCCGCGCCCGACGGGGAGTTCCGGGTCGAGCTGAGCGCCCCGGACGGCGCCGGTGTGTGGGCGTACGGCCCGCCGGACGCCCCGCAGCGGATCACCGGCCCCGCGCTCGACTTCTGCCTCCTGGTGACCCAGCGGGCCCACCGGGCCGATCTGGCGCTGACCGCCGAGGGCCCGGACGCCGACCGCTGGCTGGACATCGCCCAGGCCTTCGCCGGCCCCGCCGGCCCCGGGCGCGCCCCGCAGGACGCCCGGTGACACGCAGGCCCCTGCGCATCGGGAACGCGTCGGGCTTCTACGGGGACCGCTCCTCCGCGCTGCGCGAGATGCTCACCGGCGGCCCGCTGGACGTGCTGACCGGGGACTACCTGGCCGAGCTGACCATGCTGATCCTCGGCCGCGACCGTCTGAAGAACCCGGGCCTCGGCTACGCCAAGACCTTCCTGCGGCAGTTGGAGGAGGGGCTGGGCCTCGCGCACGAACGGGGCGTACGGATCGTCACGAACGCGGGCGGCCTCAACCCGGCCGGGCTCGCCGACGCCGTCCGCGCGCTGGCGGCCGAGGTGGGCGTGCCCGTCACCGTCGCCCACGTCGAGGGCGACGACCTGATGCCGTACGGGGACGGCGTGCTGACGGCCAACGCCTACCTCGGCGGCGCCGGGATCACGGCCTGCCTGCGGGCGGGCGCGGACGTGGTCGTGACCGGCCGCGTCACGGACGCGGCGCTGGTCAGCGGACCGGCGGCCTGGTGGTTCGACTGGGCGCCGCAGGACCACGACCGGCTGGCGGGGGCGGTGGTGGCGGGCCACGTCCTGGAATGCGGCACCCAGGCCACCGGCGGCAACTACTGCTTCTTC
Organism: Streptomyces xanthophaeus; assembly: GCF_000725805.1. Lineage (GTDB taxonomy): Bacteria > Actinomycetota > Actinomycetes > Streptomycetales > Streptomycetaceae > Streptomyces > Streptomyces xanthophaeus. Next base: position 71,851 of record NZ_JOFT01000033.1, on the reverse strand, counting down.
ACCGCTCACGACGTCCGCCGCCCGGGTTTCCCCCTCGCGGAGGTCTTCGAGGACGGCTCGTCGGTGATCACCAAGCATCCGGGCACGGGCGGGGCGGTCACCACCGGCACGGTCACCGCCCAACTCCTCTACGAGACCCAGGGCGTGCGCTATCTCGGCCCGGACGTGACCGCCCGTCTGGACACCGTCCGGCTGGAGCAGGACGGACCTGACCGGGTCCGGGTCTCGGGCGTCCTCGGCGAGCCGCCGCCCGCCCTGCTGAAGGCGGGCATCACCCGCCTGGGCGGCTGGCGCAACGAGGTGGTGTTCGTGCTGACCGGCCTGGACGTCGACGCGAAGGCGGCCCTGGTCCGCGCGCAGCTGGCCGAAGCCCTGGAGGGCGTCGACGACGCGACCTGGACCCTGGCCCGTACGGACCACGAGGACGCCGCGACGGAGGAGACCGCGAGCGCCCTGCTGCGCCTGGTGGTCCGCGACCCGTCGCCGGACCGGGTGGGGCGGGCCCTGACCTCGGCGGCCGTGGAGCTGGCCCTGGGCAGCTACCCGGGCTTCCACGTGACGGCCCCGCCGGGACCGGCCCAGCCGTACGGGGTGTTCACCTCGGCCCTGGTCCCGCGCGAGTCGGCGCCCCACACGGCGGTCCTCCCGGACGGGACGAAGCTCCGGCCGGCAGACCCGCCGCCGGCAGACCCGCCGCCCGCAGACCCGCCGCCCGCGGACCCGCCGCCCGCGGACCTGCCCGCGGACCCGCTGGGAGCCCCCGAAGGCGCGTGGGGCGGAGCTCCGGAAGCCACCCGCCGAGCACCGCTCGGCGCGGTGGCCGGGGCCCGCAGCGGCGACAAGGGCGGCGACGCCAACGTCGGTGTGTGGGTCACCTCCGAAGCCGCCTGGGCCTGGCTGCACCGGACCCTCACGGTCGAGGCCTTCCAGGCCCTGCTCCCCGAGACCGCAGGTCTCCCCGTCACCCGGCACGTGCTCCCGCAGCTGCGCGCCCTGAACTTCACCGTCACCGGGATCCTCGGCGACGGCGTCGCCTCCGGCCACCGCTTCGACCCCCAGGCCAAGGCCCTCGGCGAATGGCTGCGCGCCCGCCACCTCGACATCCCGGCCCACCTGCTGCCCGCACCGGAAGTGAGCGGCCCATGACCCGCCTCGGCACCACCGTCGACCCCCGCACCCCCGAGCACGCGAAGGCCCGTACCGCCGCCCTGGAACGCATCGCCGCACTGGACGCCGAGCACGCCAAGGCCCTGGACGGCGGCGGGGAGAAGTACACCGCCCGGCACCGCGGGCGCGGCAAACTGCTGGCCCGCGAACGCATCGAGCTGCTCCTCGACCCGGACACCCCGTTCCTGGAGCTGTCACCGCTCGCCGCCTGGGGCAGCGACTACCCCGTCGGCGGCTCGATGGTCACCGGCATCGGCACCGTCGAGGGCGTCGAATGCCTGGTCACCGCCAACGACCCCACCGTGCGCGGCGGGGCCAGCAATCCCTGGACCCTGAAGAAGGCCCTGCGGGCCAACGAGATCGCCCGGCAGAACCGGCTGCCCTGCATCAGCCTCGTCGAGTCCGGCGGCGCCGACCTGCCGTCCCAGAAGGAGATCTTCATCCCCGGCGGCGCGATCTTCCGGGACCTGACCCGGCTGTCGGCCGACGGCATCCCGACCGTCGCCGTGGTCTTCGGCAACTCCACCGCCGGGGGCGCGTACATCCCCGGGATGTCCGACCACACCATCATGATCAAGGACCGGTCGAAGGTGTTCCTCGGCGGTCCGCCCCTGGTCAAGATGGCCACGGGGGAGGAGAGCGACGACGAGTCCCTCGGCGGGGCCGAGATGCACGCCCGGGTCTCCGGGCTCGCCGACTACTACGCCCTCGACGAGCACGACGCGATCCGCCAGGCCCGCCGCGTCGTCGCCCGACTGGCCCACCGCAAGCCGCACCAGGACCCGCCGGCGGCCGCCGAGCCCCTCTACGATCCCGAGGAGCTGCTCGGGATCGTCCCGCCCGACCTGAAGACCCCGTTCGACCCCCGCGAGGTCATCGCCCGCCTCGTCGACGCCTCCGACTTCGACGAGTTCAAGCCGCTCTACGGGCCCAGCCTGGTCACCGGCTGGGCCACCCTCCACGGCTATCCGGTCGGCATCCTCGCCAACGCCCAGGGCGTGCTGTTCAGCGCCGAGTCGCAGAAGGCCGCCCAGTTCATCCAGCTCGCCAACCAGCGCGACATCCCGCTGCTCTTCCTCCACAACACCACCGGCTACATGGTGGGCAAGGAGTACGAGCAGGGCGGCATCATCAAGCACGGCTCGATGATGATCAACGCGGTCTCCAACTCCCGCGTCCCCCACCTGTCGGTGCTCATCGGGGCCTCCTACGGCGCCGGGCACTACGGCATGTGCGGCCGGGCCTACGAGCCGCGCTTCCTCTTCGCGTGGCCCAGCGCCAAATCCGCCGTCATGGGACCCCAGCAGCTCGCCGGGGTGCTCTCCATCGTGTCCCGGCAGTCCGCCGCCGCGAAGGGGCTCCCGTACGACGAGGAACAGGACGCCGGGATGCGGGCCTTCGTCGAGGCCCAGATCGAATCCGAGTCCCTGCCGATGTTCCTGTCCGGGCGGCTGTACGACGACGGGGTCATCGATCCCCGCGACACCCGCACCGTCCTCGGCCTGTGCCTGTCGGCCGTCCACAACGCCCCCGTCGAGGGCGCCCGTGGCGGCTTCGGCGTCTTCCGGATGTGAGCCCGCACATGACCCAGCCGATCACCTCCCAGTCGATCACCTCCCAGCTGATCCCCTCTCGGCCGATCACCTCCCTGCTCGTCGCCAACCGGGGCGAGATCGCCGTACGGATCTTCCGTACCGCCCGCGCCCTGGGCCTGGAGACCGTCGCCGTCCATTCCGACCCGGACGCCGACGCCCTCCACGTCCGCACCGCCGATGCGGCCGTACGCCTCCCCGGCGCGGCCCCCGCCGACACCTACCTGCGCGGCGACCTGATCATCAAGGCCGCCCTCGCCGCCGGAGCCGATGCCGTCCACCCCGGCTACGGCTTCCTCTCCGAGAACGCCGGCTTCGCCCGCGAGGTCGAGGCCGCGGGCCTGACCTGGATCGGGCCGTCCCCCGAGGCCATCGAGGCGATGGCCTCCAAGACCCGCGCCAAGGAACTGGTGCGCGCCGCCGGGGTGCCCCTCCTGGAACCCGTCGACCCGGCCGACGCCACCACCGCCGACCTGCCGCTCCTCCTGAAGGCCGCCGCAGGCGGCGGCGGGCGCGGCATGCGCGTCGTGCGCGACCTCGACACCCTCAAGGAGGCCCTCGAAGGCGCCGTCGCCGAAGCCCGCTCCGCCTTCGGCGACGGAGAGGTCTTCGCCGAGCCGTACGTGGAACGCGGCCGCCACGTCGAGGTGCAGGTCCTCGCCGACGCCCACGGCACCGTCTGGGCGCTGGGCACCCGCGACTGCTCCCTCCAGCGCCGCCACCAGAAGGTCATCGAGGAGGCCCCCGCCCCCGGTCTGCCGGAGAGCCTGCGCGACACCCTGCACCAGGCCGCCGTCGCCGCCGCCCGCGCCGTCTCCTACCGGGGGGCGGGCACCGTCGAATTCCTCGTCACCGCCGACGGCCGCCCCTGCTTCCTGGAGATGAACACCCGCCTCCAGGTCGAGCACCCCGTCACCGAGGCCGTCTTCGGCCTCGACCTCGTCGCCCTCCAGCTGCGCATCGCCGAGGGCGCGGCCCTGCCGCTGTCGCCCCCGGAACCGGCCGGCCACGCCGTGGAGGCCCGTCTCTACGCCGAGGACCCCGCCCAGGACTGGCGCCCGCAGGCCGGGGTACTGACCACCCTGGAGGTGCCCGGCGCGGTCCGCGTGGACACCGGTTTCGCCGACGGCGACAGCGTCGGCGTCCACTACGACCCGATGCTCGCCAAGGTCGTCGCCCACGCCCCGACCCGCGCCGAGGCCGTCCGGATCCTCGCCCACGCCCTGGCCCGAGCCCGGATCCACGGGCTCACCACCAACCGCGAGCTCCTCGTACGGTCCCTGCGGCACCCGGAGTTCACCGCCGGGCAGCCCGACACCGGCTTCTACGACCGCCACCTCGCCTCCCTGACCGAGGGCGCCCCGGACGCCGGCCTGGCGGCCCTCGCCGCCGCCCTCGCCGACGCCGCCCCCGCCCCCGGCGCCCCGCTCGCCGCCCGCCTCGGCGGCTGGCGCAACATCCGCTCCCAGCCCCAGACCCGCCGCTACACGGCAGCCGGGGCCGCGGGCGCCGGGACCGCGTACGAGGTCCAGTACCACCCGGTGGACCACCCCGGGGTCCGGGTCCTGGCCGCCCGCCCGGACCTCGTCACCCTCGAAGTCGACGGCATCCGGCGCCTGTTCCACGTGAAACAAAATTCGAACAGGTCGGAGGTCTACGTCGACTCCGTGCTCGGCGCCCACACCCTCGTCCCCGTCCCCCGGTTCGCCGACCCCCAGGAACGCACCGAACCGGGCTCCCTGCTCGCCCCCATGCCCGGCACCGTCGTCCGCGTCGCCGAGGGCCTCGGCCCCGGCAGCCCCGTCACCGCCGGGCAGCCCCTGCTCTGGCTGGAGGCCATGAAGATGGAGCACCGCATCCTCGCTCCCGCCTCCGGCACGCTCACCGCGCTCCACGCCGTCACCGGCCGCCAGGTCGAGTTCGGCGCCCTGCTCGCCGTAGTCCAGGAGGAACCGCACGCATGAGCCCCGCCATCGCCGCCGCCACGGCCGAAACCCAGGAACACCAGGCCCTGCGCAAGGCCGTCGCCGCCCTCGGGCAGAAGTACGGCCGCGCCTACCTGTCCCGCGTCGCCCGCGAGGGCGGCCACCCCGACGAGCTGTGGGCGGACGCCGCCGAGCTCGGCTACCTCGGCGTCAACCTGCCCGAGGAGTACGGCGGCGGAGGCGGCGGCATCGCCGAACTCTCCATCGTCCTGGAGGAACTCGGGGCCGCGGGCTGCCCGCTGCTGATGATGGTCGTCTCACCGGCCATCTGCGGCACGGTCATCTCCCGCTTCGGCACCGAGGCCCAGAAGCAGGCCTGGCTCCCCGGCCTCGCCGACGGCACCCGCACCATGGCCTTCGGCATCACCGAACCCGATGCCGGATCCAACTCCCACCGCATCACCACCACCGCCCGCCGCGACGGCGACGATTGGGTCCTCACCGGCCGCAAGGTCTTCATCTCCGGCGTGGACATCGCCGACGCCACCCTGATCGTCGGCCGCACCGAGGACGCCGGGAGCGGCCGCCTCAAGCCCTGCCTGTTCATCGTCCCGCGCGAGGCGCCGGGCTTCACCCGCTCGGTCATCGACATGGAACTCCAGGCCGCGGAGAAGCAGTTCGAACTGGTCCTGGACGAGGTACGGCTGCCCGCCGACGCCCTGGTCGGCGACGAGGACGCGGGCCTCCTCCAGCTCTTCGCCGGACTCAACCCCGAACGCATCATGACCGCCGCCTTCGCGATCGGCATGGGCCGCTACGCCCTCGCCCAGGCCGTCGACTACGCCAAGACCCGCCAGGTCTGGAAGGAGCCGATCGGCGCCCACCAGGCCGTGGCCCACCCCCTCGCCCAGGCCCACATCGAGCTGGAACTGGCCCGCCTGATGATGCAGAAGGCCGCCGCGCTCTACGACGCGGGCGACGACATGGGAGCGGGCGAGGCCGCGAACATGGCCAAGTACGCGGCCGGTGAGGCCTGCGTGCGCGCCGTCGACCAGTCCGTCCACACCCTCGGCGGCAACGGCCTCACCCGCGAATACGGCCTGGCCTCCCTCATCACGGCCTCCCGCGTGGCCCGCATCGCCCCGGTCAGCCGGGAGATGATCCTCAACTTCGTCTCCCACCAGACCCTGGGCCTGCCCAAGTCCTACTGACCCCCCGCCCCCACGGCCCGGCACCGTGCCAGGCCCCCGCGCCGGGGTACGGCCCCGTGCCGGGCCCGGGTCCCGGGCCGGGGCGCCGCCCCGGCCGGTTCCCCGGTATCCGGACCGCCCGCGTACCCTCCCGGAAGGCCCGTGCCCCGGCAGCGGGAACGGCCCATGGCCTTCAGGGGGCTTACGAGGGTTCCAGGTCTCCCCGGGCCTCCAGGGCCCCAGGGCCCCCAGACCTTCAGGGGCTCGCCCCACCGACCACCGCTCCGGAGGAGACATGGCCCCACTCGTGCACGCCGCCCGGGCGACCGGCATCGCCACGCTCACCCTGGACTCCCCGGGCAACCGCAACGCGCTCTCCGCCGCCCTCGTCGCCGCCCTGCGCACCGCCCTCGCCGAAGCCGCCGCCGACCCGGACGTCCGGGCCGTCGTCCTCACCCACACCGGCACCACCTTCTGCGCCGGAGCCGACCTCAAGACCCCGTGCGACCCCGCCGACTTCCTGGCCCTGCTCCGCGAGATCGCCGAGCTCCCCAAGCCCGTCGTCGCCCGCGTCACCGGACACGTCCGGGCCGGCGGCCTCGGGCTGCTCGGGGTGTGCGACATCGCCGCCGCCGGACCGCAGTCCACGTACGCCTTCACCGAGACCCACCTCGGCCTCGCGCCCGCCGTCATCTCGATGCCGCTGCTCCCGCGCCTGGACCCCCGCGCCGCCGCCCGCTACTTCCTGACCGCCGAGCAGTTCGACTCCGCCGAAGCCGCCCGGATCGGCCTGATCACCCTGCGCGCCCCCCACGCCGACGAACTGGACCAGGCCCTGGAGCCCGTCCTCACCGGCCTGCGCAAGGCCTCCCCGCAGGGCCTGGCCGCCACCAAGGCCCTCACCTCCGCCGCCGTGCGCGAGGCCCTGGAACGCGACGGCGCCCGCCTCACGGGGCTCTCCGCCGAGCTCTTCGCCTCCGCCGAGGCCCGCGAGGGCATCACCGCCCGCTTCGAGCGCCGGGACCCGTCATGGGCACGGTGACCGGCGGCCCCAAGCAGGCGCGCAGCCGCGTCACCCGCCGCCACCTCCTGGAGGCGGCCGTCTCCTGCCTGGCCGAGCACGGCTGGGCGGGCTCCACCGTCTCCGTCGTCGCCGAACGCGCCGGAGTCTCCCGGGGCGCGGCCCAGCACCACTTCCCGACCCGCGAGGACCTGTTCACGGCGGCCGTCGAATACGTCGCCGAGGAACGGTCCACGGCCCTGCGCGAGCTCTTCCACAGCGCCCCGGCCGCCCGCCCCACCGTGGTGGAAGCCCTCGTGGACCTGTACACGGGCACCCTCTTCCGGGCCGCGCTCCAGCTGTGGGTCGCCGCCTCCAACGAGGAGCAGCTGCGCCCCCGGGTCACCGAGCTGGAGGCCCGGGTCGGCCGCGAGACCCACCGCATCGCCGTGGAACTCCTGGGCGCGGACGAGTCCGTCCCCGGCGTACGGGAGACCATGCAGGGCCTGCTCGACATGGCCCGCGGCCTGGGGCTGGCCAATGTCCTCACCGACGACACGGCCCGCCGGGCCCGTGTCGTCGCCCAGTGGTCCCGCATCCTGGACGCGGCCCTCGGCTGAGCGTCAGACGAGGGCGGCCGCCAGCGCGGCCGCGAGGGACACGGCGAAGAGCCCGAGCAGGTCGTAGTGGCGCCCGGGGGACGTGCGGGCGCGGAGCGCGGTCGCGGCCCGGGACGGGTCGCGGGGGTCGTACAGCACCTCGACCAGGTCCCCCTCGCGGGTTCCGGGAGGGCAGTCGACCCCGTCCGTCAGGTGCGTGAGGGTGCGGCCGTCCGGGACCGTGTAGCGCAGGGTGACGCGGGTTCCGCCGCCCTCCTGCGGCCGGTACGCGGTGCAGCGGGCCTGGACGGCGACCCCGCGCCGGCGCAGGACCAGCCGGCGCCGCAGCAGGAACAGGGCGAGCAGCAGCGCGCCGGCGGCGAGGACGAGGCAGGGGAGGGTGCGCACAGGTGCTCCGTGACGTGGCAGGGGCGCCGCATCCCGGTCCTGCGGATGCGGCGCCCCCGTCGGGTGAGGGGTCCGAGGCGGATCAGGCGGTCTCGGCGATGTCCGCGTAGCCCTCGATCTCCTGCGGGTTGCGTCGGCCCGGCCCGGTGTAGCGGGCGGACGGCCGCACCAGGCGGCCCGTGCGCTTCTGCTCCAGGATGTGCGCGGACCATCCGGCCGTGCGGGCGCAGCTGAACATCGAGGTGAACATGTGCGCCGGGACCTCCGCGAAGTCCAGCATGATCGCGGCCCAGAACTCCACGTTCGTCGCCAGCACCCGGTCGGGGCGGCGTGCGTGCAGCTCCTCCAGCGCGGCCTTCTCCAGCGCCGCGGCGACCTCGTAGCGCGGGGCGTCCAGTTCCTTGGCGGTGCGCCGCAGGACGCGGGCGCGGGGGTCCTCGGCGCGGTACACGCGGTGCCCGAAGCCCATCAGCCGCTCGCCCTTGTCGAGGGCCTTCTTGACGTAGGCGACGGCGTCGCCGGTGCGCTCGATCTCCTCGATCATGCCGAGGACGCGGGACGGGGCCCCGCCGTGGAGCGGCCCGGACATGGCGCCGACCGCCCCGGACAGTGCGGCCGCAACGTCCGCGCCGGTGGAGGCGATGACGCGGGCGGTGAAGGTGGAGGCGTTCATGCCGTGCTCGGCGGCCGAGGTCCAGTAGGCGTCGACGGCCTTGACGTGCTTCGGGTCGGGCTCGCCGCGCCAGCGGATCATGAACCGTTCGACGACGGACTCGGCCTTGTCGATCTCCCGCTGCGGCACCATCGGCAGGCCCTGGCCGCGGGCGGACTGGGCGACGTACGACAGGGCCATGACCGCGGCCCGCGCCAGGTCGTCGCGGGCCGTGCGCTCGTCGATGTCCAGGAGCGGTTTCAGGCCCCACACGGGAGCGAGCATGGCGAGCGCGGACTGCACGTCGACCCGGATGTCACCGGAGTGGACCGGGATGGGGAAGGGCTCGGCGGCCGGCAGGCCGGGGTTGAAGGCACCGTCGACCAGCAGGCCCCACACGTTCCCGAAGGAGACGTGACCGACGAGGTCTTCGATGTCGACGCCCCGGTAGCGGAGGGATCCGCCCTCCTTGTCGGGCTCTGCGATCTCCGTTTCGAACGCGACTACACCCTCGAGCCCGGGTACGAAGTCGGACATCAGGCGGCTCCTCAGATAGTGCGAACACGCGCGGCTCCCGGCGTGATTCGCGGTCCGGCGCGGTCATCCCCGTTGATGCCCGGCACGGCCGAAGGTCACCCGCATGGGGACGTCCGGACCGGCCCCAAGATTTTGTCCGCTCCCGATGGTGTGCGGAAGCGTGACGTCCGGCACACCCCGGGAAGTCGTACTGGGGCAGGATGGCACGTGTGACCGACCATGACCTTGACCCCGCCGTCATGCGCAAGCAATACCGCTCGCAGATCGTCGCCGAGGAGAGCCTCGCCGAGGACCCGATGCGGCAGTTCGCGCGGTGGTTCCAGCAGGCTGCCGACGCGAACCTCTTCGAACCGAACGCCATGGTCGTCTCGACGGCGACCCCCGACGGCCGTCCCAGTTCCCGCACCGTGCTGCTGAAGCAGTTCGACGAGCGGGGCTTCGTCTTCTTCACGAACTACGACTCCCGCAAGGGCCGCGAGGTCGACGCGAACCCGCACGTCGCCCTGCTGTTCCCCTGGCACCCCATCGCCCGCCAGGTCGTCGTCACCGGTACGGCGGCCCGCATCGGCCGCGACGAGACGGCGGCGTACTTCCGCTCCCGCCCGCACGGCTCCCAGCTGGGCGCCTGGGCGAGCGAGCAGTCCAGCGTGATCGGTTCCCGCGCCGAGCTGGACAGCCGCTACGCGGAGCTCACCGCCCGCTACCCGGAGGGCGAGCAGGTGCCCGTGCCGCCGCAGTGGGGCGGGCTGAGGATCACTCCGGACGCGGTGGAGTTCTGGCAGGGCCACGAGAACCGCCTGCACGACCGCCTGCGCTACGTCCTGGACGGGGAGAAGTGGCGCGTCGAGCGCCTCTGCCCGTAGCCGGGCGGGGGCGGCCGGGCCGGCGGGGAGGCCGCTGAAAACGCAGACGACCCGCGGGCTCTGGTTTCTCTCCTGCAGTGAGAGAAGCCGGCCGGACGTACCGGCGAGCCCGCGGGTCGGGTGACTGCTTGGGATTGGCGCCTGGCGATCCCGCCGGGCACCGCACTGGGTGCGTGCGACGACGGGCGCTTAGCCCGCAGTCACCTCACGCGTCCGGTTTCCGTACATTTCGGGAACCACCTCCCTTCTCGTGTAATGCAGAGCCTAGGAGCCCCTCCGGGACGGCACAACCGGATATTTCCCGGGCCGGTCCGCGAGCCCCTCCCGCCCGAACGGGATCATTTCGGGGTATTCGGGGGAACGGGGTGTGGGGTGCGTCACGTTCCAGTTCAATGATCTGACGTGCCGCACACGCGAACACCTGCAGGGGGTGCCAGGTGAGTGCCTTCGGACGTAGTGAGACCGCCGACGATCTGCTCGCAGCGCTGTTGGACGGGATGGACGCCGCCCTGTGCGCGTTCGACTCCGACGGCGTGATCACGCACTGGAACCGGGAGGCCGAGCGGATCCTCGGCTGGTCCGCCGCTGAGGCGGTGGGACGCAAGGGCTTCGCCGGGTGGGCGGTCCGGGCCGCCGACGCGCAGGACGTCCAGGACCGGCTGATGGCCGCCCAGGACGTGCCGGGCCGCCAGGTCCACGAGTTCGCCCTGGTGACCAAGGACGGCGGGCGGGTCCTCGTACGGACCCAGTCCGCCGGGGTCCCGGGAGCGGGCGGCAAGCCCGCCGGGGTGTACTGCGCGTTCAGCGAGGTGCACGCCCAGATCGACCTGGAGCGGTCCATCGCGCTGAGCGAGGCGCTGATGGAGGACGCCTCGTGGGGCGTGGTCCTCGTCGACGTGGACCTGCGGCCCGCCGTGGTCAACGCGCACGCGGCCCGCGCCTTCGGCACCGGCCGCACCGCCCTCCTCGGGCGTCCCCTCGGCGAGTTGCTGACGCAGGGCGTGGAGGAGCTGGAGGGCGCCCTCCAGCACGTCCTCGCCGAAGGAGCCCCGCCCGCGCCTGTGGAGCTGTGGGTGTCGGTGCGCACGGCGGAGGGGGTGCGGCGGCGCTGCTGGCGGTGCGGGTTCCTGCGGCTGGCCTCACCGCTGGCGGAGGAGCCCGTCCCGCTCGGGGTGGGCTGGCTGTTCCAGGACGTCTCCGAGGCCCGGCAGGCGCAGCTGGACACCGCGCAGCTGCGGTTCCGCGCCCATCAGCTGCACCGCGCGGGCCGGGTCGCCGCCGACTGCGAGGACCCGGCCGAGGCGGCGGCCGTACGCCTGGACTTCGCCCTCGCCGGGTTCGCCGAGCACGCACTGCTGGACGTACTGGACCGCTCGGCCGATCCGGAACGCCGCCGCCTGGTCCGGTCGGCCGCCTCCCCGCCGGTGCTGCCGGGGCCGGGGTCGATCCCGGTGCGGTACGAGGCCGGGCACCCGGTGTTCCAGGCGCTGGACCGGATCGGCTCGGTGCGCAGCAGCGCCCCGCGCGGGGAGGCGGACGAGGAGTGGGCGCGGGCCCGCCAGTGGCCCGAGGGCGCGGTGCACGCGCTGTGCACGGTCCTGCGCAGCCGGGGCCGGACGGTGGGGGCGCTGACGTTCCTGCGCGGGGCGTCCCGGGCGGCGTTCGAGCGGGTGGACGCCGAGTACGCGGAGGAGGTCGCGGCCCGGATCGCGGCCGACCTGGACCTCGCGGGCGCGGCTAGTGGTTCTGGCCGACCTGGGGCGGGGCGGGCAGGTCCCACAGGTGGTCCGGGGTGACGATCCGGGTGACGGCCTTGCCGATGGTGGTGCTGTACGAGCCGCCCCGGTCGGCGTCGGAGTTGACCAGGACGACGAGGGTGGCCTTCTGCTGGGGCAGCTGCGCCGCGATGGTCTCGTAGCCGGGCAGTTCGCCGTTGTGCCCGAGCCAGCCGTTGACGTCGGCGATGCCGAGGCCGTAGGAGATACCCGGTACGCCGACCGACCGGGTACGCATCCGCTGCGCCTGGGTGGCGGGGGTCAGTAGCCGGCCCTCGACCAGGGCGGGGACCCAGGCGCGCAGGTCGTCGAGGGTGGAGATGGCGGCTCCGGCGGCCCAGGCCCAGGAGGGGTTCCAGTCGGTGGCCTCGGTGACGGCGCCGTTCGGGGTGAAGGTCGTGTAGCCCTGGGCGTGCGGTTCGGGGAACGCGGTTCCGACGGGCAGGGAGGTGTCGGTCAGCTTCAGCGGGTCGAAGACGTGGTGGCGGAGGTAGCCGTCCAGGGGCTGTCCGCTCATCTCCTCCAGCAGGAGTCCGAGGAGGACGGTGTTGGTGTTGCTGTACTCCCACGAGGTGCCGGGCTTGAAGTTCGCGGGGTGCGCGAAGGCGTAGTCGAGCAGCTGCCGGGGGGTGAACTCGCGCTGCGGGTCGGCGCGCAGGTCGTCGAGGAACTTCTTGTCCTCGGTGTAGTTGTAGAGGCCGCTGCGCATGGAGGCGAGCTCCCGCAGGGTGATCCCGGCGCCGCCCGGTACGCCGTCCACGTACATCGAGATCGGGTCGTCGAGGGCGACGCGCCCTTCGTCGACGAGCTGGAGGACGGCGGTGACGGTGAAGGTCTTCGTCACGCTGCCGATGCGCGTGTAGAGGTCGGTCTTCATGGGGGTGCCGGACCCGGTGTCGGCGACGCCGAAGGACTTCACGTAGTCGCCGCGGCCGGGCATCCACAGGCCGACGGTGACGCCCGGGATGCCGTCCTTCTCCATCGCCGCGGTGATCGCGGCGTCGAGCTTCGCGACGGTGGCCGGGTCGAGGTCCTGACGCGGCAGGTCCTGCCGCACGAGGTCCTGCCGTACGAGGTCCTGGCGTACGAGGTCCTGTGCCGCCCGGACGGGGGCGGCTGGGGCGGCCGGGGCCGTGGCCACGCCGGTGATGAGGAGCAGCAGCGCCGCCGCGCCGGCCTGGAGCGTCCGGCGGGCGGCGTAGGGGCGTCGGCGGGGCTGGGGCTGGGGCTGGGGTGTCGGGGCGGGGTGGGAGGACATGCCCGGTCACCTCTGGTGTGCGGGGACCCGAGTGCCGTATCCACCATCGTAGGAACGGGGCGCCCGCCCGGCGACCGCGGTGGGTCAGTGGCGGAAGAAGATCCGGTCGCCGTACTCCTGCATCACGCGGCCGTTCCACTCGTGGCCGCCGTCGACGTTGCCGGAGCGCAGCAGCGGGGGCTCGATCCCGCGGGCGGCGAGGTCTCCGGCCGCCGCGGCCATGACCGCCTGCATGATGGCGCTGGTCACGACGGTGGAGGCGGGGGCGAAGGGGGCGTCGATGCCGTCGAGGGTGAGTTCGGCGTCGCCGACGGCGATCTTGCTGTCGAGGACGACGTCGCAGTGGTCCTTGAGGAAGGTGCCGGAGACGTGCCGGGACCTGGTCCCGGTGGCGTAGGCCACCGAGGTCACGCCGATGACCTTGAGGCCGATGGCGCGGGCGTTCATGGCCATCTCGACGGGCAGGGCGTTGCGCCCGGAGAGGGAGATGATCACGAGGACGTCGCCCGCCGAGGCGGGGCTGCTGTCCAGGACGGCGCCGGCCAGGCCGTCGACCCGCTCCAGGGCGCTGCCCAGGGTGGCGGGCATGACGTCGATGCCGGCGGTGCCGGGGACGGCGAGGAAGTTCATCAGGGCGAGTCCGCCGGCCCGGTAGACGACGTCCTGGGCGGGCAGCGAGGAGTGTCCGGCGCCGAAGGCGAACAGCCGGTTGCCGGACGCCACCGCGTCCGCGATGAGGGAGCCGGCCTCCGCGATGGGTGCGGCCTCCTCGTCCCGGACCCGCTCCAGCAGGCCGATGGCCGCGTCGAAGAACTGACCGGCCAGCTTGCTCTCGCTCATACGCCGATGGCCTTCCGGGGGTGGGGGGCTTCCGTGTCCGCCGCTCACCGTGCGGTCTGGACCAAGGGCGTGTCAATACGAACGTCAATCCCGGGCCGAAAGCCCCGCGCGATGTGCACGCAGTTGTCCGCAAGAGGGTGGCGCGCGAGGGGGCGCCGGGGAGATGGGGGAGGGACGCGGCAGGGACGTGGGAGGGACGCGGCAGGGACGCCGGGAGGGATGCGGGAGGGGTGCGAGGGGTCCCTGGGAGGTCCCGGGGGAGATGTCCGGGGACCGGCTTGTCCTCCGCACGGGACGGTTCTGCGCCCGATGCGTCAGAATTGGGGGCAGGGCCAGCGCACGCAATCCGAGGGGCACGAATGTCCGGACTGATCGATACCACGGAGATGTATCTCCGCACCATCCTCGAACTGGAAGAGGAAGGTGTGGTCCCCATGCGCGCCCGCATCGCCGAGCGGCTCGACCAGAGCGGCCCGACGGTGAGCCAGACCGTGGCGCGGATGGAGCGGGACGGCCTGGTGGCGGTCGCCAGCGACCGGCACCTGGAGCTGACGGAGGAGGGGCGGCGGCTGGCGACGCGCGTGATGCGCAAGCACCGGCTCGCGGAGTGTCTGCTCGTCGACGTCATCGGCCTGGAGTGGGAGCAGGTGCACGCCGAGGCCTGCCGCTGGGAGCACGTGATGAGCGAGGCGGTGGAGCGGCGGGTGCTGGAGCTGCTGCGTCACCCGACCGAGTCCCCGTACGGGAACCCGATCCCGGGGCTGGAGGAGCTGGGTGAGAAGGCCGAGGCCGATCCGTTCCTGGCGGACGGCATGATCAGTCTGGCCGAGCTGGACCCGGGTGCCGAGGGCAAGACGGTGGTCGTGCGTCGTATCGGCGAGCCGATCCAGACGGACGCCCAGCTGATGTACACGCTGCGCCGCGCGGGCGTGCAGCCCGGATCGGTGGTGAGCGTGACCGAGTCCGCGGGCGGTGTGCTGGTCGGCAGCGGCGGGGAGGCGGCCGAGCTGGACGAGGAGGTCGCTTCGCACGTGTTCGTCGCGAAGCGCTGATTTCCGGCCATGTGCCGGCTGCGGGTGCGTCGGCTGATTGCCGCTGATTCGCCCGTACGGTCCAGTGGGGGCCTGCAAGCCTGGTAGCAGTGTGGTGTGGACGGTCCCGGCGCCTTGCGGCGCCGGGACCGGTCCTCCCCTTGTGACCTGGAGCCCCGAGCTCTCAAGGTCATCCCCTTCGGACCGTCTTCCCCGAGCGGCCCGCCTCCCTGTTGAAAGGATCTCCATCGGCAGCGGCGGCCAATCCTTGAGCAAGGTCACTCGAAAGAGCGGTGTTGTCGGCGAGACGCCCGTTTTCGAATACGGGTTCGATAGTCTGGCCGGGAGCGAAGGGGGTGCATCTGCGGTGGTACAGCGCATCGATGTGACGGCGGCCGACGGCGTGCGCCTGGCCGCCTGGGAGTTCCGCGAAGCGACCGCGGAGCCCGCCGGGCCGGCCGAGCCCGGACCGCAGGACCCGCAGCGGCCCGCGGTCCTGTTACTCCACGGCCTGATGGGCCGCGCATTCCACTGGGCCGGCACCGCCCGCTGGCTCTCCGAGCGCCATCGGGTCGTGGCACTGGACCAGCGAGGACACGGACAGAGCGACCGCCCGCCCGCGGGCCCCGGCGTCCTGACCTCCCTGGGCCGCGACGCCTTCGTGGCCGATGCCGAAGCCGCCGTCGAGCAGCTCGGCCTCGCCCCCGTGACCCTGATCGGCCACTCCATGGGCGCCCTCACCGCCTGGCAGCTCGCGGCCCGCCGCCCCGACCTCGTCGAGGCCGTGGTGATCTGCGACATGCGGGCCTCGGCGCTCGGCGAGGCCTCCCAGCAGGACTGGGAGGACTGGTTCCACCGGTGGCCCCTGCCCTTCCCCACCCAGGACGCCGCCCGCCGCTGGTTCGGTGAGGACGACCCCCGGGTGGAGCGCCCCGACCCCGGCCGCGGCGCCTTCTTCGCCGAGGTCATGCACCAGGCCCCGGACGGCTGGCGCCCGCTGTTCTCCCGCCGCCAGATGCTCACGGCCCGCGAGACGTGGGTGCACGACGCCCACTGGGAAGAGCTCGCCCAGGTCCGCTGCCCCGCCCTGGTGGTCCGCGGGCTGGACGGGGAGCTGGGGCGGGCCGAGGCCCAGGAGATGGTCCGCGTCCTCCCGGCCGGGCGGTACGCGGAGATCCCCGATGCGGGCCACTACCTCCACTACGACCAGCCCGCGGCCTGGCGCGCGGTCCTGGAGCCCTTCCTGGACGGCGTCAGAGCCACCCGCAACTGACCCGCGCCCCGATCCTGCGCCGGGCCCCCGGCCGTCCCTCAGGGGGCGGCGGGGGAGGGTTCGGGGCTGCCGGAAGGGAGGGGGGTGGTGTCGGACCAGAAGGCGTCCTGCGTGTCGGGGCGCGCCGGGAACGGGACGTTGCGGTTCGGGGTGTTGGGCTTGGCGGTGGGGTCCTGGACGGGGTGGTCCCTCAGGCAGGGAGTGGCCGCCTCGATGAAGAACTGGCCCTCGCCGCCGACCTCGACGGACAGGACGTAGCCGTCGGGGGTCGCGGCGTGGATGCTGGGGAAGACCTTGTGCGGATTGACGGACGTGATCGTGTAGCCGCGGTCCTTCCAGGCCCGTTGGATGACCCCGAGCAGGACGGGACGGCGCTGCTCCGACACGACCGTCAGCACGACGATGCGCCGGTCGGCGGCCCCGGTGCCGGTGGGCGCGCCCGCGATGCCCTTGGTGCAGCCGGAGTCGCCGCCAGGGCCGTGGTTCCAGCGCAGTTCGGGCGTCACGCCGCCAGGGTCTCCTGGAGCATGCCGTCCGCCCGCGTGGCGCCCTGCTGCATGGTCATGGTTTCGGCGTCCTTGCCCCGCTGCCCGCCACCACCACCGACCAGGCCGCAGCCCGTGGCGAAGGTGGCGAGCGAGAGCAGGGCGAGCGCCGTGCGGGGGAGTCTGGTCGGGTGCATCAGGGGGTGGGGCTGTCGGAGGGGAGCGGGGTGGTGGCGGACCAGAACTCGTCCTGGACGTCCGGGCGGGGCGGGTACGGGCCGTTGCGCGTCGGGGTGTTGGGCTTGGTGGTGGGGTCCTGGACGGGGTGGTCCGCCAGGCACGGCGTGGCGGCCTCCAGGAAGAACTGGCCCTCTCCGCCGACCTTCGCCGTGAGGATGTAGCCGTCCGGGGTCTCCGCGTAGATCGCCGGGACGTCCTTGCTGGCCCGGACGTTCGTGATCGTGTAGCCGCGCCCCTTCCAATCGCGCTCGATCACTCCGAGGAGCGCGCCGCGGCGCTGCTCGGACACGACGGTCAGGATGATGATCTTCCGCTTCGCGGAGCCGGTGCCGGTGGCCGCTCCGGCGATGCCCTTGGTGCACCCGGCATCGCTGGAAGGGCCGTGGTTCCAACGCAGTTCGGGCTTCACCGCGGCCAGGGTCTCCTGGAGGATGCCGTCGGCGCGCCCGGCGCCCTGCTGCATGTTCATGGTGGTCTTCCTTTCGTCCGGTGCCTCGTTGCCGGGTCCGCAGCCCGCTACGAGGGCGGTGAGCGCGAACAGCGAGACTGCGGCGCGCCGGGTGCTTGTCGTACGGGAATCCCGCAGGTTCGCCCTCATCGGTGTCCCTCGGTCGTGATGTCGCCCGGCTTGCCCGCGATGATCAGCGCAATGTTGTCGGCCGATTCGGGGTCCTTGTTCGGGTTGAAGTAGTTGGAGTGAGCGTCCATGAGCCCGCCTCCCCCGATGACCGGCATCGGGCCGTCGTCCACCCTGAAGCGGTTCGCGCCGAAGTCCTTGTTGGCAGGGTCCATGCCGAAGTAGATCTGGTTGTCGTCGGTGAGCGCGTCGCCGACGAAGTAACCGATGGTGCCGCCCACGAGGGCGCCGGGGATCCCTCCGGAGAGGAGGCCTCCACCGGCACCGCTCAGCATGCCGTTGGATTCGGTCTTGTTCGGGAGCATGGACACGGGGTCGTGGTCGGAGGCGCCCACGTACACGTGCTCCTTGCCCACGTTCAGCTGGTCGGCGTGCTGCGCGCCGGTGCCGGGGCTGCCGACCAGGATGATGTCGTCGGCGCCCGGGATCCCGCCGTTCAGCTGAGCCGCCTGGCCCACGGTCAGCGAGCCGTACGAGTGGCCGAGGGCCGTGACGTGCGGGTCTGCGTTCTCGTTGGTGGCGCTGATCCCGGCCATGAACTGGTTGTAGGCGGGAGCGCCCGCGCGGGCGTGGTCCTCGGACATGACGTCCAGGTTGTCGAGCAGCTCGTCCGCAGGCAACTGAGGGGCGTCGTAGCCGAGCCAGACGATCGCGGCGGAGCTCGGGTCGTGCTCCTGGGCGCCCATCGCCGTGTCGCGGGCCCGCTGGACGTCGTTGCGGGCGAAATGGGAGTCCAGTGCCGTGCCCAGGCCAGGTACGTACGCCGACACGTTGCGCGAGGTGTCCGGGTTGCCGAAGGCGACGATGGCGCGGCCGCCGCCCTGGTCGCCGATGCCCAGCAGGTACATCGGCGGCTCCAGGGGCTTCGGGTTCCACATCTGGTCGTGGAGCGAGCGCATGCCCGCGAGCTGGGTCTGGGACTTCTCGTCGTCCTGGCCCGACAGCTTGCCGATCAGCATCTGCAGGTTGTCCTGGTTGGCGTCGTGGCGGACCGTGGCCGGGATGCCGTCCAGGTTGCCGATCACGTCCGGGTAGACGGCCAGCAGCTCGGCCCGCTGGTCGTCCGACAGGCCCTTCCACCAGCTGGCGCGGTCGGCCGGGGAGCTCTTCTCCGGGATGGTGTCCCGCAGGTAGTCCGTGGCCTCCGCGCGCACCGCCGCCGCGTCACCCGCCGCGTCCGCCCAGGTGGCGTCGGTGACCTCCAGGCCGTCCGGGGCCTTGAGGCGGTTCAGGATGCGGGTGAAGCGCGTGTCGACGTCCACGGCGGCCGCCAGCGCGCCCGCGATCCGGTTGGCTATCTCCGCGGCGACGGCGTGGTGCGGATTGGGGTTGATGAGGCCCGGAGGGGTCTGGCCCAGCTGGCCGAGGGGCGGGTCCAGCAGCCTCGCGACGCCGCGCACCGTGCCGCCCGGGATGGGCTGCTTGGTGATCATGTTCTCGCCGCCCTCCGGGTACTGGACCGACCCGTCGGCGTGAACGGTGTAGCTGCGGGACGAGGCCTCGTCCAGCGCCGCGTTCAGGCGGGTCTGCTCCTCGCCGAGCTCGTGGGCCAGCGAGCTGAGGGTGGTGCGGATCAGGCCGCACTCGGTGTGGATGAAGTCGAAGTTGCGGTCGAGCCGCACGAGGCGGTCCTTCACGGCCACCGCCGTGACGCCCTTCTGCTCCTCCAGCTGCTTGATCATCTGAATGCTGATGCGGTCACGGGCCGCGTCGGCGCGGGTGCTCGCCTCGGCCCACGCGGTGGCGGCCTCGGTGTACTCCGCCGTCTTCAGGTCGCGCAGCTGCTGCCAGGTCACGGTCACTTCGTGGGCTCCTGCTTCTTGATCAGCTGCGAGAAGGCGACCTCGTTCCGTGCGTTGACCTCGCCGATCTCCTTGGCGACGCCCAGCAGCTGGGGCCGCAGTGCGCTGCACTCGTCGCGCACCGCCGACAGCCGCTTCTCCCAGGAGGTCCGTACGGTGGCCAGCGCGGCCGTCGACTGGAACCCGGTGGTGCCGGCCGCGATGCCCTCGTGGGCGCCCGCCATCTTCCCGAGGGCGCCGGCCATGCTGATGCCCAATTCGCCCGCCGCCGAGGCGGCCTTGCTCCACGGGCCGCCGGTGATGGCGAGGTCCTCGTTGCTGCTGCCCCCGCCGTTCGTACCGCCCGTAGGGCCGTGGCCGCCCGTGCCGTCGTCCACGGAAGCGAGCCGCATCGCGGCCGGCTCGCCGAACACCTCTGCCCAGCGCGGAGGCAATGCCTCTGTACTCATCGTGGTGCCGCCCCTCCCGGTGCCCCCGTAGGCACTCGGGGTGTACGAAATCAAGCCGGGCTCGCGCAAGCAAATCCGGAGGTCGAACGTCCGTGTCCTTCGCCCCGGTTCGCGCAGCGGCCCCGGCGGGCGCACCCTGGAGGAGTGACCCCTGGAGGCGATGCACCATGTCCACGCTCGTCGGATGGCACGTGGATCTCGAATTCACCGAGGAAGGCCACCGCACCAGTGCGGCGGCCCTGGTCAGGCTCGGGGACGGTTCCGAGATCAGGGCGCACGGGTATGCCATGCGCCACCCCTCCGACCCGGAACAACTGAGGGTCGGGGAAGAGATCGCGGGCGCTCGCGCGCTCATGGATCTCGCTTCGCAGATGTTGCAGAAGGCACACGCGGAGATCGACGAGGCGACGGGCCGGCACTCCTACCCGCTGAACCGCTGATCGCCCGAACCGCCGCTCCACCGGGGGCACTTCCGGCCGTTTCGGCGGGTTCCCCTGGTGGAATGTGGCCGTCATGTCGCGAACAGTGCGTTGGATCGTCGTCGTGGTGGGTGCGGTCGTGGTCTTCGGGGGGTGTTTCTGGCTGGGCCGGATCGACCCGTTCGGCTGGGTGCCGGACAAGGACAGCGACGCGATAGCCGTGGCCGGGGTGTTCGCCGGGGCCATGACCACCATCGCGCTCGCCGCGGGCGGCGCGTGGGCCGCCGCGGGAGCCCCGGCTACCCCTCCGGCCCCTCCGACCTCTCCGCCGCCCCCCGCTCCTCCGGCGCCGCAGGCTCCCGGCACGCCGTACACGCGGCAGGTCGCGAAGGCGGACCGGAAGGGCAAGATCACGCAGGTGGGCGCCGGGGGTGGCGCTTCCGAGCAGACCGACCAGCACGCCGAGGCGGACCGCAGGGCCGAGGTGGAACAGCGGGTGGGGGACCCGTCGCCCCAGCCGCCCGTGACGCCCGCCGCTGCACCGCCCGCCGCCGTACCGCCGCCCGCTGCTGCACCGCCCGCGCCTCCCGCTGCCGCACCGCCCGCCCCGGGACCGGCCGCCCCGGCCCCCGGGACCACCGCCCCCGGCGGGACGGGGTCCACCCCGTAGTGAGCGCAGAGAAGGCGCCGCAGCGCTTCGGCGGGCCCGAGCAGTGGGCCAGCGCCGACCGCGGCGGCCACGTCACCCAGATCGGGCAGCAGATCGGGCAGCAGATCGGCCGGGACCTGAACGTCTTCGGCCCCGGCACGGGCCCCGCGCCCGCCGCCCTGTACGGCCTCCCGGACGCCCCCGTCGACCTGGTCGGACGCGCCGAACAGGTCGATGCCCTCCTCCAGTCCCTGGAGCCCGCCGCGGCCACCCCGGTGGCCGTGGTGGCCGGGCTCGCCGGGGTCGGCAAGAGCGCCCTCGCCCTGACCGTGGCCCAACGGGCCGTCGCGCAGGGCCGCTTCCCGGGCGGGGTGCTCTTCGTGTCCCTCAACGGCTACGCCCCGTCTGGGCAGGTCAGCCCCGGCCAGGCCGTGGCCGCGCTGCTGCGCGCCCTCGGCATCCGGGACGCCGACCTGCCGCCCACGTACGAGGAGCACCTGGCGCTCTACCGGTCCGAGCTGGCGGGCCGGGCCGCCGCGGGGCAGCGGGTGCTGATCGTCGCGGACGACGCGGGCGACGTGTCCCAGGTGCGACCGCTGGTCCCCCAGGGCGGGGGAGGCCACCGGCTGCTGGTGACCTCCCGGCACGGCCTGGTCGCCCCCGATTTCCCGGGGCGGCTGGTGGACCTCGACGAGCTGTCCCTGGACGCGGCCACCGAGCTGATCACCGGGACCCTGCTGCGCACCCGCCCCGCGGACCTGCGGCCGGAGCGGGACCGGGCCGCGCTCGCCGAGATCGCCACGTACTGCGGGCGGCTGCCGCTGGCCCTGACCGTCGTCGCCGCCCGGCTCGCGGGCGATCCGGGGCTGTCCCCGACGACGCTGGCCGAGCAGCTCGCGGACACCCGTACCCGGTTGGCCGCCCTGCACTTCGAGGGGCCGGGCGGCGGGCTGCCGGTGGGCGTCCGCGCCGCGTTCGACCTCTCCTACCGCTGGCTGGCCCCGGACGAGGCCCGGCTGCTGCGGCTCCTGACGGTGAACCCGGGGCCGGACTGCTCCACCGAGGCCGCGATCGCTCTGGACCGCCAGCCCGAGTGGGACACCCGGGTGCTGGTGGCCGGGCTGCACGGGACCCCGATGAAGGACGTACGGGAGCTCCTGGCCCGGCTGGCCACCGCCAGCCTGGTCACCGAACAGCCGGCAGGCTCGGGCCGCTGGCGCATGCACGACCTGGTCCGCCTGTACGCGGCGGAGCAGGGCGAGCTGGAGGCCGCGACCGACGACCGGGCGGCGGCGCTGGGGCGGCTGCTGGGGTACTACCGCGGCGCCACGGGCGAAGCGGTCTCGCAGCTCACGCAGTCCGAACGGGTCCGGGCACTGGCCTGGCTGGACGCGGAACGCCCCACGGTCGTCGCCCTGGTGGCCCTGGCCGAGGCCGAGGGCCGCCTGGAACAGATGGTCCACGTCGCGACGGCCCTGATGCCCTACCTGAACGAGTGGCGGCACTTCGAGGAGGCCTTCACGGTCGGTACGCAGGCTCTGGCGGGGGCGCGCACGCTCGACGAACCGGGGTACGCGAGCGCGGCGCTCCAGGAACTGGGGAAGATGCACCTTGAGGTGCACGCCGTCGACCGCGGCATCGAGTACCTGGAAGCGGCGGTGACCGGCTTCAGGGAGTGCGGGGACCGTGTCGGTGAAGCCACGGCCCTCAACTCGCTCGGTTGCGCCTTCGGGATGCAGGCGAGCTTCGCGCGGGCGGCGGAGATCCTGGAGCGGGCCCGCGACCTGTTCCGGGAGCTGGGGCACCGCCACGGGGAGGCTTCGGCCCTGGTCAACCTGGCAGCCACGTTGCCGGGGGTGGACCGCTTCGCCGAGGCGACCGAGACCCACCGGCGGGCCGCCGGACTGTTCCGGGACCTGGGTGACCTGAACGGTGAGGCCGATGCCTACGGCAACCTCGCGCTCTGCCTGCTCGCCATGGGCCGGCTGGAGGAGGCTCACGAGGCCGTCGAGCGGGGCATCGCCCTGCGCCGCGGACTCGGCGACCGCCACGGCGAGGGCCAGGCCCTCGCCGTGCTGGGCCTGGTCCTGTGCGAGAGGGAGCGGTACGAGGAGGCCGCCGCTGCCCAGCGGGAGGCCATCGAACTGCTCCGCGAGGCGAGCGACGAGCACCGGGAGGCCCGCGTCCGGGGCGACCTCGACGTCACGCTGGCTCGGGCCGCCGCCAGGCCCGGACCCCCGTGCCGGGCCTGGCGGCGGCTGTTGCGCCGGCTGGGCTTCAGGCGGTCCGGCGGCGGAACAGCAGGCCCGCCAGGGCCACCGCCACCGCCGTGACGGCCGCGCACCAGCCGAGGGCCACCCAGGGTGCGTTCCCGGCGGGCTGGTCGAGGAGCAGCGCGCGCAGGGACTCGATCACCGGGGTGAGCGGCTGGTTCTCGGCGAAGCCGTGGAGCCAGCCGGGCATGGTGTCGATGGGGACGAAGGCGCTGGAGGGGTAGGGCAGGAACATCATCAGGAAGGTGAACCCGCCCGCGGCCTCGGGGGTCCTGGCGAGCAGTCCGAGCGCGGCGGCCAGCCAGGAGATGGCCGTGATGTAGGTGACGAGGAGCGCGGCCGCGGCCAGGAAGGCGGACGCCGACCCCTGCGGGCGGAAGCCGATGGCGAGGGCGACGGCCAGGACCAGGGTGGTGGAGACGAGGTTGCGCAGGACCGAGGCGCTCACGTGCCCGGCCAGGATCGGGACCCCTCCGACGTCCAGGGAGCGCAGGCGGTCGATGACCCCGTTGCGCATGTCGTCGGCGACGCTCACGGCGGTGCTCGCCGCGCCGAAGCCGGCGCAGAGCAGCATGGCTCCGGGGACCACGTACGTCACGTACGCGGTGCCGGTGTCGATGGCGCCGCCGAAGAAGTAGACGAAGATCAGCATCAGCATGACCGGCAGCATCAGGGCGGTGATCAGGGCGTCCGGCTGGCGGCGGCTGATGCGCAGGCTGCGTCCGGCGAGGGTGAGGGCGGCGGAGTTCACGCGGTGGCTCCCGTGAGGCTGAGGAAGACGTCGTCGAGGGTGGCGCTGCGGAGCGCGAAGCGGTCCACGGCGGTGCGGTCGGGGTCGAGTTCGTCGAGCAGGGCCCGGACGTGGGCGGCGCTGCCGTCGGTGGACAGGCCGAGGGTGAGCTCGTCGGGGGCGTGGTGGACGGCGCGCGCGGCGAGCGCGTCGTAGGCGGCCCGGCTGGCGAGGGTCAGGTCGAGGCGGTGTTCGCCGACGCGGGCCTTGAGCGCGGCCGGGGTGCCTTCGGCGGCGATCCGGCCCTCGGCGAGCAGGACGACGTGGTCGGCGAGGCGGTCGGCCTCCTCCAGGTACTGGGTGGTGAGCAGCACGGTCGTGCCGTCGGAGCGCAGTTCCCGTACGAGGTCCCAGAGGTCCTGGCGGCTGCGCGGGTCGAGTCCGGTGGTGGGCTCGTCCAGGAAGATCACCTCGGGCCGGGAGACCAGGCTGGCGGCGAGGTCGAGGCGGCGGCGCATGCCGCCCGAGTAGGTCTTGGTCGTGCGGCCGGCGGCCTCGGTGAGGCCGAAGCGGTCGAGCAGTTCGGTGGCGCGTACGCGGGCTTCGCGGGCGGAGAGCCCGGACAGGCGGCCCGTCATGCGGAGCATCTCGGCGCCCGTCTGGAGGTCGTCGACGGCCGCGAACTGTCCGGTGAGGCTGATCCGTTCGCGGACGCGGGAGCGGGCGGAGCCGATGTCGTACCCGGCGACGCGCGCGCTGCCGGAGTCGGCGGCCGTGAGGGTGGCCAGGATGCGCACCGCGGTGGTCTTGCCCGCGCCGTTGGGGCCGAGGAGGGCGAGGACGTGGCCGCGGGGGACGGCGAGGTCGATGCCGTCGAGGACGCGGAGGTCCCC
Source organism: Streptomyces xanthophaeus (assembly GCF_000725805.1). GTDB lineage: Bacteria > Actinomycetota > Actinomycetes > Streptomycetales > Streptomycetaceae > Streptomyces > Streptomyces xanthophaeus. Next base: position 47,164 of record NZ_JOFT01000033.1, on the reverse strand, counting down.
GTAGGACTTGGTCAGACCGGTGGCGTGGATGCCGAGGTGGTCCGTGGTCATGGGGACCACGCTCCCTTCTGCGTATGTCGTACGCGCTTCTGTGTAAGTAATACACAGAACTAGGATGTGGGTCAACGACTCCGGAGGGAGGAGGCGGCGATGCCGAAGGAACCCACGGGCGACACCGGACTTCCGGCGAGCCTGGAAATGGCCTGGGGCCTGCGCGAACGCCCCGGCAAGGGCCCGCGTCCCACGCTGACGCTCCCCCGGATCGTGGACGCGGCCGTGGCCCTGGCGGCGGCCGAGGGCATGGAGGCCGTCTCCATGGGCCGGGTGGCCAAGGAGCTGGGCGTCTCCACGATGTCCCTCTACCGGTACGTCACGGCGAAGGAAGAGCTCTACATCCTGATGTCGGACGCGGGGGTGGGCGCGCCGCCGCCGCTGCCGCCGGAGGCGGAGGGCTGGGGCTGGCGGGAACTGCTCGCGCAGTGGGCGTACGCGCAGCGGGCCGTGCTGATGGCCAACACCTGGATCCTGCGCATCCCCATCACCGCGGCACCGGTCAGCCCGAACCAGCTCGCCTGGATGGAACGCGGTCTCGCGGCGCTGGCCGGGACGGCGCTGGAGGAGGGCGAGAAGATCTCGACGATCGTCCTGGTCGGCGGGCTGGTGCGGAACGAGGCCGTCATGGCCGCCGACATGATCGACGCCATCGTGAAGTCCGGCGTCGCGCCGGACCAGGTGATGGGCCAGTACGTGCGCACGCTACGGCTGATGACCGGCCCGGACACGCACCCGGCCGTGACGCGGCTGCTGGAGTCCGACGCGTTCACGGGCTCCGGCGAGCCGGACTTCCAGTTCGGCTTCGGCCTGAACCGCATCCTGGACGGCCTGGCCGCGCTGATCAGCTCCCGCTGACCCAGCCGGTGAGCCCCGCCCAGCTGGCGGGGGCGAGGTCCAGGACGGGGCCGTCCTGGACCTTGGAGTCACGAACGTGGATGCCGTGAGCGCTCGCGGCGACCTCGACACAGGCGTCGCCTTCGTCACCGCTGTAGCTGGACTTGAACCACTTCAATGCCGTCGTGGCGCTCATGTCTCTCCTAGCAGGCGGCCCAACAGGCCCTGTGTCTGCTCGGTGTTGAGGGCCTGAGTTCGCAGCATCGCATACTTGCGCGCGAGGATGCTGACCTCATTGGGGTCGGAGATCAGCAGGCTGCCGCGCTGGGTTTCGGCGTAACCGAGGTGCTGGTGGTCCTGGGTTTCCAGGAGGATGAACGGCCCATTGAGCCCAGCGTGCGTGGCTTGACCGAAGGGCAGAATCTGCAGCGTGATGTTAGGTAGCTCCATACATGCGAGCAGATGACGCAGCTGCTCGCGGTAGATATGGCTTCCGCCGATACGTACCTGGAACGCGGCTTCCCAGACGATGAAGCTGATGCTGGGCGGAACCGCGCGGTGGAGGATCTCCTGCCGAGTGACGCGCCCCAGGGTCAGAGCCTCGATCTCCTCCTCGGAGTGGGCGGGGACGCGGTTACGGAACAGTGCACGCGCATGGTTCTCGGTCTGCAGCAGAACGGGGATCCGCACGGACTCGTACCAGGAGAGGGCGATGGCGCGCTTCTCCAGGTCCATGTAGTCCTCGGCCCACGGCGGGATCGTATCGATCAGGGGCATCTCGTTCGCTGCGACAGTCAGAAGGCCTGGCAGTCCCAGATGGCGGTCCATCAGCTCAGCGACATTCGGCATCAGGGCCCGGCGCCCCTGTTCGATCGAGGCGATGCTCTCCGCGTCCAGGCGGATCAGCTCGCCCAACTGTTTCTGGGTCAGATTCTTGGCGGTGCGGGCGGCGGCCACCATCGCGCCGACCATCTTCATGGTCGTCGCGTTCGGCCGTGTGCGCTTCCTCGGTGGCATGACAGCGAACTCCCCGCCTGTGCACGTGGACTACCCCGTGCCGACCCGTACTCATCGAGGAGTACGGGTCCGCGCTCAGCCATAGGCTAGTCACGCAACGCGACGATCGTCCCGTGAATCCAACTATCCAGGCGGCGCTCGTGCGCGACCGTCTCTACCTGCGCTCACCCCGAACGATCGCGGCTGCACGGCAGTTCACACGTGACACCTTGCGGGCGTGGGGGGTGCCCGCGCGCCAGGACGACATGTTGCTCTGCGTGAGCGAACTCGCCACCAACGCCCTGCGCCACGGCGTCCCGCCCGGCCGCGGATACCTCCTGCGCCTCTTCGGCTTCGAGGACGCCACCGTCCGCATCGAGGTGCACGACAGCGGGCCCGGGCTGTCCAGGATCGCGGCCCGAGAAGAGCGCGAGGGCGGGCGCGGGCTCGACCTCGTCGCCGCGCTCGCCGACGCCTGGGGCGTGCTGCCCCGAGCGCCCGGCAAAGTGGTGTGGTGCGAGTTCCGCTGAAGCGCTAGCTTCGGCCGGGTGGGTGTCGAGCAGCAGGCCGAGGCCAGTGGCGGATCGCAGATCACGCAGATCGCCGGGAACCAGTACGTGTACGAGCCCGGCGCCGGGCCCGCACCGCAGGCCCTCCTCGGCCTGCCCGACGCGCCCGCCGCGCTGGTCGGCCGGGACGGCCCGGCCCGGGAACTGGCCGACCTGCTCGCCGAGGGCGGATCCCCCGTGGCCGTCGTGGCCGGGCTGGCGGGCGTCGGCAAGAGCGCGCTGGCCGTGGCGACGGCCCACCGGGCCGTGGAACTGGGCTGGTTCGCGGACCGGGTCTTCTTCCTCTCCCTGCGCGGCTACGCCCCCGACGGCGGGGTGAGCAGCCCCCAGGCCGTGCAGGAGCTCCTCGGCCGGCTGGGCATCAGGGACACCGACTTACCGTCCTCGCCACAAGGCCAAGTGGCCCTGTACCAGGGACGCCTGGCCGCGTACGCCCGCGCCGGGCAACGGGTGCTGATCGTCGCGGACGACGCCGGGACCGTCGCCCAGGTACGGGACCTCGTACCCGCCGGGGACACCCACCGGCTGCTGATCACCTCCCGGCACCGGCTCGTCGCACCCGGCTTCCCCGCCATGCTCGTCGCGCTGGACGAACTGGAGGCGCAGCCCGCGGTCCAGCTCCTGACGGGCGCGCTGCTGCGGACCTGGCCGAAGGACCCCCGGCCCGCGCGGGAGCCCGCCGCCCTGGCGGCCGTCGCCGAGGCCTGCGGGCGGCTCCCGTTGGCCCTGACGGTGGCCGGGGCGCTGCTGGCGGGTGATCCGGGGTTGGCCGCGCAGGAGCTGGCGGACCAACTGGCCGACACCCGGACCCGCCTGGAGGCGCTGACCTTCGACGAGGGTGACGGCGGGGTCCCGGTCGGGGTCCGGGCGGCCTTCGAGCTCTCGTACAAGCGGCTCCCGGCCGACCAGGCCAGGATCTTCCGCCTCCTCACGGTGAACCCCGGGCCGGACTGCTCCACCCCTTACGCCCAGCTGGTCACCGGCCAGGCCGTGGGCCTGCGTTCCAGACTGGCCGCCCTCGTCCGGGCCAGCCTGCTCACCGAACAGCCCATCGGCTCGGGGCGCTGGCGGATGCACGACCTGGTCCGGCTGTACGCGCGGGAGTGCGGGGAGGCGTGCGCGCAGGAGGACGGCAGGGAGGCGGCGGTCAAGGCCCTCCTCGTGAACCTGGTCTCGGAGGCGAAGAGGGCGCATCAGGCCCTGGGGATGAGCGGCCGCGCGCCCGTCGGGCCTGGTCTGCCTCCGGTGGCGGAGACGCTGCGCTGGCTCGATGCCGAACGCGCCCTGCTGGTTGCCGCCGTCGACCTTGCCGCGGCCGAAGGCCTGCCGGAAATCGCCACACGACTGGGTCAGCTGCTGATGCCGTACCTCCAGCTCTACGGCCACGCGGAGGAAGCAGTGGCCGTGGCACGGCGGCTGCTGGACGTGGCCAGGCAAACCGGCAGCCGTGAGGACGTCGGGGTGGGGCTGTACGACCTGGCGCTCGTCCTGGTCCACGGGCACGAACAGGAGGAGGCGACCGAGAAGGCGACGGAGGCCCTCGTGGTGTTCCGTGAGGTGCCCCTGCCGATGGGGGAGGGCAAGGCGCTGAACCTGCTCGGCGGTCTGCACCGGGACGGGCACCGCTTCGGGGAGGCCCTGGAGGCGTACGAGGGCGCGCGGGAGATCCTCAGCGAGCTGGGGATCGCACATGCGCTGGGCGCGACGCTGACCGGACTGGGCGAGGTCTACGAGAAGCTGGGACGGACGGGGGAGGCCGTCACCGTGTACCGGGAGGCAGCTCAGTTCCTCCGGGAGTCCAACGATCCGCACCGTGAGGCTTCCGCACGGGAGTTCCTCGCGGACGCGCTCTGGAAGGAGGGCCATCGGCAGGAGGCGCTCGTCGTACGGGAGGAGGTCCTCGCGCGCGTGCGGCAACTGGGTAACCGCAAGCGGGAGGGCTGGGCGCTCAACGGGCTCGCGAGGTTGCTCCATGGCGATGGCCGACTGCAGGAGGCACGGGCCCGTAACGAGGAGGCCCTCACCGTGTTCGTGGCGGAGGGCGACCGGCACGGGGAGGGCGGGACCCTGCACAACCTGGCGCAGATCGACCGGGAAGAGGGGCGGCTGGAAGAGGCCCTGGCGGCCCAGGAACGGGCCTGTGCGCTCCTGGCCGGGGTGGCGGGCCCCGTCCATGAGGCCCTCGCCGCGACGGGGTACGGAGAGCTGCTGGCCCTGCTGGACCGCCCCGCCGAGGCGGCGGAAGCCTGGGACCGGGCGGCGGCGCTGTACGCCTCGACCGGTGACACCGAGGAGGCGGCCCGCTGGCGCAGCCGGGCCGCCTGGCTGCGCGCGTGACACGCCGGCTTCCGGGTGTCACGCGGCGGCATACGGGCGGGCGCCGGCCCGGTCGGGGGCTTCGCGTCAGGCGGGCTGTTCCGGCTCCGAGGCCGTGATCACCGCGAAGGGGGCGCCCTGCGGGTCGGAGAGGACGGCCATGCGGCCCGCCGGCATGTCGAAGGCGGGGGCGAGGACGTTGGCCCCGGAGCGGGTGGCGGCGGCCTGGATGCTGTCGACGTCGTCCACGTGGAAGTACGCCAGCCAGTTCGGGGGAGTGCCCGGCGGCAGCTGGTCCAGGCTCATCATTCCGCCGACCGCGCGGCCGCCGACCATGAACTCCGTGTACCCCTCGGCCCCCGGCATCTTGGAGGCGGCCGTGGTGACGGGCAGCACGCTCGAATAGAACGCGGCCGCAGCGGGGACGTCGCTGGTGCTCAGCTCGCTCCAGATCAGCGCGCCGTGCTCGTTGACGATGCCCGCGCCGTCGAAGGAGCCGGCCTCCCACAGGCCGACGACGGCGCCGGTCGGGTCGGTGATGACGGCCATCCGGCCGAGTTCCATGACGTCCATGGGGCCCATGAGGACCTGGCCGCGCGCGTCGGACACGGACTTGAGGGTGGCGTCGATGGCGTCGGTGGCCAGGTACGTCGTCCAGACGATCGGCGGCATCGGGTCGGGGATGCTGCCGTCCGGGTTCATCGCCTTCATGATCCCCGCGACCGGCTTGCCCTTGAGGGTGCAGACGGAGTAGCCGCCCTGCTCCGCCGGGCCGACCTCGCCCTGCCAGCCGAAGAGGTCGCAGTAGAAGTCGAGGGCCGCCTGCTGGTCGGGGACCATGAGGTCGATCCAGCACGGGGTGCCGGGCTTGTAGGGGCCGTTCATGTCGGGCACGGAGGCCTCCGGGGAAGAGGGGATGGGGATTGGACGGGCCGTCCCCTACCCGGCCCGTACGGCCCGAACCGGGCCGTACGGGTGAAACCGGGCGGTACGCGGCATCGCCGGCGCCGGCCGGGAGGGCGGGCCGGGGCCCGGAGACGGTTCCGGGGCCCGGCTGTTGCTGCCGCCGGGTCGGGCGGTCAGTGGGTGCGGCGGCGGTGGCGTCCGGTGCCGGCGATCAGGGCTGCACCGAGGACCAGGGCCGTCCCGGCGCCGCCGAGGGCCCAGCTGCTGGCCGGATCGGCGCCGGTGGAGGCGAGCTCCGAGCCGGTGCCGCTGGCGCTGGCCTGGCCGGTCCCGATTCCGCTGCCGATTCCGCTGCCGCTGCCGGGGAAGGTGCCGATCGGCGTCCCCCCGACGCCACCGTCAGGCCCGGGCACGTTCCCGCCGGACCCGCCTCCCGGGGTTCCCCCGCCGGGGGTCCCGCCCCCGGGCGTACCGCTTCCCGGGGTCCCGCTCCCGGGGGTGCCTCCGCCCGGGGTCTCCCCGCCGGGCGTTCCTCCGCCTGGGGTGCCTCCACCGGGGGTTTCCCCGCCCGGTGTCCCGCCTCCGGGCGTTCCTCCGCCTGGGGTCTCTCCGCCCGGTGTGCCGCCGCCAGGCGTGCCCCCGCCTGGGGTTTCGCCGCCGGGGGTCCCGCCTCCGGGGGTGCCGCCTCCCGGGGTCTCCCCGCCGGGGGTGCCTCCGCCTGGGGTCTCTCCGCCCGGTGTGCCGCCTCCGGGCGTTCCTCCGCCTGGGGTTTCCCCGCCGGGGGTGCCGCCTCCGGGCGTGCCCCCGCCTGGGGTCTCCCCGCCGGGGCTGCCCCCGCCTGGGGTCCCGCCTCCGGGCGTGCCCCCGCCCGGGGTTTCCCCGCCGGGAGTGCCGCCTCCCGGGGTGCCTCCGCCCGGGGTCTCCCCGCCGGGGGTGCCTCCGCCGGGCGTCTCCCCGCCCGGGGTTCCGCCTCCTGGGGTTTCCCCGCTGGGGGTCCCGCCGCCGGGCGTTCCGCCGCCTGGGGTCTCTCCGCCCGGGGTGCCGCCGCCAGGCGTACCGCCTCCCGGCGTTTCTCCGCCCGGGGTCTCCCCGCCCGGGACGGTGCCCGGGGCCTGGAGGGTGGTGAGTTGGGGCTTCGAGCGGGAGCCGGCCCAGGGCGGGGGCGTTTCCGCGTCGACCTGGGACGTGCCCCAGGCGAAGAAGGAGACCGCGCCGGTCGGGGCGTCGGCGGTGAAGCGGACGCGGACCGGGACGTCGAACGCCGCACCGGCTCCGACCGGGCCCTTCACGAGGCCGCCCGCGAAGAAGTAGCCGTCCTCGTCCGAGGTGATCTCGACGGACTCCCAGGCCGCCGCCTGCCCGCCCACGGCCGGCCGCAGGACCTCGACCGCGATCTGCGAGACCTGCATGGAGACGAAGTCCGGCCGGGCCAGGACCAGTCCCAGGTCGAAGGCGGCGAGCTCGCCCTTCCCCGAGTTGTCCACCCGGACCGAGAGGGCCGTCCAGTCGCCGCCCGCGGCGACCGCGCCCGGCACCCCGCTCACGGTCAGGGCGGGGCCCTCGGTGAACAGCGGGTCCTCGTCACCGCCGGGGGCTCCCGCGATCCTCGTCGCGTACGAGGACGTGGGGGAGCTGCCGGTGGACGTGCCGACGCGGCTGCGCCCGTCCGCCGTCAGGTCGAACGGTACGACCGGGGTGTCCGCGGCGAAGCTGATCCGGACCTCGATCGTCTGGACCTGGCCGGAGGGGACCGCGGCGGCGCTGCCGAGGGCGTAGCCCAGCGCGGGGGCCGACTCCGCGTCCTGGACCAGAGCGGCGGCCGTCCACGACCCGCCCGCGGTGCGGTGTTCGACCTGGATGTGGGCGGGAGCGAACCGCCCGGCGGACTGTGAGACGCCCAGCATCGGGGTGTAGCCCGGTACGGCGACGTGGCCCGAGTTGTCGACGGTCACCGTCAGCGCGGTCCAGCTGCCGTCGGCCTTGAAGCCGTCCGCGGGGATGCCCTGGACCGTGACCTCGGGCCCCATCAGGAGCTGGTCGGCCCCGGTGTCCTGGTCGCCCTGGTCGTCCTCGGCGGTCTCGGCCGCAGCCTCCGCCGGAGCGTCCGCCGGAGCTTCGGCCGCAGCCTCGGGCACCGTCTCCGGCACCACCTGCGCTGCCGCCGGGGCCGCGGCCTCGGCCGGGGCCGGTGCGGCCACGGCCGCGGCGGCGGGTTCTGCCTGCGGGGCGGTGTCCTCGGCCGCCTTCTTCCCCCCGGGTTTGTCCTGCGCCTTCTCCGGAACCTTCTCCTGCGCCTCGCCCTTGGCCTTTTCCTTCGCCGGTGCCTTCGCCGGTGCCTGCGGCGGCTGCGGTGCTCCGCCCGGCCCGTCGGCGTCCGCGGGGACCGCGTCGGGCGCGGTCACTGCCGGCGGCTCCTCGGCCATCGCGGGTGCGGCCATCAGGAGCGTCTGGCCGGCCACCGCGGCTGCTGCCACGACGGCCATGCGCTTGAACTGCATGCTCTTTACCTCCCCGGGCTCCGGACATCCGTCCGGAGCCACCCCAAACCCCTTGGGAGGCGCCAAGGCTAGTGAGACGGGAAGGCCTTGAAGAGGGCTACAGGATTGCGAAATCTGTGCGGTCCCGTCACCCAGGGTCGGGCTACGGGCAGAGGTGGTCCGCTTGCGGGCGGCATGTGCCCCGGTCAGGCGCCACCGGCCGGGAGGGTGCGTCCCGGGCTACTGCCAGAAGATTTCCTCGACCACGATCTGCGGCTCGGCCACGCGGGCGAGGAAGGTGAAGCGGATCCACCCGCGGTTGTTGTCGAAGTAAGCGATGTGCGGGCCCCGGGGGACGGTGGACCGTGCCGGTTCGACGTCGTCCCCGCGGTACGGGTTGTGTGCCGTCCGCAGCTCGAAGAGTGCCTCCCAGAGGGCCTCGCGGGGCGGGCCGGCGAGGGTGAGCCGGTACTTCTCGGCGTCCTGGGTGCAGTCCAGGGCCCACGGCGGCCCGGTGAACTCCTCGCTCACGCGCCGGGCTCCAGGCCGCGCAGCTCGTGGCGGATGCGGGAGGCTTCTTCGAGGAGCTTGCGGGCCGTTTCGGCGTCCGTCGCATCAGCTGCCCGGGCTTCGAGGCCGGTGACGTGGTGGTCGAGCCGGGGGTCACGCGCGAGGGCGTATTCGCCCCACCAGCGGGCCATGAACGCCGGGACGGGCCCGATGTCGTACGCGTCGGCGATCTGCCGCCGCCAGGCGGCGTCGAAGTCCGGCAGCAGAGCGGGGGCGTGGGCGGCAATGGCGGCGCGCAGGGCCTTCGGCGTGTACTCGGGCATCGGCGGCACCGATTCTCCCGGTGCGGGCGTCGCGGTCGTCATTTCCGGTTCCTCCTCGGATCGGACGCCTTCCACCCTAGCTGTGCGGCCGCAGCCCGGTCCGGGAAATGCGACGGCCCCCGGGGCGGGTGCGCCGGGGGCCGTCGGGTGGTGCGTCAGAGCTTCTCGGGCGTGCGGATGCCGAGGAGGGCCATGCCCTTGCCGAGGGTGCGGGCGGTCAGCTCGCACAGGAAGAGGCGGTTCTCGCCGACGACGAGCTCCGGCTCCGGCTTCACGACGGGGCACTCGGTGTAGAACGTCGTGAACAGCGAGGCCAGCTGGTAGAGGTACGCGGCCACCTTGTGCGGGGCGTACTCCGAGGCCGCCTCCTCGATCAGCGCGCCGAACCCGTCCAGGTGCAGACCCAGCGCCCGCTCGGCCGGAGCCAGCTCCAGCTCCGGGTGGGCCACCGGGGAACGGTCGCCCGCGTTGCGCAGGATCGACCGGATACGGGCGTACGCGTACTGGAGGTACACGGACGTGTCACCGGTCAGCGACACCATCTGGTCGAGGTCGAACTTGTAGTCGCGCGCCGCCGAGGTGGACAGGTCCGCGTACTTGACCGCGCCGATGCCGACCTGGAGGCCGTTCTCCACGATCTCCTGCTCGGTGAGCAGGCCGCGGTTCTCGTCCTTCTCGCGCACGACGGTCGTCGCCCGCTCGACGGCCTCGTCGAGCAGGTCCACCAGCCGGACCGTCTCGCCCTCACGGGTCTTGAACGGCTTGCCGTCCTTGCCGAGCACCGTGCCGAAGGCCAGCTGCACGGCCTTGGTGTCCTCGTTCAGCCAGCCGGCCCGGCGCGCCGTCTCGAAGACCATCTTGAAGTGCAGGGACTGCCGCGCGTCCACGACGTAGATCAGGGTGGTCGCGCCCAGCTCGCCCACCCGGTTGCGGATCGCGGAGAGGTCGGTCGCGGCGTAGCCGAAGCCGCCGTCCGACTTCTGCACGATCAGCGGGGTCGGGTTGCCGTCCTGGCCCTTGACGTCGTCGAAGAACACGCAGAGCGCACCGTTGGAGCGGACGGCGACGCCCGACTTCTCCAGCAGCTCGCAGGTCTCGACCAGCATGTCGTTGTAGCCGGACTCGCCGACCACGTCGGGGTCCTGGATGTCCATGTCCAGCTTGTTGAAGACGGAGTAGAAGTAGATCTTCGACTCGTCCACGAACCGCTGCCACAGGGCGAGGGTCTCCGGGTCACCGGCCTGGAGGTCCACCACGCGCGCCCGGGCCCGCGTCTTGAACTCCTCGTCGGAGTCGAAGAGCGCGCGCGAGGCCTTGTAGAGCCGGTTCAGGTTGGACATGGCCTCCTCGCCGGAGACCTCCTGCTCCGACTTGTGGTCCAGCTCGTGCGGGTGCTCCAGGAGGTACTGGATGAGCATGCCGAACTGGGTGCCCCAGTCGCCGATGTGGTGGCGGCGGATCACCTTCTCGCCGGTGAACTCCAGGATCTCGACCATCGCGGCGCCGATGACGGCGGACCGCAGGTGGCCGACGTGCATCTCCTTGGCGACGTTCGGCTGGGCGTAGTCGATCACCGTGGTGCCCGGGTCCGCCGCGAGCGGCACGCCGAGGCGGTCGTCCGCGGCGCGCGCGGCCAGGGTCTCGATGATCGCCTTGTCGGAGACGGTGATGTTGAGGAAGCCGGGGCCCGAGACCTCGATCTCCTTGATCACGTCGGTGTCGCCGCCGGTCGGGATGGACTCGACCACGGAGGTCGCCAGCTCGCGCGGGTTGGCCTTCGCCTTCTTCGCGAGGGCCAGGATCCCGTTGGCCTGGAAGTCGGCCCGGTCGCTTCGTCGCAGCATCGGGTCGGCGGCGCCGGCCTCCGGCAGGGCGGAGGCGAGGGCGTCCGCGACGCGCTGATCGACGGAAGAAGCGAGGGAAGGGACCGAGGCCATGAGCTGCCGTTCCTGTGAGGTTGTGCCGGTGGGTGCACTTGGTTGTTCCGACAAGTGCCGAGTATCCCACGCGGGGGCTGTCCGCTTCCCGGGATAACCGCCGCACCGAGCAACCTCGGAGCGGCCTGTTCCGTCTGGGAGAATGGCTGAAGCCAGCATTCGAGATAGAAGGACGTGTCGTGGCTCAGAGCAGCACCGAGACCGACTGGGTCTCCCGTTTCGCGGACGAGGTCATCGCCGAGGCGGAGCGCCGAGCACCCGGCAAACCTGTCGTCGTCGCGTCCGGACTCTCCCCCTCCGGCCCCATTCACCTGGGCAACCTCCGCGAGGTCATGACCCCGCACCTGGTCGCCGACGAGATCCGCCGCCGCGGCATCGAGGTCCGCCACCTGATCTCGTGGGACGACTACGACCGCTACCGCAAGGTGCCCAAGGGCATCCCCGGCGTGGACGAGGAGACCTTCGGTCAGCACATCGGCAAGCCGCTGACCGCCGTCCCCGCGCCGGCCGGGTCGCAGTACGCCAGCTGGGCCGAGCACTTCAAGGCCGCCATGACCGAGGCGCTGGCCGAGCTGGGCGTGGAGTACGACCCGATCAGCCAGACCGAGCAGTACACCTCCGGCGTGTACCGCGAGCAGGTGCTGCACGCGATGAAGCACCGCGGCGACATCGACGCCGTCCTCGACCAGTACCGCACCAAGCAGAAGCCGGGCGGCAAGAAGCCCCAGCAGAAGCAGGTCGACGAGGCCGAGCTGGAGGCCGCCGAGGGCTCCGGCGCGGCCGCCGAGGACGACGGCAGCAGCGCCGAGGGCGGGTACTTCCCGTACAAGCCGTACTGCGCCGAGTGCGGCAAGGACTTCACCAAGGTCACCTCGTACGACGACGAGACCACCGAGCTGACCTACGTCTGCACCGAGGACGAGTTCACCGAGACGGTCAAGCTCAGCGAGTTCAACCGCGGCAAGCTGGTCTGGAAGGTCGACTGGCCGATGCGCTGGGCCTTCGAAGGCGTGATCTTCGAGCCCTCGGGCGTCGACCACTCCTCGCCCGGCTCGTCCTTCCAGGTCGGCGGCCAGATCGTGCACATCTTCGGCGGCGAGCAGCCGATCGGACCGATGTACGCGTTCGTCGGTATCAGCGGCATGGCCAAGATGTCCTCCAGCAAGGGCGGGGTCCCGACCCCGGCCGACGCGCTGAAGATCATGGAGCCGCAGCTGCTGCGCTGGCTGTACGCCCGCCGCCGCCCGAACCAGTCCTTCAAGATCGCCTTCGACCAGGAGATCCAGCGGCTCTACGACGAGTGGGACAAGCTGGAGGCCAAGGTCGCCGACGGCTCCGTGCTGCCTGCCGATGCCGCCGCGCACACCCGTGCCGTGCGCACCGCCGCCGCCGAGCTGCCGCGCACCGCGCGCCCGATGGCGTACCGGACGCTCGCGTCCGTCGTCGACATCACCGCCGGCCACGACGAGCAGACCCTGCGCATCCTGAGCGACCTGGACCCGGAGCAGCCGCTCACCTCGCTCGACGAGGTGCGGCCGCGCCTGGACCGCGCCGAGAACTGGATCACCACCCAGGTCCCGGCCGACCAGCGGACCCTCGTGCGCGAGGAGCCCGACGCGGAGCTGCTGTCCTCCCTGGACGACGAGGGCCGCGAGTCGCTGCGGCTGCTCCTGGAGGGCCTGGACTCGCACTGGTCCCTCGACGGGCTGACCACCCTCGTCTACGGCGTCCCGAAGGTGATGGCCGGGCTGGAGCCCGACGCCAAGCCGACGCCGGAGCTGAAGGTCGCCCAGCGGACGTTCTTCGCGCTGCTCTACCGGCTCCTCGTGACCCGGGAGACCGGACCGCGACTGCCCACGCTGCTGCTGGCGGTGGGCGCGGACCGGGTGCGCAAGCTGCTGGCCGTCTGAGGTCCCCCGGTACATGCGGAAGGGCCCGCACCCCTCGGGGTGCGGGCCCTTCCGCATGCCGTGCCGCCCGGGTCCGGGTCACGCGATGTGCTCGTTCTCCAGGTCCTTCTGGTAGCGCTGCTTGAAGGCCGGGATCATCCGGCGCAGCAGCGAGCCGCTGCGCGGGTGGGTGACGTTGTAACCGTCCGAGAGGTGTATGTCGAGGGCCTCGGCGGTCGGGAAGTCGTTCTGCTCGTCGACCAGCGCCCGGAACACCTTGTACGCCGCCTCGGCGAACTCGGCCTCGTCAGGGGTCTCCAGGACCTCGGCGGCCTGCGCGGCCTCGCCCTGGCGGGGCGCCGGGAGCGGCAGGTCGGGCTGGGGGCCGTGCTGCTCCTCCGGGCCCGCCGGGGGCATGACCGGGATCGGCTCCAGGCCCTCGACGTACTGGGGGTTGTAGCCGCCCTCGTACGTGGCCTGCGGGGCCAGCGGCGCGGCGAACCAGGCGCTGTTGTGGGCCGCGGGCATCGCGGTGGGGTCCACCGCGAAGGGCGGCGGCGCGTGGGTGACGGGTCCGGCGGCCTCGTGCGGTGCCTGCGCGGCGGCCTGTACGGCCTGCTGGGGGCCGTGCGCCACCGCAGGGGCCCCGGCGGCCGCGAAGACCTCGGACCCGGCCTCCTGGGCCGCCTGCACGGGCTGCACCGTCTGCGGGGCGGTGGCCTGTGCCGACGCCTGCACTGCCGTCTGCTGTCCCGTCCCCGCGGTCCCGGCCTCCAGGGCCGGAGCCGTGGAGGCGGAGGCCGCCGGGGGCAGCAGCACCGGGTCGATGCCCGCCGCCGCCAGCCCCTCCGGGGCCGTCTGCGACAGCGGCACGCCGATCCGGGCCAGCCGCAGCGGCATCAGGGCCTCCACCGGGGCCTTGCGCCGCCACGCGCGGCCGTACCGGGCCTGGAGGCGCGCCTGGTAGATCAGCCGGTCCTGCTCCATGCCGACCGCCTGCTCGTAGGAGCGCAGCTCCCACAGCTTCATCCGGCGCCACAGCTTGAAGGTGGGCACCGGGGAGAGCAGCCAGCGCGTGATGCGCACGCCCTCCATGTGCCGGTCCGCGGTGATGTCCGCGATCCGGCCGACCGCGTGCCGGGCCGCCTCGACCGTCACCACGAACAGGATCGGGATGACGGCGTGCATGCCCACGCCCAGCGGGTCCGGCCACGCCGCCGCGCCGTTGAACGCGATCGTCGCGGCCGTCAGCAGCCAGGCGGTCTGGCGCAGCAGCGGGAAGGGGATCCGCATCCACGTCAGCAGCAGGTCCAGCGCGAGCAGGACGCAGATGCCCGCGTCGATGCCGATCGGGAACACCAGCGAAAAGTTGCCGAACCCTTTCTGCAGGGCCAGGGCCCGCACCGCGGAGTACGAGCCGGCGAAGCCGATCGCGGCGATGACCACGGCTCCCGCGACCACGACGCCGATGAGTATCCGGTGCGTACGAGTCAGCTCCATCGCGGCCACCCGCGATCCCCTCCCCTGGTCGGGTCCTTACCGAGCCTTTACCGAGCTGCGGCAGGCACAGCGTACGGGTGACTGGATGTCAGCGCTCCGGTAGGCCCCCGGCCCCGGCCGGGACCCTTCCGGCGGTGCTACTGCTGCGGCTGCGCCGACGGCTGGGCGGAGGCCTCCTGCGAGGGCTGCGCGGCCTGCTGGTTGGCGGCGTCGATCGAACCGACGGCCTCCTTGGCCGCGGCGATCGCGTCCTGGAGCAGCTTGGCCTGGTCCGGGGCGGCTGCGCCCTCGTACGCGGCGCCGTTGTAGTCGAGCGTGACCACCACGTTCTGGGCGCGCGCCACGACCGTGGTGTTGAAGAAGTCGACGTCCTTCTTCACGCTGTACGTCACCGAGGTGCCCTGGTCGCCGATGCCGCCGGCGTCCTCCGCCTTGACGTTCTGCGCGCCCTCGGAGCCCTTCGCGGCCTCGACCTGCTTGCCGTACTGCTCCTCGGCGCGCTTGTTGGCGGAGCCGAGCGAGGCGTGCGAGTCGTAGCGGAAGAGGGATATCGACAGCCAGCGGTACTGCGAGCCCTTCAGGCCGTCCTCGTCCAGACCGTTCCAGGAGCAGCTGGCGCGGCTGGCCAGGTCGTTCGACTTGGTCGCGGTGCCGTTCTTGTCCTTGGCCTCCGGGACGAGCGACTCGATGGTCTTCGTCTGGACCGCCTTGCACGGGTCGGGCAGGGCGGCGAACGCGGCCTTCTCCAGCGTCGGCGACGGCTTCGCGCTCGGCTTGGCGGATGCGGCGGAATCGGACTTCTTGCCGCTGTCCGAGCCCGAGGCCTTGCCCGAATCGGAGGAGCACCCGGCGACGGTGAGGATCACCGGGACGGCTGCGCAGGCGAGAACACGAGTGAGGCGGCGCGAGGCTGATCGGTGCATGTTTCCTTCAGTAGCTTCGTGGTCTTCTTCGGGCGCGGAACCCGGGCAACGGTAGCCCGACCCGGAGTCCGCCTGCTGTGCGCGCCGTCACGCCGGGACGGGCGGGACGCCGTTCATTCGTTGAACCGCTCGACGAGGGCCTGGGCCAACTCCCTTGTGCTGTCCTGGGTTTCGGGGCTCGGCGGGACCGTGCCGGGCAGCGCGGGCTGCACGCTGTACTCGACGGTGACGATGACATTCGAGGTGCGGAACACAATCCGCACGGTGCGCGCCTGGGCCGCGGTGGCCCCGGCGGGGCTCAGCTTGTCGTCGAGGAAGGCCTCGCTCCCGAGCCCCGTCAGCACCCGCGAGCCGAGCTCGGGCTGGGCGGAGGGGCTGCCACCGGGGACGGGGGTCGTGGCCGGGCTGCCTCCGGGGGCGGGGCTCCCGGTCGCGGCGGGGGCCGGGGCGGCCGGGGTGGCGGCCGGGGCGCCTGCGCCCGGGGTGCCCGCACCCGTGCTGGGGGGCGGGCTGCCGGTGGGGCCGGTCGGGCCGGGGAAGGGCAGGTGCGCATCGGTGAGCTGGCGTACGTACACCTGCCGGGCCTTGTCGTCGTCGCTGGCGACGGCCCGGTCGTAGGAGACCACGCGCTCGAAGACGACCGACAGCAGCCGGGTCTCCTCGGGCGTCTGCGCGCTCCAGCGGCAGCCGACGTGCCGGTCGCCGTCGAAGGAGGGGTCCGCGGTGCCCGCGTACTGCTGCTCCAGCTGCTCCTCGGTGAGCGAGTCGGCGGCCGGGAGCATCGCCTTGATCTTCTTGGCGTCGGCGGCCTTGCAGGGCTGCGGCAGGCTGCGGTACTTCCCGGGCGGGGCCGGTGGCGCGGCGGTGCTGCCGCCCGCCTTCGAGTCGCTGGTGCTCCCGGTGCCGTTCCCGCCGGTGCACGCGGCCAGACCGGCCGCACCGGTCAGGAGCGCGGTGATCATCGCGATGCCCGGCAGGACTCCCCGTACCGCCTTGCGCTGCACGTCCAATGGCTCCCTTCGACCGGCCGGCTGCCTGCCGGTCAGGAAAATGCGTTGCCGCGGCTCGGGCGCGGATGGACACAATGTCTATCGCACACGCTGGTGCTGGCGCCGGTCCCCTGTCGTATTTGGGATCAAGAGCGAGGCTTTTTGCGCATTCTGACTTTTCTGTAGTTTTCGGGGGATTGATTCCATATGTCGTACGTAGAGGTGCCCGGGGCGAAGGTGCCCATCCGGATGTGGACGGATCCGGCGTCGGTCGAGGCCGGTGCGATGCAGCAGCTGCACAACGTCGCCACCCTTCCGTGGATCAAGGGCCTGGCCGTCATGCCCGACGTGCACTACGGCAAGGGCGCCACGGTCGGCTCGGTGATCGCGATGAAGGACGCCGTCTGCCCGGCGGCGGTCGGCGTGGACATCGGCTGCGGCATGTCGGCGGTGAAGACCTCCCTGACGGCGAACGACCTGCCGGGCGACCTCTCCAAGCTCCGCTGGAAGGTCGAGCAGGCGATCCCGGTCGGGATGGGCCTGCACAAGGAGGCCGTCGACCCGTCGCGGCTGTACGGCTTCTCGGCCGAGGGGTACGACGACCTCTGGAAGCGCTTCGACTACATCACCGACGCGGTGAAGTTCCGGCGCGAGCGCGCGGCCCGGCAGATCGGGACGCTGGGCGGCGGCAACCACTTCTGGGAGCTCTGCCTCGACACCGAGGGCGCCGTGTGGATCATGCTGCACTCCGGCTCCCGGAACATCGGCAACGAGCTCGCCGCGCACCACATCTCCGTGGCCCGGGGGCTGGACCACAACCAGAACCTGGTCGACCGGGACCTCGCGGTCTTCCTCGCCGCCACGCCGGAAATGGAGGCGTACCGGGGCGACCTCTTCTGGGCGCAGGAGTACGCCAAGTACAACCGCGCCGCGATGATGGCCGTCTCCAAGGAGGTCGTCCGCAGGGAGTTCCGCAAGGCGAAGGTCTCCTTCGGCCAGGAGATCAGCTGCCACCACAACTACGTGGCGGAGGAGCGGTACGACGGCATGGACCTGCTGGTCACGCGTAAGGGCGCGATCCGCGCGGGCAGCGGCGACTACGGGATCATCCCGGGCTCGATGGGCACGGGCTCGTACATCGTGAAGGGCCTCGGCAACGACAAGTCCTTCAACTCGGCCTCGCACGGCGCGGGCCGGAAGATGAGCCGTACGGCGGCGAAGCGGAAGTTCTCGGCGCGGGACCTGGCGGAGCAGACCAAGGGCGTGGAGTGCCGCAAGGACGCGGGCGTCGTGGACGAGATCCCGGGCGCGTACAAGTCGATCGAGCAGGTCATCGACCAGCAGACCGACCTCGTCGAGGTCGTGGCCAAGCTGAAGCAGGTCATCTGCATCAAGGGCTGACGCCCGCGCTGACGTCCGCGCTGACGTCCGCGCACGGCCTTCGGGGGAGTGGAGGGGCCCGGACCGGTCAAGACCGGTCCGGGCCCCTGCGCGTGTAATCGGAGCTCCCTCAGCCCTCGTCGCCGTCGAGGAGCCGGTCCACGGGGAGTTCGAGCGTGATGCCGATGGACTCGGGGAGGGGGACGGCCGTGCCGCGCTTGAAGGCCTTGCGGGAGCGGTACTCGCCGCCGCGGGGGTCGGTGTGGAGCACGGCTTCGTCGTGGCGCCGGTCGGCCACCAGGTAGACCGGGATGCCGGCCTGGGCGTAGCAGTCGGCCTTGCTCCCCGGGTCGTCGGACCAGTCGCAGGAGGTGACCTCCACGACCATCCGGAAGGCGTGGGGCGCGTAGCGGTTCTTCTCGACGTGCGCTTCCCGGAAGCCTGCCTCGACGAGCGCGAAGTCGGGGATGGCGTGGTCGTCCGCCGTGGACGGCAGCCGCAGCCCGACACCCTGCACGTATCTCAGCCCTGCCTCGATGGCTCCGGCCTTGTGCGCCTCCACGACCAGCCAGCTCAGTGCGAGGGCGTGTGTCCCGTCGGCGGGCGGTGTCGCGGTGAGCGTCCCCTGGAGGATCTCCACCCGGTGGCCGGGAAGGTCCTCGGAGAGTCGATCGGCGGCCTCCGCGATCGTGGTGTGGTGCTGTGTCACGGCCATGACTTCCTCCCTTTCGCGGCTCACGCTCTCGGGGCGCGGCCCGCGCGCGCAGGCATTCCGGGCGGATTCACCCGTACGGGCCCGGAGTGGACGGCGGAGGGCAACTTCCGCTTGTGGCGCGGGGGTTGACGGGTTCAGTTGGTCTAGACCAAGGTGTGCGCCATGTGGAGATCCCGCGCGCTTCTGGCCGCGCTCGCGTCGTTGTCGCTCGCCCTCGGGGCCGCCGGTCCGGCCCAGGCGGGGGTCGGGCTGCCGCCCGTCGTCTCGCACGTGCCGACCCAGGAGAAGGTCGTCTTCATCACCATCGACGACGGCTGGAACCACGACCCCGAAGCCGCGCGGATCCTGCTGGAGAAGCGCGTGCCCGCCGCGCTGTTCCTGCTGCCGGGGGCCACCTCGTACGACACCGGGTACTTCACCGGGCTCACCGAGCAGGGCCGGGCCACGGTGGAGAACCACACCGTGAACCACCCCGACCTGACCACCCTCGACGCCGCCGGGAAGGACGCGGAGGTGTGCGGGGCCGGGGAGCAGATCGAGGAGGCCTTCGGGCGCAAGCCCAAGCTGCTGCGGCCGCCGTACGGGGCCGTGAACGACGACGTACGGCTCGCCGCGAAGGCCTGCGGGGTGAAGGCGCTGATCACCTGGACCCACGACTTCACCACCTGGAGCGCGACCCCGCCGACGCCCCAGCTCAAGAGCGGCGACATCGTCCTGCTGCACTTCACGCCCACCCTGGCGGCCGACCTCCAGCGGGCCCTGGATGCGGCGAAGGCCGCCGGGCTGAAGCCGGCGGCCCTCATGCCGCACCTGAAGACGGCCGGACTGGTCTGACGGGCCGGGCGGCCCGAGCGGCCCGGTCCGGCGGATCACAGCTCGCGGTGGACCTTCGTGTTCGAGGCCTGGGCGCGCGGGCGGACCACCAGCAGGTCGATGTTGACGTGGCTGGGGCGGGTCACCGCCCAGGTGATCGTGTCGGCCACGTCGTCGGCGGACAGGGGCTCCGCGACGCCCGCGTAGACCTTGGCGGCCTTCTCGGCGTCCCCGCGGAAGCGGGTGGTGGCGAACTCCTCGGTCTTGACCATGCCGGGGGCGATCTCGATGACGCGGACCGGCTGGCCGACGATCTCCAGGCGGAGGGTCTCCGCGAGGACGCGGGCGCCGTTCTTCGCGGCGACGTAGCCGGCCCCGCCCTCGTACGTGGAGTGGCCCGCGGTGGAGGACAGCACGACCACGGTGCCGTCGCCGGACGCGGTGAGCGCCGGGAGCAGGGCCTGGGTGACGTTGAGGGTGCCGATGACGTTGACCTCGTACATCGTGCGCCAGTCGGCGGGGTCGCCGGTGGCGACGGGCTCGGCCCCGATGGCGCCGCCCGCGTTGTTGACGAGCACGTCGCACCGGCCGAGGGCGGCGGCGAAGGCGTCGACGGCGGCCCGGTCGGTGACGTCGAGGGCCTCGGCCGCCGCGGAGTGACCCGCCTCGGCGATCTCGGCGGCCAGGGCCTCGATGCGGTCCTTGCGGCGCGCGGTGAGGACGACGTGGTAGCCGGCGGCGGCGAGCTGCCGGGCCGTGGCCGCGCCGATGCCGCTGCTCGCTCCGGTGACTACGGCGGTGCGGGTGGCCGTGATCATGTGCGGGGCTCCTCGTTCGTTCGTACGGGCGATTCCTCGCCAGCATAGGCGGGCGCGGCGGCGGTCAGCGGCCGCGCGGCGCATACATGATCACGGCCATCCCGGCGAGGCAGACGAGCGCGCCGACGACGTCCCAGCGGTCGGGCCGGTAGCCGTCGGCGACCGCGCCCCAGATGAGCGATCCGGCGACGAAGACCCCGCCGTACGCGGCGAGCACGCGGGCGAAGTCCCCCTCGGGCTGGAGGGTGGCCACGAAGCCGTAGAGACCGAGGGCGATGACCCCGGCGCCGATCCACGCCCAGCCCCTGTGCTCCCGCACGCCCTGCCAGACGAGCCAGGCGCCGCCGATCTCCAGCAGCGCGGCGAGGGAGAACAGGGCGGCGGAGCGGACGATCAGCATGGCCCAAAGGTACGCAGCGCAGATGGGGGCAGGGCGCGCCCTCGTTCGTGTGATGGTCTGACCGGATGCCTCCGGCCCTGTCTAGCGTTCGCGCGAGGAGGTGGTGTCGGTGCGCCGTGGTGCCGTACGAAGTGTGGTGGTGGCCGGGGTCCTGGTCCTGGGAGCGAGCGGTCAGGCGCGGGCGGCCTGGGCCGGGCCGGAGGCGGACGTGGCTTACCACGGCCGGGTGGCCCTGTCGCAGGGGCAGTTGCGGATCTGGCTGGTCCCGGAGAACGACGGCCCCGCGGCCCTGCCGAACGCCACGGTGCGGGTGCGGCTGTCGGCCGGCCTCGCGGACCGCCAGCACCTGGCGGAGGGCTGCGCGCGGGCCGGCCAGCGCGAGGTGGTGTGCGAGACGGGCCCCATGCCGCTGCACGGACAGGGCCGGCACATCGGGCTGGCGCTGGACCTGCGGGAGCCCGTCACCGAGGTGGTGGTCCGGGTCGACACCTGGTGGAACGGCGGCGCGACGGACCGCAACCGTACGAACAACGAGCACGTGGTGCTGGCCCTGGACACGGGCGACGCCTACGCCTTCTGAACCGGGGGTCTGGGCCGGGGCCCTGCCCGGGGCCGGGGCCCTGCCCGGGGCCGGCTCCCCGGCCCGTTCCCGGGACCGGTTCTAGGCCGGGCGCCCGCCCTGGACGGTGCCGAATTCGGCGAGGGCCTCGTCGACGATGCGTTCCAGGCGGGCGTGGTGGGCGCCGCGCCAGTAGACGCGTTCGCAGTCGCCGCACTGCGCGAAGACGTCGTAGGAGCGCTGCGTGCCGTGTTCGAGGCGGTCGCCGACGCTGTCCTTGTCGGCCTGGTGGAGCGGGCCGTTGCAGGCGGTGCAGCGGGTCCACGGGGCGAGGACGGGGGCGAAGCGGCCGAGGACGTCCCGGAGCTGGTCGTCGGGGTTGTCGCTGTAGACGTAGGCCCCGGCGAACAGCTCGCGGCGGCGCAGCAGTCCGCGGTCGCGGGAGAGCAGCACGCGCTGCTCGGCGGCGGAGCGGGTGGCGAGGGCCGGGTCGCCGATGTCCTCGTTCTCGTAGGCGGCGTCGACGCCGAGCAGGCGCAGGCGGCGGGCGAGGGTGCCGAGGTGGACGTCGAGGAGGAAGCGCAGTGGCGCGCCGGGGACCTGCTGGGGCCGGTCGACGCCGAACACCTCGACGGACTGGCCGTCCCGGGGCACGTAGGAGACGGGCACCTCCCGGCCGTCGACGAGGAGGCGGCCGACTTCGGTGAGCGGCACGCCGGCCGATTCGACGACGTGGCCGAGGCTGGAGGCGCCGTCGGTGGTCGTCGGTACGCGTTCGGTCCGCCGGCTGGGCGGGGCGAACAGGCGCAGTTCGGGGGCGAGGGTGAGGTGGATAGCGGGTCCGGTCACCCCGTCAGCATGCCATCGAGGGGGTGGTGGCCGCGGCCGAATTACGGGGCGGAGGAGGCCTCGTCGTAGGTCTCGCGATGGGCGTTGACCTCGTCGAAGTGGTTCTCGGCCCAGAGCTTCACGGAGGCGAGCAGGCAGCCGAGGCTGTGGCCGAGCTCGGTGAGGCGGTAGTCGACGCGGACGGGGACCGAGGGGGTGACGGTGCGGGTGACGAGGCCGTCGCGTTCGAGGGAGCGCAGGGTCTGGGTGAGCATCTTCTGGCTGACGCCGGGGATCTTGCGGCCGAGGTCGCTGTAGCGCAGGCAGTGGTCCTCGGCCTCGCGCAGGGCACTGACGATCAGGCCCACCCACTTGTCGCTGATGCGGGCCAGGAGCTGGCCGGTGGGGCACTCCTTGAGGAAGGCGTCGTAGGCGGCGCGGGCCTCTTCGCGCCGGGCCGCAGCGGTACGGGTGGCCATGGGAGCCCCACTTCCGGGTCGGGTACGCACCCCGGAGTGCGTACTTACGAAAGGAGAGTACCTCTCCCTAGGTTAGTGCTCATCGGGAACGAGGGAACCGACCGGAACGGGAGAGCACGACGATGAACGAGCAGGCGCAGCAGGCGAGTCAGGCAGAGCAGGCAGAGCAGGCAGAGCAGGCAGAGCAGGCGCAGCAGGCGGCTCGGCCCGGGGCGACGATGTGGGCCGTGGTGGTGGACGGGTTCGGCGGGCCCGAGCGGATCGAGCTGGCCGAGGTCCCCGTCCCGCACCCGGCGGCGGGCCAGGTCCGCGTCCGGGTCAGGGCCGCCGGGGTCAACCCGGTCGACGCGGCCGTGCGCACGGGCGTCTTCGGCGGGGCTGGGCAGCCGATCGGCTTCGGCTGGGACGTGGCCGGGGAGATCGACGAGGTCGGCCCGGAGGTCACCGGGTGGAGCCGCGGCGAGCGGGTGGTCGGGCTGCACTACGGGACGGTCAAGCCGCTCGGCACCCATGCGCAGTACGCGGTGCTGGACGCCTCCGCCGTGGCCGCGGCGCCGGTCGCCGTCGACGAGGTGACCGCGGCCGCCCTGCCGCTGAGCGGGCTGACCGCCGCCCGCGCGGTGGCGCAGCTGGAGCTCGCCGTCGGCGCTTCGGTGCTGGTCACCGGCGCCGCCGGGATGGTCGGCGGCCTCGCGGTCCAGCTCGCGGCCCGGGCCGGTCTGGTCGTCACGGCCCTGGCCGACGCGGCGGACGAGCCGCTCGTACGCAGCCTGGGCGCGGCCGCCTTCGTCCCGCGCGGCGGCGCTCCGGCCGGGCCGGTGGACGGGGTCGTGGACGCGGCCGTACTGGGGGAGGCGGCGCTGTCCTTCGTCCGCGACGGCGGTGTCTACGTCGGGCTGATCCCGTACGCCGCCCCGGCCGCGGAGCGCGGCGTACGGGTGGTGGTGCAGGAGGTGGCCGCCGACGGTGCGCACCTGGCGCGGCTGGTGACCCTGGTCGACGAGGGCGCCCTCACCCTGCGGACCGCGCAGGCCTTTCCGCTGGCGCGAGCGTCCGAGGCCCATGCCCGGCTCGCGGAGCCGGGCGTGCGGGGGCGGATCGTCCTGACGGCGTGAGCCGACGGACCGGCGGCGCGGCCTACGGGGCGCGGCCTACGGCGTGCGGCCTACGGCGTGCCGGGGAGCCGGACGGTGACGAGGAGGCCGCCGGCGGGGCGGGGGCGGAGTTCGAGGGTCCCGTCGTGGGCGCGGACGACGCTGTGCACGATGGCCAGGCCCAGGCCGACCCCCGCGTGCTCGTCGGTGCGCACGCGGTCCGTTCCGCGCCGGAAGGGCTCGGTCAGGGTCGCCACCAGCTCCGGCGGGAGCCGGGGACCGGTGTTCTCGACCCGCAGCACGCTCGTGTCCCCGTACGCCTCGGTGTGCACGGTCACGACGCCGCCGGCGGGGAGGTTGTGGACGACGGCGTTCTGGACGAGGTTCGTCACCATCCGCAGCAGGAGCTCCGCGGAGCCGCCGGTCGGGGCTGCCCCGCCGGTGACGTCGAGGGTGATCCGGCGCTGTTCGGCGAGGGGGAGCAGCGTCTCGGCGGCTTCCTCGGCGAGGAGGGAGAGGTCGACGTCCTCGCGGCGGAAGGTGCCGCGGTCGCCGCGGCTGAGCAGCAGGAGGGCCTCGGTGAGGTCGATGGCCCGCGTGTTGACGGCGTACAGGCGCTCGACGAGTTCGCCCCGGTCCCGCGCGGGGTCCTTGCGGGCGACGTCGAGGAGCGTCCGCGAGATCGCCAGCGGGGTGCGCAGTTCGTGGGAGGCGTTCGCGGCGAACCGCTGCTGCTCGGCGACGTGGGACTCGACGCGTTCGAGCATCGAGTCGAACGCGTCGGAGAGCTCGCGGAATTCGTCCTGGCGGCCCTTCATCCGGATCCGGTGGGACAGCGAGCCGTCCCCGGCCAGCCGGGCCGCGTCCGTGATCTGTGTGAGGGGCGCGAGCATCCGCCCGGCGAGGAACCATCCCCCCAGGAGGCCGAAGACGAGCAGGCAGGCCAGCGCCACGGCCGCGGCGGGGACGAAGGTGTGCAGGAGGAGGTAGCGGTTGGGCGAGATCCCGAGCAGGCCCTGGGAGTTGTCGGGCACGTAGCGCAGCAGGAACATCCACACCACGGCCAGCAGGAGTGCGCTGGCGAGGAGGAGGAATCCGGCGTAGCTGAGGGTGAGTTTCAGCCGGGCGCTGAGCCCCGGGCGTCTAGGCATGCGTACGGCCGGGCCCGGTGGGGCCAGGGTCGGTGGGACCGGGGTCGACGGGGCCGGGGCCGGCGGGACCGGGGTCGACGGGGCCGGGGCCGGCGGGACCGGGGTCGACGGGGCCGGGGCCGGCGGGGCCAGGGTCGGTACGGGTGCCGATCCGGTAGCCGACGCCGGGCACCGTGGCGATGACCCAGGGTTCGCCGAGCCGTTTGCGCAGGGCGGAGACGGTGATGCGGACGGCGTTGGTGAGGGGGTCGGCGTTCTCGTCCCAGGCCCGTTCCAGCAGCGTCTCGGCGCTGACGACCCCGCCCTCGGCGGCCACGAGGACCTCCAGCACGGCGAACTGCTTGCGGGTGAGCGCGACGTAGCGTCCGTCGCGGAAGACCTCCCGGCGGAAGGGGTCGAGACGCAGGCCCCCGATCTCGCGGACCGGGGGCCGGGCGTGCGCGCGCCTGCGGTCGAGCGCCCTCAGCCGCAGGACGAGCTCCCGCAGCTCGAACGGCTTGGTGAGGTAGTCGTCGGCGCCCAGCCCGAACCCGGACGCCTTGTCGTCGATCCGGTCGGCGGCGGTCAGCATGAGGATCGGGATGCCGCTGCCGGAGGCGACGATGCGCCGGGCGACCTCGTCGCCGGAGGGGCCGGGGATGTCGCGGTCGAGGACCGCGAGGTCGTAGGAGTTGACGCCGAGCAGCTCCAGGGCGGTGTGACCGTCCGCGGCGATGTCGGCGGCGATCGCCTCCAGCCGCAGACCGTCACGGACGGCTTCGGCCAGGTAGGGCTCGTCCTCCACGATCAGTACGCGCATGGTCGAAGCCTAAGCAGCCCGCACGCCGCCGACACGGCCACGCGACTCAACGTGCCGGTTCCGGTGCGGGTGCGGGTGCGGGTGCGGGTGCGGGCGCGGTCCGAGGGCGGTCCGAGGGCGCCTGCGCCCTGGTGCGCCACCAGCGGCGCGACGCCAGCGCCGCCAGCGCGGCGCCCGCGGCGTTGACCAGTACGTCGTCCACGGACGACACCCGGTCCAGGCGCAGGACGTACTGCGCGGTTTCGACCAGGACCGAGCAGCCCGCCCCCAGCGCGAGGATCCGCGGCAGGGATGCCAGCGCAGCGCACCGCATCGGGGCGAAGAACCCCAGCGCCGCGAAGACCAGCAGGTTGCCGACGGTCCCCAGCGGCCCCATGGTGACCAGGTCCCGCAGCGGCACCAGGCTCACCCGGCCGGGGACGATGCCCGCACCGGAGCCCGGAATCATCGTCATCCACACGAACGGCACCGTCCCGTGGACCATGCCCACCTCGGCCAGCGACAGCCGCCACGCCGACGGGACGCCCGCGGCCCGCCGCCACCGCGCCAGGGCCCACACCACCAGCAGGGCCGGCGGCAGCGCGACCAGGGTCATGAGCACCACTCCGTTGAACGTGCCGAAGCAGCCGTTCCACTGCCCGGACATGCACATCGGAGCGGACATCATGAGCGGCCGCCGCACGACGAACAGCCCGCCCGCCAGGGCGAGGACTGCGAGGCCGAGGAGCACGACCTGGCGCGTGCGGCCGGACGGTGCCGGCGGGGATGCGTCGAGGTTCATGTCCCCATGAAAGACGGCGCGCCGTTGCCGTGGCGTATGCGGTTTTCGATACGCCCGCGATACGTGCACCTACGGGCGGCACGCCCCTGCGCCGACTCGTTCGGCGAGGAAGTCCTCCCAGGTGCGCTCGCCGACGAGGGCGCCGGTGAGGGCGAGGTTGTCCCCGGCGCGGTAGGCCCGGCCGGCCTTCCCGGGCACGCGGACGGGCAGGAGGGGGCGGCGCCTGCCGGTGGCGGCGAGGTAGGTGCGCAGGAGCTCGCCGAGGGGGTAGGCCGTGGGGCCGGCGATGTCGGCGACGCGTCCGGCGGGGCGGCCGAGGGCGAGTTCGACGAGCCGGGCGGCGACCTCGCGGGAGTCGACGGGCTGGAACCGCAGCCCGCCGGGGGCCGGGACGACGGGCATCCTGGCCATCTTCCGGCCCATGGTGAGGACGATGTCGTGGAACTGGGCGGCGCGGAGCAGGGGCCAGGGGATGCCGGAGCCGGTGACGGCCTTCTCCGCGTCGAGCTGGGTCCTGAACCAGCCGATGGGCATCGTGTCGGCGCCGATGACGGAGATGTGGACGAGGTGCCCGACACCGGCCCGCCGGGCGGCGTCGACGAGGTTGCGGGTGACGTGGTCGTCGCCCTTGGTGCCGCCCGCGAGGTGCAGCACGGTGGCGACGCCCTCCAGTGCGGGGTCGATGCCCTCGCCGTCGAGGAGGTCGACGGCGAAGTACTCGATGCCGGGGGTGTTCTCGCGCGGGGTCCGGCACAGGATGCGTACGTCGTGACCGGCGGCCCGCAGGAGCGGGACGACGTGCTTGCCGAGCGTGCCCGTGCCACCGGTGACGAGGATGGGTGCGGTCATGTCTTCTTCTCTCCTCATGCCGTCCTGTCGTTCTGCCTCCCTGACGGAAGGGGAGCGACGGATGTGACCGGACACCGGCATCGAATTCCAGTTCGACCGCAGGGTCCCCGGCCCTTGGCATATTGCGGAGTAAACTGCACCGGGCCGCGGCTTGTCCGTACGGAATCCTTTCGCGCAAACATATGGTCTGAGCTGCGAGGATTCGATTTCGCCCGTTGTCTTCCACCCGAGGTGTACCGCGCGGCACGACACGGCGCGAGGACGGATCCGGCTGCTCCTGGCCGTGGCAATCTGCTCGCCTGCACAAGCCGTTCGGAGCGGAGGTAACAGACCCATGGGTGTCACTGTCAATCCCACCGTCAGCAGACGCCGGCTGGGGGCGGAGCTGCGCCGGCTCCGGGAGGTCAGCGGTCTGACGACGCAGCAGGTGGCGGCGCACCTGCTGATCTCCCAGCCCAAGATCAGCCTGCTGGAGAACGGCCGCCGCCTCATCAAGCCGCGCGATGTGCGGGATCTCTGCGGGCTGTACGGGCTCCGGGACCAGCGGCGCGTCGACCAACTGATGCAGCTGGCCAGGGAATCGGGGCAGCAGGGCTGGTGGAACGCCTACGGCGACATCCCGTACGGCGCCTACATCGGTCTGGAGGCCGAGGCGGCCGCGATCCGGTTCTATGAGCCCCTGGTGGTGCCCGGCCTGCTGCAGACTCCCGCGTACGCGCGGGCAGTCATCGCAGGAACGATCCCTCACGCGACCGCCGAACAGGCCGCCACGCGCCTCCAGGTACGGCTGCGGCGCCAGGCCCGGGTTCGTGCCCCGGGCGAAAACCCGCTCCGCTTATGGGCGGTGGTGGACGAATCGGTGCTGCGGCGGGTCGTCGGCGGTCCCGAGACCATGCGCGAGCAGCTGGACCATCTGATCCACCTCGGCACCCAGCCGCACATCACCCTGCAGGTGCTCCCGCACGGTGTCGGTGCACATCCGGGCGTCTCGGGACAGTTCTCACTGCTGGAGTTCGCCGACGCCGCCGATGCGACCGTGGTGTATCTGGAGGGGTTCACCAGCGACCTCTATCTGGAGAAACGATCCGACGTGCGGCGCTACAGCGATATGTACGCGCACTTGCAGGCCCAGGCGCTGAGCCCGGACCGTACCCGGGATTTCATCGAGGAAGCCGTCGAGGCGTACGCGGGCTGAACACCCGCGAGCCCGGCGGAGCCCCTGGACGGTGTGTCCAGGGGCTCGTCGACCGGGCGGGAGCGAGCTAGTCCTGTCGGGTCGCCGTACCCCGGCGGGTCCTCTTCATGGCGAAGAAGGCCGACCCTCCGATGAAGGCCAGCGCCGCGGCCGCGGCGGCCGCGATGCCGGCCTCGCTGCCCGAGCCGGGCGAGGCGAGGCCGGCCGGGGCCTCCTTCGGCTGCCGGTCGGTGGCGGCGTTCACGTGGGCGAAGTTGACGCTCTTGGCGTGGCCGGGCCCCATGCCGGCGAGGGCGTCGTCGAGACCGCCCGGCAGGAGGCCGGCCCACGGGGGCTTGCCCTGGTCGGGGGCGTCACGGACGTCGCGACCGTCGTGGCCGTGCCCGGGCTTGCCGTGGTCGTGGTCGTCATGGCCGTCGCCGCGACCGTGCTCGCCGTCGCCGTCGCCGTCGCCGTCGTGGCCGTGACCGTGGTCGTGATCGTGGTCGTGATCGCCCGAGTCACCCTTCTCGCCCTTGTCACCGCGGGGTCCCTTGGGCCCGGCAGGGCCGGCGGGTCCAGCGGGTCCAGCGGGGCCAGCAGGTCCGGCGGGCCCGGCAGGTCCGGCCGGTCCGGCCGGTCCTACGGGTCCCGCGGAACCGGTGGGGCCGGGGGCGCCGGTGGGGCCGGGCTCACCGGGAGCACCGGGAGCACCGGGGCTGCCGGTCGGACCGGGGGCGCCGGTGGGGCCGGGCGCACCCGTCGGACCAGGGCTGCCGGTCGGGCCAGGGCTGCCGGTCGGGCCGGGCTCACCCGTGGGTCCGGGAGGGCCGGTCGGTCCGGGAGGTCCGGGCGGACCGACGGCGCAGGCCGCCCTCGTGATCGTGTTGTTGTCCAGGGTGACCGCGCCGTTGCGCGCCAGGGCGCGGCCTTCGATCACGGCGCCGGTGTTCACCGTGATGGATTCCAGGGCCAGGATGTTGCCCTTGAACTGGGAGGTGGTGTCGATGGTGGCGGAGCTTCCCACCTGCCAGAACACGTTGCAGGCGTTCGCCCCGTTGATGAAGGCCACGACGCTCGCCGGAGCCGTGATCAGGGTCGACGGGATCCGGAAGATGAAGACGGAAGCCGGGTCGTTCTGGCCGTCGAGCGTGACCGTCCCGGTGATGCCCACGGTCGTCGGGGCCGTGTAGACGCCGGGCGCCAGCGTGAGACCGCCGATCTCGGCCGAGGCGAGCACGGTCCCGGGCCCCCGGCCCGCCGCGTCGTTGTAGGCGGTGACGAGGTCGGTCTTCGCCTGGACGGCGGCGGGGTCGGGGGCGATGCGCTGCACCCCGTTGACGATGCCCGGCGGGAAGTTGGTCACCGATGTGCCCGGAGCGAGCCCCAGGTCGCCGTTGATGATGGTGGGGGTGTTCGTGTTGGTGACCGTCGAACCGGCCAGAACCGCGTAGTTGGTGGCGGTACCCAGCCCCACGGGCGCTTCGGCAGCGTGAGCGAGGCTCGACGGCAGGGTGGCCGACGCTGCCAGCAGCGTTGCGGGGAGCATGACGAAGGCTGCCCGTTTGAGGGCATTGCGCTGAGGTTTTCTTTCGGGTGGACCCGACCGGATGACATGTGCTGCCACAGCAGGACCTCTTTCCTCTTGCTTCGGGTCTCGGCCCTCCCGAGGAAGGCCCCCTGGGCGGGGACCGGGAGTGACTCTCTGCCCGAGGTAGTGATACGCCGTCAGAAAGGAGGAATCACGCATATTGCAGAGCAATAGGCCGTAAATCAGTAAAAAAGGTCTATGTGAGTGACGTGCCTGGGGAGGGGCGCGGACGGGCTGCCCGTTCAGCTCGGCGGCCCGGCGTGACGGGCGCTCACCGGCTGGTGCTCAGTCGACGCCGTGGAGGCGGACCCGGCTGGGGCGACCGTCGACCTGCGCCACCCCCGATTCCACGGTGGCCCCGTCCACCCCGTGCGACACCCGCCCCGATGAGCGGTCCGCCGCCGGGGTGCCGTTCCCAGCCGTACCCGAGCACCCGGCGTCGCTGATGCGGCCGATGTCTCGCGGTGGGCGGGAGGTCAGGGCCAGACCAGGCAGTACGGCTGGTGGCCGGCCTCGTGGAGGCGGTTGGAGAAGTCCTGCCACTCGTGGAGCAGCTGGTAGACGTTGAACGCGTCGCGCGGGCCGCCGCGGTCAGGGACCGTGGACCAGATGAAGGCGGCCGCGCCCACGGATTCCTCGCCGATGCCGCGGAGCGGGTCGACGACCGTCATGGGGAGCTTGACCACGGCGTAGTCGGGGTGGAGGACGACCAGTTCCAGCGGGGGGACCTTGTGGAGGGGTATGCCCTCGATGCCGGTCAGGACCATCGCGGCCACCGTCTCCGGCTTGATCTTGGTGAAGAGGCCGCCCATGCCGAGCTCGTCGCCGCCGAGTTCCTCCGGGCGCATCGTGACCGGGACCCGGGCCGCCGTCGCGCCGTCGGGGGCGCCGAAGTACTTGTACGTCACTCCCATGCCGCGGCCCCTGGGCGCGTCGTCGAGCGGCTGAGCGGGTGCCGGTACGGCGTCGGCGGCCTCGGCGGCATGGCGACGGTGCTTGCCCCGGCGGCGGGACTCGCGGGCGCGCTGCGGGTCCAGGCCGTCCGTACCCTCGCCCGGTCCACCACCGCGTTGCATATCTCCACCCGACTGGTCTTGCCTGCCCCGGCCCCGCGGCCCCCGCCACGCAGCCTGATCATCATGGCAGTGACCTCCCCCGCGGCGGCGCGGTGAAACGCCCGTCCGCAAGTCTGTCGCGGCCTCTGAGACCATGGCTGGTGTGAGCTACCCGTACCCGTATGAAGCCCCAGTTTCGCAGACGCTCTTCGAGCGCGCTTCCCTCGTGACCCCCGGCGGCGTGAACTCTCCGGTCCGTGCCTTCCGTGCCGTGGGCGGTACGCCCCGGTTCATGGTGTCCGGCACCGGTCCGTACCTCACCGATGCCGACGGTCGTGAGTACGTCGACCTCGTGTGCTCGTGGGGACCGATGATCCTCGGCCACGCCCACCCCGCCGTGGTCGACGCCGTCCAGGCAGCCGTGGCCCGCGGCACGTCCTTCGGCACGCCCGGCGAGGGCGAGGTCGCGCTCGGCGAGGAGATCGTCGCGCGCATCGAGCCCGTCGAGCAGGTGAGGCTCGTCTCGTCCGGGACGGAGGCCACCATGTCGGCGATCCGCCTGGCGCGCGGCTTCACGGGCCGCGCCAAGGTGGTGAAGTTCGCAGGTTGCTACCACGGCCACGTGGACGCGCTGCTGGCCGCCGCCGGTTCCGGGCTGGCGACCTTCGCGCTGCCCGACACCCCCGGGGTGACCGGGGCGCAGGCGGCCGACACGATCGTGCTCCCCTACAACGACCTCGAAGCCGTACGGGCCGCCTTCGCCGCGCACCCCGGCGAGATCGCCTGCGTGATCACCGAGGCCGCGCCCGGCAACATGGGCGTCGTGACCCCGGCGCCCGGCTTCAACCAGGGTCTCGCCGACGCGTGCCGGGAGAACGGCGCGCTGTACATCTCCGACGAGGTCATGACCGGCTTCCGGACCTCCCGCGCGGGCTGGTACGGGGTCGACGGGGTCAAGCCCGACCTGATGACCTTCGGCAAGGTCATGGGCGGCGGCTTCCCGGCCGCGGCGTTCGGCGGCCGCGCCGACGTCATGGGGCACCTCGCGCCCGCGGGCCCCGTCTACCAGGCCGGCACGCTCTCCGGTAACCCCATCGCGACCGCCGCCGGTCTGGCGCAGCTGCGCCTGCTCGACGACGCGGCGTACGCGAAGGTCGACGCGGTGTCCGCCGAGATCCAGGGCCTGGTCACCGAGGCGCTGCGCAAGGAAGGCGTGGCGCACCGGCTGCAGACCGCGTCCAACATGTTCTCCGTCTTCTTCACCGAGGACGAGGTCAAGAACTACGACGACGCCAAGAAGCAGGAGAGCTTCCGCTTCAACGGGTTCTTCCACTCGATGCTGTCGCAGGGCGTGTACCTGCCGCCCTCGGCCTTCGAGTCCTGGTTCGTGTCCACCGCCCACGACGAGCGGGCGATCGAGCGGATCGCGGCGGCGTTGCCGGCCGCCGCCCGAGCGGCCGCGGAGGCCACCGCATGAGCAGCACCGACACTCCCGGAACCCCCGGAACCCCGGACATCACCGTCGTCCACCTGCTGCGCCACGGTGAGGTGCACAACCCGGACGGGGTCCTGTACGGGCGCCGGGACGGCTACCACCTGTCCGAGCTGGGCCGGCAGATGGCCGACCGGGTCGCCGAGCACCTGGAGGGCCGGGACATCACCTACGTGGTGTCGTCCCCGCTGGAGCGGGCGCAGGAGACGGCCGCGCCGGTCGCCAAGAGCCACGGCCTGGACCTGGCCACGGACCGGCGGCTGCTGGAGGCGGAGAACGTCTTCGAGGGCAAGACCTTCGGCGTCGGTGACGGGGCCCTGCGCAAGCCGGGCAACTGGAAGCACCTGACGAACCCGTTCAGGCCGTCCTGGGGCGAGCCGTACGTCGAGCAGGTCGTGCGGATGATGAGCGCGCTGGAGTCGGCGCGCGACGCGGCCCGCGGGCACGAGGCGGTGGCGGTCAGCCACCAGCTGCCGATCTGGATCGTGCGCAGCTTCGCGGAGAAGCGCCGGCTGTGGCACGACCCGCGGCGGCGGCAGTGCACGCTGGCCTCGCTGACGTCCTTCACGTACCAGGGGGACCAGCTGGTGTCGGTGGGCTACAGCGAGCCGGCCCGGGACCTGGTCCCGGCGCACCTGCTGGCGGGGGCGAAGCCGGTGAAGGGCAAGTCGAAGGCTTTCGGCGCCTGATCCACCGTCTGTTACGAACCGTTACAGCTTTACCTAAATAAATACAAGTCGTGCGGGAATCACCGTTCTAGTACCGCAAGCTCTGTCGGATTGTCCGTTTATATGGACATTGGCATGGGCTTGGCGAGCGAACGACGGGGACGGTGACATGCGCGACTTCAGTCGAAGGGGAGTGCTCGGACTCGGACTTGGCGCCGCCGCGGCTGCCGCGGCCGCGGCAGGGATCGCGGGCTGCGGCGCCGGTACGGGGGGTTCCGGTCCGGGCAACCCCGGGCCGGTGGACCGTACGAAGCCCGGCTCGCCCCCCGTCAAGGCGATCGGCGACGGCTCCACCGCCGACACGGGCCCGCAGCCGCACCAGCCGGCCCGCCCCGTGCCGCTCCAGCCCGGGGAGACCCCGCCGCAGTTCGTCGTCTTCAGCTGGGACGGTGCGGGGGAGGTCGGCAACGGCCTCTTCCCGCGCTTCCTCAAGCTCGCCCGGGACCACGGCGCGGCCATGACCTTCTTCCTCTCCGGCATCTACCTGCTGCCCGAGTCGAAGCGGAGTCTGTAC
Organism: Streptomyces xanthophaeus; assembly: GCF_000725805.1. Taxonomy (GTDB): domain Bacteria; phylum Actinomycetota; class Actinomycetes; order Streptomycetales; family Streptomycetaceae; genus Streptomyces; species Streptomyces xanthophaeus. Next base: position 13,721 of record NZ_JOFT01000033.1, on the reverse strand, counting down.
CGGCCGCCGAACAACCCCGTCGGGGCCTCGGACATCGGCTACCTCAAGGACGAGAACATCCGGGCCACCCTCGGCTACGTCCGCGAGGCCTGGCTCGACGGCCACGAGATAGGGACCCACTTCAACGGCCACTTCTGCGGCGGCGCCGGCTCCGTCGGCAAGTGGACCCCGGACGACTGGGAGGACGAGATCGAGCAGGCCGTGTCGTTCGTCACCAACTGGCGCACGAACACCGGCTTCACCGACCTCGAACCGCTGCCCTTCGACTACCGCAAGGAGCTGGTGGGCTCCCGCGCCCCCTGCCTGCTGGGCCAGGGCGCCCTGCTGCCGACGGCTCAGAACCTGGGCTGGCGCTACGACTCCAGCTCGCCCGGCGGCCTCCAGGTCTGGCCGATGCGCAAATCGGGCATCTGGGATCTGCCCCTGCAGTCCCTGCCCTTCCCCGGGCACTCCTTCGAGGTGCTGAGCATGGACTACAACATCCTCGCCAACCAGTCGAAGAACACCACCCGCGGCGTGCCCGCCAACTACCCGGGCTGGCGCACCCAGGCCACCGCCACCTACCTCGGCGGCTTCCGCCGGGCCTACGAGACCAACCGCGCGCCCCTGTTCATCGGCAACCACTTCGAGGAGTGGAACGGCGGCATCTACATGGACGCCGTCGAGGAGGCCCTCAAGGGCATGGCGGACAAAAAGGACGTACGGCTCGTATCCTTCCGGCAGTTCACCGACTGGCTGGACGTCCAGGACGCCAACCTGCTCGCCAGGCTCCGCGCCCTCGCCCCCGGCCAGGCGCCGACCGGTGGCTGGGCCACGTATCTGGGCGCGCCCTGATCGCGGCCCGACCGAGGCCGGATCAAGATCCGATCAAGGCCTGACCAGGGCCTTCGCAGCGCCCCGGGGGGTGCGGAAAGTTCGCACATCGCCCATGCGAAACTTTTCACATGAGCCTTAGCCGCGCGCGAGTCCGTCGGAGCAGCCGCTCGACGGGCGGCCGCGCCCTCCTGCTGACCGCGGTGACCGTTGCGGGCGCCATGACGCTGACGTCCTGCATCGGATCGGACGACGGCGACAAGCCCAACGGCAGCGCCGGAGGCAACTACGTGACGGGCCCGAGCGGCATCTCGACCGTGGCCCGCGGGGAACGCACCGACGCCCCCAAGCTCGACGGCGAGACCGTCGCCGGCGAGACCCTCGACACCACCACGCTCAAGGGCAAGGTCGTCGTCCTCAACGTGTGGGGCTCCTGGTGCCCGCCGTGCCGCGGCGAGGCCAAGTACTTCGCGAAGGTCTCCAAGGAGCTGGCCGACGCGGGCCAGGACGTCTCCTTCGTGGGCATCAACACCCGCGACAACAGCAAGCAGAACGCCACCGCCTTCGAAGAGAACTACGGGATCACCTACCCGAGCCTCTACGACCCCGACGGCAAGCTGATGCTCCGCTTCCCCAAGGGCACGCTCAACCCGAAGGCCATCCCCTCCACGATCGTCCTCGACAAGGAGGGCAAGATCGCCGCCCGCGCCCTGGTCGCGGTCAACGAGGAGCAGCTGCGCTCGATGATCGACCCCCTCCTCGCGGAGAAGTGACCTCGTGGTCACCGCGGTCACCGCAGTCCCCGGGATACTGCTCGCCGCCGAGCCGGCCGGCGTGAACACCACCGTCATGAGCGGCGCCCTGCTGCTCGCGCTGCCCATCTCCGTGCTCGCCGGACTGGTCTCCTTCTTCTCGCCCTGCGTGCTCCCGCTCGTCCCGGGCTACCTCTCCTACGTGACCGGCATCAGCGGCGCCGACCTCGCCGAAGCCCGGCGCGGGCGGATGCTCGCGGGCGCGAGCCTGTTCATCCTCGGCTTCACGGCCGTCTTCGTCTCCACGGGCGCCCTCTTCGGCTACTTCGGCGAGACCCTCCAGGACAACAAGGCGGTCATCTCCCGGGTCCTCGGCGGCCTCGTGATCCTCCTCGGCCTCTTCTTCATGGGGGCGATCCCGGGCCTGACGATGCGGGAGTTCCGCTTCCACAAGAAGCCGGCGGCCGGAGTGCTCGGCGCGCCCGTGCTCGGTGTCCTCTTCGGCGTCGGCTGGACCCCCTGCATGGGGCCGACCCTCGCGGCCGTCAGCACCCTCTCCATCGACCAGGCCAGCGCAGGCCGCGGAGCCCTGCTCACCGTGGCGTACTGCCTCGGCCTGGGGCTGCCCTTCATCCTCGCCGCGCTCGCCTTCCGCAAGGCGCTCGGCGCATTCGGCTGGGTGAAGCAGCACTATGCATGGGTGATGCGCATCGGCGGCGGCATGCTGATCCTCACGGGTCTCCTGCTCGTCACAGGATTGTGGGACAGCATCGTCACGGACATGCAGAGCTGGACCCAAGGCTTCACGGTGGGGATCTGAGGACTTAACGGACATGAGTACGACAGACAAGACGCCCACCGAGGCGCCGCACCGGTCCGAGGACCAGGCCGCCGGCCAGAGCGCCGACCAGGCCGCCGACCAGGCCGAACAGGAACTTGCGCGCGGCGAGGCCGAAGCCGGGGCGCAGCTCTCGACCGCCCCCCTGGAGGACAGCCCGACCGCGCCCGTCGGCATCGGCGTGATCGGCTGGGCCCGCTGGTTCTGGCGGCAGCTCACCTCCATGCGGGTCGCGCTGATCCTGCTCTTCATGCTCTCCCTGGGCTCCATCCCCGGCTCCCTCATCCCGCAGACCCAGGTCGACGCGATGAAGGTGGCGGAGTGGAAGGGCCAGCACGAGTTCTGGGTCCCCGTCGCCGAGAAGCTCCAGCTCTTCGACGTCTACAGCTCGGTGTGGTTCTCCGCGATCTACATCCTGCTGTTCGTGTCGCTGATCGGCTGCATCGTCCCGCGCACCTGGCAGTTCGTCGGCCAGCTCACCGGCCGCCCGCCCGGCGCGCCCAAGCGGCTCGACCGGCTGCCCGCGTACACGACGTGGCGCACGCAGGAGTCCCCCGAGGACGTGCTCGCCCACGCGAAGACGCTCCTGCGCGGACGCCGCTTCCGCACCGAGACCGGCCCGGGCGCCGTCGCCGCGGAGAAGGGCTACCTGCGCGAGGCCGGGAACCTGGCCTTCCACATCGCCCTGATCGTGCTCCTGGTGGCCTTCGCCACCGGCCAGCTCTTCAAGTCCGAGGGCGGCAAGCTCGTCCTGCGCGGCAAGGGCTTCTCGAACACGCTCACCCAGTACGACGACTTCAAGTCGGGCAGCCTCTTCGACTCCGACGACCTGCCGCCCTTCTCCTTCACGCTCGACCGGTTCGACGCGGAGTACGAGAAGACCGGCCCCCAGAAGGGCACCGCGCGCGAGTTCAAGGCGTACGTCACCTACAGCGAGGGCCCGCACGGCGCCCCCAAGAAGGCGGAGATCGAGGTCAACCGCCCGCTCCAGGTCGACGGCGCCAAGGTCTACCTGCTCGGCCACGGCTACGCCCCGGTCATCTCGGTGGCCGACCCCACCGGCAAGGTGATCTTCAAGGACTCCGTGCCGATGCTGCCCTTCGACAACAACCTCAGCTCCTCCGGCGCCGTCAAGGTCACCGACGGCTACCGCAACCCGAGCGGGGAGAAGGAGCAGCTCGGCTTCAACGCCATGTTCGTGCCGACCTTCGCCGGCGAGGGCAAGGGCACGATGCTCTCCCAGTTCCCGGCCCTGGACTTCCCCGTCCTCGCGCTGAGCGCCTACCACGGCAGCCTGGGCGTGGACTCGGGCCTGCCGCAGAACGTGTACCAGCTGACCACCACGAAGATGAAGGAGTTCAAGGACTCCGACAACCAGCTCTTCAAGCAGAAGCTGCTGCCCGGGGAGACCATGACGCTGCCGGACGGCGCGGGCACGGTGAAGTTCGAGGGCATCGAGCGCTGGGCCACCTTCCAGGTGTCCCAGCAGCCCGGCAACACCCTCGCGCTCGTGGGCGCGGTCGCCGCGATCGCCGGACTGGCCGCCTCCCTGTTCATCCGCCGCCGCCGGATCTGGGTCCGCGCGGTGACCGGCAAGGACGGCGTGACCGTCGTCGAAATGGCGGGCCTCGGCCGCAGCGAGTCCGCCAGGCTCCCCGAGGAGCTGGCGGTGCTCGCCGCCACGTTGCACGAGCAGGCGCCCTCGGCGCCCCAACCTGTCGAAGCTGAAGAAGGAGAGCGCGGATGACGCCGCTCGCAGCCGCAGCCAACGAGAACCTGGCTGAGATCAGCAATGTCCTGATCTATTCGTCGATGGCGGTCTACACGCTCGCCTTCCTCGCGCACATCGCCGAGTGGGTCTTCGGCAGCCGCAGCAAGGTGGGCCGTACGGCCGCCGCGCTGACGGCCGGGTCCGGGGCCAAGGCCGCCGCTGCGCCCGCCGTGCAGGTCCGCGGCCAGGCCGGGGGCACCGCCGTCCTCGACAAGCCCAAGGTCGTGACCCGGTCCGCGGCCGGCAGCCGCGACGTCCCGGACGGCCCCGGCGCCGCCGGCGGCACCGTCAAGGGCGACCTGTACGGGCGGATCGCGATCTCGCTGACCGCGCTCGGCTTCCTCATCGAGGCGGGCGGCGTCGTCGCCCGCGCGATGTCGGTGCAGCGGGCCCCCTGGGGCAACATGTACGAGTTCTCGATCACCTTCTCCACGGTGGCCGTGGGCGCGTACCTGGCGCTGCTGGCCCTGAAGAAGAACGTCCGCTGGCTCGGGCTGATCCTCGTCACGAGCGTCCTGGTGGACCTCGGCATCGCCGTCCAGGTGCTCTACACCGCCAGTGACCAGCTGGTCCCGGCCCTGGACTCGTACTGGCTGTACATCCACGTCTCCACCGCGATCTTCTGCGGCGCGGTCTTCTACATCGGCGCGGCCGCCACGGGCCTGTACCTGTTCCGGGACGCGTACGAGAGCCACCTGGAGCAGGGCCGCACGCCGGGCCGGTTCCGCACCTCGGTGATGGAGCGGCTGCCCTCGGCGGCCTCCCTGGACAAGTTCGCCTACCGGATCAACGCGGCCGTCTTCCCGCTGTGGACCTTCACGATCATCGCGGGCGCGATCTGGGCGGGCGACGCCTGGGGCCGCTACTGGGGCTGGGACCCCAAGGAGGTCTGGTCCTTCGTGACCTGGGTGGCCTACGCCTGCTACCTGCACGCCCGCGCCACCGCCGGGTGGAAGGGCCGCAAGGCCGCCTACCTGGCGCTCTTCGCCTTCGCCTGCTGGATCTGGAACTACTACGGCGTGAACATGGTCCTCAACGGCCTGCACTCCTACTCGGGCGTCTGACCCGGTACCCGGGCGTCTGACCCGGCCGAAGGCCGCCGCCGCGGGCCCCCTCAGGGGCCCGCGGCGGCGGCCTTCGGGGCTCAGGTCCGCGCCGGCTCGGGCGCCGCGGCGGACGCCGCCGCGATCCGGCCGGCCCGGGTGGCGCGCAGCCCCGGCGCACTGACCGCCGCGGCCGCCAGGACCGCCGCGAAGGGGACCAGCAGGGCCGCCCGGTACCCGTCCAGCGGGGCCGCGAACGCCGAGGACACCGCCGTCACCGCGGACAGCCCGAGGGCCGCCCCGAACTGGAACGAGGTGTACAGCAGCCCGCCGGCGAGCCCCTGGTCCTCCTCCTTCACCCCCTCGGTCGCCACGATCGTCAGCGGCCCGTAGACCAGGGCGAAGGCCAGCCCCAGCAGGATCAGGCCCGGCAGCATCACCAGGTAGCTCCAGTCGGCGCCGAGCGGCAGGAAGAGCCCGTAGGCCAGCGCCGCGCACAGCAGCCCGAAGAAGATCAGCCGGCCGTTGCCGAACCGCGCGACCAGCCGCGGCACGAGCGTCGGCGACAACAGGGCGTCGATCCCGATCACGATCATCGCCAGGCTCGTCTGGACCGTGGACCAGCCCCGCAGTTCCTGGAGGTAGAGCACCATCAGGAACTGGAAGCCGAAGAAGCCGCCCGAGAACAGCAGGGCCCCGGCATTGGCCCGCAGCAGCGGCCCGGAGCGCAGCACACCGGGCCGCACCAGCGGGTCGGCCACCCGCCGCTCGACGGCGGCGAACAGCGCGAGGAGCGCCAGCCCCGCCCCCACCGTGAGAGCCGTCCAGGACGCCCCGGCGTGCGCGGCCCGCTCCACGCCCAGCACCAGCAGGATCACCCCGGAGGTCACCAGCAGCCCGCCCGTCAGGTCCAGGCGCTGCCCGGTCCGCCCGGTACGGGCCTCCTTCGGTACGAGGGCCAGCGCGCCCAGCAGCACCAGCGCGGCCAGGACCACCGGGGCGAAGAACACCCACCGCCAGCCCACCGAGGCCAGCAGCCCGCCCGCGACCAGGCCGACGGAGAACCCGCCGGCGGCCGTGCCGGAGTACACGAGCAGGGCCTTGTCCCGCTGCGGCCCCTCGTCGAAGCCGGTGGTGATGACGGACAGCCCGGCGGGGGTCATGAAGGCGGCGGCGACACCCGTCACGAAGCGGGCGGCGATCAGCTGCCAGCCCTCGGTGGCGAGACCGCCGAGGCCGGAGAAGAGGAGGAAGACGGTGAGCCAGCCGACGAACATCCGCCGCCGGCCGAAGAGGTCGGCGGCCCGGCCGCCCAGCAGCATGAAGCCGCCGTAGCCGAGGACGTAGGCGCTCATCACCCACTGGAGCTCGCCGGTCTCCAGACCGAGGTCGGCGCGTACGGAGGGAAGGGCGACGTTCAGCATCGCGACGTCGATGCCTTCGAGGAAGATGGCGCCGCACAGCACGAGCAGCACGCCCAGGCGGCGCCCGCGGATCTGACTCGACGTGGTGGTGGACATGGTGGTCCTCACAGGAGGGTGGAAGGGAAGGGGTCGCTGCCGGCTCCACCACCCTCGCCCGCCGCCCTCGGGGGAACAACTCCGAAGAACGCAACGTTCGTTCAGTCATGCTGACCGATCGCGACGAGCTGGACTGCTTCCTGATCCTCGCCGGGGAACTGCACTTCGGCAGGACCGCCGAGCGGATGCTGCTCTCCCGGGCCCGCGTCAGCCAGCTCGTCCAGCGCCTGGAGCGCCGGGTCGGCGCACCGCTGTTCCTGCGCACCAGCCGCCGCGTGGCCCTCACCGCGCTGGGCCGGCAGCTGCGCGACGACCTCGAACCCCACCACCGGGGCATCGCCGCCGCCCTGGAGCGGGCCGCGGCCACCGCCCGCGCCGAGGGGCCGATGGCCGGGCCGCTGCACGTCGGCTTCACCACCCCGCCCGCGGGGGAGCTCGTCCTGAAGGCCGCCGAAGCCCTGCGGGTCAGCCACCCCGCGCTGGTCGTCGAGGTGTGCGAGGTGCCGCTGTCCGATCCGTACGGGCAGTTGCGCAGCGGAGCCTTCGACGTGGCGTTCGCGGAGTTCCCGGTCCGGGAGGCCGACCTGGGGGAGGGGCCCGCGCTGTTCACCGAGGCGCGGGTGCTGGCCGTGGCCGCCGGGCATCCGCTGGCCGCGCTGGAGTCCGTCCGGCTGGAGGAGCTGGCCGGGGTCCCGCTGCTGTCCGTGGCCGGGGACCTGCCCCCGTACCGGCGCGAGCGCCAGGCTCCGGCCCGGACGCCGTCGGGGCGTCCCATCGGCCGGGGCCCGGAGGTGACGAACATGCAGGAGGCGCTGATGCTCGTCGCGGCGGGCCGGGGCGCGCTGCTGACCTCGGCGCACACGGCGACGTACTTCGCCCGGCCCGGGGTGGTCTACGTCCCCTTCGCGGACGCCGAGCCGGTCGGCTTCGGGCTGGTCTGGCGCGCGGCCGACCACACCGGGCCGGTACGGGCCTTCGCCCGCGCGGCCCAGCAGGCGGCGGACGGCGCCTGAGGCCGCGGCGCGGCGGCCCTGCGAGTGCCCTACGGCTGGTCGCCCTTGCCCTTGTCCTTCTCGTCCTGCTCGTCCTTGAGGGACTTCAGGAACTCCGGGTTGTCGTCGGGGGCCACCCACTGCGTCCGGCGCGCGCGCCCGCCGCCCGCCCCGCCGCCGGAGGCGAGGGTGCGCTTCTTGCCCGCGAACAGCCAGACCACTGGACCGACGATCGAGAACAGCAAGATGATGATCACCCAGACGACTTTAGGAAGGTGCTTCACCTCTTCCTCGGGGGTGTTCAGGCAGTCGATGAAGGCATAGATCGTCAGCCCGATGATCAGCAGGAACGGCAGATAGCGCAGCACGGTGCGGGACCGACTCCCAGGCAGTGGCGGCGGCCCACGAGGGGCCCGGTGACGCTTCCAGCGTAGTTGGTGACGGATACTGACCCCTATGGCTTACGACGATCTCCGCTCGCTGCTCCGGGCTCTGGAGCGGGAGGGCGACCTCAAGCGCATCAAGGCCGAAGTCGATCCGTACCTGGAGATCGGCGAGATCGTGGACCGGGTGAACAAGGCGGGCGGCCCGGCCCTGCTCTTCGAGAACGTGAAGGGCTCGGCGATGCCGCTGGCCATGAACGTCTTCGGGACCGACCGCCGCCTCCTGAAGGCCCTCGGCCTCAAGTCGTACGCCGAGATCAGCGAGAAGATCGGCGGGCTGCTGAAGCCGGAGCTCCCGCAGGGCTTCATCGGTGTCCGCGAGGCCTTCGGCAAGCTCGGCTCGATGGTCCACGTGCCCCCGAAGAAGATCAAGGGCGAGGCCCCGGTCCAGGAGGTCGTCCTCACCGGCGACGACGTGGACCTCGACCAGCTGCCGGCCCTCTTCACCTGGCCCAAGGACGGCGGCTCCTTCTTCAACCTCGGCCTCACCCACACCAAGCACCCCGAGACCGGCGTCCGCAACCTCGGGCTCTACCGCCTCCAGCGCCACGACAAGCGCACCATCGGCATGCACTGGCAGATCCACAAGGACAGCCGCAACCACTACGCGGTCGCCGCCAAGCGCGGCGAGCGGCTGCCCGTCGCGATCGCCTTCGGCTGCCCGCCGGCCGTCACGTACGCGTCCACCGCGCCGCTGCCGGGCGACATCGACGAGTACCTCTTCGCCGGGTTCGTCGCGGGCAAGCGGATCGAGATGGTCGACTGCAAGACCGTGCCGCTCCAGGTCCCGGCCAACGCGGAGGTCGTGATCGAGGGCTGGCTGGAGCCGGGCGAGACGCTCCCGGAGGGCCCCTTCGGCGACCACACCGGCTTCTACACCCCGCAGGAGCCCTTCCCCGCGCTGAAGATCGACTGCGTGACCATGCGGAAGCGTCCGCTGCTCCAGTCGATCGTCGTCGGCCGGCCGCCGACGGAGGACGGTCCGCTGGGCCGCGCGACGGAACGCTTCTTCCTGCCGCTGCTCAAGATCATCGTCCCGGACATCGTGGACTACCACCTGCCGGAGTCGGGCGGCTTCCACAACTGCGCGATCGTCTCGATCGACAAGAAGTACCCCAAGCACGCGCAGAAGGTCATGCACGCCATCTGGGGCGCGCACATGATGTCGCTGACCAAGCTGATCATCGTGGTGGACTCCGACTGCGACGTCCACGACCTGCACGAGGTCTCCTGGCGGGCCCTGGGCAACACGGACTACTCCCGCGACCTCACGATCGTCGAGGGCCCCGTCGACCACCTGGACCACGCCTCGTACCAACAGTTCTGGGGCGGCAAGGCGGGCATCGACGCCACGAAGAAGCTCCCCGAGGAGGGCTACACCCGCGACGGCGGCTGGCCCGACATGGTCGAGTCCGACCCGGCGACCGCGGCCCTCGTCGACCGCCGCTGGAAGGAGTACGGCCTGTGAGTTCCGACTTCGGCGGACCGGCGCTGTTCATCGGCGGGGACACGACGTTCATGCTCCTCACGCGCCCGAGGCTCGACCCGGCGGACCCGGGGGTCCGGGCCGCCGCCGAACAGGCGGGCGTCTCCGCCGAGGAGTTCGCGGGCCCGGGCAACGTGTGGGCCCTGGTGCTGGACGACGGCTTCGAGTGCGACGGCGGCTTCGAGCTGCCCGGCCTGCGCGACGCCGAGGCCGACGACTTCGCCGAGCGGCTGCAGGCCGCGCTGGGCACCGGCGAGCCGTTCACCGTCGAGGCCGGCGCGGTGCTGCGGCTCGACGGCCGCCCGAGCACCCACGTCCGCACGGGCGAGGGCTACGTGTTCACGGTCCACGCCACCCCGCCCGAGCCCGAGGGCGCGCCCACGGTCTCCCTGGAGACGGGCACGATCTCCCGCCCGAGCCTCCTGGCCGACCTCGAAGCCTTCCGCCGGAGCCTCGCATGACCGAGACCGGGACGCCGCAGCTCCGGCTCGGTTACGGCCGCGCCGAGGTGGCGCTCTCCGTGGTGCCCGGCCACGAGGACCACTGGCGGCTGACCGCCGACTGGTACGGCGAGCTGTCCGCGGACTTCGAGGTCGAGGGCATAGAGCCCGACGAGGTCATCGCCTTCACCGACCGGCTGATCGCCGGCATGGACGGGGACGAGGCCTTCACCACGAGGCTGACGCCGGGACGGAACAACCCATTGACGGTGCGCGCGCTCCCCGTGGAGGACGCGTTCGCCTTCCTGGCGCAGCTCACGCCGAACGGCGATGACGCAGTGGTCCACCTGGACCTCGACCTCGACCACGTCGCGGCCGACGAGCTGCGCACCGAATTCCAAGCCTTCCGCAGGAGCCTCGCATGATGACCACCGCCGACGAAGTGGTCGGGTCCGGGCCCGCGCCGCAGGTGACCGGGAAGGTCAAGGCGTTCCTGCGGCTCGTCATGATCGAGCATTCGGTCTTCGCGCTGCCCTTCGCCTACATCGCCGCGCTCACCGCCATGTTCCAGACCGACCGCTCGGTGCACTGGGGCACCCTGGGGCTCGTCACCGTCTGCATGGTCGGGCTGCGGACCTTCGCGATGGCCGCCAACCGGATCATCGACCGCGAGATCGACTCCCGCAATCCCCGCACGGCGGGCCGCGAGCTGGTCACCGGTGCGGTGTCGGTCCGGTCCGCGTGGACCGGGGCGGGGATCGCGCTCGTCTTCTTCCTCGGCTCGGCGGCGCTGCTCAATCCGCTCTGCCTGATGCTGGCGCCCCTCGCGGTCGTCCCGATGGTCGTGTACCCGTACGGCAAGCGGTTCACGGACTTCCCGCACGCCATCCTGGGCCTCGCCCAGGCCATAGGGCCGATCGGTGCCTGGCTCGCCGTCACCGGGGAGTGGTCCTGGGACGCGGTGATCCTCGGCCTCGCCGTCGGGGTGTGGATCGGCGGATTCGACCTGATCTTCGGCTCCCAGGACGTCGCCGCGGACCGCGCGGAGGGCGTCAGGTCCGTCCCGGCCCGCTTCGGTGTCCCGGCCGCCCTCTGGGGGGCCCGCGGCGCGCACGTCGTGACCACGGCCCTGCTGGTCTGGTTCGCCCTGGCCACGGGTGCGGGGGTGCTGTTCTGGGCGGGCCTGGTGATCGTCGCGGCCGCCTTCTGCTACGAGCACACCATCGTGAAGCCGCACGACCTGTCCCGCCTGAACCGCGCGTTCTTCACGGTCAACGGCTTCATCGGGATCGCCCTCTTCGTGTGCGCGGTGCTCGACCTGGCGGTCCGCGGCCTGAGGCCCTAAAGGGCGTTCCGCCGGGCCGGCCGACGGAAGAACAGGGCGGTCAGCACGCCCGCGACGAGGCCGATGAGGTGGGCGTACCAGCCGACCCCGGAGTCCGTCGGCACCACGCCGAGGAGGAACGAGCCGCCCCAGTAGGCGGCGGCCGTCAGGCCCACCGCGATGCCCAGGGCGCTGCGTTCGACGAAGCCGCGGACCACCACGTAGCCGAAGAGGCCGAAGACCAGGCCCGAGGCTCCGGCCCCCAGGGTGTGCGGCGGGGCGACCAGCCAGGAGCCCACGCCGACGGCGAGGCAGATCAGCGCGCTCACCGCGAGGAAGCGGCGGATCCCGCTGAGCGCGGTGACGAAGCCGAGGACCAGCAGCGGGAGGCTGTTGGCCGCCACGTGGGCGAAGCCGAAGTGCAGGAACGGGTGGGCGACGATGCCGATGAGCCGGTCGGGGTCGCGGGGGCTGATGCCGTACGGGTCCAGCGCGTGACCGGTGACGAGATCGACCGCCTCCAGCAGCCAGAGCAGGGCTATCCAGCCGAGCATCAGCTGCCCGGCGGCCTTCGCCCGGTCGCTCCGCGTCCAGCTCTGAACCGTGGTCGTACTCAACTGCGCCCCCTCGTACCGTCCCACCGAGGAACGTCGGGACACCTTACCGAGTGCCCGCCCGCAGTGGCCGGATAGTCTCGGAGGTATGACTGAGCGCAAGCGCACCCCGTGGGTGGTCGGGGTATCCGGGGCGTCCGGGACCCCGTACGCGGCTTCCGTGCTCCGCGGGCTGCTGGCGGCGGGGGAAAGCGTGGACCTGGTGGTGAGCCGGGCCTCGCGGCTCACCCTCCTGGACGAGACCGGGATCGCCTTCCGGGACGCGCACTGGCGGGAGGACCTGGCGCAGTGGCTGGCCCGGGGGGCCGACGGCAAGCCGGGCACCTTCGACGTCCCGGCGGGCGACATCCGTTACTGGGGGGCCGGTGACCTCGCGGCGGGCCCGAGCTCGGGTTCGTACCCGGTCAAGGGGATGCTCGTCGTCCCCGCGTCCACAGCCTGCGTGGCGGGGGTGGCGCTCGGACTGTCGAAGGACCTGCTCCAGCGCGTGGCGAGCGTGACGCTCAAGGAGCGGCGCACGCTGGTGATGGCCGTGCGGGAGACCCCGCTGCACGGTCAGACGCTGAAACACCTGGTGACGCTGGACGAGGCGGGCGCGGTCGTGCTGCCCGCCTCTCCGGCGTTCTACTCGGGTGCGACGCACATCCAGGATCTGGTGGACTTCGTCGCGGGGCGGGTGCTGGACGCGGCAGGGGTGCCGCACCGGCTGTACCGCCGTTGGGACGGGGAGCTCGGTGGAGCCATGAGGGAGGGCGGGCCCGAGGGCTCGCGCCCTCCCGAGGGGGCAAGCAGCGTTGGCTAGGCCTTCTTGGCGCGGCCGGGCTTGCGGGTCTTGTCCACGCGGTGCGCGGCGGCGGGCTGGTGGGCACGGGATCGGTTGGCCAGCTCCTGGAGCTGCCGCATGTGTGCGTAGGCCATCTCGATCGTGTACACGGTGAACCACTCCTGAAGATCGTCATTGATCTGTTGAAAGATTCACAGGGTGTTGACCCTGTGTGCCTTAGATTCTATACCTAGACTTGCAGGATCGCCGAATAATGGAAGGCTCCACGTAATGGACACGGTGGACAGGCAGCTCATCCAGGCACTTCGTGAGAACGGCCGTGCCTCGTACGCGGAACTGGGCCGTCTCGTGGGCCTCTCCGGCCCCAGCGTCACCGACCGCATCAACCGTCTGGAGACGGCCGGCGTCATCACCGGCTACCGGGCCACCGTGGCCGCGGCCGAGCTGGGCCTCGGCGTCACGGCGCTGATCGGCATCTCCCTCTCCGACGCGGCGGACCACGAGGACGTGGCCCGGCGGCTGCGCGACCTGGCGGAGATCGAGGACTGCTGGTTCATCGCCGGCGACGACTCCTTCATGCTCAAGGTCCGCGCCAGCGACGTGGACGGGCTGGAGAAGATCATCCGCAAGCTCTCGGGAACCAAGGGCGTCTCGCGCACCCGTACCACGATCGTGCTCTCCACGAAGTGGGAGAACCGGGTCGGGGAACTTCCCGAAGAGGGCTGAGAGTACGGTTGGTCCGGTCGCGGCAGTAGGACCGTACTGCGGGACACGAGGACACAGAGGAAGGCGGGCCACCGGTATGGACGCTGGGCTGAAGCGCGAGCTGGAGGAGAAGGTCCGCTCCGGCGAGCGGCTGACGCGTGAGGACGGGATCGCCCTCTACGAGTCGGATGATCTG
>NZ_JOFT01000032.1 GCF_000725805.1 Streptomyces xanthophaeus | reverse complement strand
AGTGGGGCCTGGACTACATGAACTCCCGCTACGGCAGCCCCGTCGGCGCCTGGGACTTCTGGCAGTCCCACCACTGGTACTAAGCCGCCAGTGGGCAGTAGACGCACACGCACGTGAACGCCCGGCCGGGATGACCCGCCGGGCGCTTTTGCGTATCAGGAGCGGGTGCGGCCCCAGGTCTGCAGGACGAAGGGCCGTCCCTTCTCCTCACCGGTGATCAGGGGCACGTCGAGCAGCGCGAAGCCCGCCTTGGTGGCCACGGCGACGCTGGCGGCGTTCTCGGCCTCCAGCTCCAGGATCACCTCGTCCACTCCCAGCTGCTCGAAGGCGTAGAGGGCCATCACCCGTACCGCTCGCGCCGCCAGCCCCTGGCCGCGGTGGGCCGGGCCGACCGCGTAGCCGATCTCGGTTCCTTCGGGGGCACGGCGCAGCATCACCTCGCCGAGCGGTGCCCCGCCGTCGGTGGTGATGGCGAGGAGGATCGTCGTGCCTTCCGCCCGCAGCTGCCGGGCCCGGTCCAGGCGCGCCCGGGAGGCCGCGGTGTCGAAGGGCGAGACGATGGGTGTCCAGTACGCGATGTCGGGGTGATCGAAGAGGTCCGGCATCGCGGCCAGGTCGTCCTCCATCCAGTCGCGCAGGATGAGACCTTCTCCCGAGAGCTCGATCCGCTCGGGAAACGACGACGTTGTGCTGCTCATGGTGAGGGACCTCCGTGGCCTGTTCGCGACGAGGCAGCGTAACCGGGGGCATGCGCAGGAGCATCAGGATTTCCACCGCCCTCCCGGACAGACGGCGCCCGCGTCGTCGGGGCGGCCCCCGGGGTCACCCCAGCCACTCCCCGTCCCGCATGAGGTCACGGCCCACCAGCTCGGGGGCCTCGCGCCAGGCCTGTATGCGGTGGGGCCGGATCATGAAGTACCGGTACGAGGTCTTGAGCTCGCGCGGATCGAACCGGGTCTTCGCCGCGAAGGCCTCCCCGAGCGACGGGTCCAGATCCTCGGCACCGACACTCGTCGCGCTCCCTTCGACCAGCACGACGTCGCGGGTGTGCCCGAAGGCGAGCCGGGCGCGCCCGTTCGCCATCAGGTTCCGTGCGGTCGGCGAGGAACCGGGAGTGGAGACGACGAAGACGGAGCCGTCCCACAGGAAGGACAGGGGGATCTGGTACGGGTTGCCCTCCGCGTCCGCGGTGGCCACCCAGGTGTCGATGTCCGACTCGAAACGGGCGCGGGTGTCGGCCAGTCGCGTCGTGAGGTCGCGGGGAGCTACGTCTGCCATGTGCTGCTTCCAGACTTCTCGGAGGGCGGGAAGGAACTTTCAAGGTGAACGTACCGTTCGCCGGCGCGGACGGGATCATTCCCGGCCATGTGCGCGTGGGGACGCGGCAGTTGGCCATGGATGCACAACACAGGGGGCCCCGGCCGGAGTCGGGGCCCACTGCAGGATCACGTCCTGTCGAGGGCCGCGGTCAGGCAGCTCACGGCGCGAGCCGGTAGGCGTTCGTGATCGTCTCCCGGACGGTGTTGCCGCCGGTGTCCTTCAGGTCCACCTGGAAGGACACGGCCTCCGCCTTCGCCGGATGGTTCACGTTCACCGAACGCGCTCCCTTCGCGTCGGCCGTGACCGTCAGGGGCTTCCACGTCCTGCCCCCGTCGTAGGAGACCTTGACGGTCAGCGAGGCGACCCGCCCGGTCTCCGCGGCCTTCCCGCCCAGGTGCAGCGGCACCTTCAGGGAGGCGCCCGCGGGGGCCGTCCCGCTCAGGCTCAGCTTCGGCGCGAGCCGCACCGTCGACAGCGGCAGCCTGACCTGCTCGTGGCCGGGCGGACGGGCCGAGGTGAACGTCCACACCGCGGCCACCTTCGTGCTGGTCGTGGTGTCCTCGGCGGACCGGCTCGACTCCGCACTCAGGCGGTACGCCGCCGAGCCGGCCGGGACCTCGGCGCTCACCCAGCCGGACTCCGACCCCTCGGCGATGACCTTGCCACCGGACTCCAGCCGGGTGAAGCCCCCGGTGACGTAGGAGTAGCCCGAATGACCGCTGCCGTCGTTGAACAGCTGGAGATTGGCGTCGATGTGGTCCCCGTACCGAGTGGCGCCCGCTTCCGCGGAGGCTCCCAGATCGGGGCCGACCACACCGGTGTTGAAGTTCAGGACGTGGCGCACGCCCGCCTTGAAGGCCACCGGCTGCATCGAGTAGCTGATGCGCACCTCACCCTGCGCGTCGAGCTGTGAGGCGTCCCAGTTCCAGCGGACACCGCCGGCGCTGACGTACAGCGTGCGGGCCAGCGGCAGGCTCTGCTCGATCGGGTCCCGCACACCGATGCCGAAGCCGCTCTCGTCGAGCGGTACCGCCCAGATCTGGGACCTCGCCCCGGTGACGGACGCCCCGAAGCCGAGCTTCACCTCGGCGACCTCGGCCCGGGTCACGGTGCGGGTGAGGCCGGTGAACCAGCTGCCCGTGCGGTGGAAGGCGAGCCGGTAGTCGACGTCCTCGCCCCCCGCGCCGGGCACCTTCCACAGCCCGTTGTACTGCGCCCGAAGGTCGGCTCCGGCCGGACCGAGCGCGGCGGTGCGCAGCGGTGTCTGCCCGTCGACGGCCCAGGAGCTGCCCACCCTCGCCGCCTGGTCGTCGTATCCGACGGTGGCGCTGACCAGCCGTGCGGCCGGGTTCGGCGCGGTGACGGCGAACGGCTTGGCCTTGCGGGCGTCGAGCGTGACCGTGGTCCTCGCGGTGACCTTCAGGACCGGCTGGACGAAGACGGCCGTGCCCCCGTCCGCACTGAACACGGCACTCTGCAGCTGGTATTCGCCCTTGGGCAGCCGCTGGACGACGGTGCCGTCCGGGTCGCGCGGAACGTCGATGCGTCCCGGCTCCGGCCCGGTCAGGGTGATCGCGGTCGCGTAGTCCGGCGCGTCCGCGCCGTCCACGTCCTTGTGCCGCAGGGTGACGTCGTAGGACTCCACCTCGCGCACGACTACAAGACCCGTGCGCACCGACTGGCCGCCTCCGGCGGCCAGCACGCTGCCGCCGAAGGTGCCGTCGGCCGTGCCCTTGCGGCTGTCGACGGTGACGGTGGTCGTCGCGCTGCCGCCGGCGGGGACGGTGAGTTCGGCGTCCTTGACGCCCTTGCCGGTCCAGCCCGCCTGCCACATGACGGGAGCCCCGATCTGCGGCACGCTCGCGTCGAGGGTGGTCCGGACCTTGCCGTCCAGCCACACACGGGTGATCTGCACCTGCGGTGCGGCCTGCGCCGTACGGGCAACGGTGCTGCCGGTGACCGCCGACCACAGGGCCGCGGCCTCGGCCTTGGGCGCATCGAAAGCCTCACCGTCCACGGCGGGCAGCGGACGCCGCTCGCGCGCCACCCCGGCGAGCGCGTCGCGGGTCGTGGCGAAGGCGCCCAGCCGGACGGCGTCCTTGCGGTAGCCGACGATCAGCGGCAGCGTGGTGCGCCGCGCGTCGTCGTACCCGTCCCTGACGAGCTGGGCGACGTCGAACAGCCGCCGGTCCAGGACGCCGTCGTCGACCATGCGCAGCGCGTCCTGTGGAATGACGTACGTGTGCCCGGGCTCGCGCCGCACCGAGAACGCTGTCTTCTCGCGGCCTTGGCCGTGCAGGAGCTGGACGATGCCACCGTCACTGCCGACGACGACCCGGTCGCCGGTGATCAACGTGACGGTCGCGCTCGGCGCGGGCTTCGCCTTGGCCTTGCCCGACGTCCTCGTCGCGCCCGGTGGGGCGGAGCCCGCGGCCTGGGCCGGCGGGGTCGCGGCCGACGCCGTCCCCGCGATCAGCGTCCCGGCCACCGCGGCGGCGATCGCCGCGGTTCTCACCCTCGTTGTCGTTCTCACCCGTTTTCCCCCAACCTCACCTGCGCGCCAGCGCGTTCGCCGGTACCACGCGCGCGGGTGAGCTCCGGTTCTCGACGGGAACAAGAGAGAGGGCGTCCTCCGCCGGAATACAACCCTGGGTGTAGCCGGGCGCCACCCCTGGTGGGAGGAAGGGCCCCCTCCGCAGCCTCCGTAACGGGGGAGAGCGCGGCGCCGTTCTAGCCCTCGACGGAGACGCCCAGTCGGTCGGCCAGGGTGGTCAGGGTCGTCCCCAGGGGGAGCGCGACCCGGGTGACGGCGTGCCGGTCGCCCCGGGTCGGGTCCTGGTTGACGATCAGTACGGGCTTCCCGGCCTGGGCCGCCTGGCGGACGAACCGGAGCCCGGACATCACCGTCAGCGAGGAACCGAGCACCAGCAGCGAGGTCGCCCCGTCGACCAGCTCGCGGCAGTGCCCGACCCGCTGCGGGGGAACGGTCTCGCCGAAGAACACCACGTCCGGTTTGAGCACGCCGCCGCATGCCGAGCAGGGCAGCACGCGGAAGTCCCCGACCTGGCCGTCGGTGAGGTCGGCGTCCCCGTCGGGATTCAGCGCCGCCGCCACCGGCTCGAAGCCCGCGTTGGCCTCCTCCAGCCGCCGGGCGAGCTCGCGGCGCGCGCTGGAGGCGCCGCAGGAGAGGCAGACCACCCGGGCCAGGCTTCCGTGGAGTTCCACCACCCCTTCGCTGCCGGCGGCCTGGTGCAGGCCGTCGACGTTCTGGGTGATCACGCCGGTGAGCAGGCCGCGGCGCCCGAACGCCGCCACGGCCCGGTGCCCGGCGTTGGGCCGGGCGCGGCCGAAGGTGCGCCAGCCCAGATGACTGCGCGCCCAGTACCGGCGCCGGGCCCGGGCGCTGGAGGTGAATTCCTGATAGGTCATCGGGGTGTGCCGACGCAGGCTCCCGCCCTGACCCCGGTAGTCGGGGATGCCCGACTCCGTGGAGATGCCCGCCCCGCTGAGCACCAGGACACCGCCGGCCCCGAGCACATCGGCGAGCGGCTCCGGATCGGTGGTGCCGGGCTCCAGGTCCTCGGTCGGCGTCCAGCTCAGGGTGGGGCGCATGCGCATGCTGTCAGCGTACGGAACGGGCAGGCCGCCGGCACGGCGATCGTGGGCGCACATACGCTGTCGCGACGACCTGAGGTAGTGGAGCTGGAGGCGGCATGTCGCTGACGTGGCTGGATACGGAGGGCGGCCCCTTCGTGGTGGTTCCGCAGGCCGCGCTGGTGCACTGGACGGGAACGGAGGGCGACTACGACCGTGCCTGCCAGGTGATGGACCTCCTGGGAGTGCTCGAACTGCCGGACGGAGCCGAAGCCCTCGTCCTCGGGGGCGAACCCTCCACCACCGCGTACCTCGCCGAGCACCGGGTCCTCGTGCGCTGGGACTACGCGGAGACCGAGGAAGGCGTCGCTGACGTCATCGTGGCCGGGCTTCCCGCCGCCGAGTGGGAGGAAGGGCCCGTACTGGGCACCGTGGGCGAGCTCGTCCTGTTCGACGCCGCCTACTTCGGCACGGAGGTCGGGACACTGACGGACGGCGCCGTTCTCGACCTCCGTGCCGGCAGCTACCGGGTGGACTCGGCGAGCATCGAACCCGACCCCCTGACCTCCTTCCGCGTGCACCGCTTCGTCCACCTGGCCTGACCGGAGGCCGGGACCGGCGCCGCTCGCTGCCAGGGAGTCCAGGCTGGGGGGCCTTTCACACTGAGTCCGCCACATGGGGATGCGGCATGTCCTGGCCTTCCTGGGGCATCCGCTGCCCCCGAGAGGGACGGGCGTGAGCCGGGCACACCGGCCTCCTGGAGGGCTCGGGAATAGCCCGGGCGGGCCACATGTTGCGGGGTGTAGTTGAAACGTCAACAATCTTGGAAGGGGAGTCATGCAGTTCGGGATCTTCACCGTCGGTGACGTCACGGCCGATCCGACGACCGGACGCACGCCCGGCGAGCACGAGCGCATCAAGGCCATGCTCGCCATCGCGCAGAAGGCCGAGGAGGTCGGCCTCGACGTCTTCGCCACCGGCGAGCACCACAACCCGCCGTTCGTCCCCTCCTCGCCGACGACCATGCTCGGCTACATCGCCGCGCGCACCGAGAACCTGATCCTCTCCACGTCGACGACGCTGATCACCACGAACGACCCGGTGAAGATCGCCGAGGACTTCGCGATGCTCCAGCACGTCGCGGACGGCCGCGTCGACCTGATGATGGGCCGCGGCAACACCGGTCCGGTCTACCCCTGGTTCGGCAAGGACATCCGCGACGGCGTCGACCTCGCGATAGAGAACTACGCGCTGCTCCGCCGCCTGTGGGACGAGGACGTCGTCTCCTGGAAGGGCAAGTTCCGTACGCCGCTGCAGTCCTTCACCTCGACCCCGCGCCCGCTGGACGGCGTAGCGCCCTTCGTGTGGCACGGCTCCATCCGCTCGCCGGAGATCGCCGAGCAGGCCGCGTACTACGGTGACGGCTTCTTCCACAACAACATCTTCTGGCCGGCCTCCCACACCCGGCAGATGGTGAACCTGTACCGGCAGCGGTACGCCCACTACGGGCACGGCACCCCGGAACAGGCCATCGTCGGGCTCGGCGGCCAGGTGTTCATGCGCAAGAACTCTCAGGACGCGGTGCGCGAGTTCCGCCCGTACTTCGACAACGCACCCGTGTACGGCCACGGCCCGTCCCTGGAGGAGTTCACCTCCCAGACCCCGCTGACCGTCGGCTCGCCGCAGCAGGTCATCGAGCGGACCCTGTCCTTCCGGGACTACGCCGGCGACTACCAGCGCCAGCTGTTCCTGATCGACCACGCGGGCCTGCCCCTGAAGACCGTCCTGGAACAGCTCGACCTGCTGGGTGAGGAGGTCGTACCGGTGCTGCGCAAGGAGTTCGCGAACCTGCGTCCGGCCGGAGTGCCGGACGCGCCGACCCACTCGGCCCGCGTGGCGGCGGCCCAGGAGACCTCGAAGGCCTCGAAGGAAGGGACGCAGGCATGAAGCTCGTCGTCGTGTCGGCGGGGCTGAGCTCGCCCTCCTCCACCCGGCTGCTCGCCGACCGGCTCGCGGCCGCGACGCTGGGGCAGGTGGACGCCGAGCTCGAAGTGATCGAACTGAGGGAGCTGGCGACCGAGATCGCCCAGCATCTCGTCACCGGGTTCCCGCCCGCCCGGCTGGCCGCGGCACTCGACGCGGTGGCCGCCGCGGACGGCCTGATCGCCGTGACGCCGGTGTTCGCGGCGTCCTACAGCGGACTGTTCAAGTCCTTCTTCGACGTCATCGAGAAGGACTCCCTCACCGGGAAGCCGGTCCTCCTCGGTGCGACCGGCGGCACGGCCCGGCATTCCCTGGTCACCGAACACGCCCTGCGCCCCTTGTTCACCTATCTGCGGGCGCTCGTCCTGCCGACCGCCGTGTACGCGGCTTCGGAGGACTGGGGCGAGGAGGGCCTGGCGCGGCGGATCGTCCGCGCGGGCACGGAGCTGGCACGCTTCATGGCGCCCGCCGGGGTGCCTGCCGGGGTGCCCGCCGCCAGGGACGCCGCCCCCGACACCGACACGGCCGCCGCGATCGCACCCCGTTCGCTGACCGGGGCGATCACGTCGGTCGATCCGGCGGACGGCTTCGAGGTCGTGCCGTTCGAACAGCGTCTGGCAGCGCTACGGGCCGAGTAGCCGCTGATTCGGGTCGGCTCGGTCGGACACGCCCACCTGAGCGGAGTGAGACAGCGGGCGGGCATCGGCGGCGGCGTTCAGTGCGGGATCACCCAGTCCGGGGTCCAGGTCCCTGTGGTGTCGTGACCGGCCGCAGTGGCAGCGAGGTGGGCGCGGAGAGTGGCCAGCGCCGGGTGGGGGTTGTCGCGGTGCCAGAGCAGCGAGTGCGGGTAGACGGGCGTCGGATCGGTCACGGGGATGAGGCGCAGGCCGTGGCCGGCGGGCAGGACAGTGGGGGCGCCTGCCGGCGGTAGCTGGGGGAGGCTCTGTTCGCCCATGAAGGTGGCCAGGGCCGGGGTGCCGGCGATGGTGTCGAGGAGGGCGTCGGAGCCGAAGTTGGGGCCGGTCGCCTCGATGCTGAGACCGAACTCGGCGACGAGGTCGTCGTAGTAGGCGGCCCACTCGGTACCGGGGACGATGCCGGGCATCCAGATCCGGTGCCCCGCGAGCCGGGCGAGGGGCACCGAGCGGGCGCCCGCCAGCGCGTGCGCGGGGCCGGTGAGGAGCTGGAGCGGTTCGTCGAGCACCCGGACGGACTCGATGTCCGCGGGAAGGGGCCGGCCGGGCACGGCGACGGCGCGGAAGGACGCGTCGATCGCACCGGACCGGATGGCGGCGACGGCCGTATCGATGTCGAACAGCATCATCACGTCGAGGTCGATCTCGGGGTGCGCGCGGTGGAAGCCGCGCATCAGCCCCGATGCCGCGGTGCGCGAGGCGATCACGTCGACGCGCAGCGGACGCCGCCCGGCACGTACGGACGCGACCGCGCGCTCGGCGACCCGCAGCAGCTCGCGCGCGTGCGGCAGGAACGCCTGCCCGTCGATGGTGAGCTCGGCGCCGCGCGCGGTACGGGTGAACAGCCGTGCGCCGAGACTTCGCTCCAGTGAGGCGATGCGCTTGGAGACGGCCTGCTGCGTGACCGACAGCTCGGCGGCGGCCTCCCGGAACTGCCCCGCCTCGGCGACGGCGACGAAGGTCCGGACGGTCTCGAGGTCCATGCCGACACCCTACGGGTACAACCATTGGTTGTGGCCGAGCCGTGCCGTGGTTGTTTGATCCGCAGCTGAAGTGCCCGCTTTGATGCTTCCCATCGCGGATCGGTTGCGCGTGGCAGTGGCAGTGGCAGTGGCTGTGGTGGGGGAGGGGCGGCGGGCATGAGGAGAGGGCGCCGGATCGGCCGGCCGCGCGGACATCGGCTGGGGCGGCCGTTCGGGTGGCTCTGGGGTGCGTACGGGACCAGCGCCCTCGGCACGTGGCTCGCCTTCGGCGCGTTCCCGCTGATCGCCATCCAGGTGCTGGACGCCGGACCGGCCGAGGTGGCCGCGCTCGCCTCCGTGGGGGCTGCGGTGGGCGCGGTCGTGGCGGTGCCGCTCGGCCCGTGGGTCGAGTTCCGACGCAAGCGGCCGGTGCTGATCACGACGGACCTGGTGCGGTGCGCGGCGCTGCTGACGATCCCCGCCGCCTACGCGCTCGGCGTGCTCACCTTCCTCCAGCTGCTGCTGGTCTCGGTCGTCGTCGCGGCGGCCGACATCACCTTCCGCGCCGCCTCCGGCGCGTACCTCAAGACGCTGCTGCCGGCCGAGGACCTGCTCGTCGCCAACGCCCGGTTCGAATCCACCGCCTGGACGACCACGATCATCGGACCACCGCTGGGCGGCGCCGCGATCGGGCTCCTGGGCCCGGTGGCGACGGTGCTGGCCGACGCGGTCACCTATCTGCTCTCGGCCCTCGGCATCCGCGCCGCCGGCGGGCACGAGCCGCGGCCCGGGCGCCGGGAGGCCGCACCCATGAGGGCCGGGGACCTGCTCGACGGCTGGCGGTACATCCTGGCCGACGCGACGCTGCGGCCGCTGCTCTTCAACACCGCCCTGTTCAACGCCCTGGTGATGGCCGCCTCGCCGCTGCTGGCCGTCCTGATGCTCGGCCGGCTCGGGTTCGCACCGTGGCAGTACGGCCTCGCCTTCGCCGCGCCCGCCATCGGCGGCCTGCTCGGTTCACGGCTGGCCCCACCGCTCGTCACCCGGTTCGGCGAGCACCGGGTCCTGGTCGTGGCCGGGACCCTGCGCGCGCTCTGGCCCGTCGGTCTTGCCTTCGTGGGGCCGGGCACCGCAGGGCTGCTGTGGGTGATGGGCGTCGAACTCGGGCTCATCTTCTGCTGCGGGGTCTTCAACCCCGTCTACGCCACCTACCGCCTGGGGCGCACCGCGACCGGCCGCGTCACGCGCACGCTCTCCGCCTGGGCGGTGACGACCAGGGCCTCGACCGCGCTCCTCACCGCCCTCTGGGGCGTACTGGGCACCCTGCTCGGGCCGCGCACGGCCATCGCCCTGGCCGGAGTGCTCCTGCTGGCGACCCCGTTGCTGCTGCCCCGCCGCCCGACGGCGCATCCCACAGAGCCGGAACCGGAACCGGAGCCCGAGCCGGAGCCGGGGCCGGAGCAGGCACCGAGCCGCACCTGACGGACCGCCCCGGCCGCCATCGCGACGACACCGCAGCCCGCGAACAGCAGGCCCGCTCCGTGGCCGGGCAGCCCGCCCCTCTGACCCGACAGGCCTGCTGCACCTTCGGCCATGGTGTCTACTGCAAGATCCTGTCGGAAGGTCGTACCCGGTTGTCCGGAGGTAGGGGAGTGGTCGAGATGTATCCACCGGTAGAGCCGTACGAGAAAGGGATGCTCGACGTCGGCGACGGCAACCTCGTGTACTGGGAAGCCTGCGGCAACCCGGACGGCAAGCCGGCGCTCGTCGTCCACGGCGGGCCGGGCTCCGGCTGCCGGCCGGAGGCGCGCCAGTACTTCGACCCGGACCGGTACCGGGTGGTCCTGTTCGACCAGCGCGGTTGCGGCCGCAGCACGCCGCACGCGAGCGACCCCACGACCGACATGCGGCACAACACCACCCGCCACCTGATCGCAGACATGGAACGGCTACGGGAGCACCTGGGCATCGACCGATGGCTGCTGTACGGCGGCTCGTGGGGCTCCACGCTGATCCTGGCCTACGCCGAGGCACACCCGGAGCAGGTGTCTGAGATCGTCATCTCCGCCGTCACCACCACCCGGCGTTCCGAGATCGACTGGCTCTACCGGGGCGCGGGCCGCTTCTTCCCCGAGCAATGGGAACGCTTCCTGGCCGGGGCCGCGGGCACACCGCGCGACGGGGACGTCATCGCGGCCTACGCCCGTCTCACAGCACACCCGGATGCCGCAGTACGGGAGAAGGCCACCGCCGACTGGTGCACCTGGGAGGACGCGGTCCTGTCCGGGGAAACGAACGGCGCCTCCAACCCGTACGGCGACCGCCCCCCGGCCGCACGACTGGCCCTGGTCCGCATCTGCGCCCACTACTTCTCCCACGGCGCGTGGCTGGAGGAAGGAGTCCTCCTCCGCGACGCCCACCGCCTCGCCGGCATCCCCGGCGTACTGGTACACGGCAGGCTCGACCTGGCCGGCCCGCTCGACACCGCGTGGGAACTCGCCCGCGCCTGGCCCGACGCGCAGCTGATCGTCGTCACCGACGCGGGCCACCTGGGCAGCGCCACGACACGCGCCCACGTCCTCGCAGCCCTTGACCGTTTCGCCCGCGAGGAATGACACCGCCGCCCACCAGGCCGGTCGGTGCCGGGATTCGGTCAGACCCACTGGTAGTTGGTGTCGTTCAGCTGAGGAAGGAGGGCCGAGGCGGCGTCGACGTCGCCGGTCGGTCCGGCGAGGTCGGCGATGGGGGCCGGGGGGAAGATGTTCAGGTCTCGGGTCTGTCGGTAGGGCAGCCAGACGATGTCGCCGCGGCCGGCCGTGTCGTCGTCCTCGAACGTCTTGAGCTTCTGCCGGGCACCGGTGCCGAGTTGGATCCGGTAGACGAGGTGGAGCTTGCGCGGCGGGGTGCTGCCGGGGCGGGTCACCATGGCGTCCAGGAGCCAGGTGAAGGCGGGCGGGCCTGACAGGTGCTCGGGGTGGAGGCCGAGTTCCTCCTGGAGTTCTCGCTGCAGGGCTCGGGGCAGGGGTTCGGAGGGTTCCACGTTGCCGCCGGGCAGGGAGTAGTGGCTCGTCCCCTGGTCGTTCGTGCGGCGGATCAGGGCCACGTCCTCCCCGTCGAAGACCAGGGCTGCGACGCGGATCTTGATCCGGTGAAAGGCGGTCGGCTCGGTGTTCGTCATCCGTCCTCATCCTGTGCGGCGCCGGCGCGTGCGCGCTCCTGCTCCGTCGGCGTGGGCGTGTCGAAGCCGACGGTGGATCGCATTATCGCCCGCTCGGGGCCGGCAGCGCAGGACAGGAGAAGAGCTAGCCGACGGCAGCCGGGCCGGTGGCCCGTTCCAGGGCTTCCAGGACGGTGTTGCCGAACAGCCCGGTCTTGTAGGCGGTCTGCGGCAGTGGACGGCAGCGGGTGAGTACCGTCGCGGCCGCCGCTGCGAGGACCTCGGGAGTGGCCGCGCGGCCGATCAGGGCGGCCTCCACCTCCGGCAGCCGCAGCGGGACGCGCGCCACCCCACCCGCCGCGACGGCGGCGTGAGTGACGGTGGCGCCGTCGAACGCGAGCCGGACCGCGGCCTCCACCAGGGGCCATTCGCCGTGCGCCCGGCTGGTGGCCCGGTGGTAGGCGGCTCGTTCGCCGGGCAAGGGGGCGGGCAGCTGGACCGCGGTGAGGATGCGGTCCGGCGGCAGCAGGTGGTCGGCGTGGAAGAGCCGGTCCCCGTCGCCGTACAAGTCGGCGACCGGGCGCGGGGATTCGCCGTGGATCTCGGCCTCGGCATCGTAGGTGAGCAGGGCCATCGCCAGCGTCGACGGGTGCGGGGTGATGCACGGGCCGTCGCCGCTGACCACGCCGAAGTGGTGGTCGCCCTCGCGCGCGGGGCAGCCGGTGCCGCCCTTCTGGAGGCAGCTGACGTGCGGATTGCGGTAGTACCAACAGCGGTTGCGCTGCAGCAGGTTGCCGCCCACGGTGCCTGCCGCGCGGATCTGCGGAGTGGCCGCGCTCCCGGCCGACAGCGCGAGGGCCGGCCAGCCGGCGCGCACCTGCGGATCGTCGGCCAGCGCCGCGAGGGTGGTCAGGGCGCCGATCCGCAGTCCGCCGCCGCGCAGTTGCGTGCAGCCGCGCAGAGGCCCGGCGCCGCCGAGGTCGGTGAACGGTCCGGGGGATACACCGCTGCGCTGCCGGGCGGTGGTGTCGGTACCACCGGCGCGCAGCTCCCCGCCGCGGGCCAGGACGGCGGCCGAGAGGTCGCCGAGGGCGGGCTCGGTGCTCATGTACCCAGTCCTTCCAGGAGCCGGTCGGGGCGGATCGGCATGTCGTACGGGCGCCAGCCGGTCGCGTCGTGGACCGCGTTGGCCAGGCACGCAGCGGTGGGCAAGGTGGCGATCTCGCCGAGACCGACACCGCCACCAGGCACGTGCTCGAAGCCCTCCTGATGGAAGTGGACGGTGATCTCGGGGGTGTCGCCGATGCCGGGGATCCGGTAGTCCTCCAGGTTCTCGGTCAGCACCCGCCCGGACACCGGGTCGCTGCGGCGCTCCTCGTAGAGGGCGTAGCCGACCCCCTGGATCACCGCACCCTCGCACTGGCTCCGGGCCAGCCGGTCCTCGTGGATGCGGCCCGCGGCGACGCCGCTCCACACGCGCAGCGGGCGGACCCGGCCCAGGCGCGTGTCCACCTCGACCTCGGAGACCTGCACCGATCCGGTGAACCCGCGCCCGATCGCGATACCGCCCAGCGTGAACGGGGTCACGAAGCCCCGGCGGTCGCGGGGGCGCCGGCCGGTCACCCGCACCCCGTGCGCAGAGTCCAGCCGCGCGGCGACGTCACCGCCGCCGAGCGCATCGCGCAGGCGGACGGCGGCGTCCGCAGCGGCCGGCACGATGGAAGGCGTGGTGCGGCTGCCGCCGGAGGTGGGGCCGTGGACGGCATCACTGTGGCCGACCTCGGCGCGTACCCGCTCCTGCGGCACGCCGAGGCCCGCGGCGACGGCCCTGCGCAGTACGGTCCGCGAGCCCGTGCCCATGTCCTGCACGGCGCACCGGGCGACGACGACACCGTCCTCCACGGTGAGTTCGACCTCGGTGACGGGATCGAGGAAGTACAGCCAGTTGGCCGCCGCGACGCCGACGCCGCGGCGGAACCGCCCCGAGCCGCCGCGGGGGCCCGACCAGACCGGAAGGGCCGCGGCCCAGTCGTACAGGGCGTGCCGCTTGGGGTTGCCGTCCCAACGGCGGCGCAGGGCGATCGGGTCCTGGCCGAGCCGATGGGCCATCTCGTCCACGGCCTGCTCCAGCGCCCAGCACATCGTGGGTCCGCCCGGACCGCGGAACGGGGCGCCCGGAGGCCGGTGGGTGACCGTGTCGAAGTCGCGCAGCCGGCGCGGCGCCTTGCCGTACACGAACCGGGCCAGTGCCGCCACGGTTCCGCCCACCGCGACCCCGCCGTCGGTGTCCGCGTCCATGGCCAGTGCGCTCAGCCCGCCGTCCGCGTCCGCGGCCATCGCCAGCCGGATCCGGGTGCCGGGCCGGTATCCGCCGTCGACGAGTTCCTCGTCCCTGTCCAGCACCACGCGTACGGGGGCGTCGTGCAGCCGGGCCAGCTCCACGGCGGCGACGACGTCCGAGGTCAGCCCCATCTTGCAGCCGAAACCGCCCCCTACGTGGACGGCCTTCGCCACCACCTGTCCGGCAGGCACACCGAAGCGCTCGGCGGCGAGCTCGGCCACCTGCTTCACCGACTGCGTGGACACCTCCAGGTGGAGGGCGCCGTCGACCCACTGGGCCAGGCAGGCGTGCGGCTCCAGCGGGGTGTGGGTCTGCGCGGCGGTGGTGAAGACGCCCTCCACCACCCGTTCGGGGTGCCGGGCCCGCGCCTCGGTGATGCGGCGCACGGCTGCGGCCGGGCGCTTGCTCATGGCGGACGGGCCCCGCAGGTTGCCGCGCCAGCGGGCGGGCACCAGCTGGGGGGTCTCGCCGGAGCCGGGCGCCCGCTTGCGCGCGGCCTTGTCCTCGTAGACCGACGGGCCCTCTCCGGTCCTGGCCTGGCGGACGTCCAGGGCCGCCGGCAGCACCTCGTAGTCCACCGTGACCCGCGCCGCTGCCGCCCGCGCGGAAGCCCGGTCCGGGCCCGCGACCGCGGCCACCGGCTGCCCGACGTACCGCACCACGCCGTCGGGAGGCAGCAGCGGCACCAGCGGGTGGTCTCCGGCCTCCAGGGACCGTACGTGCGCGTGGGCGTGCGGGGAGCGGATGATCACACCCTCCAGCAGTCCCTCGGGGCGCAGGTCGGTGGTGTACCGGGCCGATCCGTCGATCTTCTCCGGCGCCTCGGTGCGCGGCACCGCCGGCGCGTCCCCGCCGGCCGTGTCGTAGTCGCCCGCGCAGGCCGCGGCCACCGCCTTGAAGATTCCCTCGTACGCCCCGCACCGGCACAGGTGGCCCGCCAGCGCCTGCGCGATCTGTTCCCGATCCGGACGGCTGCGGCCGTGCGCGGCCCGCCACCGCTCGAAGAACGCCGCCGCCTCGACCACGAACCCCGGGGTGCAGTAGCCGCACTGGAGGGCGTCCTCACCAGCGAAGGCACGCCCCACCGGGTGGCCGGACAAACCCTCCACGGTCGTCACCCGTCGGCCCGCCAGCGAGACCGCCGGCGTCAGGCAGGACACTCGGGGCTCACCGTCCACCTGGATCGTGCAGGCCCCGCACACCCCGCCCGCGCAGACCAGCTTGGTGCCGGTCAGGCCCAGCCGGTCGCGCACCACCTCCGCGGCGGCCGGGTCATCGTCCACGTCCACCGTGCGCCGGGCGCCATTGACCTCGAACTCCAAGGGACCTACTCCTCAGCCGTGGGGGGCGACCGTCGGGCCTCACGCTCACCTTCACGGTCCTTGATATCCCGCTGCCGGGATCGGCGCAGTTCGGCGCACGGCCGGTCAGGGGGATAGGTCGCCGGGACGGCGCAGGCGTGGCATGACGGGCGGCCCCGGCCGGCATCCGCGGGGCCGGGCCCCTGCGTACACCTGACCGGGCGGTCCGATGCCCCGGACGGCGATCGCAGGCCCGTGCTCCTGACGGGCGTGGATCACCACATCCGATCAGCCAGGCTCCCCTGCCGGCGTTCCGTGCGGCTGCGTACGCGAGCAGAGGAGCCTGGAGCCGTTACCGCCCGGGCCGAACGGAGGGCGTCAGACGCGGCAGCGCAGCATCTCCAGCGGGGGGTTCGCGCGGAAGTCCGCCCAGTGGCCCTCGCCGAACGCGCGGATGCCCGCCTCCGAGACCGTCAGCGGGACCCAGGTCAGCTCGCTGAATCCGGCTGCCAGCAGGGACTTCTCGTAGACCTCGCGGCGCGGACGGTTCGCGACGAACGAGACCGGCGGGTCGAGCAGCGCGGTGGTCCGTACCTGGGGTCCGGTCTCCGCCTCCCCGCCGGTGAGCTCGGTGCGGAAGCCGTACTTGTCCGGGGTCGGCCCGTCGAAGCGGTAGTCGGGCGACTGGTTGAGCAGGAAGAACTCGCCGCCGGGCCGCAGGCTCCGGTGCACGTTGCGGCACATCCGCTCAGTGGTGGCGATGTCCTCCGCGTAATTGAGCAGCTGGACCGCCAGGCCGATGTCGAAGCGCTCCTCGAAGGACCGCAGTTCGGCCGCGTTGCCCACCTCGTAGCGCAGTCCGAGAGGATGGGCGGCCTCCAACTGCTGGGACACGGAGACCATTTCGCTGGAGATGTCGACTCCGAGGACCTCCGTGGCGCCGCGCCGCCTGAACTCCCTGCTGTAGAAACCGGTGCCGGAGGCCAGGTCGAGAACCGACTTGCCGCGCACGTCACCGACCAGGGCCAGGAAGCTGGGTACCACCACGTACTGCTCCAGCGGCAGGGACTTGAACCCCTCGTACGCCTCGCCTATCTCGTCATACTGCTGTGTGCTCACCGTGTGGTCCTCCCCTGTAGTTGCACAAGCCCCAGGCCACGGCCCCTGGTCCCGGGGGACACGCCGTGGCCTGTATCGGCAGTCTCTACGACCTCCGACGGGCCCTCGCACTGGCAGAAAGCACAAAGATCAAGACGTCGGACCGGCGGTATGTGCGTTGGTCGTCGCAGGACGGTGTGCCTAGGATCGGCTGCATGGCGATGCGGCTCGTGCAGATCAACATGCAAGCTCGGGACGACTCCGCGCTCGGGCGGTTCTGGGCGCAGGTGCTCGGCTGGAGCATGGACAGCGAGGCACCTGGCGTGACCAACCTCGAACCCCCGGACTTCGCCTATCCCGACCCTGCCGCCCTCTGTATCGACCTCGTTGCCGTCGCGGAACCCAAGACGGTGAAGAACCGCGTGCACGTCGACCTCGCCACCACCTCGGCCGCCCATCAGGCCGAGCTGGTCGCGCGTCTGCGGGATCTTGGTGCGACGCCCGCCGACGTGGGCCAGGGTGACGTGCCGTGGACGGTCCTCGCGGATCCGGAGGGCAACGAGTTCTGCGTGCTGGAGCCCCGGGAGGTGTACCGGGACACCGGGCCGATGGCCGCGGTGGTCGTCGACTGCGCGGACCCACGGGCCATGGCCCGGTTCTGGGGCGAGGCGATGGACTGGACACTGCACTCGGTGACCGACGACCAGGCGGTGCTGCGCTCCTCCAAAGGCGTCGGCCCGTATCTGGAGTTCGTCCGCACGCCCGACGTGAAGACCGTGTGGAACCGCGTCCATCTCGACCTCCGGCCGTACCCCGGTGACGACCCGGCGGCGGAGGTGGCCCGGCTGCGGGCGCTCGGCGCCACGGACACCGACGTCAGGGAGGGTGACGTGCCGTGGACCGTCCTCGCCGACCCGGAGGGCAACGAGTTCTGCGTGCTCTCCCCGCGCTGACGCGGAGCCCTCCAATTGCGCAGGTGCGGAAGCCCGTTCGCGGATGCGCGTTCATGTCACAGAACGGTCAAAGGCCCCACACAACGGGTCCACCCCGGCGAACATGGCGCGATGCGCACACACCACACTGCCGCCGTCCTCGCGGCAGCCGCCGCTCTCGCCCTCACCGCCTGCAACCCGCAGAGCGCACCCGCACCGGACGGGCCCGCCGGCGGCCCGAGCGCCGCGCGCACGGGCAGCGCGCCCGCTTCGAAGACCGCCGTCCTCCCCGACCTCGTCGGCAAGGGCCTCCAAGCGGCCCAGGACGAGGCGCAGGCCGCCGGGTTCCTCACCCTCAAGTCCCATGACGCGCTCGGCCGCGAACGGCTCCAGGCCCTGGACCGGAACTGGAAGGTCTGCTCGCAGACCCCGGCTGCCGGCGCGGGCGTCGACACCGACAGCACGATCGACTTCGGTGCGGTCAAGCTCGAAGAGACCTGCCCCGCTGCGGACGCTCCCGCCCCGAAGCCCGCCGGGGACACCATGCCCGACTTCGTCGGCCAGGGCATGAAGGCGGTCCGGGGCGCCCTGCCCGCCAACGCGAGCATCACCGTGAAGGACGCGGTGCAGCACCGCACGGTCCTTCAGGAGTCGAACTGGAAGGTGTGCACCCAGGACCCGAAGGCCGGCCGGCCGCTCACCGGCCAGCCCCTGGCGTTCACCGTGGCCAAGACCGAAGAGCCCTGCCCCTGAGCCGCCTCTCTCTGATCTTGTCGCAGCCGATCTGATCGCCGCGCATCCCGCCCACCTGACCACCGAACCACCCGGCCTCACCACCGCAGGTGCACTACCGGCGTGTGGTCAGGGTGCGGGTTCCGGCTGGTAGCGGACCGTGGGGCCGGGGCGGTAGCGGCGCAGGTGCGGTGGCCGGTAGGCGCCCTCGGCGAGGCCGAGGAGGAATGCGGTGAAGGGGCCGGGTGCTTCGTGCCAGTGTCCGTCCTCCGTTTCGACGACGATCCGCCAGTCGGCCGGGTCGGGCTCTTCGGGGAGGAAGTAGTAGAAGGCCGCACCGTCCTCTTCAGCGCCCCACGGGATCAGTCCGCCCGGCCGGGGGTGGAACGGGAACGGAGGGAGCCCAGGACCGTCGAGGTGGCAGAGGCGACCGGACACCGGCCAGAGCTGTTCGAACTCCTCGGCCGTGCCGTCCACGGGCCGTCCGATCCACAGGAACCCGTCGAACCCGCCCGGACCGTACTGATCGAGGAACGTCTTGTAGTCGGCCGGGAGGGCAATGCCGAGATGTTCCTCGGCCGCCTCCCACAGACGTGGCTGCGCCCAGCCCCAGCACACCGGCTCACCGAGCAGTTCCTGCAGTTTCTCCAGCGAAGAGGCTGCCATCTCATCTCCTGGTTCACCCTCACGGCTACGGCGCCCCGGCGACGCCGGACTCCGAGGGTGGCGCCCAAGGGCGAGGTGGGCCGTACCGGGCGTTGTCGGCCCGTCAGGCCAGTTCGACGAGACCGACGAGCGTGAAGACGACTCCGCAGAGGGCGACCATCGCGCCCAAGTACCGGTAGACCGTCGCGGACATGACCTGTCCGGGGGCTCCGAGGTCTCCGCGGGCGTGCCTCGACAGCTCCGCATTGCGCGACGCCCGACGCGCCAGGGAAACCGCGGTTCCCCGGATGTTCAGCGCGACGGCTCCCCCCACCAGGTAGCAGGCAGCGCCGACGGTCAGGAAAACGGCAGCCGGACTCATGAGATACGCCCCCCAGGCGGTGTGATGATCGCTGCACAGTAGCAGCGGCCGCCAACGGCTCCGCAGGCCGACGGAGCAGTAGCGGTCAACGGCTCAGCGTGTGCCGGACGTACTCCGGCTGCGTCTCGCCGACT
This sequence comes from Streptomyces xanthophaeus, assembly GCF_000725805.1. Lineage (GTDB taxonomy): Bacteria > Actinomycetota > Actinomycetes > Streptomycetales > Streptomycetaceae > Streptomyces > Streptomyces xanthophaeus. Next base: position 64,458 of record NZ_JOFT01000032.1, on the reverse strand, counting down.
TCGATGCCGTTCTCGTCGAGGCCGTTGAAGATCCGCAGGCGGCCCCCGTCGAAGACGAACTCCACCGTCACCGTGCCGGCGGCCACGTCGCGATGCGCCGGCTGCCACTCCAGCAGCGCGACTTCGCGCAGCTCCTGGCCCACGAAGGCTTCGAGGAGTTCATCACTGTGGGACCACTGGGGCGTGAGCTCGAACCACTCCCACCCGGTGATGGCCGCCGCAGTGTCGATCGTGTCCCAGCCGACCGAGAGCTCGTCGAGCTTCCAGTGGCAGATCTCCACCTGGACCCCGTCGAAGTCCATGACCACCGGGCAGTCGGCGAACCAGTCGCCGTCCTCGACGAAACGTACCAAGGCGAACCCCGTCAGTCGCCTCCCGGCGAGCGTCGCGAGACGCACTCCGTGCGCCTGGCGGACCGCCGCGATCCCGACCAGGAAGGACGGCGTGAAACCAGAGATCCCCATGTCCATGGCCACCGAGTCTTCCGGGCCCGAACCGAAAAGGCCAGCGCGTATGTGAGGCAGCCGGCAGGCTCCGATTCGCTGGTCACTCGGGGTGCCGGCCGGAACCGGTGGGGCGGGAACCATCCGGGATCGTTGACCGTTCATCTAGGTGTGGGTGCAGAAACCCGGTGCCGTGAGGCGGTGCCCCTCTGTGCTCACCCCCGTTCGCCCCTTCCTGCCCTCCCCCCCCCGGCCGGAAGGGGCCGGCCCCGGCCGGCCTCCCCCCGGCCGGTCGGGGCCCCCTTCGTCAGGCCGCAAGCGCGGCGGGCAGTGACGCCCACCCGCCGGCCTGCGGTCATGTGGATGTGTGCAGGGGAGTCGTCAGCAGGTGACGGTGACCTCGTGGGTCACAGGGTTGGCCGCCCAGGGGAAAGAGGCCACGCCGAAGGTGCCGCGGACGGTCGAGCCGCAGGCGACCGTGCTGACCAGACCGCGTACCTCAAGGTTCGCCGAAGTGAAAATGACCGTCCTGGCCTGGGATTGCGGCGTGCTGCCGCCTGCGACCTCCGAGGTGAGGGTCGTGAACAGCTCGCGTCCGGCGGGCGGCGGGCTGCCCTTGGAGGGCGGGCCGGCGAGTGCGACGGTGCCGTAGAACTCGACGGTGGTGCCGGTGACCTCGGCGCACAGCCGCGTGCTCAGGCCCGACTGGAGGCGGGAGTTCCCGCAGGAGGTGACGGCCTCCGAGTGGCCGCCCGGCAGGACGGCGGCGTCGGCGTGGGCGGGGGTGATCGCGAGAACGGTCAGCCCTGCGGCACCTGCTGCAAGAAGTGCTAATCGGGTCATCTGCTGCTGCTCCTCGTGATGGCGCGCCGATCCGGCATTCTCGGGGCGCGCTATGACATGTGATATTGCACAGGTCATTAGATCACAGGGTGGTCGGGGTCGTCAGTGCTCCCGGTTCCGTGTGAGGAAGTCGCTGATGAGGTCGAGCCACTCCTGCGGACGCTCTGCGAACGGCATGTGTCCGGTGTGGAGTTCGGCGACCTCGGCAGTGGGGAGGGAAGCGGCCAGCTCCCGCTGGAGGCTCGGGGAGACGAGCGGATCCGCGGTGGTGACCACGACGAGCGTCGGTACGGCGATGCCGGCGAGGTCGCCGCGCACGTCGACCCTCCGGACCAGGTCGACCTGTTCCGGGGTGCCGAGGGGGAGTGCGGGCGCCAGCTGCTCGGCAGCGGTGCGGACCTGGGCCGGGGTGAGGGAGTTCAGGACCGGTTCGCTCAGCGCCATCAGGTTCAGGTATTGGGCGAGCACGGTGTGCTGACCGCCCTCGAACAGCTCGTGCCAGATGGAGGCGGCGACGTGGGTGCGCGTGTCTGCGTGCGCGAGCGTCGCGCTCAAAACGAGCGAGCTGACCCGTTCGGGGTGGAGCGTGGCGAGCCGGATCGCGACGGGTCCGCCCAGGGAGTACCCGCTCACCGCGAAGGTGTCGAGGCCTTCGGCGTCGGCTGCCGCTATCAGCTGCTCCGCGAGCTCGTCGATCTCCAGAGGAGCCTGCGCCTTCGGGGTGGCGCCGGTGCCGGGGTAGTCGACCCCGACGACGGTGTGCCGTGCGGCGAGCCCGTCCATGATCGGTCCGTAGTTGGCCTCGATGCCGCCGCCCGCGCCGTGGGCGAGGAGGAGGCCGGGGCCGGTGCCCCGGACGGTACGGGCGAAGGCGGCGGGTGTGGTCGTGGTCATCGGAGGTCCCTCTCGTGGGGTCGGCTGGGCCGTCGCACAGCTTTATCGGTCACTAAAGCTAGGCGATGAGCAGACCCTAACAGAGCTGCTTTAGCGATCGCTACGGCCGGCCGGTAGGCTGTCCACATGAGCAGCGGACACACCCCGGCCAAGGCCGCCCCCAGGCGCAGCCGCCGCGCCTTCGACCGCGACCAGGCCCTGGCCGCCGCCCTGCGGGAGTTCTGGACCCACGGTTACGAGACGACGTCGGTCGCCTCGCTCACCGCGGCGATGGGGATCAACCCGCCGAGCCTGTACGCCGCCTTCGGCGACAAGCGGCAACTGTTCGACGAGGCCGTGGCGCTCTACGTGCGCACGTACGGAACCCCGGTGCCGCAGGGCCCGGACGCCCGCTCCGACATCGCCGCGCTGCTGCGGCACCTCGCCGCCGACTACACCGACCCGAGCCACCCTCCGGGCTGCCTCATCATCTCGGCAGCGACCAATTGCGGCCCCGGCTCGCAGGATGTGAAGGCCCAGCTGCGTGCGATGCGCGAGGGGACCAAGGCTTCGATCGCCACCCGCATCCGCTCCGACGTCGACGCGGGACTCCTGCCTGCGCACGTGGACGCCGACGGGCTGGCCGCCTTCTACGCGGCTGTCGTCCAGGGCATGAACCAGCAGGCGTGCGACGGGGCCGATCGAGAAACACTGGACCGCGTGGTCGACGCGGCGCTGGCGGCGTGGCCGCAGACGGACCCCAAGCCGACGCCCGCGCCCGCGCCGTAGACGCCCGGAGCCCCACGACCGGCACGGCCCGGGCCGCCGTCCCCGTCCTGCGTGCCGGGCGCGACGCCGCCGCTCCGGGGCGTCGCGCCGGGGTGTGGCCCTGGGGTCAGTGGCTGCGGTGGTGGTGTCCGCGGCGGCCCCAGGCCTGGGTGTCGATGACGTTGCCGCGGTTGTCGCGGAGGGTGGCGGTGTCGCGCTCGTCCCAGATCTGGTGGCGGCGGTCCTGGTAGAGGTCCTGCCGGGTGTCGCGGCCCTGCCCGGTGTGGATCCTGACGCTGGAGCGGCCGTCCAGGCGGAAGCCCTTGAAGCGGTAGCGGTTGCCCTGCTGGTCGGTGAGGGTGAAGCCGCGGAGTTCGGCGCTGTGGCGCCCGTTGTTCCGAACCTCGACCCACTCGCTGTTCAGGGCGCGGTTGTCGCGCCCGCGGCCGTCGTTGCGCACATCGCCGATGACGAGGGAGGAGCGCTGGCCGCGGTGGTCGCGCCGGTTGTCGTCGGCGGTGGCCGGCACCGCTGCGGCCCCGATCAGGGCGCCGGCGGCCAGGATCGCGGCGAGCGTGCGGCGGGTGGCGACAGAAGCAGACATACGGATGGCCCCTTCAACGGTCAGCCGGACCGGCCTCGTGCGGGCCGGGCGGGTTCGAGCAGTTCCCGGCGTCCTGCCGAGGAGGCACACTCTGCCCTGAGTTGCGACTGAAACCGGCTAAAAGGCCGCGTGTTACCTAAAGCGGATATTTCCGTGACTCTTGCTTGTAAAGGGCATACGTCAAGGCGGTGTTGACGCGCGGGCTGCACGCGACGGCCCGGCCCCGGCCGTCGCGACGGCCGCAAAGCTGCTGCTCGACACGGCAGCGGGCTGAACCCCGTCCATCCCCCCGGCAGAGCACCTGGAACTGAACTGCGAGGAAACTCGGACGCCGCCCGGCGGGGCCGGAGGCGGACCGCCCCCCAAGGTTCGCTGCCGTGGGGGCGGGCCGCCGCTGACAGGCCGCGCGCCATCGCCGCTGCGAGACTGGGGGAGTGGCGGACATCGAACGGGACACGGACCGGCGCTTGGAACGAGCCATCCTGGAGCTCCTGGAGCGTCGTGGCCCGACTGCGACGATCTGCCCTTCCGACGCGGCGCGAGCGGTGCACGCAGGAGACGGCGACGGCTGGCGCGCGCTCATGGAACCGGCCCGCCGCGCCGCCCGTCGCCTGGTCGCGGCCGGCGAGGTGGAAATCACCCAGGCGGGCCGGGCCGTCGAGCCGACGCGAGCCCGTGGCCCGATCCGTATCCGTCGCGTCCGCCGGTCGACGACGAGCGAGGCGTGACGGCGGGGCGGGCACCGCCCCCGTACGGGTTTTTAGGTCGCCGGGATAGGGTGCCGCCGACGGACGTACACCGGTGGGCGGGGCGTGACATGACACTGCGGGACGGGGATCCGCGGGCGATCGGTGGGTATGCCCTGATTGCCCGGCTGGGGTCGGGCGGGATGGGCACGGTGTACTCGGGGCGGGCCGCTTCGGGGCGCCTCGTCGCCGTCAAGCTGGTGCACCAGCAGTTCGCCGACGACCCGGAGTTCCGGACCCGGTTCCGGCAGGAGGTCGCGGCCGCCCGGCGGGTGAGCGGGGCCTTCACCGCTGCGGTGGTGGATGCCGACCCGGACGCGGAGCGGCCCTGGATGGCGACCCAGCTGGTGCCGGGGCGGACGTTGGGCGCGCGGGTCAAGGCGGAGGGGCCGCTGCGCGGGAACGCGCTGCGCGTGCTCGCCCTGGGACTGGTGGAGGCGCTGCGCGAGCTGCACACCACCGGGGTGATCCACCGCGATCTGAAGCCGGACAACGTCATGCTGACGGACGACGGGCCGAGGGTCATCGACTTCGGGATCTCGCGGGCGGCCGGGCAGCAGACGCTGACCTCGACCGGGCAGATCCTCGGGACGCCGCCGTACATGTCGCCGGAGCAACTGTCGGCCCCGGCCCGGGTCCGGGCGTCGTCGGACGTGTTCTCGCTGGGGTCGGTGCTGGTGTTCGCGGCGACCGGACGGGGGCCCTTCGACGCGGACTCGCACTACATGACGGCCTACCGCGTGGTGTCGGAGGCGCCGGACCTCGGTGCGCTGGCCGATCCGCTGCGAGCCGTGGTCGGTGCGTGCCTGGCCAAGGAGGCGGGCGCCAGACCGGGGCCGGACGAGCTGCTGGCCGCGCTGGCGCAGATCCCGGCGGCCGACTGGCAGACCCCGCTCCGCGAGGGCGGGGACCAGGGCGGGGACCAGGGCGGGCGCCGAGGCGGGGACACCGCCGGCCCCAGCGGGCCCGATTCCGGCTCGTGGCCCGGCGCCGGCGCCTCCACCGCGGAGCACCCGGCGGAGCCGGCACCGGAAGGGGACCTGGCATCCGGTTCGGCCGGTTCCCGCGCGTCCGGCAGGGGCGGGCTGCTCACCCGACGCTCCGGGCCGCCGACCGGGGAAGTCGGGGACGCGTCGGCCGCGCGGCGCCGCCGGCCCCGTCGGCGCGTTCTCCTGGCCGGGGCGCTCGCGGTTTCGTTGCTGGCCGGCGGCGGGGTCTACCTGCGGTTCTTCCAGGCGGACGACGGCCCGGGGGAGGGCGCGAAGGCCCCTCGGTCCTCCGCGGCTCCCTCGGGGAACCCCGACGGCGCGGGGCGTACGCCCGGCGGGCCGTCGGTCACCGGGACCCTCGCCCCCTACCTGGCCACCGACGGCGGCAGCGCGGCCGGCAGCCGTGCCTACGCGGACACGCCCGCCCGGCGCCCCGCCGGCTGGCGGGCCTGGAACAGCGAGGAGAACAAGGGCTCCTGCGCGTACGCGGACTCCTCGCTGGTATGTACGGCGCCCGGCCCCAAGGGCAGTACGGGTGATGTGCTCAGCCGGTTCGACGCGGCTACCGGCGAGATGCTGTGGGGGCAGCTCCTGGAGGACTTCGTGGAGGGGCAGGCCCCGCTGGTGGCCCCCGGACCGGTCGCGGGCACCCACACGGTGATCGTGCTCGGCCGCAAGGGGTTCACCGCGCTGGACCTCGCCGACGGCGCCCCCCGGTGGAAATTCCCGACGAAGGACAAGCTGTTGCGGCCCGTGCTCGACGCGGACGGCAGCCGGGTGTTCGCGGTCAACCTGTCCGGCACGGTCACGGCCCTGGAGACCCGGTACGGGAAGTCCCTGTGGCAGCAGTCCGTGCCGGAGTCCGAGGACGGCTATCCGGCGCTGCGGGTGGCCGCGGACCGGGTGTACGTACAAGGGCGCTCCCAGAAGCCCGACATGGGGTTCCAGACCTTCGTGACCGCCCTCGACGGGGGTACGGGGAAGAAGCTGCCCTTCGGGACCCCCGAGGACGGCACCCGTTTCACGATGCCCGGGACGTGCGAGACGCGCGGACTGACGCTGGCCCGGGACGAGTCCGACGCGACCGTCTTCCTGTGCAGCAAGGAGAACGGGGCGGGCGTGCTGCGCGGTGATCCGGCGAGGCGGCGGAGCACGGACATCCCGTACGCCGGCACGACGCTGTCCGGACCGGCCGTGGCCGGTGGCAAGGTGTACCTGATGGCGAGCGCGTCGGAGGGAGAACCGGCCTTCATGGAGCTCGACCAGCAGACCGGCGGCGCCGTGTGGCGGGTCCCGCTGGCCGAGGACTGCACCGACCCGGAGCGCCCGGAGGCCTCGAACGCGGTGGTGGTGACCGACGGGCTGGCGTACGTGCGGTGCCGGTCCACGGGGGTGGTGATCGACCTGGCGTCCCACAAGCAGACCGGCCGGTTCACCGTCCCGGGAGGGGTCCGCCCCGGTCCGGACGGCCCGCCCGGCTTCCTGGTGGTGGGCGGAGTCGTCTTCACCCCGACGGCCAAGGGCTGGTCCGCCGTCGAACCCACCCCGGTATGAGTACGACAGAAGGGCCCGGATCCATATGGATCCGGGCCCTTCCGGTCAGTAGCGGGGACAGGATTTGAACCTGCGACCTCTGGGTTATGAGCCCAGCGAGCTACCGAGCTGCTCCACCCCGCGTCGGTGAACCCAACCCTACGGTATGGATCGACGACGCTCGACCAGGTTTCTCCGGGACGCCGGGGGCGAGGCTCAGCGCGGCGGCGCCATCGCCCAGCGGATCGTTCGCGTCAGGGCGTGCCCGGACAGGCGTACGCAGGTCTCCCACCGTCCCGTGGGAGGGCGCAGGCCGAGCAGGGATGCCGACCACGGGGGCAGCAGGGCGATCGCGTTCGCGGCGAGGAGCGCGTACGGCGCGCGGGCGGGCCAGGGCAGTGGTGGCTGGTGGAGGACGAAGCGGGCCGCGTCGAGGGCCTCGGGGGTGGCCCGCAGTTCCGGCCGGTACTCCGCCAGCAGGGCGGTCAGTGAGGCCCGGTCACGGGGCGGATCCAGCACGCCGAGCGCCGCCGCCACCCGCGCGGTGTCCCGGACGTAGGCGTCGCAGCCCGCCGCGTCCAGCGGGTGCGCGCCGAAGCGCTGGTGCGCCCGCAGGAAGCTGTCGACTTCGGCCGCGTGCACCCAGCCCAGCAGGTGGGGATCGGCCGCCCGGTAGGGTTCGCCCGCCGCGGTCGTGCCCCTGATGCGTTCGTGAACCGCCCGAACCCGGTCGACGGCGTCCTGCGCGTCCCGCGCGGTGCCGTACGTGGTGACAGCCAGGAAGGTGCTCGTCCGCTGGAGCCTGCCCCACGGGTCGCCGCGGAAGCCGGAGTGGCCGGCGACGGCGGCCATGGCGAGCGGGTGCAGGGACTGGAGCAGGAGCGCGCTCAGGCCCCCGACGAACATCGAGGCGTCGCCGTGCACCGTACGGATGGGCCGGTCGGCGCCGAACCAGCGGGGTCCTGGCGTGTCGTGGATCCGCGCGCGGTTTGCGGGGCCCGACGGTCCGGCCACCCGGCTGAACAGCGCCGAGCCGAGCTGCTCCCGCAGGTTCCGGCCGCCGGTCGTGGGCACGTTCATGGTGGTGTCCTACCCGCCGGTGCTCCGGCTCACCGCCCGCTGCACTGCCGCCGAATGGGCGACGCCCACTGCGCAACCCGGGAACAGCCGATTACCTCACTGGCGAGCGCGTGAAAATCTATCCTCGCCGCAGTAGACATTCGCCAACGGTGTGGCTATGGTTTCTCACGTAGCCGAGATCAAGCAAGGCCCGGCAGAGACGAACTGCCGGGCAGCAGTACCCGCAGGACGGTGCGGTGGTGGAGTGTCGAAGCCACGGTTGTTGCAGGACGGCGACGGGACTGACGACCGGACCGGGTGGCCCGCAGTCATCAGGGGCCGCCATGAGAGGTACCGCAGTTGACGCGGTGGAAGTAAGTGCAGTTCGCAGGACCCGCTTGGAAAGCAGTTGATCGCCGAGGGAGGAACGGAGGAACGAGGCGCCATCAGGATCGCCCGGGCGCAAGTGATGAGCCCGGGTACCGCAGGACATCGATAGCGAGGTGGTCTCCGGTCAAGCAATCGCGATCCCCGCATCTCCGGCAGAATATCGGTCGGATCAGCGGAAACAGAGGGCCGACGCTGTACGAGGGTCGGCAGATGGTGTAGCAGTTCCTTCGGGGCCCTGGTGCCGGTACGGCGCCAGGGCCCCTCAACGTGTTTCGCAGAGAGGTGCAAATGACAGCAGACGACTCGTTCGGCCGTCTCGATGACGACGACTACCCCGCCTACACGATGGGCCGGGCCGCCGAGATGCTCGGCACCACCCAGGGCTTCCTCCGTGCCATCGGCGAAGCCCGCCTCATCACCCCGCTGCGCTCCGAGGGCGGCCACCGCCGCTACTCCCGCTACCAGCTGCGCATCGCCGCCAGGGCGCGGGAACTCGTCGACCAGGGCACCCCGATCGAGGCGGCCTGCCGCATCGTGGTCCTTGAGGACCAGCTGGAGGAAGCCCAGCGCATCAACGCCGAGTACCGTCGCCGCGACGAGGCGTCCGCGGGGCCGACCGCGCTCTGAAGCGTGTGGCCCACCGGCTTCGGCGAACCCGCTCCCGCCGTCCCCGCCGTCCCCGCCGGGCGGACGGCGGGCGGACGGCGGGCCGGTAGGGGGCGGCCGAACGGGAGCGAGAGGGTGACGTGGGGCGTGCCGGATCGTTTCAGCCGGTGTGAATGAGAGATTCCGTTTGTCTGTGATCCCGGCCGTCGATCCGACATCGTCCCGGAGCCCGCGATGAGCACACGCGTCTTCTACTGGTGCCAAGGCTGCCGTCGTCCGCTCTACGCCGCCAGCTCGGCCGCGACCACCGGGACGCGCGACTGGGAGATCGACCACCAAGAGCGCACCCAGTGCGTCAACGGGGACCTGATGCCCCTGTCGGGAACGGCCGTCAGCCCCGAAGACCTACCCCACGCCACACGGGTACTGCGCCTGTTCGGCACCTGACTCCCCACGCCTGCCATGCGCGCCGGCAGGCTCGTCGTCGCGACGGGTCCGACTCGTACGGGGACCGTCTAGGGCTGCGCTGAAGCCCGGTCCGCGACGAGGCGGACCGCCGCGATGGTGAGGTCAGGGTCGTGGAGCTGCACGTAGTGGTCGCTACCGGTCGCCAGCAGGTGCGGGGTCTGTGGCCGCAGGCCCACCAGGGCCTGCTGGGCCTTGGGCCACGCCGCCTCCAGCTTCGCCAGCAGGTCCTTGGACATCATGGCCGGCGCGGCGAAGGGTTCCGTCTTGCTGAGCACCGCCACCGGGACCGGGGGGAGCGGGCCGCCGTCGTCGAGGGCGGTGACCCCGCCCTCGACGTCGACCTGCTCGAAGTCGGGATCGGCGTCGAAGGGCGTACCCGGATGCCGCAGCGCTTCGACGTACGCCGGCCAGGCCGCCCCCATCGCGGGCTTCAGCGCCGGCCCCAGCGCATCGACCAGGACCAGCCCGTGCGTCCGCTCCGGGTGCTCCTGCGCGTACCCCAGCGCGAGCATCCCGCCGAAGGAGTGCCCCACCAGCAGGTACGGGCCGGGCACGTGCCCGGCCGTCAGCACCCGGTCCAGGTCCTGGACCATCGCGGGCAGCGCCCGGGTGCCCCGTACGGGCGTGCTGCGGTCGGTGAGCTCCGGCGGCTGCGTGTAGCGGATGGTGCCCGGCCGGTCGTAGGTGCACACCCGGGTGAACGCGGCCACGCCCGGCAGCACGGCCGGGCTCTTGGGCACGGGCGCCGTGGTGTCGGTCAGGGACCACGGGTCGGAGGACTCGTGCAGCCCGGCCAACAGCACCACTGTCGGACTTCCGGAGCCGGAGCACTGCAGGTACAGCTTCCGTCCGCCGCCGATGTCCACCTGCCGCCCGGTGTCACCGCCCCCCGGCGGCGGCGCGGCGGCCCCCAGCAGGACGGCGGCCACCACGGCCGCTGCCGCACCGGGCCTACGCCATCGCATGCCTCAAGCCTCCCTCGGCCCCGTGCGCTCCGCCATCCGGCGGCGTTTCGCATACGACCAGGTCACTGCCGTCATCAGGACGGGGGTGGCGAACAGCGGGGCGAAGGCGAACCACCAGACGGCGAGTGCCGCATCGCTCGACATGTACGTCTGGCTTTCGACGGTGAAGGCGACCACGAGTTGCCACAGCGCCACCAGGACCAGGAGGCCCGAGGCGGTCCAGGCCAGCGTGGCGAGGGCCCGGGGGCGCAGCGGCTGCCACCGGTCGCTGACGAGCAGCAGCGGAAACAGAGCGGCCACCTCGGTAAGGACGGAGAGGCCGACGACGTACGCGATGCCCCAGCCCGGGATGTCGAAGACGTCGCGCAGTACCTGGTCGCTGTAGCCCACGTGGATTCCGGCGGCCATGGCGATGCGCCACAGACCGGACGGGAGCGCGCACAGGGCTATGGCGTGGGCGGCGCGGCGAGCCCAGACAGGCGCGGGTGCGACTGCGGGGAGGGGAACGTCGGCTGTCGTCATGACGCACATGCTGGCTTCGGACACGGCGGCTGCACATCGTCCGCCACGGCAGACTGAGTCCCCCTGCGGGAGGACCCGGATCCCGCTGAGGGGGGACCCGAAGACCCCCTACGGGACCTCAGGTGACACTGCTGGTCCGGGGCGCAGCATGCACGGGGCGCCTCGGACGCCGTGCGGAGGCGGCGCAGGATCAGCGCTTTCCGTGCCCGCGGTGCGTGTTCAGGCGCAGCGCCCAGACGTCGGTGTTGGTGTTCGGGGAAGGTGACCCTCCGGCGTGGATGGCGGCGGTCCAGTACGCGGCCGTGCTGCTTCCGTCGCGAAGAGCCGGTTCGAGCAGCGCCGCACAGGAGGAGAGCCGTTCGCTGACGTGCCGGTCCCGCTCCTCCGGGGGTGTTCCCGTCGGGGGGCCGGCGGAGAGGCGGGCAGGGTGTGGCGGCTGTCTCTCGCGCACGGGGGCTAATGCATATGCAAATGCGGATTCCAGGCTGCACATGCAGTCTTCTATCAGTTTGTACCTTGCGTTTACTGTTCAAGCGTCAGTCGTCAGCGGGGCGCGGCTCGGTGTCCGAACCAGCGGCTTCGACGGTGGGGAGCGTCGGCCACCGGAGCATTGGTTCCGGTGCGGGCGTCATCGCCCGGCCGGGTCAGTTCCTCGCTCTCGCGGTCGACGACTGCGGCCTCACGCCGTGATGCGCCGGCTTCCCGCCGGGTTCGCGCGGCCCGCCGGGCCGAACGGCGGGCGCCGATCACGACCAGTGCGAGGCCCAGGAAGGCTGCGGCTCCGACGATGATCCCGATCAGAAAGAGAGATCCGGTGGAACCCGTGGCGTGGTAGCCGAAGATCGAGAAGTCGCCGCCGAGACCGAGGCCATGCCCAGCGCCGGTATTTCCGAAGATTCCGGCCAGGCTGACGACGACGGCAGCGATCAGAATGATGAGTCCGAGGATGAGAATCATGATGTGCTCCTTGGATCCGCGCCCGCACCATCCGCCGGACACGGCTGGCGCCTACCCCCCCCTCGTCGGCCGTCAAGCTGGAATGGGGAGCGGTCACGTCACGCCGGTACCTGGCTGTGCCCACTTCCAGCAAGCCCCTCACCTGCGGCTTTGCCGCCTCACGCTGCCCGGTCGCCGTACCGGTCGATATCCGGGGATTCCCGTACTGCGCGGGTTGGAGGTACCGGCGAAGGCGAAAGCCTCGACGCCCAGCACCTTCGCGACTTGGGGCAGCGAGCGTCCCGAGCAGAAGGAGAAGGCCATGAGCAGAACCACCTGCAGGGCGCGCCTGGCGTGCGCCGCCCTGTGTCTCGTCCTCCCGGGCCTCGCCCTCGGCGGCGGGCGGATCGTGCCGCGCGGAGTGCAGGTCAACGAGCCTGGCGGGGTCGGCGTCACCATTCCGGAGGCGAACTGGGAGAACACGTCCACCGGGGTCTATGCGACCGGGACCCGCCAGGGCGCCGCCACCAACTGGGATCCCATCACCGCCCACGAGTTGACCGTCACGCTGCACTGCACCACGGACCAGACCAAGGCGTTCAAGCAGACCGAACGGCTGGGCCCCCGCGGGTGACGCGATCCGCCTCGGTACACGGTCCGGGGAAGGCCGGGGCCACAGGCCCCGCTCACCCGCGTACGCGTCGGGCCACTCGCCCGGTGCAGGCCAAAGGCAGCGCAGGCAATGCGTGACACCGGGCAGGTTGCGCTGCCGCGCGGGCAGTTTCGTGCATCGAACCGGACGCGTCGACAGCGGAGTCGAGCCAGCGAGCGTGCTCTCCTGGCCGGTTCGGCCGGTGTGCCTGGTAGGGGTGACGGCCGCTAAGTAGTGTCACATCGCATGATGCTCTTACGGCGTGCGGCATCGGCCGCTGCCCTTCTCGTCACCGTCCTCCCCATGGCGGTCGCCTCGCCCGCGCACGCGGCCGACGGCGCGTCCGCCTGCCGCCCCCCGGCCTCCGTGCCGCTCGATGCCGAACAGGCACGGCTCGCGGACGCCCGTACCACCGCCCTGGTCGAACGTGCCGGGTTCGGAGACTTCGTACGGCGGTTCCCCGCCGCCCTGTGCGCGGCGCGCACCCCCGCCGAGGCCGAACGGATCCTCGGCTCCTGGGGCCAGGCCCTCTGGCAGGCCTCCGTACGGCGGGCCCAGGGGCAGCGGCCCGGCGGCGACCTCGCCCCCGGTGACGATCGCCCGCTGTACTGGGCGCGGCTCGGCATGACCGCCGAACTCGCCCGCTGGCAGCCGCGGTTCACCGTCGACCGGGCGGTTCTCCGCGCCCGCTTCGAGGACGACTCCCGCGGCCTCACCGACAACGCCTTCCGGACGGCACCCGGCGTACGAAGGATCTTCATCAGCGGATTCGACCCCTTCGGGCTCGACGCGGAGATCCGCCGCGCCAACCCGTCCGGATCGGCCGCCCTACAGCTCAACGGGCGCCGCGTGACACTCGCCGACGGCAGCCCGGCGGAGATCCGCGCCGTCGTCCTGCCCGTGCGGTACGCCGACTTCGACGCCGGCATGGTGGAGCGGGCGTTCGCCCCGCGCCTGGCCGCCGGTCCCGCGTCGGCCGACATCATCACCAGCGTCAGCCAGGGCTACCCCGGCATCTTCACCCTGGAGGACTGGGCGGGGCGGGCGCGGTCCGCCGACCCGTACCCCGACAACGCGCGCGCCCTCTCCGGTGGCACCCGCGAGCGTCCGGTGACGGCCCCCGGCCTCGGCCCGGGCCCGGAGTTCATCCGCACCACACTGCCCGCCGACGCGGTGACCTCCGCCGTGCAGACCCCGTACCCGGTCCTCCTCAATACCGAGGTGACCGAGATCCCGGCGGGCGGCACGGCTCCCGTCGACCGGACCGACGGCCCGACACCGGGTTCGCGTGCCGTGGCGGGCGGCGGGGGCGGCTACCTGTCCAACGAGGTCGCCTACCGCTCCAACCGGCTGCGCGCCGAACTCGCCCCGCACCTGCCCGGCGGCCACCTCCACACCCCGGTGCTCACCGGACTGCCGTCCGATCCCCAGCTGCTGACGGGCCCCGAGTTCGAACGCAACGAGAGCGCGATCACCGCAGAGGTCCGCGCCGTCCTCGAACACGCCGCCGTACGACGGTAGCCGCCGCCCCGCCTGCAGTACGTCACCTCGCCATGGGGCAGGATGGCAGCCCGTTCCGGATGCGTACACACGCCCGAACGCGGTTGACAGCACGACGAACTGACAGGTGACAAGGTGACGACACACCTCATACGACGGTCGGCAGCGCCCGCCGCCGCCACGCCCCCGGGCCCCGGCCGGAGCCGCGCTGCGGAGGGGGTCCGTTGAACCGCGATCTCGTCCTGCACGACTGGCTGGTCGCGGGCATCGCGCTGGCGGCGGGCGCCGCGGCCGGGCTGCTCCTGCGCGCCCTCCTGCGGTGGCTGGGCCGGCACGCCGAGCGGACCCGGTGGCGAGGGGACGACGTCATCGTCGACGCGCTGCGCACCATCGCCCCGGGTGCCGCGCTCATCGCGGGCGCCGCGGTGGCCGCCACGACCCTGCCGCTCACCGCGCGGGTCTCGGGCTTCGTGAACCAGTCCCTGACCGCCCTGCTCATCCTCATCGCCACGCTCAGCGCGGCGCGGGTCGTCGCGGGCCTCGTCCAGTCCGTGGCGGGGGCACGCACCGGGGTGGCCGCGTCGGCCTCCATCTTCGTCAACATCACGCGGATCGTGGTCCTCGTGATGGGCGTCCTCGTTGCCCTGGAGACCCTCGGCGTGTCCATCGCGCCCCTGGTCACCGCGCTCGGAGTGGGTGGCCTGGCGGTGGCCCTGGCACTCCAGGACACCCTCGCGAACCTCTTCGCCGGAGTGCACATCCTCGCCTCGAAGACCGTGCAGCCCGGTGACTACATCCGGCTCACCAGCGGTGAGGAGGGGTACGTCGTCGACATCAACTGGCGCAACACGGTGGTGCGCAACCTGTCGAACAACCTGGTCATCATCCCGAACGGGCGTCTCGCGCGGACGAACATGACCAACTTCACCCAGCCCGAGCACCAGTTCTCGATCCTGGTCCAGGCGGGCGTGGGCTACGAGAGCGACCTGGAGCACGTCGAGCGGGTGACCCTCGACGTCGTCGACGGCGTGATGACCGAGATCAACGGGGCGGTCCCCGACCACGAAGGGCTGGTCCGCTTCCACACGTTCGCGGACTCCCGCATCAACTTCACCGTGATCCTGGGTGTCGGCGAGTTCAGCGACCAGTACCGGATCAAGCACGAGTTCATCAAGCGGCTGCACAAGCGGTTCCGTGCGGAGGGCATCTCGATCCCCGCGCCGACCCATACGGTCGCCCTCCAGCGGGACGAGCTCCCGGCCCCGTCCCCGCACGTGCCGGTCCCGCACCAGCGCGGCGCGTCACCGTCGCTCCGCACGGACAGCGGCATCTGACGGGCAGTGCGGCTCCGTCGGCCGCGGAAACGGCCGGCGGAGCCGCACGGCGAAGGGCTCAGACGCGGTCGGCTGCGATCAGGACGTACTGGAACGAGCCGTCCTTGTAGGAGTTGATGAACGCCTCCTCGATACCGGTGACCAGCGAGGACGTGGCCCGCAGCTCCCAGTACGGCAGGGTCTCGGGCGTGAGGTCGATGACGGCCTGCGGTACGAGACGATTGTCGGCCATCGCGCGCAGGTACTCCCGGCGCGAGTGGATGTTGCACTCGAAGTGGGCGTTGATCTGCGAGACCCACTTCGAGGGCTGGCCGTAGCGCGGGTTCCAGCAGCCGGTGATGGTCACGTAGCGGCCGCCGACCTCGAGGATGCGGGAGTGCTCGGCGAAGAGGTCGTGCAGGTCGACGTACATGCTCGACTCGTTGTTCCAGGAGGCGGCGGCCTGCCCCGTCTCGAAGGGCGTGCCGAGCATGTTGCAGACGCGGGCGCGCACGTGGTCCTGGATGCCGAGTTCACCGGCCCGGTGGTTGGCGAAGTCGGCCTGCTTCGCCGACAGGGTGACGCCCTCGACCTTGCACCCGAAGCGCTGGTGGGCCATGACCATGGAACCACCGCGGCCGCAGCCCGCGTCCACGAGGGTGTCATCGCGCCCGATGGCGCCGAGGTGGTCCAGGAGGAGTTCGGCCTGGGCCGATTCCAGGCGGTGGAGTTCGGCGATCAGCCTCTTCTCGTACGCGCTGTCGTCCGCGTCGCCGAGGGCGGCGTGGTCGACGTCGCCGATGCCGTAGTGGTGGTGGTAAAGGCCGTCGACGTCACCGAGGCGCAGGTTCACGGGCCTGGCCTCGTGGTCCCAGTAACGGGCGATGTCCCCCTGGTAGGCGGTCGCGGGGGAGGGGATGAACACGGACGTGTCAGCGGTGGTGGTAACAGCGGTGGTGGTAACAGCGGCGGTGAGATCGGTGCCGGTCATGGAGAGTTCCGTCCTTACCAGAAGTCGGGCAGGCTGTATCGATAGGTGTTGGTCTGGTGCCAGTAGTGGTTGCCGTCGACCCACGCGGCCACGCCCCGCAGGAAGCGCAGCACGCTCGGGGCGGGGAGGGTGGCGGCCAGTTCGGCTGCTGCCGCCTCGAAGCCGTGCATGAGGTCGTTGTGGACCTCGACCGCCTTGAGGTAGGCATCACGGACCGGGAGGTCTTCACGGTCGGCGATGACCACGGGCAGGTTCAGGTGCCGGCCGGGGCCGGCGAGTTCCTTGGTGTAGGAGTAGAGGTCGTTGACGATGGTGGTGGCGTTCCCGGCGAGCGCGATGACCCGCTGCATTTCGGGCTGCGCGTGGAGGTCCGCCGGGAGTTCGTAGCCGCCGACGCTGTCGGTGATGGTGGGGCAGGGGCGGAAGTTGTTGAACTGCCGCATCGCCAGGTACTCCCACACCTCGGGCACGTGGTCCGTCTGAGCCCAGGCGGCCTCGGCGAGGTAGCCCAGGTGCAGCCGGGCCATGTCGTGCCGGAAACGGTCGGCTTGGGAGGGCGTGACCTGCCGGAGGAAGTACTGCATGGCGGAGCTGTAGGCGCGCCGCGGTGCGTCCGCGCGGAGGGACTCCGCCCACTGCGGCTGGTACTCCTTCGTCGTGTGGAGGGGGTCGAGAGCGGTGTGGGCGAGCAGGAGCCGACCGCCGAGGCCGATCGGAGAGCCGCCGTGGTCCTCGCAGTAGCAGTCGTCGACCGCGTTCTCGGCGACCATAAGGCGCGTGGCGAGCATCAGGTGTTCGATGGTGGGGGCGTCCGGGTGGCAGGCGACCATGTAGCGCCCGACGGAGAAGCCGTCGAACTGGTCCTCCCAGTCCTCGGGGTAGAGCTCGACCTCGTCCAAGGCCCAGGCCTTGATCCTGCGGCTGACCTCCTCCACCCGCGCCGGATCGGGCTCCGCGACCGGGTGGTAGTAGAGGCCCGGGATGGGATTTCCCGCCACCGGTTCGGGTTCGGGCGCAGGGACCGCAGGCGCGACGGGTTCCGGGTGCCGGGTCAGGTACAGGCCTGCGGTGCCGATCCCGCTCGGGCCGCGCAGGATCCGTTTCAGGGCGGATGCACGGGTGTCCGCCGCCGGTACTTCTGCATCTGCATCTGCGTGGACGTCCACGCCGGGGTCTGCGGGCACCGGTACTTCGGCGGGTACGTGCCCCACGGCGGGACCGGGGACGGAAGGCCGACCTGGAACAGCGGGAAGAGCGGGAAGAGCGGGCGGCGAGCCGACGCCGTCAGTGGTGCGGGCATGGGAGTGGGCACCTGCGAGGACGTGGGCGCCGAAGTGCGCCGAAGCGGCGGGCAGGCTCGACTGCAGAGGGGAAAGCCCGGGGTCGGGCATCCGTAACTCCTTGGTGAGGTGGGTGGGCTGCCGGGGAACCGGGCACGTCCGGCCGGGTCCGGGAGGCCCGGGCGGCGAGGCCCACGGGGACCTCTGGCCGGTCCTTCAGCCGCGGCTGCTAGCCGCGCGTGCGCGCGATCTGCACGTTCTCCAGCACGCCGAGGGCGTCGGGCACGAGGATGGCGGCCGAGTAGTAGGTGGTGACCAGGTAGGAGATGATCGACCGTTCGTCGATGCCCATGAAGCGCACCGACAGGCCCGGCTCGTACTCCTCCGGCAGCCCGGTCTGGCGCAGGCCGATGACACCCTGGTTGTCCTCGCCGGTTCGCATGCAGAGGATCGAGCTGGTGTTCTCCTTGGTGATGGGGATCTTGCTGCAGGGCAGGATCGGGACCCCGCGCCAGGCCGGAACCTGCTGTCCGCCGAGATCGACGTGGTCCGGGTAGAGCCCCCGGGCGTTGAACTCCCGTCCGAGCGCCGCGATCGTCCTCGGGTGGGCGAGGAAGAACTTGGAACCGCGGCGGCGGCAGAGCAGCTCGTCGAGGTCGTCCGGAGTGGCGGGTCCGGAGTGGGTCTGGATCCGCTGCTTGAAGTCTGCGTTGTGGAGCAGACCGAACTCCCGGTTGTTGATCAGCTCGTGCTCCTGGCGCTCGCGCAGGGCCTCGATGGTGAGCCGGAGCTGTTCCTCGGTCTGGTTCATCGGCTCGTTGTAGAGGTCGGCGACCCGCGTGTGGACCCGCAGCACGGTCTGCGCGATGGAGAGTTCGTACTCGCGCGGGTTGAGTTCGTAGTCGACGAAGGCGCCGGGCAGATCGGCCTCGCCGGTGTGGCCGGCCGACATCGCGATCTCGGCCTCGCCGTGCTTGTTCTGCCGCTGCAGGGGAAGCGTGCTGAACCGCCGGATGTGGTCCTGAAGGCCCGGCGCGACGGACTGCACGGCGGCGAAGTCGGAGCGGGAGAGGGTGAGCAGGGTGCCCGGGGTCTCGGCCGTGACCGTCCAGTCCCACGTGGCGTCGGCGTCCAGCAGGGCGTTCTCACCGAACTGGTCGCCGTCGGCCAGTACCGCGACGGCCACCTCGTCCCCGTACTTGCCGACGGAGGTCTGACGCACCCGGCCGTGGGCGATCAGGTGGACCTGCTCCGCGGAGGTACCCCGCTCGGCCAGCACCTCGCCGGCACGGAAGTCGCGCTGGACGCACCGGTCGGCGACCGCGGTCAGTACGTCGACGTCGTCGAAGCCTTTCAGCAGGGCCAGTTCGCCGAGTTCGCGGGGGATCACCCGGACGTTGCCGCCGTCCTGGACGAACTCGATGCGGCCGTCGCCGACGGTGTAGCTCAGCCGACGGTTCACCCGGTAGGTGCCGCCCTTGGTCTCCACCCAGGGGAGCATCCGCAGCAGCCAGCGGGAGGTGATCTCCTGCATCTGCGGGGCGGACTTGGTCGTGGTGGCAAGGTTGCGCGCGGCCGCCGTACCCAGGCTGGACTGCTTGGGCGGCTCCAGCTGGGTTTCCGGGCTGGTCTCAACGCTCATCGGGGGGAATCTCCTTCGCAAGGGCGGTGACCAGGCGCACGTGTCCCGTCACCAGGGGTATGGGGGTGAGGGCAGAAATCCGGGCAATCCGTCCAGATCCAGGAGCACGTTAGCCGCCGCCGGATGCGATCAACACCCGCAATCCGTCGCCATTCCCCCGATGCGGTGATCTTGCCCGCCGAGGTGTTTGCAGACCGCTTCGGTGGTATTGCGCCACGTGGGCGGAACCGTCGGCAGCGGGTTGGCCGGTTGGCCGGCCGGGCCGACGTGCGGAAGACTCGCGTCCCATGCGCATGGGGATCTCGGGCTTCGAGCCGTCCTGCCTGGCCGGGATCGAGGCCGTTCGGCTGCTGCACGGATCACGGCCGGCGACGCGACCGGCACTGGGGGACTCGACGTGAACCACGACCAAGTGGCCCGGGAGCGAGGCGAGTACAGGCCATGGAGGGGCGGCGCGGCGGCCGAAACGACCAACGCCCTGATGCGTCTGCTCGCATCGGTCCCCGCGCCCGACGACGCCCGCCACAGGGACGTGGGGCGAGGTCGCTGGTCCGGCCGGGCGCCGAGCCGGACGGATGGACCGTCATGGTGAACGAGGCGCGCGGCGACCGATTCCGCCGACTCGGAGCGAGATGAGAGGGCCCTCTGCCCCCGAGTTCACCGGGGTCCGGCAGGCGGGTACGTCCACCCGTCACCGACGTGGAGCTGCGGCACGACTGCGCGGCCGGCGAAATCGCCGGCCGCGCACGCGGGTTGTCGTGCGGGGGTCAGCCCGCGGGCGGAGCGTTGACGGCGGAGTTCTGACCGACCACGATCTTCCAGCCGTCCGGCTGCTCCGCGATCACGTAGCTCGTCACGCCCCGAGCGCCTTCGACAGGGTTGCCCGAGCTGTCCGTGGGTGTCTGATGGACGTTCGCCGCGATGACTCCCGGCACGATCTCAAGGAGCTTGACGACGTCGTAGCGCGCGTACGAGTCGCGCAGGAAGCCCTTCAGTGCGGGCCCGCTGAACTCGGTGATCGCCTCGCGCCCGTCCAGACGCGTACCCATGGCATTGGTCCAGGACGCCTCCAGGGCGAACTGCTCGCCCAGGGCCAGGGCGTCATGGGCGTTGAACGCCCTCTCCAGGTCCTTCACCACCCCCGTCACCGCTGCCTGTACCTCCGCCGAGATGGCCCCCACCACCAGGATCTCGTTCGTCATGGCCGCACCTCTTTCCGTTCCCGGTCCGACAGACCGGATGTTCCTCACCGGATCCCCTCCGGGGCGACGCCTTCGCCGACACCGGCCACTCAACATCCCAAAGCCTGGTTGAGGTCAAGTGGAGAGGGTTTGGCGGCCTTCTGGGGAAACGATGGCGGCCCTCGCCAGGATGAGCGCGTCCGCATCACCCACTGGTGAAGGAGGTGTCCTGATGAAGAAGATCCAGGTACGCAAGGCCGGTCCGGTCCGCCTGACGTCCTCGGCTTGCAGCGTGTACACGAACCCCAACTGATCCCGGATCAGATGAGCTCCGGCCACTAGCGCGCCGGAGCCACGGCGCCGTCGTGCCGGCGGCAGCCCGAGGCGACTCAGGCTGCCCTCCCGGCACGACGGCGCCTCCCGGGAAGCGGGTGGTGACCCGCCCGTGCCGGGTCCGGACCGGAAGCCGAGGGAGAGCCCATGCCGGAGCACGGCATCCGCAGCACTGCCGACACGCCCCTGCCGTTCCATCCACTGGTCTATCTGGAGGACGGCGACGAAGTCACCATCGGGCGGCCCGACACGGACTCCTACGGGATCTTCCCGCCCGACGGGGCCCACCTGGTGCGCCGCCTGGCGGAGGGAGCCACACCGGCGCAGGCCTCGCACTGGTACGCCGCCGAGTACGGCGAGCAGGTCGACGTCGAGGACATCATCGGAGCCCTGCGCGAGCTGGGCTTCGTCCGCGAGGCCGACGAGGAGCCGGCGGCGGCGGAGCCGGTGCGCTGGCAGAGGCTCGGCCGGGCGCTGTTCTCTCCGCTCGCCTGGGTCTGCTACGCCCTCGTCGTGGCATGGGCACTGCTGCGCATGATCCTCTCGCCGGACCTCGTACCGACGGCCGAAGACCTGCTGTTCAGTGACTACTACGCGGTGGTCAGCCTCGTGCTGCTGGTGGCCGCCGTCCCCCTCATCGCGGTCCACGAGGCCTTCCACGCCCTCGCCGCACGACGCCTCGGCGTCCGCTCACGGACCCGGCTGTCGTACCGCTTCTACTTCCTGGTGGTCGAGACGGCGCTGGACGGCCTCGTCGCCGTCGAGCGCAGGAAGCGCTACCTGCCGATCGTGGCCGGAATGGTCGCCGACTGCGTTCTCCTCGGTCTGCTCATCACGGTCGCGGACGCCTCCCGCGGTCCCGGCGGGGCCGAAACCGTCACCAGCCGGGTCTGCCTCGGGCTGGCCTTCGCGGCCCTGTTGCGCCTGCTGTGGCAGTTCTTCCTCTACCTGCGCACCGACGTCTACGTGCTGATCACCACCATGCTCGGATGCGTCGACCTGCACACCACCTCCGTCCGCCTGCTGCGCAACCGGTTCCTGCGGCTGCGCGGGCGGACCGACAAGCTGGCGGACGAGTCCCAGTGGCACCCGGTGGACCGCCGGGCGGCAGGCTGGTACTCCTGGCTGATCGTGGCCGGATACACCGTCAGCCTCGGCACGTTCGTGCTCGCGCTCGCCCCGGTCCTCGTCCAGATGGTCTCCGGCGCCATCGACCGCTTCGGCGCCGGGCAGCAATCGAGCTGGACCGAGCTCCTGGACTCCTCGGCCTTCCTCTTCCTGACCTTCGCCCAGATCGCCCTCACCGTCTGGATCGCCGCCAGGGAACGCCTGCGCGCCCGACGGTCCCGGACCCACCACGTCATCGACTGACGGATCACCCCGTCTGCCCCTTGCGAAAGGCAGGTTCATGACCGGCCACTACTGGATATCGGCGCCCCGGCGCCGCGAGCGCGACCGGCTGCGCGCCGGCCTCGGACTGCCTTCCCCGCTCACCGTGGTGGACGCACACCGGCGCCTACGGGGCCCCTACACCGCGGCCGGCACGCTGCTGCGGCAGGTGGCCCCCGGGGCGCTGGGCCGGCAGCCGGAGCTGGCCGCCCGCCACTACATCGAACTCCAGGAGAGCACACCGGAGCTGTTGCCCCTGGTGCCGCCCAAGGTCAGGGCCCTGGAGCTGAACGCAAAGGCACCGGGGGAGGCGACCAGGTACCCGGCCCGGCTGCACTCGCTACGGGTCGCGCACGGCCTCGTGGACTTCCTGCTGGCCGCGCTGACCGGGGCCGGGAGCGGCGCGGACGGTCCGCGCACCCTCGTCGTGGAGAACGTCCACCACGCGGACGTCACCGACCGTGAATTCCTCGCCGCAGCGCTCCGGCGCATCCCCGCACAGGTGCTCACCCTCGTGGTCTGCACCGACACGGACGCCCTCGCCGACCCGCCCGGCATGGTCTCTGTCTCCCTCCCCGTGGAACTCGCGACGCGGACCACCCGTATCCACCGCCCGGACACCGCGGCCGGCCCCGGTCCGGACGGCGCGGAAGGCCGGGCGGAGACCCTGCTCCAGGCCGCCACCCGGTACGTGGAGGGGGACTGCGTCGACGACGACCCCGCGCTGACCGCCGCGTACGGGGCGATCACCGACGAGGAGCGCACCGCCCTGCACGACCGCAGGGCCGAGGCGCTGGCCTCCACGGCGCAGGAGGAACCGTCGCTGAAGCTGGGCGCGCTGCCGTACCACCTGCTGCGCGGCAGCGACTGCGACGGCGCCGGCCTCGACGCCCTGAGGTGGGCGCAGAGCCGCTGCAAATACTTCGGCTTCTACCACGCCGCGGCCGAGATGGGCGAGGAGGGCCGTCACCGGGTGGATCCCGTCGCGCGCCCCGAACTGTGGTGGCCCTTCATCCGCGAGACGGGCGTGTGCCTGGCCGCCGCGGGGCGGCCCGAGGAATCGGCCGCGGTGCAGGAGGAGGCGCGGACGGCGACCACCGCGCCCAAGCACCACATGAGCCTGGCCTACGAGACGGGCATGCTCTACGCCCGCCACTTCCCGCCCGAGCTGCGCGACGACCGGCGGGCCAGGGCGTACGTCAACCAGGCCATCGCGATCTCGGACCTGCTGCCCGACCCCAAGGAGCGGGCCTTCTACTCGGTGTTCAACCGCAACGGACTCGCCCTGGTGGAGGTCAGGGCCGGACGGCCCGACGAGGCCTTGCGGCTGCTCGACGAGGGAATCGAGAGGCTGGACCGCGAACTGGGCATCGGCGAACGGACCTGGCACCGCGTGGGCCTGCGCTACAACCGGGCGCAGGTGAACGGCATGAGCGGCCGGCTGGAGGACGCGCTCGCCGACTACGCCTCGATCATCGACGCGGACAGCGACTTCGCGGACCACTACTTCAACCGGGGCAGCATGCTGCGCCGACTGGGCCGCATCGAAGAGGCCATCGCGGACTACGAGAGGGCGCTGGCCCTGGAGCCGCCCTTCCCCGAGGCGCACTACAACCGCGGCGAGGCCCGGCTGGAACTCGGCGACACCGAAGGAGCGCGGGCGGACTTCGACCGGACCCTGGAGCTGGAGCCCGGCAATCTGGAGGCGCTGCTCGCGCGTGCGGGGCTGCTCGCCGACCAGGGGGACGACAAGGCCGCACTGGACGACGTGACGGCCGGCCTGAAGCTCGACCCGCAACACCCGCACCTGCTCTGCCTGCAGGGACGGCTCTGGGGCGAGGAAGGCCGTACGGCGGAGGCGCACGAGTCCCTGGCCGAGGCACTGCGCCTGGACCCCCAGCTGGCGGAGGCATGGGCGATCAAGGCCGAACTCACCTACCTGGAGGGCGACCTGGCCGCGGCGCTGGCCGATTTCGACCGTGCGGTGGACCTCGACGGCAGGCCCGAGTTCCGGTTCAACCGGGGCGTGGTGCACGAGGCGGCGGGCAACTTCGCGCAGGCCGTGACCGACTTCGACGCGGTCCTGGCCGTCACCGACGACCCCGAGGCGCGGAGCCGCCGGGAGAGCTGCCTGCACGCGGCCGAACGCGCGCGCGGTGTCCCCCCGGCCCGTTGACCAGCCGTGCCCGGGGTCCGCAGCCCGGGCACGGACTTCGCAGCGTGCAGGCCCGTCAGCCGTCGAGCGCGGCTTCCCGGAGCACGCGCGCGGGGCGACACCTGTCGTGCCTGGCGTTGTCCGGCCGGGCTCCGCTCAACAGGGCCTGCTGAGCGGAGCGCAGGCCCGGTCCCGGTTCGACGCCCGTGTTCTCCACCAGGGTGCGCCGGGCGCGGGCATAGGCGTTCAGGGCTTCGGCGCTGCGCCCTGCCGCGGCCAGGGCGAGCATCAGCTGTTCGTGGAAGTCCTCGCGCAGCGCGTGGCGTGCGCAGAGTTCCTCGAGTTCGCCGACGACCTCGCGCGCTCTGCCGCTGCAGATGTCCGCGCCGATCCGGTCGTGCACCAGGGCCAGCCGTTCCTCTTCCAGCCGCACCGTGTAGTGCGCGGGAAGGCACGACTGCCCGAGGTCTCCGGGAGGGGTGCCCCGCCAGAGGGCCAGGGCCTGATGAAACGATCTGGCCGCGGCGGCGCAGTCTCCCGCGGCCCTCAGCTCCCGGCCGAGCCCGGCCGTCGTGCGGAACCGGTCGAGGTCCAGCTCGCCCGGCCGGACGCGCAGCAGGTAGCCGTTGCCGTCGGTGAGCAGCAGCGGATGCCGGCGCGCGTCGCCGCCTGCGCGGCTGTGCCCGGGGTCCAGGACCCGGCGCAGTCCCGATACGTACATCTGCACGGTGGCCACGGCCGAAGGGGGCGGTCGGCCGTCCCAGAGCTCGCCGATCAGCGTGCAGATCGGGAAGCGCCGGTTGGCGTGGAGCAGCAGCAGGGTGAGCAGGGCGCGCCGCTTGAGAGAGGTGGGCGTGCAGATCACCCCCGCCCGGCGGACCTCCAGGGTCCCCAGGATCCGGTACGTCGGTCTGTCCGTCGGTCTTTCCGTCGGTCTGTCCGTCGCCCTTGGTCCGCTCTCCGGGTCCCAGGCCGCGGCCGGCAGGCCGGGAGCGGGCCCCGGACCGCCGGGTAAAGCAGGGTCTTCCGAGGATCTTGCCGTTCTGGCCAGCACTGATCTGCCACCCCCGCGCTACCGGCGCCCTCGGGCGCGCTGTCCTGTCGGTCGGCACGCGGTAGGACTCACCGGCGCTCATGTCATGGATACGGGATCAAAGGGGAGTGTCATGGGGCCTGAACAGGCCAACTTAGAAGTCAAATAGGTGAATTATGCACCGATAGTGGGTTTCTCCTCACGCTCCCGATCAAACTCGGCCAAATATCCGGGTGCCGGAGCCGGCTCGAGTCTTCTCCTTGGCAGGGGGCCGCCCCAGGGTTAGCGTGCCTCGACCTCCCCCCCGCCGAGCATGTTCTCCCTGACCGTCGACCGATCATCGACCTCCCGTGAGAGGGCCTCCATGTCCGCACGTCGTACCGCGGCGGCGACCGCCGTCCTGGCCGCCGCCGCACTCGTTTCCCCCCTGCTCCTCGCCGGACCGGCCACCGCGGAAGCCGACGGGACGGGCAGGGCCGGCCGGGGCGAAGCACTGGCCCGGACGCTCGTCAAGGAGTCCACGGCCAAGGACGCCTTACGCCACCTGAGGACCTTCCAGGCGATCGCCGACTACAACGGCGGTACCCGGGTGGCCAGTTCCAAGGGCCACGAACAGTCGGCCGCCTATGTGGAAGGGGTGCTCAAGGCAGCCGGCTACGAGGTCTCCCGCCAGGCGTTCGACTTCGTCTACACCGAGGATCTCGCCGAGACCCTCACCGTGCTCTCGCCCGCGCCGCGCGACATCACGCTCCAGCTGATGGCGTACACCGCCAAGGGCCCCGAGGGCGGTGTCACGGCGGACGTGGCCGTCGTCCCCGTCGACGCCGACAACACCCACGGCTGCGAGCCCGCCGACTTCGCCGCGGGAGCCTTCACCGGCAAGATCGCCCTCATCAAGCGCGGGGGCTGCAGCTTCGCGGCCAAGCAGGCCCATGCCCACGCGGCGGGCGCGCTCGGCGCCGTCGTGTACAACAACACCACGGGCAAGATCAACGGCACGATCGGCGACGCGGCCCTCGCGAGGATCCCCACCGGCGGCATCAGCCAGGAGGACGGCGAGGCGCTGGCCGCCGAGGCCGCCGCGGGCCCGGTGACGGTCACTCTCGACATCCACGAGCTGCGCGAGATGCGCAGGACCTTCAACGTGGTGGCGCAGACCCGCGGCGGCGACGCGGCCGACACCGTGTTCCTCGGCGCCCACCTGGACTCGCTGCACAACGGCCCGGGCATCAACGACAACGGCTCCGGCTCGGCCGGCATCCTCCAGGTCGCGGTCAAGCTGGCCAAGTCCCAGGACAAGGTCAGGAACAAGGTCGCGTTCGCCTGGTGGTCGGCCGAGGAGTTCGGTGTGCTGGGCTCGCAGGCGTACCTCGCCTCGCTGACGGAAGAGCAGAGGAAGCAGATCAGGCTCTACCTGAACTTCGACACGATCGGCTCCCCGAACGCCGCCTACTTCGTCCACGACGGCGACGACTCGGACGGCGTCGGCGCCGGCCCCGGACCCGAGGGATCGGCCCAGCTGGAGAAGGGCATCACGGACTTCCTCGACTCGAAGGGCATCCCGCACGAGGGCACCGACTTCACCGGCCTCTCGGACTACGCGCCGTTCATCGCGGCCGGCATCCCGTCCGGCGGCACCTTCACCGGCGCCGAGGGCATCAAGACCGAGGCCCAGGCCGCCACGTTCGGCGGTCAGGCGGGTGTCGCGTACGACGTGAACCACCACACGGCCGGCGATGACTTCACCAACATCGACGTGCGGGCGCTCGACGTCAACATCGACGTCATCGCCGACGCGGTCGGCCGCTACGCCTACGACCTCGGCCCGCTCGCCCGGCCGGCGGACTCCGCCTTGGCGGCCCGCAAGGCGGGCAGCGGCAGCGGCGGCCCGCGCGACGGCCGCGGACACGTGACCGAGTAGGCCCGGACGGGCGCGTGCGGCGCCCTGCGATCGGGAGGATGTGGGCGCCCGCGCCGGTGGGATCAGGTGGGGCGGCAATAGCGTCGGACGAGCTCTGCGTGGGCGGGGAAGAGCGTCATGAGTTCGTCGGGTCGGCCGAGGGTCATGTCGGTGTAGTCGAATCCGGGCGCGACCGCTTCGCTGATGAGGGCGTGGTCTCCGGTGGTGAGGTGGGAGGCCTTCCAGACGCCTCCCGGCACGGCGAGGGTGAGGAGTTGTCCCTGGCCTGGATCCTGCCCGAGGACGGCGGTGGAGTGATGGCCGTCGGGGTGGAGCAGGTGGTAGGTCACCGGTTCGCCGTGGTGGTGGAAGTGCAGGATGTCGGAGCGGTTCAGGTGCCAGTGCCCGACCGGGGACCAGTGGGTGAGCAGGTAGTGGATGGAGGTAAGGGTGTAGCGGTCGCCGTAGGGGGTCCGGGTCAGGGGGCGGTGGTCCGCTTGGAAGGTCCGCCGGAAGTACCCGCCCTCGACATGGGCTTCCAGGCCGAGGGCGTCGATCCAGTCCTGTGCTGTGGGCACGGTGTCCTCCTGCCGCCGGCGACGGGGTCTTCCCGGCGCTCGTGATCGATGAGCCCTCATCTTCGCCCGGCCAGCCCGGCCAGCCCGGCCAGCCCGGCCAGCCCGGCCAGTCCGTTGTCGGTGGCGGTGGCTACCCTCACGCGGAGATCGGGAGAGACCGGATGGGGCGGGGCAGGGATGGGCATGGCAGCCGAGGGCGCGGGGACCGTCGAGGTCGTGGAGGTGCTGTACTGCGAGGGCTGGTACCCGGTCGTGCGGGCGGCCGCCGCTCCGCTGGCCGAGAGCGAGGCCCGCCGCCGGGACGAGCAGGGCGAACCCTACGCGGTGCTCCTCTCCCACCGGGGCCGGCCGAAGGCCCTTTTCCAGGTGGACTGGCGCCGCGCGTACCTCGGGCTGTTCCTCTTCGACGCCCACGGACGGCGCTCGGTGGAGTACGAGTACCGTCAGCTGGAGCCGGGACGACTGCACATGGCCCGCTACCAGCAGTGGGGGTACACCTCCGACAGTGATCCCGAGTTCCCGCGGCGCTCGGTGCGGTTCGAGCTGAAGGTGCGCCCGGACGGGAGCGGCCGCCGAACCCTGCACGCAGGCGGTTCGTTGCAGATCGGAGCGGACGTCCCGGTCGAGCACCGCACGGTGGCCAAGGCGGAGTTCGGTGCGTGGACGACCTACGTGGACGCGCGGATGTTCGACGCGGCCGGGAGCCCGGTCGCTTCGGTGCCGGTACGGCCGAGCGGGGACGGGCCGGGACCCGTGGACGCCGGCGCGGCAGCTTCCTGGTCGGCTCCGAGGCCGTTGCAGCCCGGGCCCGTGGAACTGCTCTTCGCCGCGGGCACCCGCATGCGGTGCGGCGAGGACCGCAGCGCGGTGATCGGCGAACCCGTGTCGGCGGGCCTGCTCAGCCTTCCCAGCGGTTCGCTGCTCGCAGCGGACCCCAGCACCGTCAGCAGCCGGGACCTGGCCTTCACCGTCGGGGTGCCGCCCGGTGACTACCCCGTCCTCGTCTCCACGATGTGCTGGGAGGGCGAGGACTGGCAGGGCGAGACCCCGGCCGCGATGGTCCGGATCCTCGACGAGCCGACCGTCGGCTGGGAACTGGCGCTGAGGCCGGGGCAGGACGGCCGGCTGCTGGGCACCGGGGAGTTCTACGGCTTCGGTGTCGACACGGGCACGGCCTGCTTCATGGACGCCTCGGGCCGGGACCCGCTCCGTAAGCTCTACGAACAGGAACCGGCCGGGTTCGACGAGGGGGCCGATTCCGTCGTGGTCACCGATCCGGCGAGCCGCACCAACCTGATCGCGTTCCTGAGCGGCTTCGGGGACGGAAGCTACCCGGTGTGGATCGGCCGCAACGCCGTCGGAGCCGTCACCTGCTTCATCGCCGACATGCTCGTCCTCCACGGCGCCGACCCAGAGCCGTCGACGCATCCGTCGAGTCCCGCCCGCGCATTGCTCCCGCCGGTACCGTCCGACGACCGACGGGAGGCCCCCTTCTCTGATCCCGCCGCGACCCGCGACTTCATCGGGGAACTGGTGGCGGACATCGTCCGCTTCCGGCGCGAACGGGATGCCGCCGAACCTGGCCGACGCTAGGCCAGGCAGTCACCATGGCCCGCGGCGCGTGTCCCGGAACAAGTCCAGGCAGGCGCGTGTCCTGCGGGCAGACCGGGCACTCCGGTGGCGGGTTGCCTACGGTGCCTGCGGCGGGGCGAGGGCCGTGAGCACCAGCAGGGTGTCGACGAGGTCCTCCGCGGGAGCACCGGTGGCCAGGCGGCGCAGCTGCTGGCCGAAGACCAGCGCGACGGCGACCCCGGCCAGCCGCTCCGGGTCCGGTACTCCGAGCCGCGTCAGGACACGGGTGGCCAGCAGGTCGTACGCGGCGAAACACTCGGTGGCGGCGGTGCGCAGCCGCTCGTCGCGCCCCGCCTGCACGTACAGCTCGAAGGGCGCGATGTGGCGGCTGTCGAAGGCGGTGCCGCCCGCGACTTGGGCGACCACGGCAGCGGCCTCGCCGAGGTCGAAGCGGTCGTCCGCACAGTCCTCGGCCAGAGTCGTGAAGTGCAGCGTCTCCTCGGCCACGAAGTGCAGGAGGCTTTCGCGCAGCAGCTCGTGCTGGGTGGCGAAGTGGTAGGTGACGGAACCCAGCGAGACCCCGGCCTCCTTGGCGATCCGACGATTGGTGACGGCGGCGATGCCGTCCTGCCCGATGATCCGCAGTACGGCGTCGATGATGCTCTGGCGGGTGTCGGAAGCATGGGGCATGACGGCATTCTGCCCCAGCCGACGGTGTACCTGTCCCGCCGGGGGTCGCGGCCCGAGGGGCGGGCGACCGTACCCGTCGGCAGCGTCGGGGGTGTGGACACGCAACGGACGGCTACCTACTGTTCGTTCGAACGAACAGTCGTCGACATGCGCCGCTCAGCCCCCGTACGTGCACACGCTCCTGCACCCGACCTGAACGGAGAACACGGTTGTGCCGAACGAACCCATACCGAACGCAGACCCCGACCCCGATCCCGATCCCGACCCTGGCCCCGGCCCAGGAGTCGAGCGCCGGTCCCTGCTCCGCTTAGGGGCCCTGCTCGCCGCGGGCGGAGCCGCCGCCCTGGTGCCCGCACCGCTCACGCACGCCGCGACGACCAGCCGCGCCGCCGGCACGGTGACCACCACCTACCGCGGCCACGCCCCGTACGGCATGGACCAGTGGGCGTACGTGCCCTTCGACGTCCCCGCCGGGGTGCAGCGGATCTCCGTATCCGCCTCCCACGACGCAGCCGCCGGCATCCTCGACCTCGGCATCTTCGACGCCGCCCGCTTCCGCGGCTGGTCGGGCGGCGCGCGCACCGGATTCACGCTCTCCGCGGCCGACGCCACCCCCGGGTACGTGCCCGGTCCGGTCGGGCCCGGCCGCTGGTCCGTCATCCTGGGCCCGATGGTCCAGAGCGCCGCGGGCATGGCCTGGCAGGTCGACGTCACGCTGCATCACGGCAGCCCCCTGCCCACGACGCCGTACGACATCCTCCCGGCCGCGGTGGCCGGCCGCGGGCCCGGCTGGTACCGCGGCGACCTGCACCTGCACAGCGTCCACTCCGACGGGCAGCGCACGGTGGACGAGATCGTGGCGGCGGCCCGCCAGGAGGGCATGCACTTCATCGCCACCTCCGACCACAACACCAGTGCCACCGGCGTGACATGGAACAAGAACGTGCCGACCGACCTCCTCGTCATCAACGCCGAGGAGGTCACCACCCGCCACGGTCACTGGCTCGCCGTCGGCCTGCCCCAGGGCGAATGGGTGGACTGGCGCTACGGCCCCGCCGACCAGGGGGTCTTCGAGAGCCACACCCGGCGCGTGCACAGTCTCGGCGGCCTGACCATCGCCGCCCACCCGCTCACCCCCGCGCCGGGCTCCTTCTGGGAGTTCGGTCTCGACCGCGTGGACGCGCTGGAGGTGTGGAACGGGCCGTGGACCCTGGACGACGCGGCCAACATCGCCGCCTGGCACGTCCTGCTCTGCCTCGGCAAGCGGATCGCCGCCGTCGGCAACAGCGACGCCCACAGCCCCGCGGACGCCGTCGGCCGCCCCCACAACGTGGTGCGTGCCGAAAGCCTCTCCACCCCCGCCGTGCTGGACGCGCTGCGCACGGGCCGCTCCTACGCGGTCGAGTCCGCCGCCGTCACCGTGGACTTCACGGCCCGCGCCGGAGCAGCCGTCGCGGGACCCGGCGAGGAGCTGCCGCTGTCGTTCTTCGACACCGTCGACGTGACCCTCGATGTCACGGGCGCGCCCGACAGCGTCGCCACGCTGTACACCGAATGGGGCATCATGGCCGCCACCTGCATAGGCCCCGGCGGCAACGGCCGACTGCGCTGGCGCGGCTGGGGCAAGGCCTCCCTCTTCGCCCGTGCCGAGGTGCGACGCCTCAAGCCCGCCTCCACCACGCTCGACCAACTCGTCGCCCTCACCAACCCGGTGTGGTTCCACTCGGCGCAACTGCCCCCGTACGACGTCGAACGGCGCGCGCTCTTCCACACCGAGCGCCGCCGCGACGGCTCGTGGAGCAGCATGCGCCCGCTCCCCGGGGCCACCGCCGCCACCGGCTCGTTCACGGGCATCCAGAGCGCCTCGGCAGGTCTGCCGGACGGCTCCGTCGTCATTCTGGGCATCGCGCCCGACAACGGCCTGTGGACGACCCTCGTACGGGGCGCGGCCGTGCTCCAGCCCTGGACGCGGGTCCCCGGACCCGACGGCGCGGCCGGGTTCACCGTACGGGAGGCGGACATCGCCGCCTTCCCCGACGGAACCTGCCAGCTCGTGGTGACGGCGATGGACGGTACCGCCTACCACCAGCAGCGGCGCGCCGACGGCGCGCTGGCCGGATTCCGCGCCCTGCAGGGCCTCACCCCGAACAGCCGCTGGGGCGCGACCAAGGTGTCGATCGCCGCCATGGCCGACGGGGCGGCAGCACTGCTCAGTTACGGCACGGACGGCGCCATGTACCACGGCCTGCGCCGCCGCGACGGGACGTGGACCGGCTGGGTGCGCATGGCCGGCCACAACGGCGCGGCGACGTTCTCCGGGCCCGCCCTCGCGATCACCGGCCTGCCCGACGGCTCCTGCCAGGTGCTCGCGATCGGGCTGGACGGGATGGTCTATCACCAGCAGCGTCGCCCCGACGGCTCCTGGACCGGATTCCAGCCGCCGAGGGGCGTGAGCACCGCCACCATGGGCGCAAGCGCCATCGGCATCGCGGGAACCCCCGACGGCTCCGCGCAGGTCGTGGCGGTCGGCCTCGACGGAAGGATCTGGCACAACGTCAGGCGGCCCGACGGCTCCTGGACACCGTTCGCCCAGGTCCCCGGCCCCAACGGCAGGGACGCCTTCCCCGCAGGGCAGGTCCGCATCAGCGCGCTCCCCGACGGTTCCGCGCATTTGACGGCGATCAGCGCCGGCTGACGGGGTCCCCGCCACGGCCCGCAGTGCGATGTCCCGTGGCCGGGCCGGCCGCGCCATTGGCCCGGAATGGGAAATTCCGGGCCAACGGCCCCCATCCCGTTCGTGCCGCGCGTGACTGACTCGCCGTCATCTTGCCTTCGGCGGAGGCGTCCTGAAAACCTTCGTTCGATTCAGCTGTCGCAGCATCAGCTGGCGCAGCAGCAACAACGGAGGCAATACGCATGTCCCCACGCATGTCCCGGCGCCCGTCCCGGATCCGAATACGGCGGGGGTGGCTGACGGTCACCACCGCAGTCACGCTGGCACTGACCGGCCTGTCGGCCCCGGCCCACTCCGAGGAGACCCCTGCGCCGCTGCCCGAATCGTGGCACCAGGATCCGCAGGTGACGGTGAGCGGTGCGGCGCCCCTCGGCACCAGGGCGTGGACCAGCCCCGGCGGCAAGGCGAATCCCGCGGACTTCACCCTGCAGGCCGGCTCGATGAACGGGACGACTGCCGAACGCGTCGCCCGCCTCGACGGCGTACTGCCCAAGTCGGGCGTGTCGAAGCTCCTCGCCGATGCCAACCGCACCGTCAATACCGCCTCGTGCACCCGCGACCCGTTCGGCACGGCGCCCGCTCCGGCCCTCAAGTGGTGCCTGGACAACGCCGACTCGACCTCGCGCGAGTGGATCCCGCAGGCCATGACCGGCGTCTCGGACGCCGCGGAAGACGAGCAGTACGGCGTCGGCAACGACACGAACATCCAGCTCTACGCGTCCTACGACAACTGGGACCCGGGCCGCGACAGCAACGGCAACGACGTCGGCGACTGCAACCCCGACGAGTTGAAGGCCAACGACGCCTGCAACCAGAAGGGCGTGCGGATCTCCTTCGTGCAGCGCCGCGCCGACGGCACGGTGAAGTACCGGCACGTGCTGCTGGGCTGGGCGTACACGAACAACTCCGGCCACGTGTCCTTCGACGGAGTGCACTCCGCCGAGGGCTCGACGGTTCCCGACCCGGACGAGGACATGCAGAACGGCCTGCACGCAGGCGGCATGGTCTGGTACGGCCACTACCTCTATGTCGCCGACACCCGGAACGGCATCCGGATCTTCGACATGGAGAAGATCATGGACCTGGATCCCAACGGGGACTCCAAGGCCGGTGACGAGATGGGCGCGGACACCGACGGGGTGAAGACCACGTCCGACGTCGAGGACAAGACCAAGGTCGGGCGCCACAACAACGTCTGGTACAGCTTCGGCTACCGCTACGTGATGCCTCAGGTGGCGGCCTGGAAGTTCAAGGCCACGCAGTCCAACCCCTCGGGCTCGTTCAAGTGCGTCAGCACCGGCGCCCCGAAGGCGTCCTACCTGTCGCTCGACCGCAGCAAGAACCCCGACCGGCTGATCATGGGCGAGTACTGCCGTCCGGAGAGCGGCTACCCGTCGCCGGGCCGGATCGCCTCGTTCCCCGTCAAGGCCCTGGAGAACCGTTCCGGCGAAGTGGCGGCCGAAGGCTGGGCCAACTACCTGCCGATGACGAACGGCGGAGCTCAGGGTGCGCTGGCGATCGGTGACAACCTGTACGTCAACCAGAGCGCCGGTCACAACGCCCCGGGCAACCTCTGGCGATACAAGTGGAGCAACGGCGAGCTGGTGTCCAACGGCAGCGCGATCAAGACCGCCACGGGCGCCGAGGACCTCTACTACGAACGCGGCGCGCAGCGTCTGTGGTCGGTCTCCGAGCACTACGGTCCGGCGGTGAACGCCGAGGCCGTCGAGGACGGCGGGTCGGCGAAGTGCCTGGGCCTCGTGTGCGAGCGCGTCCTCTACGCCCACAGCAAGGCTCAGCTGGAAGCCCCGTAGTCCCGCTCCGACGTCTGTCCTGCCGTGCGGTCCGCCGGGACCGCGCCGGCCGAGTGCCGTCCCGGCCCCGCCCGGGACGGCACTCGGCCCGGGACGGCACCCGCCCCGCCCCCGTCCTGCGCGCACGAGCCCTCGACCCGGCCGCCGCGGCGGCATGGCGGTGCCGTACGCGTGGCACCGTCCCGGGCGCCGCGTTTCACTGGAAGGACTCGGGAGACCGCGACCAGCACGCCCCGGGAGGTCCCGTGAACACGCACACGCCGCCCCGCTTCGACCCCACCCGGGTACCCCACCTGCTGGGCTCGTTCGCGCCGGTGAGCGAGGAGGTCGACGTCGCCGACCTGGAAGTGACCGGCGAGATCCCGACGGACCTGGACGGGCTGTACCTGCGCAACGGACCCAATCCCCGCTTCACCCCGGTCGGCTCGTACCTGTACCCCATCGACGGCGACGGCATGCTGCACGGGGTCTGGCTCTCGCAGGGCCGCGCCCGCTACCGCAACCGCTTCGTGCGCACCCCCGCGCTACGGGCCGAGGAACGGGCCGGCCGGGCCCTGTGGGGCGGCTTGGAGTCGATGATCATGCCGGATGCCGAGGAAGTCGGACCCGAGCTCGCGGGCACCTTCCGGGAGATGCCCGACATCAACGTCGTGCGGCACGGGGGCCGGCTCCTGGCGCTCGCCGAATCCGCGTGCCCCTACCGGATCGGCGCGGGTCTGGAGACGCTCGGCCGTGAGGACTTCGACGGCACCCTGCCGGCCGGCATCACCGCCCACCCCAAGATCGATCCGGTCACCGGCGAGATGGTCGTCTTCTGCTACGGCCTGGAGCCGCCGTACCTGACCTGGTCGGTCATCGGCCGTGACGGCGTGGTCACGCGCGGTCCCGCGCCCGTCGACGGTGTGGACGAGCCGATGATGATCCACGACATGGCCCTGACCGAGCGCTACGCGGTCATCGTCCTCGCGCCCGCCTTCTTCGACCTCGCCGCGGCCATGGCGGGCGGCTCGTTCCTCGCCTGGCGGCCCGAGCGCGGCACCAGGGTGGTCCTCGTCCCGCGCGACGGCGCACCGCCGCGCTGGGCCGCCGACGAGGCGTTCTGGCTCTGGCACACGGTGAACGCGTACGACGACGGACCCGGCCCGGACGCCCCGGTGGTCCTGGACTACGTGCAGTGGAGCCGGCTGACCGTCGGCTCAGATCCGGAGCCCGGAGCGGCCCCCGCGAGCGGCGGGCTCGTACGGGCGCGCATCGACCCGGTCGCGGGCAGCATGGCCCGGACCCTGCTCGACGACGCCCGGGTGGAGTTCCCCCGCATCGACGACCGGCGCATCGGCCGGCGCCACCGCTACGCCGCGCTGGCCACCGAGACAGGCCGGACGGACCTGCTGCCCGGCGAGTACGACGCCGTGCGCTTCCACGACACCGAGACCGGGACCGCCCGCGTCTGGGACGCCGGGGACCTGTCCGTCGGGGAGCCGGTCTTCGCGCCGGTGCCGGGACGGGAATCCGAGGAGCGCGGCTACTGGCTGACCTTCGCCACCGACCGCACCGACGGATCCGCCTGGTTCCTGGTCGTCCCGGCCGAGGACCCGGCCTCGGGCCCCGTGGCCCGCGCCCGCATCCCGGTCCGGGTCCCGCTCGGCCTGCACGGCTGCTGGTTGCCGACCGGCGACGCCTGAGCGGGGCGGCACCCGCCGAGCAGGAACGGGCCGCGGCCGGCCCGCGCACTCATTGACTTGTCCCAAGCCTTGACGCAGTCTGTTGAGACAAGACTTGAGACAAGGGGCGTCATGCCGACCGAACCTCCGAAGGACGACCTGCCCGCGCGTCCGGCCGATTTCGAGCGGGCCCGCCTCTGGCTGGCCGGGCACCGCCTGTCGGACGTCCCGCCGACGGCCCTGCTGGGGCGGCGCCTGGCCGCCCGGCAGAGCTCCCGCCTGGCCGGTCACGTCCTGCTGGCCGCGTTCATCGTGGTGGCCGCCCTCATCTACGCCCTCAACCGCCCTGCCGGAGACACGGCCGGCGCCTCCGACCCCGACCGGTACGGGTCACTGCTGCTCCTGGCGGCGGTCGTGACGGCCCTCGTGCTCGCCCAGGCGCTGCTGGACCGACGCGTACGGCGCATCGACCGTCAGGCCGGCGCGGCTTTGCCGCGGAGGGCGGCCCGCCCCGTCCGCCTCGGCTGGCGCACCGTGATCGGCCTGCCCCGGGCCGCCCTCGCGGTCGCCACCTTCGCGGCCGCGACGGCGCTCGCCCTCGGCGCCCTGACCGTCGGGGAACCCGGCGCCCGCTACGCGGGGGCCGTCCTGCTCATCGGACTGTGCGGGGCGGCGGCCGTCATGCTGGTCCAGCTGCGCCACGTGCTGACACACCCGGCCGTGGCCGACGACGAGGCCTCACTGACCGCCGATGCCCTCATGCGGATCGAGGACGCCCGGGAGATCGCCGCGCCCACCGTGGTGTGGTGCCTGCCGACCGCTTCGGTGATCGAGGCCCACCCCGGCTGGTGGAACATCGCCTGGTTCGTCTTCATCGCCCTCGGCGCCGTCACGCTCGCCCTGATCACGCTGTGGACCGCGACGAGCGGCACGGCGGCCCGGACCGCCGCGGCGGGTGGGTGAGCCGTGATCGTCATCGACTCGGACTCACCCGTCCCACCGTTCGAACAGCTCCGTGCCCAGCTCGCCCGGCAGATCCAGGACCACACGCTCGCGGTGGGCACCCGGCTGCCGACGATCCGCCGCCTGGCAGCGGACCTCGGCCTGGCCGCCAACACCGTCGGCCGGGCCTACCGGGAGCTGGAAGAGGCAGGACTGATCGAAACCCGCCGGGCAGCAGGCTCCTTCGTGTCCGCGGCCGGCGAGAACGGACGCGAACAGGCACACCGCGCCGCCACCGAGTACGCCGCCGTCATCGCCCGCGCCGGCATCGGCCCCGACGAGGCCCTGCGCATCGTCCGGGCGGCGCTGTCCCCCGCCGCCGCACCGGCGCCCTCCCCGGGTGTTGCCTACGGATGACCACCCGACGGTTGCCGTGGTGGCCGGCCTGAGTGTGGGCCGGACGGCAGCCTCCGCCGCCGACCCGCGTGGCCGTGAGCAGGCCGCAGACCTCCCGGTTCATGCGCCCGTCGACTCCCGGTTGCGGTCGAGGGCCTTGCCCAGGCGGACGGCCTGGGTGACCAGACGCGAGCGCCCGCCGCGGGCCGCCACGGCGGCCAGGCCGTCCGGGTACGGAGCGGCTGCCCCGGACCGTTCCACGCAGTCGGCCGCCATCTCGAGCAGCTCGCCGGCGCCCCGGGGATCGGCCGGTCCGGTGAGCAGGGTCGGCAGGGTGGCCGCCAGGACGGACCAGGTCGTCGTGCAGGCACCGGTCGCGGCGGCGGTGCGCAGCGAGTCGGCGAGCCGGTTGGACTTGACCGTGCCCAGGGCCAGCTGCTCCCCGATGTCGGAGCCGAGGCGTACGGAGTCCAGTTCGCCGCGTGCGGCGAGGGTCAGGAGCGCATCGACCG
Organism: Streptomyces xanthophaeus; assembly: GCF_000725805.1. Taxonomy (GTDB): domain Bacteria; phylum Actinomycetota; class Actinomycetes; order Streptomycetales; family Streptomycetaceae; genus Streptomyces; species Streptomyces xanthophaeus. The sequence goes on along the minus strand of NZ_JOFT01000032.1, from coordinate 26,445 downwards.
CCCTCAGCCGGTCCTCGGCGTGCCGGGCGCCGAGTCCGGTGGCGAGAGCGAGGTGGAGCGCCGGGCCGGCCGGGCCCCCGGCGGCCGCGAGCAGGGGCAGCACGGCGGTCCCGCCCCGGCCTTCGCGGAGGGCGCAGGCGGTGACGACGGGCAGCGACCACGCGGCCAGGGTCTCCCGGTCCTGGGGAAGGGCGCAGACCAGGGCGGATTCGCCGTCGCCCTCGCCGTCCCAGCAGCGCCCGGCAGCCGTACGGGCCTTCCCCAGCTCACGGAACGGCTCGGGGAACCCCCGTAGGACGGCGGGACGCTCCCCGGTGTCCAGGACGAGGTGCTCCGGCCACGTGTCGTAGTGGCGGGTCACGGCCGGCGCAGTGCGGCGGGTGACGGTGGCGGGCAGGCCCGCCTCGCCGAGCCAGGCCGCCAGCCGGTCCCCTTCGGGCGTGCCCAGCGCGGCCGCCGCGGCGACGGCCGCGGGCTCGCGGCGGGTCCGCAGCAGGGCCTGAGCGAAGTCCGCCGGCCCCGGGTTCTCTCCGAGCCGTGCGTACGTGGCGAGGCGCTCGACCAGGGTGTGCGGGTCCAGGGAACCGTTCGTGTGGGTGGGGAAGGCGAGCAGGAAGGGCAGCGGCCGGTCCGTGACGTGCCGGGCTGCCTCGGCCAGCCGGGCATGGGCGGCCACGTGGAACGCGGGGTGGTGGCACTCGCTGCGCCAGGACGCGAGCGCGGGCTGCGGCGGGTGGGGCGGCTCGCCCGGGCGTGCGTCCAGGACGGCGGCGGCCACCCCTTCGATACCGGCCAGTTCGGTGGTGTAGTAGCGGGACTGTTCGGGGTCGAGCCACCAGCGGCCGGCCAGGGCGGGACGCAGCGCGGCCGCGAGGGCCGCCCGGTCCCGGCGGGTGTGCCGGACGAGGCCGTCCAGGGCGCGTTCGAACTCCTCGACGCTCGCGGTGCGGGAGTTGAGCACGGCGGCGACGAGCTCCACGGTCTCCTCGACGCTCTCCGGGGCGGGCGCGAGCGGGACCTGGGCCGGGGGCGGCGGAAGGATCTCCCGGTAGGGGAGGTCGTCGTCGACGGGGGCGGCGTCCGGGCCGAGGACCTCCACGGCCCGCGCCCGGTGCAGGGGGCTCAGCAGGTGTGCGCGTTCGGCGAGTTCGGCGCGCACGTCCGGGGCGGCGACCAGATGGACGGCGGCGAGCTTCAGGGCCCGTTCCTGGATGTCGGTGTCGGTGTGCCCGAAGGCCTCGCCGAGCACAGGCAGCAGGTCGGGGGCGGCGTCCGGATCGCGCACCAGCTCCCGCCCGAGCAGCACCAGTTGGGCGCGGACCAGCTTCTTCTCCGGGCGGAAGAGGACGGTCAGGGACATCTCGGCGAGCAGACGGGCGGCGAGGCCGCCGGCCGCGGCGAGCCGGGCCAGGACCTGCTGGGCGTGCCCTGCGACGGCGGCCGGGGCATCGGCGGCCAGCGCGATCCAGTCCGCGGCACGCTCCCGCTCCTCCTCGGCGGTCAGGTCCATGGCCTGCAGGATCGCGAGGTACGGCTTGAGGTGGGGGGCCGTTCCGCCGCGCAGCAGGCGGGCCGTGCACCCGTCCAGGAGGGCGGCGCGGTCGACCAGCCCCTCCGCGGCGACGGCGGCGAGCGCGGTCGGCCAGTGGTACCGGCCGGAGGCGTCGCCCGACCAGCTGAACGAGGCGACCGGCTCGGCGGTCTCGAAGAGGCGCGGGACCAGTTCAGCGGTGTACGGGTCTTGGCGCAGGGCGTCGACGAGCGAGGTGTGCTGGACGGACAGGGACGCGGCCCAGCCCTCCAGGCAGCCGTCGCCGGCCGGCATCGCGCACCCGGCGATGCCGACGAGCATGCGGATCAGCGGGTAGTCCTGCTCGGCCGTCGCGGCCCGGGCGGCGAGCCGGTGGGCGAGGTCGCCGAGCCACCGCGGCTCCCGGTCGGACAGGACGTCGAGCAGGACGGCGGCCGGGAGCGGCCGCCAACGGCGCAGGTCACGCGCGGCGATCCAGGAGGCCGCGGCGGCCGCGCCGGTGGTGCACCCGGCGCCCGCGACGACCAGGGCCGGGTTCACGAGGTCCCGCTCCTGCCAGTTCGCCCAGCCCCGGGAACGCAGGCCGGCCCGCAGCACCTTCAGCTCGGCGAGCAGGACCGTGCGCTGCGCCCGGTCCAGGGGCCTCAGCAGTCCGGGCAGGCGGGCGGTGCGTCCGGTGCGGACGGCGGCGAGGACCTCCTGCACGGGAGCATCCGGCTGCGGCGCGGCCGAGGTCGTCTGCTGGGCGGTGGCGTTCATCGTGCGGCTCCGGCGGGGGTGGCGGTGTGCGGGGCGTCGGCGGATGTGGCGGCCCGGCGGGCCATGCGGGTGGCGAGGGCGTGCTTGCAGGGGCCGCGGCGGCCCCGGTAGTCGGCCCACCACTGGCAGGTGCAGCTGAGGGCGCCGCCGGATGCCCGCACCTGGTAGCGCCGGTCCCCGGAGGCGACGACGGCGGTCCCGCCGTCGTGGTCCAGGGTGACCGCGCCCTCCGCGAGCAGGGCGCGGGCGGCGACCAGGCGCGGGTTGTGGCGTTCGGCGCGGAGGGCGTCGTAGGGCAGTTCACGGTGGAAGTAGGAGGCTTCGGCGAGGTCGTAGCCGACGCGGCCGGCCGTGCCGAGATGCGTGAGGGCGGCCCGTACGCGCTCCACGGGGAGCCCGGACTGCGCGGCGAGGTCGGCCGGGTCGATGCGCGGCTCCCAGGCCAGCAGTACGGAGATGAGGTCTGCGTCCTCGGCCGCCGTGTCGGTGGCGAGGGCCTCCAGGACGCCGCCCTCGCCGGAGAACCCGCGGTCGGGCTCGGGGGAGAGGGTGAGCGTGAGCCGCATGCCGGGGAGGCCGATCTCCCAGGCGGACGCGGTGGGCGCGGCGCCGTCGGCCGGGGGACCGTACACGCGCAGGCCGGTCGCGTTGCGCAGGACCCGCTGGAGTGCGGCCAGCCGGTCGGGTCCGGGCAGGCAGACCGCCCCGGGCACGGGGCGGGTGGTGGGGCGCAGCGTACGGCCCGCGGGCACCACCCACAGTGCGGCGCTCGCGGCGCCGCGGCCCGAGGGGGTGCGCGGGAGCGAGCGCAGGAAGCGTACGGCTTCGGCGGCGCCGAGTTCGGCGCGCAGGTCGAAGCCGGTGGTGACGGCCTGGGATTCGGCGAAACCGCGGAGCCAGCGGTCGGGCAGCGGCACCTTCTTCTCGACGACCGGACCGTCGAGGGTGGTGACGGTCAGCTCGTCGGGGCCGACGCGCAGGTGGAGCGGGTCGTCGCCGGTCAGCCGGGACAGGGCTTCGCGCAGCGGGTTGTTGACGTCGACGTTGGTGGTGCCGTGGCCGGTGTCGGAGCCGCCCAGTCCCTCGGGGAGCACGTCGAGCCGGGCGTACACCCCGCAGCACCCGGAGAAGGACTCGAAGCGCAGCCGGTCGCCGTTGCCGGTGACGACCGGGTCGAGGGAGGCCCGCAGGGTTCGCCGGTAATAGCGGGCGGCGGCGACGTCGGCGACGGCGAGCAGGCCGCGGGCGGCGGCCTGGGGGCTGTTCAGGAATCCGGAGAAGAACTGGGGGTGGGCCTCGGCCCCGGCCGGCGTCATGCCACCCGCCGTCTCCAGGCCCAGGATCCGCCCCGTGCCGGCTGCTGTGGTCAGGGCGGATGAGCCCGCGTAGGCGAAGGTGTGTGCGGTTCGCGTCATGTCCGGAACGCTAGGCGGGACCACTGACAACGCCCGTGCCCGCGGCGCCGTCGGCCGGGGGCGCGGGCGGCCGTCCGAGGACCCGTCAGGTCGCGGGCGGTGTGCGGGTGATGGTCCGGGCGGCGGCGAACTCCGCGAGGTAGGCCCGTTCGGCTTCGTCGAGGTAGCCGTAGGCGTCGTCGCCGATGGGGATCCGCAGGGGAGTGGCCGTGCCGGAGGCGACGATGTCCAGGACCCGCGCGGCGAAGTCCTCGGGGCGGCCGGTCTCGGGGTTCTCCGCGAGCCCGCGGGCTCCTTCGAGCATCTCCCGGTTGGTGACGTCGTAGGCGGGGATCCGCTCACGGGCCTCGGCCATGGAGGTGCCGTAGCGGGTGGCGAACATACCGGGTTCGAGGACGGTGACGCGGATGTTGTGGGGTGCGGCCTCGATGGCCAGGGCCTGGCTCATGCCTTCCAGGGCGTGCTTCCCGGCGCCGTACGCGGCGAGCCCGGGGAAGGCCATGCGGCCGACGACGGAGGAGACGTTGACGATGTGGCCGTGCCCCTGGGCCCGCATGAGCGGCAGGACCAGGCGGGTCAGCCGCCACGGGCCCACGACCAGGGTCTCCAGCTGGTCGCGCAGTTCGGCGTCGGAGACCTCCTCGACCGCACCGAACAGCCCGCCGGCGGCGTTGTTGACGAGTACGTCGATGCCGCCGAGACGGTCGGCGGCGGTGCGGACGGCTTCGGCGCAGGAGGCGGCGTCGCGCAGTTCGAGGGGGATCGGGATGATCCGGCCGGGCCAGGCGGCGGCGAGCTCCTCCAGATCGGCGGTCTTGCGCGCGGTGACGGCCAGTTCGTCCCCCGCCCGGGCCGCGGCGGCGGCCAGGGCCTGTCCAAGGCCGGAAGAACATCCCGTGACCAGCCAGCGTCGTGTCATCGTGCCCCCGATGCGTCTGTGATGCGGCGTGTTCGCCGAGCAGCGAAAGCTCATGGTCGGCGGGCCCCGCTCCGTCGGCCATCCCTCCCGCGGGGGCGCGCGGAGGCGCGCGGGCGCACACCGGGGCGCGCGCCCGGGCCGAGGCACGGCAGACCGCCCCGGTCCGGGCACGGACCGGGGCGGTCAGCGGCGTGCGCGCGCCTTGAGGCGGGCGCCGGCGAGGACGAGTTCTTCCGACGAGCCCGATTCTTCCAACTGCAGTTCGGCGAGCGGCCCTTCCGGGGGCCGCGGACGATCGCTCGGTCGTCTCCGTGGGCGATCACGCCCAGTTCGCTCCACGGGCGGCCGAGCAGCAGTGACGTGTCCTGCCACAACTGGAGCTCCCGGGTGGTGAGTTGCGGAACGCACTGGTCCCAGACGTCCGGCACCTCCAGGTGGAGGGGTACCGATCGCACGAGGTAGGCGCTCAGAGGGGTCTCTCCCGGTGCGAGGGCGTCGGCCACGGCTTCCTGACGGATGCCGTCCTTCCGGCCTTCCCGAGCCCCGCCCCACGCCGCTGCAACGGCTGCCGCGGCGGGCAGCGGAACCGTGATCCACGCTGCGATACCGAGCTCCCACCCTCGAACGACGAACGAGAAGCCGAGGGCGGCCACACATACCGCGCCACCGACCGCACCCCCGAGCGCCGCACGGCGGATCCGCTTGCGACCTGCCGGATCCGCGCCTTCCGCGGACGTCTTCCCTGATGGCCATGTACCTGCCCCCGTACACCAGTCCTCCGTACGGTAAGGGGCGCTGCATTGGGGGCACACGGTCGAAGGCGACCGGCTCTTTCTCGTCCCGGGTGCGGACGGTGCCTGGAGCGTGTCGGCGTTCCGTCGGGGCCGGGGCGACTGGCACGACACCGGGCTCGGCTTCGGCGAGTGGTTCCGCGGGGCCCTCGCCGGTGCGCTCGCCACCGACTGGCTGCCGGAGTGGGAGCCGGGACCGCACCCCGTGGAGCGAGCGGGTGACGCGGGCATGATCAGTTAGGGCGGCGTACGCGAGCTCAATTGAGCACGCGTCAGCGTCTCGACGCGCGGGTAGGCGCCCTGCCCAACCCCCTGGCGGCCCGAGCACTGGCCGGCCCCACCAACCCGGACGCATAGAGGACCCGGCCATCGCCGGGTTGCAGCACACAGCCGCTCGCGTTCCGCGGATCTTCGGCGAAGAGGTCGAGGAGGACACGTGCGTGGCTGGTCAGGAACGTCCACGGGGCGGTGGGGAGCTCTTCGTCACCCATGAATCAAGAATGCCCTGAATCTGTGTATTGTCCTGCTTTTCGTGTGATTCTTGACGTATGCCGATTCGGTGAGAACACAGGAGGTGCACATGGCCGGCAAGAAGGACCCGCGCCCGGCCCTGCTCCCCGATCAGGGAGCGGCCGTGGACGAGCACGGCCGTCCACCGGGAGTGCCGTCCCGTACCGGCCCGGGAGGCGGTCCGAAGGCGGACCCTGACCGGGTGGACCGGGCCCGCAGGAAAGACAGGGACCGCAAGCCGGGACAGGGGAGCGGCGCGGAGGGTGACGCGGGTCCGCGTACGCGGGCGGGGCACAGCACTCCGGAGTAAGGTCCGCACGCATGACAGCAGAGTCACCGGCTCAGACCGTCCAGCGTTTGTTCCCGCTGCTCGCAGAGGGGAAGAGCGCAGAGGCGGCGGCACTGTTCGCCGATTCGGTGTCGTTCTCCGTCCCGCACCCGCCGGGCATTCCCTGGGTACCGGAAGTCGATTCGGCGGAGGGCATGCGGACGTTCTTCGAGCTGCTGCAGACCCATGTGCAGGCCAAGGAGTTCGACCTCCGCCAGGTCATCGCCGAGGGCGACGACGTGGTGCTCATCGGGCGGATGGTCTCCCGGGTAAAAAAGACGGGCCGGGACATCGACACCGCGTTCGCCCTCCACACCACGGTCCGGGACGGGCGGATCACCCGATACCACCTCTACGAGGACAGCTATGCCGTGGCCAGGGCCTACTTCGGCGACTGACCGCACCCGCCCGGGTGCGTCGCCGGTCCGCGGGCCGTCAACGTCAAGGCAGGGCCACCACGTCGCCGTTGATCTGGCCGCTGCGGGCCGAGGAGACGTCCAGTTCCACGACGACCAAGGCGTCGGTGTCGTTCCGCCAGAGGACGACGCCGCCGGACGCAGGGGTCACGTCGCGAACAGTGCCGAGTACGCCGCGGGTAAAGCGGTTGACGGCTTGGAAGTCGCCCTGAGTGACCGACCCCGACTCCCTGACGTTGACGGTCACCGTCTCACCCGGGCTCGGCGTGACAGGTGTACGGGGCGCTGTCTGCGGCCGGTACGGCCATGGCAGGCTGGGCGACGGCAGCCAACGGAACGGCCAAAGCCAAGCCGGCGAAGGCGCACACCCACCGGCCGCGCCGCATGGAGCGACCGGTATCCGGAGTGACGTACACGCCCGTAGGGCCTGGACCGGTGGAAGGCTTCATGCCCTGATCACCTCACGCACACGCCTCAGGGCCAGCGTCGCGGGGGCGAAGCCCCGGAACTCGCGCGTCCGGGAGCCCGGGCGTTCTAGCGTGCCTGTCATGACCTCGTTCAGGTTCTGGCGTGCACCGCTGCTCGCACTCGCGGCCGTCCTGCTGCTCGTCCCGCAGACGGCGGCCGCTCGGCCCGCGGCGGACTCCACCACCCCCGCGACGGCGACACCGGACCGCCCTTCGTACGAGGCGTCCTTGCGCGCCGACGCCGACGGCTCGCATTGGACCGGCCGCCAGACGGTGTCCTTCCGCAACGCCGCCCGCACCCCGCTGCGTTCGGTCGACGTACGGCTCTGGGGCAACGGCACGGACGGCTGCGGAGCACCGGACAAGCCGTCCCCGGTCCGGGTGGGCCGGGTCACCGGAGGCGCGGCGCGGCCGCTCACCGTGGGCTGTACCGCCCTGCGGATCGACCTGCCCGCGCCGCTGCCGTACGGGGCGCGCACGAGCGTCTCCTTCGACGTCGCGATCACCGTTCCGGAGCGCGTCCACCGCTTCGGCAGGGACGGTGCGCACCGCTACCTCGGCAACGCGCTGCCCCTGCTGTCCGTACGCGACGAGCAGGGCCGCCACCTCGACCCGGACGTCGGCTTCGGCGAGAGCTTCCACACCCTGGCCGGTGACTTCAGGGTCGCCCTCGACCACCCCGACACGCTCGTCGTTCCCGCCACGGGCACCACCACCCGGCGGCCGAGCGCACCCGGACGCACGGTCAGCACCAGTGTCGCGCGCGGGGTGCGGGACTTCGCGTGGGCGGCGGGCCCCTTCCTCTCGAAGACGGTGACCACGCCCGGCGGGGTCCAGCTCAATGCGTTCTGGACCGCGTCCACGTCCCCCGAGGGCGTCGCCACCGACCTGAAGGACGCCGTCGGCTCGGTCGACGAGTTCGGGCAGCGGTTCGGGCGCTACCCGTACGGTGAGCTCGACCTCGTCATGAGCGACGCCCTCGACGAGTTCGGCAACATGGAGTTCCCCGGCCTCGTCCTGCTCTGGACCGAACCCGAGGGCTCGGCGGTCGTCCACGAGGTCGCCCACCAGTGGTTCTACGGCATCGTCGGCAACGACCAGTTCGCGTCACCCTGGCTGGACGAATCCTTCTCCCAGTACGCGAACCAGCTGTACGGCCGGGAGGACACCACCACCTGCTGGGCGGACCAGGGCGCCTGGCCCAGCGATACGGCCGCCCTCACCCGCTCCCTGGCCTACTACGCGGACGGGCGCCGATCGGAGTACGTCCGCGTGGTCTACGGGCGCGGGGCCTGCGCCCTGCACGACCTGGAACGCACCCTGGGGAGCCCGGCGATGGCGGCCCTGTTGCGCGGCTACGTGCGGGACCACTGGCTGGGCGTCGCCACCACCGCGGACTTCCTGCGCGCTGCGCAGGCGGCGACCACGCAGGACCTCGGCCCCTTCTGGGCGGAGCACAGAATCCACTGACAGGGCGAGTGGCCGTGGCGTGTCAACGCCTCCCGTCAAGGCCCGGGCGGGGGAGCGTTGACCACGCCGAACGGTACGTGGACGCTCGGGGTGGCCGCCGCGGTGCCGTTCACGTGGGAGACCTGGTCGTCGAAGAAGATGTGCGGATCCAGGGCGTTCATGACGGCGGCCTTGTCGATGCCGCCGAGGAAGAAGGCTTCGTCGACCCGCAGCCCCCACCGCTTGAGGCTCAGCACGGCACGTTCGTGCGCGGGAGCGTCGCGAGCGGTGACGAGGGACACCCGCAGGCGGGGCCGATAGGCGGGATCCTCGATTCGCTCGTCCTCCTCGCGGCGCTGGATGCGGTTGATGCCGGCGAGGAACGGGCTCAGGGGGCCGGGGTCGTGCGGCGTGGCTGCGTTGCGGACCTCGTGCGCACGGAACTCGTGGAGGCCGCCGTCCTGGAAGACCCGCTCGGAGGCGTCACCCGCCACCACTCCGTCGAAGTCGAAGGCGATGCGGAGTTCGGGGTCGGCCTCGTCGTCGACCCGCGCCGTCTCCAGCACGTGCCCCGCCGGCAGCCCGTCCGCCACCGCCGCGCGGACGTCGTCCGCGTTGGCCGACAGGAACAACGACATGTTCAGGGCCGGCATGAACCGGTGGGACGAACGGCCCTGACGGAAGACGGCCCGGCTGATGGCCAGGCCGTGGGTGCCGATCGAACGCATGACCCGCAGGCCGGTGTCCGGGTCGTTGCGCGACAGGATGATCACCTCGACCAACGGATCGGAAGGCTCCGCGAGGTCGTTCAACGACAGCAGACGGCGGACGAACGGGAAGGCCACCCCCTGGGCCAGGACATCGTCCACATGAGCCTCCTGGAAGGCCCGGTAGGCAGCCTGCCCCTGCTCCCGGAACACCGCGTCGCAGTCGGCGAGGTCGAACAGGGCACTGGAAGCGATCCCGATCACCAGGCGACCGGACAGGTCGTACTTCATGGGGCCCCCTCCTGCTGGGTGTGAGACATCGGGACGGTTATCACCCCGGGGCACATGCCGAAACACGTGCGGCTGCGACCGCTGCTCAGGTGCAGTCCGGCACCGCCTCGTCCACGTACGGAGTGCCCTTGACCGGCCCGGAGGTCTGGCCGTTGTTGTAGAAGGGGTCGGCCGAGGCGTAGTAGGCGTTGTTCCACGGGGGCGAACCGATGCGGTACCACCAGGTGTTGCCGTTCTCGACGGCGAAACCGCGGACCTTGCAGGTGATGAGGACCGAAGCCCCCGGCTGGATCCGCGGTCCCTCCGGCCCACCCGCATTGCGATATTCCGTCCACGTGTGGGTGAGCCCCCCGACGGTTTCCATCCGGCCCGCGGGAGCGGGGGGCGGAGGGTTAGGCGAGGCGGGCGGCGGGTTCGGGCCGTCCGCGCCGGGCGACGGCCGCGGGGGCGGCGCGCCGGCGGTGGGGGTGGCGGGGCCGACGGGTGTGGTGGGCCTGGGCGTTTCGGCCGGGCGGCGGGCCAGCAGGGAGAATCCCGCGCCCAGTCCGCCCGCGTCCGACACGATCACCTGGTCCACGAAGAGATCGGCGAACTGCCACTCGATGCCGTAGACGGTCCACCACCTCCCCACCACGGAGGCCTTCTTGAGGCCGTCCAGACGGGCCGACAGCTGGTCCACCGTCGAGCGGTCCAGCTTTCCGGCCGCGACCTCCCGCAGGTAGGAGTCCTTGAGGCAGCTGCCGGCCGAGACGATGGTGTCGCGCAGCGATGCCGCCGACAGGTCGGGCGTGTAAGTGGCCATCAGAACAGCACAGTTGCCCACCTCAGGCAGCTTCTTCCCCACCAGGAAGTCGGCGCCCTGGGTGGCGAAGTCCACGAAGAGGCTGCCCGCGGTCGGACCGATCCTGAAGCGGGACACCTGCGTGGCCGAGGTCCGCGGGATGCCGAGCGAGGCCCGCCCGAGCGGCGGAAGGTAGAGCCGTCCGGGTCCGGCCAGCGCGTCGCCGAGCTCGTTGGCCCCGATCTGCTGGGCGCTCCCGCCCTTCTCGTGCCACCCCCATGTCACCGGAGCCCCGTACTCCAGCACCATGCCGTACGGCCTGTTGTTGACCAGTTGCACGTCCAGGACATCGCCCTCCGCCTGCGCGCAGCCCCGTACGGCGACCGCAGCTTCCGACGTGACCCCGTTGAGCGAGGCCACCCAGTCGGGCGCGCCCCCGGAACAGGCCGGTTGCCCGGCTCGGCGCCCCAGGGTCTGACCCACGTTCTGGTTGACCCGGGCCCCGATGTCGACCCAGTTCCAGGAGAAGGGGTTCCACCAGGAGAAGTGCGGGATCTGGGCGACGATCATGTGCCGGGCGGCGTCGTAGGTGGAGGCGTACGGCGTCCATGCGCCGCTCTCCTCCTCGAAGGTGGACACCCCGTACGACGGCGGCCCCTCCGGGCCGGCGCCGGCGGGCGGTTCGGGCACCGGGAATTCCAGGGTCAGCAGCCCGTGGATGGCGTCGGCAGGTTCGGCGGTCAGTTCCACCGGCGCGGAGGTCGGCGTCAGTCCGTTCCAGTCGCCGTCCGGCCGGTGGCGGTACGTGGCCCGGATCGTCGCGCCGTCCGTCATGGCGCCGGGCGGGACGATCAGGTGCGCGCCCCCGCCGAGGTCCACGGTGGTGGTCGTGGCGGCCACGACCTTGACGGGCGCCGGATCGCCGGGCGCGGCCGGGATCCGGGGGCCGGGAGCGCGGCTGTCGGGCTGCGAGTCGCAGCCGGTCAGCGCGGTGCCGCCGAGGAGGGCGAGCGTGACGAGGAGGGCACGGACCGGGAGCCGGCGGGTCCGCGGGTGCGCGGAGCGTGACCGGATCCGGGTGTCCGGAGACGAGGCGGGACGAGCAGGGCGGCGTAAGCGGATGCGCATGACGGGTACCCCTGTGGCGCGGACCGGCTGGAGTGTGGCCTGAAATCATCAGGGAATCGTCAATGGACCCGTACCGCAACCGTTTTGGCCTCTCTCCTGCGGTGGGCCTCAGAGTGAGCCGACGACCTTGCGCGGGACGACGCGGACGACGACACGCTCGGCGTCGTCCTTCGAGGCCGGGTTGAATTCCGCGTAGTCCCTGCCGGTGTACTTGACGGACAGGTCGTCGATCAGCTGCTGCCCGCCCTCGGTCGTCACGGTGGCCGTGCCCCGCACCTCCGCGTAGGTGTACGGCGCAGTGTCCGGGTTGATCATGACGGTGATGCGCGGGTCCCGGCGCAGGTTCTTCTCCTTGCGGCGCCCGACCGTCGTGGAGATCAGCAGGTCGTCCCCGTCCCGGGCGATCCACGTGACCGACAGCTGCGGGCTGCCGTCCGGCTGGATGGTGGCCACGGTCGCGAAGACCGGGCTGTCGTCGATGAGCGTCTTCAAGCTGTCGGAGAGCGCGGCGGTCACGGAGCGATTTCCTTTCCTCGGCCTTGCTGTTGCTGCCCCTGTGCCCGCTGGCGTCAGCGCGGAACGGCTGGGGACAGCTGCAGGCGGGTGGGGTCGGCTGGGGACAGCCTGCAGAAGGAGCGATTGCCCCGGCAAGTTCCCCTGAACCCCCCTGCCGTGCCGCCCGCCGCGGTCCGCACGCCCGAATGCGGGTCACGGCCGGGTCCGACGGGCGAGGACCGACCGGTCGGGGGGCTTGGCAGGGTCCACCCGCACGGCCCATTCCGGGGGCCCCGGGGCGGGGCGTCCGGCCCGGCCATGGGGGCGCGCGAAAGCAGTGGGGGCGCATTCGGTTAGAAGATCAATTCGAATGCGCCCCAGTGGGTTGACGGGCCGTATTCCAAGATCGCGGATTGCTAGCGTCCCTCCCGTGACGCACCCCCTGCCTTCCGGCCCGGAGCCGGACCACTTCGTGCTGCCCTCACCCCGCCAGGCGAGCGAATCGTTTCGTCCTGTGCTGCTGGACCCGTCGCAGCCGGCCGACGCAGCCGCCCTGGCCGCTCTGCGCGCTTCGCCCCTCCTGCGCGAGGTCCACGACCGCATCGAGGACCAGGTCGAAGAACTCCTGCGCTGCCTGGCACCCCAGGACGCCTTCGGCACCCGCTCCCCGTCCCGCGCCGTCGCCGACACCCTGGGCCCACACCCCGACGCGTACGGCAGGTGGGTCTGGTACCCGTGGTCCGGTCGCCTGGTCCACGTCCTGCCCGAGGCCGAATTCCGCCTGGTCCGGACCGACCGGAACAGGGACAAGATCACCCGCGAGGAGCAGCAGAGCCTGCTGAGGCGCCGCATCGGCGTCATCGGGCTCTCGGTCGGCAGCAGTGCCGCGCTGACCTGCGCCATGGAAGGCGTCGGAGGGGCCTTCAGACTGGCGGACTTCGACCGGCTCGGGCTGTCGAACCTCAACCGGCTGCGCTCCGGAGTCCACGAACTCGGCCTGGAGAAGAGCGTGCTGTGCGCCCGGCGCATGTACGAGCTCGACCCCTACCTCGATGTCGAGGTCCACCGCAGCGGCGTGAACGAGGAGAACATCGAGGAGTTCTTCGGCGACCCGGCCCACGGCCTGGACCTGCTCATCGAGGAGTGCGACACCCCCTGGGTGAAGGTCGCGGCCCGCGAGTACGCGCGCAGCCGGCGGGTCCCGGTCCTCATGGACACCAACGACCGGGGCCTGCTCGACATCGAGCGCTTCGACATCGAACCGGACCGTCCGCTCTTCCACGGCCGCACCGGAACGACGACCGCCGCCGACGTACTGGACCTGGACCGTGAGGCGACGATCCGCTTCCTCCTCGCCGTCGTCGACGAGCAGCGCCTGAGCCCCGCCATGAGCGACGCCCTCACCCGCGTCGGACGTACGCTCTCCAGCTGGCCTCAGCTCGCCAGCGGCGTCATGCTCGGCGCGGCGCTCGTCACCGACACCGCCCGTCGCATCCTGCTCGGCGAACCGCTGCCGTCGGGCCGCCACTCCGTCGACCTCGACGCCCTCGTCCCCGCCCGGGCAACCCCGGCCGCACCGCACGGAGCCGTCCTGTGACCCGAGTTCCTGAACTCCGCGGCGACCACCTGCGGCTGCGGGAATTGCACGCGGGCGACCACGAGGCCTTCGCGCGCATCCTCACCCACCGGGTCCTCACCCGCTACCTCGGCATCGACCGCATGGACCCGGACCAGGCCCACGACACCTTCACCCAGTGCCTGGCCCAGCCCCACACGCACCCGCGCCGCAAGTACACCCTCGCCGTCTGCGCCCCGGACGACGACACCCTCGTCGGCACCATGGGACTCCTCGTCGAGGACTACGGCAGCAACGCCATGCTCACCAGCCTCGTGCTGCTGCCCGGCGCCCCCGTACGCGGGCACGGGCACGAGGCGGGCCGCCTGCTCATGGCGTACGGCTACGGGCACCTGGGCCTGCACCGCATCTGGGCCGGCCACCGCAGCGACCACCACCACATGCCCAAGGTGATGCGCGCCGCCGGCCTGCGCCCCGAAGCCACCCTCCGCCAGCTCTTCCGTACCCAGGGCTTCTGGCACGACGTCATCACGTACGCGGCCGTCGCACCGGAGTGGAAGCTCCAGGCCGGCGCCGCCGAACTGGCCGTCCTCGACGGCGCTCCAAGCCTCGACCGGGTCTGACCCGGCCCGGCGGCGGCCCACGGAAGGCGGCCGCCGCGAGGGCCGGGGGCCGGCCGGTCAGCGCTTGGAGATGCGGACCACTCCGGTTTCGGTGCCCTGGTAGAGCGTGCCGTCCGGGGCGGCCGTCCCCCGCATCTGGAGCGGGTTGTAGACCAGTCCGATGCCGAGGTAGGAGCTGCTGAGCTGGGCGCCGGTGGCCGGATCGATGACGGCATGGTGGTACTGGGCGAAGGTGTTCAGGCCGGCGCTGCCGGTCGGCCCGGTCACGGAGACGGTGTAGATCTTCCCGTCGGCCAGGGAGAGGCGGGGCAGCGCCGCGGACTTCACCGGGCTGTTCCACACCACGTCGCAGCCCGTTCCCTGGGCATTGACGTCGATCCTGCTGAGGCCGCCGTCGAAGCTCGCGGAGGCGGGCTGGCTGGCCGGAGCGCCCTCGGGCAGCGCCGGGTAGGGGTAGCCGTAGGTATTGGTGACGAAGACGCTGCGGCCGGAGGCGATGACGGCGTCCTCGGTGCCGCTGCGCGCGTGCTGGGTGAGGACGGGGATCCGGCAGATCGGGTCGGGTCCGCCGGCCGCCCGGTAGACGAGCAGGTTCCCGTGGGGGGCGGCGTTGTCGACGATGGTGACGTACTCCGTGCCGTTGCCCGGTCCGAAGAAGCTCGGGGTGGTGCCGGTGCCCCAGCTGAGCTGTCCGGGCTTGCGGGCCGGGCCGCGGTCGTAGGGCGCCCGCCAGTCCACGACGGGAGTGCCGTCGGGGGCGGCGGACAGCAGGTAGAGGGCGCGGTCGGTGGCGACCGCGGTGCGGCCGGGGACCGTGGAGATGCTGTTCTGGACGCCTTCGCCGGTACTGATGCTGCGTACCGCACCGGTGCCGGTGTCGGCGGTCCCGATCACGCCGCCGCTGGTGGCGAACCAGACCTTGCCGTCCCAGGCCGGGGTCAGGCCGACGATGTTGTCCCCGGCCGGCACGGCGTTGCCGAGGGGGGGTGGACTGGTCGATCCGCAGGGCCCAGCCGGCGCCGGATCCGGAGCCGGTGCGGTGGTGGCCGATGCGGACGAGGGTGTTGTTGCCGTCGACGACCACCAGGCGGTCGGCGTTGTCGAGGTAGGCGTAGACGCCGCCGAAGAGGCTGCCCTTGGGCAGGGCGAGCGAGGCGAGATCGGCTCCGGTGGCGGGGTCGAGCAGGTGGACGGTCGGAGTCTGGCCGAAGATCGTCGTGCAGAGGCTGACCACGTAGCCGTCGCTCCCCACGACCACGGTGGGGCAGGCCGAAGCCAGCGCCGTGCGGGAGTAGTTGACGGCGGCCGTTCCGGGCCCGGGGTAGGGCGTGGTGCCACTGGAGGCGCTGTCGCCGTGCATGGTCGCGGCGCCGTTGGCCGCGGTGACCGGGTTCTGCGGCGGCTGCGGGCCGTACGGGGATGCCGGGTCGGCGGCGGAGGCAGGGGCTCCGGTGAGGCCGGCGGCGCTGAGGGCCACGGCGAGGGAGCAGGCGAGCACGGCAAGGCGCCCGCCCGCGGGCAGGGAGAACGGCATGGGGGGTCCTCGGAACGGGGAAGGGGGAGGCTGCGTCTGCGGACACCGCAGGCGTGCGGCGAGGGGTTGCCGTGTGCCGTGTGCCGTTGCCGTTGCCGTGTGCCACGGGTGCGGTGGGCGGTGCCGGGCGCCACGGAACCGGGCCGCCTTTGGCACCGCGGGGTCAGCCGGGGCGGCGGCAGCCGATGGTGCGGCCCGGCCCCTCCTTCCGTGGGCCATCGCCCGGGCCGCCCTGGACGGCTCCCAGCCGGTACCGGCGGGGGAGGGCACCATCTCGCGGATCCACATCCGGATGCTGCTCGGCCAGGCGGAACTCCGCGGCGCCGACCTCGACATGATGGCCGTACAGCTCACCGCCGCGCTGGAAGGGCCCTTCCTCCTCTACCTGACGGCCTCGCCCCAGGAGGAACCCACCGATCACATCGACCGCATGGCACACGCCTGGCAGGACCTCGTGGAACGCCTCTGCCGGCCCTGACAGGCCGCAGGCGCGGACCTGGGCCCGCGTACAGCCCGCCGGTGGTCAGCCGGTCCGCGGGGCGGGGCGAGGTGTTCGAGGCCGAAGACGACGTCACGGCTGACCGGATGCCGGGCGGACGAGCCGCAGCAGATTCCGCTGCCCCGTTGGCTTCCGGCGCCGATGTGTTTCCGGTGGACGGAGTCGAGCTACTGGCCCGCCCGCACAGGGAGTGCCGCACATTCGTATGCCTGTTGCGGGTCGGCGACGGAGGGTGTTGGCTCTCTTTGGATCATGCCCGGCGGCAGGTTGGGCAGACTGACCAGGGGGGACCACATGCGTACTCACAGAGTTCGTGGACTCGCGGCTGCGGTTGCAATATCAGGCTTAGTTGCCGGCATCGCTCTCGCGACCGGCATAGCCCAGGCCGACAACTCCACGACGCCGAAGCCGACTCCGACACCCAGCCCCACATGCACGCCGGCCCCGACCCGCGCGCCGGTTCCGACGGTGGCTCCGTCGTCGGGGCCGGTTGCGTCGCCCACGCCGGTTCCGTCGTCCACGTCGGTTCCGACGCTGGGTCCGACGTCTGGGCCGGTTGCGTCGCCCACGCCGGTTCCGTCGCCCACGCCGGTTCCGACGGTGGCTCCGTCGTCTGGGCCGGTTGCGTCGCCCACGCCGGTTCCGACTGTGGGTCCGACGTCTGGGCCGGTTCCGACGGTGGCTCCGACGCCCACGCCGGTTCCGACCGTGGGTCCCACGTCTACGCCGGCCCCGACGGTCGTTCCGACGCCTACGCCGGCCCCGACGGTCGTTCCGACGCCTACGCCGGCCCCGACGGTCGTTCCGACGCCTACGCCGGCCCCGACGGTGGGTCCCACGTCTACGCCGGTTCCGACTGTGGGTCCCACGTCTACGCCGGTTCCGACGGTGGGTCCCACGTCCACGCCGGTTCCGGCCGTGGTTCCGACGTCCGCGCCTGACCCGACGCCGGGCCCCACATGCACGCCGGTTCCGTCATCCACGCCGGTCCCGACGTTGGGCCCCCCGTCCACGCAGGCCCCGACCCGTGCGCCGGTCCCGTCGCCCACGCCCACTGGGCTCCCGCCGACTCCCGCGTACCGGGTGGCGAAGTAGTCGGGCGGTGAGGACCCCGGCCGAGCGGGCCCGGGGTCCTCACCGCTGCCTCACAGCGGCACCGGCGCGACGTGATCTCTTCGCTTCACCGAAGTCTTCCGTCCCAGGCTGGTCACCCGGCCGGGATCGGTCCGAGAAAGGTGCCGCCGGAGACATCGATGGTCTGGCCGGTCACCCAGCGCCCCTGCGGGCCCGCCAGGAAGCCCACCACGTCGGCGACGTCCTCCGGCTCGCCGATCCGTCCGAGCGCGGTGATCGACTCGAGTCCGGCCACCGCCTCGGGAACCGCAGCGTAGGCGGCGATCATGTCGGTCAGCACCACCCCGGGTTCGACCGTGTTCACGGTG
Organism: Streptomyces xanthophaeus; assembly: GCF_000725805.1. Classification (GTDB taxonomy): domain Bacteria; phylum Actinomycetota; class Actinomycetes; order Streptomycetales; family Streptomycetaceae; genus Streptomyces; species Streptomyces xanthophaeus. The sequence goes on along the minus strand of NZ_JOFT01000032.1, from coordinate 8,784 downwards.
ATCCTTCGCCGGCCCAGCTGGTTGGCGAGCGACGGGCCGAGAGCCGCCAGCGCCGCCTTGGTGACGGTGTAGCCGATCTGGCCCGGGTCTGCGATCCGGGTGGCCGCCGAGCCCATGTTGACGATCCGTCCGCCGTCCCGCAGCAGCGGCAGCGCCCGCTGGACCACGAAGACCGGCGTGCTCACGTTGACCGCCAGCAGCCGCTCGAACTCCTCCTCGGTGAGCTGCCCGAGCGAACTGACCGAGTGGATGCCCGCGTTGTTGACCAGGATGTCCAGGCCGTCCGCGCCGTGGTCGGCCAGCCCGGCGATGAGCGCCTTGAACAGCCGGTCCACCGCTCCGCGCTCACCGAACCGGGCCTGCACCGCGAACGCCCGGCCGCCGGCCTCGGCGATCTGCGCCACGGTCTCCGCGGCGGCCGCTTCGTTGCCGCCGTAGTGGACCGCGACCAGCGCTCCCTCGGCGGCGAGCCGCAGGGCTACCGCCCGCCCGATGCCACGCGAGCCACCCGTCACCAGTGCGGTCCTGCCGTCCAGTTCCCCCATGACTGCCTCGTCCCTCCCGTTGACCACTTCACGGACACTCCACCCTGCCGGAGCCGGACTCGGGCCGACAGAGCACGGCCGGTCAGCCCCGTGCCGGGAAGGACGCGAGCTGTCCTGATCACCGAACACGCAGGAGGAACTCCATGGCCAGCATCGTCTGAAAATGTGCGAGTCTCCTTCTCCCAGATGCTGGCCGGTCTCCTCCGGAGCGAAGAGCCCGAGGCTCCGCCTCTCTTCGACCAGGTGCTGGAGGAGTTGGGACTGCTCTTCCACCCGCCCGCTGACCCTCGGGCCGCGAAGTGGGACATGGCCTCCTGGGTCGCCGGTCAGATCGCCGACGGATCCCTCGATCCCGCGGTCGGCACCCACCTCATCCGGGCCGACATCGCCCATGACCTCGGCGACCCCGTAGAACTGCAACCCCTCGTCCACTGCGCATACGACTTGGACGGCTGGGAGGAGAGCTGGGAGTCTCCATCGAGGAACTCAACCGGGAAGCGGTTGAGGCGGCAAAGCGGTTCCTCGGCCAGGGGCCGACAGCCGAGGCGGGGGCCTGAACCCCAGCTGTTCGCTCCCGCCACTTGGGTCGGTCTCCCCGCGAGCTGGTCCGGGGTCACTCAGCGCGGCTGCACCGAAGAAGCTGAGTGCCCACAGCGGCTTCCGGGGACGGGTGCGGCGGACTGGCCGATTGTCACCTGCGACACCCTGTGACTCCAGTGGTGAAGGTGAAGCGTGGTTTCGTCGGCGGCCGTTGTGGGCGTGGCAGGTCGAGCGGGGTGTCCGATATCAGCCGTATGGTCGGCCGATCGGTCCCTGGTCCGTCGCGACCCGCGCAGGACAATCGTCGTATGCCCCTCTCGCACATCGCGCTTCCCGTTGCCGTCAGTGCCGTCATGGCCCTGGTTCCCCTGACGCAGGGCGTCTCCGCCGCAGACGCCTCCGCATCGGCGGCCTCGGCCGCCTGCAAGGGTGCCAGGACCTGCTACGTGGACGTGTCCGTCGCCCAGATCTGGGAGAGCCCCGACAAAGTGCGGACGGTGGACGCGAAGGCGCTCGCCAACCCGGTCGACATCAGGGGCTGGTTCGCCGCGATGGCCCACGACATCGACCTGCGCCGAGACGTTCCGGGTGAGACGCAGGCCCTGTACGGGGGCAAGGTCACCGTGGTGGACACGATGACCAAGGACGGCGTGCTCTGGGACAAGGTGGTGGTCCACGGCCAGCCCACGCCCAGGGACGCGGGCGGCTACCCCGGCTGGGTGCCCGACCGGCAGCTGACGAAGCTCCGGAAGAAGGCCCCGTCCGGCACGACCGCGGAACGCGTCACGAGCCCGACGGCCTGGGGCTACGGCTCGCGTCAGGCACTGGCGGCGGGCGCGCCCGCCAAGGGAGGCACCGAGTACTCGTTCAACACGGAATTCGCCGTGAAGCCCGTAGCCGGCGCCCCGTCCGTCGTGGAGGCCCGGGCCAACGACGGCACCCGGATCTACTTCGAGCGCGACGACCTCGCGAAGGTCCCGACGTCCGGGGCGACCGGCGAGGACGTGGTCGCCGAAGCCCGCAAGTTCCTGGGTCTGGAGTACCTGTGGTCCGGCACGGCCGGGTTCGGCTACGACTGCTCCGGCCTGACGGGCCAGGTGTACTCCGCTCTCGGCATCACCATCCCGCGCGACAGCCAGCCGCAGTTCGACGCGGGTGGCGGTGCGGCGCCCGCCGGTTCGGCCGAGGGCGAGCGGATCACGTCGCCCGCCGACCTCCGGCCCGGTGACGTCGTGGGCTTCGGCAGCAGCACCTCGAACGTCACGCACGTGGGCATCTACGTCGGCAGGAACGACCAGGGCGAGCCGATGATGATCAACTCGCCGAGGACGGGGGAGAGGGTGAGGGAGGAGCCCCTGTCGAACCGCCCGTTCGTGGGCGCCACCCGCTTCATCGGCTCCTGAACCCCTGCCCCGGCGGTTCGAGCGGCTGGCCCCGCTTTCCGGTGTGGGCGAAACCGTTCGAGGGTGAGGCTGCCTGTGTGGGAAAATCCCCGGACGATGATCACCTTCACCACAGGCCGCAAGACGGTTCTCACTGCTGCCGCGATCGCGGTCGCCCTCGCCACGCTGTCGGGCTGCGAAGACGCCCCGGGCGGTACGGCCGCCCCCGCAGCCACGTCTGCGTCCCCGGCCCCGGAATCCGCACCGCCGTCCGCCGTCCCCACCACAGCAGGGGCATTTTCTCCCGAGCAGGCCGTCGCCGAGGCGGAGAAGACCCCCTATGCGTCGACGATCACGTTCAACAGTTCGGCCGCCGGCCGGCACATATCGACCATGACCGGAAGGATCAACCACAACGTCCCGTTCACCGGGCGGAGCGAGATCCGTACGCCGGACGACGTCCCGGCCTCCCAGGCCATGTGGATGGAGACGGTGACCACGCCCGACGCCAACTACGTCCGCAACCGCCTCCAGGAGGGAAGCGGCTGGAGGAAGACGCCGCGCGCCGAGGACAACGTGGCGAACTACGCGGGGTACGCCAAGCTGCTGCTCACCCTCGGCCCCTCGGCACTCAAGGGCATGGAGGAGCAGGGCGGCATCCCCACCTACCACCTCGCCGGACGCCTCGACGTCGACCAGGTGGCCTCCGTCGACCCGCGGACGTACCGCTCGATGAAGGCCAAGGGCGTGACCGGCTTCGACATCGACCAGTGGGTCGACAGCCAGGGCCGCACCGTGCGCTTCGAGCAGCGCATGGAGATGCGCGGTATCCCCGCCGTCAACACCGGCACGTTCAGCGACTTCGGCCCGGTCGAAGAGTTCAACGCGCCCAACGGCGGCTGAGAGCGCAGCCCTGCTGCGCCGGGCGTCCTCGTGTGGCGAGCGCCAGGGGAGCACCCCGACGCGAACAGGGCGGGCCCGTTCGCATCCGGCGGGGCCGGGAGCGCAGAGGCGAAACCGCCGGCGCCACCCGCGCCGAAGCCCGAGGGGGCGCCTGGTGACATTCTGGTCGGCGGCCGCCCGAACCGGTGCCATGGTCCCCCGCGACGCACGGACGGGCGAAGTAGCCGCCCTGGTCGACCACACCCCGGATCGCCGGGAGGATCTCCGAGGCCACCAAGAGGTGACCCCGCGGCGAGTCGCGGCGGTTCAGGAAAGTGCTGATGGTCCGGGGGGTCCACAAGGCAGGATCATCTCGATGTGACGGGGGAAACGGGGAGGGGCGATCGTGCGGGGAAGAGTCGGAAGACACGCTTGGAAAGCCGCAGTCGCAGGGCTCGCAGGGCTTGCAGTGGCTGCACTGGCCGCTTGTACATCCGGCGCGAGTACGCAGAGCAGCGGGCCGACGGCGTCGGCCGCAACGGGTACCTCGCCAACGCCGCCACCGGTCGCCCACACGGCCGGAACCGACCGAGAAGCCGCAGCGATCAAGGAAGCGCGCTCCCGCGTGCTCGCGCAGGCGCATGCGAACGGCAAGGACGCGCCCGACGGCCAGGGCCTGGCCGTTGCTGCGGTGCGCGGCGACGCGGTCGCCCTGACCTGGCTGACGGCGGACGGACGGTTCTGCCGCGCCTCGTTCGGCGGTGCCTCTGAGACGGCGTGCCACTCGGAGCCCGTCGCACCGGCGGCGGGCGAGGTCCCGCAGCTCGTTCCCTTCGAGGCGGGCCCCTGGCTGGGCTGGCTTGAGATCTTCGCGGCCGACCGTCAGAAGGTCGTCTCAGCCACCTGCAACGGGGCTCCGCTTCCGGTGCGGGACCTCCAGACCACCGGCGGCGGCGAGCGCACTCTCTACGGCGTGGCGTTCACGGAGCGCCGACGGGGCTCCATCACCGTCACCGTACGGCGGGGCACCGAAACGGCCATCGAGCACGTCCGCGTGAACGGCCTGTACGCCGAAGGCCCCGACTGCACGTAGGAGCAGGAGCCCGGACACCAGGTCTCAGTGAAGGATCACGCCCTGGGGATCGGCGTCTTGGCCCCAGGTGAGCGGGTCGAGATGGAGGTAGAAACGCAGGCGGTCGTGGTCGAGGGAGATGCCGTACCCGTCGGCGAATGCCGAGTCCGCGGCCTGCGCCTGTTCCTCGTCCGTCCATGTCTCCCGCGCGCTGGTGAGCAGCAGCGCCAGGTCGGCGTAGCGGTCGGCCAGTCCGAGGCGGCCCAGGTCGATGAAACCGGACACGTCCAGGGTGTCCGGGTCGAGGATGATGTTGGGCAGGCACAGGTCTCCGTGGCAGACCACCGTGTCGGCGGCCTCCTGGTCCCGTCGCAGCGTGAACTGCGGGACGAGGCGGGACAGCAGCTCCGAGGCCGGCGTGTGCTGCTGCTCGACGGGGAGGAACTCCGGGTTCACGGCGCCACGGCGCACGACCGCGCGCGCTGCGGCGACCATCCTGCTCAAGTCCCGGCTGAACGGGCACTGCTGCACGGGCACCTCGTGCAGCGCCCGGACCGCGTCCGTGATGCGTCCCCAGGAGGCACGCAGGTCCCCGGCGGACACCTGGTCGGCGGGTATGCCGTGGACGGTCCCGGTCACCAGGCAGGCCCCTGCATCGCCGGAGTGCCACTCCAGCACCTGCGGCCCCGGGACACCTTGGTCGCTCAGCCATGCGGCCCGGTCGCGCTCGGCCTTGAGGTCGGCTGCGTCCGCTGCCGCTACGCACTTGGCGTACCGGGTGCCGTCCGCGCTGCGGAAGACGGCGGCACCCGACTCGCCCGCGGTGACGGGCAGCCAGTCGCTCTTGGCTCCCGACAACACCGGCGGGACGGACTGGTGTCCGGGATGCTCGCTCATGGCGGCCACTCTAAGACGTCGCTGCTCACTGCGTGACCCTTCGTCGATCCGCGCATGACGGACCTGTCTGTCTGGCCGCTGCCTGCCTGCCTGCCTGCAGCAGCAGCCGTCCGTGTTCTCGGTGGAGCCGGGCCGCGTCCGGGCCCGGCTCCACCGCACCGCCCGCCGCGGCATCGAGTACGCCGGCTCAGACGCCGGCGGCGGCCTCGGCCTTCTCGCCGGACCCCGGCGTTGACCACGGCGTTGTCGAAGGACACCGAGATTTCGAGGATGGACAGGATCGCGACGATCCCGAAGCCGGCCCACCCCCCGTATAACACCGCCGCGATCAGGCCGAGCGCGGTGACCGCGAACGACCAGCCGAACGTTTTCAGAAGCACTGGATACCCCATCGTCGTGTACGGAACTTCCTTGCGCCGTACATGGCTTTGCGAAACGTTGACCTGAAGTCTAGGGCGATGCCTCGCAGTGGGCCGAGGCCAGGAGCGGGACGTGTCAGCGCTGAGGGTCGGTGCGGGCCCGGTTGCCCGGCAACCGGGCCCTCCCTGGTGCTTCGCACGCCTGGCCCACCTCGGCTGCGGGACGCGTCGCGCCCCCGGGCTCCTCCGCGTGGAGCCCGGCCGCACGGGCGTTTCCCTGCACGTCTTAGGGTGATCTCATGGATCTTCAGGGCGAATTGATCGAGCATCCGTATGCCGCCTACGAGCGGCTGCGCAAGTCCGCGCCGGTGTGCCGGATCACCGGTACGGACGGCATGCCGGCGTGGCTGGTCACGCGATACGACGATGTACGGGAGGCCCTGGCCGACCCGAGGCTGTCCCTCGACAAGGCCAACGCGACCGAGGGCTCTTACCGAGGTCTGTCGTTGCCGCCCGCCCTCGACGCCAACCTCCTGAACATGGACGCCCCGGACCACACCCGCATACGCAAGCTCGTGGGCCGGGCTTTCACCGCGCGCCGGATCGAGCAGCTGCGGGCGCCCGTCCGGGCAACCGCGGACCGCCTCCTCGACGGCCTGGGCCCGGCCGGGAGCACGGACTTGCTGGCGGCCTACGCCGGCCCGCTGCCGATCATCGTCATCTGTGACCTGCTGGGCATCCCGGAAGACCGCCGCCTCGACTTCCGCGCCTGGACCGACGCGCTCGTCGCCCCGGACCCGAGCCGCCCCAGGGCCGCGAAGGAAGCCGTGATGGCGATGCTGGGCTTCCTGACCGAGCTGCTGGCACACAAGCGCAGCAAGCCCGCGGACGACCTGCTGTCCGACCTGATCGCCGTACGGGACGGCGACGGGGACCGCCTCAGCGAGGACGAGTTGATGTCCCTCGCCTTCCTCATCCTGTTCGCCGGGTACGAGAACACCGTGCACGCCATCGCCAACGCGATCCATGCGCTGCTCCAGCACCCGGAGCAGCTGGCAAAGCTGCGTGCGAACCCCTCACGGATCCCGGCCGCCGTCGAGGAACTCGCACGGTACGAAGGACCTGCTCTTCTGGCCATTCGCCGTTTCGCGGTCGAGGAGTTGACCATCGCAGGGGTCACCGTCCCGGCGGGGGAGACGGTCCTGCTCTCCCTGTCCGCGGCCAACCGCGACCCGGCACGCTTCGCCCGCCCCGACGCGCTCGACTTCGACCGCGAAACCGCCGGCCACCTCGCCCTCGGCCACGGCATCCACTACTGCCTCGGCGCCCCCCTGGCCCGCGCCGAGACCGAAATCGCCCTGGCAGCCCTCCTGGAGCGCTACCCCCTCCTCGAACCGGCCGGCCCCGCGCCCCAATGGCGCACGTCCCTGCGCGCCCGCGGGCTGAGGGAGCTGCCGGTGCGATACGCGGCGGAACCCCACGAGCACTGAGCCTCCTGCAAACCCCGGGACGGAACCCGCCGCCGCCGTCCTCACCCAGGCGGGGGATCTCATCGACCGACGAGGGCCATCGGACGCCTGCTGCGCCGTCCCGGTTGACTGCGATGACGGCGGCGTTGTCCGGTGCGACGGCCAGAGCTCGGGCACTGCCTCGCTGGCTCGAGGCTGCTGCCCGGTGATGCGGTGGAACACGCCACGCGCCGTCGGGGCTGAGCTGCCAGGTTTGGGTCCTGACCGAGGTTCCGTGTGTCGCCGGTGGGGTACCGGGTCACCTCGGCCGCCTTCGCCGCGATCGCCGATCGGCCGCGCACGTCGCACCCGATCGTGAAGACGTAGACATGACCGCGGAGACGGCGGCGGACCTTGGGATCCGCAGACACCACGTCGGCCGGCATGGTCATCCCGAAACCGCCCGCGCCTTGGAGGCCCGTGGTTGTGCCTACCGCTCCGCCGCCCGCCGACGGCGCACCGCGGCGACGAGCTCCCTCACCTCGGCCCTGTCCACCACCCAATCGGGCACCACCGGCGCTGCGGACAGGGGGAGTCCCGACCCCGCGGCTGCCTGACCGGCAGGGCCGTGGGTCGGGCGGATCGCACGTGATCGACGATACGGGGTGCCCCGTGCGCACACACGGAGACGGGAGGCGTAAGCGCTCGGGGCCGCCGCTCGTCAGGTTGACGCGGCTACTTCGGGTCGCGGTCGAACAGCGACTTGGACCAGAAGTACCCCAGCACGGCCAGCCCCAGGCACCAGGCCACGGCCAGCCATCCGTTGTGGCCGATCTCGGTGCCGAGGAGGAGGCCGCGCAGGGTCTCGATGGCCGGGGTGAAGGGCTGGTACTCGGCGACGGGCTGGAACCAGCCCGGCATCGCGTCGACCGGGACGAACGCGCTGGACAGGAGCGGCAGGACCACCAGCGGCATCGCGTTGTTGCTGGCCGCCTCGGCGTTCGGGCTGGACAGGCCCATGCCGACCGCGATCCAGGTCAGCGCCAGGGCGACCAGCGTCAACAGCCCGACCGCGAGGATCCATTCCAGGGCGGTTGCGTTCGTGGAGCGGAAGCCGATGGCCACGGCGACGGCCCCGACGAGGACCACGCTCATCACGCACTGCAGGACACTGCCGATGACGTGGCCGATGAGGACCGAGCCGCGGTGGATCGCCATCGTGCGGAAGCGGGCGATGATGCCTTCGGTCATGTCGTTGGAGACGGACACCGCGCTGCCGATCGTGGTGCCGCCGATGGTCAGCAGCAGGATGCCCGGGACGAGGTAGGCGATGTATGCGGACCGGTCCGCCCCGCCGCCGCCGATGCCGGCGCTCATCGTGTCGCCGAAGATGTAGACGAAGAGCAGGAGCATCATGATCGGCGTCAGCAGCAGGTTCAGGGTGAGGGACGGGTAGCGGCGTGCGTGCAGGAGGTTGCGCCGCAGCATCGTCGAGGAGTCGCGCACGGTGAGGGTGAGGGAGCTCATCGGGCATCCTCCTTGGGCTGGCCGGCCTGGTTCGGCACGGTGGTGGCGGTCAGGGCGAAGAAGACGTCGTCCAGGTCGGGGGTGTGGACGGTCAGTTCGTCGGCCTCGATGCCGGCCGCGTCGAGCCGGTCG
>NZ_JOFT01000031.1 GCF_000725805.1 Streptomyces xanthophaeus | reverse complement strand
CAAGGCCGAGCCCGTCGGTCTGTTCGTCGAGACCTTCGGCACGCACAAGGTGGACGTGCAGAAGATCGAGGACGCCATCGGCGAGGTCTTCGACCTGCGTCCGGCCGCGATCATCCGCGACCTCGACCTGCTGCGCCCGATCTACGCCCAGACCGCCGCCTACGGCCACTTCGGCCGCGAGCTGCCCGACTTCACCTGGGAGCGCACCGACCGCGTCGACGCCCTGCGCGCCGCCGCCGGTCTGTAAGCAGCACCGCTTCGCCGAACGGCCCCGGACCAGCTGGTCCGGGGCCGTTCGCACGCCCGGGGCCGTCCCCGCGGCACGGGGGAAGGGCCCGCTGTCAGCGGGGTTTGGTAAGAATGCTGGTGTGAGCAGCGCGAACGAGTCCCCGCCGGAGCAGCTCGCGCTGATCCGGGAGATGGTCGCCGAGGCGAAGGCCAAGGCACCCAAGGCGAAGCCGCGTACCTGGCGGGGCGCCGCGCTCGCCGCCGAGCTGCCGATCGCCAAGGTCCTGGTCAACAAGGGCGTCCTGCACCTCGACCAGACCTGGGACTACGCCGTCCCCGAGAGCCTCTCCGAGGAAGCCCAGCCCGGTGTCCGCGTCCGGGTCCGCTTCGGCGCGGGCGAGGGACGGGTCCGGGACGGGCGCCGCGAGGGCGGCGGCCTGATCGACGGCTACCTCATCGAGCGGGTGGCCGAGACGGACTACGAGGGCCCGCTGGCGGCCCTGGCCCAGGTGGTGTCCCCGGAGCGGGTGCTCAGCCCCCGGATCGAGCAGCTCGCCCGGGCCGTCGCCCGCCGCTACGGCGGAAGCCTGGCCGACGTCCTGCAACTGGCGATCCCGCCCCGGCACGGACAGGCCGAGAGCCGGCCCTCGCCCGACCCGCTGGCGCCGCCGGCCGCGCCCGAGCCCGGCGGCTGGGAGCGCTACCCGGCCGGGCCCGGCTTCCTGCGCGAACTGGCCTCCGGAGCGAACCCGCGTGCCGTGTGGACCGCGCTGCCCGGACCGGGCTGGCCCGAGGAGCTCGCCCGGGCCATGGCGGCCACCCTCGCCTCCGGCCGGGGCGCGCTGGCCGTGCTCCCCGACGGCCGCGCCGCCGCGCGGCTGGACGAGGCGCTGACCGCCCTCGTCGGCAAGGGACTGCACGCCCTTCTCACGGCCGAGTCCGGCCCCCAGAAGCGCTACTCCCAGTGGCTCTCGGTGCACCGCGGGTCGGTACGCGCCGTCATCGGGACCAGAGCGGCGATGTTCGCGCCCGTGCACGACCTCGGCCTGGTGGCGATCTGGGACGACGGCGACGCCAGCCACAGCGACACCAACGTGCCCCACCCGCACGTGCGGGAAGTGCTCCAGCTGCGCTCGCTCACCGAAGGCTGCGGCTTCCTGCTCGGCAGCACCAGCTGCACCGTGGAGGCCGCCCAGCTCGTGGAGTCCGGCTGGGCCCGGCCGCTGGTCGCCGACCGCGAGACGGTCCGCGCCACCGCGCCCCGGATCCGGACCGTCGGCGACGAGCTCCTGGCCCGGGACGGCGCCGCCCGTGCGGCCCGGCTGCCGAGCCTGGCGTGGGAGACCGTACGGGAGGGCCTGAAGACCGGCCCCGTGCTCGTCCAGGTGCCGCGGCGCGGATACGTGCCCCGGCTGGCCTGCGAGCGCTGCCGGACCCCGGCGCGCTGCCGGACCTGCGCCGGACCGCTGGAAGCGCCCGACGAGCGGGAACTGCACTGTGGGTGGTGCGGGCTCCAGGAGACCTCCTGGCACTGCGAGGAGTGCGGCTCGTTCAGGCTGCGGGCCCAGGTCGTCGGTGCCCGGCGGACCGCCGAGGAGCTCGGCCGGGCCTTCCCCGCGGTGCCGGTGCGCACCTCGGGGCGCGACCACGTCCTGGAACGCGTGCCCGACGCCCCGGCGCTCGTCGTGTCGACCCCGGGGGCCGAGCCGGTGGCCGAGGGCGCCGGATACGCGGCGGCCCTGCTGCTGGACGGCTGGGCCATGCTCGGCTTCCCCGACCTGCGGGCCGGGGAGGAGGCGCTGCGGCGCTGGATCGCGGCGGCCTGCCTGGTCAGGGGCGAGGGCCAGGTGGTCGTCGTGGCCGAGCCGACGCTGCGGCCCGTCCAGGCTCTGGTGCGCTGGGACCCGGTCGGCCACGCACTGCGCGAGCTGGCGGAACGGGCCGAACTGCGGTTCCCGCCCGTGTCCCGGATGGCGTCCGTCATCGGCCGCGGCGCCGCCGCCGTGGAGGACTTCCTGGCCGCCGCCGAACTCCCGCCGGACGCCGAGGTCCTGGGCCCGGTACCGCTGCCCGGGCGGCGCGGAGAGGCGTCCGCGGGCGAGCGTGCGCTGGTACGGGTGCCCCCGGGCAGCGGGGCCGCGCTCGCCGCGGCCCTGAAGTCGGCGCAGGCGGCCCGTCTGGCACGGGGCGTCCCGGCGGCGGAGGCGGTGCGGGTCCGGATCGACCCGCTGGACATCGGCTGATGGGGCAGGGAACGCGGGGCGCCCCCGGCGCGGCGACCACGAGGATCGTTTTACCGGGGGCGCGCGTGCGGTGCGGGCCGTGGAGCTGGGCCGTGGTGCGGGGGCTGGGCGCCCGGCCGTCGAGGGTCGGCGTCCCGGCGGTGGGCGGGGCGGTGGACCCGTCAGCCGTTGCGGGGGCCGGGGAAGGCCGAGGCGGACTGGCGGGGGGCGCCCGCCGCGGCCTGGGTCTCCTCGCGCACCGGCTGCGGCGGCACCGAGCGGGCCGCCGGGACCGTGGGCAGCGGTCCCAGGGTCCGGGTGGTCGTGCCCTCGGCCAGGGGCTCGGCGGACTCGGCGGTGCTCTGCGCCCGCCGGGCACCGTAGCGCCGGTGCACGGCCTGCTTGGTGACGCCGAGCGCCGAGCCGACCGCGTCCCACGAGAAGCCGAGCGAACGGTCGAAGTCGACCGCGGCGGTGACCAGCGTCTCTACGCTGTCCCGCAGCTCCTGGGCGAGGCGGACGGTGGGCGCGGGCGCCCGCCCGTAGACGACGAAGCCCGTGGAGGGACCTGAGCGGCGCGGGCGGTACACATTGCCGAGCTGGGCGGTCAGCGTACGCAGGGCATCCACCTGCCGCCTGACCCGCTCGATGTCCCGCACCAGCAGGTGCAGGCTGGCCCGGGCTTGGGCGTCGTGGGTGGCGTGGTCGGCCATGAAGAAGCCTCTCGAACCGGTGCTGAAGGGCGGAGCGGGCCGCGTACACCGTTCAAACGCGGCCCGTTTTGGTCAATCTCTCTTGACCAACGCGCCACCTGGCGGGCAGGTCACGCTCTGGGGGCGTGTCGGCATATGCGAGAGGCGCGTGTGTGTGCGTACGCCCCCTGGTGGCGGCGCCCCGGACCCAGGCGGTGCCGGGGGTCCAGGCCCCATAGACTGGTGTGCTGCTGACAGCCGAGATAGCGAGGTAGGACCCCAGTGAAGCTCGTCTTCGCAGGCACCCCCGAGGTCGCCGTGCCCGCCCTGGACGCCCTGATCGCCTCCGGGCGGCACGAGGTGGCGGCCGTCATCACCCGGCCCGACGCCCCGGCCGGCCGCGGCCGCAGGCTCGTCGCCAGCCCGGTCGCCGAGCGGGCCGAGGAGGCGGGGATCGAGGTCCTCAAGCCCGTCCGGCCCCGCGACCCGGACTTCCAGGCCCGGCTGCGCGAGATCGGCCCGGACTGCTGCCCGGTCGTCGCCTACGGCGCGCTGATCCCCAAGAGCGCGCTCGACATCCCCCGGCACGGATGGGTCAACCTGCACTTCTCCCTGCTGCCCGCATGGCGCGGGGCGGCGCCCGTCCAGCACTCGATCATGGCGGGGGACGAGTTCACCGGCGCCTCCACCTTCCAGATCGAGGAAGGCCTGGACTCCGGCCCGGTCTACGGCATCCTCACCGAGGCGATCCGGCCCACCGACACCAGCGGCGACCTGCTGACCCGGCTGGCCTTCGCGGGCTCCGGGCTGCTGGCCGCCACCATGGACGGCATCGAGGACGGCACCCTGCGCGCCGTCGCACAGCCCGTGGACGGCATCTCCCCGGCCCCCAAGATCACCGTCGAGGACGCCCGCATCGACTGGGCCGCCCCGGCGATGCGCGCCGACCGCGTGGTCCGCGGCTGCACCCCCGCGCCCGGCGCGTGGACCGTCTTCCGCGGCGAGCGGCTCAAGCTGATCTCGGTCGGCCTGGTGCCCGACCGCACGGACCTGGCTCCCGGCGTGCTGGCCCCCGCCAAGAACAACGTCCACGTCGGCACCGGTTCGCACGCCGTCGAGCTGCTCTGGGTCCAGCCCCAGGGCAAGAAGCCGATGCGCGCCGCCGACTGGGCGCGCGGGGTGCGGATCGCACCCGGCGAGCGGCTCGGCGGCACGGACGTAGGCTGATCCCAGCCCCGTCGGCGGCCCCGCAGTCCTTCCCGTCACACACCAGAGTTACGTAAACCCCGGAGCACCTTTCACGTGAGCGATCAGTCCCGTCCCCGTCGCAGTCCCGCAGGCGCGGGCGGCAAGCAGGCGGCCAAGCCGTACCGCCGTCCCCAGAAGGACCCCGTACGGATGCTGGCCTTCGAGGTGCTGCGGGCGGTGGACGAGCGCGACGCCTACGCGAACCTCGTCCTGCCGCCGCTGCTGCGCAAGGCCCGCCAGGACGAGAGCTTCCAGGCGCGGGACGCGGCCCTGGCCACCGAGCTGGTCTACGGGACGCTGCGCCGCCAGGGCACCTACGACGCGGTGATCAAGGCGTGCATCGACCGGCCGCTGCGCGAGGTGGACCCGCCGGTGCTGGACGTGCTCTCGCTCGGCGCGCACCAGCTGCTGGGCACCCGGATCCCCACCCACGCGGCCGTCTCGGCGAGCGTGGAGCTGGCCCGGGTGGTGCTCGGGGACGGGCGCGCGAAGTTCGTGAACGCCGTGCTCCGCAAGATCGCCGCGCACGACCTCGACGGCTGGCTGGAGCGGGTCGCCCCGCCCTACGAGGACGACGCCGAGGAACACCTCGCCGTCTACCACTCCCACCCGCGGTGGGTCGTCAGCGCCCTGTGGGACGCGCTGGGCGGCGGCCGGGCCGGGATCGAGGACCTGCTGGAGGCCGACAACGAGCGGCCCGAGGTCACGCTGGTCGCGCGGCCGGGCCGGTCCACGCCCGAGGAGCTGCTGGAGGCCGTCGGCGAGGACTCGGCGCTGCCCGGGCGCTGGTCCCCGTACGCCGTGCGGATGTCCGAGGGCGGCGAGCCGGGCGCGCTGGAGGCCGTGCGCGACGGACGCGCCGGAGTCCAGGACGAGGGCAGCCAGCTGGTGGCGATGGCCCTGGCGGCAGTCCCCGTCGAGGGCCGCGACGAGCGCTGGCTGGACGGCTGCGCGGGCCCCGGCGGCAAGGCCGCCCTGCTCGCGGCGCTGGCGGCGCAGCGCGGGGCGTTCCTGCTGGCCTCGGAGAAGCAGCCGCACCGGGCGCGCCTGGTGGAGCACGCGCTGGCGGGCAACCCCGGGCCCTACCAGGTCATCGCGGCGGACGGCACCAGGCCGCCGTGGCTGCCGGGCTCCTTCGACCGCGTCCTGATGGACGTGCCCTGCTCGGGCCTGGGCGCACTGCGCCGGCGGCCCGAGGCCCGCTGGCGCCGGCGCCCCGAGGACCTGGAGGGCTTCGCGCCGCTCCAGCGGGGACTGCTGCGGCAGGCGCTGGCGGCGGTCCGGGTGGGCGGTGTCGTGGGCTACGCGACCTGCTCGCCGCACCTGGCGGAAACCCGGGTGGTCGTGGAGGACGTCCTCAAGGGCCGCGGCGCCGGGAACGCCCCGGTGTCGGCCGAACTGGTCGACGCCCGGCCGTACATGGGCGGCGTACCGGCTCTGGGCGACGGCCCGGACGTGCAGCTCTGGCCGCACCTGCACGGGACGGACGCGATGTACCTGGCGCTGCTGCGGCGCACCGCGTAACCGCGGACCGGGCGGGGCGGGCGCCCCGTACGGGGGCGGGGGAGCGCTCCAGTGGTCGCCCCCCGTCACCGAGTTCCGGGGTCGTGGCCGGAAGTGGCCGGGGGCATGGCAGGCTTGGGGCATGGCCGCCCAGATCTTTCCCAGCATCCTGTCCGCAGACTTCGCCCGGCTCGCCGAGGAGGCGAAGGCCGTCGAGGGAGCCGACTGGCTGCACGTCGACGTGATGGACAACCATTTCGTCCCCAACCTGACCCTCGGAATGCCGGTCGTGGAGTCGCTCAGCCGGGCCACGGACATCCCGCTGGACCTGCACCTGATGATCGAGGACCCGGACCGCTGGGCCCCGCAGTACGTGGAGGCGGGTGCGGGTTCGGTCACCTTCCACGCGGAGGCGGCCGCGGCGCCCGTGCGCCTCGCGCGGGAGATCCGGGCCAAGGGGGCGCGCGCCTCCATGGCGCTGAAGCCGGCGACGCCGATCGAGCCGTACGAGGACATCCTCCCCGAGCTCGACATGCTGCTGATCATGACGGTCGAGCCCGGCTTCGGCGGCCAGCCGTTCCTGGACATCATGCTGCCCAAGATCCGCCGTACCCGTGAGCTGATCTCGAAGCACGGCCTGGAGCTGTGGCTCCAGATCGACGGCGGGGTCTCGGCCTCGACGATCGAGCGCTGCGCCGAGGCCGGGGCCGACGTGTTCGTGGCCGGCAGCGCGGTCTACGGGGCGGTCGATCCGGCGGCCGCCGTGCGCACGCTGCGTGAGCAGGCGGACGCGGCGATCGCCGTGGCGCCGTGGGCTTGCGACCACTGAGCCAAGCGTTGGTGAACAGCTCGGTGAACGGGAGCTGTCCGGGCTGATCAACTGCCGTCGTATCTGACAGGATGAACAGCGAGTCGAGAGTGTGAACACGAGAGTGTGAGCAGTGAGGAGAACGCGGTGTCTGCAATGTCGGCGGGACGGTCAGCCCTGCGGATGGGACCCGCGGAGCTGGTGCAGGCGGCGGCCATGGCGCGCCGCTTCTACCTGGAGGGCAAGTCCAAGATCCAGATCGCCGAGGAGTTCGGCGTGAGCCGCTTCAAGGTGGCCCGGGTCCTGGAGACCGCCCTCGAACGGGACCTCGTACGGATCGAGATCCGGGTGCCCGCCGAGCTGGACGCGGAGCGCTCGGACGCGCTGCGGGCCCGCTACGGGCTCCGGCACGCCGTCGTGGTGGAGTCGCCGGCCGACGCCACCGAGGACGCTCCCGACCCGGAGAACCTCGGGGCGGTCGCCGCCGACCTGCTGGGCGAGCTGGTCAACGAGGGCGACGTGCTGGGCCTGGCCTGGGGCCGTTCGACCATCCACATGGCCGCCTCACTGCACCGGCTGCCGCCGTGCACCGTGGTGCAGCTGACCGGCGTGTACGACGCGGGCACCGCCGAGCGCGGATCCGTGGAGGCCGTACGGCGGGCCGCGCAGGTCTCCGGCGGGGACGCGCACCCCATCTACGCCCCGATGCTGCTGCCCGATCCGGCGACCGCGGCCGCGCTGCGGAGCCAGACCGGGATCGCGCGCGCGTTCGAGTACTTCGACAAGGTGACCGTGGCGGCCGTCTCCATCGGCTCGTGGGAGCCGGGCATCTCGACCGTGCACGACATGCTGACGGACGAGGAGCGGGCCCACTACGCCTCGCTGGGCGTCGCGGCCGAGATGTCCGCGCACCTCTTCGACTCCGAGGGGCGCAGGGTCGGCCGGGACCTCGGCGAGCGGTGCATCACCGTCGAGGCGGACCGGCTGCGGCGGATCCCCGAGGTCGTGGCGATCGCGGGCGGGCTGCGCAAGGCCTCCGCGATCGGGGCGGTGCTCCGCTCGGGCCTGGTGACCAGCCTGGTCACGGACACCGCGGTGGCCGATTACCTGCTGACCGAGTCCGCCCCGGGGCTGCGCCCGGCGCTGGAGCGGGCCGACCCCGACAGCGACGCCGCGTAGGGCCCCTCAGGGCCGCTGTAATCACCCGGACGGGCCCGTGGCGGGCCTCCGGGGTATGGCACGGGTGACACGCCCGCACGGGGGCTGACGCGCGCCCGGGGGCGGCCCCGCGCGGTGCGCGGCGGTCCCCGCGGGGACCAATGGGGTCTGACGAGGACCGACCGGACGGATCGGGCCTCCGGGCGGCCGGACGGGCCGCCCGGAGTGCGGATGGTGCCGGAATTGAGATCCGAACGGCGGACCGCGCGGCGCCCGGTGGGGCGCATACTGGTTCCAATGACAAAGTCAGCAGTACCTCGCCGCCATTTGCCGTCCAGCCCGTTCAAGGCCCCCGTGGAACCGCCGCTCCGGCAGTTCAGCGTCGGCGACCGGGTCACTCACGATGAGCACGGTCTCGGCCGTGTCGTCGGAATCGAGGAGGGGATCGCTGTTCTCGTCGACTTCGGGTCGGTCCAGAAACGAATCCTGAGTCCCTACACCAAGATGGCCGCCCTCTGAGGCCACCGGGCGATTCGCGAGCGAATCGGATATTTGGCACGATCGGTGCATGATCTTCCGGAACGTGCCCCGATCGTTGCTGCGTTTGCTGGGGGCCCTGTTCCTCTGTGCCGCGTTGGTCGGTGCGGTGGGCTGCGGCGGGAAGACACCCGCGCCCGCCGCCAGCGCCAGTGCCGGCCTCACCGCGAGTGCGGGCGCCGCTGATCCCGAGGGCACGGGCGGGCCGACCGCGCCCGGGTGGGCGAAGGGGATGGCCGCCGTACGGGCGGGGGAGCTGCCCCGGCAGGCCCAGGACGTGATCGCGCTGATCGACAAGGGCGGCCCGTATCCGTACCGGCAGGACGGGACCGTCTTCGGGAACTTCGAGAAGGTCCTGCCGAAGCAGAAGCGTGGCTACTACCACGAGTTCACGGTGCGCACGCCGGGGGAGCGGGACCGCGGGGCCCGGCGGATCGTGACGGGTCAGGGTGGGGAGTTCTTCTACACGGACGACCACTACGAGACGTTCAAGGCGGTTCTCCGATGACCCTGGACCCGCAGCCCCTCGCCCCCGCGCTCGCAGCCGCCGAGGAGGCGGGCTGGGCGACCGTACGGCTGGACCTGGACGGGGTGCGCACCAAGGCGGAGCTGATGCGCCGGTGCGCGGACGCCCTGCGGCTGCCGGAGTGGTTCGGCGGGAACTGGGACGCCCTGGCGGACGCGCTGCGGGACCTGTCGTGGCTGCCGGAGGCGGACGGGCGGCTGGTCGCCGTGACCTCGTGGCGTGGGTACGCCGCCGCGCGGCCCGGTGACTGGGAGAACCTGCGGGAGGTCCTGGAGGAGGCGGTGGACTTCTGGCGGGAGGCCGGGGACGCGCCGCCGCTGGAGGTGCTGGTGGCCGGGCCGGAGCCCGGGCCGGCTGCCGCGGCTCCGCCCCGGACCCCGCGCGTCAGGCGCCGGCGGGACTGAAGGACACGGCCCCCCGCGACCGGTGGTCGCGGGGGGCCGTGGTTCTCCTCGGTGCCGGTCAGCCGGTGGCGTCCTTCGGGATCCACGGCGGGGTCTGGCCCCAGGACCAGACCGGGATCTTGGCCGCGTCGACCGGCGGCGGGTTGGGGCCCGAGTAGATCAGGGCCATCCGGGTGCCCCACTCGATGTAGTACGCGAAGACCCCCCGGAACTCGGGGTCCGACGGCAGGCCGACCTCGTCGGCCGTGTCCATGAGCAGGTCCACCCAGCGGCGGCGCTGCTTCTCGGTGATCGCGCGGCCCAGGTGCTTGGTGGCCATGTGCTGGTGGCCGCCGTGGTGGGCGGAGTAGTCGGACGGGCCACCGAAGACCTCGGAGAGCCAGACGGCCACGTGCTGCGGGTGCTCGGAGTCCATGCCCGCGAAGACCGGGGCCAGGACCTCGTCCTGGAGGGCGTGGGAGTAGAAGGCGTCGGTGAGGCGGTTCATCGCCTCCTCACCGCCCATCCACTCGTAGATGGTGGGTGTCGTGCTCATCGTCAGCCGGCAGCCTTTCCGGTGCCCACGACCTCGGTCACCGTGTAGTGCTGCATCTCCTCGATGGCCGTCACGTACGGGCGGATCGCGCTGAAGAACGCCGGGAAGTGCTCTCCCTTGCGGAATCCGTTGAGGTGCGCGTCCACCGAGGTCCAGCGGATCCGGAGGATGTAGCGCTCCTTCTCCTCCTCGCAGCGGGCCAGTTCGTAGTCGATGCACTCGGGTGAAGCGGCCAGGGCCTCGGCCGCCCGGATGTACGCGTCCTCGAAGGCGGGCTGTTCGTCCAATGCGATCCGGTAGCGGATGTATTCGACGGTCGTGGTCATGGTGCGTGCCTCTCCCTGGGTGGTGGTCCCGGCCAGCCTTACGCGATCATGCGCGGCCGTGGGGCGGATTCCTCATTCGGACGCTGACTTCCTGGAGTCGGTCCCCCCGGACACGTCCGGACCCTGCGCCCGGACCTGCTGCACCTTGTCCAGGGAGTCGCGCAGGTCGGTCAGCCAGGTGTCGGTGTTGCGCCCGACCAGGCGCACGCACCAGGCCAGGGCGTCGGCCCGGCTGCGGGCGACGCCGCCCGCGACCAGGGTGTCGAGCACCTGGCGCTCGGACTGGCGCAGCCGGGTCATCACGGGGACAGCGAGGTGGGTGAAGAGCGTCGTCTCCTCACCCGAGCGCACCCCCCAGGCGACCTTGCGGCGGTAGAGCGCCTCGGCCTCGCGGGCCACCTCGATGCGCTGTTCACGGGTGCGTTCGCGGAACTCCTTGACCGACTCGGCCGCCGGGAGGGTGCCGACGACCGTGATCTCCTCGCGGTCGGCGGTGACCGAGACGAGGGACTCGTAGACGTCCACCGGCAGGCGCTCGGCGAACCACGCGCGGAGTTGTTCGCTCTGTTCGGCTGTAATCATGTAATCAACGTTGCATCCGTCGCCGCCTTGATCGCAAGGGAGCCGCGCCGGTTACGCTCTCAGCCCATCGAGCGGTACCGGTGGATCAGCGAGACCGCCATCGCACCCTCGCCGACGCCCGAGGCGACCCGCTTCACCGAGTGCGCCCGCACGTCGCCCGCCGCGAACACGCCGGGGACGCTCGTCTCCAGCGGGTACGGGGCCCGCTCCAGACTCCACTCGGCCGGGAGCTCGCCCCCGTTCGCGATCAGGTCCGAGCCGGTGAGGACGAAGTCGTGGTCGTCGCGTTCCACCACGCCCGCGAGCCAGTCGGTGTGCGGGCGGGCACCGATGAAGGTGAACATGAAACGGGCCGCGATCTCCCGGTCCTCGCCCGTGTCCGCGTCGTGCAGGGTGATGCGCTCCAGGTGCTCGTCACCGGCCAGGGAGACGACCGTGGTGCGGACCTTCACCTCGATGTTCGGGGTGCGGTCGATCTCGTCGATCAGGTAGCGGGACATGCTCGCGTCCAGGGACTGCGCGCGCACCAGGATCGTCACCCGGGCCGCGTACTTGGCGAAGTGCACGGCCGCCTGGCCCGCCGAGTTGGCCCCGCCGACGATGAACACGTGCTGCGAGATGCAGGCCGAGCTCTCCGTGGTCGCGGCGCCGTAGTACAGGCCGGCCCCCTCGAACCGGTCGGCGCCGGGGGCGTCCAGGCGGTTGTACGAGACCCCGGTCGCCAGCAGCACCGTCTCCGCGCTGATCTCCGTACCGTCCGCCAGCGTCAGGATCTTCGCCGGGTCGTCCCGGGTCAGCGAGACCACCTCCACCGGATGCAGGATCTCGGCCCCGAACCGGGAGGCCTGGATCGTGGCCCGGCGGGTCAGGTCGCCGCCCGAGAGGCCCGAGGGGAAGCCGAGGTAGTTCTCGATCAGGCTGGAGGTGCCGGCCTGGCCACCGGGGGCGCGCGAGTCCAGCATCAGCGTGGACAGGCCTTCGGAGGCGGCGTACACCCCGGCCGCCAGGCCCGCCGGGCCCGCGCCGACGATGACGCACTCGTAGTGCGGGCGGGACGCGGTGGTGGCCAGGCCGAGGCGCTGGGCGAGCTCGGTGTCGGTCGGGGCGGAGAGGACCGCCCCGTCGGGGAAGCGGACCAGGGGGAGCGCCGCCTCCGGCTGGGCGGCGGCGATCACGGTCAGCGCCTCGGGGTCCCGCTCCACGTTCAGGAAGCGGAACGGCTGGCCGTTGCGGGTGAAGAAGTCCCGGACGGCGTGGGTGCCGGGGGAGACCAGGTGGCCGGCGACGATGATCCCGTCGTAGGCCGGACGGTAGGTGGCCAGCCAGTCCGACAGCAGGTCGTCCAGGACCGGGAAGAGCCGCTCGTGCGGCGGGTCCCAGGGCTTGAGCAGGTAGTAGTCCAGCCGGACCCGGTTGATCGCGGTGATGGCCGCGTCCGTCTCCGCGTAGGCCGTCAGCAGTACGCGGCGGGCGTCCGGGAAACGGCTGACCGCCTCCAGCAGGAACTCCACTCCGGTCACGTCCGGCATCCGCTGGTCCACCAGGAACAGGGCCGGGTCGTGGCCGCGTTCGTCGAGGGAGTCCAGGATCTTCAGGGCGTCGGCCGCCGAGGAGGCCCCGAGCACCCGGTAGCGGTCGCCGTAGGCGCTGCGCAGGTCGCGGCGCACGGCCCGGAGCACCTGCGGGTCGTCGTCCACGGCCAGGATCACGGGCTTGCGGTTCTCCGCGCGCTCGGCCTCGGCCCGGGCCGAGGGGCCGGTGGCGGGGGCGGCGGCGCGGTCCGCGGGCGCGCTCACGCGGGGTCCAGCATCAGCTGGTCGGCGTAGCACCAGGCCCAGTCCTCACCGGGCTCGTAGGAGGCCGCGATGGGGTGCTCGGTGCTGCGGTAGTGCCGGGTGGCGTGACGGTTCTTCGAGGAGTCGCAGCAGCCGACGTGCCCGCAGCTGAGGCACATCCGCAGATGCACCCAGCCGTCCCCGGCGGCCAGGCACTCCTCACAGCCCTCGGTGCCGGGTTTCACCGGACGTATCTGATCGATGTGTGTGCACAACAGGTCCATCGTCATCGTCCCCGTCCCTCTCCTCGTGCTCGTTCCCTGCGCCTGCCGCCCCGCGATTCCTGACCCGTCAGACCATAGGTCGGAGCTCCTGTAATGGTTCAGTGATTCGGCCGAAGTCAGGTAGTCCTGGGGCTACTTCATGACGTCCGCGGACGACTACCTGAGGTGATGCCATGACCTTGGCCGCTACCTCACCAAGTCGCACACCGGCGCTTTGACGCAGGCACCGGGCACGGCCAGTGTGGGGGACGCCAACGACAACAGGCGGCGCCTGGAGGAATTCGTGAGCAGAAAGATTCTGGTCATTGTCTCCGAACACGGTTACTGGGCCGAAGAACTGATAGGGCCCGTATCCAAGTTCGATGAGCGGGGCTACGAGGTCATATTCGCCACGCCGACCGGAAAGCGGGCGCACGCTCTCCCGCCGAGCCTCGACGCGACCTACATCGACCCTCCGCTGGGACGCTCGGTCACCACGGAGGAGAACGCCCGGCTGGGCCGGGAGTTCGAGCAGTCGAGCCGGCTGGACTCGCCGCTCGACATCGAGGCCTGGGTGCCCGAGCGCCCGTACACGAGCGACGAGGGCTACCTCCGCAAACTGGAGCAGTACCACCGCGACCTGGACAAGCTCGACGCCGACATCGACGGCTACGACGCGATCCTGATCGTCGGCGGAAGCGGACCGATCGCCGACCTCGCCAACAACGAGCGGGTGCACGCCCTGATCCTGGCCTTCGAGAAGGCCGGCAAGGTCGTCGCCGCGGAGTGCTACGGGGTCGCCTGCCTGGCGTTCGCCCGGGACTGGAGCGACCGCAAGAGCATCATCTGGGGCAAGCACGTGACCGGCCACTGCAAGGAGTACGACTACAAGGACGGCACCGGATTCCTCGGTACCGACTTCAACATGGGGCCGCCACCGTACCCGCTGGAATACATCCTGCGCGATGCCACGGGCCCGCGCGGCGCGTACCACGGGAATTTCGGCAAGCCGGTCTCGGTCATCGTCGACTTCCCCTTCGTCACCGGACGTTCCACCCCCGATTCCTATCTCACGGGGCAGAAGATCGTGGAAGTCCTGGAGGACGGTCTCACCCGATACGGCTGGTAATTCCGGCGGGTGCAGGGTCGACGGAGAGACTGAGGGGGAGTTCGATGAATACCGGAGCCACTCCCGGACGGGAAAGGCTGATCGAGCAGTTCAAGGCCGACGGCCTGAATGTGATGTTCGGAAATCCGGGGACGGTGGAACAGGGATTCCTCGACGCCGTGGACGCGGCGGAGGACTTCCAGTACGTCCTCGCCCTCCAGGAGACCGTGGCCGCCGGCATCGCCGACGGCTACGCCCGGGCCACCGGCGGCGCGGCCCTGCTCCAACTGCACTCCGGGGTGGGGCTGGGCAACGGCATAGGGATGCTCTACCAGTCGCTGCGCGGCCACACCCCGCTCGTCGTGGTCGCCGGTGACGCCGGGGTGCGCTACGACGCCATGGACGCGCAGATGGCGTCCGACCTGGTGGCCATGGCCAAGCCGGTGACCAAGTACGCGACCCGGGTCACCGACCGGCACTCGGTGCTGCGCACCATCCGGCGGGCCGTGAAGATCGCGCTCACCCCGCCCCGCGGACCGGTGTTCGTGGCGCTTCCGATGGACGTGCTGGACGAGCTCAACTCCGAGCCCGTCCTGCCCACCACGGTGCCGCTCACGGACGTGGCGCCCTCCCCGGCCTCGGTGGGGCGGGCGGCCGAGCTGCTCGCCCCCGCCCGGAAGCCGGTCCTCCTCATCGGGGACGGGGTCTCGCTCTCCGGGGCACAGGCCGAACTCGCCGCCGTCGCCGAGCTGCTGGGCGCCGACGTGTACGAGGTCGACTCCTCCGAGGTGAACATCGCGGCGTCGCACCCGCTGCGGCGCGGCCAGAGCGGCCACATGTTCGGCCCGCACAGCAAGGAGCTGATCGGGGAGGCCGACGGGGTGCTGATCGTCGGCACCTACGTCTTCCCGGAGGTGTTCCCCGAGTTGGAGAGCCCCTTCCGGCCGGGCGCGAAGGTCGTCCACATCGACCTCAACGCCTACGAGATCGCCAAGAACCACCCCGTGGACCTCGGCCTCGCCGCGGATCCCCGGCAGGCGCTGCGCGCGCTGGCCGGCGTACTGGAGCAGCGGCTCACCCCGCAGCAGCGGGCCGCCGCGGCCGCCCGGCTCGACGTACGGACCCGGGAGCGGGCCCGCGAGGAACGGGCGGCCGCGGACGACGGCACGCCGATGGCCGTCTTCCTGCGGACCCTGGCGGAGCGCACGGGCAAGGACCTCATCGTCTTCGACGAGGCGCTGACCACCTCCCCGCTGGTCACCAGGTACCTGCCGCCGGAGCGGCCGGGCGACTACCACCTCACCCGCGGCGGCTCGCTGGGCGTGGGCTTCCCGGGCGCGGTCGGGGCGAAGCTCGCCCGGCCGGACCGGCTGGTCGTCGGCTTCGCCGGGGACGGCGGGTCGATGTACACGTACCAGGCGCTGTGGACCGCTGCCCGGCACGGCATCGACGCCAAGTTCGTGGTCTGCAACAACCGCAAGTACCGGCTGCTGGACGACAACATCGCCCAGTACTGGCGGGAGCGGGACATCCCCGAGCACGGCTTCCCGGGCTCCTTCGACCTCTCGCACCCGGAGATCGACTTCGCCGGGCTGGCCCGCTCGCTGGGCGCCGGCGGGATGCGGGTGGAGAAGCCGGACGAGGCGGTCGCCGCCGTGGGCCGGATGCTGGCGCACCCCGGGCCGTTCCTCGTCGACGTCCAGATCTGAACCGGAGCACGCACGCAGCACGCAACACACGGAAGCAGGAGGAGAGCGCATGCCCGCCGAGCGGCAGTTGACCGAGGACGCGATCCGCAGTTTCGCCGAGGACTGGTACGTCGCACTGGACCGGCACGTGGGGCTGGACGAGGTGCTCGCCCTGATCACCGAGGACCTGGAGTTCAAGGTCCCCGAGGACACCTTCCTCGGACACGAGGGCTTCGGCCGCTGGTACGAGGCCGTCACCAACCGGTTCTTCGACGAGGTGCACACGGTCACCAAGGTCGAGCCCGTCATCGAGGGCGACCGCGCGGTCGTGCGGGTCCTCGTCAACTGGCAGGCCAAGATCTGGGACCCGCCGGGCGCGCGCAGTCAGTGGCTCGGCTTCGACGCCGACCAGACCTGGACCGTCGTCGCGGGCCCGGACGGGCCGCTGATCAAGCAGTACACCGTCAACGACCTGGCGCCGATGCCCGGTTCCGGTTCGCTCTGAGCGCCGGCGAAGGAGAAGCGACGATGACCGAAGTGACAGCGGACCGGGTCCGGGCGGCCTACGCCGCCCTCGGTTCCGGTGACCGCGCGCGCATCCTGGAGTACTACTCCGAGGACCTGCGCTGGCTGGTGCCCGGCAACCACCCGCTCGCCGGCTGGTACGAGAGCCTGGACGCCTTCCTGGAGCTGATGGGGCAGACCCACAAGCTCACGGGCGGCACCTTCCGGATGGACCTGGAAGCCGTCCTCGTCGGCGAGGACTGCAGCGCCGACGTGTGCCGCAACGTCGCCGTGCGGGACGGCGCGGAGCCGGGGAGCGGGTCCCCGTACGAGCGGATGGACTACCCGGTCTTCCACTACATGCGGTGGCAGGACGGCCGGATCGTCGAGGGCCGCGACGGCCTCTTCGGCGACACCGCCTCCGCCTTCAGCCAGTTCTGGGCGCCGTTCGCGCCCGACGGAACCCGCAGGGACCGATAGGGGGATGAGCGCGATGGACGCCGAGCAGATCCTTGAGAAGTACTACGAGTACGCCAACGCCGGGGACTGGGACCGCTGGTGCGACCTGTTCGCCGACGACCAGGTCATGGACGAGCAGCTGGCCGGCCACATCGAGGGCCTGGAGGTGCTGCGTTCGATGATGAAGGGCATGGGCACCATGTACCGGGTGTTCCGGAACGAGCCCGTGCACTTCCTCGTCGACGGGGAGAAGGCCGCGGCCGTCTCCCACCTGAGCGCCGTGAGCGCCTCCGGCGAGGCCATCGAGGCCGAGGTCATGAACTTCTTCCGGATCGTGGACGGAAAGATCGCCTACATGGCGAACTACCACGACACCGTCCCCTTCCAGGTGCTGAGCCAGGGCTGAGGGGGCGGCATCGTGGGCGTCTCAGAAACCGAAGAGTACGACTACATCGTCGTGGGATCCGGCACCGCGGGCAGTGTCCTGGCCCGACGCCTCTCCGAGGACCCGGACGTCTCCGTCCTGGTCCTGGAGGCGGGCGGCTCCCGCATCCCGCCCGAGGTGGACGACCCGTCCTCCTGGTACAAGCTGCTCGGCGGGCCCGTGGACTGGGGCTACACCAGCGTCCCGCAGCCCGGCCTGGACGGCCGCCGCACCTACGAACCGCGCGGCAAGGCCCCCGGCGGCAGCAGCAACCTCTACATCATGATGCACATCCGGGGCCACGCCTCGGACTTCGACAACTGGGCCTACCAGGGCGCCGCCGGCTGGGCCCACGAGGACGTGCTCCCGTACTTCGCCCTGCTGGAGGGCCAGGAGGACGCCACCGGACCCGCCACCGGGACCCGAGGGCCGCAGCGGATCACCAACGCCGGTCAGCACGGTCCCAACCCGGTCTCCCGCGCCTTCATCGACGCCTCCGTCGAACTGGGCCACCAGGAGATCGCCGACTTCAACACCGACGGACCCCGGCGCGGCCTCTTCGGCACCGGCTGGCACCACATCGACGTGGCCGACGGCCGCCGCCAGGGCGTTCTCGCCGCCTATCTGGAGCCGGCGCTGGAACGGCCCAACCTGACCCTGCGCACCAATGCGCAGAGCAGCCGCCTGCTCTTCGACGGGGACACCTGCACGGGCGTCGAGTACGTCCAGCTCCAGCCCCCCGCCGACTTCCCGGGCCGCACCGTCCGGGACGGCCACAGCAGCGCGGCGGCGCCCGGGCAGCACACCGTACGGGCCCGCCGGGAGGTGATCGTGGCGGCGGGGGCGATCGAGTCCCCGAAGCTGCTGCTGCTCTCCGGCATCGGCCACCCCGAGCAGCTGCGCGAGCACGGCATCGCGGTCACCGCCGCCCTGCCCGGCGTCGGCGAGAACTTCCACAACCACGTCCTGACCGGGCTGATGGCCGAGGTCACCCAGGAGCTCCCGCCGCCGGCGCAGAACCTGTCCGAGAGCGCTCTGTTCCTGTCCTCGCAGCCCGGTCTGCCCGCGCCGGACCTGCAGATCGCCTTCGTCCACGTGCCCTTCGACGTGATCGTCGGCCAGGACCACCCGAACACGGTGTCCATCCTGCCCGGAGTCGTACGGCCGGTCTCGCGCGGCTGGATCAGGCTGGCGAGCGCCGACCCGCTGGCCCACCCGCTGATCAACCCGAACTACCTGGGCGACCGCTGGGACCTGGAGCGGATGGTGCAGGGCGTGAAGATCGCCCGGGACATCTTCGCGACCTCGGCCTTCTCGCCCTGGTACAAGCAGGAGCTCCAGCCGGGACCCGGTTACGTCTCCGACGAGGACCTGCGGACCTTCGTGAAGCAGAAGTCCGAGAGCTACCACCACCAGGCCGGGTCCTGCCGCATGGGCATCGACGACCTCTCGGTCGTCGACCCCGAGCTGCGG
The DNA here is from genome assembly GCF_000725805.1 of Streptomyces xanthophaeus. GTDB lineage: Bacteria > Actinomycetota > Actinomycetes > Streptomycetales > Streptomycetaceae > Streptomyces > Streptomyces xanthophaeus. Next base: position 68,181 of record NZ_JOFT01000031.1, on the reverse strand, counting down.
GTGCACGGCGTACGGAACCTGCGCGTCGTCGACGCCAGCGTGATGCCCGCCGTCCCGTCGGGCAACTGCCACACCGCCATCGCGATGATCGCCGAGCGCGCGGCGGACTTCCTGAAGGGGGTGTCCCGTGCCTGATGCGGTCCTGCGCGAGGGCGCGCTGTCCGGGACCCGGATCGCGGTCCTGATCGAGAGCGACTTCTACGAGCCCGAGGTCTTCTACTACCAGCACCGGTTCGCGGAGGAGGGCGCCGAGGTCGACTTCCTGACCCGGCTGTGGGGCAACGAGTCCATCACCTTCGCCGGCCACGAGTACCGGGCGCCCTTCACCGCCAGCCTGTCCCTGGAGGGGCTGAGCGACGAGGACCTGCGCCGGTACGCGGCGATCATCGTGCCCTCGGGCATGGTGGCCGACCGGCTGCGCTACACCGAGGACGTGGACCGGCTGGCCCCGGCGACGGAGCTGCTGCGCCGGGCCTTCGAGGAGCGATCAGTCCTCAAGGGGATCATCTGCCACGGCATGTGGCTGGCCTCCTCCATCCCGGACAAGATCCGGGGCCGCAAGGTGGTGTGCCACAACAACCTCATCGGTGACGTGCGGAACATGGGCGCGCAGTACGTGGACGAGGACGTGGTCGTCGACGGGGACCTGGTCACCGGCCGCACCGGCGCCCACCACCACCTCTTCGCCCGCCGGATCATCGAGCTGGTCTCCGCCGGACGGGGCCGGGGGGCCGTCCCCCGGCCACCGCTGGGAGGTGCCCCCTGATGCCGGGCTCCATGGTCTGGTCGCACGTGGGCCTGAACTGCACCGACCAGAAGACGACCGAGGAGTTCTACACCCGCCACTTCGGCTTCGCCCGGGCCAGGGTGGTCGATCTCGGGGAGTCGCAGATCGTGTTCCTGCGCAAGGGGGACGCCTACCTGGAGCTCTTCGCGGCCGACACCGAACCGGCCCGCGAGGCGCACGAGGACGGGCCGCAGGCCCCGGGCCGGATGCGCCACCTGGCCTTCCAGACCGACGACGTGGACGCGTTCCTGGCGACGCTGGGGGACGCGGCCGAAGTGACCCTGGGTCCGCTGGACTTCGACGACTTCATCTGCGGGTGGCGGACCGTGTGGGTCCGCGATCCCGACGGGGTGATCGTCGAGGTCAGCCAGGGGTTCGAGGACGACCGCTCTCACAAGGGCTCTCACGACAAGGACGGTGCATGACATGGCGGACGCCGTGAGCTTCTCCTTCTCCGACACGATCGCCGGGTACGTCGACCACTTCGACTCCGGGACCCGCCTGCTGCGGCTGAAGACCTCCGACGGCCGGACCTTCGAGGTCTCGCTGGCCGGCGGCCCGAGCGCGGAGCTCGTCCGCAACCTGGAGGAGCCGTACATCGACGCCTCCGGGCACATCGACGAGATGCTCTCCCCGGGCCGGTTCCTCTACGTCTACGGCGTCCACTACCCGGAGCGGGGCGGAGGCTTCGACGCCAAGCGCCTGGTGTTCCTGGGCCGCGGCGCCGAGGACTACCGCTTCGAGGAGCCGAGCTGGTGGATCAAGCAGATCGAGTCGCTGGCCGACTTCTACAAGCGGGCCCAGTTCGGCGACGGGCCGGTGGACTTCACCGAGTACCGCACCGAGATCCGGCTCGGCGGTGACAAGACCGCCAGCCACGTCCAGGAGACCGACACGATCTCCCGCCTGGTCTACGGCATGGCCTCGGCCTACCTGCTGACGGGCAAGGACGAGTACCTGGAGGTCGCCGAGCGCGGCACCGAGTACCTGCGCAAGCACATGCGGGTGGTGGACAGCGAGGAGGACGTGGTCTTCTGGTACCACGGCATCAGCGTGGACGGGGACTCCGAGCGCAAGCTGTTCACCTCGGAGTTCTCCGACGACTACGACGCGATCCCGATGTACGAGCAGATCTACGCCCTGGCCGGTCCGATCCAGACCTACCGGGTCACCGGCGACGTCCGGATCAAGAACGACGCGGACGCCACCATCCGGCTGTTCGACAAGTTCTTCTTCGACCCGGAGCAGGGCGGCTACTACTCGCACATCGACCCGATCCTCTTCAGCGCGGACCACGAGTCCCTCGGCGAGAACGCCGAGCGCAAGAACTGGAACTCGGTCGGCGACCACGCCCCCGCGTACCTGATCAACCTGTACCTGGCGACCGGCGAGCAGAAGTACGCCGACTTCCTCGAGTACACCTTCGACACCATCGCGGACAAGTTCCCGGACTACAAGAACAGCCCCTTCGTCCAGGAGCGCTTCTTCCGCGACTGGTCCCACGACACCGCGCACAGCTGGCAGCAGAACCGCGCGGTGGTCGGTCACAACCTGAAGATCGCCTGGAACCTGATGCGGATGAACTCGCTGAAGGCCAAGCCCGCCTACGAGCAGCTCGCCAAGAAGATCGGCGAGATCATGCCCGCGGTCGGCAGCGACGTGCAGCGCGGCGGCTGGTACGACGTCGTCGAGCGCATCAAGTCCGGCGACGAGGAGACGTATCGTTTCGCCTGGCACGACCGCAAGGCCTGGTGGCAGCAGGAGCAGGCGATCCTCGCCTACCTCATCCTGAACGGCACCGTCGGCGGCGACGCGAACCTGCGCGAGGCCCGGCAGGCGGAAGCCTTCTACAACACCTTCTTCCTCGACCACGACGAGGGCGCCGTCTACTTCAACGTCCTCGCGAGCGGTACCCCGTACCTGCTCGGCACCGAGCGGCTCAAGGGCAGCCACTCGATGTCCATGTACCACTCGGCGGAGCTCTGCTACCTGGCCGCCGTCTACAACAACCTGCTCATCAACGGCCGGGAGATGGACTTCCACTTCCAGCCCGACCCGGCCGACCTGCCCGACCGCGTCCTGCGCGTCTCGCCCGACCTGCTTCCCGCCGGCTCGGTGCAGATCGCATCCGTGGAGATCGACGAGAAGCCGTACGAGGAGTTCGACGCGGACCAGCTCACCGTCCACCTGCCCGACGTCCAGGGACGGGTCAAGGTCAAGGTGCGGCTGCGTCCAGTGGCCAAGTAGCGCTCAACGGGGGGCGCCCCAACCAGAGGGGAAAGCTATGACTCTCAACGTCAAGGAACGCCGGAACAAGACGGGCACCGTGCTCGTCGCCACCGGCGAGATCAACAGCGAGACATCCGGCTCACTGCTCCAGGCACTCCTGCCGCTGGTCCGCGAGGGCAAGCCGCTGAAGATCGACCTCACGGCGGTCACCTACGTCTCCAGCGCGGGACTGCGGACCCTGCTCGTCGTCTACCGCGAGGCCCAGCACGAGGGCGTCGCCGTCACCCTCTACGGGGTGAGCGAGGAAGTCCGGTTCGTCATGTCGGCCACCGGGTTCCTCGACTTCTTCGAGACCGGCGAGGCCGCGGCCGCGGCCGCCAAGGCCAGGGCGAAGGCCGCGCGATGAGCGAGGGCCGGTCCGAGCAGGTCCTGCGCGTCGACGCGTACCCGACCCACGAGGTGGGCGGGTACCGCGTCCGCGCCGGCAAGCCCTTCCCCTTCGGGGCCAACGTGGTCCCCGGCGGGGTCAGTTTCTCCGTCTACTCCGACCAGGCCACCTCCATGACCCTGGTCATCTACAAGCGCGGAGAGCCCGAGCCGACGGCCGAGCTGGAATTCCCCGAGGAGTTCCGCACCGGCAGCGTCTTCGCCATGACGGTCTTCGGCCTCGACCACGAGAACATGGAGTACGGGTACCGGGCCGACGGCCCCTACGACCCGGTCTCCGGCCACCGCTTCGACGCCCGGCAGGTGCTCTCCGACCCGTACGCACGGCTGATCGCCGGCCGTGACGTGTGGGGCGTGGAACCCGACTACAGCCGCGGCTACCAGTACCGCTCCCGCGTCTGCCTCCAGGACTTCGACTGGGCCGACGACACACCGCTGGGCATCCCGGCCGAGGACCTCGTCGTGTACGAGGCCCACGTCCGCGGCTTCACCCGGCACCCCTCCTCGCAGGTCACCGCCCCCGGCACCTTCGCGGGGCTGCGGGAGAAGATCCCGTACCTGAAGGAACTCGGGGTGAACTGCATCGAACTGCTCCCCGTGTTCGAGTTCGACGAGAGCGACAACCCGCGCTCCAACCCGGAGACCGGCGAGAAGCTCTACGACTACTGGGGCTACAACACCGTCTCCTTCTTCGCGCCCAAGGCCGGCTACGCGGCCACCGGGCGGTACGGGATGCAGGGCGACGAGTTCCGCACCCTGATCAAGGACCTGCACGCGGCCGGCATCGAGGTCATCCTCGACGTCGTCTTCAACCACACCGCCGAGGGCAACGAGCAGGGGCCGACGATCTCCTTCAAGGGGCTCGACAACGCCACCTACTACATGCTCACGCCGGAGGGGTACTACTTCAACTTCAGCGGCACGGGCAACACGGTCAACTGCAACCACCCCGTCGTGCGCAACTTCGTGCTCGACTGCCTGCGCCACTGGGTCGCCGACTACCACATCGACGGCTTCCGGTTCGACCTCGCGGCCATCCTCGGACGGTCCCCGGACGGCACACCGCTGCCCAACCCGCCGCTGCTGGAGCTGCTCGCCTACGACCCCGTCCTGCGCCACACCAAGCTCATCGCCGAGGCCTGGGACGCGGGCGGACTGTACGAGGTCGGCAACTTCCCGGCGTACGGCCGCTGGGCGGAGTGGAACGGGAAGTACCGCGACACCGTGCGCAGCTTCCTCAAGGGCGACCCCGGCATCACCGGCGAACTCGCCACCCGCATCGCCGGCTCGCCCGACCTGTACTCGACCCGGGGCACCGCCGCCTCCGTCAACTTCCTCACCGCGCACGACGGCTTCACGCTGGCCGACCTCGTCTCGTACAACGACAAGCACAACGAGGCGAACGGCGAGGGCAACAACGACGGCGGCAACGACAACGCCAGCTGGAACTGCGGAGCCGAGGGGCCGACCGACGACCCCGAGGTCAACGCACTGCGCCTGCGCCAGATGAAGAACGCCCTGGCCATCCTCTTCACCAGCCAGGGCATCCCGATGCTGCTGTCCGGGGACGAGGTCGCGCGCACCCAGCAGGGCAACAACAACACGTACTGCCAGGACAACGAACTGTCGTGGTTCGACTGGGACCAGGTCGACGACAACGCCGAACTGCTGCGGTTCACGCGGGAGATGATCGCCTTCCGCAAGCGCCACCGCGAGCTGCGCTCCACCGCCCACCCCACCGGTCAGGTCCGCGAGAACCTCGGCCTGCCGGACATCAGCTGGCACGGGGAGCGGGCCTGGCAGCCCGACTGGTCGGCGGAGAGCCGGCTGCTGGCGGTGGCCCGCTGCGGCACCGGCGACGACGACGTGGTGTACGTGGCCATGAACGCGCACTGGGAGTCGCACGACCTGGAGCTGCCCGCCCTCCCCGGCGGGCGCAGCTGGCACCTGTTCGCCGACACCGGGGCCGAAGGGCCGTACGACATCCGCACCCCCGGCACCGAGCAGGAGCTGGACAACGCCGGGAAGTACCTGATCGGCCCGCGTTCGGTCGTGATCCTGGTGGGCCGCACGAACGAAGAGACCGACACGCCCTGACCGAAGGAGACCTGACATGCCGCTTTCCGTGTCCCTGAGCATCGAGGGCGACACCACCGTGATCGAACTGACGGGCGAGCTGGACGCCAAGACCGCCCCGGAGTTCCACCAGACCATCGAGAAGGCCGCCGGACACGGCACCACCACCGTCGAGATCCGGATGGCCGGAGTCGGCTACATGGCCAGCGCCGGACTGCGCTCCCTGGTCTTCGCCCGGCAGAAGGTGGCGAACGACGTCGCCATCAAGGTGGTCGGTGCGATCGAGCCCGTCTCCCGGACCATCCGGACCGCGGGCCTCGACCGCAGCATCGTCCTCTCCGATGAGTGAAGACCGTGAGTGACATGGTGGAACTGGCGAGGACGCCCGTCGTCCTGGAGGTGCCCGCGACCGTCGGGGCACTGGGCGACATCGCCTCGTTCGTCCTGCGGCTGGCCGGACGGGCGGGCCTGACCAAGGGCGCCGCCTACCGGCTCCGGCTGGCCGTGGACGAACTCGCCACGAACATCGTGATGCACGGGTACCGGGGCGGCGACGGACGGATCACCGTCCGCGGCCGCTCCGGCCCCGGCGGGGTGCAGATCGCCATCGAGGACTCAGCACCCCCCTTCGACCCCGTCGCAGGCTGCCTGCCCCCCGCTCCCGGGGTCCCCCCCGAGGAGCGGCGGATCGGCGGCCTCGGCATCCACCTGGCGCTGACCAGCGTGGACGAGTTCAGCTACGCACACAGGGACGGCAGCAACATCAGCACGCTGACTGTGAAGGCTGAGGGGACGGACCCATGCCCTCCACGACCGTGATCATCCTCGACGCGTACCCGCCACCACCGCCGGAGCTGCTCCACGCGCTGCGGACGATGGACGCGGAACTCGTCACCCGCAGCCTGACGGAGCTGCGCGAAGGCCCGCTGGAACTGCTGCCCGTCGCGGACGTGCTGCTCGTCCCGGCCGAGTCCGACGGGGAGTCCGTACGCATGGCCGTACGGAGGCTGCGCCGCTGGGCCGGGGCGCCCATCGTCGTCGTCTGGGCCGTGACGGAGTTCGCCGCACTGGAGGAACACGTCCGGATCGGTCACGACTACCTGGTACCGCCCTTCCTGCCCGCCCTCGTCGGGGCCCGGCTGCACAGCTGCTCGGAGCGCGCCGGACTCGGCCGCACCCTGCGCGAGGCCGACGCCCGCGCCGAACTCATGGGCTACGAGAAGGAACTGGAGATCGGCCGCGAGATCCAGGCGGGCTTCCTGCCCGAATCGCTGCCGGTGCCCGCGGGCTGGGAGATCGACGTACGGTTCCGGCCCGCCCGGCAGGTCGCCGGGGACTTCTACGACGTCTTCGAGATCTCCCGCGGCCGGAGGCTCGCCTTCGTCGTCGCCGACGTCTGCGACAAGGGGGTCGGCGCCGCCCTGTTCATGGCGCTCATCCGCTCCCTGCTCCGCCACACCGCGGAGAACAGCGGCCTCCAGCACCTGGTCGCCGCCGGACGCACCGGCGGCAGCCGCCGCATCCCGGTGGTCGGAGCGACCCCGCTGCTCAACGCGGTCACCGCCACCAACGGCTACCTCACCCGCAACCACCTGCGGCAGGGGTACTTCGCCACCCTGTTCTTCGGGGTGCTGGACCCCCTGACCGGCAGCCTGGTCTACATCAACGGCGGCCACAACCCGCCCCTGCTGATGCCCGGCGACGGCCGGCCGCCGGTGGCGCTGGACATCACCGGCCCGGCCGTCGGTGTCCTGCCCGACTGCGTCTACACCCTCGGCTACGCCCAGCTGGACCCCGGGGACACCCTCTTCGTCTTCACCGACGGGGTGCCCGAGGCCCGCTGTCCGAGCGGCAGCTTCTTCGGCGACGAACGGATGCTGGAGCTGCTCGCCGCATCCCTGGTGAGCGGCAAGGAGATGGTCGACCGGATGGACGTCGCGGTGCGCGAGCACACGGGCACGGCCGAACAGCACGACGACGTCACCATGCTGGCCCTGCACCGGCCACGCGCGGCGCGGGGGCCGCACGCGGCCGGTGCCGGCCAGAGGGTGGTGGCCTAGGTGACCCGCACCGTCGTGGTGCACTCGCACCGCGGTGGCACCGGGAAGTCCTCGGTCCTGGCCAACCTCGCGCTGCTGATCGCAGCCGGGGGACGCCGGGTGGGCGTGGTGGACACCGACATCCAGTCGCCCACCCTGGACCTGCTGTTCCGGCTCGGACCGGGCCCCTCCCTGGCCGACTACCTGCTGGGCCGCTGCGAGATCGAGGCCGCGGCCCAGCAGGCGGGCGCGCCCGGGCTGTACGTGGTCCCCGCCCGGACCGGGACGGCCGCCCTGCGCGAGATCATGACGAGCGGCTACGACGTGGGGCTGCTGCCGGAGGGCTTCGACCGGCTGGCCGGGCACTTCGCGCTCGACGTCCTGCTGCTCGACACCCACGCCGGGCTCAACAACGAGTCGGTGACGGCCATGGCCAGTGCCGACGTACTGATGATCATGGCCCGGGCGGACCGGATCGACCTGTCCGGGGTCGAGGAGACCATCGCCCTGGCCGGGCGCCTGCCCTGCCGGCGGACCCTGGTCCTGAGCATGGCCCCCGAAGGGCTCGACCGGGCGGCGGCCCGGCGGCGGTCCGAGGAGGTGTACGGCGCACCCCTGGCCGGAATCCTTCCGTACTCGCCGGAAATGGCCGCTCTCTACGGAGAACGGATATTCGCCGAAGCGCATCCCGACCATCCCCTGGTCGGTGAATTCCGCACCATCATCGCGGCGTTGGACGCACGTGACGAAGTATCACGGGCCTGACGTCGTCCCCTTACGCCCCCTGCGAGGGGCGTGTTGAATCGGCAGCGAATCCAGAACAAGGAGAGAATCATGAAGATTCTCGTCGTCATGACGGCCAAGGCCACGCTCCACCTGCTGGACGGAGAACAGCACCCTTCGGGATTCTGGGCCGAGGAATTCGTCGTGCCCTATACGCTGTTCAAGGCCGCCGGCCACACGGTGGACGTGGCGACGATCGGCGGACAGGCACCCACCGTCGACCAGACCAGCATCGACCCGCAGTTCCTCCAGTGGGTCCGCCCCGAGGGCTCGCCGGACGAGGACGCGGCCAACGCCGCCGAGTACGTCCGCGTCATCGGGGAGACGCCCCAGCTGAAGAACCCGATCGCCCTGGAGTCCCTGACCGAGAAGGACGTCGCCGACTACGACGGCGTCTACGTCAGCGGCGGCCACGGCGCCATCGGCGACCTCCCCAAGTCCGACGAACTGGCCCAGGTCCTGCGCTGGACCCTCGCCCAGGACAAGCCGCTCGCCACCGTCTGCCACGGCCACACCTCGCTGCTCGCCCTGCGCGACGGCGAAGGCCGCTGGCCGTTCGAGGGCTACCGGATGACGGCCTTCTCGCACAGCGAGGAGCTGGTCACCAACATGGCCGGCCGCCTCCCGCTGATCCTGGAGGTCGAGCTCACCCGGCTCGGCGCCCGCTACGAGAAGGCCGAGGCGATCTGGGACTCGCACGTGGTCGTGGACCGCAGGCTGACCACCGGCCAGAACCCGTACTCCTCCAAGGCCCTCGCCGAGACGTTCTTACGTCAGCTCGCGAGGGGCTAGCTCCTCCGCCCCGCACTCGACACCGGAAGGCAGCAGCCATGACCAGGCGCGAGCTCAGCGACCAGCCCTTGGCCAACCCCGGAAAACTGTTCATCGGCGGCAAATGGGTCCCGGCCCAGGACGGCCGTACCGAGCCGGACATCAGCCCCGTGGACGGCCAGGAGATCGTGCCGGTGGCCCAGGCCACCGCAGCCGACGCGGACGCGGCGGTCGCCGCCGCACGCAAGGCGTACGAAGAAGGTCCGTGGAGCAGACTCTCCGCCCAGGAACGCGCGCTGCGGCTGAACCGGGTCGGTGAGCTCATCGAGCGCGACCTGGAGGAGATCGCCCTGCTGGAGACCGTGGACATGGGCAAGCCGTTCGCCTTCTCCAGCACGGTCGACGCGCCCATGGCCGCCCAGCTCATGCACTACTACGCCGGGGCCGTGACCCGTGTCGACGGATCCTCGCGGGCCCCGGCCGGCGGACAGCTGGCCTACACCCTGCGCGAACCGCTGGGCGTGGTCTGCGCCATCACCCCGTTCAACTTCCCGCTGCTGCTGTCGATGACGAAGATCGCACCGGCACTGGCGGCGGGGAACACGGTGGTCCACAAGCCCTCCCCGGCGACCCCGCTCACCGCCCTGAAGATCGCCGAGCTCTTCCAGGAGGCGGAGATCCCGGACGGGGTGCTGAACGTCATCACCGGTCCCGGCGTGGAACTGGGGGAGACCCTCACCGACCACCCGGACATCGACAAGATCGCCTTCACCGGCTCCACCTCCGTCGGCCAGTCCATCATCCGCAAGGCGGCCGGCACCCTGAAGAAGGTGACGATGGAACTGGGCGGCAAGTCCGCCAACATCGTCTTCGCCGACGCGGACCTCGACGCCGCCGAGGAACTGGCCTTCTTCGGCATCTACTACAACAAGGGCGAGATCTGCACCGCCGGCTCCCGGCTGCTGCTGCACCGGCCCATCCACGACGAGATGGTCGAACGGCTGGTGCGCCGGGCCGCCGCCCTCAAGCCCGGCGACCCGCGCGACCCGGCCACCCTGTTCGGGCCGCTCGCCCACCAGGGCCAGTTCGACAAGGTCAGCTCCTACATCGAGGTCGGCGAGAAGGAAGGCGCGACCCTGCGCACCGGCGGCACCGGCTGGACCCCCGAGGGCGCCTCCAGCCAGGGCCTCTACTTCCTGCCGACCGTCTTCACCGGCGTCGACAACGGCATGCGGATCGCCCAGGAGGAGATCTTCGGGCCGGTCCTGTCGATCATCCCCTTCGACACCGAGGAGGACGCCGTGCGCATCGCGAACGACAGCGCGTACGGCCTCGCCGCGGGCGTCCACACCAAGGACCTGCGGCGGGCCCACCGGGTCGCCTCGCAGATCAAGGCCGGCACCGTCTGGGTCAACTGCTACAACCAGTACGACCCGGCCGTGCCCTACGGCGGCTACAAGGCCTCCGGCTACGGCCGCGAGTGCGGCCCCGAGTCCCTGGAGAGCTACACCCAGACCAAGTCGGTCTGGATCGGCATGGACTGACGGCCGCAGGGGCCCCGCCCCCGGCCGCACCGGACCACTCGTTCAGGAGAGCCAATGCAGACAGGCATCATCGGCACCGGGCGGATCGGCACGGTCCTCGCCCGCATCCTCGTGGCGGCGGGACACCAGGTCGTCCTCGCCAACGCCCGCGGCCCGCAGACCCTCGGCCCGCTCGTGGCCGAACTGGGACCGGCGGCCTCGGCGGCGCACCCCGCCGAGGCCGCCGGCCGGGCCGAACTCCTGGTGCTGATGCTGCCCTTCGACAGCGTCCGCGGCCTCCTGCCGCAGGAGGCCGTCCGCGACACCCTGCTCGTGGACGCCACCAACGCCTTCAGCGGCCCCGGCGCACCCCGGGACCTCGGCACCCGCGGATCCAGCGAACTCGTCGCCGACTGGTATCCCGGCGCACGGCTGGTCAAATCCCTGAACACCATGCATTTCGAGACCCTCGCCGTGGCCGGCACCGCGCCGGAACGCAAAGGGTCGGAGCGCCTCGCCCATTTCGTGGCGGGCGACGACGCAAAAGCGAAGGAAATCGTCGCGGGAATCATCACGGATCTCGGATTCGCGCCCGTCGACACCGGCCCGCTGCACTCCGGAGGAATTCTCCAGCAGCCCGGCGGGCCCCTTTTCAACCGGCCGCTCACGGAAGCGCAGGCGCTGGCATGGATATCGAACTGAAGGTGAACGGAAGACCCGAGCAGTTCTCGGCGGAGCCGAACGAACTGCTCGTGGAACGGCTGCGCGACGGCCTCGGCCTGACCGGCACCAAGGTCGGCTGCGACACCGGCCAGTGCGGCACCTGCGTCGTCCGGCTCGACGGCCGCTCCGTCAAGAGCTGCCTGGTCCTCACCGCCTCGGCGGCCGGCTCCGAGGTGGCCACCATCGAAGGGGTCACCACCCCCGGCGGTGAACTGTCCGGCCTCCAGGAGGCACTGCGCCAGGAACACGGCACCCAGTGCGGCTTCTGCACCCCGGGCATGGTCATGTCCCTCGGCGAACTCGTCGACTCCACCGCGGACGGCGAGGCGCCCACCGAACCCGAGATCCGCGAATGGCTGACCGGCAACCTGTGCCGCTGCACCGGCTACCACAGCGTGGTCCGCGGAGTGCAGCGCGCCTGCGCCGCCGACCGCGCCGAGGTGCCCGCGGCCGCCGCGGCCACCGCAGCCGGAACGGAGGTGTGAGGGAGATGACCGCAGTGACGGGGGAGCAGACGGCTCAGCCGCAGGAGACCGCATCCATCGGGAACGGCCTGCTCGGACAGCCGCTGGACAGCCGCGAGGACCCGCAGCTGCTGCGCGGCGAGGCGAAGTACGTGGCGGACATCGATCTGCCCGGCACCGCCCACATGGCGATCCTGGGTAGCACCGTGGCCCACGCCAGGATCCTCTCCATCGAGACCAAGGCGGCCGAACAGCTGCCCGGCGTGCTGAAGGTGGCCACCGCCGCCGACTTCACCGACGTGATGCCGCTGCCCTGCATCTGGATACCCGGCGGGGTCGAGAGCCACTTCCCGCCCCACCCCTACGGACTTCCCGGCGCCCGCCCCGTGCTCACCGCGGACGCCGTGCGCCACGTGGGCGACCCCATCGCCGTGGTCGTCGCCGAGACCCCGCGCCAGGCCGCCGCCGCACTGGCCGCGATCGCCGTCGAGTACGAGCCCCTGCCCGTGGTCACCCGGGCCGACGAGGCCCTCGCCGAAGGCGCGCCCCAGCTGCACGAGGCCGTCCCCGGCAACCTGAACGCGTACTGGACCTGCGGCGACAAGGACCGCACCGACGCGGCCATCGCCTCGGCCGAGGTCACCGTGGAACTCGACCTCGTCAACCAGCGCACCATCAACAGCCCCATCGAACCGCGCGGCGCGGTGGGCGACTACGACCCCGTCACCGGCGAGTACACCCTGTACGCCACCACCCAGGGGCCGCACAACCACCGCTTCCTGCTCTCCGCGCTGGTCCTCGGCATCCCCTTCAACAAGCTCCGGGTGATCGCCCCGACCGTCGGCGGCAGCTTCGGCACCAAGGGGTACCTGTACCCCGACATGCCGCTGGTCCTGCTCCTGTCCAAGGCGCTCGGACGGCCCGTGAAATGGGTGGACACCCGCACCGGGCTGATGAGCTCCACCGTCCAGGGCCGCGACCACCGCCAGCACGTCACCCTCGCAGGCACCCGCGACGGCCGCATCACCGCCGTGCGCTGCACCAGCTACGCCAACCTCGGCGCCTACCCCTCGACGATCGGCCCCGGTGTCGCCACCGCCCTGATGGGACGCTCCATCAGCGGGATGTACGACATCGACGCGGCCTTCTGCGAGGTCTACGCCGCCTTCACCAACACCGTTTCGCTCGGCGCCCAGCGCGGCAGCGGGCGCGCCGAGGCCGCGTTCCTGATGGAGCGCCTCGTCGACCGCTACGCCGCCGAGATCGGCATGGACCCGGCGGCCGTCCGGCGCAAGAACCTGGTCCCGAAGGAGAAGTTCCCCTACGACAACGGTCTGGGCTGGACCTACGACTCCGGGAACTACCAGCTGAACTTCGACCGGGCGATCGAGCTGTCCGGCTACGCCGACATGCCGGCCCGCAAGGCCGAGGCCCGCGCCCGCGGCAAACGGCTCGGCGTCGGCCTCGCCACGTACGTCGCGATCTGCGGCGTCGGCCCCTCCACCCGGATGTCCCAGGAGGGCATGCTCGGCGGCACCTGGGAGAGCGCCAACATCCGGGTCCACCCGACCGGCGAGGTCACCGTCACCGTCGGCTCCGCCTCCACCGGCCAGAGCCACGGCACCGTCTTCGCCCAGGTCGCCGCCGACGAACTCGGCATCGACCCGGACAGCGTCCAGGTGCACGAGGGCGACACCCAGAAGGCCCCGTACGGTCAGGGCACCTACGGCTCCCGCTCCTACAGCATGGCGGCCCCGGCCGTCGCGCTCACCGCCCGGAAGATCAAGAGCAAGCTGATCCGGGCCGGAGCCGTCTTCCTGGGCGTCCCCGAGGACAAGGTCGTCTACGAGGGCGGCAAGATCTTCGAGGAGGGCAACCCCGAGAACACCAAGACCTTCGCCGAGCTCGCGATGGCCATGTGGTACGGCTGGGGCCTGCCGCCGGAGATCGAACCGGCCCTCGACGAGACCACCCACTTCGACCCGCCGGACTTCAACTACCCCTTCGGTACGCACGTCGCGGTCGTCGAGGTCGACGAACTGACCGGCGAGACCGAGGTGGTCGCCTACACGGCCGTGGACGACGCCGGACACATCGGCAACCCCAAGGTGGTCCTCGGCCAGATCGAGGGAAGCATCGCGCACGGCCTCGGCCAGGCGCTGATGGAGATCGCCGAGTACGACGAGAACGGACTGCTGATCAGCGCCGACCTCGACCACTACGCCCTGCCGCGCGCCGCGGACGTACCGCTCTTCACCCTCGACAAGACGGTCACGCCCACCCCGCACAACCCGCTCGGCGCCAAGGGCGCCGGCGAGATCGCCACCGTGCCGCCCGCCGCGGCCGTCGTCAACGCGGTCGTCGACGCCCTCTCCGACCTCGGCGTCCAGCACATCGACATGCCGCTCACCCCCGAGAAGGTCTGGCGCCGCCTGCGAGGAGAAGCCCAGTGATCCTCACCGAGTTCGACTACGTCCGCCCCGTCGGCCTCGACGAGGCCCTGACCCTCCTCGCCGGCACCCGGGGCGCCCGGGTCCTGGCAGGCGGACAGAGCCTGCTGCCCGGGCTGCGCACCGGCGAGAACGCCTTCGGCGCCGACGGGGTCCGGCTGCTCGTCGACATCCGCGGGCTCGACGAGCTGGGCGGGATCGCCCGCGGCCCCGGGGGCCTGCGGATCGGCTCCCTGACCACCCTCGCCGAACTCGCCGCGGACCCGCTGGTGCTCGCCGGGGCCCCGGAACTGGCCGCCGCGGCCCGCGCCAACGGCGACCCCCAGGTCCGCAACCTCGGCACCGTCGGCGGCAACCTCGCCGCCCCCGGACGGGCCACCGACCTGCCCGTCGCCGCCATCGCCGCGGACGCCACCGTGGAACTGGCCGGCCCCGGCGGGCGCTCGGCCGTCTCCGCCGAGGAGTTCGCGGCCGGCGGCGCACCCGCCCGCTCGGTCGTCACCGCGCTGCTGGTCCCCGACGCCGGGCGGGCCGGAGCCTTCGAGAAGACCGCCGACCGGGCCACCCGCTACCCGGTGTGCGCCGCCGCCGTACGGATCACCGCGGACGGCCCGCGCATCGCCGTCACCGGAGCCACCCCCCGCGCCCTGCGCCTGCGCGGGGTCGAGGACCGGCTGCGCGGGGGCCCGTACACGACGGAGGCCGTGCTCGCCGCCTTCCGCGGCGAACCCCGGGAGCTGTTCGTCCCCGGGCGCGGCACCTCGGCCGAGTACCTCGGCCACCTCGCGGGGGTGCTCACGGCCCGCGCACTGGCGAAGGCCGGGGCCATCGCCTGACCACCGCACGCCACGGGGCCCGGCACGGGCCCATCACGGGGGAGTTGAGTGACGCAGTGGCCGAACCGACGAGAACGACCACGGGGACGACCGGGCACCGGGCCGCGCACGCGGCCGCCCCGCCCAGAGGCTCCGGCTTCTGGGTGGTGGGCGCGGTACTCGTCCTGCTGATGCTCTCCTCCTCCGTCCCCTCCGCCCTCTACGTCCTCTACCAGCAGCAGTGGGGCCTGTCCTCCGGAACCATCACGGTGGTCTTCGCCCTCTACGCGGTCACCGTGCTGGCCGGGCTGCTGCTGTTCGGCTCGCTCTCCGACACCCTGGGCCGGCGCCCCGTCCTGAGCGCCGGGCTGGTCCTGGCGATCGTCTCCATGGCCCTGTTCGCCGCCGCCGACGGGCTCGGCCTGCTGCTCGCCGCCCGCGCCGTGCAGGGCCTCGCCGTGGGCCTGGCCACCGGGGCGATGGGCGCGGCCCTGCTCGAACTCGCCCCGGTCTCCCGGCCCGCGCTCGGCGCCCAGGTCAACAGCGCCGGGCCGACCGTGGGCATCGGGCTCGGCGGCATCGGGGCCGGACTGCTCGTGCAGTTCGCGCCCGCACCGACCGTCCTCAGCTACGTCCTGCTGATCGGGGCCTTCGCCGTCGGCCTGGCGGGCGTCTGGCGGATGCCCGAGAGCGCTCCCGGGGCCGGGGGCCGCTTCCGGGTGGTCCCGCACCGGATCCACGTACCGGCGGGGGCCCGCGGCCGCTTCACCGTCCTGATCCTGACCATCGTCGCGGTCTGGTCGGTGGGCGGCTTCTACCTCTCGCTCGGCCCGCACCTGGCGCTCTCGCTCCTGCAGTCCACCAACTACCTCGTCGGCGGGGCCACCGTGGCCCTGCTCGCGGGCGCCGCCACCGCGGCCCAGCTGCTGCTCGGCCGTACCGAGGCCCTGCGCACCGCCGTGCTCGGCCTGACGGGCCTGATCGCCGGGCTCGGACTGGTCCTGCTGGCGCTGGGCCTCGGCTCGGCCCCGGTGTTCCTGGTGGCCACGGCGGTGCTCGGCTGCGGCTGGGGGGCGGCGTTCCTCGGCTCCTTCCGGGCGCTGAGCACGCTCGCCGACCCGGCCCACCGCGGTGAACTCACCGCGGCCGTATACGTCTTCGCCTACCTGGCGATGAGCGTCCCGGCGGTGCTCGCCGGGATGCTCACCAACATCCACGGGCTGCACCGCACCTCCGTCGGCTTCATGACCGCCGTCGCCGCGGTGTGCGCGGTCGCCCTGCTGGTCACCGTACGGCTGGCCGCCCGGACCAAGGCCGAGGGGAGCGCCGCATGACCGCCGCGGACGCCGCCGGGCTGCGCCTCGCCCTGCGCGGCCTGGAGATATTCGCCGGGATCACCGAGGAACAGCTGGACTGGCTGGTCTCGGTCTCCGAGCCGCGGGTCCTCGCCGACGGTGAGGTGCTCTTCCGCGACGGCGAGGAGGCCACCGGCTTCCACGTCCTGCTCTCCGGCGGGCTGGTGGTCACCAAGGTCGTCGACGGCCGGGAGGAGGTGCTCACCCGGCACTCCACCGAGGAGGACAGCGCGGCCGCCGAGGACCACGACGGCAAGCCCTCCGCCGCCCACCGGTTCACCGGGGAGCTCCCCCTGCTCACCGAGGGCTCGTACGTGGCCACCGCGGCCGCGAGCGGACCGTCGACCACGGTCGTCGCCTACGCCCGTCCGGTCTTCTTCGAGATGCTGACCCGCTGCCACGGCGTGGCCGCCGTGCTGCTGCCGGTCCTGGCCTGGCGGATCAAGTCCTCCGAGGTGCAGGCCCGCAAACGGGCCACCGTGGAGGCGCTGGGCACCCTCGCCGCGGGTCTGGCCCACGAGCTGAACAACCCGGCTGCCGCCGTGGCCCGGGCCGCGCAGGAGCTGGCGCCCGCCCTGGAGCGGCTCACCCGCACCGCCCAGGCCTGGGGAGCGTCCGCCACCGGCGCGGAGCGCACCGTATTGGACCGGCTGGCCGAGGAGCTGGACAAGCTGCCGCCGCCCGAGGTCACCGACGCGCTGGCGCAGGCCGACGCCGAGGAGGAGATCGCCGACTGGGCCGAGGGCGCGGGCGCGGAGCGGCCCGGCCTGCTCGGCTCGGGGGTCTCGGACCTCGGCGTGGAACTGCCCTGGCTGCTGGAGCGGCTGGAGGAGGTCGGCGAAGGAGCCCTCGCCGCCGGGCTCGACCACCTGGCGGCGCTGCTGGAGATCCGCTCGCTCGCCGCGGAGCTCCGTGCGGCCGGTCCCCGTATCTCCCAACTGGTCTCCGCCACCCGGGATTACGCCAATCTGGACCGGGCCCCCGAACAGAGCTTCCCGGTGACCGACGGACTGGAGAACACGCTGGTCGTCCTGCGTGCCAAGCTCGCCGGGATCGGCATCGTGCGGGAGTACGAACCCGGCCTTCCCGAACTGACGGGCTATCCGAGCGAGTTGAACCAGGTGTGGACCAACCTGGTCGACAACGCGGCCGAGGCCATGGAGGGCGCCGGCGTACTGACGCTGCGCGCGCGGTCCGAGGGGGTCTGCATGGTCGTGGAGGTCGCCGACACCGGCCGCGGCATCCCCGAGGAGTCCCTGCCGCGGATCTTCGAACCCTTCTACACCACCAAGGACGTGGGCAAGGGTACGGGCCTGGGCCTGCACCTCAGCTACCGGATCGTCACCCAGCGCCACCGCGGTTCGATCACGGCCCGCTCGCGTCCGGGTGAGACCCGGATGGTCGTCAGGCTGCCCTTCGCCGGTACGGCGGAGTCCTGCGCCACCCCTGCCGCTTCAGCCGGCACCCCCAACTCAACTGACCAGTAAGCCAGTTCACCCACCGGTTCCACCACCAGTTGATAGAACGGAGTCGTCATGGCCAAGTACGACATCTCCAAGCTGCACCCGGTGTTCGTCCGTCAGATGGACGCCCTCGCCGCACTGGACATTGAGGCGGTGATGAAGAACTACACCGACGACGCCGTACTGCTGCGCTTCGAGGGGGTCTCGGTGGGCATCGAAGCCGTTCGCGAGACGTTCACCGGCTATCTCACCGTCAAGCCCACGCTGGTCGAGCTCCAGGAGTACATCGAGACAGAGGACACCATCTTCTACCGGGCGATCATGAGTTTGAACGGCGAACCGGAGCACGCGTTCGGGACACTTGTGGTCCGCGATGGCCGGATCTGGCGGCAGACGGCTGGGTTCGGCAGCTAAGTTCTGAAATCTGGGTAGCGTGTGCGGGGAGGGCGGGAGAAGATCGCCCTCCCCGTATGTGTGGCATACCGCGGGCGGGCAAGTTGCATTTATGCACTGAATGGCAAAGGGGAGGTCATGGAACGCGAAACCGGGCGGGTCGAGGCATTCAGTGATGGTGTATTTGCCATCATCATCACGATCCTCGTTCTGGAATTGAAGGTTCCGGAAGAAACCGGATCGGACTTCTGGCACGGGGTCCGGGAACAGTGGCCGCATTACGCTGCCTATGTGGTGAGTTTCCTCATCATCGGCGTCATGTGGGTGAACCACCACACCATCTTCAGTCACCTCAAGCGGGTCGACCGACCGCTGTTGTTCCTGAATCTCCTGGTGCTGATGGTGGTGTCGGTGATTCCCTACACCACCACCGTCCTCGCCGAACACCTCAGGGAGGAAGGCGGGTCCGCGAACGCGGCAGCCGTCCTCTACAGCGCCGTGACCGTGGCCTACGCCCTCGCCTTCATGGCCTTCTGGTGGTACGTCACCAGGGTCGGGCACCTTTTCCACGAAGAAGTGGACAAGGAAGGGGCCCGTGCCACCCGGATGCGATTCGGCCTCGGCGCGATCGCCTACCCGCTCACCGTGCTGCTCGCCTTCATCTCGGCACCGCTCACCCTCATCGCGCACTTCCTGATCGCGATCTACTATGCGGCGAACCAGATCCCCATCCCGCTCGTGGTAGAGGAAGAGCAGCTCGAAACCACGAGCGACCTCAGGAAGTAGTCGCAGGGGCCTACGGCCGTTCTCCGCGGTCAAGTAGGGTATCGGATCTAAGTGGTCGCGGGGGAGGCCCAGATGGCTCGCGTAGTCCTGCCGGAGGAATCCGAAAAGGAAATCTCCGAATTGATCGATGTACTGATCTCTCTGCTCTTCGAGTCCTTACCCCGGCGGGACCAGCGAAACTGGGCCCGCGTTTATCTGAACGGCCTCGTACAGACCACCGGCAAGAAGACCATCCGTAACATTGCCGGAACGGGCGCCAGTTCCGTGGAGCAGAGCCTCCAGCAGTTCATCAGCAAGTCCCCCTGGGACTGGACCCCGGTACGCCGCTCCCTCGCCCAGCACCTCGAACGCACCGCCCAGCGCCCGCTGGCCTGGGTGCTGCAGCCCATGGTGATAGAGAAGGCCGGGGACCGCTCCGTAGGCGTCGGCCGGCAGTTCGTCCCGCAGCTCGGCCGCACCGCCAACTGTCAGCAGGCCAGCGGGATCTGGCTCGCATCCAGCGAGGCCAGCTTCCCCGTCGAGTGGACCCTCACCCTCCCCGGTCCCTGGACCAGCGAGCTCCTGCGCAGGCGCCGGGCCGGCATCCCCGACACGGCGCGCTCGCTCACCCCCGCGCAGGACGCCGTGCACGCCGTCCAGCGGATGGCCGCGACCTGGCAACTCCAGCGCCGGCCCGTGGTGATGGAGGTCGCCAACAGCGACCTCCCGCAGAGCATCGAGTCCTTCGCCCTCCAGGACATCCCCTTCGTCTTCAAGGTCGACGGCTCCCTGCCGGTCTCCTTCGGCGGCGCGGGACGCCACAAACCCGGGCCGCACACCGCACCCGCCCGGGAACTCATCGACTCCCTGCGCTCCCAGCGCCGCGTCGTCGAGTGGACCCGGCACGGCCGCGGAGAAGGAGCGGTCACCCTGCTCACCTCCGCCTCGATCCTCGCCACCCCCAGCGAGGACCGGCCCGCGCCGACGACGCCGACCCCGCTGCTGCTCGTCGGAGCCTGGACCGAAGCCGCCCTGCTGCCCACCGAGTTCTGGGTCACGAACATAGGGGACCGGCCGCTCGCCCAGCTCTTCCTGCTGGCCAAGCTCACCGACCGGGTCTCCCTGGACTTCGCGGAAACCTGCGAACCCGCGGGCATCCGCGACTTCGAGGGCCGCTCCTTCCGCGGCTGGCACCACCACGCGACCCTGGCGAGCGTGGCCCACGCGGCCAAACTCCTCGGCTCGCGCGGACGGGAACCGGAGGCCTACGCGGGAACCCCCCGCCCGGCTGCCGTCCGGGCGGCGCCCGTCACGGCCCGCCATGGCACCGCCCGGCCCCCCGCGCCGGCGGTCCTGCCGCCGCGGCCGCTCATCCCCGGACAGTCCCCGCGCCGCGAGTACATCCGCTGATGCTCGACATAGCCGACGAGCTACGCGCGTGGTGTGCCGCGCGCCGGGAATTCGCGCTGGCCACCGTGGTGGCGGTCAGCGGGAGCGCGCCGCGCGGCCCCGGCGCCTCCCTCGCGGTCGACGACCGGGGCACCGCACTCGGCTCCGTCTCGGGCGGCTGCGTGGAATCCGCCGTGCACGAGCTCTGCCTGGACGCCCTCACCTCCGGGGAGGGCGGACTGCACCGCTTCGGCTACAGCGACGACGACGCCTTCGCCGTCGGTCTGACCTGCGGGGGAGTCCTCGACGTCCTGGTCACCCCGGTCCGCGGCGGCGACCCGGTACGGCCCGTCCTCGGCTCGGTGCTCGACGCCGCCGCGGGCGGGGCCCGGGCCGCGCTGGCCCGGGTGGTCTCCGGGCCGCCCCGCCAGCTCGGCCGGGCGCTGGCCGTGCACGCCGACGGCTCCTACGAGGGCGGGCTGGACGGCGGCGAGGCCCTGGACCGGGCCGCCGCCGGGCAGGTCCGCGGCCTGCTGCTGGCCGGCCGCACCGGCACCGCGGAACTGGGCACGGCCGGCGGCCTGTGCGGACGGCCGCTGACGCTGCTCGTCGAATCATCGGCCGACCCGCCCCGGCTGATCGTCTACGGGGCCATCGACTTTGCCGCCGCCCTGGCCCGGATCGGGGCCTTCCTCGGCTACCGGGTCACGGTGTGCGACGCCCGCCCCGTCTTCGCGACCCCGGCGCGCTTCCCGGACGCCGACGAGGTCGTCGTGGACTGGCCGCACCGCCACCTGGCCGCGCAGGCGCAGGCCGGCCTGCTGGACTCCCGTACCGCCGTCTGCGTGCTCACCCACGATGCCAAGTTCGACGTACCGCTGCTGGCGCTCGCCCTGCGGCTGCCGCTGGGATACGTGGGAGCCATGGGGTCGCGGCGCACCCACACCGACCGGACCGGACGGCTGCGGGCCGAAGGGGTGACGCCGTCCGCGCTGGCCCGGCTGCGCTCGCCCATCGGCCTCGACCTCGGCGGCGCGACCCCCGAGGAGACCGCCCTGGCCATCGCCGCCGAGTTCACCGCGGTCCGCCACGGCGGCTCGGTCACCCCGCTGACCGGCGGCCGGACACCGATCCACCGCAGGGCCGCAGGGACCAAGGTCCCGTAGGAAAGAACCAGGCGGCCCCATCCGTCTCGGACGATCAGCCCGGGGTTGGTGAACTCCAGGACGTGGGAGAATGAAGTACGTGCGTTTCCTCGGCTGCCCTGTCGAGGCACCTCCGATTGACTGGGATGTCTAGCACGTGCGTTTCCTCAATGACCTGAAGCCGCCGTACGACCTGACGTACGACGATGTGTTCATGGTGCCGAGCCGCTCCGCGGTCGGTTCCCGCCAGGGCGTGGACCTGTCCTCGCCCGACGGCACCGGCACGACCATTCCCCTCGTGGTGGCGAACATGACCGCCATCGCCGGCCGCCGGATGGCCGAGACGGTCGCCCGCCGCGGCGGAATCGTCGTCATCCCGCAGGACATCCCGATCGAGGTCGTCACCGACGTCATCTCCTGGGTGAAGACCCGCCACCTCGTGCTCGACACCCCGATCACGCTGGCGCCCACCCAGACCGTCGCCGACGCCCTGTCCCTGCTGCCCAAGCGCGCCCACGGCGCCGGCGTCGTCGTCGACGACGAGGGCCGCCCGGTCGGCGTCGTCACCGACCACGACCTGACCGGCGTGGACCGCTTCACCCAGCTCTCCGAGGTCATGTCGAAGGAGCTGCTGCTCATCGACGCCGACATCGACCCCCGCGAGGCCTTCAACAAGCTCGACGCCGGCCACCGCAAGCTGGCCCCGGCCGTCGACAAGGACGGCAAGCTCGTCGGCATCCTGACCCGCAAGGGCGCCCTGCGCGCGACCCTCTACACCCCGGCCACCGACGCGAACGGCAAGCTGCGCATCGCCGCCGCCGTCGGCATCAACGGCGACTTCGTCGCCAAGGCCAAGCAGCTGCTCGACGCGGGCGTGGACACGATCGTCATCGACACCGCGCACGGCCACCAGGAATCCATGATCAACGCGATCAAGGCCGTCCGCGCCCTGGACCCGCAGGTCCCGATCGTGGCGGGCAACATCGTGGCGGCCGAGGGCGTCAAGGACCTCATCGACGCAGGCGCCGACATCATCAAGGTCGGTGTCGGCCCCGGCGCCATGTGCACCACCCGCATGATGACCGGCGTCGGCCGCCCGCAGTTCTCCGCGGTGCTGGAGTGCGCGGCCGAGGCGAAGAAGTACGGCAAGCACGTGTGGGCCGACGGCGGCGTCCGTCACCCGCGCGACGTGGCGATGGCGCTGGCCGCCGGCGCCGCCAACGTCATGATCGGCTCCTGGTTCGCCGGTACGTACGAGTCCCCTGGCGACCTCCAGCAGTCGGCCGACGGCCGCCTGTACAAGGAGTCCTTCGGCATGGCCTCCGCCCGCGCGGTGCGCAACCGCACCTCGGAGGAGTCCGCCTACGACCGTGCCCGCAAGGCGCTGTTCGAGGAGGGCATCTCCACCTCCCGCATGTTCCTCGACCCGACCCGTCCGGGCGTCGAGGACCTGATCGACTCGATCATCGCGGGTGTCCGCTCCTCCTGCACCTACGCCGGTGCCGGCTCCCTCGCGGAGTTCGAGGAGAAGGCCGTGGTCGGCATCCAGTCCGCCGCCGGTTACGCCGAGGGCAAGCCGCTGCACGCCAGCTGGAGCTAGTCACACCCTGCGCATCCCCGTGGCCCCGGCCGTCCCCAGGACGGCCGGGGCCACGGGCGCGTCCGGCTCACGCCGTGCCGCGGGCCTCGCGCCACTCCCGTACGGCCCCGTCCACGTCGATGAGCCCGCGGCCCAGCGGCGGACCCGGCGGGGGCCTGCGCAGCGCGGCGGCGATCTTCTCGTTGACGGGTTCCAGCAGATCGCGCACCGCCCGCTCGGAGGGCGCCCCGGCCGCCGCCGCCAGCGCGTCCTCGGCCTCCTTGCGCAGGGCCAGGGCCGGCGGGAGCATCGAGGTCATGTTCTCGGTGGCCATCTTCTTGCGTATCCACCACAGCTCGTCGTAGGGCTGGTCCAGATCCGGCAGTGGCTTGCCGAAGCCCGGCAGCTCGGCGAAGGCGCCGCGCGCCTCGGCCTCGCGGATCTGCCGGTCCGTCCAGGACTCGAAGCTCACTCCCGGAGGTTTGCGCTCGGTCACGAGATCACTCCCCGCATCGCGTAGAAGGGCATGCCGCCAGCGTAGTCAACGCTCGCGCGCGGCAGGGGTGTCCGGTCGCCCGTTCGACGCGCCCGTCCGGCCCCCGCGGCCGACCGGTCGGCGCAGCGCGCCGCGGATACGCCGAGCGGCGGATAACTCGACGGGACCGATCCGTCACTCTCAGGTCATCCGACCTGGAAGGGGCACCCCGTGAGCACCCCCACCCGGCACACCGACGCGCACGCCATCGCCCGGCTGCACAGCCGGCACGGCAAGGCCCTCTACGGCTTCCTCCTCGGCCTGACTTCCGGCGACCGGCACCGGGCCGAGGACCTCCTCCAGGAGACCCTCGTCCGGGCGTGGAAGCACCCCGAGGCCCTGGAGAGCGGCCACGCCTCCATGCGGCCCTGGCTGTACACCGTCGCCCGGCGGCTCGCCATCGACGCCCGCCGGGCCCGACTGGTACGGCCCGCAGAGGTGGGCCCGGACGCCCTCCAGCACTTCCCGGCCGCCGACGACCGCACCGAGCAGGCCGTCGCCGCGCTCGACGTCCGCACGGCCCTGCGTTCCCTCAGCCCCGAGCACCGCGACGTGCTCGTGCACATCTACTTCCGGGGCGCCTCCGTCTGCGAGGCGGCCGACGCCCTCGGGGTGCCCGCCGGAACCGTGAAGTCCCGCACCCACTACGCGCTGCGGGCCCTGCGCGCCGCCATGCCCGGCTACGGGCCCGGCGCCCGCGGGGACCGGGCCGCCGCCTGAGCCGCCACCGCCGCGCGGGAGCGGACCTGGAGCTTGGCCAGGATGTGCGACACGTGCGTCTGCACCGTCCGGGGCGAGAGGAACAGGGCCGTGGCGATCTCGGGATTGGAGCGGCCCTCGGCCACCAGCAGGGCCACCTTCAGCTCGGCCGGGGTCAGCGCCTCCCAGCCGCTGGCCGGCCTGCGGCGCGCCGCCCGGCTGCCGCGGCGCACCCCCAGGCTCCGCAGCCGGGCCTCGGCCCGTGCCGTGTCCCACCCTGCGCCCAGTTCCTCGTACGCCGCCACCGCCCGGGCCAGCGCCGAGCGCGCGCCGGTGAGGTCCCCGCGCCAGGCCCGGGCCACCGCCAGGTCCTCCAGGACCTGGCCCAGCACCAGCGGCCACCCGCCCCGCTCGGCCCGCTGCACCGCCCGCGCCAGCAGCTCGGGATCCTGCGCGAACAGGCCCCGGCAGCGCAGCAGCGCCAGTTCCGGCTCCGGATACCCCGGCAGCGCCGCCGCCGTGCGCACGCACGCGGCCACCGCCGCCCGCGCCGTGACGCTGCGCCCGCTCTCCAGCGCGAGCCGGACGGTCTCCGACAGCACCCAGGGGCGCCCGTAGGTCACCGTCTCCTCGGCGACGTCCGCCAGTACGGGCTCCAGCGCCGCCAGGGCGTCGCCCGGGCGGCCGTCCCGCTCCGCCAGCAGTGCCCGGGCCAGCAGCACGTGGGAGGCGTACCGGCGGGCCGCCGGAGAGGCGAAGGCGCCGTCCGGCAGCGCCGCGAGCTCGGCCCCGGCCGCCTCACGCTCGTCGCGGTGGCCCAGGACCAGCGCCCGCAGCCCGCGCACCACCACCGGGAGCCAGCCGTCGGAGACCGGCAGCGCACCCGCCCGGGCCACCGCCTCCAGCGCGGCGTCCCAGTCGCCGAGCCGGTAGTGGAACTCGGCGAGCCGCGCCTCGGTCACCACCAGCCGGCCCGTCGAACCGGTCGCGACCGCCAGCTCCCGGGCCTCCCGCAGCGCCCGCGCCACCTGCTCGGGCTCGTCGAAGCGCAGGTGGCCCTCCGCCTGGTTCGCCAGCAGGAGCAGCCGCATGTCGTTGGCGGTGGGACTGCGCCGCGCGTGCGCGATCCCCTGTGCGGTGTGGTGCAGCGACTCCCGGCCCCGGTTCAGGTGGAACAGGGCGAAGGAGACGGCGTGATGGGCCTCGGCCCCGCACAGCGGATCACCCAGCCGCTGCGCCCGCGCCACCAGCGGCCCGGCCAGGGCGTACGCCTCGGCGGGCCGGTGCAGGTCGGCCAGGGCCAGCACCCGGCAGGCCTCCAGGCGCAGCCGCCACCGGGGAGAGGGGAACTCCTCGGCCAAGGCCCGCTCGGTGACCTCCAGGGAGCGGGCCATGTCTCCCTCGATCATCAGTGCGGAGACCAGTTTGAAGTCCACCGCAGCCCGCCGGTCCGGGTCCGTGGTCCGGGCCCGCAGCCGGTCGAGGAGGTCCACCGACTCCGGGCGGCGCAGCAGCAGCGCGGCGTCCGCGAGCTGCTCCTCCAGCTCCTCCAGCACCGCCGGGTCCCGTGGGCCGCCCTGCTCCAGGACGCGCTCCAGGAGCTCGGCCGCGACGCCGGGGGCCCCGGCGACCAGCTCCGCCGCCGAGGCGGCCAGCCAGCGCACCGCCCAGGCGTCCGGGCGGCCGCCGCGCAGCAACTGCCCGGCGGTGCGGGCCGGATCCAGCCCGGCCCCGGCGAAGGCCCGGGCGGCGTCCTGGTGCAGGGCCGTCCGCAGGGTCCCGGGGGTCTCGGCGTACAGGGCCTCGCGCAGGGCGGGGTGGCGAAAGCGCAGCAGGTCCCCGGTGTCCTCCAGCAGTCCCGCCAGGACCGGCTCCTCCAGGACCGCCATCAGCTCCCGCGCGGGCCGCCCCCGGACGAGGGCCAGCTCGCGCGCGGTGAACGACGGACCCAGCAGCGCCGCGTGCCGCAGGGCCGTACGGGCACTGCGGCGCAGGTAGCCCAGCCGCCGGGCCGGACCCGCCGGAGCGGGCGGCAACTCCGCTTCCGGCACGGTCAGTTCGGCCATGCCGCCGTCGGGCCGGATCAGTCCCGCCCAATGGTCCAGGAGCTCCCCGAGCAGCCGCGGATTGCCGCCCGCCCGCGCCGCGGCCGTCCGCAGCCGTGGCCCCGGCGGAGCCCCGAGGGCCTCCCGGAGCGCCTCTGCCGTCTCGGCCGGGGACAGCGGCTCCAGCCTGACGGCGAGGACGCCCGGCCCCGCCCCTGCCGGGTCCGCCTCCGCCGGGTCCGTCCCGGGCAGCGCACCTGCCCGCCGCGGCACCGGCCGCCGGGCCGACGCCAGGAGCAGGGGCAGCCGCCCGGTGGAGCGGGCCAGCCGCCGCCACAGCAGCAGGCTCGCCGCATCCGCCCACTGCGCGTCGTCCAGCACCAGCAGCAGCGGCCGCTCCCCGCACCACTGCTCGACCCCGGCCACCAGCAGGTCCGCCGCCGCGAGCAGCGCGCCGCCCGGCCGCTGCGCCGCCTCGGCCTCCCGCAGCAGGGCGACCACCGCCGCCCGGCCGGGGCCCGCGGGGTGCAGGCAGTCCAGTGCGGCGCGCAGCGGCAGTCCCGTTCCGGCGGCGTCCGCGGCCGCGTACCGCACCCGGCAGCCCGCCGCGGCGGCCCGGACCGACGCCTCCCGCAGCAGCGAGGTCCGGCCCGCGCCGGGCTCGCCCTCCACGGTCAGGCAGCCCCCGACGCCCTCCGCGCCCCGGCGCACCCATTCCCGTACCGCTTCACGATGTCCTTCCCGTCCGACCCACACGTCGCCCGGTCCCTCCGGTCACATCGCGCCGCTCGAAGCATGACACGCGGTCAGGGGCCGGGGAGAGGGTGTCCCGGAGGCGAACTGTGCACACCCGCACGGAATTTGGGAATCCGTACCGTGATCTTCATCCCGGCTCCGACCCCCGTTTCGATGACCAGCCCGTAGTCGTCCCCGTACGCCTGCCGGATCCGCTCGTCGACGTTGGGCAGCCCGATCCCGGAGGCGGACCCGCCGCGCTCCCCGGCCAGGATCCGGCGCAGCAGGGCCGGGTCCATCCCGATCCCGTTGTCCTCCACGGTGATCACCGCCTCGGAGCCCGCGTCCTGGGCGGAGATACTGATCCGGCAGACCTCGGTGGAGTCCTCCAGCCCGTGCTTGACGGCGTTCTCCACCAGCGGCTGGAGGCACAGGAAGGGCAGCGCCACCGGCAGCACCTCCGGCGCCACCTGCAGGGTCACCTTCAGCCGGTCCCCGAACCGGGCCCCGGCCAGCGCCAGGTACTGCTCGATGGAACGCAACTCGTCGGCGAGGGTGGCGAAGTCGCCGTGCCGGCGGAAGGAGTACCGGGTGAAGTCCGCGAACTCCAGCAGCAGGTCCCGCGCCCGCTCCGGGTCGGTCCGCACGAACGAGGCGATCGCCGCGAGGGAGTTGAAGATGAAGTGCGGGGATATCTGCGCCCGCAGTGCCTTGATCTCCGCCTCCATCAGCCGGGTCCGCGACCGGTCCAGCTCGGAAAGCTCCAGCTGTACGGAGACCCACCGCGCGACCTCCGTCGCCGCCCGCACCAGCACGGCCGACTCCCGGGAACCGTAGGCCACCAGCGCCCCCAGCACCCCGTCCTCGCCCGTAAGGGGGGCCACCACCGCCCACTTCAGCGGGCACTCGGGGCGCTGGCACTCGGTGCGCACGCTCTGGCTGCGCCCCGACTCCAGGAGCTCCTTGACCCGGGCCATCGCCCGCCGCTCGTGGTGGTCGGCGCCCGGGCCGTCCCAGGCCAGCACCGACTCCCGGTCCGTCAGGCACAGCGCTTCCGTGCCCAGCAGCGACCGCAGCCGCTTCGCCGCCTTGCGGGCGGCGTCCTCGGTCAGCCCCGCGCGCAGCGGGGGAGCGGCCAGCGAGGCCGTGTGCAGGGTGTGGAAGGTGGCCCGCTCCACCGGGGTGCCCAGGTCCAGCCCGGCCGCCCGTTCGCCGCGCCGGGCGTGCCGGTGGCCCGCCGCCCAGCCGCCGCCCGCCAGCACCGCCGCAACCGCCACCGCCAGCACGGCGAGCAGGGCCGCGCTCACCGGGCACCCGCCGTCCGGTCGACGGCCACGTCCTCCGGCAGGTGCAGCCGCGCCAGCGTGGCCGCCGTACCGGCGGGTATCCGCGACCGGGTGGCCAGGGACACCAGGATCATCGTCAGGAACCCGAGCGGCACCGACCACGCGGCGGGCCACGCCAGCAGCGTGTGCGCCCAGCCCGAGGGGGCCAGGCCGGCCCGGGTCGCCAGTACGGCGCTCAGCGCGGCCCCGCCACCGGTGACCAGACCGGCCACCGCACCGGGCGGGGTCAGCCCGCGCCACCAGATGCCCAGCACCAGCAGCGGGCAGAACGAGGAGGCCGACACGGCGAAGGCCAGGCCGACCGCGTCCGCCACCGGCACGTCCCGGGCCGCCATGCTGCCGGCGAGCGGGACGAGGACCGCCACCAGGACCGCGATCCGGAAGCTGCGCACCCCGCGGGCCGGCAGCACGTCCTGGTGCAGCACCCCGGCCACCGCCATGGTCAGTCCCGAGGCCGTCGACAGGAACGCCGCGAAGGCGCCCCCGGCCAGCAGCGCGCCCAGCAGGTCCCCGAGCATCCCGCCGAGCATGCGCTCCGGCAGCACCAGCACCGCCGCGTCCGCGTCCCCGGTGAGGGCGAGCTCGGGCGCGTAGATCCGGCCCAGCGCCCCGTACACCGGCGGCAGCAGGTAGAAGACCCCGACGAGCCCGAGCACCACCAGTGTGGTGCGCCGGGCGGCCCGCCCGTTGGGGCTGGTGTAGAAGCGCACCGCGACGTGCGGCAGGCCCATGGTGCCGAGGAACGTCGCGACGATCAGCCCGTACGTCGCGTACAGCCGGTGCTCCCGGTGGTTCCCGGACAGCGGCGAGGACCAGCTGGACACGCCGGGGCCAGCCTCCCCGAGGGGCTGCGGGACGGCGGTGTCCGGGGCGAACTCCAGGCGCGTGCGGGCCCGCACGGTGTGCTGCCCGGTGGTGAGGGTCAGCGGGGCGCCCCGGTAGGACTTCCCGTCCACCTGCCCGGTGACCGTCAGTGCCAGCGGTGCCTGCACCGTCAGCCGCACGTCCTCGGCGAGCGTGACGGAGGTGTGCTCGCGGAAGACGGCGGGGGCGTCGAAGGTGGCGCGCGGAGCGCCGTCCCCGGCCCAGGCGGCGACCAGGAAGAAGGCCGGGACCAGCAGGGCCGCCAGCTTGAGCCAGTACTGGAAGGCCTGCACGAAGGTGATGCTGCGCATCCCGCCCGCGGCGACGGCCGCGCTGACCACCGAGGCGACGACGACCCCGCCGACCCAGTGCGGGGCGCCCGTCAGGACCTCCAGGGTCAGCCCCGCGCCCTGGAGCTGGGGCACCAGGTACAGCCAGCCGACCCCGACCACGAACAGCACCGCGATCCGGCGCACGGCCTGCGACTCCATCCGCCCCTCGGCGAAGTCGGGCAGCGTGTACGCGCCCGAGCGGCGCAGCGGGGCCGCCACGAGGACGAGGAGCACCAGGTAGCCCGCGGTGTAGCCCACCGGGTACCAGAGCATCTCGGGCCCCTGGAGCAGGACCAGCCCGGCGACGCCGAGGAAGGAGGCGGCCGAGAGGTACTCCCCGCTGATCGCCGCCGCGTTGAGCCGGGGCCCGACGGTGCGCGAGGCCACGTAGAAGTCGGAGGTGGTCCGGGATATCCGGAGCCCGAGCGCGCCGACGAGCACCGTCACCAGGACGACGACGGTGACCGCGGTCAGCGCGTACGTCTGGTTCACCGTACGGTCCTTCGGCAGCGGCGGGGCGGGGGTGACCGGAGTCTATGCACGCCCCGGACCCGGCAACAGGCCCGAACCGGCCGGGCGGCCGGTTCCTGCCGGGACCGGGCGGGAACGGCTCGGGACCGGTGCGGGAACGGTGCGGGAACGGCTCGCGACCGGTGCGGGAACCAGGCGGCGGCTCGGGCCCGGCCGGGACGCGAACGGGCCCCGGCACGGCCGGACTTCCGGGCAGGGCGCCGGTTTCAGAGCGCCGGGTCGCGGTGCTCCGCGCAGTCGCGCAGGGCGATCTCCAGCTCCACGTACGACTCCTCCGCGCGCCGGAAGGCCAGGGTCAGCGCCGCCTCCGCGCGGGGCGGCACCTGCTGCCGGACCCCCTCGCCCGCCTCGTACAGGACGTCGGCCCAGCGGGCGGCCGCGCTGCGCAGGCTCGCCAGCAGCACCTCGGCCTCGGCGGGACCGGCCGGCCGGGTGCGGGGCAGTCCGGTCAGCGTGTCGAGCAGCGCATCGATCTCGGACATCGCGCTCCTCCCACGCCGGAAGATCCACGATACGCGCGGGAGCCGGGGGCGCCGGGCCGTCCGGGCGGCCCGTGCGTCCGACGGGCCCGGCGGATCGCCGTACGTCCCTCCCGGTGCGACGAACGGCCGACGGGCGCGCCGGACGGTCGGACGCCCGCTCAGCCGGTGGCCTGGCGCATCAGCAGGTCCCGCAGCTCGCGCGCGTGCCTGCGGCTCACCTGGAGCTCCGCGGACCCGACCCGGACGGTGGTGGTGCCCGCGTCCAGCCGGAGTTCGTCGATCCGGCCGAGCGCGACCAGATGGCGGCGGTGGATCCGGACGAACCCGCGGGCCGCCCAGCGCTCCTCCAGGGTGGACAGCGGGATCCGGACCAGGTGACTGCCCTCGTCGGTGTGCAGCCGGGCGTAGTCCCCCTGGGCCTCGACGTAGGCGATGTCGGCGATCGCCACGAACCGGGTCACCCCGCCGAGTTCGACGGCGATCTGGTCCGGGGTGCGGTCGGCGCCGCTCACCCCGGGAGCCGGACGGCGCGGCGCGGGTACGGGCGCGGCGGCGGGTACGGCGCCCGCGAGGGGAGCGGCGGGAGCGACGGGAGTGGTGGGCGGCAGCGGCCCGGGGCGGTCGAGCTGCGCACAGGCCCGCCGTACGGCTTCGGCCAGCCGCTCCGGGCGCACGGGCTTGAGGACGTAGTCCACGGCCTTGAGGTCGAACGCCTGCACCGCGAAGCCCTCGTGGGCGGTGACGAACACGATCAGCGGCGGCCGGGCGAACCCGGCGAGCAGCCGCGCGATGTCCAGGCCGGTCAGCCCGGCCATGTGGATGTCGAGGAAGACCACGTCGATGGCGTCGGCCCCGTCCGGGCCCGTCTCCAGCGCCCGGGTGATGCGCCGCAGCGCCCCGGTGGCGTCCGAGGCGCCTTCGGCGCTGTGTACCCAGGGGTCGGAGCGCAACAGGTAGAGGAGCTCCTCCAGGAGCGGCTTCTCGTCGTCCACGGCCAGCACACGCAGCATGCGGTCGAGTCTAGGTCGTGCCGTGGTGGTGCTGCCGTGGTGGTGCGGGTGCGCGGCCCCCGCGGGGGTGGTCGGGGGCCGCGCGGTCCGGTGCGTGGGGGGAGGGGAGGCGGCAGGGCCTACTGGACGGTGATGAGCTTGCCGTCGGGGGCGACCGCGTACCAGGTGCCGCCGACGCCCTGGCCGTTGACGTCGCCGGGCTTCTTGTCGCCCGTGAAGGTGTAGACGGGCCAGCAGTCGACGGTCTGCTGCTTCTTGCCGTCGGGCCGGTCCAGCACCAGGTAGTTCCGCTCGGTGATGCCCTTCGCATCGGCCTTGTCCACCGGCGGGACGACCGGCCACTTGGCCAGGCAGTCGCCCGTGCACTTGGAGACCATCGGCCAGGCGGTGTCGGGCTTGAACCGGTAGACGGTCATGCCCTTGCCGTCGACGATGTGGTCGCCCAGCTTGGGGTCCTTGGCCACGGACAGCCCCGCGCCCGACTCCGCCGCACCGCCGCCCGCCGGGGCGTCGGGGGCAGCAGAGGCGGCCGGCGCGGCGGGCGCGGCCTTCTTGCCGTCGGGGGCGAAGGCGAACCAGACGCCGCCGACACCCTGGCCGTTGACGTCGCCCGCCTTGGTGTCCTTGTTGAAGCGGTACGCGGGCCAGCCGGCCACGGTCAGCTGCTTGCTGCCGTCGCTGCGCACGACCTCGCCCAGCAGGGCCGGGTCCATGCCCGCGGCGGCGGTGGCGTCGCCCGCGGCGACCACCGGCCAGGTCTTGGCGCAGTCCCCGTCGCAGTTGGACTTCGGGGGCTTGGCGGTGTCCTTGTCGAAGCGGTAGAGCGTGAGCCCGGCGCTGTCGTTCAGGACCGGGCCGAGCTTGTCGTCGGCGGAGACGGCGAGCTGTCCGGCCGGCCCCGCGGCCGCCACGGCATCGGCGGCGGGAGCGTCGTAGCCCTGGGAGGAGGCGGCCCCGGCCGGCTGGGCGGTGTCGCTCGCCTTGTCCTGCGACGGACCGCAGGCGGTCGCCGCCAGGACCACCGTCATCGCAACCGCGGCAAGGGTGGTTCCGCGCTTCATGCCCATCTTGATCTCTCCCACGTGTGGTGTCCTTCGCGCCGCGGCCCGGGCCGCGGCAACTGTGCTCAGGACACGCCCCGGTGGGAGGAATCCGTTCAAGGAGCCAGGTGTGGGCTGTTTCACTCACCCCGTGCCGAACCCGGTGCGCCGCAGGGCCGTGGCCACAGCAAGGCCGAGCACCTGGTGTCCGGCGTCGTTGGGGTGCAGGCCGTCCGCGAGGTGCTCGGGGCCGAGCAGGTCCCGGCCCGGGAGCACGGCGAGCCGGTCGTCCCCGGCGGTGATCCGGTCGCGGGCGGCGCGTTCCATGGCGTCGCGCAGGGCGCCGAGGGTGGCGCCGAGCCGGTTCGGGGTGCGTTCGGCGTCGGGCCTCAGGACGGGGGAGACCAGCAGCAGCGGGGTCCGGGGGTGTCCCTGCCGGACGAGGTCGAGGAAGGAGCGCGTGGTCTCGTACAGCAGGGGCGCCGAAAACGGCACCCGGGACCAGCAGTTGGTGCCGAAGGCGAGGGTCAGGACGTCGGCGGGCAGGCCCGCGAGCTGTTCGGCGGTGGCGAGTTCACCGCGCGCCGCCCCCGCGTAGCCGAGGTTGATTGTGTCCCAGCCCAGGGCGCGCCCGGTGACGGCCGGCCAGCCGTGCGCGGGGCGGGTGGACCACCAGCCCTCGGTGATGGAATCGCCGTGCACCACCCAGCGCGGGGCGGCCGGCGCCGGGGTGACCGGGCCGCCGATCCCGCGCAGGCCCAGGATCAGCGGGGACTGGGTCTCCGGCGGGTGGACGGTGAAGGGCCCGTGGCCCCCGTTCAGCCCGATCCGCACCACGGACTCGGCGGCGGGCTCGGTGAACACCTCGCGGACCACCCCGTGCCGGTCCCACAGGGCGAATCCGTGGGCGAGGTCGCGCAGGGAGTCGGTGGGCCCGGGGACGGTCCCGCGGTAGCGGATCTCCACGGCGTGCGCGGATTCGGTGGTGAACTCCAGGCGCACCCCGATGGGCAGTGTGGCCCGCTCTCCGGTGTCCCAGGGCAGCCGCATGGTGTCCGCCGGGTCGGCCCGGACCGGGCGGCCCTTGTCCAGCCAGGCGATCCCGCGCAGGAACGGCCCGGGATCCAGCCACCGCTCGTCAGGGCCGGGTTCTCTCACTCTTCGCCTCCGCTCGTCGCATACGCCCCCCGTACCCCGTGGGGAGCCGTTCCACGTCCTGGGCGGCACGCTGAGGTAGATCTGACGAGGTGTCAATAAACGGCGAGAAAGTCGCCCGCGCACTGATCGATCATCCGCGCGCAACAAAGGACCATCCAGGACAGATCCGCGCAACGATCGTGCGGCAATGTGCAAGGATGGTGCATTACGGGCGGTATCACTCAGCTCGTAGGCTCACTCGCTGTACGTGGAGTGGCGCGGATCGCCTGCTCGGCGGTCCCCCATGCCCAGGCAGGCTCCTGCACGCCTGCTCCTGCTCCGGACCGCTGCGGTCGACGCCTGACAGTCCCCATCCGCAGTGAAGAAGGAGTCCCCTCGTGCTCGACCACGGCCAGGCGCCACCCGTCGCCACCGAGCCCCGCAGGCCCGTCCACCCGCTGCTCCGCCGCAAGCCGGTCGAGCAGCTGGTCGCAGAGGGCGGCCAGGGCGAGGGCGGTTCGCTGCGCCGCTCGCTCACCATGTGGCAGCTGACGATGATCAGCATCGGCGCGACCCTGGGCACCGGCATCTTCGTCGTCCTCGGCACGGCCGCCCCCAAGGCCGGCCCCGCCGTGACGATCTCCTTCGTCATCGCGGGCCTGACCGCGCTCTTCTCCGCCCTGTCCTACGCGGAGCTGGCCGGATCGGTCCCCGTCTCCGGGTCCTCGTACTCGTACTCCTACGCCACCATGGGTGAGTTCGTCGCCTGGATCTGCGGCTGGTGCCTGGTCCTGGAGTACGGCGTGTCCGTCGCGGCGGTCGCCGTCGGCTGGGGCGAGTACCTGAACGAACTCCTCGACGGCACGATAGGGATCACGATCCCCGACGCCGTCTCGGCCCCGCTGGGCGAGGACGGCTTCATCAACCTGCCGGCGCTGGTCGTCGTCCTGCTCGCCATGGTCTTCCTGATGCGCGGCGCCAAGGAGAGCGCCCGGATCAACACGATCATGGTCGCCGTGAAGATCGTCACCCTGCTGCTCTTCATCGGCATCGGCTTCATGGGCATCAAGGCCGGCAACTACGCCCCGCTCGCCCCCCTCGGCATCACCGGCATCAGTGCCGGCGCCGCCACGCTGTTCTTCTCCTACATCGGCTTCGACGCCGCCTCCACCGCCGGTGAAGAGGCCAAGAACCCCAAGCGCGACCTGCCCCGCGCGATCATGCTCTCCCTGCTGATCGTCACCGTGCTCTACGTCCTCGTCGCCTTCGTCGCCGTCGGCGCCATGCCCTGGCAGGACTTCGAGGGCACCGAGGCCGCGCTCGCCCAGATCATGACCGACGTCTCCGGCCACACCTTCTGGGGCGTCGTCCTCGCCGCCGGCGCCGTCGTCGCCATCGCCTCCGTCGTCTTCGCCGTCCTCTACGGCCAGACCCGCATCCTGTTCGCGATGTCCCGCGACGGCCTGGTCCCCAAGGTCTTCGCCCGGGTCGACGCGAAGACCGGTGCGCCCCGCGCCAACGTGGTGATCGTCTCCCTCTTCTGCGGGACGCTCGCGGCCTTCATCCCGCTCGGCAAGCTCGCCGACGCCACCAGCATCGGCACCCTCTTCGCCTTCGGCCTCGTCAACGTCGCCGTCGTCATCCTGCGCAGGACCCGCCCGGACATGCCGCGCACCTTCAAGGTCGCGCTCTTCCCGGTCACGCCGATCCTCGGCCTGATCGCCTGCGGCTACATGATGTTCAGCCTGGACGCCGCCACGTGGATGGTCTTCGGTGGCTGGATGCTCGTCGGCCTCGTGGTCTACTTCCAGTACGGCATCCGCCGCTCCCGACTGGCCACAGCAGAGAAGTGATCCACCCGCAGTGCGACTGAACGATCTCGACGAACGCATCGTGCACGCCCTCGCCGAGGACGCCCGCCGTTCCTACGCGGACATCGGCTCCGAGGTCGGTCTCTCCGCCCCCGCGGTCAAGCGCCGCGTGGACCGGCTCCGGGCGGAAGGCGCCATCACCGGCTTCACCGTCCGGGTGGACCCCGCCGCGATGGGCTGGGAGACCGAGGGCTTCATCGAGATCTACTGCCGCCACAACACCTCGCCGGACGACATCCGGCGAGGTCTGGAGCGGTACCCCGAGGTGGTGTCCGCGTCGACCGTCACCGGTGACGCGGACGCCCTCGTCCAGATCTTCGCCTCCGACATGCGCCACTTCGAGCGCGTACTGGAGCGGATCGCGGGCGAGCCGTTCGTGGAGCGCACCAAGTCCGTGCTGGTCCTCTCGCCGCTGCTGCGCCGCTTCACCTCCGGCGCACCGGCGTGAACGCACCCGCCTGACGGCCCCGGCCGTCAGGCGGGTGCGCCCGTACGGGGCCCCGCCCCGGTTCCGGCCGGCCCCGGCCGGACGTTCACCGCCGCGACGCCAGGGCGGCCCGCGCCGGCCCGGTCAGCGCCCGGCGCTCCTCCTCCGTCAGTCCGCCCCACACCCCGAAGGGCTCGCGGGTGCGCAGCGCGTGCTGCAGGCAGGCCGTCCGTACCGGACACCCCGCGCAGACCCGCTTGGCGGCGGCGTCCCGCTCCTCGCGGTCCTCGCCCCGCTCACCGGCGGGGTGGAAGAACCGCCCCGTCCCGAGATCCCGGCAGGCCGCCCGCGACTGCCACTCCCACGCCTCCTGCGTGGCGGGGGGCAGGTGTGCGACGTCGGTCATGACTGTTCCCTCCCGTGGGTCGTCCCTGTCCTGTCCCGCGTCTGACCGCCACCCGCCCCTTGAAACGCCCCGGTTCGCGCCACCGCCCGGAACCGGTCCCGACCGCCTTCTTGACGCCCCCCTGCGGCGCCACGAGACTGCGGGGGACGGACACGACGACGGCGCCCGCCGCGGGCAGGTTCACCACCGCGGAGCGGGCCACAGCGGACGGACGGGGGACGACCGGTGCGGACGGCCTGGACGGCGGGTACGGGGTCACGGACCCTGCGCCGCTGGTGGCTGACCCGGCGCCTGCACATCGACCTCCTGCGCGTGTGCAGCGCATTCGGCCCGCGCGGCTGATCCGCGTACGCATCCTCGTACGCCGGCCTCCCCGTACGCACGCCGTACGGACGGACGAGTGACCGCAACCGGCGCACCACCGCGCCGCCGGTCACCGCGACCTGCCCGCGCCCCGTCACGCACCGCGCCCGCCCCTGGAGAGTCATGTCCCAGACCGTCCTGCCCCGCACGTGTCCGGCCCCCGCCCTGCGCGGCCGCATCGGCACCGGCTTCTCCCCGGTCCCCTACCGCTACCACCTGTACCTCGCGGCCGACTGTCCGCGCTCCCTGCGCGCCCTCACCGCCCGCACCCTGCTCGGCCTCGGCGGCACCGTCACCACCACGGTCCTCGGCCCCGGCACCGACGCACCCGGGCACACCGCACTGCGCCGGGCCTACGAGGCCGCCGGGCACCACTTCGACGGCGCACTGACCGCGCCCGCCCTGGTCGACACCTGGAGCGGCCGCGTCGTCTCCAACCACACCCCCGACATACTCGAGGACCTGCGGCTCCTCGCCGCGCACCCGGCCTTCCGTGCGGCGGCCCAGATCGCCTCCCAGACCTCCTGACGGCCCCCTGACAGACCCCTTCCGGGACCGCCCGGAACGGCAGGAAACGGGGTTCCGCGGCGTGCGCGCAACGAATCGCCGCCCACGCCGCGGAACACGCAACGATTCGATGCGCTGAGCGCAACGCTCACGGCTTGTCCGGGTCGAACGCGCGAACGTACCGTTTTAGGACACCCTCACCCCTCCTGCCACAGAGGTACGCCCATGCCCCCGCTGCGCACCGCCCTCCTCCAGAGTTCCGGACGGCTCGGCGACACCGCCGACAACCTGAAGGCGCTCGACGAGGCCGCGGCGCGCGCCGCACAGGGCGGGGCCGGGCTCCTCGTGACCTCGGAGATGTTCCTCACCGGCTACGCGCTGGACGTCCAGGACATCGCCGCCCTCGCCGAACCGGCCGACGGCATGTCCGCCCGGGCCATCGGCGAGATCGCCCGCCGCCACGGAGTCGCCGTCCTGTACGGCTACCCCGAGCGGTCCGGCGCCGACGTCTTCAACGCGGCGCAGCTCATCGCCGCGGACGGGACCCCGCTCGCGAACTACCGCAAGACCCACCTCTTCGGCAGCTTCGAGCAGGAGGCCTTCACCCCCGGCGACACCCCCGTCGTCCAGGCGGACCTGAACGGCCTGAGGGTCGGCGTCATGATCTGCTACGACGTGGAGTTCCCCGAGAACGTCCGGGCGCACGCGCTCGCCGGCACCGACCTCCTCCTGGTGCCGACCGCGCAGATGCACCCCTTCCAGTTCGTGGCCGAGCAGCTCGTTCCCGTACGGGCCTTCGAGAACCAGATGTACATCGCCTACGTCAACCGCACCGGCCCGGAAGGCGAGTTCGAGTTCGTCGGACTCAGCTGCCTGGCGAGCCCCGACGGGACCACCCGGACCCGGGCCGGCCGCGGCGAGGAGCTGGTGTTCGGCGAGGCCGACCCCGAGCTGCTGGCGGCGTCCCGCGAGACGAACCCGTACCTGCGCGACCGCCGCCCCGGGCTCTACGCCTCCCTCGTCTGAGACCCCTCTTCCCCCGCCCCGCCTGCTCTGCCGCAAGGAGACGTACCCCCATGACGTCCACGGTGCCCACCACCGCCGTCCCGCACAGCGACGGACAGCCGCCGATCACCATGTTCGGCCCGGACTTCCCGTACGCGTACGACGACTTCCTCGCCCACCCGGCGGGCCTGGGGCAGATCCCCGCGACCGAGCACGGCACCGAGGTCGCCGTCATCGGCGGCGGTCTGTCCGGCATCATCTCGGCCTACGAGCTGATGAAGATGGGCCTGAAGCCCGTCGTCTACGAGGCCGACCAGATCGGCGGCCGGCTGCGCACCGTCGGCTTCGAGGGCGCCGGTACCGAGGAGCTGACCGCGGAGATGGGCGCCATGCGCTTCCCGCCCTCCTCCACGGCCCTCCAGCACTACATCGACCTCGTCGGCCTGGTCACCGAGCCCTTCCCGAACCCGCTCGCCGAGGCCACCCCCTCGACGGTCGTGGACCTCAAGGGCGAGACCCACTACGCCGAGACGATCGCCGACCTCCCGCAGGTCTACCGCGACGTCGCCGCCGCGTGGAACGCCTGCCTGGACGAGGGCGCCGACTTCTCCGACATGAACACCGCGATGCGCGAGCGGGACGTCCCGCGCATCCGCGAGATATGGGCGAAGCTCGTCGAGAAGCTCGACGACGAGACCTTCTACGGGTTCCTCTGCAAGTCCGAGGCCTTCCAGTCCTTCCGCAAGCGCGAGATCTTCGGCCAGGTCGGCTTCGGCACCGGCGGCTGGGACACCGACTTCCCGAACTCCATCCTGGAGATCCTGCGCGTCGTCTACACCGAGGCCGACGACCACCACCGCGGCATCGTGGGCGGCTCGCAGCAGCTCCCGCTGCGCCTGTGGGAGCGCGAGCCCGAGAAGATCCTGCACTGGGCGCAGGGCACCTCGCTGTCCACCCTGCACGACGGCACCCCGCGCCCGGCGGTCACCCGCCTGCACCGTACGGCGGGCAACCGGATCACGGTCACCGACGCCTCCGGCGACATCCGCACCTACCGGGCCGCGATCTTCACCGCCCAGTCC
This sequence comes from Streptomyces xanthophaeus, assembly GCF_000725805.1. Lineage (GTDB taxonomy): Bacteria > Actinomycetota > Actinomycetes > Streptomycetales > Streptomycetaceae > Streptomyces > Streptomyces xanthophaeus. The sequence continues at coordinate 28,568 of NZ_JOFT01000031.1, read as the reverse complement.
TGGATGCTGCTGTCGAAGATCGAATGCGACGACACGCTCTTCCCGATCGACCACTGGACGGCGATCGAGCGCACCCACTACATGGAGTCGTCGAAGCTCTTCGTCCCCGTGGACCGGCCGTTCTGGCTGGACAAGGACGAAGAGACCGGCCGCGACGTCATGTCGATGACGCTGACCGACCGGATGACCCGCGGCACCTACCTGCTGGACAACGGCCCGGACAAGCCCGCCGTCATCTGCCTCTCGTACACCTGGTGCGACGACAGCCTGAAGTGGCTGCCGCTGTCCGCGAACGAGCGGATGGAGGTCATGCTGAAGTCCCTCGGCGAGATCTACCCCAAGGTCGACATCCGCCGCCACGTCATCGGCAACCCGGTCACCGTCTCCTGGGAGAACGAGCCCTACTTCATGGGCGCGTTCAAGGCCAACCTGCCGGGTCACTACCGCTACCAGCGCCGCCTGTTCACGCACTTCATGCAGGACCGCCTGCCCGAGGACAAGCGCGGCATCTTCCTCGCGGGCGACGACATCTCCTGGACGGCCGGCTGGGCCGAGGGCGCCGTGCAGACCGCCCTGAACGCGGTGTGGGGCGTCATGCACCACCTCGGCGGCTCCACGGACGCCGGCAACCCGGGCCCGGGCGACCTCTACGACGACATCGCCCCGGTGGAGCTCCCGGAGGACTGAGTTCCGCACCCCCCTGACCACGGGCCGTCCCCGCGCGAACAGCGCGGCGGCGGCCCGTTCTCATGCCCGGCTCAGGCCCGGCTCATGCCCGGACGGCGGCCCGGCCCGGCCCCGTCCGGCAGGAGCCCGCCACCGGGACCGGGGTCAGCAGGCAGCGGCCGACCAGGCCCACGCCCGCGTCCAGGGACTCGCGGAACTCGTCGGCCAGTTCGGGGGAGCGGCGCAGCGTCCACAGCAGCCGGGCGGCGGCCCAGGCGCCCGAGCGGGCCCGGTCCAGGCTCCACGAGCCGAGCAGGTGGGTCAGCGGGTCGGCGATCTCCAGGAGGTCCGGCCCGGGCATCAGGTCCTCGCGGATGTGCTCCTCCAGGGCCACCAGGGTGTCGCCGACCCGGTCGAAGTCCGCTTCCAGGGCGCGCGGTTCGCAGTCCAGGGCGCGGCAGGTCGACACCACCGCCAGCGCCAGGTCGTGGCCGATGTGCGCGTTGATCCCGGCCAGGGCGTGCTGGAGGGGACGGACGCCCGGGTGGCGCCGGTACTGGAGCAGGGGGCGCCAGCAGGCCGGGGCCCGGTCGGCCTCGACCGCCGTCAGGTACCGCTCCGCGAACCGCACGCTGAGCGTCTGCGCCGCCCGTGGCGCCGGGAAGTCCCCGCGCTCGATCCGGCGGTGCAGGGTCCGGGTCACCGTCAGGTACACCCGGTTGAAGACGGCGACGCCGTCCTGCGGCGGCAGCCGCTCGTCCAGGGCGCGCATCCGCGCCAGCACCGCTTCCATGGGAGGCAGGGTCGCAGGCCGCGGCGGGGATCCGGGGAACTTGGCCGTACGCTTCGCCGGTTCGGGCGAAACCCCGTCAACGCTGCTTGTCCTCGGGGTCCTGGCCGTCGTCGTAGGAGGAGGTGCCCTCGTCGAGCAGCGGCTCCGCCTTCAGGTGCGCGGGGGCGAGGAAGCGCAGCGCGTGGTAGCCCGTGATCACCACGATCGTGCCCAGGGCGATGCCCCCGAGCTCGAAGCTGTCGGTGATCTGGAGCTTGACCCCGCCGACGCCGATGATGATGCCCGCCGCGGCCGGCACCAGGTTCAGCGGATTGCGCAGGTCCACCCCGCCGTTGATCCAGATCTGGGCGCCGAGCAGGCCGATCATGCCGTAGAGGATCACCGTGATGCCGCCGAGTACCCCGCCCGGGATGGCGGCGACCACCGCGCCGAACTTGGGGCACAGGCCGAAGAGCAGCGCGAACCCGGCCGCCGCCCAGTAGGCCGCGGTGGAGTAGACGCGGGTGGCGGCCATGACGCCGATGTTCTCGGAGTACGTGGTGTTGGGCGGGCCGCCGACCGCGGTGGAGAGCATCGACGCGGCGCCGTCGGCCGCGATCGCGGTGCCGAGCTTGTCGTCGAGGGAGCCCCCGGTCATCTCGCCGACGGCCTTGATGTGCCCGGCGTTCTCGGCGATGAGCGCGATCACGACCGGCAGCGCGATCAGGATCGCCGACCACTCGAAGGCCGGGGCGTGGAAGGAGGGCAGGCCGATCCACTCGGCCTTGCCCACCCCCGACAGGTCCAGCCGCCAGTGGTCCACGGCCTCGGGTCCGCCCGCGGGGGAGTGGATCATGCCGAAGACCAGGTCGAAGATCCAGGAGATCCCGTACCCGAAGAGCAGGCCCAGGAAGATCGCGATGCGGGACCAGAACCCGCGCAGGCAGACCACGGCGAACCCGGTGAAGAGCATCGTCAGCAGCGCCGTCCACTGGTCCTGCGGCCAGTACGTGGACGCGGTCACCGGCGCGAGGTTGAAGCCGATCAGCATGACCACCGCGCCCGTCACCACCGGAGGCATCGCCGCGTGGATGATCCGGGCACCGAAGCGCTGGACGGCGAGGCCGGACAGGAACAGGGCCGCGCCGACCACGAAGACGGAGCCGGTCACCACGGCGCTGTCGCCGCCCGAGGCCCGGATCGCGGCCGCCACGCCCACGAAGGACAGCGAGCAGCCCAGGTACGAGGGGATCCGGCCGCGCGTGGCGAGGAGGAAGATCACCGTCGCGACGCCCGACATCATGATCGCCAGGTTCGGGTCCAGGCCCATCAGGACCGGGGCGACGAAACTCGCGCCGAACATGGCCACCACGTGCTGGGCGCCCAGCCCCGCGGTCCGCGGCCACGAGAGCCGCTCCTCCGGCCGGACCACCGCGCCGGGGGCGGGCGTCCGCCCGTCTCCGTGCAGGGTCCAGCCCACGCCGAGGCCCATGTTCCACTCCGCTTCTCCGGCCGGTCGCATCGAGGCCGCGGCGCAGGGGATGCCGCCGCGGCCAGCGATATATTACGGCTGGATTCCGGCAGGTTCGTCCCGATTGGCCGGACCGGCCTCCCCCGAAGCCTGCCTCACCGCGGGCTTCGGCCGCAGCACCGCGGCGCCGACGACCAGCGCGAAGGCCAGCAGGGTGACCAGGCCGAAGGACACCACCAGCGAGGTCGCGTCCGCCACCGCACCGATCGCCGACGGGGCGATCAGCCCCGAGGTGTAGGTGATCGTCGCGACACCGGCGATGGCCTGGGCCGGGGCCGGACCGCTGCGTCCCGCCGCCGCGAAGGCCAGCGGGACCACCACCGCGATCCCCAGCCCGATCAGCGCGAACCCCGCGAGGGCCGCGACCGGCTCCCGGGCGGTGACCACGAGCAGCCCGCCCCCGGTGGCCAGGACGCCGCCCACCCGGACCGTGCGCACCGCACCGAACCGGTCCACCACCCGGTCCCCGGCCAGTCGCGCTGCGGCCATCGTGAGCGCGAACGCGGTGGTGGACGCGGCCGCCAGGCCCGCATCGGTGTGCAGGACGTCCCTGAGGTACACCGCCGACCAGTCCAGGCTCGCCCCCTCCGCGAAGACCGCCGCGAAGCCTATGGCGCCGATCAGCAGCGCCGACTTCGGAGGCAGCGCGAAATGCGGCGGAGCCTGCGCGTCCGCGGCGCTCCTGAGGTCCAGCACCCCCTGTACGGCGACCAGTCCGGCCACGGTCAGGAAGAGCGCGGCCACCAGATGGTGCAGCCGCGCGTCCGCCCCGGCGTGCGCGGCGACCGTACCGGCGGCCGAGCCGAGCAGCGCGCCCACGCTCCACATGCCGTGCAGCGAGGACATGACCGAGCGGCCGAGCCGGTTCTCGGTCTCCACCCCGAGCGCGTTCATCGCCACGTCCGACATGCCGGAGGTGGCCCCGTAGACGAACAGCGCGCCGCACAGGACGGGAAGGCTCGGGGAGAGGCTCGGCAGGACCAGGGACAGGGTCCACATCACCAGCAGTGCCCGCAGGGCGCTGCGGGCGCCGAAGCGGTGGTTGATCCGCCCGGCCAGCGGCATCGCGAGCGCCGCGCCGAGCGCGGGGAAGGCGAGGGCGAGCCCCAGCGTGCCCGCGCTGAGCTGGGCGTGCTCCTGGATCCAGGGGATCCGGGTGGCGAAGGAGCCGGTGACCGCGCCGTGGGTGCAGAACACGGCGGCGATCGCGAAGCGGGCATGGCGCAGTCGCGCCGGGCTGAGGTCGGTTTCCCCGGTCATGGACATAAATTATCAGGAACCCTGCCTGATGTTTAGTGGGGCGGCTCTCCCTAAGATGGGCGGCGTGACTCCAGCCAAGGCCCTCACCGCCACCACCGTCGCTCCGACCCCCGCCTCACCGAGCACGGCCCGGGCCATCAACGACCGCCTCGCCCTGCGACTCCTGCAGGAATCGGGTCCCCTGACGGCCACCCAGCTCAAGACGATGACCGGCCTTTCCCGCCCCTCGGTCGCCGACCTCGTCGAGCGGCTGGCCGGAGCCGGACTGATCGAGGTCGTCGGAGAATCCGGCGAGCAGCGCCGCGGCCCCAACGCCCGCCTCTACGGGATCGTCGCCCGCCGGGCCCACCTGGCCGCCCTGGACGTGCGCACGGACAGCGTCACCGCCGTGGTCACCGACCTGCTCGGCCATCCCCTGGCCGAGGCCGCCCTGCCCGTCGGCGCCCCCGCGGACGCCGTCGAGGCCCTCCTGCGCACCGCCCGCGAGGCCGGCGCGACCGCCCTGCACACCGTGGTCGTCGGCGCCCCCGGCCTCGTCGCACCGGCCACCGGCGAACTGCGCGACACCACGGGCCTGCCCGCCTGGCACCGGGACCTGGTCACCGCGCTCCAGCGGAGCCTGCCCGCCGTGGTCGTCGTCGAGAACGAGACCAACCTCGCGGCCCTCGCCGAGCAGCGCGCGGGCATCGCCCGCGACCTCGACTCCTTCGTGCTGCTGTGGCTCGGCGCCGGGGTGGGCGCCGCCGTGGTCCTGGACGGGCGACTGCGCCGGGGCGCCTCCGGCGGGGCGGGCGAGATCGGCTTCCTCCCCGTACCCGGCACCGGCGGGCTGCCCTCCGCCACCGACTGCGGGGGCGGGTTCCACGCCCTGGCGGGCCGGGACGCCGTGACCGCGCTGGCCGGGCAGCACGGCTTCCACGGACCGGCGGAGGAAGCCGTCGCCGGAGCCGCGGGCGAGGCCTTCCTCGACGCCCTGGCCGAACGCCTCGCCCTGGGCGCCGCGGCCGTCGCGGCGGTCCTGGACCCGGGCTGCGTGGTGCTGGGCGGCGAACTCGGCCTCGCCGGCGGCCCCGGCCTCGCCGCCCGGGTCGCCCGCCGCCTGACCACCCTGACCCCCGTCCCGACCGAGGTCCGCGCCACCGCCCTCGGCGGCCCGGCGGTCCTGACGGGAGCCCGCCTGGCGGCCCGGGAGGCCGCCCAGGACGCACTGTTCGGCGGCTAGGCCCTCTAGGCCACGTCGTGGTGCCGGCCGGATCCGCCGTGCTCCTGCAGGTACTGCGCGAAGGTCTCCCGGCCGACCGCGTGCGAGGGCGTCAGGTGCCGGCCCCGGCGGAACGCCGCGTAGGCCTTCCCCGCGAGGGGCAGCTGGACGACCCGGCGCCGGCGGCCCGTCGCCGCAAGGCGGGCGCGGGCCAGGTCGGGCAGGCTGCGGATCTCCGGGCCGCCCATGTCGGTGACCCGGCCCGACGGTGTGGGGACGGCCAGCTCCGCCAGCCGGTCCGCCACGTCTTCGACCGCCACCGGCTGCACCCGTACCCCGGCGGGCAGGACGACCACCGGCAGCTTCGCGGCCGCGTCCGTCACGTGGGCCACCAGGTCGTGGAACTGCGTCGCGCGCAGGATGGTCACACCCAGCCCCGACGCCTCCAGCATCTGCTCCACCGCCAGCTTCGCCTTGTAGTAGCCGAACGGCACCTCGTCCACCCCGACGATCGAGATGTAGACGATGTTGGTGACCGTCCCCGCCCGCCGGGCCGCGTCGATCAGGTGCCGGGCGGCCGCCTCGTCCCCGCGCGGGGTGCTCGCGCAGTGCACGACCACCTCCGCGCCCGCCATCGCCGCGTCCAGCCCGCTCCCGTCGCGCAGGTCGACGGGGAACTGCGGGGAGTGCCGGCTCAGTACGCGGACGTCGTGCCCCGCCGCCTGCAGGCGGGTGACGAGCGGCGCCCCAAGGGTTCCGGTACCACCGGTGACGAGGATGGTGCTCATGGTGTCGGTCCTTTCCGGAGGAACTGCGTCACCAGTACAGACCGGACGGGGATCAGGAATGTGACAACTGACGCCGGAGAAATTCCAGTTTCCCCGGATTGGCCACCGCGCGCATGTCGCTGACCAGCCCGCCCTCGAACTCGATCAGCAGCACTCCCGCGTCGCCGAAGATCAGCGCGGGCTCTCCGTTGACCTCCGCCACACGGACCGGAAGGCTCGCCGCGAAGTTCTTCAGCACGTCCGCCGCCACCCGGGCCACCCTCTCCGGTCCCAGGACCGGGTGGCGCACCGAGCCGACCACGCCGCCGCCGTCCGACACGAACCGCACGTCCGCCGCGAGCAGTCCCTCCAGCCGGTCCAGGTCCCCGCCGCGCGCCGCCGCCAGGAAGGTCTCCACCAGGTCCCGCCACTGCGCGGGGTCGGCCGAGAACCGCGAGGCCGGCGCCGTCACCCGGGCCGTGGCCCGCCGGTAGAGCTGACGGCAGTTGGCCTCCGACATCTCCAGCAGACCGGCGATCTCCCGGTGGCTGTAGTCGAAGGCCTCGCGCAGCACGTACACGGCCCGCTCCACGGGGCTGAGCCGCTCCAGCAGGACCAGCAGGGCCATCGACACGCTGTCGCGCTGCTCCGCCGACTCCAGCGGGCCGAGCGTGCCGTCCCCGGTGAGCACCGGTTCGGGGAGCCAGGGGCCCACGTACGCCTCGCGTCTGACCCGGGCCGAGCTCAGCCGGTTCAGGCACAAGCGGGTGACCACGGTGGTGAGCCAGGCCCCCGGGCTGCGGAGGTCATCGCGTTCCGCGGTGCTCCAGCGCAGGTAGGCGTCCTGGACGATGTCCTCGGCCTCCGCTGCGGAGCCCAGCATGCGGTAGGCGATGCCGAACATCCGGGGCCGGTTTTCCTCGAATTCCGCGACGGGCGCGGTGACAACAGTGCTCACCACAGCAGGGTACGAGCAGGGCGCACACGCGCGAGGACCCGGTGGCCGCCGGGCCACCGGGTCCTCACAGTCAGTCACCTACCGTCGTCAGCAGGCTCCTTGGTCCTTCCAGACGCCCCAGTCACCGGTGGTGCCGGGCTCTTCGTTCTGCGTCCACCACTGGGCCTTCCAGTTGCGGCCCTTGTGGGAGACGAGGTTGCCGCTGTTGTAGACCGTGCCGTGCACGTACGCCGGGTTCGTGCACGTCCCGCCCGGAGGGGTGGTGGGCGGCGTGGTCGGGGGAGTGGTCGGCGGGGTGGTGGGGGGAGTGGTGGGCGGGGTGGTCGGCGGCTGCGTGGTGCCCGGCTCCACCACCGTGGTGCCGCGCGCCAGGTCGCCGGCGAGGGCGTACGTGGTGCCGCTGACGTTCACCGTCCAGTTGGAGGGGGTGGACACCGGCAGGTAGTAGTTGAAGGCCAGGTCGACCGAGGCGCCCGGGGCCAGCGACTGCCAGGCCGGGAGCTTGAGCGAGACCCGGTGGAAGTCGCCCTTGAGACCGCCGACGTTGCTGCCGGTGTGGTCGCTCTTGATCACCTTCGTGCCGAAGCCGGACTGGTCCGAGGCGTTGGACGGGGCCGAGGTGCCGTAGTCGAACTGGAACTCGGTGCCGCCGGGCAGCGCGGTCCGCGTGTTGTTGGTGATCTTGATCTTCGGCGTGATCGGGTAGTTGGAGTCGCCGAGCTTGAATTCGGTGAACTCCGTCTTGATGTCCAGGGCCTGCGCGGGCAGCGCGGTGTTGGACTTCTTCGCGCCGTACGGGGCGGCGGCCTTGAACTTGTCGTACATCAGCGAGGTGAGCGTGTCGCCCATCTCGTACTGGCCCTTGGCGGCGTTCCAGCCGTAGTCACCGGCCATCTCCCAGACCATGGTGCCGCCGATGCCGCGGTCGACCACGTAGTCGGCCTTGGCCGCCACCGACTGCTCGTCCTCGGTGGAGAGGAAGACCTTCTTCTGCGCGTTCCACAGCCACGGCGCCACCAGGGTGGAGTCGTACTTGCGGGCGTAGGTGCCGGTCAGGGTGGTGTTCGCCGGGAAGCCGTACTTGGTGACGTAGTCGCCGACGATCCCCTTCTCCAGGTTCTTGGCGTGCCACATCGGGTTGGAGCCGGCGGGGGACTCGACCCCGTTGGTGTCCTTGTCGTGCCACAGGTTGTCGATGCCGACGGCGCCGTCACCGCACTTGGTCAGGCCCGCCCCGGCCGGGCAGGTGGTCGCGGAGGCCTTGCCCCACAGGCCGTCCGTTCCGCCCTGCACGTTCTTGTGGCCGCGGGTGTAGTACGGCAGGCCGATGTTGATGCGGCCGGCCGGCATGGAGCCGCGGAAGTAGTGGTAGGCCCAGTCGGTGTTGAGGTAGCCGATGTTGCCGTACTGGGCGCTGCCGTAGACGTTCGCGGCGGCCAGCTCGGCGTCCTTGCCGTCGTCGAAGAGCGAGGCGTTCGGCCCGACGTACTCGTTCCAGGCGCCGTGCAGGTCGTAGGACATGATGTTGACGTAGTCCAGGTACTTCTGCATCTGGAACGTCTCCATGCCCCGCAGCAGGTAGCCGGAGGAGGGGGCGGCGACGGTGAGCAGGTAGTGCTTGCCGTCGGCGGCGCCCGCGCGGTCGAGCTTCTCGCGCAGGGACTTCATCAGGGCGTCGTAGCCCTTGACGAGCCCGGCCCGGCGGGCGTTGGACAGCTGCCAGTCCAGCGGGTTGCCCGCGTCCTTCATGGTGGTCGGGTACTCGTAGTCGATGTCGACGCCGTTGAACCCGTACTTGCGGATGAACTCGACCGACGAGTCCGCGAAGGTGTCGATGCCGGCCTGGTTGACCGAGCCGTCGGCGTGGGTGGCCATCGAGTAGAAGCCGCCGGAGGCGACCCGGTTGCCGTCGTCACCGAAGTAGCCGCCGGTCTCCGCCCAGCCGCCGACCGAGATCAGCGTCTTGACGTCCGGGTACTGCTTCTTGAACTTGGTCAGCTGGTTGAAGTGGCCCTTGTAAGGGAGCGAGGGGTCCATCTCGGCACCCGCGACGCCCGGCCAGGTCATCCCGGTGGCGGCGTTGTTCGCGTTGTCGGCGCCGACGGAGATCTTGTTGTCGCCTCCCACGTGGGCGAACGCGTAGTTCAGGTGGGTGACCTTGGACCAGGGGATGTTGTTGGCGAGGTAGGCGGGCGTGCCGTCCTTGCCCGTGCGCCAGCCCGTGAAGTAGCCGATGACGCGGCGCTGGTGGTCCGCGCCCATCTTCTCGCGGCCCTCGGTGTCGTAGACCGAGCAGTAGGGGACGTCGACGCCGGCCGTTTTGTACAGCCCGTCGGGGCGACAGGACTCGTTGTCGGCGGCGTGCGAGACGCCCGCCGAGAGCCCGCCCACCAGCAGTCCGGCGATTGCGGCGCCGGATGCCAGGAGCATCGCTCTCGTACGCGTGGGGGACAGCATGGTGCCTCCTGGGGAGGGGAGGATGGCAGGACACAACAGGACACAACGTGGTGCAACAGCAAAAGGACTGACGCGTGTTGGCCCGTGACGTGCGCACATCTGACGGGCTGTTCCCGGGAAGATGAAGGGAACGTTAAGAGGACTAGACCAGCTCGTCAATAGGTCTGGACCAAAGCCGGGCTCCGGGGTCCGCACCCGCTGCGGACGACCGGCGGAGGTCCGTCCGTGACCGCCCCCATGTGAGCCAGGCCACATCCCCTCACTCGCGTGGCCCCCGATCACCCGTGGCAGACTGGCTTCAGTACCAGTAAGCAGCGCACTCCGGGGTCGGTGTAATTCCGAACCGGCGGTTATAGTCCGCGACCCGTCCGCAGCCAGCGGCCGGTTGACCAGGTGAGATTCCTGGACCGACGGTTAAAGTCCGGATGGGAGGCAGTGCGCGGCGGGCCAGTGACCGGTACGCCGCCGTCGGCGATCCGTCGGCGCATCCCCAGCGGATGCGTCTGACCGGACCGTTCTTCCGGCCTCGGCGTCCCCGTGTGCGCTTTCCCGCTTCATCTGTCGTATCCCGACAGGCCCCGGAGTCCGTGCCCGATGAGGCAGGAGGACCCGGTGGCGACACACGCCGCGCACGCAGCACCCGACACGGACATCCGTGCCATGCGCCGAGCCGTCGAGCTCGCCGCCCGCGGACTCGGCTCCACCAGCCCCAACCCCGTCGTCGGCTGCGTCATCACCGACGCCGCGGGCACCGTCGTGGGCGAGGGCTGGCACCAGCGGGCCGGCGGCCCGCACGCCGAGGTCCACGCCCTGCGCGCCGCAGGCGCCGCCGCCCGCGGCGCCACCGCCTACGTCACCCTCGAACCCTGCAACCACACCGGCCGTACGGGACCCTGCGCACAGGCCCTCCTCGACGCCGGGATCAGCCGCGTCGTCTACGCCGTGGCCGACCCGAACCAGCAGGCCAGCGGCGGGGCGGCCACCCTGCGCGCCGCCGGGGTCGACACCACGGGCGGGCTGCTCGCCGCCGAGGCCGAGCAGGGCAACGCCGCCTGGCTGACCTCCGTACGCCGCGGCCGCCCCCACGTCACCTGGAAGTACGCCGCCACCCTCGACGGCCGCAGCGCCGCCGCGGACGGCACCAGCCGCTGGATCAGCTCCCCCGAGTCCCGGGCCGACGTCCACCGGCTGCGCGCCGAGAGCGACGCCGTCCTGGTGGGCGGCGGCACCCTGCGCGACGACGACCCGCACCTCGCCGTACGCGGCATCGAAGGCGCCACGCAGCCGCTGCGGATCGCCCTCGACACCCGCGCCACGCTCCCCGCGAGCGCCCGCATCCTCGACGACGCCGCCCCCACCCTGCTCGTCGTCGGACAGGACGCCGACACCCGGCACCTGCCCGGCGTCGACCTGCTCCGGCTGCCCCTGCACGACGGCCGCGTCGCCGTCCACGACCTGCTCGCCGCACTGCACGCCCGCGGCACGCGCTCCGTCCTGCTGGAAGGCGGACCCGTCCTCGCCGGGGCCTTCCTCGAAGCCGGAGCCGTCGACCGCGTGATCGGCTACCTCGCCCCCGCCCTGCTCGGTGCGGGCCCCGCGGCCCTCGCCGACGCGGGAGTGAGCACCATCGCCGGTGCCCTGCGCCTCGACCTCACCGAGGCGGTCCGCATCGGCCCCGATCTCCGCATCACCGCAGTTCCCGCCCCCGCCACCGGGTCCGCCCCCGCCACCAAGGAGCACTGAGTGTTCACCGGAATCGTCGAAGAACTGGGCGAGGTCGCCGCCGTCGAGCAGCTCGCGGAAGCCTCCCGCTTCCGCCTGCGCGGCCCCCTCGTCACCGACGGCGCCAAGCACGGCGACTCCATCGCCGTCAACGGCGTCTGCCTGACCGTCGTGGACACCGCCGACGGCGAGTTCACCGCCGACGTCATGCAGGAGACCCTGAACCGCTCCAGCCTCGGCGCCCTCGCACCCGGCTCCCGGGTCAACCTGGAGCGGCCCATGGCCCTCGGCGGACGCCTCGGCGGCCACCTGGTCCAGGGACACGTCGACGGCACCGGCGCGATCCTCTCCAGGACCCCGTCCGAACACTGGGAGATCGTCAAGGTCGCCCTCCCGGAGAACCTCTCGCGCTACGTCGTCGAGAAGGGCTCCATCACGGTCGACGGCGTCAGCCTCACCGTGGTCGAGGCCGCCGCCGACTGGTTCACGATCAGCCTGATCCCCACCACCCTCGCGCTGACCACCCTCGGCCTCAAGCAGCCCGGCGACCCCGTCAACCTCGAGGTCGACGTCCTCGCCAAGTACGTCGAGCGCCTGCTGGCCGCCGGAGTCGACCCCCTGCACGCCGAAGGAGGAGACCGGTGAGCGCCCTGACCTGGCTCAACGCCGAGGCCTTCACGGTCTTCGACCAGAAGGTCATCTGGTCCGACATGATCGGCAACCTGATGGGCCTGGCCGCCCTCGCCCTCGGGTGGCGGCGCTCCATATGGACCTGGCCCGCCCAGTTCCTCTCCGGCCTGATCCTCATCGCCGCCTACGCCTCCGCCCACCTCGCCGGCGGCGTCGGCAAGCAGCTCCTGGTCATCGGCGTGGCCCTGTTCGGCTGGCGCGCCTGGCAGCGCGGCAAGCAGCAGGCCCAGGACGGCTCCATCGCGGTCCGCACCGCCACCTGGAAGGAGCGCGGGCTCCTCCTCGCCGGAGCGGCGCTGGGCACCCTCGCCGTCGGCGGCCTGTTCACGGCCTTCCCGCACCTGTCCTGGAGCCCGTGGGCCGACGCCTACATCTTCGTCGGCACCATCGTCGCGATGATCGCCCAGGCCCGCGGCCTGGTCGAGTTCTGGTTCGCCTGGCTCCTCGTCGACCTCGTCGGCGTCCCCCTCGCCTTCAACAACGGCCTGGCCTTCTCCGGCCTCGTCTACGTCGTCTACTTCGCCCTGGTCCTGTGGGGCGCGTACGACTGGTACCAGCGCTCGCGCACCACCTCCGCCGCCCCGGCCCTGGAAGGAGCAACGGCATGACCGCCGCCCTCAAGCCCGTCCCCGACGTCATCGACGTCCCCGAGGAGACCTTCCGCCTCGACCCCGTCGAGCAGGCCATCCGCGACATCGCAGCAGGCCGCCCGATCGTCGTCGTCGACGACGAGGACCGCGAGAACGAGGGCGACCTCGTCATCGCCGCCGAGAAGGCCACCCCCGAGATCATCGCGTTCATGATGAGCGAGTGCCGCGGCCTGATCTGCGCCCCCATGGAGGGCCCGGAGCTCGACCGGCTGGAGCTCCCCCAGATGGTCCAGCACAACACCGAGTCGATGCAGACCGCCTTCACCGTCTCCGTCGACGCGAGCGCCGCCCACGGGGTCTCCACCGGCATCTCCGCCGCCGACCGCGCCACCACCCTGCGCCTCCTGGCGAACGGGACCTCCGGCCCCGGCGACTTCGTCCGCCCCGGCCACATCTTCCCGCTGCGCGCCAAGCCCGGCGGCGTCCTGGTCCGGGGCGGCCACACCGAGGCCGCCGTCGACCTCGCCCGCCTCGCGGGCCTGCGCCCGGCCGGCGCCATCGTGGAGATCGCCGGCGAGGACGGCGTCATGCTGCGCCTGCCCGAGCTGATCCCCTTCGCCCGCAAGCACGGCCTGACGATCATCTCCATCGAGGACCTGATCGCCTACCGCCGCTCCGCCGAGCCCACCGTGCGCCGCGAGGCCGAGGTCAGCCTGCCGACCGCCTTCGGCGACTTCACCGCCTACGGCTACCGCTCCACCGTCGACGGCGTCGAGCACGTCGCCCTCGTCCACGGCGAGATCGGCGACGGCGCCGACGTCCTGGTCCGCATGCACTCCGAGTGCCTGACCGGCGACATCTTCCAGTCCCAGCGCTGCGACTGCGGCCCCCAGCTGCACGCCTCCATGGAACGCATCCAGGCCGAGGGCCGCGGCGTCGTCGTCTACCTCCGCGGCCACGAGGGCCGCGGCATCGGACTGCTGTCCAAGCTGCGCGCGTACGAACTCCAGGAGCGCGGCCGCGACACCCTCGACGCCAACCTCGAACTGGGCCTGCCCGCCGACGCCCGGGACTACGCGGCGGGCGCGCAGATCCTCGCCGACCTCGGCGTGCACAGCGTCCGCCTGCTGACCAACAACCCCGACAAGTCCGCCGCCCTCGTCCGGAACGGCATCACGGTCACCGGCCGCGAGGCCATGCCCATCGAGGCGGGCGAGCACAACCTGCGGTACCTGCGCACCAAGCGGGACCGGATGGGGCACGACCTGCCCTGGCTGGAGGGGGCCGTGCCCACCTCCGCCTGCGGCAACCAGTGATCACACACACCACCGCACCACCACACCGGCACACGAACCACCGAGGAGCAGAGCTGTGAGCGGCAAGGGCGCACCCGAACTGAGCGTGAAGAACTGCGGAGACCTCCGGGTCGCCGTGATCGCTGCCCAGTGGCACGAGAAGGTCATGGACGGACTGGTCGACGGCGCCCTGCGGGCCCTGCACGAGCTGGGCATCGACGAGCCCACCCTCCTGCGGGTCCCCGGCAGCTTCGAGCTCCCCGTCGTGGCGAAGGTACTGGCCGGTCGCGGTTACGATGCCATCGTCGCCCTCGGAGTGGTCATCCGCGGCGGCACCCCGCACTTCGACTACGTCTGCCAGGGCGTCACCCAGGGCCTGGTACAGGTGTCGATCGACACCGGAGTCCCCGTCGGCTTCGGCGTCCTGACCTGCGACAACGACGAGCAGGCGCTGGACCGCGCCGGACTCGAGGGGTCGAACGAGGACAAGGGGCACGAAGCGGTCACCGCCGCCGTCTCCACCGCCATGACCCTGCGGACCGTCAGCGAACCCTGGCGCTGAGTGGCGTGGGGGAACCCCGTATTCTGAGGACCATCATGGCGAACAAACCCCCCAAGAGCTTCGAAGAGCTCTTCACCGAGCTCCAGCTCAAGGCCGCCAACGGCGACCCCAGCACCTCCCGCACCGCCGAGCTGGTCAGCAAGGGCGTCCATGCCATCGGCAAGAAGGTCGTCGAAGAGGCCGCCGAGGTCTGGATGGCCGCCGAGTACGAGGGCAAGGAAGCCGCCGCCGAGGAGATCTCCCAGCTGCTCTACCACGTCCAGGTGATGATGGTGGCGCGCGGGATCTCCCTCGACGACGTCTACGCGCACCTCTAGGCCGGAGCTCCCCGGCGCGGCCCCCGCGCCCGCCCACGCACACCCTTACGCACCTACGCACCAAAGGAAGCCCCATGCTGCGCATCGCCGTCCCCAACAAGGGTTCACTCTCCGGACCGGCGTCGGCGATGCTCCATGAGGCCGGCTACCGCCAGCGCAAGGAGTCCAAGGAACTCGTCACGGTCGACCCCGACAACGAGGTCGAGTTCTTCTACCTCCGCCCGAAGGACATCGCGATCTACGTCGCCTCGGGCAAGCTCGACATCGGCATCACCGGCCGTGACCTGCTCCTGGACTCCGGCGCCAACGCCGAGGAGATCCTGCCGCTGAACTTCGGCAGGTCCACCTTCCGCTACGCCACCAAGCCCGGCACCGCGAAGGGCCCCGAGGACTTCGGCGGCATGACCATCGCGACCTCGTACGAGGGAATCGTCGGCAAGCACCTCGCCGAACTCGGCATCGACGCCTCCGTCGTGCACCTGGACGGCGCGGTCGAGACCGCCATCGAACTCGGCGTCGCCCAGATCATCGCGGACGTCGTCGAAACCGGCACCAGCCTGCGCAACGCCGGCCTCGAAGTCATCGGCGAGCCCATCCTCAAGTCCGAGGCGACCGTCATCCGCCGCACCGGCGCCGCCACCGACGACCCCAAGGTCGCGCAGTTCCTGCGCCGCCTCCAGGGCGTCCTGGTCGCCCGCAGCTACGTGATGATGGACTACGACTGCCGCGCCGAGCACCTGGAACGCGCCGTCGCCCTCACCCCGGGCCTGGAGTCGCCGACCATCTCCCCGCTGCACAACGAGGGCTGGGTCGCGGTCCGTGCCATGGTCCCGGCCAAGGAGGCCCAGCGGATCATGGACGACCTGTACGAACTCGGCGCCCGCGCGATCCTCACCACCTCGATCCACGCCTGCCGGCTCTGACCGGCACGCCCGCGCCGCACCGCACGCCACCTCCAGAAGGCACCCGAACACCCATGGCCGAGCCCGCCGCCCCGCCCGCACCGCCCGCCCTGCCGGTCACCTTCCGGCCGACCCGTACCCGGGCCGTCCTGCTGGGCGTCGGGCTCGTCATGTTCGTCACCATCACCACGGTCGCCTTCCTCCTGGAGAACCTCGCCCCGGGGGAGCGGATCAGCTTCGTCTTCACGGCGGCGCTCCTCACCTCCGTCCTCGTCCTGCTCAGCCGCCCCAAGGTGGTCGCGGACGAGAACGGCGTCACCGTCGTCAACCTGACGACCACGCGCCGCCTCGAATGGGCCCAGATCCTGCGCGTCAACCTGCGCCCCGGGGACCCGTGGGTCTTCCTCGACCTCAGCGACGGCACCAGCCTGCCCGCCCTCGGCATCCAGCCCGGGGTGGCCCGGCAGCAGGCCGTCAGCGACGCCCGCGCCCTGCGCGCCCTCGCCGAGACCCGCGGAACCGGCGCGCACGACCACTGAGCCGAGCCCGGGCCGCCGTCGGGACACGACGGAGAGCGACCCGAGCGGCCGACTCCGACCGCTGCGTCCCATTGCGGCCGGGACCTCAGTGACTACCCTGGTGGCGGGGCGCGGCTGCGCGCCCTCCCACCGGCCCCGGGACCCCGTGGCCCGTGGGCACCTGCGACTCGAGGAGTGACTCCCTCCAGCAATGGACGGATCGTCCGGTAATACCCGCGCCGCCCTCCCCACGGAGGCGGCGGCATGACCATCCCGCTACTCCTGCTCGTGGCGGCCTTCGTTCTCATCCTCGCCAACGGCTTCTTCGTGGCGGCCGAATTCGGCCTCGTCACCGTCGAGAAGCCCGAGGCCGAACGCGCCGCCGCCGACGGCGACCGCCGTGCCCGCACGGTGGTCGAAGCCCTTCGGGAACTGTCCTTCCAGCTCTCGGGCACCCAGCTCGGCATCACCATCACCTCCCTCGTGGTCGGCATGCTCGCCGAGCCCGCCCTCGCCGCACTGCTGGCCGGGCCGCTCACCGCGACCGGCCTGCCGCGAGGAGCCACCGCCGGCATCGCCGTCGTCATCGGCATGCTGCTCGCCTCCGCCGTCCAGATGGTCGTCGGCGAGCTCGTCCCGAAGAACTGGGCGGTCTCCAGGCCGCTGCAGGTGGCCCGCTTCGTCGCCGGCCCCCAGCAGACCTTCTCCCGCGCCTTCCGGCCCGTCATCGCCGGCCTCAACGCCGTCGCCAACCGGCTGGTGCGGATGCTGGGCGTCGAGCCCACCGAGGAGATGGCCTCCGCCCGCACCCCCGGCGAACTGGTCTCCCTGGTCCGCCATTCGGCCCAGGCCGGCGCCCTCGAACAGGACACCGCCGACCTCTTCGTCCGGACCCTGTCGCTGGGCGAGCTCACCGCCCAGCACGTCATGACCCCCCGCGTGAAGGTCAGCACCCTTCAGTACACGGCCACCGCCGCCGACGTGCTCAACCTGACCCGCGCCACCGGCCTGTCCCGCTTCCCCGTCTACCGCGAACGGATCGACGAGATCACCGGCGTGGTCTCCCTCAAGGACGCCCTCGCCGTACCCGAGGCGGAACGTGCCCGCACCACCGTCGGCCGGATCTGCGTCGCCCCGCTCCTGGTACCGGGCTCCCTGCCGGTACAGCCCCTGCTCGAGCGCCTGCGCTCCGAACAGCCGATGGCCGTGGTCGTCGACGAGTACGGCGGCACCGCGGGCGTCGTCACCCTGGAGGACATCGTGGAGGAACTCGTCGGCGAGGTCCGCGACGAGCACGACCACGCGGAGGACGGCCGCCCCGAGCTGGCCGCCGTGACCGCCGAGGACGGCCGCCCCTCCTGGGAGGCCGACGGCAGCTGCCGGGTCCAGACCCTGCGCAGGATAGGCCTGGAGGTGCCCGAAGGCCCCTACGAGACCGTCGCCGGCCTCGTCGCCGACCTGCTCGGCCGTATCCCCGCACCCGGGGACCGGGCCGAACTCCCCGGATGGAAGCTCTCCGTCCGTCAAGTCGGCCGCTACCGGGCCGAACGGGTCCGGCTGGTGCGCACGGCCGCCGTCCCCGCCCACGCCGAACTGGAAGCGGTGGGCCGGTGAACGCCCTCCAGCTCCTGTTCGCCCTGCTCCTGGTCCTGGCCAACGGCTTCTTCGTCGGCGCCGAGTTCGCGCTGGTCTCCGTACGCCGCAGCCAGATCGAGCCCCTCGCCGCCGCCTCCAAGCGGGCCCGCCAGGTCCTGTACGGCCTGGAGAACCTGCCCCGCATGATGGCCGCGGCGCAGTTCGGCATCACCATGTGCTCCCTCACCCTCGGAGCCGTCGCCGAACCCACCGTCGCCCGGCTCCTGGAGCCGGTCTTCCACGCCCTGCACGTCCCGCAGGGCCTGATCCACCCCCTCGGCTACGCCCTCGCGCTCGCCGCCGTGGTCTTCCTGCACCTGGTCATCGGCGAGATGGTCCCCAAGAACCTCGCCATGGCCGCCCCCGAGAAGACCGCCCTGTGGTTCAGCCCCGGCCTGGTCGCCTTCGCCCGCGTGTGCGGGCCGGTCACGACCGCGCTCGGCGCCTGCTCCACGCTCGTCCTGCGGCTCTTCAAGGTCGAGCCCAAGGACGAGGTCGAAGCCGTCTACACCCGCGCCCAGCTCGGCCGCCTCGTCGAGGACTCCCGGCAGGCCGGTCTCCTGGAACCGGGGGAGCAGGAGCGGCTGGAGGACGCCCTCGAACTGGGCAGCCGCCCGGTCACCGACGTCCTCCTCGCCCGGGACCGCATCGTCACCGTCGGCCCCTCGGCCACCCCGCGCCAGATCGAGCAGCTGACGGTGCGCACCGGGTACTCCCGCTTCCCCGTCCGCTCCGACAGCGGCGCCTTCATGGGCTACCTGCACGTCAAGGACGTCCTGGACCTGGAGGACCGGGAACGGGCCGTGCCCCAGCGGGTCTGGCGGCGGATGACCACCCTGTCCGCCACCCTCCCGCTCGACGACGCGCTCAGCGTCATGCGCCGCGACGCCACCCATCTGGCGCAGGTCGCGGACGCGGCCGGGCGCGTGCTGGGCCTCGTCGCCATGGAGGACGTCCTGGAGATGCTGGTGGGCGAGGTCCGCGACCCCGCGCACCGCTGCGCCCCCGCGGCCCGGCGGCCGGAGCCGAGCCGGGAGCCCGGCCGGGAACCGATTCCGGAGCCGAGCCCCGGGCCGAGCCCGGAGCACCGCCCACAGGGCGCAATGGCCGGCTGACCCCACCGCGGACGGACAGCCCCGCAGGAGCGCCCCCGGCGCCGCCGCTCACAACGGCGGCGCCTCCGGACGGTCCTGCGGGCCCCGCCCCGACAGGACCTCCCCGTAGGCCTGCATCAGGTCCGCGAGCCGCAGCGTCGCCAGGTCGTCCCGGGACGGCTCGCCCGCGAAGCCCGCCAGCCGCAGGTCCCGGTAGGCACAGCTCTTCTCGTACAGGGTGCGCAGGAAACGCCCGTTGCCGAGCTCGTCGATCCAGCCCTGGTCCACCACGTGGCCGCTGATGCTGCGCAGCTCGTCCAGCGCCTCCTCGTCCCAGCGGTCCCCGTTCGCCTCCGCCACCACCCCGCCGATCGCCGTCAGCTCCAGCGGCCGGTAGCTGGGGAAGTCCACCCGGGTGGTGAACCGCGAGGACAGACCCGGATTGGCGGCCAGCAGCCGGTCCATCCCGGCCGGGTACCCCGCCAGGATCACCACCAGGTGGTCCCGGTTGTCCTCGGCCCGCTTCAGCAGCACCTGCAGGGCCTCGTCCCCGTACGCATCGCCCTTGCTGTAACCCGAGTTGGAGAGGCTGTACGCCTCGTCGACGAACAGCACCCCGCCGATCGCCGAATCGATCAGCTCGTTCGCCTTCACCGCCGTCTGCCCCAGGAACTCGCCCACCAGATCGGCCCGCTGGGCCTCCACCAGGTGGTCGCCCCCCAGCAGCCCCAGGGCGTAGAAGACCCGGCCCAGGATCCGGGCCACCGTGGTCTTGCCCGTGCCGGACGGCCCGGAGAAGACGAAGTGCCGTTTCGGCGGCTGCACCGGCAGCCCCTGCCCCGCCCGCAGCCGCGCCATGTGCAACTGCGCCGACAGGGCCTTCACCTGCCGCTTGACGGGCTCCAGGCCCACCATCCGCTCCAGCTCCGCCAGCGCCTCGGCCAGCGCCGCCGGATCCGCCGGACCGGCCGGCAGCCCCGAGGGCGCACTCTGCGGAGGGACGGACACCTTGCGCCGCGCGCCCTCGCCCCGGCCGGGCGGAGGCACCCCCGGCGCACCCGGCCCGTAGCGCGGATCCGGCGGCTCCGCCGCCGCCAGCGGATCGGACTCCGCCTGGCCGTCCGCCGCGATGTCCTGGACCGGCCCGCCGCCCAGGGCCACGGCCGCGAAGTCCCCGCCCGCCGGGGACGGACCGTGCCCGCCCCAGGCCCCGTACCCCGCGTACCCCGCCGGACCGGCCGGGTCGGCCAGACCGGCCATGCCGTCGGTGTCGTCGCCGTCCTCGATGGCCGTCAGCCGGGCCGCCGTGTCCATGAACGAGGGATCCACCCGGTGCACCGCGCGGTACAGCGGCAGCGCCGCCGCACTGCGTCCCGTGCCCTCGTGCGCCCGCGCCAGCCAGTACCGCAGCTCCTTGCGCTGCGGCTGCTCGCTGCGGCACCGCATCAGCGCCGCCGACAGCAAGGGCTCCGCCTGCCCGTACATCTCCAGGCGGACCCGGGCCATCCCGCCGAACAGACCCGCCTCGATCCCCAGCAGCGGATCGTCCACCAGCGGCTCGGTGTGCCGCACCAACTGCTCCCAGTCCTTGACCAGGTACGCCCGGCAGGCGTGCAGGAAACGCACCTGCGCATCGGTGTCCACCGGCGGCAGCGCCGCCAGCGCCTGGTCCAGCTCGGGCACGTGCCGCCCGTCCAGCCAGTGCGAGGCGTGGGCCAGCAGCAGGTCCCGCCGGCTCTCCAGCACCGGCTGCACCCACCAGCCCAGCCAGTACCAGGAGTTCAGGGTCCGGCGGTGCCGGGCGCGCTGTTCGCCGAAGCGGTCCCGGTGCGCGTACATGCGCAATAACGCGTTGGCGGTGTCCACCCGCAGGGCGTGCAGGCCCAGCCAGGCGTCGGCCATCGAGGGATCGAGCCGTACGGCCGCCCGGAACTCCTCCTCGGCCTGCGGATAGGCGCCCATGGTGCAGGCGTCGACCCCGCGAAGCCAGGCGAGTTCGGCCGGGGCGTGCATGCTGCCCGGCGTGCCGAAATCCATCACGTCCCCCACAAGCCTGCCCCCGTGGTGCGCGGCAACCCCCGCGACGATCCCGCGAGTTGCCCACTGCGCCGATGAAATCAGGGCTGCATCGTACCTGCGGTTTCGCACCTTACGTAGGGCGCGACCGCCCCGGTTCGGGCGGGGACCCCGGGAGCCTGTGGTGACTCAGTGTGAGGCCGAGGGGGTGACGAAGCCCTCGGGACGGCGCCGCGCAAGGGGTTCGGGGACGGAACGAAGCCCCCGATCACGGGGGAACAACCGGGGGCTTCGCGTCCGCGGAAGCCCGTGAAGGCCCCGCATTGAGAACGTAAGGCCGCCGCGGGCCCCCGGTCAAGCACGCCGACGGAGGCCCGCTGGGGCTCGGGTCCAGGGCCGCTCAGGCCCGGGGGAGGTCGTCACCCTCGGTGACAGAAGCGGCGGTTCCAGCCGTCGCAGCGGCCCCGGAAGACCACTCGTATCCCGTACCGCACTGACGCACCAAGGTGTCGGCGAAGGGGCGCGAAGGGTCATCCGCGAAGTGCGCGCGCTCCGCGCGCTCCCACCCGTCCCAGAAATCGGACAGTTCCCGCCCGTCCCGCCTCCGCCCGCGCCCCCAGGACTCCTCGCGCGGGGTCTCCATCCACAGCAGCCGGGCCAGATGCGGGCGCAGCGCCCGCCGCCCGGCCCCGACCCCCTCGACGAGCAGCACCGCCGCCGGCTCCAGCACCCGCTCCGCACCGAAGCGGCGCTCCACCCAGTCGTACGGGGCCCAGTGCGCGGGGCGCCCCGCGGCCAGCGGCTCCAGCACCTGCACGCGCAGCCGCTCCTGCCAGCCGAACAGCTCCTCGTGGGTGGCCACGTCGTCCAGGTGCAGCACCGGCGCCCCGCCCAGCGCCTCGCCGAGCCGCCCCGCGAAGGTGCTCTTGCCCGACCCGGCGTGCCCGTCGACACCGATCAGCCGGACCGGGCCGAGGGACGGGGGCAGGGCGGCGAGCTCGCGCGCGAGTGAGTCGAGTGAGTCGAGTGACCGGTGTGGCTCCACCCCGCCACCCTACGGCTGGACCGGTCGTCCCCCACGACACGAGCCCGCGGCTTCGGTCCCCGGCAGCCGGGAACTGGAAGGGTGAAGCCACCGATGCACCGACCCACCCCTGGGGGAACCTCGCGATGACCGCACCCACACCGCGCAGGGCCGTACTCGTCGCCGCACTCGCGGTCGCCACCGCCACCGCCGCCTCCGCGGTCCCGGGCGGCAGCGCCTCCGCCGCACCCCCGCCCGCCCGCCGGGGCCCGGGCCGCACCGTCGACAACCGCTTCTGGTTCTCCTACGAGCACTGGCTGGCCGGCCACCACCAGGGCACCACCGCCGTCGCCGGCGCCCGCCCCGGCCTCGGGATCGCCGCACCGGCCGGCCGCACCGAGTACGCCGACCCGCACACCGGCCGCAAGAGCACCTGGGAGTACGCCACCTGGACCTCCCCCCTGCACCGCTCCAGCGTCCCCGCCACCGAGGCCATCGCCTCCTGGAACGCCCGCACCCCCGCGGGCACCTGGATCCAGACCGAACTGCGCGGCACCTACACCGACGGCACCACCACCCCCTGGTACGTCATGGCCCGCTGGGCCTCCGGCGACGGCGACATCCGCCGCACCTCCGTGGACGGCCAGACCGACGGCCGCTCCACCGTCTGGACCGACACCCTCGCCGTCGACGCCCCCGCGAGCGGCCTGCGCCTCACCGGCTGGCAGCTGCGCCTCACCCTCCACCGCAGGCCGGGAGCCACCGGCGGGCCCACCGTCCGGCTGGCCGGAGCCATGGTCTCCGACGTCCCCGACCGCTTCACCGTCCCCGCGACCTCCCTCTCGGGCCAGGCCCGCGAGCTGGCCGTCCCGCGCTACTCGCAGGAGGTCCACACCGGGCGCTACCCCCAGTACGACAACGGCGGCGAGGCCTGGTGCAGCCCCACCTCCTCGCAGATGGTCATCGAGTACTGGGGCGGTCGCGCCAGTGCCGGCGCCGTGGCCTGGGTCGACCCGAAGTACTCCGACCCGCAGGTGTGCCACGCCGCCCGCTCCACCTACGACGCCGCCTACAAGGGCTGCGGGAACTGGCCCTTCAACGCCGCCTACGCCGCCACCTACAGCCGTCTCGCGGGCGTGGTCACCCGCCTGAACTCCCTCACCGACCTCGAAGTCCTCGTCCGGGCCGGGATCCCCGTGATCACCTCGCAGTCCTTCCTCGCCGGTGAGCTCACGGGAGCGGGCTACGGCACCGCGGGCCACCTGATGACCGTCATCGGCTTCACCGCCTCCGGCGACGTGATCGTCAACGACCCCAACTCGCCCGACAACAACGCCGTCCGGCGCGTCTACCGGCGCCGCGAGTTCGAGAACGTCTGGCTGCGCACCAAGCGGCACAACGCCGCCGGCAAGGCCGTCTCGGGCAGCGGAGGCGTCTGCTACCTCTACGCACCGGCCGTGCCGACCCCGGGTCAGATCGCGGCGCTGGGTGCGGTCGGCGTGCTGTGAAATCTCCCGTTGACCTGGAGGCCCGGATAAGCGGAACATAATGGGGTAAATGGGAGATAAAGGCTTCAGGCTTCTCGTAGGAGGCGGCCCGCCATGACCACCCACCCCAACATCGAGCACCACCCCGACCTCGCCGAGATGCGCACGCGGTTCGAGCGGGTGACCAGCACCCCCGCCGCACAGACGGTGGAGGCCCTGGCCCTGATCACAGGCCTGTACCTGGCGGCCTCCCCTTGGATCGCCGGGTTCAGCGTGCTGACCCCCCTGGCCATCAACAACCTGATCACCGGACTGGCCTTCTGTCTGTGCATGGGAGGCCTGGGCTCGGCGTACGAGCGCACCCACGCGATGGCCTGGACGGCCGTCGCCCTCGGTGCCTGGACGATCGTCGCCCCGTGGGTCATCGCCGGTGAGATGGACACGACCCGCACGGTGGTCAACAACCTCATCACGGGAGCCGTCGCCCTGTGCCTCGGCCTCGCGATGGCGATGATGGCCGGCCGCAACGCCCGGGACACCCGCGTCTGACGCCCTCCCGAGCCGTATCCGCGCAACCACCGGGCCCCGGCCGCACAGGCCGGGGCCCGGCCGCGTGACCCTCGCCACCCGTGACGATCGTCTCTACCGCGAAGGCCGCGAACGCTGGCACATTGGACACCATGACTGCCACCAGCGCCGCCCCGACCGACCGAGCCCGCAGCCGCGCCCGTACCGGGGGCCCCGATGAGGGTTCCTCCTGGCTGGAACACGTCCTGGGCTGGACCCTCGTGGTCGTCGTCGCCATGTTCGTCACCCAGGTCGGCTGGCTGTAAGCCGCAGCCCGTCCGTGACGATCACGTCCGAGGTGACGAGCGCCTGCTCCGCCCGGACCTGCGTCATGAAGACGAACGGCGGGATGACCGGGGGCGCGGGCAGCCCCTCGGGGCTGAAGGTGACGCACAACAGCCCTTCGATGCACCCGCTGAACCTCGTCAGGTACAAGGTCACACCGCCCCGTAGTTCCAGGGTCCGAGCCGCGAGTCCGTACTCCTCGCCGCCGTCCCGGGTGTGCAGCCGGTAGTCCCGGAGCGAAGCCGCGTCCATCCTGAGCACCAGCACCCGCAGCGGCCCGGCCGCCGTGGGCACCTCGGTGACGCCCGCGAAGGCGAAGCCCCGGGGAGCGAAGAGCGAGGTCGTCACCGTCGGGGGAGTGCGCCCGGCCACCGGCGGCCCCGCGTCCGCGGCGGCCCGCGGCTGCTGCGGCGCAGGCCCGCTCGTCACCAGGGCCGCCAGCAGCACCACCGGCAGCGCGGCCGCCAGCGTCCGCGGCCCGCCGCTGTCAGGCCGCCGGACGTACGGCCCCTCGTCCACGCCGACCGCGCCGCCCCCGTTCCCGCCCCCGTTCCCGCCCCCGCCTTCGCCCCCGGGCCCGGGCAGCGGGGTCCAGCCGAAGGCCAGTGCGCTCCCCGCGATCCCGAGGGCCATGCCCACCAGGAACCCGCCCAGGTTGGTCGCGACGAACGACAGCACCGACAGCAGCAGGGCGTGCAGTGACACGTACGTCCGCGCCTGTGGCAGCACCCACAGGCACACCCCGGCCAGCATCAGAGCCACCCCGATCCCCATCGCGGCGATCCCGCCGAGGCCCAGGCTGACCAGCACCGGCACCGGGGAGAGCGGCACCAGCAGCAGCTCGGCCCCGCCCAGGACCAGCAGGAGCCCGCCCCAGAACGGCCGGGTCCGCCGCCAGGCGCGCAGCCGCCGCCGCGGCCCGGGCAGCGGGAGCCCCGGCCTCAGAAGCACTTCTCGCCGTCCAGGGCGACGCTCACCTTCATGCCCTTGAGCTTGAAGTTGCCGCCCGTCGCGGACCAGGCGTGCGACCGAACCCCCGCCACCTCGATGTTCCCCGCCTGGAGGCCGAACTTCCCCGGCTCGCCCCTGACCCCGTCCACCTGGTCCAGGGTCGAGGCGTCCCGGCCGATCTGGGCCGTGCCGAAGGTGGCGTCGCCTTCGAGGTCCTCGCCGTCGATCACCAGACTGCTGGCCGTGACCTCTCCGGCCGGGCCCCCGGCGGTCAGCTTGAAGACCACCTTGCCCAGCGGGGTGCCCACCTCCGCGGACTGGCAGATGTCGCTGAGGGTGGCCTCGCCGATGCCCAGCAGTGCGACCGGATGCCCCGCGCCGTCCACCGATCGGTCGGTGTGCACGTACGAGGCCAGGCCCTTGCTGCTCAGCTTGGAGGAGGAGACCTGGAAGCTGGTCCCCGAGACCGCGAAGGAGGCGGCGAGCGCGCCCTGCGCCATCACCAGGGCCAGCGCGCCGACCGCGAGGACCGCGGGCACCGCCGCGACCGCCGTCCGCCGCCAGTCGACCCGGCCCTCGACCCGGCCCTCGGCCGGGCCCTCGGCCGGGCCCTCGGCCGGGCCCTCGCCTGTGTTGCCGTCACCCATGACTTGCCTCCCGTACGTCGTCCGTGCGCAGGGGAAGTGCGAATCGTGCTCGGCTCACAGGTGTGCCTGGTCTGCCATACTTCGGGCATCCTGTGGCAGTTCGAGGCTAGGGCTGAATTTGAATAATAGTCAACAGCGCGGTGTGACCGGCCGTTCGCAGGTTCGACGGGCCGAACTCATAGCCACCGGCCGGAAATTGTTCGCCGACACCTCGTACGACGCCCTCTCCATGGACGACATCGCCAAGCACGCGGGCGTCGCCAAGGGGCTGATCTACTACTACTTCAAGAGCAAACGCGGCTACTACCTCGCCATCGTCGAGGACTCCGTGGCCGGACTCGTCGCCCGCGCCGGGCGGGACACCGACCTGCCGAGCGCCGAACGCGTGCGCCGCACCGTCGACGGCTACCTCCACTACGCCGAGCACCACCACGCCGCCTACCGGACCATCGTCACCGGGGGCGTCGGCTCCGACGCCGAGGTCCTCGCCATCCGCGACGCCGTCCGCGAAGAGCTCGTCGCCACCATCGCCGAGGGCGCGTACGGCCGCCGCACCGTCCCGCCGATCGCCCGGCTCGCGCTCGTGGGCTGGCTCTCCTCGGTCGAGGGGATCACCCTGGAGTGGATCGGCACCTCCGGCGAGGGCGCCGACGGCGCTGTAGGCAGGGACGCAGTCGGTACGGACGACGCAGCCGGCGAGGGCGCCGACGGCCGTCCCGGCCGGGCCCGCCTCGGAGCCCTGCTCGTACGCCAGCTGCGTGCCACCTTGACGGTCATCGAGGAGTTCGTCCCGGAGTGCCCGGCTCCGCCCGTACCCGAGGATGTCTCCCGGCCATAACGATGATCTTGCACCGGTGACGGGACGCCGCTGATCAGGCATACTCAACCCGCCGCAGCCGCTGAACCGCCCCTTCCGTGACCCGGGAGGGCACCATCGGCTGTAAGAGCACCGAGACCCGGCGGCGCGTCCCACACCTCACGCGTCGCCGCCGTGCCCGACGAGGGAGGAGAGCGCCGCCATGACTGACCGCGCCCCGCAGCCGGTGGACCGACAGCTGCCCACCGAGGAGTCCCGGGACCTCCTCGCGCTCGTACGCGAGATCGCCCAGCGGGAGATCCGCCCCCGGGCCGCCGAGGAGGAGGACTCCGGCCGGTTCCCGCGCGAGATCTTCACCCTGCTGTCCGAGGCCGGGCTGCTCGGACTCCCCTACGACGGCGACTTCGGCGGCGGCGAGCAGCCGTACGAGGTGTACCTCCAGGTCCTCGAAGAGCTCGCCGCGGCCCGCCTGACCGTCGGCCTCGGCGTCAGCGTCCACTCGCTGGCCTGCCACGGACTGGCCGGATACGGCACCAAGGAGCAGCAGGGCGCCCACCTGCCCGCCATGCTCGGCGGGGGCCTGCTCGGCGCCTACTGCCTCTCCGAGCCGGCCGCCGGCTCCGACGCCGCCTCGCTGACCACCAAGGCGGTGCGCGATGGCGACGACTGGGTCATCACCGGCACCAAGGCCTGGATCACCCACGGTGGCGTCGCCGACTTCTACACCGTCCTCGCACGCACCGGCGCCGCGGGCCCCAAGGGCATCACCGCCTTCCTCGTCCCCGGGGACGCGCCGGGCCTCACCGCCGCCGTGCCCGAGAAGAAGATGGGCATGAAGGGCTCGCCCACCGCCCAGCTGCACTTCGACGGCGTACGCGTCTCCGACGCGCGCCGCATCGGCGAGGAGGGCCAGGGCTTCACCATCGCCCTCGCCGCCCTCGACGCGGGCCGCCTCGGTATCGCCGCCTGCGCCATCGGCGTCGCCCAGGCCGCGCTCGACGAGGCCGTGACGTACGCCCTGGACCGCAAGCAGTTCGGGCACCCGATCGCGGACTTCCAGGGGCTGCGCTTCATGCTGGCCGACATGGCCACCAAGATCGAGGCGGGCCGCGCCCTGTACCTCGCCGCGGCGCGCCTGCGCGACGCGGGCAAGCCGTTCTCCCGCCAGGCGGCCATGGCCAAGCTGTTCTGCACCGACGCGGCGATGGCCGTCACGACGGACGCGGTCCAGATCCTCGGCGGCTACGGGTACACCGCGGACTTCCCCGTCGAGCGGCTCATGCGCGAGGCGAAGGTGCTGCAGATCGTGGAGGGCACCAACCAGATCCAGCGCATGGTCATCGCCCGCCACCTGGCGGGCCCGGAGACGCGCTGACGCTAGTAGAGCCCGCTGCTGCCGGCGGGCCACACCGGGGAACTGGTGAGGCGGGACCACTCCGGGTCCCGCCGGCCCGGCAGCGTACGCCCGTCATCGGCCCAGCGGGCCAGCAGCGCACGGTAGATGGGCGGATCGGGGGCCTGGCCCTGCTGGACAGGATCACGCTGAACCGATTCTTCGTAACCCGGCGGCATCGGGCGGCGCCTTCGGCCCGTTGAAGACTGAAGCATGGTCATGCACGGCCAACGCCCCACCGGAGTACCGGGTAATCCCCCTCAGGGCACGCCCATCCGTTCGACCCTTCCCCGTGGGGCGGGGGCGGGGGCTTCGGGGGGCTTGTGCCTGCTGGGCGGTATCAGGGATGTCTTGGGGGATTCCCGTCAGTCCCAGGGTCCTTCCGTGCCGGGCCGGGCCCTCAAGGGCGCTCCTTCGTCGCGTCGCTTCGCGATGGCCTTCGGC
>NZ_JOFT01000030.1 GCF_000725805.1 Streptomyces xanthophaeus | reverse complement strand
GTGCATCGCAAGGCGGAGGGCCACGGCTCGTACTGGACGTACTTGCGTGGTCCGACAACGCGGGGAGGTGCCGTGCCGGGCGCCGCGACCCGGTGGACCCTTCCGGTCACAGCACTAGGCGCCGGCCAGCACCTGGCGGGCGGCGGCGCGGCCGGTGGCCACGCAGGCGGCCACGCCCACGCCCTCGTACGCCGCTCCGGCGAGGGCCAGTCCCGGCAGCTTCCCGGCGGCCTCGCGGATGCGGGCGACGCGCTCGCGGTGGCCGACCCCGTACTGCGGCAGGCCGCGGTCCCAGCGGGTGACGCGGGCCGCGAGGGGTTCGCCCATCGGGCCCACCGCCCGGTGGAGTTCGGTGATCGCCGAGCGGACCAGGTGCCGGTCGGGGCGGGCGAGGAGCTCGTCCTCGCCGATCCGGCCGACCGAGGCGCGCAGGACGAAGGTGTCGGGGGCCGCCGCCCGCAGCCACGGCCACTTGTTGGAGAGGAAGGAGGCGGCCTTCAGGGTGTGCCCGTCCACCGGCGGGACCAGGAAGCCGTTGCCCTCCGGCAGGAAGCCGGCCTGCGCCCGGGAGAAGGCCATGGTGATGACGGCCGTCGAGGCGTGCGCGATGCCGGCGAGCTCCGCCTCGGCGAGCGGGGAGTGCGGGCGCAGCAGTTCCGCGGCGGCGAAGGCCGGCAGGGCCAGGACCACCCCGTCCGCCTCCATGGTCAGCGGGCCGTCACCCGTCATGGCCTGGACGCGCCACCGGTCGCCCGGGATGCGGTGGAGGCTGCGGGCGGTGGTCCCGGTGAGGATGCGGGCCCCGCAGGCCTCGGCGACCGCCAGCGGGAAGCGTCCGGCGCCGCCGGCCACGCCTTGGACGGCCACGGCCGCGGAGCGGGGTGCGCCCGCCGCCCGCATCCGGCGCAGCGCGGGCAGCAGCGCCGTGCCCTGCTCCGCCAGGGCGGCGATGCGGGGCATGGCGGCGCGGAGCGAGAGCCGGTCGGCGCGGCCCGCGTACACACCGCCGAGCAGGGGTTCGACGAGCCGGTCGACGGCCTCCTGGCCGAAGCGGTCGCCCAGGTACTGGGCCACCGAGCAGTCCCCGGCCAGCGGGGTCGCGGGGAGGTCCTCCTCGGCGGCGACCCGGGCCACGCCCTCGGGCGTGAGCAGGCCGGTGCCGGTGAGCGCGGCGGGGTCGGTCGGGACGCCCATCACGTGTCCGGGCGGCAGGGCGCGCAGGGCGCCGTGGGTCCAGACGGTGGTCGGGGCCTTGGCCGGGTCGCACAGGGCGTCGCCGAGGCCGACCGCGGCGGCCAGCTCCACGGCCTCCGGCCGCAGGGCCATCAGGGATTCCGCGCCCTCGTCCACGGTGATTCCGGCGATGGTGCCGGTGCGGAGCTTGCCGCCGACCTTGGTGTGGCTCTCCAGCAAGGTGACGTCGGCCAGGCCGCGCAACTGCCACGCGGCGGCCAGGCCGCTGATGCCGCCACCGATGACGATCACTGAACGCATTGTCTCTCCCGCGGCCGATATGTACCCGTACGAAACATATGGGATGCCCGTGTGCTAGCGCGTCATGCTTTCGGTCAGAGCTCGCAGCTCCGCCTGGTACGCGAAGCTGCCCGGCTCGTAAGCGCAGTACGGGTCCGCCTCCAGCACGTCCCCGGTGAAGCCGTACGCCCGTGACCGCGACCCGCCGCACACCGCCTTGAACTCGCACGCCCCGCACTTCCCGCGCAGCAGCTCCGGGTCGCGCAGCGAGGTGAACAGCTCCGAGTCCCGGTAGATCCCGGTCAGGTCCTGCTCCTTCACGTTGCCCGCCGACACTGGCAGGAAGCCGCTCGGGTGGACCTCGCCGGTGTGCGAGACGAAGACGAACCCGCGGCCCGAGGAGACGTCCATCGGCGGCCGGCGCACCGCCCGCCGCTCCCCGTCGAAGAGCCCCAGCTCCGCGGCCCGCCGGCGCAGGCGCCCGTACAGCGGCCCGAGCCCGGGGGCCCGTTCGCCGCGCGCGTCCAGCACGGTGCGCTGGAGCGCCACCCGCCGGAAGTGGTGGCCCTCGGTGGTCTTGGTGGCCATCACCGCACCGCAGTCGTAGAGGAAGTGCAGGACGTCCTCGGTCTCGGCCGGGGTGAGGCCGTCCAGCTGCCCGCCGCGGCCCGTCGGGACCAGGAGGAAGCCCGACCAGAGCATGGCCCCCTCGCGCCGGACCAGCGCCGCGATGTCGGCCAGGTCCTCCAGGCTGTCGCGGGTGACCGTCGTGTTGATCTGCACCTTGAGGCCGAGCTCGCGGGCCGTCCGCCAGCCGTCCAGGGTCCAGTCGTAGACCCCGGGCACACCGCGGAAGGCGTCGTGCCGGGCGGCCGTCGAACCGTCCAGGGACAGGGACACGGCGACCGCGCCCGCGTCCCGCACCGCGGTCAGGTTCTCCCGGGTCAGCGTCGGCGTACCGGAGGGGGAGACGGCGACGCGCAGGCCGAGGGAGGTCCCGTAGGCGATCAGGCCGGTGAGGTCGGCGCGCTGGAAGGGGTCCCCGCCGGTGATCACGAACAGCGGGGCCGGACGCCCGAACGCGGCGGTCCGGTCCATCACGCGGCGGGCGTCGGCCCCGTCCAGCTCCCCGGGGTGCCGGGCGGTCTGCGCCTCGGCCCGGCAGTGCAGACAGGCCAGCGGGCAGGCCCGGGTGGCTTCCCAGATGACGATGAACGGGCGCTCGGAGACGGCGTGCCGGGGCCGGCGCACGACGGTGCGCGCGGGGCGGCCCGTCACGACACGCGCTCCCAGCCCCGCTTCTCCGGCCGGTTCGCCAGCTGCCCGGGATCGCGCCGCCGGTAGACCACGTAGGGGCGGAACAGGTACTTCAGCGGCGCCGAGAACATGTGCACCAGGCGGGAGTACGGGATCAGCGCGAAGAGGGTGAAACCGAAGAGGACGTGCAGCCGGAAGGCGAGCGGGGCCCCGGCCATCAGCCGGTAGTCCGGCTGGAAGGTGAACAGGCTGCGGAACCAGACCGAGATGCCCTCGCGGTAGTTGTACCCGTCCGTCATCCCCGTCGAGTTGAGGACGGTGGCCGTCAGACCGAGGACGATCGCGCCGAGCAGGACCGTGTACATCAGGTGGTCGCTCTTGTGCGTCGCCCTGCGCACGGCGGGGACGGTGAACCGCCGGTGGACCAGGACGGCGATCCCGGCGGCGGCCGCCACGCCCGCCACGGCTCCCGTGGAGACCGCCAGCAGGTGGTACGCGTGGTCGCTCAGGCCCAGCGCATCGGTCCAGCTCATCGGGATCAGCAGCCCCACCACGTGCCCCAGCACCACGAACAGCATGCCGAAGTGGAAGAGCGGCGAGCCGATCCGCAGCAGCCGCGACTCGTGCAGCTGCGAGGAACGGCTGGTCCAGCCGAAGGCGTCGAACCGGGCCCGCCAGGCGGTGCCCGCGATCAGCAGGGCGACCGAGACGTACGGGAGCACGCCCCACAGGAGGAGGTCCATCAGGCGGTCCGCCTTTCGGGTGCGGTGGGCCAGGGGAGGTCGGCCGGCATGTCGATGCCCGGGCCGAAGGGTTCGAGCGGCGAGCCCGCCCCGACCAGCTCCTGCGGGGGCCCGCTGCGCGCCAGGGCCTGCGCCTCGGCCCTGGTCTCGGGGGAGGGTCCGGGCAGGGTGGAGCACACGGCTTCCAGGACCCGGGCGTACGGGGACCCGGACTCGGCCAGGGCCAGGCGCAGCAGCTCCAGTCCGGCCCGGTGCTCCTGGAGCAGCTCGGTGCCGGCCTCCTCCTGCCGGGCGGCGAACTCCAGGGCCACCGGCAGGAAGTCGGGCAGTTCCTCGCCCGCGTACTCCAGCCCGAAGTCCCGGTAGATCCGCTTCAGCCGGACCAGGGACAGCCCGCGGCGGCGGGTGTCCCCGTCCGTCCACCAGGTCA
Source organism: Streptomyces xanthophaeus (assembly GCF_000725805.1). Lineage (GTDB taxonomy): Bacteria > Actinomycetota > Actinomycetes > Streptomycetales > Streptomycetaceae > Streptomyces > Streptomyces xanthophaeus. The sequence goes on along the minus strand of NZ_JOFT01000030.1, from coordinate 103,073 downwards.
GGTACAGGCAGCGCCGGTTGCGGGTGTCGAAGGTCGAGGTGTACTGGGCGCACAGCTCGACCGGGGACTGCGCCTCGGCCTCGTCGAGGAAGGAGCCGAGCAGTGCGGACGCCTCTGCGGGCGCCGAGGCGAGGGCCGCGCGCAGCCGGGGGAGTTCGTCGTGGAAGTGGTCGCCGGGGTACTGCAGGACACAGCACGCCACCAGTCGTACGTACGCGTCCGGGGTCACGAACGCCTCCTTGTCGGGCTGATGTTGAGCAGGACGGGCGGCTCGCCGACCGCATCCACGGGACAGGCGGCGGCGTCCAGCGGATGGGTGTCCGCGAGGGCCTCGGCCTCGGGGCGCGCGGCGGTCGGCACCACGAAGCGGTCCTCGGCCTTGGCGATCGCGAGGAGGCGGAACATGTCCTCCATCTCCGCACCGGTCAGGCCGACCGCGCGGGCGATCGACTCGTCCCGCTCCTCACCGAGGTTGATCTTCCGCATGTAGGCGCGCATGGCCGCCATCCGCCGCAGCACCGCCTCGACCGGGTAGGTGTCGCCCGCCGTGAGGATCGCGGCCAGGTACTCGACGGGGATGCGCAGCGCGTCGATGGCGCCGAAGAGGTTGCCCGCGTCCTCGCCGTCGCTGCCGGTGGCGGCGACCGCCTCGACGACCGGGGACAGCGGCGGGACGTACCAGACCATCGGCATGGTCCGGTACTCCGGGTGGAGGGGGAGGGCGACCTGGTAGGTGGCGATCAGGTCGTGGACGGGGGAGTCGCGCGCCGCCCGGAGCCACTCGTCGGTGATCCCGGAGCGCCGGGCGGCCTCGATCACGGCCGGGTCGTGGGGGTCGAGGAAGCATTCGACCTGGGAGGGGTAGAGGTCGTGCTCGTCCTCCACGGCTGCGGCTTCGGCGACCCTGTCGGCGTCGTAGAGCATCACGCCGAGGTAGCGCATGCGGCCCACGCAGGTCTCCGAGCACACGGTCGGCATGCCGACCTCGATGCGCGGGAAGCAGAAGGTGCACTTCTCGGCCTTGCCGGTCCGGTGGTTGAAGTAGACCTTCTTGTACGGGCAGCCGGTCACGCACATGCGCCAGCCGCGGCAGCGGTCCTGGTCGACGAGGACGATGCCGTCCTCCTCGCGCTTGTACATCGCGCCGGACGGGCAGGAGGAGACGCACGCCGGGTTCAGGCAGTGCTCGCAGATCCGGGGGAGGTAGAACATGAAGCTCTGCTCGAACTCGAAGCGGATCTTCTCGCCCACCTCGTCGCGGATCTTCTCCACGATCGGGTCCTTCGGGGCGTGGGCGGGGGCGCCGCCCAGGTTGTCGTCCCAGTTCGGGCCCCACTCGATCTTGTCGATGGGTTCGCCGGTGACCTGGGAGACGGGCCGGGCGGTCGGCATGTCGTCTCCGGCCGGGGCCTCGGTGAGGTTCTTGTACTCGTAGGTCCAGGGCTGGTAGTAGTCGTCGAGCTGCGGCAGGTGGGGGTTGGCGAAGAGGTTCCCGAGGTTCTTCAGCCGGCCGCCGGCCCGCAGGCGCAGCTTGCCGGAGCGGGTGCGCTCCCAGCCGCCCTTCCACTTCTCCTGGTCCTCCCAGCGGCGCGGGTATCCCTGGCCGGGGAGGGTCTCGACGTTGTTGAACCAGACGTACTCGGTGCCCTGGCGGTTGGTCCACGCCTGCTTGCAGGTGACCGAGCAGGTGTGGCAGCCGATGCACTTGTCGAGGTTCATGACCATCGCGATCTGTGCCATGACGCGCATGCGGATCAGAACTCCACCTTCTGCGAGCGGCGGCGGATGACCGTCACCTCGTCGCGCTGGTTGCCGGTCGGGCCGAGGTAGTTGAAGGCCCAGGTCAGCTGGGCGTAGCCGCCGATGAGGTGGGTGGGCTTGAGCATCACCCGGGTCAGGGAGTTGTGGATGCCGCCGCGGCGGCCCGTCTTCTCCGTCTTGGGGACGCCGACCGTGCGCTCCTGGGCGTGGTTCATGTAGACCGTGCCGGGCGGCATCTTGTGGGAGACGATCGCGCGGGCGGTGACCACGCCGTTGCGGTTGACCGCCTCGATCCAGTCGTTGTCCCGGGCGCCGATCGCCTCGGCGTCCTGCGGGGACATCCACACCGTCTGGCCGCCGCGGCCGAGGGTCATCATGTAGAGGTTGTCCTGGTACTGGCTGTGGATCGCCCACTTGTTGTGCGGGGTCAGGTACCGGACGGCGACGGTCTTCTCGTCGACGACCCCGAGCTCGGGCTCCCCGTACAGGGTGTGCATGTTCAGCGGCGGCTTGTAGACGGGCAGCGACTCCCCGACCTCGTGCAGCCAGTCGTGGTCGATGAAGAAGTGCTGGCGGCCGGTGAGCGTGTGCCAGGGCTTGAGGTGCTCGGTGTTGACGGTGAAGGCGGTGTACCGCCGCCCGCCCGCCTCCGAACCCGACCACTCGGGCGAGGTGATCACCGGGACCGGGCGGGCCTGGGTGTCGGCGAAGGTGATCCGCTTGCCCTCGGCCTCGGCGGCCAGGTGGGCCATGTGCGTGCCGACCTTCTTCTCCAGGGTCTCGAACCCCTGGGTGGCGAGGCGGCCGTTGCTCGTCCCGGACAGGGACAGGATCGCCTCGCAGGCGCGCTGCGCGGTGTCCAGCCGGGGACGTCCGTCGCCCGCCCCGCCGCGCACCAGGCCGTTCTTCTCACCGAGGTACGCGACCTCCTCGGCCACGTCGTAGGTGATCGCCTTGGTGGTCACGCCGAGGGTGTCGACCAGCGGGCCGAGCGCGGAGAACTTCTCGCCGACCGCCCCGTAGTCCCGCTCCACCACGGCCAGGTCGTACATGGTCCGGCCGGGTACGGGCTCGCACTCGCCCTTGGACCAGTCCAGGGCCACCCCGCCGGGCTGGGCCATCTCGCCGCCCGGGGTGTCGTGCTGGAGGGCGGTCGCGACCAGGTCCCTGCGGACGCCGAGGTGGGTCCGGGCGAGCTCGCCGAAGCGCTCGGCGAGGCCGCGGAAGGCGTCGTAGTCCGAGCGGGCCTGCCAGGGCGGGTCCACGGCCGGGGTGAAGGCGTGCAGGAAGGGGTGCATGTCCGTGGAGGACAGGTCGTGCTTCTCGTACCAGGTGGCCGCCGGGAAGACCACGTCCGACAGGAGCGTCGTGGACGTCATCCGGAAGTCCATGGTCGTGAGGAGGTCGAGCTTCCCCTCGACGTCCTCCTCGCGGTACGTGACGTCCCTGGGCGTGCAGCGGGGGCCGTCCTCGGGGAGGTTGGAGTGGGTGCCGAGGAGGTGCTTGAGGAAGTACTCGTTGCCCTTGGAGCTGGAGCCGAGGAGGTTGGCCCGCCACACGTTGAGCACGCGCGGCCAGTTGCGCGGTGCGTCGGGGTCCTCGCCCGCGAAGCCGAGGGTGCCGTCCTTCAGCTGCTGAATCGTTTCGGCGATGGGGTCCTCGGCCTCGCCCAGCTCCAGCGGGTTGCGGTCGAAGGTGGGGTAGGAGGGCATCCAGCCCATCCGGGCGCTCGCGGCCAGGCAGTCGGCGCCCGTCATGCCCTCGAAGGCGCCCGTGCCCAGCGGTGAGGCCAGCGCCTCGGCGGGCAGGGTGTCGTAGCGCCACTGGTCGGTGTGCAGGTAGAACCAGGCCGCGCCGATCATCTGGCGCGGCGGGCGCGACCAGTCCGAGGCCGCCGCGAGGGTGGCCCAGCCGGTGACCGGGCGGCACTTCTCCTGGCCGACGTAGTGCCCCCAGCCGCCGCCGTTGCGGCCCTGGCAGCCCGTGAGCGTCAGGAGGGCGAGGAAGGCTCGGTAGATGGTCTCGGAGTGGAACCAGTGGTTGGTGCCCGCGCCCATCAGGATCATGCAGCGGCCCTGCGACTCCTCGGCGGTGCGCGCGAACTCCCGTGCCACGCGGGCGGCCTGGGCCGCCGGGACGGAGGTCAGCGACTCCTGCCAGCCGGGCGTACCGGGCTGGCCCGCGTCCTCGTAGCCGGTGGGCCACTCGCCGGGCAGGCCCGCGCGGCCGACGCCGTACTGGGCGAGCATCAGGTCGAAGACGGTGGTGACCAGCCGGTCCCCGAGACGGCGCACGGGCACCCCGCGGCGCACCGTGGCGCCCCTGCCGTCCGTCCGCTCGTCGTCCTCGAAGCGGGGCAGGACGATCTCGGCGCTCTCGCCCTCCCCGATGAGGGAGAGGCGGGGCACGGTGTCACCGAGGTCGAGGTTCCACTCGGGCTGCTCGTTCGCACCCCAGCGGTGGCCGAGGGTGCCGTTCGGGACGACCGGCTCGCCGGTGACGTCGTCCACGAGGACGGTCTTCCAGCGGGCGTTCTCGATGTCCTGGCCGAGATCGGCGGCGGTGACGAACTTCCCCGGAACCAGACCCTGTTCCGTTTCCTTCAGCGAGACGAGGAAAGGCAGGTCGGTGTACTGGCGGACGTAGTCCGTGAAGAACGGCGTCTGCTTCTCGACGAAGAATTCCTTCAGGATCACATGGCCCATGGCGAGGGCCAGGGCGCCGTCCGTACCGGGATGCGGATGCATCCATTCGTCGGCGAATTTCGTGTTGTCCGCGAAATCCGGGGAGACGGTCACGACCTTCTGCCCGCGGTAGCGGGCCTCCGCCATCCAGTGCGCGTCGGGGGTACGGGTGACGGGGACGTTGGAGCCCCACATCATCAGATAGGCCGCGTCCCACCAGTCACCCGACTCGGGCACGTCGGTCTGGTCGCCGAACACCTGCGGAGAGGCCACCGGGAGGTCGGCGTACCAGTCGTAGAAGGACAGCATCGGCGCGCCGATGAGGGAGTGGAAGCGGGCGCCCGAGGCGTGCGAGGCCATCGACATCGCGGGGATCGGGGAGAAGCCCGCGACCCGGTCCGGCCCGTGCTCCTTGATGGTGTGCACGTGCGCCGCGGCGACGATCTCGGTCGCCTCCTCCCACGAGGCCCGCACCAGCCCGCCCTTGCCGCGGGCCCGCTGGTAGCGGCGGCGGCGCTCCGGATCGCCCTGGACGTCCGCCCAGGCCTCGACGGGGTCGCCGAGGCGGGCCTTGGCCTCGCGGTACATCTCCAGCAGGGCGCCGCGCACGTACGGGTAGCGCACCCGGGTCGGGGAGTAGGAGTACCAGGAGAAGGAGGCGCCGCGCGGGCAGCCGCGGGGCTCGTACTCGGGGCGGTCCGGGCCGACGGAGGGGTAGTCGGTGGCCTGGGTCTCCCAGGTGATGATCCCGTCCTTGACGTACACCTTCCACCGGCACGAGCCCGTGCAGTTCACCCCGTGGGTCGAGTACACGACCTTGTCGTGGCTCCACCGGTCCCGGTAGAAGGCCTCGGCGGCCCGCCCGCCCGTACGGTGGACCGTGCGCAGGTCCTCGGACACCTCGGCGCGGGTGAAGAACCCGCCCGCCCGCACGAGCGGGTCGACCCCGTCGTGACGGCCTCGAGGTCCCCGGGGTCCTTGACGCCCCTGACGTCCCTGACGCTCCTGCACAGCGATCCTCCAGGCCGAAAACAATGGTGCGTATCGACGCTACGCCCGCGCAAAAGGCGAATCCGGTGACAAAGGTCCCGTAGGGCGGTGACCTCCTTCCGCTCTTTTGCGGGCCGGTCGTCTGTCAGGCTGGAAGAACGCCAACTCCGCGGAGGCGGGGGGAAATAGCGCGACGGAATTCCTATGTGGGGAAAGGGGCTGCGGAGCCGTGGCCGACACCAGCAGACGCAAGGGCCGCACCTGGATACCGGACCAGCACGGAGCCTGGGCGATGCTCACGGTCCCCTTCCTCGTGGGCACCTTCCTCGGCCCCCGGCCGGGATGGACGCACGCGGCGCTGCTCGCCGCCTGGCTGCTCGGCTACGCCGCGGCCTTCCACGCCCAGCAGTGGCTGCGGCTGCACGCGCGCGGCCTGCGCTCGGCCCGGCGCCACGGCCGGCCCGCGGTGGTCTTCGCGGCCGCCTTCGCCGTGGCGGGCGTACCGCTGGCGGTGCTGCACCCCTGGCTGCTGCCCGCCTGCGCCGCGGCGGCGCCGTTCGTGGCCGTGAACACGTACTACGCGTGGCGCGGCCGGGAACGGGCCCTGGCCAACGGCCTGGCCGCGGTGGTCCCCGCCTGCGGGATGCTGCTGGTGGCCGCGCACCTCGGCGGCGCCGACCCGTCCGCCGCCTGGGCGCCGGCCACCGCCTGCCTGCTGTACTTCGGGGGCACGGTGCCGTACGTGAAGACGATGATCCGGGAACGGAACTCGCGCGCCTACTACCGCGGTTCGGTGTCCTTCCACGCGGCGGCCCTGGCCGTGGCCGCCGTCCTCTCGCCCTGGCTGGCGCTGCCCTTCACGGCCTACCTCGCCCGCGCCGCAGCCCTCCCCGGCCGCGGCCTGCGCGTCCCCCTGGTCGGCGCCGCCGAACTCGCGGCCTCGCTGGCCCTCCTGGTGACGCTGCTCCTGGCCTTCTAGATCGCTTAGATCGCTTCCTTGCGGGTCAGGAAGTTGAACGAGATCCACCCCGGCAGCACCGGCAGCCAGAACGTCATCAGGCGGAACAGCAGGACCGCCGAGATGGCGACCTCCTTCTCCAGCCCGGCCGCGACCAGGCCCAGCGTCAGCGTGGCCTCCACCGCGCCCATGCCGCCCGGCGTCGGCGCGGCCGACCCCAGCGCGTTGCCCGCCAGGAACACCACCGCGATGCTCGCGTAGCTGATGGCCTGGCCGCCCCCGAACGCCCGGATCGAGGCGTCGAGGCACATCACGAAGCAGCCGGTCAGCAGCAGCATCCCGCCGATGCCCGTCACCAGCTTCTGCGGCCGCTGGAGCACGTCCAGCATGCGCGGCACCACGCCCGCGAACAGCGCCCGGACCCGGGTCACCACGAACTTCCGCATGAACGGCACCGCCGTCACCACCAGCACCAGGACCGCCACCGTCAGCAGACCCGCGATGACCGTCCGGGACGGGGTCATCTCCGGGGTCTTCTCGGTCCCGGTCAGATAGCCGAAGGCGAGCAGCAGCAGGATGTGACTGGCCAGCCCGAAGAGCTGGGAGGCGCCCACGCTCGCCACCGCGAGCCCCGGCCGGATCCCCGCCCGCTGGAGGAACCGGGTGTTCAGCGCGACACCGCCGACAGCCGCGGGGGCGACCAGCTTCACGAAGGACCCGGCCACCTGGGCGACCACGGTCCGCAGGAACGACACCCGCTCGGGCACGAAGCCCAGCAGGCTCATCGCCGCCGCGACGTAGCTCAGCGCCGAGAAGGCGAGGGCCGCCCCGACCCAGCCCCACTGGGCCTCCCCGACGGTCTCCGCCAGGGGCACGTGGGCGAGCTGCGTGAGGAGGAAGTACGCGCCGAACGCGCCCGCGATGAAGGAGACCAGGGTGCGCGGCCGGATCCGCTCCAGCCGGGCCGGCTCCACCGGCGCCTGCGGGCGGATCAGCAGCACCTGCTGGCGGATCTGGCTGAGCAGGTCCTCCTCGCGGGCCCCGTCGAGCGCGTCGTCCAGGGCCTTCTTCTCGGCCTTCCTGTCGGAGACGGAAGCGGAGACGGAAGCAGAGGCGGGGACGGAGGCGGGGACGGCACCCGCCGCGGCGCCGTCTGCCGGATCCGGGGCATCGGCCTCCCGCGCCGCCTTCGCGGCCCGCGAGGACTCCAGTACGGCCTCCCGCTGCCGGTCCGCCCGCTCCCTGGCCAGCTTGCGCAGCGTGGCCCGCGTGGAACGGCTCAGCGCGATCGGCTGGAGCAGCGGCAGGCAGTCCGCCACCGCGTCCGGGCCGAGCACCGACAGCGCCGAGGCCACCGACCGCTGCGCGCCGACCCGCAGGCCGAGCGTGACCAGCAGCTGCGCGATGTCCATCCGCAGGACCAGGTCGCCCGCCGCGATCTCGCCGCCCCGCAGGTCGGTGAGGGTGACGCTGCCGGAACGATCCACCACCAGGGCGTCCCCGGTGAGCCGCCGGTGCGCGATCCGCCGCGACTGCAGGGCCCGTACCTGCTCCCACGCGTTGCGGCTCAGGTCGTCGGTGATCTCCTCGTCGGCGAGGGAGTCCAGGGTCCGGCCGCCCAGGTGCTCGTACACGAGCATCACGGCGTCCGGGCCGAGCTCGGAGGTGGCGATCAGCTTGGGCGCGTTGGCCCCGGCCGCGATGGCCGCGTACGCGAGGAGCGCCTCCTGCTCCAGCGCCTGGCGCAGGGACTGGAGGCTGCGCCGCGTGGTGATCCCGCGCAGGGTGAGGCGGCGCCAGACCCGGTAGAAGAAGCCCTGGGCCTGCTGTTCGCGGTCGACGACGGTGACGTCGAGCGGAGGGCCGTCCTCCAGGGTGACGTGGTAGCGCCGGCCGCGGTCGCTGACCTCGGTGGCCTCGGGGCCGTCGGGGGCCTCGGCGCGCATCGCGCTGACCGGGCGGAAACCGACCCGGCGCAGTCCGGCGAGCAGGGTCTGCCCGGTCGGGCGCACGTTCGGCGAGCCGACGGCGTAGAGGGTCCCGTAGGCGACGCTCCAGCCGATCAGCACGGTCAGGATGATCGAGAAGGGTGTGGTGTAGCCGCTGACCAGCATCGTGAACGCGTCGAGCAGCAGCACCACCCACAGGGCGACCCGCCAGCGCGGTCTGCGGGTCATCCCGACGGCGGTCATGTACGCGATCACGGGCGCGAGGTAGCCGTGCACCGGATCGGTGAGGGCCCCGCCGGTACCCGTCTGGCGGGTGAGGGCGTCCTGGATGGTGGCCGAGGCGGCCTGGGAGACCCACAGGTCGGTGGCGAGGGTGACCCCGTGCGCGAGGACCGCGGCGAGCACGCCGTCGGCGATGCGCAGGCCGTCGCGCTTGATCAGACGTTCGATGGCGAAGGCGACGGGGAGCAGCAGCACCGCGATGCTCGACACCAGCGCGGCGACCTTGATGAGCAGGTCCGGCGCCTGACCGGTGCCCTTGTTGATGTCCTCTTCCAGGCCGACGGTCGTGCCGTGGGCGAAGGCGGCGATCCCGAGGACGACGGCGATGCCGAGGACGCCGACGAGCAGGCGTACGAGGTCGGAGGGGCGGTGCACGCGGGCGGCGAGCAGTGGTTCGTCGACCTCGACCTGGTCGGCGGCCGTCGGAGCGTGGCCGTGCGGCCCCTCCGGATCGTCCGGGCCGTCCGGGCCGTCCGCGGCCGACCGGGGGAGCGGGTCCGGCCGGGATCCGGAGGCCGGGCCGGAAGGCAGGTCGGAGGGCAGGTCGGAGGGCAGGTCGGAGGGCAGGTCGGGGCGCGGGCCGGGGCGGTCTCCCGGGCCTGCGCCCTCGTCCCTCGCCGCACCGTCCGGAGGGCTCACACCCTGCTCCTTCGTCGTCACTTCCGTCTCTTCTTGATCACGTATCACCAGTCACCGCCCGGAAGATGGTGGCACGGACCGGCAGGCGATCGGGGCAGCAGGGTGCGCGCCGGTACGGAACCGAGGCCTCCACGTGACCCGGCCCACGGTGCTGCACCATGGGCCGGATGAGCGAGGAGCTGCCCGCGTACGCGGAACACGTGCTGGAGCTGGCCGAGCGGATTCCGCCCGGCCGGGTGATGACGTACGGAGACGTGGCCGAATGGCTCGGCGCCGGCGGACCGCGCCAAGTCGGGCGCGTGATGGCCCTGTACGGAGGAGCCGTGCCCTGGTGGCGGGTGGTCCGGGCCGACGGCCTGCCGCTCCCCGGCAGCGAACTGCGGGCCCTGGAGCACTACCGGGCCGAGGCCACGCCGCTGCGCCTGACCGCCGCCGGGGAGCCGCGGCTGGACATGCGCCGGGCGCGCTGGGACGGCCGTGGAGCGGAGGACGGGCGCGACGAGGCTCACACCTGACAGCTTCGGCCATGGGCGGCCCGGGCGGGCGGTCGAGCGCCCGTGCGAAGGCCCGTACGGGGGACGCGGGCGAACTGCGCGGGGCCGGCCGGTTGCCGTAGCGTTGCCTCTTCGGCTCCGGCCGCGGCGCGCGCCGCGGCCGACGCGCGGACGCCCGAAGACCCCGCAGGACCCGTAGCCCCCGCAGCACTCGTAGACCCACCAGGACCGGCAGCTCACGTGATCACCTCTTCTTCCGACCGCTCCGCGGCGCGGCGTACGCGGACCCCGGATGCGTACCGCCTCGTGCGCACCGGGCCGGAACGGGTGGATCCCCCTGTTCTGGACGCAGCGCAGCGCGCGGTGGTTGATCACACCGCCGGACCTCTCCTGGTCCTCGCCGGGCCCGGCACCGGGAAGACGACCACGCTGGTCGAGGCCGTGGCCGCCCGGGTGGAAGCGGGCACCGACCCCGCACGGATCCTCATCCTCACCTTCAGCCGCAAGGCGGCCGTGGAACTGCGCGACCGCGCCGCCCTGCGGCTGGGCGGAGCGCGGGCCCCGCAGGCCACCACGTTCCACTCCTTCTGCTACGGCCTGGTCCGCGCCCACCAGGACACCGACCTGTTCGCGGACCCGCTGCGGCTGCTGTCCGGCCCCGAGCAGGACGTGATGGTCCGCACCCTGCTGGAGGGCCAGCGCCGGATCCGCTCCATCCGCTGGCCGGACGACCTGCGCGCGGCGCTGACCACCCGCGGGTTCGCGGACGAGGTCCGGGCGGTGCTCGCCCGCGCCCGCGAGCTGGGTCTGGGTCCGGCGGCGCTCGACTCCTTCGCCACGCGCCTCGGGCGCCCGGACTGGAAGGCCGCGGCGGCCTTCCTCTCCGAGTACCTGGACGTCCTGGACATGCAGGGCACGCTGGACTACGCCGAACTCGTCCACCGTGCGGTCCTGCTGGCGGAGCGCACCCCGGAGCTGACCACCGCCTACGACGCGATCTTCGTGGACGAGTACCAGGACACCGACGCCTCCCAGCTGCGGCTGCTGCGCGCCCTGACCGGACAGGGAGGCACGCTGGTCGCCTTCGGAGACCCGGACCAGTCGATCTACGCCTTCCGCGGCGCCGACATAAACAACGTCCTGGACTTCGAGACCTCCTTCCCCGGCGCGCGGATCAAGGCGCTGACCGTGGGCCGCCGCTCGGGAGCGGAGCTGCTCGCCGCCACCCGCCTCCTGACGGCCCGCATGCCGGTGCCGCGGCTGCCGTCCGCCGCCGTACGGGCCCACCGGGCCCTGGAGGCCGTCCGCGAGGGCGGCCGCGTGGAGGTGTTCACGTACCCGACGGCCGGAGCCGAGCTCGACAACATCGCCGACGTGCTGCGGCGGGCGCACCTGGAGGACGGGGTGCCCTGGCAGGACATGGCCGTCCTGGTCCGCTCGGGCGGACGCACCCTGCCGGCGATGCGGCGCGCGCTCGTCGCGGCGGGCGTCCCGGCCGGAACGGACGGCACGGACACCCCCCTGCGCCACGAACCGGCCGTCGCCCCCCTCCTGACGGCCCTGCGCATCACAGCCCTGGCCGCCGCCGACCGGCCCGCGGCCCCCGCCGGGGCTGCCGCCACCGAGCCCGCGGCCGACTCCGTCCGGACCGGGGCGGCCCCCGCCGATCCCGCCGCAGGCGAGCCTGTCGCACCGGTCGCGGCAGCCGGTACCGGCCAGGCCGGCGACGCGGCCCCCGCGGAGGCCGCCCCGGAGCCCGCCGCAGGCGGCCCCGGCGCGTCCGCGGTCACCGGCCCGGCCGGGGACGTGGCTCCGGCCGGGGCCGGCGATGTGCCCGCCGCGGGCGGCCCCGGCGCGCTGGGAACCGGGCCCGCCGCGGGCGGCCCCGCAGAGCCTGCGGCCGACGCCGTCCAGGCCGGGGCGGACATCGCCGAGCCCGCCGCAGGCGAGTCGGTCGAGCCCGCCGCAGGCGACGGGTGGATCGGCGTCGACGCGTGTCTGGAGCTGCTCGCCTCGCCGCTCGGCGGGATGGACGCCGCCGACCTGCGCCGCCTCGGCCGGGCCCTGCGCGACGAGGAGCGCGCCGCAGGCGTCAAGGTGCCCGCGCCCTCCGACGTCCTGCTCGCCCGCGCCCTCGCCGAGCCGGAACGGCTCACCGCGCACGACCCCGCCTATGCCCGCGGGGCGCAGCGCCTCGGCCTGCTCCTGCGCAAGGCGCGGGAACTGCTCCAGGGCGGCGGCACCGCCGAAGAGGCCCTGTGGGCCCTGTGGGACGGCACCCCCTGGCCCCAGCGCCTGGAACGCGGCGCCCGCCGCGGCGGCGCGGCCGGCCGCAACGCCGACCGCGACCTCGACGCCGTCTGCGCCCTCTTCGACACCGCCGCCCGCGCGGAGGACCGTACCGGCGGCCGCGGCGCGCTCAACTTCCTGGAACAGCTGGACGCGGAGGACATCGCCGCCGACACCCTGACCGCCCGGGCCACCCGCCCCGACGCCGTCCGGCTCATGACCGCCCACCGCTCCAAGGGCCTGGAATGGTCCCTCGTCGTCGTCGCCGGGGTCCAGGAAGGGCTCTGGCCCGACCTGCGCCGCCGCGGGTCCCTCCTGGAGGCCGACCGCATCGGCCGCGACGGCCTCGCCGAACCCCTCACCCCCGGCGCGCTCCTCGCCGAGGAACGCCGCCTCTTCTACGTCGCGGCCACCCGCGCCCGCGACCGCCTCGTCGTCACCGCCGTCAAGGCCCCCGCCGAGGACGGCGACCAGCCCTCCCGCTTCCTCACCGAGCTCGGCGTCCCCCCGCGCGACGTCACCGGCCGCCCCCGCCGCCCCCTCGCCGTCCCGGCGCTCGTCGCCGAACTGCGCGCCACCACCGTCGACCCCGACGCCTCGCCCGCCCTGCGCGACGCCGCCGCCCGCCGCCTGGCCCGCCTCGCCGCGCTCACCGACGACGAGGACCGCCCCATGGTCCCCGCCGCGCACCCGCAGCGCTGGTGGGGCCTGTACGAGCCCACGCGCAGCAGCGTCCCGCTGCGCGACCGGGACCGGCCCGTGGCCCTGTCCGGCAGCGCCCTGGACCAGCTGGCCAACACCTGCTCCCTCCAGTGGTTCCTCGGCCGCGAGGTCAAGGCCGACGCCCCCTCCACCGCCGCCCAGGGCTTCGGCAACGTCGTGCACGTGCTCGCCGACGAGGTCGCCTCCGGACGCACCCCCGCCGACCTGGCCGTCCTCATGGAACGCCTCGACTCCGTGTGGGACGCCCTCGCCTTCGACGCGCCCTGGAAATCGGCCCAGGAGAAGGAGAACGCCCGCGCCGCCCTGGAACGCTTCCTGCGCTGGCACACCACCGACCGCGGCGGCCGGGAGGCCGTGGCCACGGAGCACGAGTTCGACGTCACCCTCGAAGCCGGTGACGTCGCCGTCCGCATCCGGGGCTCCATGGACCGGGTCGAGGCGGACCCGCAGGGGCGCGCGTACGTCGTCGACTTCAAGACCGGCAAGGGCGCGCCCACCAAGGACGAGGTCGCCCGCCACCCCCAGCTGGCCGTCTACCAGCTCGCCGTGCGCGAAGGCGCCGTGGACGAGGTCTTCGACGGCCTGCGCCCGCAGCCCGGCGGCGCCGAACTCGTCCAGCTCCGCCAGGGCGCCGCCCAGCGCGACGGCGGCGACACCGTCCCCAAGATCCAGGCCCAGCAGCCGCTCGACGGGGAGTGGGTCGGCGACCTGCTCGCCACCGCCGCCGGCCGCGTCCTGGACGAACGCTTCGCGCCCGCCGCGGGCAAGCACTGCGACCACTGCTCCTTCCGCAGCTCGTGCAGTGCCCGCCCCGAGGGCCGCCAGACCGTGGAATGAGACGCCGGCCGGGACTGTCGGTCGGTGCGGCTAGCCTCTTGAAGGTGTCCGCGCGTCCGTCCGTCCTCACCGACCCCGAGCAGCTCAAGGAGCTCCTCGGCATCCCCTTCACGCCCGAACAGACGGACTGCATCACGGCCCCGCCCGCCCCGCAGGTCATCGTCGCCGGTGCCGGCTCGGGCAAGACCACCGTCATGGCCGCCCGGGTGGTCTGGCTGGTGGGCACCGGCGTGGTCGCGCCCGAGCAGGTCCTCGGCCTGACCTTCACCAACAAGGCCGCCGGGGAGCTCGCCGAGCGCGTCCGCAAGGCCCTCGCGCGGGCCGGCATCACCGACCCGGACCCCTCCCCGGCCGAGGCCGACGCGGCCGGCGGCGAGCCGCGGATCTCCACCTACCACGCCTTCGCCGGACAGCTCCTGAAGGACCACGGCCTGCGCATCGGACTGGAGCCCAGCGCCCGCCTCCTCGCCGACGCCACCCGCTTCCAGCTCGCCGCGAAGGTGCTCCGCGAGGCCCCCGGCCCCTACCCGTCGCTCACCAGGTCCGTCCCCGACCTGGTCAGCGACCTGCTCGCGCTCGATGCGGAGCTCTCCGAGCACCTCGTCGAGCCGGCCGGCCTGCGCGCGTACGACACCGAGCTGCTGCACACCCTGTCCGGGACCAAGCTGACCAACGAGGACCTGCGCAAGGTCCCCGAGGCCGTGCGCGGCCGGCTCGAACTGCTGGAGCTCGTCGGCCGCTACCGCGCCGCCAAACGCTCCCGCGACCTCCTCGACTTCAGCGACCAGATAGCCCTCTCCGCGCAGCTCGCCACCACCCGGCCCGAGGTGGGGGCGCTGCTGCGCGAAGAGTTCAAGGTGGTCCTGCTCGACGAGTACCAGGACACCTCCGTCGCGCAGCGGCTGCTGCTGTCCGGCCTCTTCGGCGCGGGCAGCGGGCACGCCGTGACCGCCGTCGGCGACCCCTGCCAGGCCATCTACGGCTGGCGCGGGGCCTCCGTGGCCAACCTCGACGACTTCCCCGAGCACTTCCCGCACGCCGACGGCACCCCGGCCACGCGCCAGTCCCTCAGCGAGAACCGGCGCAGCGGCGGCCGCCTCCTGGACCTGGCCAACGGTCTCGCCGCCCCGCTGCGGTCCCTGCACGAAGGGGTCGAGGCGCTGCGCCCCGCCCCCGGGGCGGAGGGGGCCGGTTCCGTCCGGTGCGCCCTGCTGGAGACGCACGCCGAGGAGCTGGAGTGGCTCGCCGACTCCGTCGCCCACCTGGTCCGCACCGGGACGGAGCCGCGCGAGATCGCCGTCCTGTGCCGGTCCGCCGGGGACTTCGCGCGGATCCAGGCCGTGCTGGTGGCCCGGGACGTGCCGGTGGAGGTCGTCGGCCTGTCCGGGCTGCTCCACCTGCCCGAGGTCGCGGACCTCGTCGCCGTCTGCGAGGTCCTCCAGGACCCCGGGGCCAACGCCTCCCTGGTCCGGCTGCTCATCGGCCCGCGCTGGCGGATCGGCGCGCGCGACCTGGCGCTCCTGGGTCGCCGGGCCCGGCTGCTGGTCGGCCGTTCCGCGGGCGACGCCGCGGACGCCGACGAACGGCTCGCCGCAGCCGTCGAAGGCGTGGACCCGGCCGAGATCGTGTCCCTGGCCGACGCCCTGGAGACCTTCCTCGACGGCGGCGGCCAGGCCCCGGACGACCTGCCCTTCTCCTCGGAGGCCCGGGTCCGCTTCGCCCACCTCGCCCAGGAGCTGCGCGACCTGCGCCGTTCGCTGGCCGATCCGCTGATGGACGTCCTGCACCGGGTGCTGTCCGCCACCGGCCTGGAAGTGGAACTGTCCGCCTCCCCGCACGCACTGGCCGCCCGGCGCCGGGAGACCCTGTCGAACTTCATGGACGTGGCCGCCGGTTTCGCCGCGCTGGACGGCGAGGCCTCGCTGCTGGCGTTCCTGGCCTTCCTGCGCACGGCCGCCCAGTACGAGAAGGGGCTGGACCACGCCCTGCCCGGCGGGGAGAACACGGTCAAGGTCCTGACGGCCCACAAGTCCAAGGGCCTGGAGTGGGACGTGGTCGTCGTCCCCGACCTGTGCGCGGGCGCTTTCCCCAAGGAGAAGGCGCCCGAGGCCTGGACCTCGTACGCGAAGGTGCTCCCGTACGCCCTGCGCGGCGACGCGGCCACCCTGCCCGGGGATCCGGCCTGGACCTCGGCCGGCCTGAAGTCCTTCAAGGCATCCCTGAAGGAGCACAAGGCGACGGAGGAGCTCCGCCTCGGGTACGTGACGTTCACCCGGCCGCGGTCCCTGCTGCTGGCCTCCGGCCACTGGTGGGGCCCGACCCAGAAGAAGCGCCGCGGCCCGTCCGCCTTCCTGACCGAGCTGTACGGGCACTGCGCGGCCGGGGCGGGCGAGATCGAGGTCTGGGCCGAGGAACCCGCACCGGACGCGGAGAACCCGGCCCTGTCCGAGGACGCCGCCGCCGACCACTCCTGGCCGCTGCCCCTGGACCCGGGCTCGCTCGCCCTGCGCCGCACCGCCGCGGCCCTGGTGGAGTCCTACCTGGCGGCCCCGCCGCCCGCGGAGGAGTCCGCTGCCGGGGACTACCTGTGGCCCCCGGACTGCGAGGACCCGTCCTACGAGGACGAACCCTGGCCGGACGAGGAAGCCGGGCCGGACGCGTACGCCGGGCCGGACGAAGACCCCACCCCCGCCCCGGCCCCCGTCCCCGCTCCCCGCCCCGAGGCCGCAACCCCGCCCCGGAGCACCGCCGTGCCCGCGTCCGACGCCGACGCCGACGCCGACGCCGACCCGTGGGCGGGCGAGCCCTGGGCGCAGCCGGCCCGGCGGCCCGGGCTCCCGCACCAGGGCCGGGGCACCGTCGTGCCCGCGTCCGGCGGCGGCGCCGACCCCGACGCCGACCCGTGGGCGGCCGAGCCCTGGGCGCAGCCGGCTCCGCCGCGTGCCCGTGCCGCCGCCGGGCCGGACCCGCTCACCCCCGAGGAGGCGCGGGCGATCGCCTCCTGGGACCGGGACCTCGAAGCCCTGGAGGGCGAGCTGCGCCGGGCCCGCGCGGCCGTGCGCGACGTGGAGCTGC
Organism: Streptomyces xanthophaeus; assembly: GCF_000725805.1. Taxonomy (GTDB): domain Bacteria; phylum Actinomycetota; class Actinomycetes; order Streptomycetales; family Streptomycetaceae; genus Streptomyces; species Streptomyces xanthophaeus. The sequence continues at coordinate 86,392 of NZ_JOFT01000030.1, read as the reverse complement.
CCGCCGCCCTCTCCGCCAGCCAGCTGCTCCGGCTCGCCGCCGACGAGCAGGGCTTCGCCCGCGACCTCGCCCGCCCCATGCCCCGGCCCCCGCAGCCCGCGGCCCGCCAGGGCACGCGCTTCCACGCCTGGGTCGAGTCCCGCTTCGACGAGCTGCCCCTGCCGCTCCTCGACGTCCTGGACCCCGCCACCGAGCTCCCCGGCTCCGACCAGGAGATCGTCGACGAGGCCGACCTGGACTCCCTCAAGGCCGCCTTCGAGCGCAGCCCGTACGCCGAGCGGACCCCGTACCGGATGGAGGCCCCCGTCCAGCTGACCCTCGCCGGACGCGTCGTCCGCGGCCGGATCGACGCGGTGTACAAGAACCCGGACGGCTCGTACGAGATCGTCGACTGGAAGACCGGCCGCACCACCGAGGCCGACCCCCTCCAGCTCGCCGTGTACCGGCTGGCCTGGTCGGAGGCCACCGGCACCCCCCTGGAGCAGGTCGGGGCCGTCTTCCTGCACGTGCGCAGCGGCCGCGTCATCCGCCCCCGCGACCTGCCCGACCGCACCCGCCTTGAGCGGATCCTCCAAGGCAAATCGGGCACCGGCCGGGCCCCCCGGACGGAAGGCTAGGCTCGTGGGCATGAGCGACACCCCGCCGGACAGCGCCGTCCGCACGTACATCGACACCCACCGGGCCGCCTTCCTGGAGGACCTCGCCGAGTGGCTCCGCATCCCCTCCGTCTCGGCCCAGCCCGAGCACGCGGGTGACGTACGCCGCAGCGCCGAATGGCTCGCCGCGAAGCTCAAGGAGACCGGCTTCCCGGTCACCGAGGTCTGGGAGACCCCCGGCGCCCCCGCGGTCTTCGCGCACTGGCCGAGCGGCGACCCGGATGCCCCCACCGTCCTCGTGTACGGGCACCACGACGTGCAGCCCGCCGCGCTCGCCGACGGCTGGCACACCGAGCCGTTCGAGCCGGTCGTCAAGGACGGCCGGATGTACGCGCGCGGCGCAGCCGACGACAAGGGCCAGGTGTTCTTCCACACCCTCGGCGTGCGCGCCCACCTCGCCGCCACCGGCGCGGACGCCCCCGCCGTGAACCTCAAGCTGATCGTGGAGGGCGAGGAGGAGTCCGGTTCCCCGCACTTCCGCGCCCTCGTCGAGGACCGAGCGGCCGAGCTCGCCGCCGACGTCGTGATCGTCTCCGACACCGGCATGTGGTCCGAGACCACTCCCACCGTCTGCACCGGCATGCGCGGGGTCGCCGACTGCGAGATCGACTTCCACGGACCGGACCAGGACATCCACTCCGGCGCGTTCGGCGGGGCCGTGCCCAATCCGGCCACCGTCGCCGCCCGCCTGGTCGCGGCCCTGCACGACGAGGACGGCCGGGTCACCCTCCCGGGCTTCTACGACGGCATCGCCGAACTCACCGACGCCGAGCGCGCCCTCATCGCCGAGCTCCCCTTCGACGAGTCCGAGTGGCTCCGTACGGCCAAGTCCCACGCGGCCGCCGGCGAGGCCGGGTACTCCACCCTGGAGCGCGTCTGGGCCCGCCCGACCGCCGAGGTCAACGGCATCGGCGGCGGCTACCAGGGGCCCGGCGGCAAGACCATCGTGCCCGCCTCCGCCCACCTGAAGCTGTCGTTCCGCCTGGTGTCCGGGCAGGACCCGTACGAGGTCGAGGCCGTCGTCAAGGACTGGGTCGCGGCCCGCGTCCCGGCCGGGATCCGGCACACCATCACCTTCGGCGCACCCACCCGCCCGTGCCTGACCCCGCTGGACCACCCGGCCCTGCAGTCCGTCGTCCGGGCCATGGGCCGCGCCTTCGGCCAGAAGGTCCGCTTCACCCGCGAGGGCGGATCGGGACCCGCGGCGGACCTCCAGGACGTCCTCGGCGCGCCCGTCCTCTTCCTCGGCATCTCCGTCCCCTCCGACGGCTGGCACTCGCCGAACGAGAAGGTCGAGCTCGACCTCCTGCTCAAGGGCGTCGAGACGGCCGCCTACCTCTGGGGGGACCTCGCCGCCCACCGCCCCGCCACCACCTGACGCACCCGCCCTGCCCAGCCTGCCTGTCCCACCACCGGGGGAGTTGGAAGTACCTGTGAGCACCGAAACCGAGCGGCCCCTGTCGCTCGCCGCGCCCAGCGGAATCGACCGCGCCGCGCACCACCGCCTCGACGAGGCGTGGCTCGCCGCCGCCTGGAGCCACCCGACGACCCGCGTCTTCGTCGTCTCCGGCGGCCAGGTGCTGATCGACGACACCCCCGACGGCGGCACCGCCATCGTGATGACCCCGGCCTTCGAGGCCCCCGTCACCGAGACGCACCGCTACTTCCTGGGCACCGACGAGGACGGGGTCCGCTACTTCGCGCTCCAGAAGGACTCGCTGCCGGGCCGGATGGACCAGTCGGCCCGCCCGGCCGGCCTGCGCGAGGCCGGGCTGCTGCTGCCCCCGCGCGACGCCGGGCTGATGGTGCACGCCGTGGCGCTGGAGAACTGGCAGCGGATGCACCGCTTCTGCTCCCGCTGCGGCGAGCGCACCGTGGTCGCCGCCGCCGGGCACATCCGCCGCTGCCCGGGCTGCGGCGCCGAGCACTACCCGCGCACCGACCCGGCCGTGATCATGCTGGTCACCGACGAGCAGGACCGCGCGCTGCTGGGCCGCCAGGTGCACTGGCCCGAGGGCCGCTTCTCGACGCTGGCCGGGTTCGTCGAGCCCGGCGAGTCGATCGAGCAGTCCGTGATCCGCGAGGTCTGGGAGGAGGCCGGCGTCAAGGTCGGCGAGGTCGCGTACGTGGCCAGCCAGCCGTGGCCCTTCCCGTACAGCCTGATGCTGGGCTTCACCGCCCGCGCCACCAGCTCGGAGATCACGGTGGACGGCGAGGAGATCCAGGAGGCCCGCTGGTTCTCCCGCGACGACCTGCGCGCGGCGATCGAGTCGGGCGAGGTGCTCCCGCCCTCGGGCATCTCCATCGCGGCCCGCCTGGTCGAGCTCTGGTACGGCAAGCCGCTGCCGCGGCCGACGGCGTAATCCTCGTCACACCGGACCGGCACAGCAGAGGGCCCCCGCCGCGGCGGGGGCCCTCTGCTGTGCGCGGACGGACCGCGCGGGAGGCGCTCAGACCGCGAGGGCCTGCTTGACCTGGGCCAGGCTCGGGTTGGTCATGACCGACTCGCCGCCCGTGGGGGACACCACGAGGACGGTGGGAACCGTCTGGTTGCCGCCGTTGGCCTTCTCGACGAACGCCGCGGACTCGGGGTCCAGCTCGATGTTGATCTCGTTGTAGGCGATGCCTTCCCGGTCCAGCTGGGACTTCAGCCGGCGGCAGTAGCCGCACCAGGTCGTGCTGTACATCGTCACGGAACCCGTGTCCTGCATGCTGCGCTCTCCTCTGTGGGGTCTCGGTGGTCCGAGTACTCGAACGTACGGGACCGCGCCGCCATTCCCCCAGAAAGGGGAGGGAGACCGTCCACCGGCCCCGGTGTGACAAGTGCGACGGATCGCTCCGGCCTGTGGACGACTTTCCCGCCCGCCACCGCAGACCTGGCAGCATGGCGGGGTGACAGCAGCAACGCACTCCTCATCCTTCCCGGCCGCCCCCGACTCCGCCGACTCGGCCGACGCGGTGCTCCTGGGCCTGGACCCGGAGCAGCGTGAGGTCGCCACGACCCTGCGGGGCCCGGTGTGCGTGCTCGCCGGCGCCGGCACGGGCAAGACCCGTGCCATCACCCACCGCATCGCCTACGGGGTGCGTTCCGGCCAGCTGATGCCGGCCAGCGTGCTCGCCGTCACCTTCACCAACCGCGCCGCCGGAGAGATGCGCGGCCGCCTGCGCACCCTCGGCGCGGGCGGGGTCCAGGCCCGGACCTTCCACTCCGCGGCCCTGCGCCAGCTCCAGTACTTCTGGCCCAAGGCGGTCGGCGGGGACGTGCCCCGGCTGCTGGAACGCAAGATCCAGCTCGTCGCCGAGGCCGGAGCCCGCTGCCGCGTCCGCCTCGACCGCAACGAGCTGCGCGATGTCACCGGCGAGATCGAGTGGGCCAAGGTCACCCAGACCGTGCCCGCCGACTATCCGGTGGCGGCGCTGAAAACCGGCCGCGAAGCCCCCCGCGACATGGCCGAGATCGCCCAGATCTACGGCACGTACGAGCAGCTCAAGCGCGACCGCGGCATGATCGACTTCGAGGACGTGCTGCTCCTCACCGTCGGCATCCTCCAGGACCGCCACGACATCGCCGAGCAGATCCGCAGCCAGTACCAGCACTTCGTGGTCGACGAGTACCAGGACGTCAGCCCCCTCCAGCAGCGGCTGCTCGACCTGTGGCTCGGCGAGCGCGACAGCCTCTGCGTCGTCGGCGACGCCAGCCAGACCATCTACTCCTTCACCGGCGCCACCCCCGACCACCTGCTGAACTTCCGCACCCGCTACCCGCAGGCCACCGTGGTCAAGCTGGTCCGCGACTACCGCTCCACCCCCCAGGTGGTCCACCTGGCCAACGGCCTGCTGAATCAGGCCAAGGGCCGCGCCGCCGAGCACCGCCTGGAGCTGGTCTCCCAGCGCGAGACCGGCCCCGACCCCGTCTATGCCGAGTACCCCGACGAGCCCGCCGAGGCCGAGGGCGTCGCCGGCCGGATCCGGGACCTCATCGCGGCCGGGGTCCCGGCGGGCGAGATCGCCGTGCTCTACCGGATCAACGCCCAGTCCGAGGTGTACGAACAGGCCCTCGCCGATGCCGGGGTCCCCTACCAGCTGCGCGGAGCCGAGCGCTTCTTCGAACGCCAGGAGGTCCAGAAGGCCCTCCTCGCGCTGCGCGGAGCCTCCCGCTCCGGGGGCAACGACCCGCTGCTCGAAGATGTCGTCGAGCTCGGTTCCCAGGTCCGGGCCGTCCTGAGCTCCACCGGCTGGACCGCCGAGCCGCCCGCGGGCTCGGGCGCCGTGCGCGACCAGTGGGAATCGCTGGCCGCGCTGGTCCGCCTCGCCGAGGACTTCGCCCGGAGCCGGCCCGGAGTCACCCTGGCGGACCTGACGATCGAGCTGGAGGAGCGCAAGGCAGCCCAGCACGCCCCGACCGTCCAGGGCGTCACCCTCGCCTCCCTGCACGCGGCGAAGGGCCTGGAGTGGGATGCCGTCTTCCTCGTCGGCCTCACCGACGGCATGATGCCGATCACGTACGCGAAGACCGACGAGCAGGTCGAGGAGGAGCGCCGGCTGCTCTACGTCGGCGTCACCCGGGCAAGGCTGCACCTGACGCTGTCCTGGGCCCTCTCGCGCGCGCCGGGCGGCCGGGCCTCCCGGCGGCCCAGCCGCTTCCTGAACGGCCTGCGTCCGGGCTCCGTGGCCCCCGGCAGCCCCCCGGCGGCCGGGCGCGCGGCTCGGGGGCGCGGCCGCCGGGGGCCGGTGCTGTGCCGGGTCTGCGGCAAGACCCTGACCGAGGCCGGCGAGCTGAAGCTGATGCGCTGCGAGGACTGCCCGTCCGACATGGACGAAGGCCTCTACGAGCGGCTCCGGGACTGGCGCGCGGTCCAGTCGAAGGAGCAGGGGATGCCCGCGTACTGCGTCTTCACGGACAAGACGCTCATGGCGATCGCGGAGGCAGCCCCCGCCGAGGGCGGGGAGCTCTCGATGATCTCCGGCGTGGGTGCACGCAAGCTTGAGCGGTACGGAGCGGACGTGCTGGCCATCTGTGCAGGTCAAGAGCCTGCGGGCGCGGATGCTGACGACGCGTAGAAACTCGTCGGAAAAATAGTTTGCACATGCCCAGCGAATCCCCATAGGTTCTTAGCAACGGAAACGGTGGCTTCTCCGAAGCCCTGGATCCGTGCTGTACTTATCCGAATACGTATGGGACAGGCCTCCGGGCCGAGTCCCCGAGACGCCGAGAGGAGGCGAGACCAGTGGCCAGCTTCATGACCTTCACCAAAATGACCGATCGCTCGGTCGACGCTTCCTGCCTGCTCGGTTCCGTCTCCCTCCTGGGTACCGGTGTGTCCGCGATTTCCGCTGACCGCCCCGCCCTGCTGGCGACCCTTCCGGTCAGCGAGCGCAATGAGCGACCGACCCTGGCACCGGTGGCAGTACTGGCAGCAGAAGCGAAGGCGCATGGCGCCTATGTCTTCGCCGCCGCAGCCGGTGCCGGAGCCAAGACGAAGCAGACGAAGCAGCAGCACCACCTGATGTGGGCCTTCCGCGGGCTCGAACCCTGGAGTGATCCAGCCTGATCGCATGATCAGGCCGGCGCCTTCAGGGCCGCGGAACCCCACCCGGGATCCGCGGCCCTTCTGTTTGTCCCCGAACGGGGACGACGGAGCGAAGGGGCCTCGGGACTGGCAGAACCAGGTACCACCAGCCGCGACCGGCCGACCGGCCGGAACGACTAGCCGCACAAGACGAGGAAGAAACCACCGTGCAACTCGAAGCGCACGCCCCGTCCGTACCGCAGACCCAAACGATCTCCCCGCCCGCAGTCCCGGAGGACCACACCTTGACCCCGCTCACCGCGCTCACCGCGCTCGACGACGCCATCGAGAACCTCGGCGTACCGGTTCCCTGCCGTACCTTCGACCCCGAGGTCTTCTTCGCCGAGTCCCCGGCCGACGTCGAGTACGCCAAGTCCCTCTGCCGCACCTGCCCGCTGGTCGAGGCCTGCCTCGCCGGTGCCGTCGAGCGCCGCGAGCCCTGGGGCGTCTGGGGCGGCGAGCTCTTCGTCCAGGGTGTCGTCGTAGCCCGCAAGCGTCCGCGTGGCCGTCCGCGCAAGAACCCGGTCGCGGCATGAACGCCGCGGGAACCATCGACCGCCCCCTGACGCACGACCCCCTGAAGCAGGCCCTCATGACCACCGACACCACCACGAGCGAGCAGCCGCACGGCGCCGCCCACGCAGACTTCATCACCGCAGGCGCGATCACCTCGCGTCAGAACAGGACCCGCGAAATGCAACTCATCCCAGAAGCCCTGGCCCGTGCCCATATGGACGACCGCATGCGCGAGGTGGACGCCGAGCGTCACGCCATGCGCCTGGTCGCCGCGCGCCGCATGCAGCGGCGTGCCGAGCGCGTCTCGCTGCGCGCCCGGCGCGCGCTGGCCATGGCCGTCATGCAGTAAGAGCAGTAAGAGCTGAGAACAGCCACCCGGGGGGACCGGTCCGAACGGACCGGTCCCCCCGGTGCGTTGCGGACCACTGACACCCCCGGCGGGGATATCGTCTGGAGGTGGACCAGCCGACTCCCCACCCCGCCCAGCCGGGACCCGAGGCCCAGCCCGTCGTCTGCGCGCGCTGCGGCACACAGGCCCCCGACGGCGCCCCGCCCACCTGGACCTGTTCGGTGGAGAACGGGACCAGAGAGTACTTCTGCGTCGTCTGCGCGCGCGCCAACCTCCGGGCGATCGAGAGCCGTCTCGATTCGTCCTGGTGGTGAGGCGCGCCCGCCCTCACTCCTCGGGCAGGAACCCCGGCAGCCAGGACTCCAGTTCCTCCCGCAGCCGTACCGTCGCACCCAGCTGGCACAGCACCCCGATGGTGCTCAGCGTCACCCGGTGGATCAGCACGTACGAAGGCGGCAGGTTGATCTGGCGGCCCAACTGGTGTGCGGGGGAGCGGGGATCGGCGATCCGCGCCGCCTGGCCGCGCAGCCACGGCCGGGTGAAGGTGAACTCCTCGGCGGCGGCGGGCTCGATGATCGGCTCCAGGTAGTCCAGCACCGCGTCGGGGTCGAGCTCGATGGACTTCTTCACGAACCCCTCGGCGCACAGGTGCCCGTAGACCCCCTCGGCGTCACCGTCCAGCGTCATCCGCAGTGACCTGCCGATGGGCCGGGGCCAGCCGCCCGGCAGCCGGTCGACCGTGCCGAAGTCCAGCACACCCAGCCGCGTCCGGCCGTCAGCCCCCGAGACCAGCCGGAAGTTGCCCGGATGCGGGTCCGCGTGCAGCAGCCCGGTGCGCGCGGGACCGGAGAAGAGGAACCGGGCCAGCAACTGCCCGGCGCGGTCGCGCTCCTCCTGGGTGCCGTCGGCTATCACCTCCGACAGGGGGGTCCCCTCCAGCCATTCGGTCACCAGTACCTGGTCACCCTGGTGCACGACGTCCGGCACGACCACGTCCTCGTCGCCGTCGAAGGCGTCCGCATGCGACCGCTGGGCCTCGGCCTCCAGCTCGTAGTCGAGCTCCTCGGTGACCCGTTCGCGCAGCTCCGTGATCACCGGCTTGATGTCCATGCCGGGCATCAGCGGCCCCAGCAGCCCGGCGAACCTGCTCAGCTGCTTGAGGTCCGACAGCAGGGCCTCGCCGGCCCCCGGGTACTGGACCTTGACCGCGACCTGCCGCCCGTCGTGCCACACGGCCCGGTGCACCTGGCCGATCGAGGCCGCCGCGGCCGGCTTGTCCTCGAACTCCTCGAAGAGGTCGCGCCAGTCCTCTCCCAGCCGTTCGGCCAGCACCTTGTGGACGGTGGCGGCGGGCAGCGGCGGGGCCGCCTCCTGAAGCTTGGTCAGCGCCGCCCGGTACGGTCCGGCCAGTTCCTCGGGCAGGGCCGACTCGAAGACCGACAGGGCCTGGCCGAACTTCATGGCCCCGCCCTTCAACTCGCCCAGCGTGCGGAAGAGCTGATCGGCCGTGCGCTGCTGGAGCTCCCGCGCCACGATCTCCGCGGACTTGCCGCCGATCCGCTTGCCCAGCCCCCAAGTGGCCCGGCCCGCTATGCCGAGCGGCAGCGCGGCGAGCTTGACGGTACGCGTGACCGCCTTCCGGGGAAGATCAGACATACGCCCCTCCGTTTCCCAGACAGCTGTGCCGCAAGCGGCGGTTCGGGTGGCCCGTCGGACACAGGCATCCTGTCATGGCCCTTCTCCGGGGCCGGAGGCCGATCCTGCTCCCGCCCGCTCCGCCATCCGGCCGGCGGCCGCGCCGCAGGGACAGCCGGGATGGGGACCGACCGCCTGCCGCTCCCAGTGCAGGCCCGGGAGGGCCGCCTCCCAGCGGGATGCGGTGGAAGCGGGCAGCTCCCCGTCCAGGAAGGACAGGGCATGCGCTGCGGCCAGCCCGGCCACCGCGGTGGACAGCCCCAGGTCACAGGCGCCGGCCGCGCGGCGCCGGTGGGCCGACCGCCACTGCACCAGCATCCGGGGCCAGGCCGGGTCCCGGTCCACCCGGTCCCGCTCCATGCAGCCCGCGCAGGCCGTGGCCCCCGGCAGCACCAGCGGCCCCACCAGCCCTGTGCCCTCCAGCACCCCCGCGTACAGGTGCGGGGTGCCGGTGGCGACCCAGTCGGCCGCCGCGTCCGGATCCGGGGCCCACGCCTGCAGCCCGTCCCGGGGCGCGACCACCACCAGGGCCAGCCCCGGCTCCGGCCCCTCCTCCTCCCCGGCCCGCGGAGCACGCCCCGGGGCCGCTTCGCGGACCAGCCGCCCCGCTGCCCCGGCCCGCAGCCGGCCCACGCTCCCGGGCCCCAGCCCGCCCGGCGCCACGTCCGCCGCCTCCACCCGGCCCCCGTCCAGCACCTCGACCCGGCCCACCCCGGCTCCGGCCAGGACGGCGGCGACCAGCGCGCCGACCCGGCCGCTCCCGCGCACCTGGACCCGTATCGCCCGGCGGGCGGCGACGCCCCGCAAGTCCCCGCCCGGTTCACGGTTGACCAGGGAGAGGGAACCCAGATCGGGCCCCAGCCGCTCCAGGGCCTCCGGCCGTCGGCGCACCGCCTGGGCCCGCGGCCCGCCCGCGGTCGCGTCGTCGATCAGACCGGCCCCCGCCAGCCGACGGACCAGTGCATCGGCCTGACCCTCCGGCAGTCCCATCCCGGCGGCCTCGGACCTCAGCAGCTCCATCCCCCGGGTCCCGTCGATCCTGTCGATGAGCGAACCCGTCGCGGTGTCCACCGGGCCGAGCACCACCGCGTGGGCGGGAGTCACCCCGAACTGCACCGTCTCCCGGTCCCGCCAGGCCCGCGCCAGCGCGGGCTTCACCTTCGGATACATCGCCGTCCCCCGATTCGTCCGCGCGGTCTCCCGCGCGGCACGTCTGCTTTCTCTTCTTCCCGTTCCCGCAACATTGCCCGTCCGCCGGATTCGGTGCGGGAATTTGTCCACAGGCAAGGGGTATTAGGCATATGAGATGAAGAAAGTGGAATTCTTGGGCGCCGGGTGTGAATCGATCATGTTCGAAGACCGGAGGGGCGCGACTTCCGCCGCGGCTTGCGGGTACCGTCGTGGCGTGTCCGCCGACCCCCCGCAGCGCGCCGTCGAAGTCCGCCGGAGCGCGCGCCGCCGCAGGACCGTATCCGCCTATCGCGAGGGTGACCGTACGGTCGTCCTCATCCCTGCCCGCATGTCCGAGGCGGAGGAGCAGCGCTGGGTGGGCGTCATGCTCGACAAGCTGGCCGCCCAGGAGAGCAAACGCACCCTCGGGGACGCGGAACTCACCGAACGCGCCGAGCGTCTGTCCGAGCAGTACTTCGGCGGCCGCGCCCGCCCCCGGTCGGTCCGCTGGGTGACCAACCAGAACACCCGCTGGGGCTCCTGCACCCCCGCCGAGGGCAGCATCCGCCTCTCGCACCGCCTCCAGGGCATGCCCGAGTACGTCGTCGACTACGTGCTCCTGCACGAGCTCGCCCACCTGCTCGTACCCGGCCACGGACCCCGTTTCTGGGCGCTTCTGGAGTCCTACCCGCGGACCGAGCGGGCCCGCGGGTACCTCGAGGGAGTGGTCGCTGCCGAGCGTCTGCCCAAGGTGCCGACGGCCCAGGACGAATGACCGTGATGTCACGCTCCGTGATATGTACCGGGTCGGTACCGACTTGGCCGGATGTCGGCCGTTGCCGTTAGCCTGAGCGGCACGCATTCACATTCGGGATGGGGGACGGTCGTTACGTATGGCCAGGGAATTCCAACGCGGCCACAAGGCCAAGATCAGTGATCTGACGGCGGGTACCGATCTGTACGTGGGCGTACAGATCGCCGGGCCCGGACTCGCCTTCGACATCAGCTGCTTCGGTCTCGACGCGAACGAGCAGCTGTCCGACGACCGTTACTTCGTCTTCTTCAATCAGCCGAAGACGCCGGAGGAATCCGTCCAGCTGCTCGGTGCGCAGTCCGGGGACACCGAATCCTTCCGGGTGACGCTGGACCGCATTCCGGCGTCCATCCACAAGCTGTCCTTCACCGCCACCATCGACGGCGCCGGCCAGATGTCGCAGGTCGGACCGGGCTACATCCGGATCGTCGCGGGCGGCGAGGAGGTCGTGCGCTACGCCTTCACCGGCTCGGAGTTCACCACCGAGCGCGCGGTGATGCTCGGCGACTTCTACCTCAAGGACGTGTGGCGCTTCGCCGCCGTCGGCCAGGGCTTCGACGGCGGTCTCGACGCGCTGCTGAGGAACTTCGGCGGCGAGGTCGCCGAGGAGGCACAGCCGGAACAGCAGGTACCGGCCCAGTCCGGCGCCGCCCCCGGTTTCGCCCCGCCGCCGCAGGCCGCGGCCCCCGCGCCCTCCTTCGGCGCCCCCGCGGCCGCCCCCCAGGCCCCGGCGCCCGCGCCGTCCTTCGGCGCGCCCGCTCCGGCCCCGCAGCCGCAGGCGTACCAGCAGCCCGCGGCCCCCGCGCCCGCTCCGGTGCACGCGGCCCCCACCATGGCCGCCCCGCTCGCCCCGCCGGCGCCCGCGCCGTACGGCCAGCCGCCGCAGCAGCCCTCGTACGGAGGCCAGGCGCCGGGCCAGTACCCGGGCCAGGTGCCCCCGCCCGCCCCGGCCCCCTACGGCCAGCAGCCGGGCCAGCAGCCCGGCTACGGCCAGGTGCCCGGCCAGGTACCGGGCCAGTTCCCCGGCCAGCAGCCCGGGTACGCCCCCCAGGCGGCCCCCGCCGCGGCCGGCCTCGCGGCAGCGCTCCAGCCGTACAAGGAAGCCCCCACCGGCACCCGCTGGACCCCGCAGAACCAGCAGCTCATGCGGGTCGACCTCTCCATGGGAGGCCAGGGCGTCCTCGCCCGCCAGGGCAGCATGGTGCTGTACCAGGGCAAGGTCGACTTCAGTTACAAGGGCGCGGGCTTCGCCGGCCGCATCGTCGGCAACGCCACCGGCCAGGAGATGCAGCTCATGCGCTGCACCGGCCGCGGCCAGGTCTTCCTCGCGGAGACCGGCGCACACCTGCACGCCATCGAGCTCCAGGGCGACGCCATCTGCGTCTCCGCCGAGAACGTCCTCGCCTTCGACGAGTCCCTCCAGCACGAGGTCCGTCGCATCGAGGGCCACGGCATCCCCGGCGGCGCCCTGTTCACCATGCAGTTCCAGGGCTCCGGCACGGTGATCGTCAAGACGCACGGTGTCCCGGTCGTCCTGCCCGTCACCCCGACCACCTTCGCGGACAGCAACGCCATCGTCGCGTGGTCGGCCGCCTCGCAGGTGATCATCTCCAGCCAGGTCCGGCTCCGGCGCAACGCCTACCCCGGCCACAGCGGGGAGACCGTGAACCTCCAGTTCCGCGGTGCTCCCGGCAACTTCATCGTCGTCCAGCCGTACGAGGTCTGAGGGAGCCCGAAATGAACGCAATGAACCAGCAGCTCGCGGGCTACGCCCCGGCTCCCGTCACGGCCCGCATGGAGAACCACGGCCGGTCCATGCTCAGGGTCGCCATGCAGAGCGGCCAGGACCTCTTCGCCCGCACCGGCTCGATGGTCGCCTACGAGGGCTTCGTCCAGTACGAGCCCAACCCGCCGGCCGTCCGCCAGATGGCCTCGCAGTGGCTCACCGGCGAGGGCGCCCCGCTGATGAAGTGCACCGGCGACGGCCTGCTCTACCTCGCCGACTACGGCGCCGACGTCGTCGTCGTCAATCTCAACAACGACGCGCTCTCCGTCAACGGGACCAACCTGCTCGCCTTCGACGCCCACCTCCAGTGGGGCGTCGAGCGGGTCAAGGGCATGGCCAAGTTCGCCGGCCAGGGCCTGTTCAACGTGCAGGTCGCCGGCACCGGATGGGTCGCGATCACCTCCCGCGGCACGCCGATCGTGGTCGACTGCGGCCGCGGCGAGGACGAGACGTACGTCGACCCGGACGCGCTCGTCGCCTGGTCCCCGAACCTCAAGGTCAAGGGGAAGCGCAGCTTCAAGGCCTCGTCGATGATCGGCCGGGGCAGCGGGGAGGCCTACCAGATGGCCTTCTCCGGCCAGGGCATCGTCGTCGTACAGCCGAGCGAGGACAGCACCGACCGGCTCCGGGCCCGGGGCTGAGGGGGAGCGGACACATCATGCAGAGCGCACTTTTCGGCTACGCGGAAGCGCAGTCCCAGGACCGGTACACCGTCCAGAACCCCCAGCTGCTGCGGGTCACCCTGGCGGGCACCGACGACGTGCTCGCCCGCAAGGGCGCGATGGTCGCCTACCAGGGCATCATCGACTTCGACGGCGAGTACCAGAGCGCCAACCAGCGCGGCGCCCGCCGTCGCACCGGCGAGGGCCTCGACCTCATGCGCTGCTCCGGGCAGGGCACGGTCTACCTGGCCAACCTGGCCCAGTACGTGCACGTCGTGGACGTGGACCAGGACGGCCTCACGGTCGACAGCAGCTACGTGCTCGCCCTGGACTCCACCCTGCACACCGAGGTCATCGCGGTGGACAGCCAGTACGGGATCTCCGGCTCGGGCAAGTACCAGCTCAACATCAGCGGCCGCGGAAAGGTCGCCCTGATGACCTCCGGGCAGCCACTGATGATGCAGGTCACCCCGGACAAGTACGTCAACGCCGACGCGGACGCCATCGTGGCCTGGTCCACCTCGCTGCGCGTGCAGATGCAGGCCCAGACGCACTCCACCGGGGTCTGGCGGCGCCGCGGCAACACCGGTGAGGGCTGGGAGCTGAGCTTCCTCGGCACCGGCTACGCGCTGGTGCAGCCCAGCGAGGTGCTGCCGCCGCAGAACGCCCAGCTCGGACAGGGCGCCGCGGCGCAGTTCGGGATGGGCCAGCACGGCTCCCACGCACAGAACCAGAACAACGCCTGGAACTGATCGCGCCGGACCCGGCGTGATCGCGCCGGACACGACGTACGACGTAGGGGCGGTCCCGCCAGGGACCGCCCCTACGTCACTTCACGGCCACTTCACGGCCCTGAGTCGCGGCTCAGGCGCCGAGTCGCGCCAGGGTCGCCTCCAGCAGCCGCACCACCGAGGCGTCGGCCACCGCCGCCACCTCCGCGTACGGGTACCAGCGCAGGTCGACCGACTCCTCGCTGATCTCCGCCACCGCACCGGCAGGGGCCAGCACCGCGTACTGGACGTCCAGGTGCCAGTTGCAGGGCGCCGGGATCGGATGCCGGTCCAGGCGCACCGGGCCGCCGGGCACCAGGGCCAGGCCCGAGGTGATGCCCGACTCCTCGACGGCCTCCCGCAGCGCCGCACCGGCGAGCGTGTCGTCCTCGGGCTCGCAGTGCCCGCCCATCTGCAGCCACATGCCGAGCTTCTTGTGCAGGGTCAGCAGCACCCGCCCGTGCTCCGGGTCGATCACCAGGCCGCTGGCCGTGACGTGCCCGGCCGTACAGGGCTTGTACACCCCGTCCGGATGCGCGGCCAGGTGCTCCAGGTAGAGGTCGCGCAGCTCGCTCTGGTCCTCGTACCCCTTCAGGACGAGGACCGCGTCGTCGTGCAGGCTCACTTCTTGTCTTCGCCGTTCTCGTCGTTCGCGTCGTCCCGCTTGCGGGCGGCCTCGCCGAGCATCTTGTCGATCTCGGAGAAGTCCAGCTGCTCCCGGTGCACGAAGCCGTCCGGGTCGTCCAGGTCGGAGGCCGTCGGCAGCATGTCCGGGTGCTCCCACAGGCCGTCACGGCCGTCCACACCGCGCGCGTCGGTGAGCGAGGCCCACAGGCGCGAGGCGTCGCGCAGCCGGCGCGGGCGCAGCTCCAGGCCGATCAGCGTCGCGAAGGTCTGCTCCGCCGGACCGCCCGAGGCACGCCGCCTGCGCATGGTCTCGCGCATCGCGTCGGCCGAGGTCAGCCGGGGCTTGGCCGCGGCGTGCACCACCGCGTCGACCCAGCCCTCGACGAGCGCGAGCGCCGTCTCCAGGCGGGCCAGGGCGGCCTTCTGCTCGGGGGTGTCCTGGGGCTGGAACATGCCGCCCTGGAGCGCCTCCTGGAGCTGCTCCGGATTGGACGGGTCCAGCTGGCCGACGACGTCCTCCAGCTTCGAGGTGTCGACCTTGATGCCGCGGGCGTAGCCCTCGACCGCACCGAACAGGTGCGAGCGCAGCCACGGCACGTGTGCGAAGAGCCGGGCGTGGGCGGCCTCGCGCAGGGCCAGGTACAGCCGCACCTCGTCCGAGGGGACGCCCAGGTCCTTGCCGAAGCCCTCGATGTTCAGCGGCAGCAGCGCGGCCTTGCCGGCCGGGCCCAGCGGCAGGCCGATGTCGGTCGAGCCGACGACCTCGCCCGCGAGGACGCCCACGGCCTGGCCGATCTGCTGGCCGAACATGGCGCCGCCCATGGAGCGCATCATGCCGAGCAGCGGGCCCGCCATGGCCTGCATCTCCTCGGGCAGGACGCTGCCCATGGCCGCCCCGACGCGCTCGGCGACCGGGTCCACGAGCTCCTTCCACACCGGCAGGGTCGCCTCGACCCATTCGGCGCGGCTCCAGGCCACCGCCGTGGTGGCGCCGGACGGCAGCGAGGTCACGTCGTCCAGCCACAGGTCGGCGAGGCGCACGGCCTCCTCGACGGCCGACTTCTGGGCGATGCCGACGCTGGTGTCCTTCACGCCGTCCGAGGTGCCCTGCGCGACGGTCTGCCGGGCGATGTCCTTGGCCATGTCCCAGTTCACGGGACCGCCCTCGTAGCTGAGCATCTGGCCGAGCTGCTGGAAGGCCGCACCGAGATCGTTCGGGTTCATGGAACCGAACATCGCGGCGAACGGGTTGTCCGCGCCGCCCGGGCCTCCGGCGCCGCCCGGCAGGCCCATGCCCGGGAACCCGAACGGATTGGCGGGGCCGCCCTGACCGCCCTGATCGCCCTTCCTCTTGCCCTCGTCGCCGTTCTCCGGCTCCTCCGGCGGAAGGCCGAATCCGAATGGGGTGTCGCTCACGGGTTTCCTCGGCTCGTAGGGCCGCCGGCGGGTGCCGACGGGCAATGGTCCGACAACACCACCCAGCGTAGACACCAGACCCGCTTCCGGGCTCGGTGCTCCGCCGACTCCTGGGCTGCGGCAGGATGGACATCACCTGGTGGGTACGCGTCACGGCGCGTCCCTACTGAAGACAACCGCTGGAGACGCCTGGTGAGTTCCCCAGATCCGCAGTTTTCGGATAAGCACAGCCGCGCGCCGCACGACGCCGAAAACCGCCCAGATTACGGTGACAGCGCTCACGGCGTTCGCCAGCCGCGTAACCCGGACGGCTCCCGGCGGCACGCCCCCGTGATCGCCGTGACCGGCGCCGCGTCGGGCGTCGGCGCGGCCCTGGTGGCCTCTCTGGCGGCCTCCGACGAGGTCAAGCAGGTCGTGGCCATCGACGAGCGGCGCGGCGACTGTGCGGCCGCACAGTGGCACGTCCTGGACGTCCGGGACCCCGCGATCGCCGAGAAGCTGCGCGGCGCGGACGTCGTGGTCCACCTGGCACTGGACCTGGACCTGGAGACGGACCCGGCCGCCCGGACCGCGTACAACGTGCGCGGGACCCAGACCGTGCTGACGGCCGCCGCGGCGGCCGGGGTGCACCGCGTCGTGCTGTGCACCTCGGCGATGGTCTACGGAGCGCTGCCGGACAACGACATCCCGCTGTCGGAGGACTCCGAGCTGCGGGCCACCGCCGAGGCGACCGGCGTCGGCGACCTGCTGGAGATCGAGCGGCTGGGCCGCCGGGCCCCGCGGGCCCACCCGGGCCTGAACGTGACGGTGGTCCGCCCGGCGGTCCTCGTCGGCGGCACGGACACCGCGCTCACCCGGTACTTCGAGTCCCCGCGCCTGCTGGTGGTGGCCGGGTCCCGGCCGACCTGGCAGTTCTGCCACGTGGAGGACCTGGTCAGCGCTCTGGAGTACGCGGCCCTGGAGAAGGTCGAGGGCGAGCTCGCCGTGGGCTGCGAGGGCTGGCTGGAGCAGGAGGAGGTCGAGGAGCTGAGCGGCATCCGCCGCATGGAGCTCCCCTCCGCGGTCGCGCTGGGCGCGGCGGCGCGGCTGCACCGGATCGGCCTGACCCCGTCCCCGGCCGGTGACCTCGCCTACACGATGCACCCGTGGGTGGTCAGCGTCAGCGGGCTGCACGCGGCGGGCTGGCGCCCCCGCTGGACCAACGAGGAGGTGCTCGCCGAGCTCCTCCAGGAGGTCGCCGGACGCCACACGGTCGCCGGCCGCCGACTGGGCCGCAAGGACGCCGCCACGGCCGCCGGCGCCGCCGGTGCGACGGTGGCCCTGCTGGGCGCGGCCGCCGCGGTCCGCCGGGCGCGCCGCCGCCGCGGCATCTGAGCGGCGGCCCCGCCCGGCCCCGCCCGGGGCCGGGCCGGTCTTTTCCGGCCGCCGCGGGGGCGGCGGAACCCGCCACCACCAGCCGTTTGCTGTAGGAGGCTCCCAATGAGGGCGGCGCCGGCCGGGTGATCACGCTATTCCGCGGGACCGGCGGCTAGGGCACGATGGACGCTATGGCACCGCACTTCGACCACCCCGGCGAGCAGGCCGCTCCGGACCCGATCCGGCTGCTCGAGATCCGTGACACCCCGCTCTCGATCGACGAGGTCTTCCAGGCCGTCGGCGACGACGCGACCGGCGGTACGACGCTCTTCGTCGGCACGGTGCGCGACCACGACGGCGGGGCGGACGTCGAGTCCCTCGGCTACTCCTGCCACCCGACGGCCCAGGCGGAGATGCGCCGCGTGGCCGAGCGCGTCGTGGCGAAGTACCCCGTCCGTGCGCTGGCCGCCGTCCACCGCGTGGGCGACCTGGCCGTGGGCGACCTGGCCGTCGTCGTCGCCGTCTCCTGCCCGCACCGGGGCGAGGCCTTCGAGGCCTGCCGGATGCTGATCGACGACCTGAAGCACGAGGTCCCGATCTGGAAGCACCAGACCTTCGCGGACGGTACCGAGGAGTGGGTCGGCGCCTGCTGACCCGCTTCCGCGCCTGCTGAACCCCCGCGTGCGAGTCACCCCCCGGAAGGGGGTAACCTCGCACCCGTTCGGCCGCGCAACACGCCCTCGATTTGCGTAACCCCTTTCCGGGCACGAGCGTTGAAGCCACCAACGACACGTACTTTCGGGGCAGGGAGGCACGCCCATGGCGTCACTGGCGTGGTTGCTGATTCCGCTGTTCGCGGCGGTCGGAGCGGCGATATGGGGCAGCTGGGCGGCACGCGACCGCACCCAGGGGGACATATCCGAGCTCGCGGGCTACGCAAGGTTCCGCGAAGCGATGGACAGGGCCGATCAGGGCAGGGCGAAGGCAGAGGCCCACTCCGGTTCCGACGCCGTCTGAGGCGTCCCGTGAGACGTCCCCCGGAGCACCGGGGGCGATGAGCCCGCCGGGTACGGCCCCCGTACGGACCGGCCCCAGGGGCCGCCCCACAAGGCCGTCCCGTACTGTCGGATCCATGCCACGCCGCACTGCGACGATGCTCGCTTCCACCCTGATGCTGTTCGCGCTGCTCTGCGCAGGGGTGTTCCTGAAGGTCCCGTATTCCGAGATGAGCCCGGGTCCGACCGTGAACACGCTCGGCGACTCGCACGGCGAGCCGGTACTGAACATCGCGGGGCGCAAGACGTACCCGACCAGCGGTCACCTGAACATGACGACGGTCCGCGTCACGGGCGCGGACTACGACATGAACCTGCTGGAAGCGGTGTACGGGTGGCTGGCCGGCGACAACATCGTCGTGCCGCACGAGAACCTCTACCCGGACGGCAAGACGGAAGAGCAGTCGACCCAGGAGAACGCCGAGGAGTTCAGCCAGTCGCAGCAGAGCGCCAAGGTGGCGGCCCTGCGGCAGCTCGGCATCCCGGTCACCGCGCGCGTGATCGTCGCCTCGGTGGTCAAGGCGGGCCCGGCCGACGGCCGGCTGCACGCCGGTGACGTGGTCCTGGCCGTGGACGGCACCCCGGTCACCGGCCCCGGGGACGTGGCCAAGCTCGTCACCAAGCACCAGCCCGGCGAGCCGGTCGAGTTCACCGTCGTCCCCGCCGCGGAGGCGGCCGAGGCGGCGAAGGCCCAGCGGGAGCCCACCGGATCCACCAAGGTCGTCGTCACGGCGGGCAAGGCGGAGGACGACGGTCACGCCATCGTCGGCATCCGGGCGGGCAACGACCACACCTTCCCGTTCACGATCGACATCAAGCTCGCCGACGTCGGCGGCCCGAGCGCCGGCCTGATGTTCGCCCTCGGCATCGTCGACAAGCTCACCCCCGAGGACCTGACCGGCGGCAAGTTCGTCGCGGGGACCGGAACCATCGACGACAAGGGCAAGGTCGGCCCGATCGGCGGCATCCAGATGAAGACCATCGGCGCCCGCCAGGCCGGCGCCGAGTACTTCCTGACGCCCGCCGAGAACTGCGCCGCCGCGGCCGCCGACGTGCCCGACGGCCTGACCCTGGTGAAGGTCTCCACCATCGAGGACGCGACGAAGGCGCTCGAAAAGATCGGCAAGGGGGACAAGGCCGGGCTGCCGCAGTGCAGCAGCAAGTCCTGACCTGCCGCCCCGCCCGCCCGCGCCCTGCCCCCGTCCAGCCCTACGAGAAGGTCGCGGCCAGTGCCTCGGCCAGCCCGGGCACCAGGCCGCCGCCGGTGAGGACCTCGGTCGAGGAGTCCTTCTCCCGCAGCCGTACGGCCGACTCCCGCGACCCGTCGCGCAGCACGGCCACCGTGAGGCGGACCTCCTGGCGCTCGGGGTGTGCGGCGACCCACTTGGCCAGCTGCTTGTCGGACAGGCCCTCCGGTACGGAGGCCTCCGCGGACGGCGGCAGCATCAGCCGCTCCACCGTCAGCGCGCAGCCGACGACCGCGTCGGGCCAGGCGATGGTGCCGAGGAACTTGTCGAGGGGGGTCCCGGCCGGGACCTCGTCCTGCTCGATCGGGGTGAGGGAGGACTTGCCGGCGTCGTCCTGGTCGAGGCCGAGCTGGCCCGCCAGCCGCGGCTCCTGCTTCTTGAGCCGGGCGGTGTCGACGAGGGCGAACAGCCGGGCGGGCTTGTCCCAGCCGAGGCCGGCCGCGTACTCGTCGATCTCGAGACAGGCACGGGTCAGCGGGCTGGCCGCCATCGGCGTGCCGGGGGAAGGCGAAAGGTTGGACATGGACAACATCCTGCCTCCTTTCCGCCGGATACCGGGAACTGACTAAAGCCTCAGTAAGTTGCATGAGTGGGCTCTACGATCGGGGGCCCGTTCATTACCAGACAGCGACTTTCGAGGTGCGCACCTTGGCTTTCCAGATGCCGGACCGCGGCGGAGGCCCTTCCGGGCCACGGATGAGAGTCGGCCGCCCGTCCCGGCGTGCCCGCACTCTCCTCATGACCTTGGGCGTGCTGGCCGTCCTGGCCATGCTCTTCATCATGTTCGCGGGCTTCTGGACCGACTGGCTCTGGTTCCGTTCCGTGAAGTACTCCTCCGTCTTCACCACCACCCTGTGGACCAAGATCGGGCTCTTCTCCGTCTTCGGCCTGCTGATGGCCGGAGCGGTCGGGCTGAACATCTGGCTGGCGCACCGGCTGCGGCCGCCGCTCAGCGCGATGTCGATGGAGCAGCAGAGCCTCGACCGGTACCGGATGAGCATCGCCCCGTACAAGAAGTGGCTGCTGCTGGGCATCGCCGTGCTGGTCGGCCTGATCGCGGGCGCCTCGGCGGCCGGTCAGTGGAAGACCTGGCTGCTGTACGTGAACGGGGTGGCCTTCGGGCAGAAGGACCCCCAGTTCCACATGGACGTGTCCTTCTACACCTTCGACCTGCCCTGGTACCGCTTCCTGCTCGGCTTCGGCTTCGCCGCGGTCGTGCTGTCGGTGATCGCCGCGGCCGTCGTGCACTACCTGTACGGCGGACTGCGCGTGACCAGCCCGGGCGCCCGGGCCACCGCCGCGGCGACCGGACACCTGTCGGTCCTGCTCGGCCTCTTCGTCACGCTCAAGGCGGTCGCCTACTGGCTCGACCGCTACGGCCTCGCGGTGAAGTCCAGCGACTTCAAGGCGGCGGACAACTGGACCGGCCTGCGCTACGTGGACGCGAACGCGTACCTGCCGGCCAAGACGATCCTCGTCGCGATCGCCGCGATCTGCGCCGTGCTGTTCTTCGCGACGCTGTGGCGCCGCACCTGGCAGCTGCCGGTGATCGGCTTCGGCCTGATGGTGCTCTCGGCGATCCTGATCGGCGGGCTGTACCCGGCGATCGTGCAGAAGTTCCAGGTCCAGCCGAACGAGCAGGCCAAGGAGTCCCCGTACGTCGACAAGAACATCAAGGCGACGCGTGACGCCTACGGGATCGCGGACACCAAGGTCGACGACTACGCGGGCGCCGCACCGGCGAACGCGGACAAGAACAAGCTGCGGGCCGATGCCAACAGCACGGCGAGCATCCGCCTCCTCGACCCGAACATCGTCTCCCCGGCCTTCCAGCAGCTCCAGCAGAACAAGGGCTACTACGGCTTCCCGCCCACCCTGGCGGTGGACCGGTACAACGGTCAGGACACGGTCATCGGTCTGCGCGAGCTGAACCTCGCGGGCATCCCGAAGAACAACTGGATCAACGACCACTTCCGCTACACGCACGGTTACGGCGTGGTCGCGGCCAAGGGCACCGAGGTCACCAAGGCCGGCGACCCGGTCTTCATCGAGTCGGACCTGCCGTCGAAGGGCGAGCTCGGCAAGTTCGAGCAGCAGATCTACTACGGCGAGCAGACGAAGCAGTACTCGATCGTCGGCGGTCCGCAGAAGGAGCTCGACTACTCCGACGACAAGGGCGAGAAGGAGACGAGCTACCAGGGCGGCTCCGGCGTCAGCCTGGACAACCCGGTCAACCGGGCGGCCTACGCGCTCACCTTCAGCGAGCCGCAGATCCTCTACTCCGGCGCCATCGGCGAGGGCTCGCGGATCCTGTACAACCGCACGCCCAAGGAGCGCGTCGAGGCCGTCGCCCCGTGGCTGACCATCGACGGGGCCCCGTACCCGGCGGTCGTGGACGGCCGGATCCAGTGGATCGTCGATGCCTACACGACCACGAACGGCTACCCGTACGCCTCGCGCACCACGCTCGGTGACACCACCGCGGACTCGCTGACCAACAGCCAGCGCGCGGTCGTGGCGCAGGAGAACCAGGTCAACTACATCCGCAACTCGGTGAAGGCCACCGTCGACGCATACGACGGCACGGTCAAGCTGTACCAGTGGGACACCGAGGACCCGGTCCTGAAGACCTGGATGAAGGCGTTCCCGGGCACGGTGAAGCCCAAGAGCGACATCTCCAAGCCGCTCATGGACCACCTCCGCTACCCGCAGGACCTCTTCAAGGTCCAGCGCGAGCTGCTGACCCGGTACCACGTCACGGACGCGCAGACCTTCCTCAGCGGCAGCGAGGCGTGGTCCGTCCCGGACGACCCGACCACCAAGGCGGGCAACGCGGTTCCCCCGTACTACCTGTCGATGAAGATGCCGGACCAGAAGGAGAAGGACCAGGTCTTCTCCCTGACCACCACCTTCACTCCGAACGGCCGCGACAACCTGAGCGCCTTCATGGCGGTCAACGCGGACCCGGGCACGGCGGACTACGGGAAGATCCGCGTCCTGAAGCTGCCGACGAGCAATCCGGTCGACGGTCCCAAGCTGGTCCAGAGCAAGTTCAACTCCAAGCCGGAGATCGCCCAGGAGATCAACATCCTGAGCCGGGGCGATTCCCAGGTCGAGTACGGCAACCTGCTCACGATCCCCCTCGACGGCGGCATGCTCAACGTCGAGCCGGTGTACGTGCGCGGCGGCGGCGTGAAGTACCCGCTGCTGCGCAAGGTGCTGGTGACCTACGGCGGCCAGGTGGCCTTCGAGGACACCCTGGAGAAGGCGCTGGACGTGGTCTTCGGAGCCTCGGCCCCGAGCACCCCGCCGCCGACGACGACCCCGCCGGGCGAGGGCACCACCACGCCCCCGCCGTCCAGCACCGACCCGACGGTCAAGGCGGCCCTCGGTGACGCGCAGAAGGCCGTCGAGGAGGCCGAGAAGGCCCGGCAGGCCGGAGACTGGGCGGCCTTCGGCAAGGCTCAGGAGGACATCAAGGCGGCGCTGAAGCGGGCGATCGACGCGGAGGCGAAGCTGACGCCGACGCCCAGCCCGGGCGGCTAGCGGCCCGTCGGCACCATCGGTAAGGGCTCCCTCTCGCGTCGTGATACTGTGGTTTCACCGACGCGGGGTGGAGCAGCTCGGTAGCTCGCTGGGCTCATAACCCAGAGGTCGCAGGTTCAAATCCTGTCCCCGCTACTGAAGATGAAGGCCCGGATCCATGGGATCCGGGCCTTCGTCATGTCCGGAGCGGACACGCGGTAGCTAGGGAGGGTGAGTTGGGGTAGGAGCGTGTTTGACTTGTCTCTCTGTGGGCATGTCGACAAAACGCTGTAGTGACCTCACTGACTGCGACATACCAGGTGTACGCGGGTAGCAGGTGATGCGACGATGGGATTTATGGGGGACAGGTCAACTCTGCTGGAGACAGGGCGGTTTGTGAGGGCGGAGGCGGAGCCGGGTACGGGCGCCGATGAGACGGCTCCCGTTGTCAACGCGCAGACCGTGCTGACCGATGCGGATTTCGCGCAGGAGATGTTCGCCGAGACCGATACGGCGAGCGATGCCGAGCTGGAGGCGCGCCACCGGGTGGCCGCCGACAAGGGCGACCCCGGTGCCATGAGCGTGCTCGGCGCGCTGCTGCTGCGTCGCGGCGACCTGGCCGGGGCCGAGCCCTACCTGCGCGGGGCCACCGGCGAAGGGGACCGTGCCGCCGCGAACAACCTCGGCGTGCTGCTGCACCAGCGGGGCTACCCCGACGAGGCCGCCGGCTGGTGGCGGGTCGCCGCCGTGGCCGGGTCCGCACCGGCCGCGCACGCCCTGGGCCGCCACTTCCGCGAGCGCGGGGACGAGCCCGCCGCCGAGTACTGGCTCCGCCAGGCGGCGGAATCCGGCCATGCGCTGGGTGCGTACGGGCTGGCCGACCTGCTGGAACACCGGGGTGACAAGGGCGTCGAGCGGTGGTTCCGCGCCGCCGCGGAGCAGGGGCACCGCGAAGCCGCGTACCGGCTGGCGCGGCACCTGCGCAAGGGCGACCCCGTCGAGGCCGAGCAGTGGTACCGGCAGGCCGCCGCCCGCGGGCACCGCCGGGCCGCGCTGCACCTGGGCGCCCTGCTGGAGGCGCGCGGGGAGCTCAAGGAGGCCGGACGCTGGTACCTGACCTCGGCCAAGCAGGGGGAGGCCCGCGCCGCGTGCGCGCTGGGCTTCCTGCTGCGCGACGCCGGGGACGAGGACAACGCGGCCGCGTGGTGGCACCGGGCCGCCCAGGACGGTGACGCGAACGCGGCCAACGCCCTGGGCGCGCTGCACGCCGCCCGCGGGGAGACCCAGACCGCCGAGCGCTGGTACCGCGCCGCTATGGACGCGGGCGACCAGAACGGGGCGTACAACCTTGCTCTGCTGTGCGTCGCACAGGAGCGGACCGCGCAGGCCGAGCAGTGGTACCGGCGCGCGGCCTATGCCGGGCACCGCGAGGCGGCCAACGCGCTCGCGATCCTGCTCCTCCAGGGCGGGGACGCGGCCGGCGCGGAGCCGTGGTTCTCCAAGGCCGCCGAGGCGGGCAGCGTGGACGCCGCCTTCAACCTCGGGATCCTCTTCGCCAGCCGCGACGAGGACCGGACGGCGCTGAAGTGGTACGAGCGGGCCGCATCGGCCGGCCACACGGACGCGGCGCTCCAGGTCGGGATCGCGCTCGTGCGCGACGGCGAGGAGCGGGCCGCCGAACGGCACCTGAGGTGCGCGGCGGGCGGCGGGAGCGCGGAGGCCGCGTTCCGCCTCGCCTCGCTGCTGGAGTCGCTGGCCCCGCCCGCGGAGCCGGTGGCGCTGGGCGAGCCGGTGGGCGGTGCCCCGCGGACCGAGAGCGAGGAGTGGTACGAGCGGGCGGCCGAGCTGGGACACCGGCGCGCGCAGGTCCGCGTCGGCATGCTGGCCGCCGCCCGGGGCGATCTGGCCCTCGCCGCGCGCTGGTACCGGGAGGCCGCGGAGGCCGGGTCCCGCAACGGCGCCTTCAACCTCGGGCTGCTGCTGGCCCGCGAGGGGAGCGAGCCCGAGGCGGCCCTGTGGTGGACCCGCGCGGCCGTGGCCGGTCACGGGCGGGCGGCCCTGCGGCTGGGACTGCTCGCGGCGCGCCACGGCGACCTCGCGGAGGGCCAGAAGTGGTGCGTGCGGGCCATGGAGCTCGGCCCGGCGGAGGTCTCCGAGCGAGCGGCCCGGCTGCGCGAGGCCCTGGCCGAGGAACTGTCGGCCTGATCCCGGCGCAGGGCCGCCGGGACCTGGCCGTTAACCGATTTGCATCTGCCGCGGACCCTCACGTACAGTCGGGTTTACCGACGCGGGGTGGAGCAGCTCGGTAGCTCGCTGGGCTCATAACCCAGAGGTCGCAGGTTCAAATCCTGTCCCCGCTACTGAAGGCCCGAGGCCCGGATCCCATGGATCCGGGCCTCGAGTCGTTTGCAGTGCCGAAACGGTGAAGTGCCGGGACGGGGCGGAAGAAGACGGAAGAAGGCCGGGAGCCATGGCTCCCGGCCTTCTCTGTATGTCTCAGGGTGCCTCAGGCGGCTGCGCAGTTCGGGCAGACCCCGCGGTAGGTCACCTCGACCGCCGAGACCACGAAGCCGAAGCGTTCGGTGTCGGGCAGGTCGGCCAGCGGGTTGCCCGCCGGGTGGACGTCGCGGATCGCGCCGCACTGGGCGCACACCAGGTGCTGGTGGGGCCTGTGGGCGTTCGGGTCGTACCGCTTGGCGCGGCGGTCCGTGGACACCTCCAGGACCTCGCCGAGGGTGACGAGCTCGCCCAGGGTGTTGTAGACGGTCGCGCGGGAGATCTCCGGCAGTTTGGCCACAGCGCGCGCGTGCACCTCGTCTGCCGTCAGGTGAACGTGGTCACCGTCGAGCACCTCGGCCACGACACGCCGCTGTGCGGTCATGCGCCATCCGCGTCCGCGAAGTCGTTCCAGCAGGTCACTCATGGACGCCAGCCTAACAGCGTGGGGACTCGGTGTAACTCCCGAACCGGTGTCGAATTGGATGACCACTTGACTTAGACAAAGTCCATCGTAGGATCGGATACGGCACTGGCCAAGGACAGGACATGCAGGAATGACGCAGGAGGCGCACGTGACGCAGGGACCGCTCACCACGGAGGCCGGAGCTCCGGTCGCTGACAACCAGAACAGCGAGACCGCCGGCCTCGGCGGCCCGGTTCTGGTCCAGGACCAGCTCCTCCTCGAGAAGCTCGCCCACTTCAACCGTGAGCGCATCCCGGAGCGCGTGGTGCACGCCCGTGGCGCCGGCGCCTACGGCACGTTCACGCTGACGCGCGACGTCTCGCAGTGGACGCGCGCCGCGTTCCTGTCCGAGGTCGGCAAGCAGACCGAAACGTTCCTGCGCTTCTCCACCGTTGCGGGCAACCTCGGCAGCGCCGACGCGGTCCGCGACCCCCGCGGCTGGGCCCTGAAGTTCTACACCGAAGAGGGCAACTACGACCTCGTCGGCAACAACACCCCGGTGTTCTTCATCAAGGACGCCATCAAGTTCCCGGACTTCATCCACACCCAGAAGCGCGACCCGTACACGGGCTCGCAGGAAGCCGACAACGTGTGGGACTTCTGGGGCCTGAGCCCCGAGTCGACCCACCAGGTGACCTGGCTCTTCGGTGACCGCGGCATCCCGGCGACCTACCGCCACATGAACGGCTACGGCTCGCACACGTTCCAGTGGAACAACGAGGCCGGCGAGGTCTTCTGGGTCAAGTACCACTTCAAGACCGACCAGGGCATCAAGAACCTCACCCAGGCCGAGGCCAACCAGCTCGCCGGTGAGGACCCCGACTCCCACCAGCGCGACCTGCGCGAGTCCATCGAGCGCGGCGAGTTCCCGAGCTGGACCGTGCAGGTGCAGATCATGCCGGCGGCCGAGGCGGCCGAGTACCGCTTCAACCCGTTCGACCTCACCAAGGTGTGGCCGCACGAGGACTACCCGCCGATCGAGATCGGCAAGCTGGAGCTCAACCGGAACCCGGAGAACGTCTTCGCCGAGGTCGAGCAGAGCATCTTCAGCCCCGCGCACTTCGTCCCCGGCATCGGTCCGTCCCCGGACAAGATGCTCCAGGGCCGTCTCTTCGGCTACGGCGACGCCCACCGCTACCGCGTCGGCATCAACGCCGACCACCTGCCGGTGAACCGTCCGCACGCCACCGAGGCGCGCACCAACTCCCGCGACGGCTACCTGTACGACGGGCGCCACAAGGGTGCGAAGAACTACGAGCCGAACAGCTTCGGCGGCCCGCACCAGACGGACCGCCCGCTGTGGGTCTCCACCCCGGTGACCGGCGGCACCGGCAACCACGCCGCGCCGGTCCACAGCGAGGACAACGACTTCGTCCAGGCGGGCAACCTCTACCGCCTGTACTCCGAGGACGAGAAGTCCCGTCTGATCGAGAACCTGTCCGGCTTCATCGCCAAGGTCTCCCGTGACGACATAGTCGAGCGCGCGATCAACAACTTCCGCCAGGCGGACGGTGACTTCGGCAAGCGGCTGGAGGCCGCGGTCCAGGCCCTCCGCGGCTGATCCGGACTGCTTGCCGTAGCAGGACGACGGGCCGCAACCCTCCTCGGAGGGTTGCGGCCCGTCGTCGTGCGCGCCCTGCGCCCGGGGCTCAGGCCGATACGGTGCGCCGTGCCGGGACCCAGCAGCGGATGATGTCGCGTACGGAGACGATGCCCACCGGGCCCCCGTGCTCCAGCACGATCAGATGCCGGAAACCGCCGTGGGCCATGGCCTCGGCGGCGTCCTGCAAGGTGGCGTCCGGCGTGCAGAACACCACGTTGTTGGTCGTGTGCGCGCCCACGGACTCCCGGTCCGGGTCGTGGCCCGCGCCGATCGAGTTGAGGATGTCGCGCTCGGTCAGGATGCCGATCCCGCTGTGGTCGGGGTCGAGGACGACGGCTGCGCCGACGCGCCGGCCGGACATCAGGCAGGCCGCCTGCCGGAGGGTGTGCGCGGGTCCGAGGGTGAGGATCACGGTGCTCATGGCGTCACGGACGAGCATGAAGAGAGCCACCTCCTGGGTGAGTCCCGCCGCTTGGGTGGGTGCACTTGAGAAGACGTTCACAAGCGCACAAGCGGGGGGATCCTCAGATTCCCACGGACGCGGGGGGCCAGCAAGGAGCGCGTAAGGGGGCGCATCCGCCGCACCGGGCACGGCAGCGCACCCCGGCCACCGTCAGGCGCGCGGGCGCAGGTGCTCCAGCATCTCCTCGTGCAGCAGCCCGTTCGACGCCGCCGCGTTCCCGCCGTGCACCCCGTCCACCCCGTCCAGGCTGGTGAAACGGCCGCCCGCCTCCTGCACCACGACCGCGATGGCAGCCATGTCCCACAGGTTCAGCTCCGGCTCGGCGCACAGGTCCAGGGAGCCCTCCGCCACCATCATGTACGGCCAGAAGTCGCCGTAGCCGCGGGTGCGCCAGCACGCACGGGTCAGGTCCAGGAAGCCGGCCAGCCGGCCCTGCTCCTCCCAGCCGCCCAGCGAGGAATAGGCGAACGAGGCGTCTCCCAGCCCCGCCACCTTGGACACGCCGATCTCCGTGGTCGCACCGAGCGCCCCGCCCGCGTACGCGCCCCCGCCCCGGGTGGCCCACCAGCGGCGGCCGAGGGCCGGCGCCGACACCACACCGACGACGGGCTCGAAGACCCCGTCCGGGCCCTCGGCCATCAGGGAGATGAGCGTCGCCCAGACGGGGACCCCGCGCACGTAGTTCTTCGTGCCGTCGATCGGGTCCACCACCCAGCGGCGCGGACCGCTGCCCTTGAGCCCGTACTCCTCGCCCAGGATCGCGTCACCGGGGCGCGCGGCCTCGATCCCGGCGCGGACCGCCTCCTCGGCGGCCTTGTCCGCCTCGCTCACCGGAGTCATGTCCGGCTTCGTCTCGACCACCAGGTCGAGGGCGCGGAACCGCTGCATCGTGACGGCGTCGGCCGCGTCGGCGAGTTCGAGGGCAAGGCGCAGATCATCGTCATATGCGGGCATAGCCGAACACTATCGAGACTCCCGCACCCCCTACCAGTGCGGTCCACAGTGCGGCCGGAACGCGCCCCTCACCGACGGATGCGCCCTTGACAGGATCTGGCGCCCCGTCAACTCTGGCGGGAGGAGCCCAGCGGCCAGGCCAGTGGGGAGGCGACGATGCCGGAAGCCCGGGAGTCCTTGCTGGAAGCGGCCGCAGCCGCGCTGACCGCCCGCCCCTGGCCCGCGGTGCGGATGGTCGAGGTCGCGGCGGCCGCCGGGGTGTCCCGCCAGACCCTCTACAACGAGTTCGGCGGCAAGGCGGGCCTCGGCCGGGCCCTGGTCCGGCGCGAGGCCGACCGGTACCTCGACGGGGTGGACCGCGCCCTGGGCAGCCCGGCCACGACCGCCGAGCGGCTCCTGGCCGTCGCCGAATGGACCGTACGCGCGGCCCGCGCGCAGCCCCTCGTACGGGCCCTGCTCACCGGGGCCTGGAACACCGCCCTGCCCGCCCCGGGCCCGTCCGCGCGGCCGGGCGGCGGCCCGCAGGGGCCCGGGCAGCTGGCCCGCGAGGTACGGGACCGGGCGGCCGCGGCCCTGACGCCGGGGGAGGGGCCGCAGCGGTGCGAACTCGCCGTCCGGCTCGCGCTCTCCTACGTGATAGCCCCGCCGGAGGGCCCCGCCGGGCCCGCGCTCGCCGAGCTGCTGCGGCCGTTCAGTGCGCGGAGCCGGACAGCTGGAGCCCGATGACCCCCAGGATGACCAGCGAGATGGACACGAGCTTGAGGGTGGAGACGAGGTCCCCGAGGAAGACCATGCCGTAGATCGCCGTCCCGGCCGCCCCGATGCCCGTCCACACTGCGTACGCGGGACCCACGTCCAGCTTCTTGAGCGCCAGGGTCAGCAGGCCGAAGCTGCCGAGGGCGAAGCACGCGAAGGCGATGGTCGGCCACAGCCGGGTGAAGCCGTGGGACAGCTTGAGGCAGACCGCGAAGCCGGTCTCCAGGATTCCCGCGACCACGACGAGCAGCCACGCCATGTCGAATGCCTCCCCGCGTCACGTGACACGGTCTGGGCCCGACGTCCGGCCTGAACCTGCGCGCCACTTGGTGCGACTATCCATTTACCAGCCGCGGCCCTCCGCAAACCCCGCGGTGCGGCGCCGGACGGGTCAGTCGCCCTCGCGGCGTTCGCGCGTCTGGAGCAGCCGCCGCAGCGAGTACAGCCGCGCCGGGTCCGCGTGGCCGTCCTCCACCCACGCGTCGAGCGCACAGTCCGTCTCGTCGTGGCTGCACGCGCGCGGGCAGCCCTCCGTGCCCGGCACCAGGTCGGGGAAGGCCAGGATCACCCGGGAGGGATCCACGTGGTGCAGCCCGAAGGAGCGCACGCCCGGGGTGTCGATGACCCAGCCGTCGCCGCCCGGCAGCGGCAGGGCCAGCGCCGAGGTGGTGGTGTGCCGGCCGCGGCCGGTCACCGCGTTGACGTGACCGGTGGCGCGCTGGCGGCCCTCGGCGACCAGCGAGTTGACCAGGGTGGTCTTGCCCACGCCCGAGTGGCCCACGAAGGCGGTGATCCGGCCGTTCAGCCGCTCCCGCACCCGGTCGGCGGCGTCGCCCGTCGCGAGTTCCTCGCGGTTGGTGACGACGTAGTTCAGGCCGAAGGTGGAGTAGATCTCCAGGATCTTGTCGGCGGAGGTCAGATCGGACTTGGTGAGCACCAGCAGCGGCTCCAGCCCGGCGTCGTACGCCGCCACCAGGCAGCGGTCGATCATCCGGGGCCGGGGCTCCGGGTCCGCCAGGGCCGTGACGATGGCCAGCTGGTCGGCGTTGGCGACGACCACGCGCTCGTACGGGTCGTCGTCGTCGGCGGTGCGCCGCAGGACGGACTTGCGCTCCTCGATCCGTACGATCCGGGCCAGGGTGTCCTTCTTGCCGGAGAGGTCGCCGACGATCCAGACCTGGTCACCGACCACCGCCGCCTTGCGGCCCAGCTCCCTGGACTTCATGGCGTGCACCGTGCGGTCCCCGACCAGGCAGGTCAGCCGGCCCCGGTCGACGGTGAGGACGAAGCCCTCGGAGGCGTCCTCGTGCTTGGGCCGGATGTTCGTCCGCGGCCGGTTGCCCTTGGGGTTGGGCCGCTGGCGGATGTCGTCCTCGTCGGTGTGCTTGCCGTACCTGCGCATGACGGGCCCTACGCTCCCGCACCCGCTACGGGGGCCGCCGCGGGCCCGCCGTCCCCGGCGAGCATGTCCGTCCACATCGCCGGGAAGTCCGGGAGGGTCTTCGCGGTGGTCGCCACGTTCTCGATCATCACGTCCTGCACCGCCAGGCCGATCACCGCGCCCGCGGTGGCCATCCGGTGGTCGTCGTACGTGTGGAAGGTGCCGCCGTGCAGCGGGCGCGGCCGGATGTGCAGACCGTCCGCGGTCTCGGTGACGTCGCCGCCGAGCGCGTTGATCTCCCGGGTCAGGGCGGCCAGCCGGTCCGTCTCGTGCAGCCGCAGGTGCGCGACCCCGCGCAGGACGGACTCCGAATCGGCCAGCGCCGCGACCGCGGCGATGCCCGGGGTGAGCTCGCCGACCTCGCTCAGGTCCACGTCGATGCCGTGGATCTTGCCGGTGCCGGTGAAGACCAGGCCGTCGTCGGTCAGCTCGCAGGAGCCGCCCATCTCGGTGAAGATCCGGCGCAGCGCGTCACCGGGCTGGGTGGTGCGGCGCGGCCAGTCCGGGATGGTGACCGTACCGCCGGTGATCAGGGCGGCGGCCATGAAGGGCTGGGCGTTGGAGAGATCCGGCTCCACCACCATGTCGCGGCCCAGCAGCGCGCCGGGGGCGACCCGCCACACGTCCTTCTCGCCGCCCGCCTCGGGGGTGTCCACCTGGGCGCCCGCCGCGCGCAGCATCTCCACCGTCATCCGGATGTGCGGCATCGAGGGCAGGTTGCCGCCCACGTGCCGGACCTCGACGCCCTGGTTGAAGCGCGGGGCGGAGAGCAGCAGCGCGGAGACGAACTGCGAGGAGTTGGAGGCGTCGATCTCGACCGTGCCGCCCTCCAGGGCCCCGCCGCCCTGGACGGTCAGCGGCAGCGCGCCGCGGCCGTCGTCGTCGATCCGGGCGCCGAGGGTGCGCAGCGCGGTGATGACCTGGCCCAGCGGGCGCTCGTAGGACCGCGGGTCGCCGTCGAAGCGGATGTCGCCGTCGGCGAGGGTGGCGACGGGCGGCAGGAAGCGCATGACCGTGCCCGCGTTGCCGACGTCCACGGTCGTCGGGCCGTGCAGGGCGGCGGGGATGACCCGCCAGGCCTCACCGCTCGCGCCCTCGCCCGCGGAGCTGGAGGAGACGGTCTCCTCGATGCCCACGCCCATCGCGCGCAGCGCGTCCGACATCAGCTGGGAGTCGCGCGAGCGCAGCGGACGGCGCACCCAGCCCGGCTC
This sequence comes from Streptomyces xanthophaeus, assembly GCF_000725805.1. Classification (GTDB taxonomy): domain Bacteria; phylum Actinomycetota; class Actinomycetes; order Streptomycetales; family Streptomycetaceae; genus Streptomyces; species Streptomyces xanthophaeus. Next base: position 53,788 of record NZ_JOFT01000030.1, on the reverse strand, counting down.
CGAGGCCAGGGCGGCCAGGACGAGCGCGCGGTTGGTGACCGACTTGGAACCCGGCACGGTGACGGTGGCGTGGACGGCGGTGTCGGCGGTCGGGGCGGGCCAGAGGACGGGGAGCGCGGGGGTCTCGGTCATGGCCCCCACTTTAGTGGCTTCCCATGGCCACAGATCTTGATCGCGGCCCCGTCTCAGAAGCCGAGCAGCCAGCGCCCGCCGCCGATCAGGGAGCACAGTGCGACGACGTGGAAGAGGATCAGCCACACCACCGGGTGGACGTGCGTGAGACGTCCCAGCTGGTCGGCGTCGGAATCAGGAGCCCCGCCGTGCCGCCGCTTGGCCTGGAGCTCGAAGACCGGCCGGACCCCGCCGAGCAGCAGGAACCACACCACCGCGTACGCGAACACGGCCTGTACCTCGGCCGGCGCCAGCCAGGAGACCAGCAGGAAGGTTCCGCCGGTCAGGACCACGGTGAGGGCGCCGTAGGCGTTGCGGATCATCACCAGCATCACCAGCAGCAGGGCGGTCGCCGCCCACAGGAGCAGGGTGATCCGGTGCGCCGACAGCAGCGCCGCCCCGCCCAGCCCCAGCAGCGAGGGCGCGGTGTACCCGGCGGCGGCGGTCAGGATCATCCCGGGCCCGGTGGGGCGTCCGCGGCTGACGGTGACCCCGCTGGTGTCGGAGTGCAGCCGTATCCCGTCCAGGCGCCGGCCGGTCAGCAGCGCCAGCAGACCGTGCCCGCCCTCGTGCGCGATGGTCACGGCGTTGCGCGAGATCCGCCACAGCGGGCGGGGCCCCACGGCAGCCAGCGCGACCAGCGCGGTCGCGATCACCAGCCACTGCTCGGGGGCCGTCTGTATGCCCGTGAGCCGGTCCCACAGGCCGGCCGTCGTGCTGTCCATGAAGTGGCGGACTCCTTGCGGTGGTGGTCGGGTGCCATGGCAGTGTGGCAGTCATGTGCGGAAGGTATGCGGCGAGCCGTAAGCCCGAGGACCTGGTGGAGGCCTTCGGCATCGAGCGGTGGGAGCCTGAGGAGTCCCTGGCCCCCGACTGGAACGTGGCGCCGACGAAAGAGGTCCACGTCGTCCTCGACCGTCCCTTGAAGGACGCCCGGGACCCGCGTCCGGTTCGCCAGTTGCGCGTCCTGCGGTGGGGGCTCGTGCCCTCCTGGGCGCAGAACCCCGACGGCGCCGCCCGGATGATCAACGCCCGGTCCGAGACCCTCGCGGAGAAGCCCTCCTTCCGCCGGCCCTTCGCGCAGCGCCGCTGCATCGTCCCCGCCGACGGCTACTACGAGTGGGTCACCGCCCACGACGAGCGGCAGCTGGAGGTCGAGGGGAAGAAGAAGCGGGCCCGCAAGCAGCCGTACTTCGTGCTCCCCTCGGACGGCTCCGTCTTCGCGATGGCCGGGATATACGAGTTCTGGCGCGACCGGACCCTGCCCGACGCGCACCCGCTCGCCTGGCGGGTCACCTGCTCGGTGATCACCACCGAGGCCGAGACCGGGCCGCTGGGCGTGGCCCCCGCCGAGGGCCCGCGCTCGCTCTCCGAGATCCACCCCCGGATGCCCCTGATGCTCACCCCGGACCGCTGGGACGCCTGGCTGGATCCGGCGGACACCGACACCGAGGGCTCGCTGCGGGACCTGCTGGCGCCGCCGCCGGGCGGGCTGATGCGCGCCTACCCGGTGTCCACCGCGGTGAGCAGCGTGCGCAACAACGGGCCGGAGCTGCTGGAGGAACTCGCCGCGCCGGAGGAGGGCACCCTCTTCTGACCGGCAGGGACGGCACGATGGGGGGCATGACCACGCGTACCGAGAGCGTCGACACCCCGGCGGGCGAGGCCCGCATCACCTGGCACCCGGCCCCCGGGGCCCGCCTCGTCCTCGCCGTGAGCCACGGCGCCGGCGGCGGCATCGAGGCACGTGACCTGACGGCCCTGGCGGCGGCCCTGCCGCCCCTGGGGATCACCGTGGCCCTGGTGGAGCAGCCCTGGCGGGTGGCGGGAAAGAAGGTCGCCGCCGCGCCCAAGGTGCTGGACGAGGGCTGGCGCGGGCTGTGGCCGGCGCTGGTGGAGCCCGGGCTGCCGGTGGTCGCGGGCGGGCGCAGCGCCGGGGCCCGGGTGGCCTGCCGGACCGCCGTCGAGCTGGACGCGGCCGGGGTACTGGCGCTGGCCTTCCCCCTGCACCCGCCGGGCCGGCCGGAGAGCTCCCGGGCGGGCGAGCTGACCGGGGCCGGGCGGCCCACCCTCGTGGTCCAGGGCGGACGGGACCCCTTCGGGCGTCCGGAGGAGTTCCCCGAGGGCGCGCACACGCTGGTGGAGATCCCCTTCGGGGACCACGGCTTCGCGTTGCCGAAGCGGGCGGACCTGACCCAGGAGGAGGCCCTCGACATGATCACCGCGGCGGTCGGCGGCTGGCTCACGGGCCTGGCGGCCTGACGCCCGGCGCCCGCCACCGCACGGGGCCGCCACCGCACGGGGCCGCCACCGCACGGGGCCGGGACGAGGTCCGCATGACGGCCGCATGAAGGACGCATGAAGCCGCACGGGTCAGCAGCCGCCGTGCACCCCGCCCGCCGAGGCTTCCCGCCCCGGGCGGGCGTACGCGGCCCGGGCGGGCGTACGCGGCCCGGCGGGAGCCGGGAACCCGTCCCCCACACGGGAATGTGCCGCGCGGCCCTTCTGTTGTCCCGGATGTCGGTACGTACGGGAAATCGTCGGAGGAGAGGGAGCGCATGACCCAGGTCATCAGCCACAACCGTCCGCAGGCCGCTGACCTGGACTGGACAGTGCTGCCCGGGCCCAAGCGCAGCTCGCTTCGGGCGGCGGAGGTCCGGGAAGGTCGACTATTCTCCGATTCGAGCGGGTCCGCTTTCGGAGTCGCCACGCAGTCGGAGGAGGTGGGTCCTGTCGCTGGGACCGACGAAGGCCACGCGGAGGAGACGACCCCGGAGCGCAATGCGCGCTTCGAGAGGGATGCCCTCGGCTACCTCGACCAGATGTACTCGGCCGCCCTGCGTATGACGCGCAATCCGGCCGACGCCGAGGACCTGGTCCAGGAGACGTACGCGAAGGCATACGCGTCCTTCCACCAGTTCCGCGAGGGCACCAACCTGAAGGCGTGGCTGTACCGCATCCTGACCAACACCTTCATCAACTCCTACCGCAAGAAGCAGCGCGAACCGCAGCGCAGCGCCGCGGAGGAGATCGAGGACTGGCAGCTCGCGCGCGCCGAGTCGCACATGTCGACCGGTCTGCGCTCGGCCGAGTCGCAGGCGCTCGACCACCTGCCCGATTCGGATGTGAAGGAAGCCCTGCAGGCCATTCCGGAGGAGTTCCGCATCGCGGTCTATCTTGCCGACGTAGAGGGCTTTGCGTACAAGGAGATCGCGGACATCATGGGTACACCCATCGGTACGGTCATGTCGCGACTGCACCGTGGCCGCCGTCAACTCCGCGGAATGCTGGAGGACTATGCCCGTGAACGCGGGCTCGTCCCCGCGGGCGCCGGAGAGTCGAACGACCGGAAAGGCTCGGGCTCATGAGTTGCGGAGAGCCGCACGAGACGGAGTGCTCTGAGGTCCTGGATCACCTTTATGAGTTCCTCGACCATGAGATGCCTGACAGTGACTGCACGAAGTTCGAGACCCACTTCGGCGAGTGCAACCCCTGTCTGGAGAAGTACGGCCTCGAACAGGCCGTGAAGAAGCTGGTGAAGCGCTGCTGCGGGTCGGACGACGTGCCGACGGACCTGCGGTCGAAGGTGATGGGCCGGATCGAACTGATCAGGTCCGGGCAGGCCGTGCCCGATCACGACGTCACGGCCGACGCCCCGGTCACCGCCGACAACCCGGCGCCCGGCTGACCCTTCCCCGGACGTTTCCCCGGCCGTTCCGCCGGACGTTGAACAGCCGCCCCCGGACGGGCACTTCGTTCACTCGAAGGTGCTAATCCGGGGGCGTCCGCATACCGCAATGTGAAAATGTGGTCCGCTTGCTGCGGGGCCCCACTTATTCTCCCCAATCGGTACCGGTTCGATTCGGTGCCCGGTGCGCACGGCCCAGGGGAGGAGAGCGCCATGCGGGTACTTCCGCCGGGGGCGCGCGCATACATCCTGTGCGCCGTCCTCGCGGCATTCGCGTGCATCACCCCGGCCGTCTGTGCCCCCGGCACGCCCTGGGGGTCCGTGGCCCTGCTGGCCGTGCTGTACCTCGGCTGCGAACTCGTCAGGGTCTGCCCGCTGCTGGGCAGCCGGATGCCCGAGGGCATCGGCGCCTTCTTCCCCGTCCTGATGGCCGCCGTGTTCCTGCTGCCGCCCTCCGCCGCCGCGCTCGTGGCGCTGCCCGGGGGCCTCGCCGGCCTCGTGGTGGAGCGGCCCGCCTGGGTGCGCCGCATGTGGCACGCGGCCCAGCAGGCGATCGCCGCATGGGCCGCGGGGCAGGCCTTCGCCCTGCTGCACGGCCCGGCCGCGCTCGGCGGGGGCACCTCCGCAGGGCCCGGGCCGTCCGGCGCGACGGCCGACTTCCCGTACGCGATGCTCCCCGCGGCGGTCGCCGCCGTCACCTTCTGCCTGGTGCTCACCGCCCTCGACGGGGGCGTCCTGGTCACCGCCGAACGCCGGTCCGCCGCCACCGCCTGGCGCGGCCTGCTCACCCGGTCCCTGGCCCCGCACTGCCTGCACGGGCTCGCCGGGCTGATGATGGCCGTGATGTGGCGCAGCCCTTACGGGCTCCCGGCCGCACTGCTCGTCCTGCTGCCGATGTACATCTCCTGCTGGGTCTTCGCCCAGTACCACCGCGAGCGCGCCGCCCACCGGGCCACCATCCGGGCCCTCGTCCAGGCGGTGGACATCAAGGACCGCTACACGCGGGGCCACAGCGAACGCGTCGGCCAGGCCTCCGCGATGATCGCCCGCGAACTCGGGATGGCCGAGGACCGCCTGGAGGTCGTGCGCATCGCCGGGATCCTGCACGACGTCGGCAAACTCGGCGTCCCCACCCGGCTCCTGCGCAAGGACGGCCCGCTCACCCCCGAGGAGCGCCGGATCATCGAGCTGCACCCGGAGTACGGGCACGAGATGGTGCGCGGGATCGGCTTCCTGCGGGAGGCCCGGTCCGCGATCCTGCACCACCACGAGCGGGTCGACGGATCCGGCTACCCGTACGGGCTGACCGGCGAGCAGATCCCGGTGCTGGCCCGGGTCGTGGCGGTGGCCGACGCCTTCGACGCGATGACCTCGACCCGCTCGTACAGCCGGGCCCGCCCGGTGCCGACGGCCCTCGCCGAGCTGGAGCGGTGCGCGGGGGCGCAGTTCGATCCGGCGATGGTGCGGGCCCTGTCGGGGGCGATCGGCCGCCACGGCTGGCACCCCGTGGTGACCTCCGACGACGACCTCCAGGTGATCAGCAGCGGTGCCCCGGCGCCGGGGGCGGACCCGGCCGCCCGTCCCGACCGGGAGCCCGACCGGGAGCCGGACGGGAACCCGGACCGGGACCCGGACCGCGACCCGGACGGGGCGCTGGCCGCCGCCCCGCCTCCCCGCCACCGGACCGGAGGCGGGGCGTGAGGTCCGTCACCGCCTGGGCCGTCCGCGGCGCGGCCGCCCTGCTGACCGCGGTCGCCCTCGGACACACCCTTTGGTCGGGCCTGGCCGAACCCGGTGTGGCCCTGGCCTTCGGAGCCCTCGTCGCCGTCGGCGAGCTCGCCCGCCGTGACCGCCGCGATGCGGCAGGTCACGTGCCGGCCGAGGACCGCAGGCCCGCGCCGCTCGGCTCCGCCGGAGCCCTCGCCTACGCCCTGCTCGGCCAGAACGCCGGCCAGCCCACCCAGCACGGGGTGCTCCAGACCCTCGCGGTCGTCGTCGCCGCCGCGCTCATCGGGATCGTCCCGCACATCGCGCGCGGCCGGGGCCCGGACCTCGACCACGTGGCCCGCCGGGTCCTCACCGTGGCCTTCGCCGCCGCCTGCTTCCAGCCGCTGTACAACTCCGGGCGGCTGGAGGACCGGCTCGGCCAGGGCCCGTACCTGGTGCTCTTCCTGGTCCTCCTGCTCGGACTCAGCGCCCTGTGCGACGCCGTGCTCGCCGCCGCGCTGGCCGGGGCCCGCACCGGCTGGCCGTACGGCCCCCTGCTGCGCGACGAGCTGCGCGCCCAGCTCGGCGTCGGCTCGGCGATCTGCGCCACCGGGGTGGTGATGGCCCTGGGGGTGGCCGTCGCCGGGCTCTGGGCCCTGTCCGTCTTCAGCGTGCCCCTGCTGCTGACCCAGATGTCCTTCCACCGGATCACCGCCGTCCGCACCACCTACCGCCAGACCATCACCTCCCTGGCCCGGGCCACCGAGATCGCCGGCTGCACCCCGCCCGGGCACTCCCGCCGGGTCGCCGCGCTCAGCTGCGCGGTCGGGCGGGAGCTGGGCCTGTCGGAGCGCGAGCTCACGGTCCTCGAGTACGCGGCCCTGATGCACGACATCGGCCAGCTCTCCCTCGTCGACCCGGTCGCGGACGGGGCCACCGCCGAGCTGCCCGCCGACGAGGCCCGCAGGATCGCCGTGCTCGGCGGGGAGGTGGCCCGACAGACCGGGGTGCCCGCCGAGGTCGCCGTGGTGGTGGAGCGGCAGGCCGATCCCTACCGGCAGCAGCCCGTGGCCGCCCGGATCGTGCGCGTGGTGAACGCCTACGACGACCTGGCGGGCGGGAGCCGTCACCCGGGCGGCTCACTGGCCGCTCTGGAGCACCTGCGCCTGGGCACCGGCCACGACTACCAGCCGGAGGTCGTGGAGTGTCTGGCGAGGGTTCTGGCCAGGGGCGGACGTGACAGAGTTGTTCCCGTTCCCAGTGGGTAACCCATGGGTAATGAGCGGCCGTCGGAGTGGGCATGGTTGGATGCCAGTAAGAGGGACCGTGAGAGTGTCCGCAAGGCTGCACCGTAGCCCCCAGCCACCGCTGGGAGGTGCCCCCAGGCAGGCGGGAATCGTGAGGATCTTCGGGAAGGTACGGCATCGGCCCTCCGCCTCGTGGCGGCAGGCCACCGACCGCGCGTTCACGCTGATCGGCGACGGTCGGTACGAGGACGCGGGGGCACTGCTGACCAGAGCCGCCGACCTGGAGCCCTGGCTGTCGGAGTCCTGGTTCAATCTGGCGCTGCTGCACAAGTTCCGGCACGACTGGGAGCAGGCGCGGGCGGCCGGGCTGCGCGCCGTGGCCCTGCTGGACCGCGAGACGGGCGCCCCGGACTGGTGGAACGTGGGCATCGCCGCGACCGCGCTCCAGGACTGGCCGCTGGCCCGCCGGGCCTGGCAGGCGTACGGGCTGAAGGTGCCCGGGGACCCGCACGGCGCCGGCAGCGGCAAGCACGGCGGCGAACCGGTCGGCATGGAGCTCGGCAGCGCGGCCGTGCGGCTGTCGCCCGAGGGCGAGGCCGAGGTGGTCTGGGGCCGCCGGCTGGACCCGGCCCGCATGGAGGTCCTGTCGATCCCGCTGCCCTCCTCAGGGCGTCGCTGGGGCGAGGTCGTCCTGCACGACGGGGTGCCGCACGGCGAGCGGGTCACCGCGGCCGGGCCCTCGTACCCGGTCTTCGACGAGATCGAGCTGTGGGCCCCGTCGCCCGTACCCACCTGGGTGGTGCTGCTGGAGGCTGCCACCGAGGACGACCGCGACGCGCTGGAGCAGCTGGCCGCGGACGCCGGCTTCGCCGCGGAGGACTGGTCCTCGTCGGTGCGGCTGCTGTGCCGGACCTGCTCGGAGAGCGAGATGCCCAGCGACGAGGGCGACGGCGAGCACCTCGACCCGCACGACCACAGCGAACCGGGCCATCCCGGGCCGCTGGGGCACCGTACGGCCGGTTCCGGTTCGCTGTGGGTGCCCGAGCGGGAATGCGGCATCGCGGCCCCGGCCGGGCTGGTGCGCGGGCTCCTCGACGGCTGGGTCGCGGACAGCCCGGACAGCCGGGAGTGGCGCGATCTCGAAGAAGTCTGCTGAGCCGGGGCCTTAGGCTGTACGGGCACATCGGTGGCCATCGGCGACACGGTGACTTGTTGACTTACGGAAGGCGTACGGCGGACATGGCTCAGCAGGAGAACGAGGTTGTCGGGTCCGAGGTGAACGACGGGTACGTCGTGGACACCGAGGACTGTGCGGAGCGCGAGCTCGCCCACCGCGAGCGCGGCACCGCCCGCCCCATCACGGTGGTCGGCAACCCGGTCCTGCACCGGGAGTGCAAGGACGTCACCGAGTTCGGCGCCGAGCTGGCCCAGCTCATCGACGACATGTTCGCCAGCCAGAAGGCCGCCGAGGGCGTGGGCCTGGCCGCGAACCAGATCGGCGTGGACGCCAAGGTCTTCGTCTACGACTGCCCGGACGACGACGGCAACCGGCACACCGGTGTCGTGGTCAACCCCAAGCTCGTGGAGCTGCCCGCGGGCGCACGGGTGCTGGACGACTCGAACGAGGGCTGCCTGTCGGTCCCGACCGCCTACGCCTCCCTCGCCCGCCCGGACTACGCCGAGGTCGAGGGCCAGGACGCGCAGGGCAACCCGATCAAGGTGCGCGGCACCGGCTACTTCGCGCGCTGCCTCCAGCACGAGACCGACCACCTGTACGGGTACCTGTACATCGACCGGCTCTCGAAGCGGGACCGCAAGGACGCCCTGCGCCAGATGGAAGAGGGCACCCCGCGCTACGAGACGGTCCCCAACGCCTGACCGGTCCTCCCGGCCGCCGGCACCGACGCGTAGGCCCCGCTCCCGGACCGGGAGCGGGGCCTACGCGTCGGTCGCCCGGGGCGGACTCAGCGCGGGACGCAGGTCCAGCCGCTGTCCCCGGAGGCGGTGACGGTGACGGTGACGGTGCGAGACATGAAGGCCCCCAAAGCGGTGTGCTCGATACGAGACCGGAGCGCTGCGCGGATGCGAACCGGCCATTCCTCTTCACCGTACGTCAGCATCCGGCTACGCATGGGGCTGGATCGGGTCAAGTGACCTGTGGTTCTCGGCCAATGCCCGTGGGGTGCTCACGCCACGGCGGCGCGCGGCCCGCGGAAGGCGCGCCGGAACGCGTTCGGGGTCGTTCCCAGGGTCCGCAGGAAATGGTGGCGCAGGGCGGCCGCGTTGCCGAAGCCGCAGCGCCCCGCGATCGCGTCGACCGTCTCGTCGGTGGACTCCAGCAGCTCCTGGGCCAGGAGCACCCGCTGCCGCAGGACCCACTGGTAGGGGGTCGTGCCCGTCTCCTGGAGGAAGCGGCGGGCGAAGGTCCGCGGTGACATGTGCGCCCGCTCCGCGAGCTGCTCGACGGTGATCTCCTCCTCCAGGTGCCGGGCCATCCAGCCGATGACCCCGCCGACCGTGTCGCAGGCGGTCCGGGGCAGCGGCCGCTGCACGAACTGGGCCTGGCCGCCGTCGCGGTGGGGCGGTACGACCATCCGCCGGGCGATGGCGTTGGCCACCTCGGCCCCGTGCTCCTTGCGGACCACGTGCAGGCAGGCGTCGATGCCGGAGGCGGTGCCGGCCGAGGTGATCACCGGGCCCTCGTCCACGTAGAGCACGTCGGGGTCGACCAGCGCCTTCGGGTAGCGGCGCGCCAGGGCCTCCGCGTGCATCCAGTGGGTGGTGCAGCGCCGCCCGTCGAGCAGTCCGGCGGCGCCCAGGACGAAGGCGCCGCTGCACACGCTGAGCACCCGGGCGCCCCGGTCCACGGCCCGGCGCAGCGCGTCGAGGAAGGGCTCGGAGTACTCCCGTACGGGCGCCTGCCGGTCGGCGGGCAGACAGATCAGGTCGGCCTGCTCCAGCCGCTCCAGACCGTGCGCGGGGGTGATGGCGAAGCCCACGTCGGCCATGGTGAGCGGGCCCTCCTCGGCCGCGCACACCGCGAAGTCGTACACCGGCAGCCCCTGCGCGCTCCGGTCCAGCCCGAACACCTCGCAGAAGATCCCGAACTCGAAGGGCGCCACTCCGTCGACGAGGGCCACGGCCACGTTCTTCAGCATGACCCCAGTGTGGCAGTAATTCGCAGTTTCATGACAGTCCTGCCACTGTCGGCTTTCCGGCGACGGAGCGACCGTAGACCCATGAGCACCTTCCTCGACTACCTCACCGTCCTCGCCGTCGCCGCCCTCCTCTTCGCCCCCGCCCTCCACGGCGCCGCCCGGGAGCGCCTGACCGACCGACAGCTGCGCGCCGCGCAGCGTCTACGCGCCGCCCAACAGGAGCCGCAGGTCGTCCGGGACGGTCATCGGCGTGAAGAGGCCCGCCCGCGTACGCCCCGTGTTGCCGTGCGGCACGCGCCCGGTCGCTGACCCGACCCCCGCGACCAGCAGCCGCACCACCTGCCCCGCGGCCTCGGACCGGTCCCGGCAGCGCACGGCCAGCCGGAACATGTGCCAGTGCGCCCGGGTGTGCGGCCAGGGCCAGGCCTGCGAAATGATGTGGGCCCGCTCCAGGGCGGTCCACATCGCGGCGGTGTCGGGCGAAGCCGCTGCGGCCAGGGCCAGTTCGGCCTCGAAGGCGCTGCGTACACGAGGGGGCATCGGATCGCGTCTCATGCCCCCACCCTGCGGCCGGACGCCCCCACGCGCTTGGACGAACCTGCTACCGCCAGCGGATCCGGCGGGTGAAGTCCGAGGGCGCGATCCCGAACATCCGGCGGCACGCCCGGCTGAAGTGCGCGCTGTCGCAGAAGCCCGCCCCGTGCGCGGCATCGGTCAGGGACAGCCCCTGCGAGGCCAGTTCGGCCGCCCGCATGAGCCGCAGCCACAGGACGTACGGGCGAAACGGCAGCCCCAGCTCGTCCCGGAAGAGGTGCGCCAGCCGACTCTCCGACAGCCCCGCCACCTCGGCCGCCTCCGCCAGCCGCACCCGGTCGCGCCCGGGCAGCCAGGCCAGTACCCGCGCGAGCCCCGGATGCCGCCGGGCGGCCGGCAGCCACGCGTCCAGGAGTACGGAGTCCAGCGCGCACGCCGCCTCGAAGGGGTCCTCGGGCAGCCCGGCCGGCAGCAGCCCCTCGGCGGCCCCCGGGGACTGCGCGAGCCGGCGCCCCGCGGCCGACGCCGGGTCGTAGTGCAGCACCAGCCCGCGCTCGGCCCCGCGCAGCACGCGGTGGCGCACCCCGGCCGGGACCACGAACGCCCGGCAGGCGAAGGGCTCGTCCTCGGGCCCCGCCAGCAGCAGTTCGGCCCCGCCGAGCGCGGCGATGACCTGGACGGAGTGGTGCGCGTGCGCGGTGGCCACCCCGACGGCGCCGCCGTACACCAGCCCTCCCGGCCGCAGCCGGGCGCTCCCGGCCCAGTTCCCGCCGCTCACAGCAGTGCGTCCCCGCCCGTGGATCTCCCCATGGGCGGGGACGCTATCAAGCCGTCGTCGGACGCCGGTGCTAGAAGTCCTCGTCCAGGTCGACCGTGCCCTCGACCGCGACCTGGTAGGCCGACGGGCGGCGCTCGAAGAAGTTCGTCAGCTCCTGGACGCCCTGGAGCTCCATGAAGGAGAACGGGTTCTGCGAGCCGTAGACCGGCGGGAAGCCGAGCCGGACCAGACGCTGGTCCGCGACGCACTCCAGGTACTCGCGCATCGACTCGGTGTTCATGCCCGGCAGGCCGTCACCGCACAGGTCGCGGCCGAACTGCAGCTCCGCCTCGACGGCTTCCTTCAGCATGTCGGTGACCTGCTGCTGGAGGGCGTCGTCGAAGAGCTCCGGCTCCTCCTTGCGGACCGTGTCCACGACCTCGAAGGCGAAGTTCATGTGCATGGTCTCGTCCCGGAAGACCCAGTTGGTGCCCGTCGCCAGGCCGTGCAGCAGACCGCGGGAGCGGAACCAGTACACGTAGGCGAAGGCGCCGTAGAAGAACAGGCCCTCGATGCAGGCCGCGAAGCAGATCAGGTTCAGCAGGAAGCGGCGGCGGTCCGCAGCCGTCTCCAGACGGTCGATCTTCTCGACCGAGTCCATCCAGCGGAAGCAGAACTGGGCCTTCTCGCGGATCGAGGGGATCTCCTCGACCGCGTCGAAGGCGGCCGCGCGGTCGTCCGGGTCGGGCAGGTAGGTGTCGAGCAGCGTCAGGTAGAACTGGACGTGCACGGCCTCCTCGAACAGCTGGCGCGACAGGTACAGGCGCGCCTCCGGGGAGTTGATGTGCTTGTAGAGGGTCAGCACCAGGTTGTTCGAGACGATCGAGTCGCCCGTCGCGAAGAACGCGACCAGACGGCCGATCATGTGCTGCTCGCTGGGCGTCAGCTTCGCGAGGTCGGCGACGTCCGAGTGGAGGTCGACCTCCTCCACCGTCCACGTGTTCTTGATCGCGTCCCGGTAGCGCTCGTAGAAGTCCGGGTAGCGCATCGGGCGGAGCGTGAGCTCGAAGCCCGGGTCCAGGAGGTTCTTCGTTTCGTTGGAGCTCATCACTGGCAGGCCTCGCAGGACTCGGGGTTCTCAAGGGAGCAGGCCAGTGCGTCGGCGTCGACGGCCTGCGGAAGGGGAGCGGCGCTCGCCGGGACGGCGCTGCCGGAAGCGGCGCGGGCGATCTTGGTCGCCGGGCGGGAGCGCAGGTAGTAGGTGGTCTTCAGACCCTGCTTCCAGGCGTACGCGTACATCGAGCTGAGCTTGCCGATGGTGGGCGTCTCCAGGAACAGGTTCAGCGACTGCGACTGGTCGAGGTACGGGGTGCGCGCCGCGGCCATGTCGATCAGACCGCGCTGGGGGATCTCCCACGCCGTGCGGTACAGCTCGCGGACCTCGGCGGGGATCCAGCCGAAGCCCTGGACCGAACCGCTGGACTCGCGCAGCGCCTCGCGGGTCTGGGCGTCCCACACGCCGAGCCGCTTCAGCTCCTCCACCAGGTAGCCGTTGACCTGGAGGAACTCACCGCTGAGCGTCTCGCGCTTGAAGAGGTTGGAGACCTGCGGCTCGATGCACTCGTAGACGCCCGCGATCGAGGCGATCGTCGCCGTCGGGGCGATGGCCAGCAGCAGGGAGTTGCGCATGCCGGACTTCGCGACCCGGGCGCGCAGCGCGTCCCAGCGCTCGGGCCAGTTCAGCTGCACGTCGTAGTGGTCCGGGTGCAGGACGCCGCGGGCGGTACGGGTCTGCTCCCAGGCCGGCAGCGGGCCGCTGCGCTCGGCGAGGTCGCAGGAGGCCTCGTAGGCGGCCAGCATGATGCGCTCGGAGAGCTTGGTGGACAGGGCCTTCGCCTCGGCGGAGTCGAAGGGCAGCTTCAGCTTGAAGAAGACGTCCTGGAGGCCCATCGCGCCCAGACCCACCGGACGCCAGCGGGCGTTGGAGCGCCCGGCCTGCTCGGTCGGGTAGAAGTTGATGTCCACCACGCGGTCGAGGAAGGTCACCGCGGTGCGGACGGTCTCGTCCAGGCGCTCCCAGTCGATCTCCCCGCCGTCGGCTCCCTCCACGACGAACGCGCCGAGGTTGACCGAACCGAGGTTGCAGACGGCCGTCTCGCCGTCGTTGGTGACCTCGATGATCTCGGTGCACAGGTTCGAGGAGTGCACGACCGTGCCCGGCTCGGCGGTCTGGTTCGCCGTGCGGTTGGAGGCGTCCTTGAAGGTCATCCAGCCCTGGCCGGTCTGCGCGAGGGTGCGCATCATCCGGCCGTACAGGTCCCGGGCGGGCATGGTCTTGCGGGCCAGGCCCTGCGCCTCGGCCTTGCGGTAGGCGGCGTCGAACTCGTCGCCCCACAGGTCGACCAGCTCGGGCACGTCGGCCGGGGAGAACAGCGACCAGTCGGCGTCGGAGTTCACGCGGCGCATGAACTCGTCCGGCACCCAGTGGGCGAGGTTCAGGTTGTGCGTACGGCGCTGGTCCTCACCGGTGTTGTCGCGCAGCTCCAGGAACTCCTCGATGTCCGCGTGCCAGGTCTCCAGGTAGACGGCGGCGGCGCCCTTGCGGCGCCCGCCCTGGTTCACGGCGGCGACGGAGGCGTCGAGGGTCTTCAGGAACGGCACGATGCCGTTGGAGTGGCCGTTGGTGCCGCGGATCAGGGAGCCGCGGGCGCGGATGCGGGAGTACGACAGACCGATGCCGCCGGCGTGCTTGGAGAGGCGGGCGACCTGGTGGTAGCGGTCGTAGATGGAGTCGAGCTCGTCCAGCGGGGAGTCCAGCAGGTAGCAGGAGGACATCTGCGGGTGCCGGGTGCCGGAGTTGAAGAGGGTGGGGGAGGAGGGCAGGTAGTCGAGGCGGCTCATCAGCCGGTACAGCGAGGCGACTTCCTCGACGGCCTGGACGCTGTCGTCCTCGGCGAGGCCGCAGGCCACGCGCAGCATGAAGTACTGCGGGGTCTCGATGACCTGGCGGGTGATGGGGTGGCGCAGCAGGTAGCGGCTGTGCAGGGTGCGCAGGCCGAAGAAGCCGAAGCGGTCGTCGGCGCCCTCGGCGAGGCTGTGCTCGACCAGCGCGTCCAGCCGGGCCGCGTGCTTCGTCACGAAGTCGGCGGTGCGGTCGGCGATGAGCCCCTCGCGGTGGCCGACCGCGACGGACGCGGAGAAGGAGGTGGCGCCCTGGCCCGAGGCCTCGTCGCGGACGGCCAGCGTCAGCAGCCGGGCGGCGAGCCGGGAGTAGGCGGGGTCCTCGGAGATCAGTCCGGCGGCGGCCTCGGTGGCCAGCCCCCGCAGTTCGGCCTCGTCGGCGGCGGAGCTGCGGCCGCGCAGCGCGGAGGCGGCGACCCGGCCGGGGTCCGTGTCGGGGAGGTCGGCCGTCAGCTCGGTGAGGGTACGCAGCAGCGTGGCCCCCGGGCCCTCGGTGTTGTCGCCAGAAGTGGACTCGGCGCGCGGTGCGGAAGGCGCGATGGTCACGGCGGGAGCTCTCCCTCGCTCGGCCGGCCGTAGGCGGGGCGCGGGCGGGCGCATGCGGGCGTGGCAGGAACGCGTACACCGCATGGCGTCCACCGGCCCAACCGCGAGGCCCGGACGTGTCGGCACCCGGTTCGGTCGAGCCGGGCGCGCTGTCGGCAGGTCCTCGGACTTGCGTGTGCCCCAATGGGTGCACTTCATACCGTTGCGGGACAGTTCCGGATTCGCACCGGATTCCCCTGCGGCGACAGCAGCCATGAGCATACATGTGGGGGCGCCCCCGTGCGGTAGCCCCCACATGTTGTGTCGGCGTGGCTACAGGCTGAGGCGGTAGGTGAGCAGGGTCAGGCCCGGGACGGGCGCCCAGTCGCGCTCGGGAGTGCGTACGAATCCCAGTCGCGCGTAGATCCGCTGGGCCCCCGTCATGCCGGTCTGGGTGGACAGCACCAGGTGCGTGACGCCCTCCAGTTCCCGGGCCCGGGCCACGCAGGCGCGCACCAGGGCCTCGCCCGCGCCGCGGCCGCGCGCCGCGCGGGAGACGGCCAGCATCCGGAATTCGGCCTCGCCGGGCCCGGCGATGTCGGCGAGCGGACTTCCGGGCGGGGCGAAGGTCACCCCGCCGAGGACGAGGTCCTCGTGGACGGCGACGAGCACCTCCCCGTCGGCGGCCCGGCCCGCGACGTCGCGCAGCACCTCCGCGTAGAACGACTCGCCGGAGCCGAGGAGTCCGTCCCCCACGTAGGCCTGCGCGGTGATCTCGCCCAGCTGTCCGTACTCGGCGGGCAGTGCCGCCCTGATCACGATGTCCATGCGTTCGAGTGTGCGGCACGGGCCCGGCGGCCCGGGCCCGCGGCCGGGAACGGGCGAAGGCCCCGCCGCGGAGTGCGGAGGGGCCTTCGGCGAGCGGGGGGTCAGCAGCAGCGGAAGCCCTCGCGAGGGTCGGCCTCGCGGGAGTCCGTACGGGCGCGTTCGAAGGCGCGGCGGGTCATGACCGGCGCGTCCGCGTCGTGCGAGCGGGCGTGGGCGACGTACCGGTCGTACGCCGCCTCGCCCGAGAACTCCCGCAGGTAGAACCAGGCCTTCGCCAGCGCGCCGCGGACGCCGCTCATGAGGACACCGGCTCCTTCACGGCGCCGCCGCCCGAGTCGAGCCCGGCCGCGGCGAGCTCGGCGCGCTCCTCGGGGGTCGGGATCAGCCCGGCCGGGGCGACGATCTTCGACTCGGTCCAGGGGACCTCGGACAGCTTCACGGATTCCGGGCTGCTGATGGCCTTGAAGCAGGTCCGGGCCGCGTCCACCAGCACGATGATGATCAGGACCGCGAAGAGTACGGACAGGACGCCGTCCACCGTGGCGTTGGTGACCACGGTGTGCATCTCGCCCATGGTCTTCGCCGGGGGCAGGACCTTGTCGGCGTCGATGCCGGCCTGGTACTTGTCGCGCTGGGCGAAGAAGCCGACCTTCACGTCCTCGGAGAAGATCTTCTGGTAGCTCGCGGTGAGCGTGACCGCCACGTCCCAGGCCAGCGGGACGCCCGTGACCCAGGCCCACTTGAGCCGGCCGGACTTGATGAGCAGCGTGGTGCAGACGGCCAGGGCGACCGCGGCGAGGAGCTGGTTCGCGATACCGAACAGCGGGAAGAGCTGGTTGATGCCGCCCAGCGGGTCCTTGATGCCCACCCACAGGAAGTAGCCCCAGCCGCCGACGACGACCGCGCTCGCGAACCAGACGCCCGGCTTCCAGCTGACGTCCCGGAAGGACTTGTGCACGTTGCCCAGGGTGTCCTGGAGCATGAACCGTCCGACGCGGGTGCCAGCGTCCACCGTCGTCAGGATGAACAGGGCCTCGAACATGATGGCGAAGTGGTACCAGAAGGCCTTCATCCCGGCGCCGCCGATGACGGCCGAGAAGATGTCCGCCATTCCGAGTGCGAACGTGGGGGCGCCGCCGGTACGGGAGAGCAGGCTGGCCTCCTCCACGTCCTTCGCGGCCTGGGTGAGGGCCTCGGGGGAGATGGCGAAGCCGAAGTTGGTCACTGCCGCCGAGGCGGATTCGACCGTGGTGCCGATGACCCCGCCGGGGGAGTTCACGGCGAAGAACAGGCCCGGCTCGATGATGGAGGCCGCGATCATCGCCATGATGGCGACGAAGGACTCGGTCAGCATCGCGCCGTAGCCGATCACCCGGACCTGGGTCTCCTTCTGGATCATCTTCGGGGTGGTGCCCGAGGAGACCAGGGAGTGGAAGCCGGACAGTGCCCCGCAGGCGATGGTGATGAAGACGAAGGGGAACATCGACCCGGCGAACACCGGGCCGTCGCCGCGCGCCGCGAAGTCGGTGACCGCGGGCATCTTCAGGGTGGGCATCGCGATGACCACGCCCAGCGCGAGCAGTGCGATGGTGCCGACCTTCATGAAGGTGGACAGGTAGTCGCGCGGGGCGAGCAGCATCCACACCGGCAGGACCGAGGCGACGAAGCCGTACCCGATCATCCAGACGACCAGCGTCTCCTTCTCCAGGGTGAAGGTGTCGGCCAGCGAGGACTCGGCGACCCAGCCGCCCGCGACGATGGCGAGCAGGAGCAGCGCGACGCCGATGGCGGAGACCTCGGTGACCCGCCCCGGCCGCAGCACGCGCAGGTAGAAGCCCATGAAGAGGGCGATCGGGATGGTCATGCCGATGGAGAAGACGCCCCAGGGCGAGTGCGCCAGCGCGTTGACGATGACGAGGGCCAGCACCGCCAGCAGGATGATCATGATCGAGAACACGGCCACGAGGGCGGCGGCCCCGCCGACGGGGCCGATCTCGTCCCGGGCCATCTGGCCGAGGGAGCGTCCGTCGCGGCGGGTGGAGAAGAACAGCGTGACCATGTCCTGGACGGCGCCCGCGAAGATGACGCCCGCGACGATCCAGATGGTGCCGGGGAGGTATCCCATCTGGGCGGCGAGCACGGGTCCGACGAGCGGCCCGGCGCCGGCGACGGCGGCGAAGTGGTGGCCGAAGAGCACGCGCCGGTCGGTCGGATGGAAGTCGACACCGTTGTCAAGGCGTTCCGCGGGGGTGGCCCGCGTCTTGTCCACCTTCAGGATGCGGTGCGCGATGAAGCGCGCGTAGAAGCGGTAGCCGATGGCGTAGGAACCCAGTGCTGCGGCGAGCAGCCAGGCGGCCGAGATCTCCTCGCCCCGCGAGAGTGCCAGTACGCCCCAGCCGATGGCTCCGATGAGCCCGACGAGCACCCAGGTGGCGATGGACCTCGCAGAGGGCGAGTCCGGCGTGGTGCCCGGACTCGCCGCGTCCCGTTCTGTCCCTGTTGCTTCCGGTTCCGGCATGGCTCTCGTCCCCTCGTCGATCATCTGCGTGGAGCGCAGGAATCTACGGGGGGTTACCCGCTGAACGTAAGACCCCGTCCGTATACCGGTATCCGGGCGGAGGTCAGACGGCGGGCCGCTTGAGCCGGGCGACGAACTTGTACCGGTCCCCGCGGTACACCGAACGCACCCATTCGACCGGTTCGCCGTCGGCGTCCAGCGAGTGGCGGGAGAGCATCAGCATCGGCAGCCCGACGTCGGTGCCCAGCAGCCCGGCCTCGCGCGGGGTGGCCAGCGAGGTCTCGATGGTCTCCTCGGCCTCGGCGAGGCGGACGTCGTACACCTCGGCGAGGGCGGTGTAGAGAGAGGTGTACTTGACGAGGGAACGGCGCAGCGCGGGGAAGCGCTTGGCCGACAGGTGGGTGGTCTCGATGGCCATCGGCTCGCCGCTGGCCAGGCGCAGCCGCTCGATGCGCAGCACCCGGCCGCCGGTGGCGATCTTGAGCAGTCCGGCGAGGGTGTCGTCGGCGGTCACGTAGCCGATGTCCAGGAGCTGGGAGGTCGGTTCCAGGCCCTGGGCGCGCATGTCCTCCGTGTAGGAGGAGAGTTGCAGCGGCTGGGAGACCTTGGGCTTGGCGACGAAGGTGCCCTTGCCCTGGATCCGTTCCAGCCGTCCTTCGACGACGAGCTCCTGGAGCGCCTGGCGGACGGTGGTCCGCGAGGTGTCGAATTCGGCCGCGAGCGTGCGCTCCGGCGGTACGGGTGTCCCGGGCGGCAGTGTCTCGGTCATGTCGAGCAAGTGCCGCTTGAGTCGGTAGTACTTGGGTACGCGTGCCGTGCGAGTGGCTGCCCCGCTTTCCGGCTCTGTGATCGCCCCTTCGGTGGCCATCGCCGCCCGCCTTCCCGACTCCAGTTTCGCTGCCGTCACCGGCTCCTCCGATATGTGCGGTCACATCGTGACACGTGCGGGGGGACAGGCCTTCTCTCTCCCCAGGTGTCGGTCCGATAACGGACCGAGCACCCGATCATTAGACCCTTGACACCCCTAAAGGTCTAGGCCAAGCTCCGGTTACTGGTCTAAACCAATATGGATCAGATCCCGGCCCCACGGCAGTACTTCGCGTATGTCACCGCGGCGGGCAAGGGAAGTGCAGGCAGGCATCCCTGAGGAGGGTGGCGTGAAGCGCAAGCTCATCGCGGCGGTTGGAGTCGCGGGCATGGTTATCGGCCTCGCGGCGTGTGGGGACTCCGAGGACGGCAAGGCGAAGGCCGATGCCGGACCCAAGGAGATCACCGTCTGGGTGATGGACGGTTCCGCGCCGAAGGCCTGGATCGACGAGGTCAACAAGGAGTTCTCGGCCAAGCACCCCGGTGTCACGGTCAAGGTCGAAGAGCAGAAGTGGACCGGCATCCAGGAGAAGGTCACCACCGCCCTCTCCGAGAACTCCCCTCCGGACGTTCTTGAGCTCGGCAACACCCAGACCGCCGGTTACGCGGTCACCGGCGGTCTCGCCGATCTGACGAAGGACAAGGCCAAGCTCGGCGCCGACGCCTGGCAGAAGAGCATGCTCGCCTCGGCCGAGGTCGACGGCAAGCTCTACTCCGCGCCGTGGTACGCCGCCAACCGCGTCGTCATCTACGACAAGAAGGCCTTCGAGAAGGCCGGCGTCACCCCGCCGAAGACCCGCGACGAGTGGGTCGCCGGACTGGAGAAGCTGAAGGCGGCCGACCCGGCCTCGCAGCCGATCTACCTGCCCGGCCAGAGCTGGTACATCCTCGCCGGTCTCATCTGGGACGAGGGCGGCGAGCTCGCCACGAAGGACGGCGACAAGTGGAAGGGCGGACTGGCCACCCCGCAGGCCGCCTCCGCGATGGAGTTCTACAAGAAGCTCCAGTCCTTCTCCACCGCCCCCAAGGACAAGGACGAGGCGACCCCGCAGCAGTCCGTCGACATCGTTCCCAAGGGCGGCGTCTCGTCCTGGATCGGTCTCGGCTGGGAGGCCGGCGGTGCCGAGAAGGCGCTGAAGGAAGCGGGCAAGGAAGCCGACTTCGGTTACTTCCCGATCCCGGGCAAGACCGCCGACAAGTCCGGCACGGTCTTCCTCGGCGGCTCGAACCTCGCCGTCGCCGAGCGCTCCAAGAACAAGGAGCTCGCCAAGGAGTGGCTGGCCCTCGCCGCAGGCAAGGACCAGATGACCAAGTACGCCGTCGAGACCAAGGGCGCGCTGCTCCCGAACCAGGCGGGCGCCAACTTCGCCGCCCCGGCGGGCTCCTTCGCCGAGGCCATGGCCAAGGCCGGCCTCAACGGCAAGATCACCCCGGTCACCGCGGGCTGGGCGAACGTCGAGACCGAGCCGAACCCCATCAAGGAGTTCATGACCAAGGTCCTGAACGGTGAGGACCCGGCCAAGGCCGGTGCGGCAGCGGACGCGGAGATCGCGAAGCGCATCAACAAGTAGTCCCGCCCCGCAGCACCCGCACGACCCAGCAGTGTGAACGCACCGGGGGGTGCGGCAGGCGCCCGGTCGCCTGCCGCGCCCCCGGTCGCGCATTTGACTCCACAGTCAACCGCGAGGAAGCCACGCCATGACCGTGCACTCCCAGGGAGCGACGACCAGCGCTCCACAGGACGCACCACTGAAGTCCGCCGGAAAGCCCGCGGTGCCCGCCACCGCCACCGCTGCCGGCCCCAGCCCAACGTCTCCTCGCGGGGGACGGAAGCCACTCCCCTCGGGGTGGCTGCCCTACCTGCTCGTCGGGCCCGCGGTGCTCGCCCTCGCGACGTTGCTGCTGTACCCGCTGATCAAGAACGTGATCCTGTCCTTCCAGGACATCAACAAGATCGAGTTCATCCAGCGGAAGTACCCCTTCGCGGGCTTCAGCAACTACACCGAGCTGCTCACCGACTCGAACTTCTGGACCGTCGTGGTCCGGAGCTTCGCGTTCACCCTGGCCAACGTCATCCTGATCATGGTGATCGGCAGCCTCATCGGGATCCTGCTGAACCGGCTCGGCAAGAAGATGCGCCTGGTCCTCTCGATGGCCCTGGTGATGGCCTGGGCCATGCCGATCGTCGCCTCCGTGCAGGTCTTCCAGTGGCTGTTCGACGAGCAGTTCGGCGTCATGAACTGGGTCATGCGCACGGCCGGCTTCTCCGGCTACGACCAGCACAACTGGATGGCGAGCGGCCTCTCCACCCTGACGATCATCACGATCCTGGTCGTCTGGGGCTCCGTCCCCTTCGTCGCCCTCAACATGTACGCCGGTCTGACCACGGTCGGTGCCGAGCTGTACGAGGCCGCCCGGATGGACGGCGCCAACGGCTGGCAGACCTTCTGGAAGATCGTCTTCCCGAACCTCAAGCCCTTCTTCCTCATCACGACGTTCCTCGAAGTGATCTGGGTCTTCAAGGCGTTCACGCAGGTCTACGCCATGAAGAAGGGCGGCCCCGACCGCGCTTCCGAGATCCTGCCGGTCTTCGCCTACGTCGAGGGCCAGAGCCAGGCCCACTACGGCCTCGCCGCCGCGATCTCCGTCCTGACGATCCTCATCCTCGTGATCGTCATGTCCTTCTACTTCCGCCTGATCCTGAAGCAGGAGGAGGAGCAGTGAGCACGAGCACCGCCCCGAAGCCCGCGTCGCCGTCCGCAACCCCGGCCACGCCCGCGCAACGGCTCCGCACCCGCCCGCCGGTCCGCCCCGCAGGCATCGCCAAGAACATCGGCGCCCTGCTGCTGGCCGTCCTGTTCGTCTTCCCCGTGTACTGGATGTTCTCCTCGGCCCTCAAGCCGTCGAGCGAGATCCTCACCAAGGACCCGGTCTTCGTCTTCACCCCGACGCTGGACAACTTCACCAAGGCCACCGGGGTCGACCAGTTCTGGACGTACGTGACCAACAGCATCCTGGTCACCGTCGGAGCCGTGGTGCTGTCCCTGCTCGTCGCCCTCGCCGCGAGCTTCGCCATCGCCCGGCTGAAGTTCAAGGGCCGCAAGGGCCTGGTCCTCGCCGTGATGATGGCGCAGATGGCCCCCTGGGAGGTCATGGTCATCGCGATGTACCTGATCGCCCGCGACTCCGAGATCCTCAACAGCCTCCCGCTACTCACGGCGATCTACTTCGTGATGATCCTCCCCTTCACCATCTGGACCCTGCGCGGCTTCATCGCCGCCGTCCCGGTGACCCTGGAGGAGGCCGCCCAGATCGACGGCTGCACCCGCGGCCAGGCCTTCCGCAAGGTGATCTTCCCGTTGCTGGCCCCCGGCCTGATGTCCACCTCGCTCTTCGGGTTCATCACGGCCTGGAACGAGTTCGCCATGGTCCTGATCCTGAACAAGGACAAGTCCGCGCAGACCCTGCCGCTCTGGCTCACCGAGTTCCAGGGCGCCTTCGGCAACGACTGGGGCGCCACCATGGCCGCGTCCTCGCTCTTCGCGGTCCCGGTCCTGCTGATCTTTGTCTTCCTCCAGCGCAAGGCCGTCGGCGGCATGACCGCCGGCGCCGTGAAGGGATAACGGCCCATGACTGTCCTTGCGCACCGCTCAGACACCGTGACCCGCGACGCGCTCGCCGTCCTGCAGCCCGGCTTCGAGGGCACCACCGCCCCGGCCTGGGTGCTCCGCCTCGTCGGCGAGGGCCTCACCGCCGTCGGCCTCTTCGGCCGCAACATCGCCTCGCCCGAGCAGCTCGCCGCGCTGACCGCGCAGCTGCGGGGCGAGCGGGACGACCTCCTGGTCGCCATCGACGAGGAGGGCGGGGACGTCACCCGCCTGGAGGTCCGCACCGGCTCGTCCTTCCCGGGCAACCTGGCCCTCGGCGCCGTCGACGACACCGCCCTGACCCGCGAGGTGGCCCGCGAGCTGGGCCGCCGCCTGGCCGAGTGCGGGGTCAACCTCAACTGGGCCCCGTCCGCGGACGTCAACTCCAATCCGGACAACCCGGTCATCGGCGTACGGTCCTTCGGCGCCGACACCCGGCTCGCCGCCCGGCACACCGCCGCGTACGTCGAGGGCCTCCAGGCCTCCGGCGTCGCCGCGTGCACCAAGCACTTCCCGGGACACGGCGACACCAACGTCGACTCGCACGAGGCGCTGCCCCGCATCGACGTGGACCTGGACACCCTCCAGGCCCGCGAGCTCATCCCCTTCAAGGCGGCCATCGAGGCCGGCACCAAGGCCGTGATGAGCGCGCACATCCTGGTGCCCTCCCTCGACCCGACCCGCCCGGCCACGCTCAGCCCGCAGATCCTCACCGGCCTGCTGCGCAAGGAGCTCGGCTACGAGGGCCTGATCGTCACCGACGGCATGGAGATGAACGCCATCGCCGGGACGTACGGCATCGAGCGCGGCTCCGTCCTGGCCATCGCGGCGGGAGCCGACGCGATCTGCGTGGGCGGCGGGCTCGCCGACGAGGGCACCGTCCTGCAGCTGCGCGACGCGCTGGTCGCGGCCGTGCGCGAGGGCACGCTCCCCGAGGAGCGGCTGGCCGACGCGGCGGCCCGGGTCCGCGCCCTGGCCGAGTGGACCCGCCGGGTCCGGCCGGACGCGGGCCTGCGGGGCGCCGGGTCCGACATCGGTCTGACGGCGGCCCGCCGGGCCCTGGTGATCACCGGTCGGGCGGCCCGGACCGAGGCCCCGTACGTGGCCACCTTCAGCCCCGTCGCGAACTTCGCGGTGGGCGACGAGACCCCGTGGGGCGTGGCCGGCGAACTGACCGCGCTGCTGCCGGACACCGCCTCGGGCGTCTACCCCGAGGGCACCTCGGCCGCCGAGGTCCTGGCGGCCGCGGGGGAGCGTACCGTCGTCGCGGTGGTCCGCGACGCGCACCGGCACCCGTGGATGGCCGAGGCCCTGGACGCGCTGGTCGCGGCCCGCCCGGACACCGTCGTGGTCGAGATGGGCCTGCCGCGCGCCGAGCCGCGCGGTGCCCTGCACATCGCGACGCACGGCGCGGCACCGGTCTGCGGCCGCGCCGCAGCCGAGGTCATCGCGGGCGCGTAGGCGTCCGGCGTACGGCGAGAGGGCCGGGCTCCCCAGGGGAGCCCGGCCCTCTCTCGTGTCCGGCGCCGGTACGGCTACAGGCCCTGCCAGGCGGGCTTGTCGGCGTACGTCTGGCGGAAGTAGTCCGCCAGCTTCAGCTTCGAGGCGGCCGCCTCGTCCACGACGACGGTCGCGTGGCGGTGCAGCTGGAGCGCGGAGGCCGGGACCAGTGCGGAGAGCGGGCCCTCCACGGTCTGTGCCACGGCCTCGGCCTTGCCCTCGCCCGTGGCCAGCAGGACCAGGTGGCGGGCGTCGAGGATGGTGCCGATGCCCTGGGTGATGACGTGGTGCGGCACCTGCTCCAGGTCGTTGTCGAAGAAGCGCGCGTTGTCCACGCGGGTCTGCTCCGTCAGCGTCTTGATGCGGGTGCGGGAGGCCAGGGAGGAGCACGGCTCGTTGAAGCCGATGTGCCCGTCCGTGCCGATGCCCAGCAGCTGGAGGTCCACGCCGCCGGCCTCGGCGAGGGCGCGGTCGTACGCGTCGCAGGCGCCGACGATGTCCTCGGCGGAGCCGTCCGGGCCCATGAAGGCGGCCTCGGACAGGCCGAGGGGCTCGACGACCTCGCGCAGCACCACGGCGCGGTAGGACTCGGGGTGCCCGGCCGGCAGGCCGACGTACTCGTCGAGCTGGCAGATCCGGGCCTTGGAGACGTCCACCCGGCCTTCGGCGACCTGGGCGGCCAGGGCCTCGTAGATGGGCAGCGGGGTAGAGCCGGTCGCCACGCCGAGCAGGGCCTCGGGCTTGCGGCGGACCAGGGCGGCCATGGCCTCCGCGATGAGCTCGCCGCCTGCCTTGGCGTCCGGGACGATGACAACTTCCACGCGGGGCCTGCCGATCTGGAGTGGTGATGTGGTATAGACCAATCTAGCAGAGCTCGCCGCCTCACGGAGGGCTCCCGCCGCTTTCCATCCTGATCCCGTTCCCCTGCCCCGGCCTCCCGGCGGGCCCCGCGTGCGGGGCCGTCAGGCGAGCGCCAGCTGCAGGCCTCCGGTGGCGTCGAGGTGCTGGCCCGTGACCCAGCGGGAGTCGGGGGAGGCCAGGAAGGCGACCACGTCCGCGACCTCCCCGGCCGTGCCCACGCGGTGGAAGACGGACCGGGAGGCAAGGTGGGCCCGGGTCGCCGGATCGGCGAGCAGGGCGGCGTTCAGATCGGTCGCGGTGATGCCCGGGCCCACCGAGTTCACGGTGATCCCGCGCGGGGCGAGCTCGGCGGCGAGCGAGGTGCTCAGCGCGTTCACCGCGCCCTTGGCCATGACGGTGGCCAGGATCGCGGGCAGGGCGATGTGCGGGGTGCCGGTCACGTTCACGATCCGGCCGCCGTCGCGCAGCCGGGCCAGCCCGTGCCGGATCACGAAGAACGGCGCCTTGGCGTTCAGGGCGTGCGCCCGGTCGTAGGCCTCCTCGTCGGTGTCCTCGATCCCGGCGAAGGTCGCCGCCCCCGCGTTGTTGACCAGGATGTCCACGCCTTCGGTACGGGCCGGGTGCGCCGCGTAGGCGGCCCAGAGGGCCTGTGCGCCGCCCGGGACGGCGAGATCGGCCCCGAGGGCGAAGGCCCGGCCACCGGCCTCCTCGATCGCCGACACCGTCTCCGCGGCCGCCGCCGCGTCCCGGCCGTAGTGCACGGCGACCAGCGCGCCGTCCCGCGCCAGCCGCTCTGCCACGGCCCGCCCGATGCCCCGGCTGCCGCCCGTGACCAGTGCCGTACGTCCTTCGAGCACGCCCATGGCGCACCTCCCCTTCGAAATGACTAGTGACCGCTACAGAAAGGGACCGTACCAGATTCGCTAGCGGTCGATATAGAATTCGCGCATGGTGACAGGACAGCGCGGCAGGCCCCGCTCCTTCGACCGTGACGCCGCCCTCGACAAGGCGATGCTCACCTTCTGGGAGCACGGCTACGAGGCGACCTCCATCGCCGAGCTGACCGCCGCCCTGGGGATCGGGGCGCCCAGCCTCTACGCGGCCTTCGGTGACAAGCGCAAGCTCTTCGACGAGGTCGTCGTGGTCTACGGAGGCCGGTACGCGCACTTCGCGACCGTGGCGCTCGCCGAGGAGCCGACCGCCCGCGCTGCGGTGGAGCGGGTGCTGCGCGAGGCGGCGGAGATCTACACCGACCCGGCCCACCCGCGGGGCTGCATGGTGATCAACGCGGCGGTGAACACGACCTCGCGGGAGGTGGCCGAGGCCCTGCGCGAGCGGCGCGAGGCCACCATGGCGATGTTCGAGACCCGGATCGCGGCGGACGTGGCCGCCGGGGTGCTGCCCGCGGACACCGGCGTACGGGCGCTGGCGCGCTACACCGCGGCCGTGCTGCAGGGGATGTCCCAGCAGTCGCGGGACGGGGCGAGCCGGGAGGAGTTGGAGGCACTCGCACGGCGGGCCGTGCTGGCCTGGCCGCAGTGAGGGCGGGAGCGCGGACCGGCTCCGGGGATTCCTCTGGGCCACGGTGCAAGGCGGGACCCTCAGCCCGCCCGGCACCGTAGCCCGGAGTACTTCCGGCCGTCGGGTGTGCGGTGCCCGGCGGCCGTTTGGGAGGTGCCTGCGCGGTCAGGGCAGAGCGCGCGGCTTACCTCGATCCGTCCTCCTGTGCGGGGAGGGCGGAAGCTTTACTCAATTGTGGACTAGACCAATCTGTTCTGTCTATCCAATGACCGGGCCCGTACTCCCGTCACTTCCTCCAACAGTACGCGGCCCGTGGGCTTCCTGGATACTCCTGGGTATTCCCGTGGGGAAAGTCATGCGCCGTACCCGGGGTACGCTCGCAACGTGCCCTCCATGAACGACCTCGTCCGCCAGCACACCGCTCTCAGTGAAACCGAACTGGAGTGGCTCCACCTGCTGGTCTCGGAGTGGCAGCTGCTCTCCGACCTCTCCTTCGCCGACCTCGTGCTGTGGGTGCCCACCCTCGACGGCACGCGGTACGTCTCGGTCGCGCAGATGCGCCCGAACACCGGCCCCACCTCGTACCAGGACGACATGGTCGGCCACCTGGTGCCGCGCGGCCGCCGCCCGCTGCTCGACGCCGCCCTCGACGAGGGCCGGATCGTGCGCGAGGGCGACCCGGAATGGCGCGAGGAGGT
The DNA here is from genome assembly GCF_000725805.1 of Streptomyces xanthophaeus. Classification (GTDB taxonomy): domain Bacteria; phylum Actinomycetota; class Actinomycetes; order Streptomycetales; family Streptomycetaceae; genus Streptomyces; species Streptomyces xanthophaeus. The sequence goes on along the minus strand of NZ_JOFT01000030.1, from coordinate 26,600 downwards.
GCCCGTGCGCGTCGAGTCGATCCCCGTGCGCCGCGAGGGCCGGGTACTGGGCGTGATCGCACGCAACACCAACCTGCTCACTGTGCGTACACCGAGCCGGCTGGAGCTGACCTACCTCCAGTCCGCCTCCGACCTGGCCCAGATGATCGCGGCGGGTTCCTTCCCCTTCCCCGGCCAGCAGGTCGACATGGACGCCTCCCCGCGCGTCGGGGACGGACTGATCCGCCTCGACGCCGACGGCGTGGTCACCTACGCCTCGCCGAACGCGCTCTCCGCCTACCACCGCCTCGGCCTCGCCTCCGACCTGGTGGGCCAGCACCTCGGCGACACCACCACGGAACTCGCCCCGTCCCGGGGCCCGGTGGACGAGGCCCTGGTCAAGCTGGCCAGCGGCTGGGCCCCGCGGGAGACCGAGGTCGAGGGCAACGGCGGGGTCATCCAGCTGCGCGCCATCCCGCTGAAGCCGAAGGGGATCCGGATCGGATCCCTGGTGCTGTGCCGCGACGTCACGGAACTGCGCCGTCGCGAACGCGAATTGATCACCAAGGACGCGACCATCCGGGAGATCCACCACCGGGTGAAGAACAACCTCCAGACGGTGGCGGCCCTCCTGCGGCTCCAGGCCCGGCGGATGGATTCGGAGAACGGCCGCGAGGCGCTCAATGAAGCCGTGCGCCGCGTGGGATCGATCGCGATCGTGCACGAGACGCTCTCTCAGAACCTGGACGAGCGGGTCGAGTTCGACGAGATCGCCGACCGCGTGATCGCGATGGTCGCGGAGATCTCCCCCGGCAAGGTGCAGTGCCGGCGCACCGGACGCTTCGGGATCCTGGACGCGGAGGTCGCCACTCCGCTGTCCATGGTGCTGACCGAGATCCTCCAGAACGCCCTGGAGCACGCCTTCACGGCGGGGGAGGGCGGCACCGTCGAGGTGTCCGCGACCCGCACCGGCACCGGCCGCGCGGACGCCCGGCTGATGATCACGGTGCTGGACGACGGCTGCGGTCTGCCCGAGGGCTTCGACCCGCAGCGGGCCGGCAACCTCGGACTGCAGATCGTCCGCACCCTCGTGGAGGGAGAGCTCGGCGGTACGTTCGACATGGTCCGGGCCCAGCCGCGCGGCACCAAGGTCGTCCTCGACATACCGTCCAGCCCCCAGAAGTAGTCCGCGGAGCAGTCCGGGCGCCCGCCCGGCCGGTCACGCACGGTGACCGAACGGCTTCTCCGCAAGGGTCCGGACAGCACTGAACCCCGGACCGAATGGTTTTCGGTCCGGGGTCCAAGAGCACGTTGCCTAGCGCTTAATGGGGTACTACGCGCTGCGTCGAGGCTCGAAAGTCGTTGTCAGGCGCTGGCGTTGCGCGCCCGGTTGCGAGCGGCGCGGCGCTTCATTGCGCGGCGCTCGTCCTCGCTGAGACCGCCCCAGACACCGGAGTCCTGACCGGACTCGAGCGCCCACTGCAGGCACTGCTCCATGACGGGGCAGCGGCGGCAGACGGCCTTGGCTTCCTCGATCTGCAGCAGCGCAGGACCGGTGTTGCCGATGGGGAAGAAGAGTTCCGGGTCTTCCTCACGACAAACGGCGTTGTGACGCCAGTCCATGGCTGCTCCATCTCCTTGTATTGCGGGCAGGTTGCTTGTGAATGTGAACGCTTTCACGAATCCCCCCGTGAGGGAAGGGCGACCGCCCAGTTTCCTGGTGGAGGTCCGTGATTCGTGGAGGGGTTCTGGCGGTCTGTGTGGGTGCCGGGTGCTGCGGGCTGTCCCGATCGCCATGTAGAGATTCGCAAACCTCGGACGGGGATACAACCCCTTCCGGAAAGTTTTTTTTGATTCGTCGGTGTCGACTAGGTCACAGCCCTACTTCCTGGGGGTGGACCGACGTGTAAACGTTCGAGTGAAAGGACTTTGGGCCCTTCCACTCACACAATCACACGCAGTGCCCGGCGTACGCCTGTGAACCGAACGCTGGTGCGCAGTCCGAGGTGGTCGCCGTCCATCTGGAAGGGAAGGGGAACCTTCGAATGCAAGGTGAAGTCGGTCAAATCGTGCAGAGACACCGCGTGCTTGCCGTGCGGACCGCGCTCAGGAGTGGAGGTCAGGAGCTGTGTCGCGTACCGAGCGACCGCCGGAGTTGACAAACGGTTGAGGGCCAGTACGTCAAGCGCAGTATCGAACGACGCCTCCGGAGAGGCGTAAAGCGGACGATTGCCCAGGAACGTCCACGGCGAGGTGTTGCACACTATCGACAGCACCAGATCCGTCACCGGATCCGCGCCGGGCCGCTCCAGCGTGACCGTGCCGTGCCGGCGGTTCGGTTCCTCCCAGAACTGCCGCATCAGCTGTCGTACGTACAGTGCGTGCGTCGAACGCTTGCCGCGCTCCCGCTGCTGCTCGACCCGCCCCACCACACCCGCGTCGAAGCCGAAGCCCGCGCAGAAGGTGAACCAGCGCGCCGGGACCGACTCGTCCTCCGTGCCCGGGGTGCCCGCCGCCAGACCCAGGCCGACCGTCCGCTCGCGCTGCTCCCGCAGTGCGTCCAGCAGGGCGCCGGTCGCCTCGACCGCGTCGTTGGGCAGGCCGAGGGCCCGTGCGAACACATTGGTGGAGCCGCCGGGGACCACCGCCAGGCGGGGCAGCCGCTCCGGATCGGGCCCGTTGTGCAGCAGCCCGTTGACCACCTCGTTGACCGTGCCGTCGCCGCCCAGTGCCACGACGAGGTCCAGACCCTCGTGCGCGGCCTTGCGGCCCAGGTCCTTGGCGTGCCCGCGGTACTCGGTGGTGACCGCCTCCAGCTTCATTTCGCTGGCCAGGGCGTGTACGAGGACGTCGCGCGTGCGCGCACTGGTGGTCGTCGCTGCTGGGTTGGCCACGAGAAGTGCACGCATGTGCGCCAGACTACCCACCCCTTCGCGCGGCGACTCTACTGCCCGTCCCCTCCGGGCCGGGGGCGGGCGGCTACGCTGCTCGGGTGAGTGAGAAGCAGCCCCAGAGCGCCCGCGCGAACGCCCCCGCCCCCGACGCCGCCGGGACCGGTGCGCTGCCCGGCCGGCTGACCGCCGCCGCGGTGCTCACCGGCCTCCAGGGCCTGGTGGTGGCGGGTCTCGCCGTCTACATGCTGGTGACCGCCGTCGTGGGCGACCCCGAGTCCGTACAGATGGCCGCGACGGGCGGGGTCACCCTCCTCGCGCTCGCCGCGGTGCCGCTGGTCGCGGCCCGCGGACTGCGGCTGGGCCGCCGCTGGAGCCGCGGGCCGGCCCTGATCACCCAGCTGATGGCGCTGCCGGTGGCCTGGACCCTGTTCGGCAGCGGCGGGCTGATGGCCGTTGCGGGTGCGGCGCTGGCCGTGTCTGCGGTGGCGGTCGCGGCCCTGCTCCTGAACCCGAAGGCGACCGAGGCCCTGGGCGTCGGGGTGTCCGCCTCTTAGTCGTCCGCCTCTTAGTCCGCGCCTTGGTCCGCGCCTTGGTCCGTCCGCCCCGTGTCCGTCTCCGGGGCGCCGGCTCGTGAGGGCGTCGTGAGGGCGTACGTGCTCATGCGGCCCGTCCGCCCCCACTCCCCGAGGCGCCCCGCGGCGCCCCTCGGCTCACTCCTCGACGAGGAGCTTCTCGCGGAGCTGGGCCAGGGTGCGGGCCAGCAGGCGCGAGACGTGCATCTGGGAGATGCCCACCTCCTGCGCGATCTGCGACTGGGTCATGTTGCCGAAGAACCGGAGCAGCAAGATCCGCTTCTCCCGGGGCGGCAGCCCCTCCAGCAGGGGCTTGAGGGACTCGCGGTACTCGACGCCCTCCAGGGCCTCGTCCTCAGCACCCAGGGTGTCCGCCACCGCCGGGGACTCGTCGTCCGTGTCCGGGACGTCCAGCGAGAGCGTGCTGTAGGCATTGGCCGATTCCAGCCCCTCCAGCACCTCCTCCTCGGAGATCCCGAGCCGCTCCGCGAGCTCGTGCACGGTGGGCGAGCGGCCGTGCTGCTGCGACAGCTCCGCGGTGGCCGTCGTCAGCGAGAGCCGCAGCTCCTGCAGACGCCGCGGCACCCGGACCGCCCAGCCCTTGTCCCGGAAGTGCCGTTTGATCTCGCCGACCACCGTCGGGGTGGCGTAGGTGGAGAACTCCACCCCCCGGTCCGGGTCGAACCGGTCCACCGACTTGATCAGGCCGATCGTCGCCACCTGGGTCAGGTCGTCCAGCGGCTCCCCGCGGTTGCGGAACCGCCGGGCCAGGTGCTCGACCAGCGGCAGGTGCATCCGCACCAGGCGGTTGCGCAGCTCCGCCTTCTCCACCGAGCCGTCGGGCAGCGCCCGGAGCTCGATGAACAGGGCCCGCGCGCCGCTCCGGTCGCGCGGATCCGGCAGCGCCGGGGCCGCCTGGAACACCGGCGCCGGCGGGGCCGTGGCAGCGGCCTCCTCGGCAGGTGGTACCGGTGGCTGTGGTTGGTCGTGCTGGTTCTCGCTCATAGGGCCCGCCCGTCGCTCCGCCGAGTCCAAAAAGCCGTCTTCCGCATCCGCGTCAGCCGGGTGCGGCCGGGCGTGCTGCTGCTCCGGGATGCCGCCGTCGACCTCGTGCCGTACCCGGGGCCGATCCCCGCCCCGCACCGGGATCTCCCCGCCGCTCACGCCGGGCCTGGTCCCGCGCCGCGCTGTTTGTAGAGACTGATGCTCACCGTCCGGTCCTCCTCGACCGTCGACTCGACCTTGCCGGCCAGCGCCGACAGGACGGTCCAGGCGAACGTGTCGCGTTCCGGCGCACGGCCGTCCGTGGTCGGCGCCGAGACGGTCACCTCCAGCGAATCGTCCACCAGCCGGAAGACGCAGCTGAGGACGGAGCCCGGCACGGCCTGCTGGAGCAGGATCGCGCAGGCCTCGTCCACCGCGATGCGGAGGTCCTCGATCTCGTCGAGAGTGAAGTCCAAACGTGCTGCAAGACCGGCGGTTGCCGTCCGCAGCACCGACAGGTAGGCACCCGCAGCGGGCAGCCGGACTTCCACGAAGTCCTGGGTCCCGGGCTCGCCTGCGATCTGGGACACCCTCACCTCCAAGGTGGTACGAGCTCTGTTCGCCGGTGACGCTATCGCGATCCGGGCGATCGTGTCGCGGCACCCCTCATGGCACCCGCTTGGAGTGCCCGGACCGGCCGAGTTCCACCCGGTGACTGATGGTAAGCCCACGGGTACGCACAGTGGCTAGAGGTCTGCGGGCCCAAATCGGGGGAACCGGCGGAGGGTTGATCTACCCCGGCTCAGACGATCGAACCGTCGACAAAACACCAGCGCCACGTCTCGCCCGGTTCGAAGCTGCGCATCACCGGATGACCCGTCTCCCGGTGGTGCGCCGTGGCGTGCTTCAGGGGAGAAGAGTCGCAGCACGCCACGTGTCCGCACCAGAGGCAGAGCCGCAACTGCACGGGATGGCTGCCGACTGCGAGACATTCAGGGCAAGTCTGGGCAGCAGGGGCCGGCTCGGGGCGCGGCAGTTCGGCAACGTGCGTGCACTCGCTCATGATGACGAGCGTACGACGCGGGAGCGGGCGCACGACGGAGGAGGATGGCTTCGATGGAGGTATTGACGCTGGTCGCGCTGGTGGCCGGCAGCGCGGCCGTCGCGGGACTGGCCCGCCGGACACCGGTGCCGGCGCCCCTGCTGCTGGTCGCGGCCGGACTGATCGCGGGGTACCTCCCGGGCGTGCCGACGTACGTCCTCGACCCGCACATCGTGCTGCCGCTGCTGCTCCCGCCGCTGCTGCACACGGCCGCCGTGGACAGTTCGTACCTGGACCTGCGGGCGAACATCAGGCCCATCGCGCTGCTGTCGGTGGGCTACGTGCTCTTCGCGACCCTCGCCGTCGGGTACGCGGCGTACCTGCTGGTCCCGGGGCTGTCGCTGCCCGTGGCGCTGGTGCTCGGCGCGGTGGTCGCGCCGCCCGACGCCGTGGCGGCTACCGCGATCGCCCGCAAACTCGGACTGCCCCACCGGATCACGACCATCCTGCAGGGGGAGTCCCTCGTCAACGACGCGACGGCCATCACCGCCTACAAGGTGGCCCTCGCCGCCGCGGTCGGGGTCGGCGCGGGCTGGGCGGGCGGGATCGCGGAGTTCCTGCTGGCCTCGGTGGGCGGGGTCGGGGTGGGCCTGCTGCTGATGGTGCCGATCCACCACCTGCGCACGCGCCTGAAGGAGCCCCTGCTCCAGAACACCCTGTCGCTGCTGATCCCCTTCGTGGCGTACGCGGTGGCCGAGCGGGTGCACGCCTCCGGAGTGCTGGCCGTCGTCGTGGTGGCCCTGTACATCGGGCACCGGAACTGGCAGGTCGACTTCGCCACCCGGCTCCAGGAGGAGGCCGTGTGGCGGATGGTCGCCTTCATCCTGGAATCCGTGGTCTTCGCGCTGATCGGACTCCAGCTGCCGGTGGTCCTCAAGGGGCTGGGGGAGTACGAGGGCGTGGTCGCCGCCTGGTACGCGGTGGCGGTGTTCCTCGCGGTGGTGGTCGCCCGCTACCTGTGGGTGTTCCCCGCGACGTTCCTGCCGCGCTGGCTGTCGCAGCGGGTCCGCAGACGGGAGCCGGAGACCGACTGGCGGGCCCCGGTGATCGTGGGCTGGGCGGGCATGCGCGGGGTGGTCTCGCTGGCCATCGCCTTCTCCGTGCCGATGTCCGTGCCGCACCGGAACCTGATCCTCTTCCTGACCTTCACCACGGTCATCGCCACCCTGGTGGTGCAGGGGCTGACCCTGCCGATGCTGATCAGGGCGCTGAAGCTGCCGCCGCGGGACGTGCAGGCCGAGACCCTCGCCGAGGCGCAGGCGCAGAGCGAGGCCTCGCGGGCGGCGGACGAGCGGCTGACGGAGCTGCTGGAGGAACCGGAGAACAGCCTCCCGCCGCCCCTGACGGACCGGCTCCGGACCGTCATGGAGCGGCGCCGCAACGCGGTGTGGGAGCGCCTGGGCGAGGTCAACCCGGTCACCGGCGAATCGGCGGACGAGGTCTACCGGCGCCTGTCCCGCGAGATGATCGCCGCCGAACGGGAGGTGTTCGTCTCGCTGCGCGACCGCCGCCGCATCGACGACGAGATGCTGCGGGCGCTGCTGCGCAGGCTCGACCTGGAGGAGGCGGCCGCCTACCGCGAGGAGGGCTGACCGCTCCCCGGCCCCCGGCCCTGCTGGGCGGGGGCGGCCGGGTCAGGGGCGGCCCGTGACGACGGCGGCCAGGACGGTGCCGTGCGGGAAGGTGCCGCAGGCGGTGAGCCGGGTCAGCGCCCAGAGCAGCTTGGCCACGTAGATCCGCTCCACCGGGAGGCGGTGACGGTCCTCGAAGTCCGCGGCGAAGGCCTCCAGGGCGGGCGGGACCCGTGCGTAGCCGCCGTGGTGGAAGTCCTCCGCCAGGCTCCACTCACCCGCCGGGCCGCCGAAGGCGAGGGCCTGGAGGGAACGTATCTCCGGGCCGAGGAAACCGCCCGCCAGGACCGGTACGCCCAGCGCCCGCTGCCCGGGGCCGAGCCCGGCCGCCAGGCCCGCCAGGGTGCCGCCGGTGCCGCAGGCCACGGCCGCCACGTTCGCCCGCCCGCGCAGCTCGCGGCCCAGCTCCGCGCACCCCCGCAGGGCGAGCGCGTTGCTGCCGCCCTCGGGGACGACGTACGCGCCGCTCGCGCCCGCCGCGTCGACGAGCTGCGCGAGCACCTGCGGCTCGGCCTTGCGGCGGTAGTCGGACCGGGACACGAAGTGCAGGCGCATGCCGTCCGCCGCGCACCGGGCGAGGGAGTCGTTCAGGGGCCGCCCGGCGAGCTCGTCGCCGCGTACGACGCCCACCGTCCGCAGGCCCAGCAGCCGCCCGGCGGCGGCGGTGGCCCGCAGGTGGTTGGAGTAGGCCCCGCCGAAGGTGACGAGCCCGTCGTGCCCGGCCGCCACCGCGGCCCGCAGGTTCGGCGCGAGCTTGCGCCACTTGTTGCCGGGCAGCTCCGGGTGCACGAGGTCGTCCCGCTTGAGCAGCAGCCGTACGCCGTACCCGTCGAACCGCTCGTCGCGGACCTCCTGGAGCGGCGACGGCGGACGCGGCTGCAACAGCACGTCGGGGTTCGGGGGACGGTTCACCCGTCCATTGTGATCCGCCCCGCCCCCGCCCGCGCCGTCGCACACGGCCCCCCGGGCCCTACGCGCCGCGGGAGACCCGGCCGTGGTCCGTGACAACCCGCCGGAACAGGCCGTGCCCGGTGCGCCCGGCGTGGGCGAGCGCCCAGTCCTGGGCCCCCGCCTGATCGGGATGCGCGCCGGATTCGGCCCCGCAGCCGTAGGCCACGCAGAACGCTTCGAAGATCACCCCACCCTCGGGGGCATGCCGGATCGTGTGGGGCACGTACCGGAACAGGGCACGGGTCATCGGCCTTCCTCCGCGTGCGGATGCCGCCGGATCTCGACGTTGCAGTCCACGACCCCCGAGAGGTCCCCCAGCCGGTAGTGATCCGCCCGCTGCGCGACCAGCGCCCCGCACACGTCGCAGCCCGGGTCCGCCGGGCCGGGGTTGCGCACCGGGAACGGATCACGCTGCTCGACCTGTTGCCACATTCCCCGCACCATGCCGCTCTCCCCTGTCTGCCGCTGTCACTCGGTGCGATGGTCGGCCACCCTTCGGGACGTATCCGCTCCATTGCCGGGACGGCTGAGAAGTCCGTCAGTACGCTGCGAGGAAGCCCAAACGTCCCTGGGGGAGGCCTTGAACACCGCCCTGCGTGCCGCTATGGACGAAGCCCACGTCAATCCCCGGCAGTTGGCGGCCCGGGTGGGTGTGACCGTGAAGAGCGTGGAACGCTGGATCGCGGACGGGGCGCTCACGCCGCACGCGCGAAACCGGCACGACACGTGCCGGGTGTTGGGAGTGGACGAACACATGATCTGGCCGGAGGCCGTCACCACCCGAGTCAAGGTCGGCAGTGACCGTGAGCTGGTGCGCGCGTACCCGTACCGGTCCGCCTGCCCGTCCACCGTGTGGGCCAGGCTGGCGGAGGACTGCACGACGGACATGTTCCTCGCGGGGTACACGAGCTACTTCTTCTGGACCCAGGTCCCCGATTTCGCGGGCATCGTCAGGCGGAAGGCGGTGAACGGCTGCCGCGTGCGGTTCCTCATCGGAGACCCGGGCGGAGAGGTCACCCGGCAGCGCGAGGTGGTCGAGGCGGCCGCCCTCACCGTCTCCACGCGGATCAGGATCACTCTGGAGCACCTGGCGCGGCTCGGCCCGCTCGACCGTCTGGAGGCGCGGTTCAGCGCACCCTCCGACGCCGTGAACCACGTCGGGCTCAGCGTCTTCCGGTTCGACCACGAGGCGCTGGTGACGCCGCACCTGGCCCGGGTCATCGGGCACGACTCCCCGATGCTGCACCTGCGCAGGCAGGGCGACCGAGGGATGTTCGACCGCTTCGCGGAACACGCCGAGGAGCTGTGGGAACGGGCGACCCCCGTCGCCGGAGCGTGACCCCGAGCCCCGTGGCCCGGACCGGGTGCGCGCCGTATCCCGGGTGAGCCGTGTGGCCGTGGGGTCGGCAGGGCCGCGGGGGATGGGGTGGGCCCCCGCGGCCCTGCGGGTCACTTCAGGCGTTCGCCCACGCGGGCGCGCATGGCGTCCATCGTGAAGCCGCGGGGGTCGATCTTGCCGGGCTGCCATTCCAGGTGGCCGATCACGGAGCGGGCCGTCCAGCCGTGGGTCCGGCACAGCGCGGCCGCCGCGCGGGCGATCGCGTCGAGCTGGACCGCCGGCCACGGGTCCTTGCCGTCGCCGAGGTTCTCGCACTCGAAGCCGTAGAAGTGGCGGTTGCCGTCGGTGCCCGCGCGGTCGTCCGGCGGGAGCCGCTTCTCGGCGATCACGGCCCGCAGTACGTCGGCGTCGCCGGAGCCCGCGTGGTTGGCGCGGCCGTAGCCGACCAGGTGGACCCGGCCGTCCTTGGTGATGACGCCGTGGCAGAGCGGCCCGGGCAGGGCGGAGTCGCCGTTGCGGCAGAGCGCCACGGTGGAGGCGGTGCCGCGGGTGACGGTGTGGTGGATCATCACCCCGTGGACCGGGCCCCAGGGGCCCTTGTGGTTGCGGTTGTGGGTGCGCCAGGCACCGACCTCGACGACGGTCAGGCCCTCGTTCCGCAGGGCGTGGATGAAACGGTCCGCGGACATGGGTGCGGCCATGGCCGCCTCCTTCGTTGCGGTGCGCGACGAACACCCTCTGTGTCCGTGTCGTCACACTCCGGTTTAACGGAGGCGGCCCTTCCGGGGCTAGGGCGTTATTCGGCCATGCCTCATGCGGAAGCCAGCCACAGGTCCGGGCCGAACACCTCGTAGTGGATGTCGGCCGCGGACACGCCCTTGGCGAGCAGCTGGGCGCGTACGGCCCGCATGAAGGGGAGCGGCCCGCAGAGGTAGGCCGTGGTGCCCGCGGCGACCGGTACCGGCGTCAGGTCCATGCGGCCGGTGCGGTCGCCGGGTTCGGCCGACTCCTCGTACCAGAAGTCGGCGCGGGCGTCGGCCAGTTTGTGGGTCAGGGCGCGGTGGTCGCTGCGCAGCGGGTGGTCGGCGGGGGAGCGGTCCGCGTGCAGCACGGTCACCGGGGCGGCGTGCCCGGTGTCGGCGAGGTGTTCCAGCATCGAGAGCATGGGCGTGCAGCCGATGCCGGCCGAGGCGAGCAGGACCGGGGCCGCGGTGTCCCGCAGGACCAGGTCGCCGTACGGGGCGGAGACCCGCAGGGTGTCGCCGGGGCGGACGCGGTCGTGGAGGTACCGGGAGACCTCGCCGTCGGGGCCGCCGGCCGCCGGGCCGTGGACCCGCTTGACGGTGATCGCGCGGACCGGGGAGCCGGGGGCGGTGGAGAGGCTGTACTGGCGGATCTGGCGGGCGCCGTCCGCGAGTTCGACCTGGACCGAGACGTACTGGCCGGGCAGGTGCGCGGGGGCCGGGGAGCCGTCCGCCGGGGCCAGCCGGAAGGTGGTGCAGTCGGGCGTCTCCTCGATGCGGTCGGTGACCGTCCAGTCCCGCCAGACGTCGCCGGCCGCGACCTGCTGACCGGCGTAGAGGCGCTCCTCGATGGCGACGAGGGCGTTGGCCATCAGCCAGTAGACCTCGTCCCAGGCCGCGGCGACCTCGGGGGTGACGGCCTCGCCGAGCACCTCGACGATGGCCTCGAAGAGGTGCCGGTGGACGACCTCGTACTGGGCGCGGGTGACGCCGAGCGAGGCGTGCTTGTGGGCGATGCGGTTCAGCATCACGTCCGGCCGGGTGTCCGGGTGCTCGACGAGATGGGTCGCGAAGGCCGCGATGGACCCGGCGAGGGCCTGCTTCTGGAGGCCCGCGTTCTGGTTGCCGCGGTTGAAGAGGTCGCGGATCAGCTCCGGGTGGGCCGCGAAGAGCTTGGTGTAGAAGAGCTCCGTGATGTCGCCGATGGCGGCTCCGACGGCGGGCAGGGTGGCTCGTACGGTCGCCGTCGACGTCTCGGAAAGCATCGGGACTCCTCGCGTTGGGGTTCAGAAGGGTTCGGTCCGAACGGGGCAGAAGTGGTATATGAAATGCGCATTTGAAGGCCGAGAGAAGGCCCGCCACGGTGCGGACATCTGTTCGGGGGGTCCTTCGAGGTCAGCCTAGGTGGGCCGGATGAGGGCGGAAACCGGCCATCGGGCCCGGATGTTCAGGGCCTTTCGGCCCTCGTCGGCGGTCCGGCCGACAGTCCCAGCAGCAGCGGTCCGGTCGGTGCCGCCACCAGGTCGTTCACCGTCAGCGGGTCCAGCGAGGCGAAGAAGGCCTCCTGGGCCCGGCGCAGCGCGCCGCGCAGGACGCAGGCGCCGCGCAGCGGGCAGGGGGTGTTGCCCTCGCACTCCACGACGTCGCCCGCGCCCTCCAGTTCGCGGACCACCCCGCCCACCGAGGCGGCCCGCCCGGTGCTGGTCAGCGCGAGCCCACCGCCGCGGCCGCGCCGCGCCTCGACCAGGCCGAGGTGCTGCAGCCGGGCGACCACCTTGGCCGTGTGGGTGTACGGGACCTCCATGGTCGCCGCGACCTCGCGGGTCGTCGGGAGGTCCGCCTCCTCCACGGCCAGGCGCATCAGGACGCGCAGGGCCAGGTCGGTGAACCGGGTCAGCCTCATGGGCTCACCGTATGAAATTCGCATCTGTCATGCAAATTAAAACCGGGTTCATTCGGGTCATTGTGGAGGGCTGGCCGAAACAGGTGGGGCTCAAGAGGTGCCTGGTGCGCGAGGGGACCCGAAAGGGTGCCCCACCCCCGGACGGAGTAGTCCCACTCTTTTGTGTAATGGTCCCACCACGTTGCGTGCTGGAAGGGTGTATCCCGCAGATCCATGGAGTGATCGAAAGGGAAATACATGTCGGTCCAGGCAGGTTCCGAGTCCGAGGCCCAGACTCCGCAGCGCAGTCTCGGCACATCGGCCGCGCGGAACTTGGCAACCACGACCAAGTCCGCGCCGCAGATGCAGGAGATCACCTCGCGGTGGCTCCTGAAGATGCTCCCGTGGGTCTCGGTCCAGGGCGGCACCTACCGCGTCAACCGCCGGCTGAGCTACTCCGTCGGCGACGGACGCGTCGAGTTCATCAAGACCGGGACCCAGGTCCAGGTGATCCCGGCCGAGCTCGGCGAGCTCCCGCTGCTGCGCGAGTACGAGGACCTGGAGGTGCTCGGCGAACTCGCCCAGCGGTGCCGCCAGATCGACTTCGAGGCGGGCCAGGAGCTGACCTCCTTCGGCAGCCCCTCCGACCAGGTGTTCCTGCTCGCCCACGGCCGCATCGACCAGGTCGGCCCCGGCCCCTACGGCGAGGACGCCGTCCTGAGGACCGTCGCCGACGGCACCTACTTCGGCGAGGACTCCCTCGCCGACGAGGAGTCCATCTGGGAGTACACCGCCCGCGCCGCCACCTCCGGCACCGCGCTCGTCCTGACCCGCCAGGACTTCCAGCTCCTCGCCGACCGGGTCGACTCGCTGCGCGCGCACGTGGAGCGCGTCCGCTCCCAGCCCGCCGCGAACACCAACAAGTACGGCGAAGCCGCCATCGACCTCTCCGCGGGCCACCAGGGCGAGGCCGTCCTGCCCGGCACGTTCGTGGACTACGAGGCCCGCCCGCGCGAGTACGAACTCTCCATCGCACAAACGGTCCTGCGGGTGCACACGCGCGTCGCCGACCTCTACAACCAGCCGATGAACCAGACCGAGCAGCAGTTGCGGCTCACGGTGGAGGCGCTGCGCGAGCGCCAGGAGCACGAGATGCTCAACAACCGCGAGTTCGGCCTGCTCCACAACGCCGACTACGACCAGCGCATCCAGCCCCACGACGGCGCGCCCAGCCCCGACGACATGGACCAGCTGCTCAGCATGCGCCGCGGCTCCAAGTTCTTCCTCGCGCACCCCAAGGCGATCGCCGCCTTCGGCCGCGAGTGCAACCGGCGCGGCCTGTACCCGGAGTCGGTGGACATCGGCGGCAACCGCGTGCCGGCCTGGCGCGGCGTGCCCATCTTCCCGAGCAACAAGATCCCGATCAGCGACGCCCGCACCACGTCCATCCTGTGCATGCGCACGGGCGAGGACGAGCAGGGCGTGATCGGCCTGCACCAGCCGGGCATCCCGGACGAGATCGAGCCGAGCACCTCGGTCCGCTTCATGGGGATCAGCGAGCAGGCGATCATCTCGTACCTGGTCACCGCCTACTTCTCCGCCGCGGTGCTGGTGCCGGACGCGCTCGGTGTCCTGGAGAACGTCGAGATCGGCCGCTGGCGCTGAGGCGGCAGGCCGAGGGGTACCGGGACCACCAGGAGCACGGACACGCCATGGCGACCACCGAGGCGATCACGACCGGCGAGGGCCACGAGGCCGCAGCCCTGCTGGAACGCACCAGAGAAACGGTCAACCCGGAGCTGCGCCGGACCGTGGAGAGCCTGCCCGCCATGATGCGGCGCGTGGCGATGTACCACTTCGGCTGGGAGCACGCGGACGGCTCCCCCGCGGCGGCCCTCGCGGGGAAGGCCGTCCGGCCGGCCCTGGTCCTCGCGGCGGCGCAGGCCGTGCACGGCCCGGCGGGCCGGGGCGAGGACCCCGTACGGGCGGCGGTGGCCGTGGAGCTGACGCACAACTTCACGCTGCTGCACGACGACGTCATCGACAAGGACGTGCAGCGGCGCGGCCGCGCCACGGCCTGGACCGTCTTCGGGATGTCGGACGCGATCATCACCGGTGACGCGATGATGGCGCTCGCGCTGAGCGTCCTCGCCCAGGACGGGCATCCGGCCTCGGCCGAGGCCGCGGCCCGGCTGACGGCCTGTGTCGTCGAACTGTGTGCGGGCCAGCAGGCGGACTGTGCCTTCGAGCAGCGTGCGAACGTCTCGCTCGACGAGTGCCTGACGATGGCCACGGCCAAGACCGGTGCCCTCCTGGGCTGCGCGTGCGCACTGGGCGCGCTGTACGCGGGGGCGGGGCCGGACGAGGTGGACGCGATGGACTCCTTCGGCCGGGAGGCCGGTCTGGCCTTCCAGCTGATCGACGACCTGATCGGGATCTGGGGGGATCCGGGGCACACCGGGAAGCCCGCCGGGGCCGACCTGATCGCCCGCAAGAAGTCCCTCCCGGTCGTGGCGGCCCTCACCTCGGGCACCTCGGCGGGGGAGGAGCTGGCGGCCCTGTACGCGGGGCCGATGTCCGGGGCGGAGGTGTCCGCGGCGGCCGACGCGGTGGACCGGGCCGGCGGCCGGGACTGGGCGCAGGCCCATGCCGCCGACCGGATGGGCCGGGCGGTGCAGCAGCTGTCCCGGGCCGTGCCGGACCTCGGGGCGGCCGGCGGACTGCTGGCCCTGGCCGAGTTCGTGACGCGCCGCACGAGGTGAGCGGGGGCGGGGGTCCCGCACGGCAGGAGCAGGGCCCGTTCCGGCGCCGCACGGTGCCGGAACGGGCCTTACGCCCGTTCCGGCCCAACTCTAGGATCACTCAAGGTTGTTGACACGTGAGTGAAGAGTGAAGGGTGTGACCAGTGGCGCTGGAGATACGTCAGGCGGACCAGTCGGACCGGGACGCGGTGGCGCGCCTGCTCGACGAGGCCTTCCGCACCGATCCGGTGAGCAGCTGGGTCTTCCCGGATCCGGAGCACCGCGCCGCCGTGCACGGCCGGTTCCTGGGCGTCTTCGTGGACGTGGCCCTGGCGGAAGGCCGGATCGACTACGCGGCGGACGGCTCGGCGGCCGCCCTGTGGCTGCGCGTCCCGGCGGCCGACCCGGAGGCCGGGCACGTCGAGGACGAGGTCCCGGCGAAGATGCGGGCGGTGGCCGATCCGGACAACGAGCGGTGCGAGCTGGTGGGGCGGCTCACGGGCGCCGTGCACCCGACCGCGGAGGAGCACGAGTACCTCCTGATGATCGCCGTGGCCCCGGGCCGGCAGGGCGAGGGCCTGGGCACCGAGCTGATCCGGCCGGTGCTGGAGCGCTGTGACGAGGAGGGCCTGCCGGCCTACCTGGAGGCGAGCAGCGAGCGCAGCAAGGCGCTGTACGAACGCCTGGGCTGGGAGTTCACGGGCGAAGCGGTGCGACTCCCGGACGGGCCGCTGATGTGGCCCATGTGGCGCAAGCCGCGGGGCTGACCCACAGGGAATCGGTCTTGGCAAAGTACTTCACCTGAAGTACTTTGTTCGGCGTGCCCCGGTGCGGCGGCACTGTCTGACGGAAGAGAATCGCTTGCGCAAGCTCAGCTACTTCATCGCGACGACCGTCGACGGGTTCATCGGGGCCCCCGACGGCGACGCGGACTTCATCTACGCCTTCCTCGACCCGGAGTTCATCGGCCACCTGACGGCCGAGTACCCGGAGACGATCGCCGGCCCGGGCCGGGCGCAGTTCGGGATCGAGGACCGCGCCCCCAAGCGCTTCGACACGGTCCTCATGGGCCGCGGCACCTACGAGCCCGGCCTCAAGCAGGGCGTGGCCAGCCCCTACGGCCACATGCGCGAGCAGTACGTCGTCTCGCGCTCCCTCACCGAGGCGCCGGACCCCCAGGTCCGCCTGATCGGCGGGGACCTCGTCGCCCGGGTCCGCGAGCTGAAGGCGCAGGACGGACTCGACATCTGGCTGTGCGGCGGCGCGGACCTCGCGGGCCAGCTGGCCGACGAGATCGACGAGTACATCGTCAAGACGTACCCGGTCGTGGTCGGGACCGGCATGCCGATGTCCCGGGCGGGCTTCGGCGTGCGCCCGCTGGAGCTGACCGGCTGCACCGTGCTCGGCGGCGGCCAGGTCATCACCTCGTACGCCGTCAAGCGCTGACCGGGCCGGCCGGGCGGGGGCCCGCCCCCGCCCGCCCCCGCCGAACGCGCGAAACGGGCCTACCGTGGAGGTATGGCCCGTGAAGAGCAGCAGCGCATGCACGAGACGGTCGCCCCGCAGGCCGGGCACGAGCAGCAGACGTGCCCGGCCTGCAAGGGCGCCGTCGACACCGTGGTCAGACGGCACAAGTCCCTCGGGGTCTTCGTGCCGCAATGGGGTCCGGGTCCCTGCCGGAACCCGGACTGCGGGCGGCACGCCCCCGAAGGGACCTGACGGGAGACCTAGCCCTTCGTGCCCAGGCCGGAGGCGACGAGGCCGTTGGCCCACAGCTGGTTGACGCGAGCCCGCTCGGTGCTGTTCGGGGTGGCGTTCTGGCACGAGGTGCCCGGGCCGCCACCCGACATCAGCTCGCTGCACGGACCCGAGTAGTGGTCCGGCAGACCCAGCACGTGGCCGGTCTCGTGCGAGGTCACCCGGGTGGAGTTGTACTGCTGGTTCTGCCGGTAGTCGAGGAAGATGTAACCGCGGCCGTGCCCGTCCGTGCTCGCGTACGAACCGCGTGAGTCGTTGCCCTCGCGGTAGGAGAAGTTGCCGCCGGAGGACACCTCCTGCAGCTTGACGTTGGTCACCGAGCTGTTCCAGATCCGGGTGGAGTTCGCTATCTGGGTGCGGAAGCTCGGCGCGCTGCGGGTGTTGTACGTGACGGTCACCGCCAGGGCGCCCGGGTTCGCGGCGCGCTGCTCGGCGACCGAACGCTGCACGGCGTCGAAGAAGGCGCGGTTGGCGGCCGCGTTCTCCTGCGAGCCCTCGTACGCGGCGTAGCTCGCCGCGTTGCCGTGGACGGGGGCGGTGGCCGCGCTGGCGCTGGGGACGGCGCCGAGCGCAGCGGCCAGACCGAGGCCGATCGAGGCGGCCAGGACGGCCTTACGGGAGTGGCGCATGTGGGGGGCTCCTACTCATCCGGTGCGGGGGGTGGGTCGTTCGGTACCGGAGTCTGCGGGAGCCATCGGGCCGGGCGGATGATGTCAGCCACCGATAACGCCGGGCTATCGGGGAGTTTTCGGATGGCCAACTAGCAAGAGAATGGCGGGATTCGGGGGGCTATAAGTGGCTGGTGCGGTCCGCCCGGCCCGCCCTACCCTCGGGGCATGGAGCTCGAGGTGAGGCACCTGCGCGCACTGTGCGCCATCGCCGACGCCGGCAGCCTGCACAAGGCGGCGCGGCAGCTCGGCGTGAGCCAGCCCTCCCTGACGACACAGCTGCGCCGCATCGAACGGGCCCTGGACGGCGAGCTGTTCCTGCGCGAGCGCACCGGATGCCGCCCCACGCCGTTCGGTCGCACCGTGCTCGGCCGGGCCCGTCCCCTGCTGGCCGACATGGCCGCACTGGTCGCGGAGGCGCGGGCGCTGGCCCGCGGGCCGCGCCTGCGCATCGGGTCGACGGCCAGCCGCGCGTTACCCGGCTGGTTAAGGCGGGTGCACCGGCGTCTCCCGGACACCGAGACCTCTCTGGTGGTGGACGTATCGGCCAACGCCCTGCTGCGGATGGTGGATTCGGGGCAGCTGGACGTGGCCTTCGTGCACGAGGTGGAGGGCAGCCCGCTGCGGGTGCCGGCCGGGCTCCAGCTGCACGTGCTGATGGAGCGGGAGCCGCAGTTCGTGTCGATGGCCCGGGACCATCCGGCGGCCCGGCGACCGGTGGTGGAGCTGCGGGACCTGGCCGCCGACCGGTGGACCGTGGACCCCTCGGTGGACGGCGAATGGGACGGCCTGCGGCGGATCTTCGCCGGGGCGGGCCTCGACCCGCCCGTGCTGCACGCCGATTACCACACCGCGACCTCGCTGATCGTCTCCGGTGAGGCGGTGGCGCCCTGCCAGCCCACCTCCGGGCCGCGGGACGACATGGCGATCCGGCCCCTGTCGGGCGACCCGCTGGCCGTACGGCTGCTGCTGGCGACCCGTCCGGGCGCGCACGCCGAGGTCTACGAGGACCTGCGCGCCGCCTACCGCGAGGCCGCCCTGCGCACGCCCCCGTACCTGGCCTGGCTGCACCGCCACGCCAGTCCGCTGCTGAGCCCCGAGCCGGGGGCCCCGGCGGGGCCGGAGACCGAAGGCCTGGCCGGGGCGCCGGGTGCGGAGGTGGAGGCGGCCTGACGGCCTGCGGCCGGGCTCAGCCGTGCCGGGCCGTTCCCCTGGCGGGGTGCCCGGCCTGTGGCCGTTCCCCCGGCCTGTGGCCGTTCCCCTGGCGGGGTGCCCGGCCTGTGGCCGTTCCCCTGGCGGGGTGCCCGGCCTGTGGCCGTTCCCCTGGCGGGGTGCTCTGGCCGGTGAGCCGTCTGTGGGTCCGTTGTGCGGGGCTCCGCGCCGGACGCCGCGCCTCGAACAGGTGCCGCTCGCCTCGCCGTGGGTGTGCGGGACGGTGTCCCTCCGGAGTGTCTCCTCGGCTCGCGCACCGAGCCCCGGCTGCGTGTGCGGAGCCCGGGTTGCGCGCTCGTCCTGTGGGGACCCTCCTGCTGGCCCCCACCCCGCACACGCCCCGGCCCCGGGAAGCGAGGCCCCGAGCCTGCGGCAGGGCGGGCCGCTTGACTTCCCCCAACCGCGATATATCGTGTTAGTCAGAAGACGCGATATGTTGCGTGCGTCGAGACCCGGTCCGTGAACGCACGAGGAGGATCAGCAGCCATGGCAGAGCAGATGACGTGGTCGGTCGCCGGACCCCAGAAGCTCACCTTCGACGAGCCCGTGACCGAGCTCCACGTCCGCCTGGTGAGCGGCTCGGTCAACGTCGTCGCCGCCGAGGACGGCCCGGCCCGCCTAGAGGTGACCGCGGTCGACGGACCGCCCCTGCACGTGGTGCAGGAGGGCGGCAGCCTCACCGTCTCCTACGAGGACCTGCCCTGGAACGGTTCCCAGGGCCTCAAGAAGTGGTTCGAGGGCAAGCCCTGGAAGGCCTGGTCCGGCTCGGGCTCCGGCCGCAAGGCCTGGGAGCGCAGTGCGTCCGTCACCCTCACCGTCCCCGCCGCCACCCGCGTCCAGGTGGCCGCGGTCGACGCCGCCTCCTTCGTCTCCGGCATCTCCGGCGGCACCGACGTGCACGGGGTCTCCGGCGACTCCACGCTCGTCGCCCTGTCGGGCCGGGTCAAGGCGAACACCGTCTCGGGCAGCGTCGAGGCCCAGTCCGTCACCGGCGACCTCGGCTTCCACTCCGTCTCCGGCGGCCTGACGGTCGTCGACGGCGCGGGCGTGAGCGTACGGGCCGACTCCGTCAGCGGTGACATGCTCATCGACCTGGACCTCGACCCGGCCGCCTCGCGCCCGGTGGACATCGCGCTGAACTCCGTCTCCGGCCAGGTCGCCATCCGGCTCCCGCACCCCGCCGACGCCCGCGTGGAGGCCAACACGGCCACCGGCGGCGTCTCCAACGCCTTCGAGGACCTGCGGGTCTCCGGCCAGCTGGGGGCCAAGCGGATCACCGGCACCCTCGGTTCCGGCACCGGCACCCTGCGGGCCACCACCGTCTCGGGTGCCATCGCGCTGCTGCGCCGCCCGGCCGCGGACACCCCCCTGACGCTCGACAAGAAGGTGATCTGACATGCCGCCCGTCTTCGCCCACGGCCGCCTGCGCCTCTATCTCCTCAAGCTGCTGGACGAGGCCCCGCGGCACGGGTACGAGGTGATCCGTCTGCTGGAGGAGCGCTTCCAGGGCCTGTACGCGCCCTCCGCCGGCACCGTGTACCCGCGGCTGGCCAAGCTGGAGGCCGAAGGCCTGGTCACGCATGCCAGCGAGGGCGGGCGCAAGGTGTACTCCATCACCGACGCGGGCCGGGCCGAACTGGCCGACCGGGGCGGTGAGCTCGCCGACCTGGAACTGGAGATCCGCGACTCGGTCTCCGAGCTGGCGGCCGAGATCCGCGACGACGTCCGCGGAGCCGCGGGGGACCTGCGGCGCGAGATGCGGGCGGCGGCCTCGGCGACGGCCACCCAGGTCGAGGACGAGTCCTGGAAGGCGGCCAAGGAAGAGCTGCGCAAGGCCAGAGCGGAGTGGAAGGACCAGGCGCGCCGGGCGAAGGACGAGAGCCGCCGGGCCCGCGAGGAGGCCCAGCAGGCCCGCCGCCAGGCCAAGGAGGCCCAGGACCGGGCCCGTGAGGAGGTCCAGCGCATCGCGGGCCAGCTGCAGGAGCAGTTCGCGAAGTCGGGCGGCGTCCTCGGCAGCCTCGCCGGAGCCTGGCTCGGCGGGGGACCCGCGACGGCCCCGTCCGCCCCTTCAGCCCCCTCCGCCCCGACGGACCCGGCCGCCGCCGAGGCATCGGCTGCGGCCACGGCTCCGGCCGTGGACTGGGCCCTGGACCTGACGCCCACCGGCGACCCGGCCCGTGACCTGGACCGCCTGCTGGACCGCTTCCGCGACGAGGTGCGGGACGCGGCCCGGGACCACGGCGTCACCCCGGCCGGCCTGGTCGAGGCCCGCTCCGGCCTGGCGACCGCGGCCGCCCGCCTGACGGCGACCCTGCGCAGCGCGTAAGGGGGCCGGTCAGGCGGCCAGGCCCGCCTCGGCCGCGGCGTAGGTGACGCCGTGGTCCGTCAGGACCTCCGCGGCCGGGCCGGGCCGGGAGAGCAGGGCCAGCAGCAGGTGCAGGGTGCCGATGTGGCGCTCGTGACGGCCCAGGGCGATCCGCAGGGACTGCTCCAGCACCTTCTTCGAGCCCTGCGTGAAGGGGACGTGGTGAGCGGTGCCGCGGTCGTCCGGCCCGCCGCGTCCCAGGACCGAGCGGAGCGAGGTGCCCAGGGTGCGCCTGCGCGGGGCCGGCGCCGCCAGGGCCCCTTCGCCGTGGCTCTCCTCGACGCGGGAGACGATCTCCGTGAGGTCGATGCCGAGTCCGGCCAGGGCCTCCTCGTCGGCCCGGGACATGCCGCCCCGGCGGCGTACGGCCGCGAGGTCGGCCGCCACTGAGGCCCGGTCCACTCCCAGCGAGTCCAGGGCGCCCTGGGAGAGCAGGGCGAGCAGCAGGTGTTCCTCGGTGACCGTGGCGGCGCCGGACCGGCGGGCCTCGGTGACCGCGCCCGTCACGGTGGCCCGGGCCTCGCGGGTGAAGCGTTCGAACATCACAGCCTCCCGTACTTCTTGTGCACGGCCTGCCGGCTGACGCCCAGCTCGGCCGCGATCTCCTGCCAGGACCAGCCCTGCGCGCGGGCACTGCGCACCTGTACGGCCTCCAGCTGCTCCAGCAGCCTGCGGAGGGCGACTACGGCGCGCAGGCCCACGCGGGGGTCACGGTCACCGGCCCGTTCGGCGAGATCGGTAGCTTCCGTCATGCATGTCAATGTAGGTTGACACGGGAGGGTTGTCAACCTGCATTGACGAACGGTCCGCCCGGCGGGCGGACCGGGCCACGGGAGCTACGGGGTGAGCACCACCTTGCCGAAGAGGTCGCCCGAGGCGAGCTTCTCGAAGCCCTCGCGCGCCCGGTCCAGCGGCAGGACCTCGTCGATGACCGGCCGCAGGCCCGTGGTCGCACAGAAGGCCAGCAGGTCCTCCAGCTCGTCCTTCGAGCCCATCGTCGAGCCGACCACCTTGAGCTCCAGGAAGAAGATCCGGGTCAGCTCGGCGTGCGCCGGACGGTCGCCGCTCGTCGCACCCGAGATCACCAGGGTGCCGCCGGGGCGCAGCGACTTCACCGAGTGGGACCAGGTGGCCGCGCCGACCGTCTCGATCACCGCGTCCACCCGCTGCGGCAGCCGCGCGCCCGGCTCGAAGGCCTCCGCCGCGCCGAGCTCCACGGCCCTCTTGCGCTTGGCCTCGTCCCGGCTGGTGGCGAAGACCCGCAGGCCGGCCGCCCGGCCGAGGGCGATCGCGGCGGTCGCGACCCCGCCTCCGGCACCCTGTACGAGGACGGAGTCCCCGGGCCGGACCCCGGCGTTGGTGAACAGCATCCGGTACGCGGTCAGCCAGGCGGTGGGCAGGCAGGCGGCCTCCTCGAAGGACAGCTCGGGGGGCTTGCGCAGGACGTTCCAGGCCGGGACGGTCACCTGCTCGGCGAAGGTGCCCTGATAGCGCTCGGTCAGGATCGAGCGCGGCTCGTCCGGGCCCACCCCGTGGCCGCTCTGGCCGATCACGGAGTGCAGGACGACCTCGTTGCCGTCCTGGTCGGTCCCGGCGGCGTCGCAGCCCAGGATCATCGGGAGCTTGTCCTCGGCCAGGCCCACCCCGCGCAGGGACCACAGGTCGTGGTGGTTGAGGGAGGCGGCCTTGACGTTCACGGTCACCCAGCCGGGACGGGCCTGCGGGGCCGGGCGTTCGCCCAGCTCAAGGCCGTTCAGCGGCTGGTCACGGTCGATTCGGGCGGCGTAGGCAGCGAACATGCCGCGACGCTACCGCTCGGTAGGTCCGGGTTCCAGCCCTTGCGGGGACGCCGGGGGTGAGGCCTTCGTCGCATCGGGGCCCGGGAACGGGAAGGGGCCCGGCCGGATCGCTCCGGCCGGGCCCCTTCCCGTTGACGCTCAGCGCAGTGCTCAGGCCAGGCGGGCCACGCCGTCGGCCTTCGCCGCGGCGGCGACCGCCGAGGCGACGGCCTCGGCCACGCGCTCGTCGAAGGGCGACGGGATCACGTAGTCGGCGGCGAGCTCGTCACCGACGACACCGGCGATGGCGTCGGCGGCGGCGATCTTCATGCCCTCGGTGATCCGGGTCGCGCGCACCTTGAGGGCGCCCGCGAAGATGCCCGGGAACGCGAGCACGTTGTTGATCTGGTTCGGGAAGTCCGAACGGCCCGTGGCCACGACCGCCGCGTACTTGTGCGCGACGTCCGGGTGGACCTCCGGGTTCGGGTTGGCCATGGCGAAGACGAAGGCGTCCTTCGCCATCGAGGCCACCGCCGGCTCGGGGACCGTACCGCCGGAGACGCCGATGAAGACGTCCGCGCCGGCCAGCGCCTGCTCCAGGGAGCCTGTCTGCCCGGTCTTGTTCGTCAGGCCCGCGATCTCGGCCTTGACGTCCGTCAGGTCCGAGCGGTCGGCCGAGACGACGCCCTTGCGGTCGGTGACGCAGACGTCGCCGATGCCCGCGTCCACGAGGATCTTGGCGATCGCGATGCCCGCGGCGCCCGCACCCGAGATCACGGCCCGCAGGTCGCCGAGGGTGCGACCCGTGAGCTTCGCCGCGTTGCGCAGCGCGGCCAGCGTCACGATGGCCGTGCCGTGCTGGTCGTCGTGGAAGATCGGGATGTCCAGCGCCTCCTGGAGGCGGCGCTCGATCTCGAAGCAGCGGGGCGCGGAGATGTCCTCCAGGTTCACCCCGCCGAAGGACGGCGCCAGACGGATGACCGTCTCGACGATCTCGTCCGTGTCCTTGGTGGCGAGCGCGATCGGAACCGCGTCCACGCCACCGAACTGCTTGAAGAGGATGGCCTTGCCCTCCATCACGGGGAGGGAGGCTTCGGGACCGATGTCACCGAGTCCGAGCACGGCCGTACCGTCGGTGACGACGGCGACCACGTTGGACTTCCAGGTGTACTCGTTCACCAGCTCCGGCTGCTCGGCGATGGCGCTGCACACCTTCGCCACGCCGGGTGTGTACGCCAGGGACAGGTCGTCCTTGTTGTTGACAGGCACAGTGGCCTGAATGGCCATCTTGCCGCCCCGGTGCAGCGCGAACACCGCGTCCGGGTTGTTGTCCGTCGCACTGTCGCTGCGAGGGTTGACGATCTCCGCTGCCACTTTGTGTGACCCCTTAGGTCCTTTGATCATTGAGGGTGGCCACTCCTGGTTAAGGGGTGGGCGGGCACCGCGTCCGTACTCCGCATCGACGGTTGGCCCGTCTCCGCAGAGGGGAGGTTCGTACGCGCGGGCGCGCCGCACGCGCGCCCTGAGCCCCGGATGAGGGGTGTAAGGATCTGTTCTACCCGAAGAACACTCACCCAGACGAGTCGATTCCTGCTCGACTGTAGGCCGCTTGTCCTGGTTTTGGCTAAAAGTCCAAACCTCTCTGTCCAATGGGCGAGACGCGCCGCAAATCATGCGCCGAAAATGGCTGGTCACAGCGTTTTGTGCGGCTCTGAGGGCCCTTGCCCGCAGTCCTGTTGGGTAGCCGGGGGTGTCCGTTATCTGATTTTGACCTGACGGGCAGCCTGAATGCGCCAGTCCGAATGGCAAGATGCCGTAATCACACAAGGTCGCGACACTCGATGGTGCGTGCCCGACCGTTTTTCGGTGCTTTTCCATCAGCCGGAGGAACCAGCTCATGACCGCAAGCATCACCCGTCGTACGACCGCCGCCCGGTCCCGGATCGCCGCGGTCGGCGCGATCGCGGTCGCCGGCGCCCTGATCCTCACCGGCTGTGGAGACCAGACCGACAAGGCCTCCACTGCCCCCTCGGGTGCGGCCGACAACAGCGCCCCGCTCTTCTCCAAGCTCCCGAAGAAGATCCAGGACGCCGGCGTGATCAAGGTCGGCACGGACGCCACCTACGCGCCGATGGAGTTCACCGAGGGCGGCAAGATCGTCGGTGTCGACCCCGACATCGCCGCGGCCCTGAGCAAGCAGCTCGGCGTGCAGTTCAAGTTCGAGTCCGGCACCTTCGACACGCTGATCGGCAGCATGCAGACGGGTCGCAGCGACCTGGTCATGTCCTCGCTCACCGACACCAAGGCCCGTCAGGAGGGCCTGGACGACAAGGGCGCCAAGACCGGCGCCGGCGTCGACTTCGTCGACTACTTCTCCTCCTCCACCGGCATCCTCGTCAAGAAGGGGAACCCGGAGGGCATCAAGACCCTCGACGACCTGTGCGGCAAGAAGGTCGCCGTCCAGCGCGGCACCACGTACGAGACGTCCGCCAAGGACCAGTCCGAGAAGTGCAAGACGGCCGGCAAGGGCGAGATCGGCATCGAGTCCTTCCCGACCGACGCCGAGGCCCAGACCCGCGTGAAGGCCGGCGGCGCCGTCGCCGACCTGAACGACTCCCCGGTCGCCGCGTACATCGCGCAGACCGCCGGCGGCGGCAACGACTTCGAGGCCATCGCCAACCCGACCGACGCCGGCCTCTTCGGCATCGCGGTGGACAAGAAGAACACCGAGCTGCGCGACGCGCTCAAGGAAGCCCTCGACGCGGTCATCAAGGACGGCACGTACAAGGCCGCCCTGGACAAGTGGAACGCGGGCTCCGGCGCCGTGACCGAGGCCAAGATCAACGCAGGCTCCTGACCTCCGCGCAGACCGCAGCACACTGAAGGGCAGTCACTGTGACTGACAAGCTCGACAAGGCCCCGGACCCGGCGGACACCCCGCCGGGCGGGGCCATCCCCCCCGAGGCGATCCGCGCCATCCCGGTCCGCCACTTCGGCCGCTGGATCAGCGCGGTGGTCGTGATCGGCCTGGTCGTGGCGCTCGCGATCGCCTTCTCGCAGGGCAACGTGCGCTGGGCGACCGTCCCGGAGAAGCTGTTCGATCCGACCATCCTCCGCGGTGTCGGCAACACGATCTGGATCAGCGTCGCCTCGATGGCCCTGGGCCTGGTGCTCGGTGTCCTCTTCGCCGTGATGCGCCTCTCGAAGAACCCGGTGACCAGCACCATCGCCTGGTTCTACATCTGGCTCTTCCGCGGCACCCCGGTGTACGTGCAGCTCCTCATCTGGTTCAACCTCGCCCTGATCTTCCCGGTCCTGAACCTGGGGTTCTACAAGGACGAGATGACCCAGGTCATGACGCCGTTCCTGGCCGCCCTGCTGGGCCTCGGCC
Organism: Streptomyces xanthophaeus; assembly: GCF_000725805.1. Classification (GTDB taxonomy): domain Bacteria; phylum Actinomycetota; class Actinomycetes; order Streptomycetales; family Streptomycetaceae; genus Streptomyces; species Streptomyces xanthophaeus. Next base: position 610 of record NZ_JOFT01000030.1, on the reverse strand, counting down.
TGAACGAGGGCGCGTACATGGCGGAGATCGTCCGGGCCGGCATCCAGTCGGTCGACGAAGGCCAGACCGAGGCCTCGCACGCGCTCGGCATGACCCGGATGCAGACCATGCGCCGCGTCGTGCTGCCGCAGGCCATGCGGGTGATCGTGCCGCCGTCGGGCAACGAGTTCATCAACATGCTCAAGACCTCGTCGCTCGTCGTCGCCGTGCAGTACTTCGACCTGCTGCGTGCGGCCCAGGACATCGCGTCCACGTCGTTCGCGGTGATGGAGATGTTCTTCGTCGCCTCGATCTGGTACCTCGCCCTGACCAGTGTGTTCAGCGTCGGCCAGTACTACCTGGAGCGCCGCTACGCCCGCGGTGCGCTCCGCTCGCTGCCGCCCACGCCGTTGCAGAAGATCAAGGCGAAACTGTCCAGCTTCTCTGACCGCAAGGCGGTGGCCTGATGACGACTGCCATGGTGAAGGCCGAGGGCGTCCACAAGTCCTACGGGGCGGCGCACATCCTCAAGGGCATCGACCTGGAGGTCGCCCCGCGTGAGGTCTTCTGCCTGGTCGGCCCGTCCGGCTCCGGCAAGTCGACCTTCCTGCGGTGCATCAACCACCTGGAG
>NZ_JOFT01000029.1 GCF_000725805.1 Streptomyces xanthophaeus | reverse complement strand
AGGCCAGATGTGGAAGCCCGGTAACGGGTGAAGCTGACTGGTACTAATAGGCCGAGGGCTTGTCCTCAGTTGCTCGCGTCCACTGTGTTAGTTCTGAAGCAACGAACGGTTGCTGGTTTCTAGAGCTAGAACATAACTACAAAGTGTGCTTGTTCGCTCGAAACCGATAGGGTTTCGGTGGTCATAGAAACGCCCGGTTACATTCCGAACCCGGAAGCTAAGCCTTTCAGCGCCGATGGTACTGCAGGGGGGACCCTGTGGGAGAGTAGGACGCCGCCGAACAATCTTTCAAAGGACCCCTGGTCCAGCGTTCAACGCTGGACCAGGGGTCTTTTTGTTTTTCACCTCTTTACGCCGAAGCGCGGCCATGGGTTGGTTGCGCGAGAATGACTAGCGGTACCCCGAAGACAGGAGTCACACCCATGTCCAACTCTCCCGACGATCGTCCGGAGCGCGAGCCTCGGCGCAACGACGGCGGTGACAGGGGCGGCTACCGCGGGGGCCGTGACGACCGTGGTGGCGACCGTCCCCCCTTCCGTCGTGACGACCGTGGTGGCCGTCCCGCCGGCGGCGGTGGCGGCGGTTTCCGCCGTGACGACCGCGGCGGCCGCCCGGCCGGTGCCGGTGCCGGCGGCGGTTTCCGTCGCGATGACCGTGGCGGCAGCGACCGTCCGTCCTACCCCCGTCGTGACGACGACCGTGGCGGTCGTCCCACCGGTGGTGGTGGCGGCGGTTTCCGTGGCCGTGACGACCGCGGTGGCGACCGTCCCTCGTACCCGCGCCGCGACGACCGCGGTGACCGTCCTTCGGGCGGTGGCGGCGGTTTCCGTCGCGATGACCGTGGTGGGGACCGTCCGTCCTTCCCGCGTCGCGATGACCGCGGTGAGCGTCCTTCGGGCGGTGGCGGCGGTTTCCGCCGTGACGACCGTGGCGGCAGCGACCGTCCGTCGTACCCGCGCCGTGACGACGACCGCGGTGGTCGTCCCACCGGTGGCGGTGGCGGCGGTTTCCGTGGCCGTGACGACCGCGGTGGCGACCGTCCCTCGTACCCGCGCCGTGACGACCGTGGCGGCGACCGTCCCACGTTCCGCCGCGATGACCGTGGCGGCAGCGACCGTCCGTCCTTCCCGCGTCGCGATGACCGTGGTGGCAGCGACCGTCCGTCGTACCCGCGTCGGGATGACGACCGCGGTGGGTTCCGTGGCGGTCGTGACGACCGTGGCGGCGACCGCCCGTCGTACCCCCGTCGTGACGACCGTGGCGGCAGCGACCGTCCGTCGTACCCCCGTCGTGACGACCGTGGCGGGGACCGTCCGTCCTTCCCGCGTCGCGATGACCGTGGTGAGCGTCCTTCGGGTGGTGGCGGCGGTTTCCGTCGTGACGACCGTGGTGGCAGCGACCGTCCGTCGTACCCGCGCCGTGACGACGACCGTGGTGGGTTCCGTGGCGGTCGTGACGACCGTGGCGGCGACCGTCCCTCGTACCCCCGTCGCGACGACCGTGGCGGCAGCGACCGTCCCTCCTACCCGCGCCGTGACGACGACCGTGGCGGTCGTCCCACCGGTGGCGGTGGCGGCGGTTTCCGTGGCCGTGACGACCGCGGTGGCGACCGTCCGTCGTACCCGCGCCGTGACGACGACCGCGGTGGGTTCCGTGGCGGTCGTGACGACCGTGGCGGCGACCGTCCCTCGTACCCGCGTCGCGACGACCGTGGCGGCAGCGACCGTCCCTCCTACCCGCGCCGTGACGACCGTGGCGGCGGCGACCGCGGCGGTTTCCGTGGCGGCCGTGACGATCGCGGTGGTGACCGCGGTGGCTACCGTGGCGGTCGCGATGACCGTGGCGGCGACCGCGACTTCCGCGCCGACCGGGACCCGGTCAAGCGGCTTCCGATCGACGAGGACGTGACCGGTTTCGAGATCGACGCCGACGTGCGTCAGGAGCTCCTGAGCCTGCCCAAGGGCCTGGCCGAGGAAGTCTCCAAGAACCTGGTCATGGTCGCCCGGCTGATCGACGAGGACCCGGAGCAGGCGTACGCGTACTCGCGCATCGCCCTGCGGCTGGCCTCCCGTGTCGCCGCCGTGCGCGAGGCCGCCGGCTTCGCCGCGTACGCGACGCAGAAGTACAGCGAGGCGCTCGCGGAGTTCCGCGCCGCCAAGCGCATGACCGGTTCCGTCGAGCTGTGGCCCGTGATGGCCGACTGCGAGCGCGGCCTCGGCCGTCCGGAGCGGGCGCTGGCCATGGCCGGCGAGCCCGAGGTGCAGAAGCTGGACAAGGCCGGCCAGGTCGAGATGCGTCTGGTCGCCGCCGGTGCGCGCCGGGACATGGGGCAGCTCGAAGCCGCCATCGTGACCCTGCAGAGCCCGGAGCTGGCCTCCAGCTCCGTCCAGCCGTGGACCGCGCGCCTGCGCTACGCCTACGCCGACGCCCTGCTGGCGGCCGGTCGTGAGGACGAGGCGCGCGAGTGGTTCGCGAAGACCGTCGAGGCCGACAAGGACGGGGCGATGGACGCCTCGGACCGGCTCGCCGAGCTGGACGGGGTCGAGTTCGTCGACGCCGCGATCGACGACGAAGACGACGATGAGGACGACGGCGAGGACGCCGCCGAGGTCGCGGCGGCCGAGCGCGCCTCCGACGTCGCCGAGTACTACGACGAGGACGACGACGAGTACGAGCCCCTGGAGCAGTCCGAGGACGACTCCGAGGACGACTCCGAGGGCGACTCCGACGTCCGGGACGACTTCGACGCCGACGCCGACGCGGACCTCACCGACGAGGGCGTCGTCATCGAGGACGACGAGCTGGACGCGGGCCGCGACAAGGCCTGATCGCCAGTGACATGAGAAAGGGCGGTACCCCCTCGGGGGTGCCGCCCTTTCTCATGTCCGGGTGCGCTCAGTCCAGGCTGCGCAGGACCAGGCCGGTGGCCGGCTTCGGGCCGAAGGAGGTCGACTTGCGCGGCATGGTGACGCCCTGGCGGGCCAGGTCGCGCACGACCTCCTCCCGTACGGGGTGCAGCAGGACGGCGGTGCCGTTGTGGCGCTCGGCCATGGCCACGGTGGCGGCGGCGTCGTGGATGTAGGCGATGTGCTCGGGGGCGTCGGGGACGCCCCACAGGCCGTCGAGCAGGCTGGCGTGCAGCACGGTGGCGTCCAGCCGTCGCCAGGCCTCGGGGCGGTCGCGTCGGACGGTGCGCTCCAGGAGGGCGGGAGCGGGGTCGGTGACCAGGTGGAAGCTGCCGTCACCCGTGAGGAGGAAGGCGTTGCCGCGTTCCGACGCGTCCGCGAGGGCCTCCAGGGCCAGCGGGAGCGGCCCTTCGACGGGGCGCACCCGGAAGTGGCCGTCGAGGGCGGCGAGGGCGTCCGCGACGGGCAGGCGGCGCAGCATCCGGTGGATGGCGCGGACCTGGAGGGGGTAGCGGGCGGTGTCGACGAGGAGGACCAGGCCGAAGTCCCAGGCGGTGGGGGAGGCGTGCTCCTCCTGGAGGCGCAGGTACGTGGCCCAGCGGTGGTGGCCGTCGGCGATGAGGGCCTGGCGGTGGCCGAGGTCGGCGGTGACGGCAGCCAGTTCGGCGGGGTCCGTGACGGCCCACAGGCGGTGGCGGAAGCCGTCCTCGGTGGTGGTCTCCAGCAGCGGGGCGCGCCGGGCGGTGTCCGCGACGACGCGGGCCGCGGCGGCCTCCGGCTCCTCGCTGCGGTAGGTGAGGAGCAGGGGTTCCAGGTTGGCGGAGGTGGCCCGCATCAGGCCGGCCCGGTCGGTGACCACGTCCGGCATGACGTCCTCGTGGGGGAGGACGATGCCCGCGTCGGCGGTGGACAGGGCGAGGGCTCCGATGACGCCGCGCTGGAGCAGGCCGGCCTTGTACTGCTCGTAGACGTAGAGCGCGGGTTCCGGGTCCGCGCTGAGGACGCCGGTGGCGAGCCAGTCGCGCAGGGTCTGCGCGGCCTGCTCGTTGCGTGCGGCGGGGGTGTCGGCCTGCGGGAGGATCAGGCGGACGATGTTGTGCGGGTCGGCGGATTCGAGGTAGTCGACTCCGTCGGGGCGTACGACCACGTCGTAGGGCGGCGAGGTGACGGCCGCCAGACTGCCGACACGCTCGGGGACATAGCGCAGGCCGTGGAAGGGGATCAGGCGCAGCCCATGGTCCGCGGTGCCAGATGTGGTCATTGCTGCATGGTAAGACCCGCATTGCGGTGCGCGATGATCGGGGGAGTACGGAAATCGGACAAGATCGATCCCCTGAGGAGCGGCCAGGATGACCCGGCAGAGCAGGACCAGTCCCGCGGCGAGTGAGCGGAATCTTCACCAGGCGTACGACACGGCCCTGCTGGACCTCGACGGGGTGGTGTACGCGGGGGGCGAGGCGATCGCGCACGCGGTGGAGTCCCTCGCGACGGCCCGGGCGGACGGGATGCACCTGGCGTACGTGACGAACAACGCGCTGCGGACCCCGGACGCGGTCGCCGGGCACCTCACCGAGCTGGGCATCCCGACCGAGGCGGGCGAGGTGATCACCTCGGCGCAGGCGGTGGCCCGGCTGATCGCGGAGCAGGTGGCGCCGGGTTCGAAGGTGCTGGTGATCGGCGGGGAGGGGCTGCGGGTCGCGCTGCGCGAACGCGGGCTGGTGCCGGTGGAGTCGGCCGAGGAGGAAGGGCTCGCCGCGGTCGTGCAGGGGTACGGGGGGCCCGATCTGGCGTGGGGGCGCTTCGCGGAGGCCTCGTACGCGATCAACCGGGGGGTGCCGTGGTACGCGTCCAACACCGACCTGACGATCCCGGGGGCGCGCGGGATCGCTCCGGGCAACGGGGCCGCGGTGGAGGTCGTACGCATCGCCACGGGTGCGGAGCCGCAGGTGGCGGGGAAGCCGCTGCCCCCGATGCACCGGGAGACGGTGCTGCGGACCGGGGCCCGGCGGCCGCTGGTGGTGGGGGACCGGCTGGACACCGACATCGAGGGTGCCTTCAACGGGGAGGTGGACTCGCTGCTGGTGCTGACCGGGGTGACGGACGCGGCGCAGCTGGTGGTGGCCGAGCCGCGGCACCGGCCGACGTACGTGGACCGGGATCTGCGGGGCCTGCTGACCGGGCAGCCGCCGGTGCTGGAACGGGCCGGGGAGTGGCAGTGCGGTGGCTGGATCTCGACGGTGGCCGGTGATGCGCTGAGCCTGCGGACCCTCGTCGAGGAGGGCGGGGCGCAGCCGGATCCGGTGGACGGGCTGCGGGCGCTGTGCGCGGCGGCCTGGACGGCGGCCGGGGACGGGGTCTGCGGACTGGACGCCCGGGAGGCGCTGGCGGCGCTGGAGGCAGCGGGCCTCTGAGCCGTCCGGAGGACCGAAAACCAGACAAGGTAGGTTAGCCTAACCTTCGTGTTGGTCGACAGTCCCCCCGAATCCGAACCGAGCGCGGCGCCGGACACCGGCGCCCGCCCGCGGCATGCCCTGCGCTCCGCTGGCCTGCTGGCCGCCCTGCTGGTGCTGGCCCTGGTCGCGATCGCGAGCATCGCGGTCGGTGCCAAGCAGATGCCCCTCGACCAGGTCTGGCACGGCCTGTTCGCCTACTCGGGGACCACCTCCGACGTGGTGGTGCGCGACCTGCGGGTGCCGCGCACCCTCCTCGGGCTGATGGTGGGCCTGGGCCTCGGCCTGTCCGGTGCGGTGATGCAGGCGCTGACCCGCAACCCGCTGGCCGAGCCCGGCATCCTCGGCGTCAACGCGGGCGCCGCGGCCGCCGTGGTCTCCGCGATCAGCTTCCTCGGCGCGTCCACCCTGAGCGAGTTCGTGTGGTGGGCCTTCCTCGGCGCCGCCGTCGTCTCGGTCGTCGTGTACGTGCTCGGCGGTAGCCGCAGCGCCACCCCGGTGCGCCTCGCCCTCGCCGGTACGGCGGCCAGCGCGGCCCTCGTCGGCTACATCAACGCGGTCCAGTTGATGGACAGCACGGCCCTGGACAAGCTGCGCTTCTGGACGGTGGGCTCGCTGGCCTCGGCCAACATGGACACCGTCCGCCAGGTGGCGCCCTTCCTGCTGGCCGGCGTCGTCCTCGCCCTGTCGCTGGGCCGGCCGCTCAACGCGATGGCCCTGGGCGACGACACGGCGCGGGCCCTGGGCGCGCACCTGACGCGGACCCGGATCGCCGCCATGGCCGCCATCACCCTGCTGTGCGGAGCGGCGACCGCCGCCTGCGGGCCGATCGTCTTCATCGGGCTGATGATCCCGCACCTGGTGCGGGCCTTCACCGGGCCGGACATGCGCTGGGTGCTCGCGTACTCGGCGGTCCTGTCGCCCGCCCTGCTGCTCGGAGCGGACGTGGTGGGGCGGGTCGTGACCCGGCCGGCCGAGCTCCAGGTCGGCATCGTCACCGCGCTCATCGGCGGCCCCGTCTTCATCTACCTCGTCCGGCGCAAGAGGATGGCCCAGCTGTGACCGCGACCGCCGCACCCGGCAAGGAAGCCACGCCCCGCACCCGCCGCCCCGCCGCCCGGCCGCTGCGCCTGCCCGGCGGGCGGTCGCTGAGGGTGGAGCGGCGCGCGCTCGCCGTCGGAGTGCTGGTGGTGCTCGCCGCGCTCGCGATGTCCGTCCTCCTCATCGGTACGGGCGACTTCCCGATCGCCCCCTGGGACGTCGTGCAGACCCTGCTCGGCAACGGCACCCCCGCCCACGAGTTCGTCGTCAACGACCTGCGGCTGCCGCGGGTCCTGGTCGCGCTGCTCGTCGGCGCGGCCCTCGGGACGGCCGGAGCCGTCTTCCAGTCCGTGTCCCGCAATCCGCTCGGCTCCCCGGACCTGCTCGGCTTCGGCCACGGTGCGGCGGTCGGCGCCCTCGTCGTGATCATCCTGTTCAAGGGAGAGGCCACCGAGGTGGCCGTCGGTGCGCTGTTCGGCGGGCTGCTGGCCGGGGTCGTCGTCTACCTGCTCGCGTACAAGCGGGGCATCCAGGGCTACCGGCTGGTGCTCGTCGGCATCGGCGCCTCCGCCGTGCTGATCGCCGCCATCCAGTACCTGCTCACCAAGGCGGAGGTGGTGGACGCCACCCGCGCGATGGTCTGGCTGACCGGCTCGCTGGCCGGCCGCGACTGGGCGCAGGTGCAGCCGCTGTTCCTGCTCTGCGCGGTCCTCTTCCCGCTGGTCCTCGCGCACGGCCGGGCCCTGCGGATCATGGAGATGGGCGACGACGCCGCGTACGCACTGGGGGTACGGGTGGAACGCACCCGGCTCCTGCTGATGCTCGCGGCGATCCTGCTCACCACCGCCGCGGCGGCCGCGGCCGGGCCCGTCAGCTTCGTCGCGCTGGCCGCCCCGCAGCTGGCGCGGCGCCTCACCCGCTCGCCCGGGGCGAACCTGGTGACCGCCGGGCTGATGGGATCGGTGCTGCTGCTGGTGTCCGACTGGGCCTCGCAGCGGGCCTTCGGCGCCGACCAGCTGCCGGTGGGCGTGGTGACCGGGCTGGTCGGCGGTGTCTACCTGCTCTGGCTGCTCGTCACCGAGCGCAGGGCGGGACGCATATGACCGTGCCGCAGAATCCGATGCAGAACCCTACGAGGAGTACCGAAGTGCAGCGGCTGACCGCGCAGAACGTGACCCTCGGCTACGACCAGCGGGTCATCGCCGAGAACCTGTCGGTGGAGATCCCCGACCACTCCTTCACGGTGATCGTGGGGCCCAACGCCTGCGGGAAGTCCACCCTGCTGCGCGCCCTGTCCAGGATGCTGAAGCCCGCCGGGGGCCGGGTGCTGCTGGACGGGCAGGCCATCTCGTCGATGCCGGCGAAGAAGGTCGCCCGCACCCTGGGGCTGCTGCCGCAGTCCTCGATCGCGCCGGACGGCATCACGGTCGCCGACCTGGTCTCGCGGGGCCGGTACCCGCACCAGGGGCTGCTGCGCCAGTGGTCGTCCGAGGACGAGCGGATCGTGAACGAGTCGATGGCCTCCACCGGGGTCGCCGAACTCGCCGACCGGGCCGTGGACGAGCTGTCGGGCGGCCAGCGCCAGCGCGTGTGGATCGCCATGGCGCTCGCCCAGCAGACCCCGCTGCTGCTCCTCGACGAGCCGACGACCTACCTGGACATCCAGCACCAGCTCGACGTACTGGACCTGTGCGCCGAACTGCACGAGAACCAGGGCCGGACCCTGGTCGCGGTGCTGCACGACCTCAACCACGCCGCCCGGTACGCCACGCACCTGATCGCGATGCGCGGCGGCGAGGTCGTCGCCGAGGGGCCGCCCGCCGAGGTGGTCACCGCCGAGCTGGTGGAGGGGGTCTTCGGGCTGCGCTGCCAGATCATCGACGACCCCGAGACGGGTACGCCGCTGGTGATCCCGGCGGCCCGCAGGGCCCGTACGAAGGCCTCGGTCTAGAGGAGGCTCTTGAGCCGCAGCAGGTCGCGGAAGCCCGCCTCCAGCCGGACCCGGCCCGAGGCCCAGGCCTTGGCGAACTTCAGCTCGCCCGCGACCAGCGCGACCAGGTCGTCGCCCGTCATGGCCAGCCGGATCTCGGCCTTGGCCGCGGGCGGGCCCGGGGTGAGCGAGTCCACCCGGATCCGGCCGCCCTCCAGGCGGCCCGTGAAGGTCTGGTCCAGATCGGTGATGTGGCAGCTCAGGGAGCGGTCGAGGGCGGCCGCGCCGTGCGCGCCGCCTTCGGCTCGCGCGAGGTTGCCGGAGAGTCGGTCGAGTGCTTCGCGGCACTCCTGGATCGTAGCCATCGTGATCACGACCGTACCGCAGAGCCGTACGTGGTCGCGGAGCGCTTCGGGGTAGCGTCGGGGCATGAGCGACGAAGTGCCCGACGCGGGACCGCACGACACCCCGGAGCCCGCCCCGGAAGCAGCCGCGCCGGATCCCGCGGAGCCCGCCGGGCCGGTGGCACTGGGCCTCGTACGCACCCCGACCGGCGACGCCGCGGTGGACGTCCACCTGGCGCGGCTGGCCGACGCCGACCACCTCACGGCGGACGGACACCTCCAGGTGTACGAGGATGTCCACAGGGGGCTGCGCTCCGCGCTGACCGCGCTGGACGCACCGCCCGTCCCTGGTCCGTACGAAAACAGGAGCTGAACCGAACGTGGCAGGAGTGGCACGCCGCCGCCTGGACGCCGAACTGGTACGCCGCAGCATGGCCCGCTCGCGCGAGCACGCCGCGCAGCTGATCGCCGCGGGCCGGGTCACCGTGGGCGGCAGCACCGCGACCAAGGCGGCCACCCAGGTCGAGACCAGCGCGGCGCTGGTGGTCCTCAAGGACGACAGCGACCCGGACTACGTCTCGCGCGGGGGCCACAAGCTGGCGGGTGCGCTGGCCGTCTTCCAGCCGCAGGGGCTGCGCGTGGAGGGCCGCCGGGCGCTGGACGCCGGGGCCTCCACGGGCGGGTTCACCGACGTGCTGCTGCGCGCGGGCGTGGCCCACGTGGTGGCGGTGGACGTCGGCTACGGGCAGCTCGCCTGGGCCCTGCAGAGCGACGAGCGGGTCACCGTCAAGGACCGCACGAACGTGCGCGAGCTGACGGTCGAGCAGATCGACGGAGTCCCGGCCGACCTGGTCGTCGGCGACCTGTCCTTCATCTCGATCGGCCTGGTGCTGCCGGCCCTGGTCCGGTGCACGGCGCCCGACGCCGACCTGGTGCTGATGGTGAAGCCGCAGTTCGAGGTCGGCAAGGACCGGCTGGGCAGCGGAGGGGTGGTGCGCAGCCCGGAGCTGCGGGCCGAGGCCGTGCGCGAGGTGGCGGCGCAGGCGGGCAGGCTGGGGCTGGGCGTGCTCGGCGTGACCGCGAGTCCGCTGCCGGGGCCCTCGGGCAACGTCGAGTACTTTCTGTGGCTGCGGGCGGGGGCACCGGCACTCGACCCGGGGGATGTTGACCGTGCCGTGGCGGAGGGGCCGCAGTGACTGATTCATCGGGTTCAACGGGTTCAACGGGTTCGACGGAATCGGCGAGTGCCGAGGGTTCGGGGCGGACCGTCTTCCTCCTCGCGCACACCGGGCGGCCCGCGGCCATCCGCAGCGCCGAGCTGGTGGTGAAGGGGCTGCTCCGGTGCGGGCTGGGGGTACGGGTCTTCGCGCACGAGGCGGTGGACCTGCCGTTGCCGCCCGAGGTGGAACTGGTCACCGGGTCCACCCCGGCGGTGCTCGACGGCTGCGAGCTGCTGATCGTGCTGGGCGGGGACGGGACCCTGCTGCGGGGCGCCGAGTTCGCGCGGGCCTCGGGCGTGCCGATGCTCGGCGTCAACCTGGGCCGGGTGGGCTTCCTCGCCGAGGCCGAGCGCGACGACCTGGACAAGGTCGTGGACCGGGTGGTGACGCGTGCGTACGAGGTCGAGGAGCGGATGACCCTCGATGTGATCGTGCGCACCAACGGCGACGTGGTCCACCAGGACTGGGCGCTGAACGAGGCCGCCGTCCAGAAGGTGTCCCCCGAGCGGATGCTGGAGGTGGTCCTGGAGATCGACGGGCGTCCGGTGTCCGGCTTCGGCTGCGACGGGATCGTCTGCGCGACCCCGACGGGCTCGACGGCGTACGCGTTCTCCGCCGGCGGGCCGGTGGTCTGGCCCGAGGTGGAGGCGCTGCTGATGGTGCCGATCAGTGCGCACGCACTGTTCGCGAAGCCGCTGGTGACCTCGCCGGACTCGGTGCTGGCGGTGGAGGTGCAGACCGGGACCCCGCACGGGGTCCTCTGGTGCGACGGGCGGCGCATGCTGGAGCTGCCGGCCGGGGCCCGGGTGGAGGTCCGGCGCGGTGCGGTGCCCGTGCGGCTCGCCCGGCTGCACCACGCGTCCTTCACGGACCGGCTCGTCGCGAAGTTCGCGCTGCCGGTGTCCGGTTGGCGTGGGGCGCCCCATTAGCCCTCGCTCCGGGCGTCCCGTACGGCACCCTAATAGCACATCCGTTCGGAAAACTCGGGGCGGGTGACGTCGCATGGCACCCGTGAAACCTCGGTATCGTCGTCCCGTGCTTGAGGAGATGCGGATACGGTCGCTCGGGGTCATCGACGACGCGGTGGTCGAGCTGTCGCCCGGTTTCACCGCGGTGACCGGCGAGACCGGCGCGGGCAAGACGATGGTCGTCACCAGCCTCGGGCTGCTGCTCGGCGGTCGTGCCGACCCGGCCCTCGTACGGATCGGGGCCAAGGCCGCGGTCGTCGAGGGCCGCCTCGTCATGCGCCCGGACGCACCGGCCGCCCTGCGCGCCGAGGAGGCCGGGGCCGAGCTCGACGACGGCGCCCTGCTGATCAGCCGCACCGTGTCCGCCGAGGGCCGCTCGCGGGCCCACGTGGGCGGCCGCTCCGTGCCCGTGGGACTGCTCGGCGAGCTCGCGGACGACCTGGTCGCCGTACACGGCCAGACCGACCAGCAGGGGCTGCTGCGGCCCGCCCGGCAGCGGCAGGCCCTCGACCGGTACGCCGGGGACGCGGTCGCCGTCCCGCTGGAGAAGTACGGCTCGGCCTACCGCAGGCTCCGCGCGGTCGCCGTCGAGCTGGAGGAGATCACCACCCGGGCCCGGGAACGCGCCCAGGAGGCGGACCTGCTGCGCTTCGGGCTGGACGAGATCGCCGCGGTGGAACCGGTGGCCGGCGAGGACACCGAACTGGCGGCGGAGGCCGAGCGCCTCGGGCACGCCGAATCGCTGGCTTCGGCCGCCCAGATGGGGCACGCCGCCCTTGCGGGCAACCCCGAGGACCCGGAGTCCATCGACGCGAACAGCCTCGTCGCCGGCGCCCACCGGGCCCTGGAATCCGTACGCTCCCACGACCCGGCCCTCGGCGCGCTCGCCGAGCGGATCGGGGAACTGGGCATCCTGCTGGCCGACGTGGCCGGGGAGCTGGCGGGCTACGCCGACGACCTGGACGCCGACCCGCTGCGGCTCGCCGCGGTGGAGGAACGGCGCGCCGCCCTGACCCAGCTGACCCGCAAGTACGGCTCCGCGGGCACCGTGGACGCCGTCCTGGAATGGGCCGAACAGGGCGCGGCACGGCTGCTCGAACTCGACGGCGACGACGAGCGGATCACGGAGCTGACCGCCGAACGGGACGGGCTGCGCTCCGAACTGTCGCTGCTGGCGCAGGCCCTGACCGACGCCCGGGTGGAGGCCGCCACGCGGTTCGCCTCTGCGGTGACCGAGGAACTGGCCTCCCTCGCGATGCCCCACGCACGGGTGACCATCGACATCCGGCAGGCGGAGGACCCCGAGGGGGTGGAGGTGGACGGCCGCCCGGTCGCCTACGGCCCCTCGGGCACGGACGAGGTGGAGCTGCTGCTCGCCCCGCACCCCGGCGCCCAGCCGCGCCCCATCGCCAAGGGCGCCTCGGGCGGTGAGCTCTCCCGGGTGATGCTGGCCGTGGAGGTCGTCTTCGCGGGCTCCGACCCCGTGCCCACGTACCTCTTCGACGAGGTCGACGCGGGCGTCGGCGGCAAGGCGGCGGTCGAGGTGGGCCGGCGCCTGGCCAAGCTGGCCAAGTCGGCGCAGGTCGTGGTCGTCACGCACCTGCCGCAGGTCGCGGCCTTCGCGGACCGGCAGCTGCTGGTCGAGAAGACCAACGACGGCTCCGTGACGAGCAGCGGGGTCACCGTCCTGGAGGGCGAGGCCCGCATCCGAGAGCTCTCGCGCATGCTCGCGGGACACGAGGACTCCGTCTCGGCCCGGGCCCACGCCGAGGAACTGCTGGCGGCGGCGCGCGCGGACGCGTGAGCGGTGCGGCGGGAACCCGGACGCCGCCGCCGCACGGCGGTGCGCCCGGACCCGCCGCACGGCCGCAGTACCGCCCCGCCACGGGTCCGGGGACCGGTTCCGGGCCGTCGGGGGTAGCCCGTGTGGGTGAGCCTTGGGGGCGTCCGGTGACTTCTCGCACGGGATCCGCACCCGTATGGTCCCGGAACGCGCGTGCGGACTGGCATCCTTGGCGACGTCTCTGACTCCCTCCCCCAGGAGCTTCGGCCCGTGAGCAGCTCCCCGGTCTCCCCTCCGGTCCCGGCACAGCCCTACGGGCGGCCGCCCCTCCGTACCGTCCAAGTCCTCGGCGGTACGGGCGCGGGCAGCAGCGCGCACGTACGGTCGCTCGCGACCGGCCTCGCCGCGCGCGGGGTACGGGTCACGGTGTGCGCTCCGGTCGCGGCGGAGGGGGAGTACGACTTCACCGGAGCCGGGGCGCAGTTCGCCCCCGACGCGGTGAGCGCCCTGCGCGCCGCCTGCGCCGGGGCCGACGTCGTGCACGCGCACGGCGTACGGGCCGGGATGCGGGCCGCGCTGGCCCTGCGCGGGCACCGGGCGCCGCTCGTGGTGAGCTGGCACGGCGAGGGCCCGGTGGCCGGCGGTGCGCTCGGACGGCTGAGCAGGCTGCTGGAACGCCACGTGGCGCGGACCGCCGCGGTGGTCCTCGGCGCTTCCTCGGACCAGGTCGACCTCGCACGGCTGCGCGGCGCGCGGGACGCGCGGCTGGCGCCGGTGGCCGTACCGGCGGGCCCGGAGGCGGCCACGGACGACGCGGGCAAGGCGCGGGCTGAACTCGGGGCGGTGGGACGGCCCTTGCTGATCGCGGTCGGCAGCCTGGTCCCGCACCGCGGGTACTCCCTGCTGCTGGACGCGGCGCGGGAGTGGCGGACCCTGGAGCCCCTGCCGCTGCTGGTGATCGCGGGCGAGGGCCCGCTGCGGGCCGGCCTCTCCCGGCGGATCGAGGCCGAAGGACTGCCGGTGCGCCTCCTCGGGCGGCGCCGGGACGCGGCCCAGCTGCTGGCGGCCGCCGACGTGGCGGTCCTGCCGAGCCGCTGGGAGGCACGGGCGCTGCTGGCCCAGGAGGCGCTGCGGGCGGGCGTACCGCTGGTGGCCACGGCGGTCGGGGGAGTGCCGGAGCTGGTGGGGGAGGGGGCCGTGCTGGTGCCGTACGGGGACCCGGGGGCGCTCGCCTCGGCCGTGACGGGCCTGCTGGCGGACCCGGACCGCCGGGCCGCGCTGGCCGCCGCAGGCCGGGCCCAGGCCGCGACGTGGCCGTCGGAGGACGACACCGTGGCGCAGGTCCTGTGCGTCTACGACGAACTGATGGAGCGGGCCCGCTAGGAGGCTCCCCCTCCCGGGGCCCGGTGCACCCGGGGTGTCACGAGCCGGTGGTGTGGCGGCGGGCGCGCAGGGCCAGGCTCAGGGACAGGACCGTCTCCGGGTCGTCGAGGTCCGTGCCCAGGAGCTCGGAGATGCGGGCCAGGCGGTTGTACAGGGTCTGCCGGTTCAGGTGCAGTTCGCGGGCCGTCTCGGCCTTGCGGCCCGCGTGCGCCAGATAGGTCTCCAGGGTGGGCAGCAGCGGCGGCCGCGAGTTCAGGTCGTGCGCGCGCAGCGGGCCGATCGCACGCTCCACGAAGGCCGCGAGGTCCGGGTGCTCGCGCAGCCGCCACAGCAGCAGGTCGATGTCCAGGCGCCGGGCGTCGTACCAGGGGCGCGCCGGGAGACCGTGGGCCGCGGTCGCCGTCTCCGCGGCGTGGCGCAGACCCGCAGAGGCCGCCGCCCAGCCGCCCGCGACACCGACGACCACGGCGGGCGGGGCGGCGGCCCGGTCCAGCCCGGCCCGTTCGACGCCCGCCCGCAGCGCGGTCGCGACCCGGTCGGCCACCGCCGTGCGCTCCGACTCCGCGCGCAGCGAGACGAGCAGCGGGACCCGGCCCTCGACCGGACGCACCCCCAGCAGCACCGGCACCCCGACGGACGACAGCTCCTCCAGGACCGCGCGGGCCAGGACGGCCCAGTTCCCGGACGGGCCCAGGTCCGACGACAGCCGCATGACCACCGGCAGCAGCGGCCCCGCGCCCGGCTTGAAACCCAGCACCCGGGCCTGCGCCGGGGCGTCCTCCGCCGAGATGCGGCCCTCGGCCAGGTCCGTGAGGAAGTCGCCGCGGCCGCGCGCCGCCAGCTCGTCCTCCTGCCGCGCCTGCATCAGCACCACCGCGAGCACGCCCGCGGTGCGCTCCGCCGCCATCCGGTGCACCGGGAGCAGGGGGGCCGAGACGCCCAGGAGGACCAGCCGCGCCCGGACCGAGCCCGTGCCGTGTCCGCCGCCCGGTACGTCGACCACCACCGCGTGGCCCGAGGGCTCCGCCTCGCGCTGGCCGCGCAGGCCCTCCCACACCTGGAGCGGGTCCGCGCCCGGGTCCCCGGCCGAGCTGCCGGCCGCGTACAGCAGCTGCCCGTCCGGGGTCTCCAGGAACACCGGGTTCCCGGTGAAGTCGGCCAGGATGTGCAGCACCTGGGGGATGCCCCCGCCGCCGAGCAGGGCCTCGGTACAGCGCCGGTGGACCTCCTCCGCCCGCTGGAGCAGCGCGTAGTGGTGGTTGACGATCTCGGTGTGGACCTCCTCCGTCACGGTGACGAAGGGGACCTCCCGGTGGAGCTGGACCAGGGGCAGGCCCGCCGTGCGGGCGGTCTCCACGATCGTGGCGGGCAGTCTGCTGAAGCGCGGGCCCAGTTCGACCACGAGCGCGGCGATCCCCCGGTCCGCGAGGCGGCGGACGAAGGCACGCTGCTCGGCGGGCCGGGTGCCGAGGCCCAGGCCGGTGGTCAGCAGGAGCTCGCCGCCCTTGAGGAGGGAGGCGATGTTCGGGACCTCGCCCGCGTGCACCCAGCGGACGGTCCGGCCCAGCCGGTCGGCGCAGGCCACCACCTCGGGCAGCCCGCTGCGCAGCCCCGGCAGCTCCAGTGCCCGCTGAACCGTGATCCCGCCCTGGTTGTCCATATCGCGGGACGCTATCAGGGGGTCAGACGGGCTGGATGTTGTGGTTGAAGCGGAAGACGTTGTCGGGGTCGTACCGCTGTTTCACGGCCCTCAGCCGCCTCAGGTTCTCCCCGCCCAGGCCCGCCGCCACCCGCTCCGAGCCCTCGTCGCCGGTGAAGTTGAGGTACACCGCCCCGCTGCTCCAGGGGCGTACGTCGGCCCGTACCTCCTTCACCCACCGGATGCACCGCTCGTCGTCGGCGGGGTCTTCCCAGATGCCGAACGGGTGCACCGCCCAGGGCGAGTCCCGGTAGGGGACGGGGTACTCCGAGGGGCCGTCAGCGATCGCCCCGCCCAGCGGGAAGAGGATGTGCTGGGTGCCCGTCGGGACCGGCATGGTGAGCGCGCGGGCGCAGAACACCTCGACGAGCTCGTCCGGCAGCCCGGTCAGGTACTCGGCGGACCAGTAGTTCCGCATCCCCGGCGGGTCGTCGATCATGCACTGGAGGTCCGCGTACGGGATGCCGGTGACGATCTCCACCTCGTGCGGCAGTTCCAGCAGCGGCGCCGCCAGCTTGCGCATCGGCTCCTCCGGCCCGGCGTAGGTCAGCAGGACGCCGCAGAGCAGCGTGCCGACGAGGTGCGGCGGGACGAAGGGCTCGGGCGGGGCGGTCAGGTAGAGGATGCCGCCACTGGCCTCGACGGGGCCGCCCTCGACGATGTCCCGGAAGCGGCGGGCCGCCTCCGGCCCGTGCTCGGGGGCGTACATGAGCATCGCGATCGACATGGCGGGCAGGTCGTGCAGACGCAGCGTCAGGGAGGTCGCGACGCCGAAGTTGCCGCCGCCCCCGTGCAGGGCCCAGAACAGCTCCGGATTGTCCTCGGCGGTCGCGGTGACGGTCTCCCCGTCGGCGGTGACCAGGTCCACGCCCAGCAGGTTGTCGACGGCCAGCCCGCACCTGCGGTCCAGCCAGCCGGATCCGCCGCCCAGGACGAAACCGCCGACCCCGGTCGTGGAGGCCCGTCCGCCGGTCGTGGCGAGGGCGTACGGCTGGCAGGCCCGGTCCAGGTGGCTCATCGTGGCCCCGCCCTCGACGTGCACCGCCTTCGCCGCCGGATGGACCGTCACTTCATGCATCCGGCGCAGGTCCACGACCAGGCCGCCGTCGTTGAGGGACATCCCGGCGACGCTGTGCCCGCCGCCGCGGACCGCGATCTTCAGGTCCAGTTCCCGGGCGAAGCGCACGGCGGTCACCACGTCGGCCGTGCTCTCGCACTGGGCGATGACGGCCGGCCTGCGGTCGATCATCCCGTTGAAGACCGTCCGGGCCCCGTCGTACCCCGCATCGTCCGGGGTGAGGACCTCACCGGCCAGATCCTCGCGGAGCGCGGCCAGGGCCGTGCCCGCCTTCGAGAGGGGCGCCATGGCTTCCCCCTTCCGAGAAGGGCGTAGGACCCTTCCAGGGTAGGCGGAGGCGATCACCGGGGCACGGCGGCGGAAACCCGCACCGCGCCCCGGTGGCGCAAGGCCCGCGCCGCCCCGGGGCCGACTAGCCGCCGTACGCGCCGCTCGCGGTCAGCCGCAGGGCCGTGTCGATCAGCGGGACGTGGCTGAACGCCTGGGGGAAGTTGCCGACCTGCCGCTGGAGCCGCGGGTCCCACTCCTCCGCCAGCAGCCCGAGGTCGTTGCGCAGCGAGAGCAGCCGCTCGAAGAGCCGCCGCGCCTCGTCGACCCGGCCGATCATCGCCAGGTCGTCGGCCATCCAGAACGAGCACGCGAGGAAGGCGCCCTCGTCGCCCTCCAGCCCGTCCACTCCGGCCTCGTCGCCGCTCGTCGGGTAGCGCAGGATGAAGCCGTCGGGGGTGGACAGTTCGCGCTGGATCGCCTCGATGGTGCCGATGACCCGCTTGTCGTCCGGTGGCAGGAAGCCCATCTGCGGGATCAGCAGCAGGGAGGCGTCGAGCTCCTTCGACCCGTAGGACTGGGTGAAGGTGTTGCGCTCCTTGTCGTAGCCCTTCTCGCAGACGTCCTGGTGGATCTCGTCGCGCAGCTCGCGCCAGCGGTCCAGCGGACCGTCCGCGTCCCCGCTCTCGATCAGCTTGATCGTGCGGTCCACGGCCACCCAGGCCATCACCTTGGAGTGCACGAAGTGGCGGCGCGGGCCGCGCACCTCCCAGATGCCCTCGTCCGGCTGGTCCCAGTGGGTCTCCAGGTAGCGGATCAGCTTCAGCTGGAGCAGCGAGGCGTAGTCGCTGCGGGCGAGTCCCGTCATGTGGCCCAGGTGCAGGGCCTCGGTGACCTCGCCGTACACGTCGAGCTGGAGCTGGCCGGCGGCGCCGTTGCCGACGCGGACCGGGCGGGAGTTCTCGTACCCGGGCAGCCAGTCCAGTTCGGTCTCGCCGAGCTCGCGCTCGCCCGCGATGCCGTACATGATCTGCAGGTTCTCGGGGTCGCCGGCCACCGCGCGCAGCAGCCACTCGCGCCAGGCGCGGGCCTCCTCGCGGTAGCCGGTGCGCAGCAGCGAGGACAGGGTGATGGCCGCGTCCCGCAGCCAGGTGTAGCGGTAGTCCCAGTTGCGGACCCCGCCGATCTCCTCCGGGAGGGAGGTGGTGGGCGCGGCGACGATCCCGCCCGTGGGGCCGTACGTGAGGGCCTTGAGGGTGATCAGGGAGCGGACCACGGCCTCCCGGTAGGGCCCGTGGTAGGTGCACTGCTCGACCCACTCGCGCCAGAACTCGGTGGTCGACTCCAGGGCCGCCTCGGCCTCGGGTGCCTCCGGCGCCCCGCGGTGGGAGGGCTGCCAGCTGATGCTGAAGGCGATCCGGTCGCCCGGGCCCACCGTGAAGTCGGAGTAGGTCGTCAGGTCCTTGCCGTAGGTCTGCGCGTCGGTGTCCAGCCAGATGGAGTCAGGACCGGCCACGGCGACGGTGCGCCCGTCGACCTGGTGCACCCAGGGCACCACCCGCCCGTAGCTGAAGCGCATGCGCAGCGCGGAGTGCATCCGCACGCGTCCCGAGACGCCTTCCACGATGCGGATCAGCTGCGGTGCGTGGTCCTCGCGGGGCGGCATGAAATCGATCACGCGGACTGTGCCGCGCGGCGTGTCCCACTCCGATTCCAGCACCAGCGAGTCGCCGCGGTAGCTGCGGCGGGTGGCACGAGGGGCTTCCGTCCCGGCCGGGAACGCCGGGCCGATCCGCCAGAACCCGTGATCCTCGGTGCCGAGAATGCTGGCGAACACGGCATGGGAGTCGAAGCGTGGCAGGCACAACCAGTCCACCGCCCCGTCCCGGCAGACCAGTGCCGCGGTCTGCATGTCCCCGATCAGTGCGTAATCCTCGATGCGCCCGGACACGTTGCTCTCCAGTCGAACGGCCACGTCCGCCCCGAAGGGCGCTTGCATTGCGCGGTTGCGCGGTCTCCTGTGGTGGGGGATCCCCGCGTCGAGCCCATGATTCCGTATGCGGCGGTGTGCGGCCGTCTGCCGGACTGCTCGGCGGCGATGTGTGCAATATCCGAGCAGGATATGACGGCACCCTAGTGATCTCGTCGAGGCCCCGGAGAATGCGACTCCGCCAAACGGGTGACCAGCGGGCATGAGGCCCGGCGACCCCCGCCGCTCCGGCCGCGCCGCGTGGCCGGAGGCGGACCGGCCCGGGCGCTGATAGGCTGGTACCCCGTGGACCGGTGGTCTGCCTGTGCGAATCAGGAGCCCCGAAACCGCAGCTTCGGCGCCCCCTGAGACCCTTCCGGATCGACGGTGGCCGGCGCCGGACGCACCTCACCTCGCGACCACGGGAGCCCCCTCTTGGCGATGCCGCCCAAATCCATGACGACCAAGCACATCTTCGTCACCGGGGGTGTCGCTTCCTCCCTCGGCAAGGGCCTGACGGCCTCCAGCCTGGGTGCGCTGCTGAAGGCGCGCGGCCTGCGGGTCACGATGCAGAAGCTCGACCCCTACCTGAACGTCGACCCGGGCACGATGAACCCGTTCCAGCACGGCGAGGTGTTCGTCACCAACGACGGCGCCGAGACCGACCTGGACATCGGCCACTACGAGCGCTTCCTCGACGTCGACCTCGACGGCTCGGCCAACGTCACCACCGGCCAGGTCTACTCGCAGGTCATCGCCAAGGAGCGGCGCGGCGAGTACCTCGGCGACACCGTCCAGGTCATCCCGCACATCACCAACGAGATCAAGCACCGCATCCGCCGCATGGCGACCGCGGACGTCGACGTGGTCATCACCGAGGTCGGCGGCACCGTCGGCGACATCGAGTCGCTGCCCTTCCTGGAGACGGTCCGCCAGGTCCGCCACGAGGTCGGCCGCGACAACGTCTTCGTCGTGCACATCTCGCTGCTGCCCTACATCGGTCCCTCCGGCGAGCTGAAGACCAAGCCCACCCAGCACTCGGTCGCGGCGCTGCGCAACATCGGCATCCAGCCCGACGCCATCGTGCTGCGCGCCGACCGCGACGTCCCCACCTCCATCAAGCGCAAGATCTCGCTGATGTGCGACGTGGACGAGGCGGCCGTGGTCGCGGCCATCGACGCCAAGTCGATCTACGACATCCCCAAGGTCCTGCACACCGAGGGCCTGGACGCGTACGTCGTGCGCAAGCTCGACCTGCCCTTCCGCGACGTCAACTGGACCGTCTGGGAGGACCTGCTGGACCGGGTCCACAACCCCGACCACGAGGTCAAGGTCGCGCTCGTCGGCAAGTACATCGACCTGCCCGACGCCTACCTGTCGGTGACCGAGGCGCTGCGCGCCGGCGGCTTCGCCAACCGGGCCCGCGTACAGATCAAGTGGGTCACCTCCGACGACTGCAAGACCCCGGCCGGCGCGGCGGCGGTGCTCGGCGACGTGGACGCGATCTGCGTGCCCGGCGGCTTCGGCGACCGCGGCGTCAACGGCAAGGTCGGTGCGATCACCTACGCCCGCGAGAACAAGATCCCGCTGCTCGGCCTGTGCCTGGGCCTGCAGTGCGTGGTCATCGAGGCCGCACGCAACCTCGCGGGCATCGAGGACGCGAACTCCACCGAGTTCGACGCCTCCACCCCGCACCCGGTCATCTCGACCATGGAGGAGCAGCTGGCCTTCGTCGAGGGCGCGGGCGACCTGGGCGGCACCATGCGCCTGGGCATGTACCCGGCGAAGCTCGCCGAGGGCTCCATCGTGCGCGAGGTGTACGGGGACCAGGCGTACGTGGACGAGCGCCACCGCCACCGCTACGAGGTCAACAACGCCTACCGCGGCGAACTGGAGAAGAAGGCGGGCCTCGTCTTCTCCGGCACCTCCCCGGACAACAAGCTCGTGGAGTACGTCGAGTACCCCCGCGAGGTGCACCCCTACCTGGTGGCCACCCAGGCCCACCCGGAGCTGCGCTCCCGCCCGACGCGCCCGCACCCGCTCTTCGCGGGACTGGTCAAGGCGGCCGTGGAGCGGCAGCAGTCCGCGAAGTGAGCGCCTGACCGCATAACGTAGACAGCCGGGGCACGGATCGTGCCCCGGCTGTCGCGTCATTGGGGAAGGTACGGCCATGGCCATGCGCAACGACATCGTGGACACACCGGAGTCGTGGGAGGTCGTCGCCTCGCGCACGCCGTTCGAGGGTGCGAAGACATCGGTGAAGTCGGACCAGGTCCGGATGCCGGACCGGGCGGTGGTGCGCCGGGACTACCAGGTGCACCCCGGCTCGGTGTGCGTGCTCGCCCTCGACGAGGAGCAGCGGGTGCTGGTCCTGAAGCAGTTCCGCCACCCGGTGCGCCACCGGCTGTGGGAGCTGCCCGCCGGGCTGCTGGACGTGCCGGGGGAGAACCCGCTGCACGCCGCCCAGCGCGAGCTGTACGAGGAGGCGCACGTCAAGGCGGAGGACTGGCGGGTGCTCGCCGACTTCTACACCTCGCCGGGCGGCTCGGACGAGGCGGTACGGGTCTTCCTCGCCCAGGACCTCGCGGAGGCGGAGGGGGAGCGGTACGCGGTCTCCGAGGAGGAGTCCGACATGGAGACCGCCAGGGTCCCCCTCCAGGACCTGGTGGCCGGGGTGCTCGCGGGACGGCTCGGCAACCCGGGCCTGGTGACCGGCGTCCTGGCCCTGTCCGCCGCGCTGGCCACCGGCGGGGTGGAATCGCTGCGCCCCGCGCTGGCCCCGTGGCCGGCCCGCCCGTACGAGGCGTAGCCGCCCGCCGGATCCGCGCGTGGGGCCCGGAACCCGATAAAGCGGACCATCCGCTGATCCGATTGGGGGATTTGCCCGCCGCGCTCCACCCGGGTCGTCGCTCTGCGTGAACTACGCTCGCAACCCGATGGCAGGGAGAGGAGCGGATTCCGTGACGGATTTCGTCGGGCGGCGGCGCGAGCTCAAAGAGCTGCGCGAGGACATCGCACGGACCGGGCTCGACACCCTCTCGGGACGCAAGGCCAAGGCCCCCAGGGCGCGCGTGCTGCTCGTCGCGGGGCGGCCGGGGTCGGGTCGTACCGCCCTCGCCGAGGCCTTCGTGCGCGAGATCGCCGACCAGTACCCCGACGGCGTGCTCCGGACCCGGCTCACCGCCCCCGGCGGCGCGACCGTGGCCACCGAGCGCGCCGTCAGGGGGCTGCTGGAGGACCTGGGGCACACCACCCCGCCCGGGGCCGGTGAGGACGAGCTGAGCGCCGCCCTGCGGGACGCCCTCGCCGGGCGGCGGGCGGTCATCCTCGTCGACGACGCGGCCGACCCGCACCAGGTCGACGCCCTGCTGCCGGACACCCCCGAGTGCCTGGTCGTGGTCACCGCCGAGGGCCCGCTCACCGGGATCCCCGACGTACGCCCCTGCACCCTCGGCGGGCTGGACACGCCGTCCGCCGTCGAGCTGCTGGTCCAGCGCATCGGGGACACCCGGGTCACCGCCGACCCCCGCGCCGCGGAGGCCCTCGCCGAGGAGTGCGGGGGCCAGCCCGCCGCGCTCGGCCTCGTCGGCGGCTGGCTCGCCGCACATCCCAAGGAGGGCGTCGCGGACGTGGCCAAGCAGCTGCACGACATGCCCGCCGCCACCGGCGGGCCGCTCGCCCGGGGCTTCCGCCTCGTCTACGAGTCCCTGCCGCAGCCCGCGCAGCGGACCCTGCGGCTGCTGCCGCTCGCCCCGGCCGGGATCGTCGACTCGCACACCGCCTCCGCCCTGGTCGGCTGCTCCGTCGCCGCCGCCCAGTCCACGCTGGACGATTTCGCCGGGCTGGGTCTCGTACACCCCTCGCACGACGGCCTGTACCTGCTGCCCGGCTGCCTGACGCCGCTGCTCCAGGCCCTGCTGGAGGCCAAGGAGCGCCCCGCCGAGGTCCAGCTGGCCCGGGCCCGGATGCTGGAGCGCACCGTACGGCTGCTGCACTCCTGCCGGGCCATGGCCGCGCCCCCCGAGGAGTCCGACGGCCTGCTGGACCCGCGGGAGAAGCTGGACGGCACGCCGCGGGCCCTGCGCTTCCCCGACCGGCGGTCCGCCGCCACCTGGCTGGACACCCGGCTGCCCGCGCTGTCCGCGGCCGCCTCCCTGGCCGTGGCCGACGGGGAGCTGGACACCCTGGCCCGCCGGCTGGTCGCGGCCCTGGTGCGGGCGCTGGCCGACCACCGCGGCACGGCCGAGGCCGCACCCGAGCTGTACGGGCTGCACCGCCTGGTCCTGGACGTGGCCGAGCGCCGGAACCTGCACCGGGAGCAGGCCGCCGCACTGCTGAACCTGGCCGACCTGGACGCCGAGACCGGCCGCACCCAGGAGGCGCTGGAGCGCTACCGGGCCGCGCTGGACGCCGGACGCGCGGCGAACGACCCGTACGCGACGGGCCGCGCGATGGAATCCGTAGGCGGCGCGTACCAGGAGCTGACCGACTGGCACCGGGCCTCCGACTGGTTCGGCCGGGCCCTGTCCCAGGCCCTCGCGCGGGGGGAGCGCGCGGACGAGGCCCGGCTGTACGGACGGCTGGGCAACGTGCACACCTACGCGGGCCGCTACGGGGACGCGCTGCGCAGCTGGCGCGCCGCCGCGGCGGGGTACCGGAAGCTGGCCGATGTCCCCGGGCAGGCAAAGGCGTTGAGCGAGATGGCGCGGGTCCAGGAGTACGCCGGGCACCCGGAGGAGTCGCTGCACACCTGCCGGGAAGCGGTGGAGCTCGCGCGCCGGGCCGGGGACCAGCGACTTCAGGCCGCGCTCCAGGTCCGGCTGGCCGACACGCTGGACCGGCTGGGTGACCCCGCGGCTGCCAGGCTGCACCGGTCTGCGGCTGATCGATTGCTGGGAGATGACCCCGCAGCCTGCGAAATCCGTAGTGGTTCCGACTGAGATTATTGGTTTGCAAGGCTAGACAGCGACTCATCCTTCATTAGACTGGCTCCACCACACCATCTTGTGGTGCATCCCGTTGCGCGTTCTTGTGGGCGGGTATGTAAGTAAGTGCCCCGTATCATCCCCTGAGCCAAGGACCGTGATCGACGATGAAGGTCGGCATCCCCCGCGAGGTCAAGAACAACGAGTTCCGGGTCGCCATCACGCCTGCCGGCGTGCATGAGCTGGTCCGCAACGGCCACCAGGTCTTCATCGAGCAGAACGCCGGTGTCGGCTCCTCGATCACGGACGCCGAGTACGTCGGCGCCGGCGCGGAGATCCTCGCCACGGCGGACGAGGTCTGGGCGACCGCCGACCTCCTGCTGAAGGTCAAGGAGCCGATCGCGGAGGAGTACCACCGCCTCCGCAAGGACCAGACCCTCTTCACGTACCTGCACCTGGCGGCCTCCCGCGAGTGCACGGACGCCCTGCTGGAGTCCGGTACCACCGCCATCGCGTACGAGACGGTCGAGCTCGCCAACCGCGCGCTCCCGCTGCTCGCCCCGATGTCCGAGGTCGCGGGCCGGCTGGCCCCGCAGGTCGGCGCCTACCACCTGATGCGCTCGGCCGGCGGCCGCGGCGTGCTCCCGGGCGGCGTGCCCGGCACCCACGCCGGCGAGTGCGTGGTCATCGGCGGCGGCGTCTCCGGCTGGAACGCCGCGCAGATCGCCATCGGCATGGGCTTCCACGTGACCCTGCTGGACCGCGACATCAACAAGCTCCGCGAGGCCGACAAGATCTTCGGCACGAAGATCAAGACGATCGTCTCCAACGCCTACGAGCTGGAGAAGGCGGTCGTCGAGGCCGACCTCGTCATCGGCGCGGTGCTGATCCCGGGTGCGAAGGCCCCGAAGCTGGTCACCAACGAGCTTGTCGCCAAGATGAAGCCCGGAAGTGTCCTTGTCGACATTGCGATCGACCAGGGCGGCTGCTTCGAGGACTCCCGTCCGACCACCCACGCCGAGCCGACCTTCCAGGTCCACAACTCGGTCTTCTACTGCGTCGCCAACATGCCGGGCGCGGTGCCGAACACCTCCACCTACGCGCTGACCAACGCCACGCTGCCCTACATCGTGCAGCTCGCGAACCTCGGCTGGGTCGAGGCGCTGCGTCGTGACCCGGCGCTCGGTCTGGGCCTCAACACCCATGACGGCCAGGTCGTTTACGGCCCCGTCGCCGAGGCCCACGGCCTCGAGACCCTTGAGCTGAACACGCTGCTCGGCTGACGCGTCAACGACTGACGTCAATCTCACGTATCCGGCCGGACCTTGCTCGCGAGGTCCGGCCGGAGGCGTTTGCGGCGGGCCCCGGGATCCCGTTCAACTCGCCTCGAACGTAACCCTTTAACCCTTTCGCACACCCGCGAAACTTCGCGGCGACAGTCCGTGCGCCCTTGACAGAGTGGTGTTCGGTTGCCGACACATCGTGCCGGGTCCGGTGGATTGTGTTGCCGCTGAGTGGTGACACGCCATAGAGTCGCCAACCGTCGGCATGGTGCCACGCTGACCTATCGATAAGTGTCCTGGTCGCGTCCGAGGAGGTAAGACGACTTGTGAATGAGTCGACATTTGCTCCTGGAGGTGGTCGGGCAGAGATGCCTGAGCGGGGCCAGGGCCCTGCCGGGCTCGAAGCCGTCGGCTCCGTCGCAGTACGCACCTTCGCAAACCACCAGCACATGACGACGCCCCGAAAGAGCATGGACGGCCTAGACGTGAACTCCAGGGCCGGCGACCTGAGCGGCGAAAAGCCCGTGGGTTTCGCCGACTACGAAAACGTGCCCGAAGGGCACTTCTACGACCCCGACGCGGAGTACGAACCGGACCCCGAGTACGCGGCCACCCTCGCCCCCGACGCTGCCCGCCAGCGCCGTGAGCGGATCGGCCCGACCGGACGCCCGCTCCCGTACTTCCCCATCCCGGGTCCGCTGACCGATCACGGTCCGGCGAAGATCATCGCGATGTGCAACCAGAAGGGCGGCGTGGGCAAGACCACGTCGACCATCAACCTGGGTGCCGCGCTCGCCGAGTACGGGCGCCGCGTGCTGCTCGTCGACTTCGACCCGCAGGGCGCACTGTCCGTGGGCCTCGGCGTGAACCCGATGGAACTCGACCTGACGGTCTACAACCTGCTCATGGAGCGGGGCATGTCGGCCGACGAGGTGCTGCTCAAGACGGCGGTCCCCAACATGGACCTGCTGCCGAGCAACATCGACCTGTCCGCTGCGGAAGTGCAGTTGGTCAGTGAGGTCGCGCGCGAGTCCACGCTGCAGCGGGCCCTGAAGCCCCTGATGGCCGACTACGACTACATCGTGATCGACTGTCAGCCCTCGCTCGGTCTGCTGACCGTGAACGCCCTGACGGCGGCTCACAAGGTCATCGTCCCGCTGGAGTGCGAGTTCTTCGCGCTGCGCGGCGTGGCGCTGCTGACCGAGACCATCGAGAAGGTGCAGGAGCGGCTCAACCCGGAGCTGGAGCTCGACGGCATCCTCGCCACGATGTACGACTCCCGTACGGTGCACAGCCGTGAGGTGCTGGCGCGCGTCGTCGAGGCCTTCGACGACCACGTCTACCACACGGTCATCGGCCGCACGGTGCGCTTCCCGGAGACCACGGTCGCCGGTGAGCCGATCACGACGTACGCCTCCAACTCCGTCGGGGCCGCCGCCTACCGCCAGCTGGCCAG
The DNA here is from genome assembly GCF_000725805.1 of Streptomyces xanthophaeus. Taxonomy (GTDB): domain Bacteria; phylum Actinomycetota; class Actinomycetes; order Streptomycetales; family Streptomycetaceae; genus Streptomyces; species Streptomyces xanthophaeus. Next base: position 76,446 of record NZ_JOFT01000029.1, on the reverse strand, counting down.
GGAGGTGCTCGCCCGGTGTCACGCCGAGTGAGTCTGCCCGGAGCCGACGAACTGTTCCGTACGACCGGGGGGATGGCCCTCCAGTCGTCCTCGTCGCGGCGAGGGGCCGAGGAGGCGTCCGCCGCGGAGCACTCGGCCACCTCGGCCGAGGGCACGGCCGGGGAGGGCCGCAGCCGGGAGGCTGAGGCCGCCGCCGGGCCCGGGAGCCCCGTGGTGGGGCAGCCGCGCAGGCCGCAGGAAGGTTCTGTCAGCCCGGGCGCCCAGGCGGGCGGCCGCGGCAAGGGGCAGGGCCGGGGCGCGAACCGGCGGCCCAGCGGACGCGAACGGCACGACGAGAAGATCACGGTGTACGTCTCCGCCGAGGAGCTCATGGACCTCGAGCACGCGCGGCTGGTGCTGCGCGGGGAGCACGGCCTGGCGGTCGACCGCGGACGCATCGTCCGCGAAGCGGTGGCGGTCGTCCTCGCCGACCTGGAGTCCCGGGGCGACGCGAGCATCCTCGTCCGAAGACTCCGCGGCCGCTGACGACCCCGCGGGCCCCGACGCATGGAGCCCACGCCGGACCCCCGGCCCCGGCACCGCAGTCCCGGGCGGGGGTCGCCAGTCCCGCCCCACCGGCCCAGCCGGACCCCAGGCCCCGCCGGCTCCGGCACCACGGTCCCGGGCGGGGGTCGCCAGTCCCGCCCCACCAGCCCCGCCGGACCCCGGCCCCGTCGGCCCGCGCCGGACCCCCAGCCCCGACACCGCAGTCCCGGGCGGGGGCCGTCATTCCCGCCCCGCCGGCCCAGCCAGGCGCGCACGACCGGCCCGGGCGGTAGCCGCGCGGGAGCCGCGCGGGAGCCGACGGGGCCGCCGGGCCCGTACGCCCGGCCCGCGCAGAAGCCGACGCGCCGCCAGGCGCGCCCCACCGACCCGGCCTCGACCACCTCCGCCCGCCACGGCCTGGCCGGGCCTCGGAGGCGCCGTCCGGCAGCTGCCCGTCCTGCCGGGGCGGGGTCGGGGCGAGGGCGGTGCACAGGGCCGGGCTGACTCCGTCCCACCCGTACCTCCGCCCACTGCCGCGCACTCGCCCGCCGCCGTGCGCGTGGCCTGGCCGGCGCTCGGGGCACCGTGCCGCGGCTGCCCGGCCCGCCGGAGCGAGGGCTAGTGCGGGCCCGCGCCCGCCCGGGCCCCCGGCGGGGGCGCCGTGGCCGGAGCGCGGGTGTGCTGCCGGGCCGCGGCTGATCCGCGCGGCGCCAGACGCCGAAGCCTGATCCGGCCTGATCGGGGGGACACCCCCTAGGCTGCTCGGGACGCCCCGCCCCCTCCGCACCACCCTGGACCGCTATGCCCTCCTCCGCCGACACCGGCCGACCGCCCCGCCGCTCGCTGGGACGCGGGCCGGGTGCGTCCGGGCCGATCGGTGGGGCGCAGGGCCCCGAAGCCCCTGAGTCGCCCGCTGAGGGCCGTACGGGAGGCGGGGGCGGGGTGAACCCCGAGGAGGCCTCCGAGGCCGTACGGACCCCCGCAGGCCGCCTCCAGGCCCCGGCCACTTCGCACGAGCCCGACCCGGACCCGCTCCTGCCCCCTGCCGCAGTCCCTGCCGCGGCCGAGGACGCCGTCCGGGCCCCGGTCCGGCGGTCGGCCACCGGCGAAGATGCCGCCTCCGCCCCGCACGTCGCCGTCGTCGCCGAGGGCGCTGGCCACACGCGAGTCGCGCAGTCGGCCGAGGTCGTCGTCCGGGCCCCGGTCCCTCATGCGGCCGTCGTCGCCGAGGGTGCCGACCACCACACCCCAGCCCAGCGGGCGGCTGCCGCCGAGGGCGGTGTCGGCCCCGTGCCGGGGGAGCAGGCGCAGGCCGCGGTCGGCGGCGGGCGGTTCACGTTGCGGCTCGACAACTTCGAGGGGCCGTTCGACCTGCTGCTCCAGCTGATCTCGCGGCACAAGCTCGACGTCACCGAGGTCGCGCTGTCCCGGGTCACCGACGAGTTCATGGCGCACATCCGGGCCATGGGGCCGGACTGGGACCTCGACCAGACCACCGAGTTCCTCGTCGTCGCCGCCACCCTCCTGGACCTGAAGGCCGCCCGGCTGCTCCCGGCCGCCGAGGTCGAGGACGAGGCCGACCTCGCCCTCCTGGAGGCCCGGGACCTGCTCTTCGCCCGGCTGCTCCAGTACAAGGCGTACAAGCAGATCGCCGAGATCTTCGAGCAGCGGGCCGAGGACGAGTCCCGGCGCTACCCGCGCACCGTAGGCCTGGAGCCGCACCACGCCGAACTGCTGCCCGAGGTGGTCATCAGCATCGGCCCGGAGGGCTTCGCCCGCCTCGCCGTGAAGGCGATGCAGCCCAAGGCCCGGCCGCAGGTGTACGTGGACCACATCCACGCGCCCCTCGTCAGCGTGCGCGAACAGGCCGGGCTCGTCGTGCGCCTGCTCAAGACCCGCGGCGAGGCCACCTTCCAGGAGCTCACCGAGGACGCGGCGGACACCCTCACCGTGGTCGCCCGCTTCCTGGCCCTGCTGGAGCTCTACCGCGAGAAGGCGGTGGTCCTCGACCAGGAGGAGGCCCTGCAGACCCTGACCGTGCGCTGGAGCGGCGGGGACGGCGACGGCATGCCGACCGTGACCGACGAGTTCGACCAGATCGTGGAGGCGAAGGAATGAGCGACGCGAGTGCGGTGGCCGCGCTGGAACTGAAGCCCGCGCTCGAGGCCGTGCTGATGGTCGTGGACGAGCCCGCGACCGAGGCGCACCTGGCCAAGGTCCTGGAGCGCACCCCGCGCGAGGTCGCGACCGCGCTGCGTGAGCTCGCCGAGGAGTACACCGCCGCGGGCCGGGGCTTCGAGCTGCGCCTGGTCGCCGGCGGGTGGCGGTTCTACAGCCGGGCGGAGTGCGCCGCGGCCGTCGAGGCCTTCGTACTGGACGGTCAGCAGGCCCGCCTCACCCAGGCGGCGCTGGAGACGCTCGCCGTCGTCGCGTACCGCCAGCCGGTGAGCCGTTCCCGGGTATCGGCGGTCCGCGGCGTCAACTGCGACGGGGTCATGCGGACCCTCCTCCAGCGCGGTCTGGTGGAGGAGGCGGGGACGGAACCCGAAACAGGTGCGATCCTGTACAGGACGACGAACCACTTTTTGGAGCGGATGGGCCTGCGCGGCCTGGACGAGCTCCCGGAGCTCGCGCCCTTCCTCCCCGAGGCGGACGCGATCGAAGCCGAGACGCAGGAAGGTGTTCCGTCGTTCGATCCGGATGCACCGGACCCTGATGTAGACGACGACAAGACGACGGAACTTTGATGCGAAGCAGCGGCAACGGCAACGGTGGCGGCAACAGGAACAGCAGCGGCGGCGGCGGGCGCGGTAACGCCCGCGGCGGCAGCTCCGGCGGCGGTGGTTACCGCGGCGGCGGCTCCGGCGGTGGCAGCGGCTCCGGCGGCGGCGGTGGCTACCGCGGCTCCGGCGGCGGCAGCTCCAGCGGTGGCGGCGCCCGCGGCGGCAGCTCCGGTGGCGGTGCCCGCGGCGGCTCGGGCGGCGGCGCCCGCGGCGGCAGCTCCGGCGGCGGCTACCGCAGCACTGGCAGTGGCAGCGGCTCCGGCGGCGGCTACCGCAGCGGCGGTGGCAGCGGCTCCGGCGGCGGCTACCAGGGCGGCTCCGGCGGCGGCTACCAGGGCGGCTCCGACTCGCGTGACCGCGAGCAGGCCCCCCGCATCCGCAACCCGCGCCCCGAGGAGCGCCGCTACGACGTGGGCCCCGAGGGCGAGCGCAACGGCCGCGGCGGAGCCAAGGCGGGCGGCGGCGGTGCCCGCGGCGCGGCCGACGGCAACCGGGGCGGTGCCCGCGGCGACGCGGCCCGCGGCGGTGCCAAGGGCGGCCCCAGGACCCCCAAGACCCCCGGCATCGGCGGGGCCGGCGGCCCGCGCCGCGGCCCCGGCAGCCGCAGCGGCCAGTCCCGTCCCCGTGAGCTGGACGCGCGGATCGAGGAGCGCGTGCGCGACCGGTACGCCGACAAGCCCGTGATCAAGACCCCGAAGACCTTCCCGGGTGCCGAGGAGGAGGGGGAGCGCCTGCAGAAGGTGCTCGCCCGGGCCGGCATGGGTTCGCGCCGCGCGTGCGAGGAGCTCATCGAGCAGGCCCGCGTCGAGGTCAACGGCGAGATCGTGCTGGAGCAGGGCAAGCGCGTCCAGCCGAAGGACGAGATCAAGGTGGACGGCCTGACCGTCGCCACCCAGTCGTACCTCTTCTTCGCGCTGAACAAGCCCGCCGGTGTCGTCTCCACCATGGAGGACCCGGACGGCCGCCAGTGCCTCGGCGACTACGTCACCAACCGTGAGACGCGTCTCTTCCACGTCGGCCGGCTCGACACCGAGACCGAGGGCATCATCCTGCTCACCAACCACGGTGAGCTGGCGCACCGCCTCACGCACCCGAAGTACGGCGTGAAGAAGACCTACGTCGCGGCCATCACCGGCCCGCTGCCGCGCGAGATCGGCAAGCGGCTCAAGGACGGCATCGAGCTGGAGGACGGGTACGCCCGCGCCGACCACTTCCGTGTCGTCGACCAGGTCGGCAAGAACTACCTGGTGGAGGTCACCCTCCACGAGGGCCGCAAGCACATCGTCCGCCGCATGATGGCGGAGGCGGGCTTCCCCGTCGAGAAGCTCGTCCGGACCTCCTTCGGTCCGATCGAGCTGGGCGACCAGAAGTCCGGCTGGCTGCGCCGCCTGACCAACACCGAGGTCGGCATGCTCATGCGCGAGGTCGGTCTGTAGCACCCCGCAGGGGCCCGTTTCCCCTGCCGAAAGCCCGCAGTGCCCACGGCACTGCGGGCTTTTCGCTTGTCCGGGACCCCCCTTCCTGTTTATAGTCAACCTGACTATTAAAGGGAGTGAGGGGGTCCCGGTATGAACTGGACCTTGAACTGGACCGAGGTGCCCGGGTTCGTCACCGGCGCCCTGTGCGTCTGGCTGGTGGCCCGGCAGCACGTCGCCAACTGGCCGGTCGGCATCGCCAACAACGTCTTCTTCGTCGTGCTCTTCGTCCAGAGCGGCTTCTACGCCGGCGCCGGGCTCCAGGTCGTCTTCGTGGCCCTGGCCGCGTACGGCTGGTGGTCCTGGACCCACGGGGGTGGACCAGGAACCGCGGAGGCCCTGCCGGTGCGCCGCACCACGCGCGCCGAATGGGCCGGGCTGGCCGCGGCGGGGGCGGTGGTGGTGCTCGCCCTGACGCTGCTGCTCAGCCGCGCCACCGACTCGACCGTGCCCTTCTGGGACGCGGCCACCACCGGCCTGTCCCTCGCCGCCACCTACGGCCAGTGCCGCAAGCTCGTCGAGTGCTGGTGGCTGTGGATCGCCGCCGACCTCGTCTACATCCCCCTCTACGCCTACCAGGGGCTCCACCTCACCGCGGTCCTGTACGTCGGCTTCCTCGCCCTGTGCGTGGCCGGCCTGCGCGCCTGGTCGCGCGAGCTGCCCGCCCCGGGCACCCGTACGGCCGCGGAGGCGACGGCATGAGGCGCTTCGGCCACGGGCTGGTGCTCGGCAAGTTCTACCCGCCGCACGCCGGCCACCACCACCTGGTGCGCACCGCCCAGGACCGCTGCGAGCGGCTGACCGTACTGGTCTGCGCGGCCTCCGTGGAATCGGTGCCGCTCGCCGACCGCGTCGCCTGGATGCAGGAGGCCCACCCGGGCGCGCGGGTGATCGGCGCGGTGGACGACATCCCTGTGGACCTGCACGACCCGGCGGTGTGGGAGGCCCACATGGAGATCTTCCGGACCGCGGTCGGCGAGCCCGTCGACGCCGTCTTCACCTCGGAGGAGTACGGGAGCGAGCTGGCGCGCAGGTTCGGGGCCGAGGAGGTCTGCGTGGACCCGTCCCGGACGCTCTTCCCGGTCTCCGGGACGGCCGTGCGGGCGGACCCGGCCGCCTGCTGGGAGTTCCTGGGACCGGCCGTACGGGCCGCGCTGGCCCGGCGGGTCGTCGTCCTCGGCGCCGAGTCCACCGGGACGACCACCCTGTCCCGGGACCTGGCGGCCCACTACAGGGCGCGCGGCGGGGTCTGGGCGGCGACCGGCTGGGTCGCCGAGTACGGACGCCGCTACAGCGAGGAGAAGCTCGCCGCGGCCCGGGCCGCCCGCCCGGGCGCCACCTGGGCGGACATCTCCTTCACCTCGGCGGAGTTCCCCGTCATCGCCCGGCGCCAGGACGCCGAGGAGGAACGGGCGGCCCGGACCGGCTCCCCGGTCCTGATCTGCGACACCGACTCCTTCGCGACCGGCATCTGGCACGAGCGCTACCTCGGCGCCCGCAACACCGAGGTCGAGAGGACGGCAGCCCTGACGCACCGGGACCTCTACCTGCTGACGGACGACGCCGACGTGCCCTTCGAGGACGACGGCCTCCGGGACGGGCCCCACCTCAGACCCTGGATGACCGGCCGGTTCCGCGAGGAGCTGGAGGCCACCGGCAGGCGCCACCTGCTGGTGCGCGGGGACCGCGAGACCCGCCTGGCCACCGCCGTGGCGGCCGTGGACGGACTGCTCGCCGAGGGCTGGCAGTTCGCCGATCCCCTGCCGGAGGCACGATGACCGCGCGACCGGCGCCGGGCTACGACCCGCACGCCTTCGAACCGTTCGCGGTGACCGTCGACCTCGCCGTGTTCACCGTCCGCGCCGGAGCCCTGCACGTGCTGCTGATCCGGCGCGGCCAGGAACCGTACGCGGGGGACTGGGCGCTCCCCGGCGGCTTCGTCCTGCCCCGCGAGTCCGCGGAGACGGCCGCCCGCCGGGAGCTCGCCGAGGAGACCGGCCTCGCCCCGGACCTGGTCGCCGCCCTGCACCTGGAGCAACTGCGCACCTACAGCGAACCGGACCGGGACCCCCGGATGCGGGTGGTCTCGGTGGCCTTCGCGGCACTGGTCCCCGACATGCCGGAACCGGCGGCGGAGGGCGGCGGCGACGCCGACCGGGCCCGCTGGGTCGCGGTGGGCACGGCCGGCCGCCTGGCCTTCGACCACGCGCTGATCCTGGCGGACGCCCGGGAGCGGGTGGGCTCGAAGCTGGAGTACACCTGCCTGGCCACCGCCTTCTGCCCGCCCGAGTTCACCCTCGGGGAGCTCCAGGCCGTCTACGAGACCGTCTGGGACACCTCGCTGGACCGCCCCAACTTCCGCCGCAAGGTCCTGGCCACGCCCGGCTTCGTCGAGGCCGTGCCCGGCGCGGCCAGGCTCACCGGGGGCCGCGGCAAACCGGCCGCGCTCTACCGGCCGGGACCGGCGAACACCCTGCACCCGCCCCTGCTCCGCCCCTCGGAAGGACACCCACGATGACGACGCCGCCGACCTCACCGAAGCGCGCTGCGACGGGCGCCATGACCGGCCTGGCCCTGGGCGACGCCCTCGGGTTCCCGACGGAGTTCAACGACGTGCCGTCGATCCTGGCCAAGACCGGGCCGTGGCGGGAGATGTCCCTGCCGCGACCGGCGATCGTCACCGACGACACCCAGATGACCCTCGCCCTGGCCCGCGGCATACGGACCGCCGGTGAGCGGGGCCGCGTCGGCCCGCTGCGGCTCGCCCGGCCCGTCCGGGAGGAGTTCGTCGACTGGTACCACTCCCCGGAGAACAACCGCGCGCCCGGCCGCACCTGCCTGACGGCCTGCGGACTGCTCGACCACCCGCAGCGGGACTGGCGCGACGCGAGCCAGATCGGCTCCAAGGGCTGCGGCGCGAACATGCGGGTCGTCCCCGTCGGTCTGGTCCCCGGCTGGACCGAGGAGGAGCGGGCGGGCGCCGCCCAGCTCCAGTCCGCCCTCACGCACGGCCACCCCACCGCGCTGGCCGCCTCCGACCTGACCGCGCGGGCGGTGCACCTGCTGGCGCAGGGGACCGAGGTGACCGGCCTGGTCGGCCGGCTGCGCTCGTACGCGCTGGACAACCGCACCCGCTACCACGAGCGCTGGCTCGGCGACCTGTGGATGCGCACGGCCTCCGACGCCTCGCCGGAGTCCTTCATCGCCCGGGGCTGGGACGAGTGCCTGGCCGTCCTGGACCGGCTCGCCGCAGCCCTGCGGACCCCCTCCCCGGAGACCGACCCCTGCCTGACCACCGGCGACGGCTGGATCGCCGAGGAGGCCCTCGCCACCGCCCTCCAGTGCTTCCTGCTCTTCCCGGAGGAGCCCCTCACCGCCCTGCGCCGAGCGGCCTGCACCAGGGGCGACTCGGATTCCATCGCCTGCCTCGCGGGCGCCTTCGCGGGCGCCCACCTCGGCGCGGACGCCTGGCCGCGCGACTGGGAGGGCCGCATCGAGTACCGGGACGAGCTCCTGGCCTTCGGCGCCCTCTGGGATGCTTGATCCATGCTGGATGCACTGAGTCTCGACCTCACCCCCGTCGTCGCCGGACAGCCCGACCCGCTCGTCTTCGCCACGGTCTCGGGCGCCCACCTGTACGGATTCCCGTCCCGGGACTCCGACGTCGACCTGCGCGGCGCCCACCTGCTCCCGGCCGAGTCCCTGTTCGGGCTGGGCGAGCCGGAGGAGACCCGCAGCCGCATGTGGGACGAGGACGGCGTCGAGATGGACCTCGTCACGCACGACCTGCGCAAGTTCGTCCGGCTGATGCTCAACCGCAACGGCTACGTCCTGGAGCAGCTGCTGTCCCCGCTGGTGGTGCACAGCACACCGGCCCACCAGGAGCTGATCGCGCTGGCCCCCGGCGTCCTGACCTCCCACCACGCCCACCACTACCGGGGCTTCGCCAACACCCAGTGGCGGCTCTTCGCGAAGGCGGCCGAACTCAAGCCGCTGCTCTACGCCTTCCGGGCGCTGCTCACCGGCATCCACCTGATGCGGTCGGGCCAGGTGCAGGCGCACCTGCCCACCCTGCTGGCCGAGGTCCCGGAGGCGCCCGCCCACCTCGCGGCCCTGATCGAGGCCAAGGTCGCCGCCGAACACGGGGCGTACGCGGGGCCGCCCGTGGAGCGGGTGCGGGAGGAGTTCGAGGCCCTGCACGGGGTGCTCGACGCGGCGCAGGCCGCCTCCGCGCTGCCGGAGTACGGGTCGGCGTACGAGGCTCTCGACGCCTTCGTCGTCCGGCAGCGCACCTCCCCGCAGAGCGCTGCCTAGCCGGCCTGGGCCGCCGAGGCGCGGCGTGCGCGGAGCAGGAAGTCCTCGACGCGGGCCTCGTCGGGCTCCTCGGGAAGGACGGTCGTGCTCAGGGCGACCGCGGTCTCCTCGGCGAGCAGGGTCATCCAGGCGTCCACCTCGTCCCAGGTGAGCTCGCCGCGCCGGACCGCGAGCAGGCGCTCGCGGTGCGGGCCCGCGTCGATGGCCAGGTGGCCCGTGCGCAGCAGGTCGCGGCAGGACAGGAGCAGGCGCAGCAGGTGCATGGCGTGCTTCCAGCGGGGGGCTCCGTGGACGCGGACGTCCGCGAGGAGCTTGTTGCGCTGGGAGACCGCGTACCGGCTGAAGCTGGTGTGCGCCCGGCGGGAGAGGAAGGCCGGGCGCAGCGACAGCAGTTCCTCGCCGACCGGGGTGACCTGCTCCACGAGCGGCGAGTGCAGGCACTCGAGGACGTTCGGGTTGGCCCGCAGGGCGAGCGAGCAGAAGCGTTCGAGCTCCCAGGAGAACTCCTCGTCCCGAGGGCCCTCCACGTGCGTGGGGGGCTTCTCGAAACGCCAGAACAGCGGCGTCGGGGCGAGGTAGACACCGCGCCGGTCGGTGTCGCTCGCCTCCGTCGCCAGCCCGAACGCCCGGGAGCCCATCACGCACTGGTAGACCGTGTGGTCCCGTACCAGCGTCAGATCGTCCATCCGGCGGATCGTAGGCGGCGGGAGTGCCCCTACGCGAGCGAGATCGCGCCGTCCGCCGAGACGGTGATCTTCTTCTCGGTCAGCGGGCGGGTGGCCGGGCCCTTGGTGGGGGCGCCGTCGGTGACCTTGAACTTGCTGTCGTGGCAGGGGCAGTCGATGGTGCCGTCCGCCACCTTGTTCACGAGGCAGCCCGAGTGGGTGCACACCGCCGAGAAGCAGCGGTAGTTGCCGGCCGTGGGCTGGGTGACGACCAGTTTCTGGTCCTTGAGGACGGTGCCGCCGCCCACGGGCACCTCGGAGGCCCGGGCGATGGCCTTGGCGGGCGCCGCGGGAGCGCGCGAGGCGGGTGCGGAGTCCGCCGTCGAGGGGGTGGCGGCGCTGCCCGCCTCGCTCGCGGGCTTCTGCTCGGCCGCACCGCCGCAGGCGGTGAGCACTCCGCCCGCGAGGGCGGTTGCGCCTGCTGCCAGTACGGTGCGGCGGGCGGTGCGCGTGGGGTCGCTCATGTGTGTCTCCTCGCTGTCTGGCCGGATGACGTGCAGCATCCTGGCCCGCGGAGGGCTCCGGGAGAAGCCCGCCGCGCCGGTTCATGCACCCGGCTGCCATGGGACCAGTGAGGCGGGAGCGCCGGGTGTGCGTACGACTTCCCACACGCGGACCACGGCCTCGCGGTTCAGCGGACCGTGTACGTGCGGGTAGCGGCCCCCGGATTCACCCGCCCGGCGGACTTCCGCGGTCAGGGCTTCCTCGTCGAGTTCCACCGCGAGCAGGGTCCCCCGTACCCCGCGGTAGTGCGCGTCGGCGATCGCCAGGGCGGTCGGGCCGTCGGCCGAACAGTGCACGAAGCCCTCGGACCCGAGGGAGGAGGGGGCGTACGGGGAGCCGGGCGCGGCGGCCCAGTCGGCGAGCGGGACGATGTGGAAGATCATGCCGATCGTTCTACCGCAGCCGTTCCGCGGGCGTGCGCCAAGTGGCGGCACCATCCGGTTCGGGCGACATTGTCCGTGTCTCGCAGCCGGGTACGCCGTCGTCCGCGCGGCCCGGTCCCTCTTCGAAAGGCATGACCATGGCGGGTAACGACCTCGGCTCTCTTCTCGGCGGCCTCCTCGGCGGCAGCAGCGGCGGCGGCCAGGGCGGTGGCGGCAACATCCTCGGCTCGCTCCTCGGCGCCCTGCTGGGCGGCGGCGGTGCGGGCGGCGCCCAGGCGGCGGGCGGAGCGAACAACCCGCTGGGCGGCCTGATGGACATGCTGACCAAGTCGGGGCTGGCCGACCAGGCCCAGTCCTGGGTCGGCACCGGCGAGAACAAGCCCGTCAGCGCCGACCAGATCAAGGAGGCGCTGCCGGCCGACACCCTCCAGAAGGTCGCCGAGGACGCCGGCGTCAGCCCGGAGAAGGCCGCCGACGAGATCGCGCAGGCGCTGCCCACCGCCGTCGACAAGCTGACCCCGGACGGACAGGTGCCCTCGGGCTCCCTGGAGGACATCATCAGGCAGCAGAACCTCTGACGGGTTCCCGCAGCAGCCGGCGAGCACAGCAGCCGGCGAGGGCCCGGCGGCCCGTCCCACCGGACGGACCGCCGGGCCCTCGCGCCGACCGCGCTGGATACCCTGGGCGGACCGTCCGTGACCGCCGCGTACGCAACCCTGGAGCGCACCTTGAGAACCGCCGTCGTCATCGGAACCGGACTGATCGGCACCTCCGCGGCGCTCGCCCTGTCCTCCCGCGGGATCACCGTCCACCTCGTGGACCACGACCAGGCGCAGGCCCGGACGGCGGCCGCCCTCGGCGCCGGTTCCGACGAGCCGCTGGAGGGCCAGGTCGACCTGGCGATCGTCGCCGTGCCCCCGGCCCACGTCGCGGCCACGCTGGCCGACGCGATCGGGCGCGGGCTGGCGCGCGCGTACGTGGACGTGGCCAGCGTCAAGGGCGGCCCGCGGCGGGAGCTCGCCGCGCTGGGCGTGGACGTCACCGCGTACATCGGCACCCACCCCATGGCGGGCAAGGAACGGTCGGGCCCCCTCGCCGCCACCGCGGACCTCTTCGAGGGCCGCCCCTGGGTCCTCACCCCGACCCGGGACACCGAACACGAGGTCCTGAACCTGGCGCTGGAGCTGGTCGCCCTGTGCCGGGCGGTCCCCGTCGTGATGGACGCGGACGCCCACGACCGGGCGGTGGCGCTGGTCTCGCACACCCCGCAGCTCGTGTCGAGCATGGTGGCGGCGCGGCTGGAGGAGGCCGACGAGACGGCGGTGCGCCTGTGCGGGCAGGGCATCCGCGACGTCACGCGGATCGCCGCCTCCGACCCGCGGATGTGGGTGGAGATCCTCTCGGCGAACCCCGGCCCGGTGGCCGACGTCCTCAGCGGGATCGCCGCGGACCTGGAGGAGACCGTCGAGGCCCTGCGCGGTCTCCAGTCGGCCGACGAGGAGAAGCGCCGCGGCGGCGCGGCGGGCATCGAGGACGTGCTGCGGCGCGGCAACGCGGGCCGGGTACGGGTCCCGGGCAAGCACGGCGCGGCGCCGACCGTGTACGAGACGGTGGCCGTGCTCATCAGCGACCAGCCGGGCGAGCTGGCCCGCATCTTCGCCGACGCCGGCCGGGCCGGGGTCAACATCGAGGACGTACGGATCGAGCACGCGACGGGCCAGCAGGCCGGCCTGGTCCAGCTGATGGTGGAGCCCAGGGCCGTGGCCGCGCTCACCGCCGAGCTGCGCGAACGGGGCTGGGCACTGCGCCAGCAGTAGCCCCGCGGCCCGAGGTGAGCCCGCCCCCGGGCCCGCGGCGTACGGCCGGGCGGCCGGGCGGGGCCGGGGGGTGCCGGAGGCCGGTAACCTTGGGGAGGGGCGCTTTTGGCGCGCCCGGACACGTACGCGCAACCAGGAAGGTGCCCGCACCGTGGAAACCGCAGCTCCGTCCGCCGTGATCGTCGCCATCGACGGTCCCTCCGGCACGGGCAAGTCCAGCACCTCCAAGGCCGTGGCCGCCAAGCTCGGGCTGCGCTACCTGGACACCGGTGCCCAGTACCGGGCCATCACCTGGTGGATGATCGTCAACGGCGTCGACACCGACGACCCGCAGGCGATCGCCGTCGCCGCCGGCAAGCCCGGCATCGTCTCGGGCACCGACCCGGCCGCCCCCACCATCACGGTGGACGGCCAGGACGCCTCCGGCCCCATCCGTACCCAGGAGGTCACCTCCAAGGTCAGCGCCGTCAGCGCCGTCCCCGAGGTGCGCACCCTGATCACCGAGCTCCAGCGCTCCATCGCCGCCGAAGCGGCAGCGGCGGGCGCCGGGATCGTCGTCGAGGGCCGGGACATCGGCACCACCGTCCTGCCCGACGCCGACCTCAAGGTCTTCCTGACGGCCTCGGCCGAGGCCCGCGCCGCCCGCCGCAGCGGAGAGCTGCGCGGCAAGGAGGCCGCCGACCTGGCCGCCACCAAGGAAGCCCTGATCAAGCGTGACGCGGCCGACTCCGGCCGCAAGACCTCCCCGCTGGCCAAGGCGGGCGACGCCGTCGAGGTCGACACCACCGAGCTCACGCTGGACCAGGTCATCGAGTGCGTGGTCACGCTGGTGGAAGAGAAGCGGACCGCAAGTGAGTGATACGCCCTCCCTCAGGGGTGCGGCGGTCGGCAGGCGCATCGGCATCGGGCTCATGTACGGGTTGTGGAAACCGCGCGTACTGGGAGCCTGGAGGGTGCCCGCCACGGGCCCCGTGATCCTCGCCGTGAACCACTCGCACAACATAGACGGCCCGATGGTCATGGGCACCGCGCCCCGGCCGCTGCACTTCCTGATCAAGAAGGAAGCCTACGTCGGCCCGCTCGGCCCCTTCCTCGAAGGGATCGGACAGGTCAAGGTGGACCGCAGCGGAGCCGACCGGACGGCGATAGGCCGCGCCCTCGGCGTGCTCGAGAACGGCGGGGCCCTGGGGATCTTCCCCGAGGGCACCCGGGGCGAGGGCGACTTCGCCTCGCTGCGCGCCGGACTCGCGTACTTCGCGGTCCGCGGCGCCGCACCGATCGTGCCCGTCGCGGTCCTGGGCAGCGGCGACACCCGGGGCCGGGTCGTCAAGGGCCTGCCCGCACTCAAGAGCCGGGTCGACGTCGTCTTCGGCTCGGCATTCGACGCCGGGGACGGCAGTGGCCGCCGTACCCGTACCGCGCTGGACGAGGCCACCGTACGCATCCAGGACCGGCTGACCGCCCACCTGGCCGACGCCAAGCGCCTCACCGGGCGCTGAGCGAGACTTGACCTAGTAGTGGAACCGCGCTGCGCGGGTGCCACCGATCACCACGAACGACGAGGAACGGACTTCATGAACGACCAGCACGACCAAGGAGCACTTGGCGACGCCGAGTACGCGGAGTTCATGGAGCTCGCCGCGGAAGAGGGCTTCGACATCGAGGACGTCGAAGGCGCGATCGAGGCGGCCGCTTCCGGCCCCCTCCCCGTCCTCGCCGTCGTCGGCCGGCCCAATGTGGGCAAGTCGACCCTGGTGAACCGCATCATCGGCCGCCGCGAGGCCGTCGTCGAGGACAAGCCCGGCGTCACCCGCGACCGCGTCACGTACGAGGCCGAATGGGCCGGCCGCCGCTTCAAGGTCGTCGACACGGGCGGCTGGGAGCAGGACGTCCTCGGCATCGACGCCTCCGTCGCCGCCCAGGCCGAGTACGCCATCGAGGCCGCCGACGCGGTCGTCTTCGTCGTGGACGCCAAGGTCGGCGCCACCGACACCGACGAGGCCGTCGTCCGGCTGCTGCGCAAGGCGAACAAGCCCGTCGTCCTGTGCGCCAACAAGGTCGACGGCCAGAGCGGCGAGTCCGATGCGGCCTCCCTGTGGTCGCTGGGCCTCGGCATGCCGCACCCGGTCTCCTCGCTGCACGGCCGCGGTACCGGCGACATGCTCGACGCGGTCCTGGAGGCCCTTCCCGAGGCCCCCGCGCAGACCTTCGGCGGCGCCGCACCCGGCGGCCCGCGCCGCATCGCGCTGATCGGCCGTCCGAACGTCGGCAAGTCCTCGCTCCTGAACAAGGTCGCGAAGGAGGACCGCGTCGTCGTCAACGAGCTGGCCGGCACCACCCGCGACCCGGTCGACGAGCTGATCCAGCTCGGCGGCATCACCTGGAAGTTCGTCGACACCGCGGGCATCCGCAAGAAGGTGCACCTCCAGCAGGGCGCCGACTACTACGCCTCCCTGCGGACGGCCGCCGCCGTCGAGAAGGCGGAGGTCGCGGTCATCCTGATCGACACCACCGAGACGATCAGCGTCCAGGACCAGCGCATCATCACCATGGCCGTCGAGGCGGGCCGCGCGATCGTGATCGCGTACAACAAGTGGGACGAGCTCGACGAGGAGCGCCGCTACTACCTCGAGCGTGAGATCGAGACCGAGATGCAGCAGGTCGCCTGGGCGCCCCGGGTGAACGTCTCGGCGCTCACCGGCCGCCACATGGAGAAGCTGGTCCCGGCGATCGAGACCGCCCTCGCCGGCTGGGAGACGCGCGTCCCCACCGGTCGCCTGAACGCCTTCCTCGGCGAGGTCGTCGCCGCGCACCCGCACCCGATCCGCGGCGGCAAGCAGCCCCGCATCCTGTTCGGCACCCAGGCGGGCAGCAAGCCGCCGCGGTTCGTCCTCTTCGCCTCCGGCTTCCTGGAGCACGGCTACCGGCGCTTCATCGAGCGCCGGCTGCGCGAGGAGTTCGGGTTCGAGGGCACTCCGATCCACATCTCGGTGCGGGTGCGCGAGAAGCGCGGCGCCCAGCACAAGAAGAAGTAGTCGGGCCCGGGGGTCAGTACCCCCGGCGCGGAGCGGGCGGCAGAGCCGCCGGGATGTGCGTCATCCCGGTCTGGTTCTGCCGCCCGCCGGCGTATCCGGGGCTGTCGGCGCCCTGGCCCGCGTAGGCGTAGGAGTACGACGGCTGCGGGGTGTACGAGGGCTGCCAGCTGTCGCTCTGCTGCCACGCGGAACTGTTCCATCCGCTCCCGCCGGTGTACGAGGACCCGCCGGCGCCGTACCCGCCGCCGTACGAGAACGCCGTGAAGCCGAGGTCCTCCTCGCCCGTGCGGTCGCCCGGCAGGGCCCGGAAGGCGCGCAGGTACTCCGAGTACAGCGTGTCGTAGATCGGGGTGTGCGAGGCGGCCGCAGCGCTGTCCCGGTCCCGTGCGGGGCGCATCGGGGGGACGGCACTCGGATAGGACGGGGCGCGGGAGGAGTCGTATGGATGCACGTATCAGCCAACGAAACCGGCGCGCTGCGGATGCGGGGTGAGCGGGCCGAAAACGCAGATCGCCGGGGGTGCGCGGGACGGACCGCGCACCCCCGGCGCACGCCGCCCGGCTCCCTTGGACAGGAGGCCGGGCAGCAGCTGGGAGGGAGGGTGAAGTACGGGGGAACGGGGGCCGGCCCGGCCCCGCCGGTGGACGGCTCAGGCGCCGGGCGTACCCGCCAGCGGCATCGAGGCGGCGACCAGCTTGCCCCCGGCGGCGGCCTTGTCGAGGGCGTCCCGCAGCAGGTCCTCGCGGGGCTGCTGGCCGATGGAGCCGACCGGGGCGGCGTAGATGAGGACGCGCTGGGTCTTGTTGACGGCGGCCCGCCAGCCGTCGGTGACCGACAGGGCCTGGTGCGCCTGCCACCAGGCGACCGGGCTGCCGCCGTCGGCGCCCGGCTGGAGCACGGCGTGCAGCTGTCCGGCGGCGAGCAGGACCGACCAGCCGTTCAGCGGGGAGGGCAGCTCGGCCGTGTCCGTGACCGGGATGAAGCCCTGCTCGATGAGCAGCGGCAGGAAGTCGTCGCCCGGCCCGGTGCTGCCGGGGCGGGCGATCGGCGCGGTCGGCTCGACGACCAGGGCCGGGTGCAGGGCCCCGTCGATCAGGACCAGCCCGCTGGTGATGCCGAGCACGGCCTGGCCGCCGGGCACGTTCTGCGGGCCCTCGCCGGGGGCGGGCACCTGGGGGGCGGGGCTGTCGCCGGTGATGCTGCGGACCGCGCCCTGGAGCTGCTCCTCGGAGACGGAGACGACCTGCGAGGGGATGCAGGTGGCGTGGGCGAAGGCGAGGACGGCGGTCTCCTCGCCGACGAACAGCACCGTGCTGGTGCGGTCGTTCTCGGGATCGCCGGGGGTGCGGCAGGAGGTGCAGTCGTAACTGCGCGGCGCGTCCTCGCCGACGAGCAGCCTGTCGGCTTCTTCGTCACCGATCTCGGCACGTACCTCATCACTGACGTCGAGCATGCGCGGCACGGGGTGGCTCCTCGGCATAGGTGCGTGGGCCGGGGTGTTCCCGGCTCGCCGGGATCAACGGGCAAGTGGCGGCCGGGGTCACGCCGATCGAGGGAACGGAATCGAACCGGGCCCCCGGGAGGGTGAACGGTGTGCCCGGGGCGCCGATTTGTGCCAACTCTTTTCCTCTTGTGCGCAGTTGCTGGCCGCGGATGGCCGTTTGGCCGGAGGCCGCCGGTCGGCCGACCGGGTGGGGCCCGCGGGCGCGCCGCGTGGCGGGCCGGAAGGGGCGCGGGCGGCTGCGTAGCGTGACCCGATGCCCATGATCCGGATCCGGCGGGCCCTCGGTGCCGTGGCCGCTGCCGGCGCCGCCGCAGCAGCGGCCCTCGTCCTCACCTCGGGTGCGGCCGGTGCGGCCGGTGCGGCGCCGCCGCCGCCCGCACCCGGGCCGGCCGGGGCCGCGCATCCCGGTTCGCCGGGCCTGATCGGGGACGGGCCGGGGGACTGCGGGCCGGGCGGGCAATGGCCCTGGGACTGCGTGGCCGACTGCGAGAGCAGCGGCCGGTGGGCCGTCAACACGGGCAACGGCTTCTACGGCGGCCTGCAGTTCTGGCAGTCGACCTGGGAGGAGCACGGCGGGCTGGGCTTCGCCCCGCGGGCCGACCTGGCGAGCCGGGAGCAGCAGATCCGGGTGGCGGAGGAGGTGCTCGCCACCCAGGGGTGGGACGCGTGGCCCGCGTGCTCGAAGAGGTACGGGCTGGCGGGACGGATGCACGTGGTGCGGGCCGGGGACACGCTGGTGTCGATCGCGCGCACGCGCCGGGTGCAGGGCGGCTGGCGGGCGCTGTACGCGGCGAACCGGGCGGTGGTCGGGGAACGGCCCGGGGCGATCGCGGTGGGCATGCTGCTGACGCTGCCCCCGGTCGACCCGACCCTGCCGGTGCCGGTGCCGAGCCCCGTCCCGGTGGTTCCCGCATCACCGTCCCCAGGTCCGTCCCAGGCTCCTGCCCCGGCGGCGTCCGCCGGTCCGGTCGGGCCGGTGGCTCCGGGCCCGGTTGCCGGTGGTGGGGCCGGGGGCTGAGCGTGGGCCCGGGGGTGTGCGTACCGTGCGGGCCCGTTCGGAAGGCGTCCGGGTGACCGGCACACTGCTGCCATGCTCGAGACCTCCGCACGACTCCTGCGCCTGCTGTCCCTGCTGCAGGCCCACCGCGACTGGACCGGGGCCGATCTCGCGGAGCGGCTCGGAGTGACCCCGCGCACGGTCCGGCGGGACGTGGACCGGCTCCGGGAGCTCGGGTACCCGGTGCACGCGAGCCCCGGCACCGGCGGCGGTTACCAACTGGGCGCCGGGGCCGAGCTGCCGCCCCTCCTGCTGGACGACGACGAGGCGGTGGCCGTCGCCGTCGGGCTGCGGACCGCCGCCGGGAACGGGGTCGAAGGGATCGGGGAGGCCTCCGTACGGGCCCTGGCGAAGCTGGAGCAGGTGCTGCCGTCGAGGCTGCGGCGCAGGGTCTCGGCGCTCAACGAGTTCACCGTGCCGATGCTGCGCGGGCCGCTGCGCTCCACCGTGGACGCCGCCGTGCTGACCGAGCTCGCCGCCGTCTGCCGGGACGGCGAGCGGCTGCGCTTCGGCTACCGGGACCACGAGGGCGGAGCCAGCCGCCGCACCGTCGAGCCGCACCGGCTGGTCTGCACCGAACGGCGCTGGTACCTGGTGGCCTGGGACCTGGACCGGGAGGCGTGGCGGACGTTCCGGGCCGACCGGATCGAGCCGAGACCGCCGCACGGCCCGCGCTTCGTCCCGCGTCCCGCACCGGCCGAGGACCTCGCGGCCTACGTGTCCCGGGGCGTGGCCCAGCAGGCGTACGCGGCCCGCGCGGTGCTGAGGCTGAAGGTTTCCGCGGAGGCGGCGGCGGGGGTCATCGGGCCGAGCGACGGGGCCCTGGAAGCCGTCGACGCGGACAGCTGCCTGCTGCGCACCGGAGCGGTGAACCTGGACGTTCTCGTGATTCACGTCATGCTGCTCGGCTGTGAGTTCGAAGTCGTGGAGCCGCCGGAGCTGATCGACCGGATCCGGGCCGCGCGGGATCTCCTGACGCGGGCCGTGGAACCGGAGACGGTGAAGGATATGTAACGGATCTGAGGGGGATTCACCTGGTCTGGTCCAGGCGGCTCGTGACATTCTCCGACGGAATTCGAGGCTCCTGGGGGGATATTCCAAAGGGCCTTCAGGGAGTACGTCCCGCGGATGCGGAAAACAAATGCGCGGCACCCGGGCGGGCCGCCGGAAGTTGTCGACATTCCGTGACACAAGTGTGACCCGGGATGGACGAACGTCCGGGCGCGCCGCTGACGGCGGCCAGGGCCGGGCCAGGGGAAAGCGGAAGGCGGAACGCCGAAGGCGGGCCGGGTCGGTGACCCGGCCCGCCTTCGGCCCGTGCGATACCGCGGGGTGCGGTTGTGCGTACCGCCCCGCGGGTGGTTCAGCCGCCGGTGGCCGGGCGGGCGGCGGCCCCCCTGGTGCCGGCGGCGGTCCGGTCGGTGTGCGCCGGGCGGCGGCTGCCGGCCGGGGTGACCGGGGTCCGCTCGGAGCGGATCACGTGCGGCCGGCCGGCCAGCAGCGTGGCGGGCCGGGGTGCGGGGGAGTGTCCGGTGGGGGTGGCGGGGACGGCGCCCTGGCCCGCGGGCACGGCCACGGTCGCGACCCCGGCGGGGACGGCCGTGGCGGGCACCGGCGCGGGCTCCTCGGTGGCGGCGGGGCCGGCGGCGGGCCGGAGCCGCCACTTGCCGCCCGCGGAGAGCAGCGGGGTGAGCGCGGCCACGACCGGCGCGGGCATCCGCCCGGTCTCGGCGCGGCGGCGCAGCAGCTCGCGCAGCTCGAAGACGTACGCCTCGGCGCGGGCGATCACCGGCTCGAACCAGGGCAGCGCCAGCAGGATCAGCAGGCCCGCGGACCAGCCGAGCAGGACGTCGCTGACCCAGTGGGTGCCCAGGTACACGGTGGTGGCGCCGACGCTCAGGGAGACGACCGCGGAGACCACGGACAGCACCCGCCGGGTGACCACGGTGGAAGCCAGGTAGGCCAGGATTCCCCAGGTCACGACGGCGTTGGCGGTGTGGCCGGAGGGAAATATATCGCCGCCGGCGAAGAGTTCGGCGGATCCGATCTCGGTGGCGTAGTGCGGGCCGAGCCGGCCGAGGCCGAGCTTCACGGCCCCGACGGTCACGTTGAGCAGGAGGAGCGACACGCCGAGGGTGATCAGCGGGCGGAGGGTGTGCTGGCGCCAGGAGCGCCAGCCGAGCCAGGCCGCGACCATGACCGCGGTGGGTCCGCGCTGGCCGAGGACGACCAGGTAGTCGAGGAAGGCGTGCAGCTGCGGCCACTGCTCGTAGGGCCGGAAGAACATGACCTGCCAGTCCAGGCGGACGAGCCAGGACGTGGTCAGGACCGCCACCACGATGGCGACGTAGAAGACGAGGGTCGATCCGAGGAGCACGACGCGGTGCCGGCTCATCTGCGGGGTTTGCAGATGAGCCGGTCGCTCTGGTTCCCGGTCCAGCCGGGCGAACACCCGCTCCAGACGGGTCAGGATTTGGTCGGTACGCACTCAATCGACGTTACCGCGCGTTGCTGGGCGGCCCGGGCGAACCACGGGGTTTGTGATGACCATGTGATGTGGAGTTGGTCTCATGCGGGAGTTAATTCCCGGTATTTCCGCTCCTGTTGGACCGCGTCCGATCGGGTGTCCCCGTAATTGTTTCGCACACTTACCAGAGCTTTATCGGCGCAGCTCAATTCCTTTGCTCAAACATGGATTGGAATGATCCGTTCCGTTACGTCGTGCGGCCCGCGCGGCTACGGAGGGCCCGAGCCGTTCAGCCAGAACGCTCCGTAGACCGCCGAGACCAGGGCGAGGGCGCCCACCACGACGGCCGCCCGCCGGGTCCCCCAGCGGGCCATCGCCACCGCCGCCGGCAGCAGCAGCGGGAAGGCGGGGAGCAGCAGCCGGGGCTTGGAACCGAAGTACCCCGACGCGCACAGGGCGAGCGCCACGACGATCCCGCAGTACACCAGGAGCGCCACCGGCTGGCGCTGCCGTACGCACAGCCCGTACAGCCACAGCACCAGCACGACCCCCAGCAGCAGACCGGCCCCGGCCGCGAAGGCAGGGGAGGCCAGCTTGGCGCCGATGAACCGGGCGAAGGCCCAGCCCCCGTCGAAGCCGTTGCCCCAGCCGCCCTGCACGTCCAGGTAGCCGAACAGTCCGCCGCCCGTCCGCGCGCCGACCCACAGCACGTACGCCGCCGCCCCCAGCGGGGCCAGCAGCACGCCCGCCGCCATCCGCCAGGACCGCTCCCCGCGCCGCCAGGCGAGCACCGCCGCCACCCACACCGCGGCGACCACCGCCGCCCCGACCGGCCGGGTCAGCCCCGCCGCGGCGGCCAGCAGCCCCGCCGTCAGCCATCGGCCGCGCAGCACCCCGTACAGGGCCCACGCGGCCAGCGCGGTGAACAGAGACTCGCTGTACGCCATGGACTGCACGACGGCGACCGGCAGCGCGGCCCAGACGGCCACCGCCAGCACCCCGGCCCGGCGGCCGTGGAGCAGGTCGGCCACCGCGAACACCCCCCAGGCCGCGGCGAGCCCCGCCAGCGCCGACACCACCAGGCCCGCGGAGCCGTACGGCAGCCCGGTCACGGCGGCCACCAGCCGCTCCAGCCAGGGCAGCAGCGGGAAGAAGGCGAGGTTGGAGTGCACGTCCCCGTTCGGGAGCACCACCTCGTACCCGTATCCCTCCGCGGCGATGCGGGCGTACCAGAGCGAGTCCCAGCGGGCCGACAGCAGTGTGTGCGGGCTGCTGCCCGCCACCGCCCCCCACACGCCCAGGACGGCCAGTGCGAGCAGCCGGACCGCCGCGAAGACGGCCAGTGCGGGCGCGGCCCGTCGCAAACCGAGATGATCTTTCACGGGCATGATTATCGGTGGCGCGGCTCCGGGGCGGGTCCGAGAACCACGCGCCGTGAGCACGCGTGCACGCGGGGGAAGGGCGGAGGTGGGGCGAGTGGCGCACACCACACGGCGGCCGCCGCCGGGATGAGAGCTTGACCACGTGTCGGACAGACGAACTCGCGTACGCTGACCGTTCACTCGCGTGTCGATGCCGGACCCCGTAGGACGCCGCACTGCGCACCACCCCGTGGCTCCACATGACGCTGGTCCGCCGAGTGCGAGGGATCACCTGGGAGGTACATGCATGTCGGGGACGAACGTGGCCGGCGACAGGACCCCTTCCCCCTGGCAGCGGCTGAACGCGGCCTCCGGCGGGGCCAACCGCTGGGCGGTCCTCGCGGTCCTGTGCGTCAGCCTGGTCCTCGTCGCGCTCGACGCGACGATCCTGCACGTCGCGGTCCCCTCCGTCACCGAGGACCTGCGTCCCGGCTCCATCGAACTGCTCTGGATCGTCGACGCCTACCCCCTGGTGTGCGCCGCGCTGCTGATCCTCTTCGGCACCCTCGGCGACCGCGTCGGCCGTCGCCGGATCCTCCTCCTCGGCTACGGGCTCTTCGGCGTCGCCTCGGCGGTCGCGGCCTTCGCCGACAACGCCCAGGTGCTCATCGCCGCCCGCGCCCTGCTCGGCATCGGCGGCGCGATGATCATGCCCGCCACCCTGTCGATCCTGCGCCAGGTCTTCCCCGACCGGCGCGAGCGCGCCCTCGCCATCGGCATCTGGACGGCCGTCGCCGCGGTCGGGGCCGCCAGCGGGCCCGTGCTCGGCGGTTTCCTCGTCCAGCACTACTGGTGGGGCTCGGTCTTCCTCATCAACATCCCGCTGATGGCGCTGATCCTTCCGCTGGGCCGCTGGCTGCTGCCCGAGTCGAAGGGCTCCTCCGACGGGCCCTGGGACGTGACCGGCGCGCTGATGGCCGCCGCCGGTGTGCTCGGCGCGGTGCTCGGCATCAAGCGGTTCGGCGCCGAGCGGCAGCTCGCCGACCCCGAGGCGCTGCTCCCGCTGGTCCTCGGCGCGGCCCTGCTGATCGTCTTCGTACGGCGCCAGAAGCGGCGTACGCACCCGCTGATCGACATGCGGCTGTTCTCCCGCGCCGCCTTCTCGACCTCCGTCGGCTGCATCGTGCTCGCCATGCTGGCACTGGTCGGCCTGGAACTGATCGCCGTCCAGTACCTCCAGCTCGTGCTCCACCTCAGCCCGCTGGAGACCGGCCTGCGGCTGCTGCCGCTCACCTTCGCCGCCATGGCCGCGGGCGCCACCGGGTCCTACACCCTGGCCAGGACCGGCCCGCGCAGGATGGTCTCGCTGGGTTTCCTGCTCACCGCCTTCGCCGTGCTGCTGCTCACGCTCATGGGCCAGCAGGACCGGCCCGTGCTGCTCACCGTCGGTTTCATCCTGCTCGGCTTCGGGCTCCAGACCACGCTGTTCGCCGCGTACGAGTCGATGCTGAGCGAGGCCCCGGCGGCCAGCGCGGGCGGCGCCGCCTCGATCGGCGAGACCTCGTACCAGCTCGGCGCGGGCATGGGCATCGCCCTCCTCGGCAGCGTGATGAACGCCGCCTACGCGCCGGCGCTCATGAACGTCCCCGGCGTGTCTCGGACCGACTCCGCGGGCGCCTCGAACTCCCTCGGCGAGGCCTACAAGATCGCTGCGCAGCTCGGCGGCCCGGCGGGGGAGTCCCTCCACGCCGCCGCCCGGCACGCGTTCGTCCACGGGCTGCACGTGACGCTGGTGGTGAGCGCGGGTCTGCTCCTGGCGGGGGCGCTGATGGCGCTGAAGCTGCCGCGGACGATGGAGTGCGAGGCGCCGTCCGAGCTCGCGGACGGGGCCGCGGTGGCGCTGCCCGCACAGGGCGGCGGACGCCGGGCCACCCTGCCCGCGCAGGTCGCCGGGGACCCCTACCCGGCTCCGGTGGAACACGCGGGCTGAGCCCTCCGGGCCCCGGGTGGGGGTGGACGGGCAGGATCTTGGCGTCTAGCGTCGGCGGCGCAGCGCACGGACCGCGCTGTCAGTTCCTGCCGGCCGGGCCGGTCGCGCCGACCGCTGCCGGGACCGCAACCCCGGGCAGTTCGCGCGGCCCCGGCACATGCGGCAGGACACCGACCGTCTCAGGCCGCCGGGAGGCCCCTCGTGCCGTCATTCGTCCCCACCGATCCGCTCGGGCTCGACGAGCTCCTCGGACCCGAGGACCTCGCCGTCCGCGACACCGTCCGCAGCTGGGCCGCCGACCGGGTGCTGCCGCACATCGCCGACTGGTACGAGAAGGGCGAGCTCCCCGGCATCCGCGAGCTGGCCCGCGAACTCGGCGCGATCGGCGCCCTCGGGATGTCGCTGACGGGATACGGGTGCGCGGGCGCCACCGCCGTGCAGTACGGCCTTGCCTGCCTGGAGCTGGAGGCAGCCGACTCCGGCATCCGCTCACTGGTGTCCGTCCAGGGCTCGCTCGCCATGTACGCGATCTGGAAGTACGGCTCCGAGGAGCAGAAGCAGCGCTGGCTGCCCGGCATGGCGGCCGGTGAGCTCATCGGCTGTTTCGGACTGACCGAGCCCGACGTCGGCTCCGACCCCGCGGCCATGCGCACCCACGCCAAGCGCGACGGCGGGGACTGGGTGCTGAACGGCCGCAAGATGTGGATCACCAACGGGTCGGTCGCGGCGGTCGCGGTCGTGTGGGCGCAGACCGACGAAGGGATCCGCGGTTTCGCCGTCCCCACCGACAGCACCGGCTTCTCGGCGCCCGAGATCAAGCACAAGTGGTCGCTGCGGGCGTCCGTGACGAGCGAGCTCGTGCTGGACGACGTACGGCTTCCCGCGGACGCGGTCCTGCCGGGCGTCACCGGCCTGAAGGGGCCGCTCGGCTGTCTCAGCCACGCGCGGTACGGGATCGTCTGGGGGTCCATGGGCGCGGCGCGCGCCAGTTTCGAGTCCGCGCTCGACTACTCCAGGACGCGGGAGCAGTTCGGCAGGCCCATCGGCGGCTTCCAGCTCACCCAGGCCAAGCTCGCCGACATGGCACTGGAGCTGCACAAGGGCATCCTGCTCGCCCACCACCTGGGCCGGCGCATGGACGCGGGCACCCTGCGGCCGGAGCAGATCAGTTTCGGCAAACTCAACAACGTCCGCGAGGCCATCGAGATCTGCCGTACCGCGCGGACGATCCTGGGTGCCAACGGGATCTCCCTCGAATACCCCGTCATGCGGCACGCCACCAACCTCGAATCGGTGCTCACCTACGAGGGCACCGTCGAAATGCACCAACTGGTGCTGGGCAAGGCGCTCACCGGGCTCGACGCCTTCCGGTGAGAGTCCCCCGGCCACCGCCGGGAGGTGCCGCCGGGCTCAGCTCTGGTTGAAGAAGTCGCGCGAGCGGCCGCCGGGCTCGCCGCTCACGATCTGGGTGTCGGCCGGGGTCAGCAGGAAGACCCTGGTCGCCACCCGTTCGATCGAGCCGCGCAGTCCGAAGGTCAGCCCGGCCGCGAAGTCGACCACGCGCTTCGCGTCGCCCGGGTCCATCGACGACAGGTTGACGATGACCGGGACGCCCTCGCGGAACAGCTCGCCGATGCCGCGCGCGTCGCGGAAGCCGTCCGGGGTGACCGTGGCGATCCGGCGGCCCTGCTCCACGGCGGACTCGGAGGCCACCCGGACGCGGGGGTCGGTGACCCACTGCTCGCCGGGACCGGCCACCGAACCACCCTGGGCCGCCTCCGCGTAGTCGTCGTCGTAGTAACGCTCGTCGTCGCTGTCTTCCACGAGACCCAGCCAGGCACTCGCCTTGCGCACCGAACCCATGGACGCCTCCTTTCACCGCGGTCAGTCTTTCTTCTCCCCGTTGCCCCTATGGTCGTCCATGATGCTGACAACGCGCCAAGTGGATAGTCGCCGCGCAGGGGTTTCGTGACGGTACTGGTGCAGAACATCCGTTGCACGGTCAAGGGTCCTGGCGGCTACCGCTGCTGACTGAGTGAAAATACGACCGCTGCCTCCGTACGGGTGAGCGGCGGGGACGTACGGGTGAGTGACGGGGCTAGGTACGATGCCCGGCAAGCACGTGCACGACATCACGGGGGAATCGGTTTGTTCGGCATAGTCAGACCCTGCACGCACCGGCTGGGGGAGCGGTTCAAGACGGAGTGGATGGCCCATCTGTGCGGGCTGTGCCTGGCACTTCGCGGGGACCACGGCCAGTTCGCCCGGATCGTCACGAACTACGACGGTTTGCTCGTCTCCGTTCTGACGGAGGCTCAGTCGGGCCCCGCCCCGGGCGCCCGGCGCACCGCCGGCCCCTGTCCACTGCGCGGGATGCGCACGGCCCCCGTGGCCAACGGCGAGGGGGCGCGGCTCGCCGCCGCCGTCTCGCTCGTCCTGGCCTCCGCGAAGGTGCGGGACCACGTGGCCGACCGGGACGGGCTGTTGGCCCGCGCCCCCATCGCCCTGGCCGCCCGCAAGGTGGCCCGCGGCTGGGACCGGGCCGGAGCCCGCACCGGAGCCTCCCTCGGCTTCGACACGGCGGTCCTCGTCGACGCCGTCGACCGGCAGGCGGGCATCGAGACGCTGGCCGGCCTCGGCACGCCCGTGCTCGTGGTCACCGAGCCGACGGAGACGGCGACTGCCGCCGCCTTCGCGCATACCTCGGTCCTCGCGGGACGGCCAGGCAACGCCCCCGCCCTGGCGGAGGCCGGCCGGTACTTCGGCCGCCTCGCGCACCTGCTGGACGCGGTGGAGGACCAGGCCGCGGACGCCGCCGCGGGCGCCTGGAACCCGCTGACCGCCACCGGGACCTCCCTCACCGAGGCCAGGAGGCTGTGCGACGACGCCCTCCAGGGCATCAAGCTCGCGATGGCCGAGGTCGAGTTCGCGGACGCCGGGCTCGCGCACCGGCTGCTGGTGCACGAGCTGCGCACCTCGGTGGACCGGGCCTTCGGGACCGGCACCTGCCGGCACGGCGTGTCGAACGCCGCCGGGCAGGGCGGCGGGCCGTACGCGGGGAACCCGTACGGCAACGGCGACGCGAACCCCTACGGCAACGGCAGCGCGAACCCGTACGGCCAGGGCGCTCCCGGCCCCTACGGCGCCCAGCCCTACGGGCAGCCCGCCCCCGGCGGTCCGGCGGCCCCGCCGCCCGTGGGGCCGGGCGGACCGTGGGGTCCCGGCGGCGGCGGTCACGGCGGAGGCCACGGCGGCGGTCACGGGCAGGGGCCCGGCGGCCAGAAGCCGCGCCGCGGACTGCTGGCCGGCTGCGCGGTGGCCATCGGCCTCTTCTGCACCTGCCAGATCTGCTGCTCCGACCACGAGGGCCCCTGGTCCCGCAAGAAGCGCGACCCGTGGTGCGACGCCTGCGAGTGCTGCAACTGCTGCCAGCCGAACTCCGCCCCCACCGGCGGGAGCTCCGGTGGCGGTGGCGGCGGTGACGGCGGCTGCTGCGACTGCAACTGCTGCGGCTGCGACTGCTGAGGCCCTTTCAGATTCCGCAGGTCCGGACGGCGTACGCCCTGGTTCCCGTCCGGACCGTTGTGGAAGGGTTGAGCGGCATGAGCGATGACGCAGACGATCCGCCCGCCGCCTGGCGGAAATGGCACGAGCACCGGGTGGCCATCGTGTCCGCCCCCTACGGGCCCCTCGCGCTGACCGGTACCCACTGGCTCGCCGATTACCCGGAAGGTCGAATTCCGGCCGTTCCGGGGCGCTGGCGCACCAACGGGGCCGCAGTGACGCTGTCCGCCGCCCCCGAGGACGGCATCCTCCTCGACGGCGAGCCCCTCACCGGCGAAGTGGTCCTCGCCCCCGACGAGAGCCCGCCCGCACACTCCCGCCTGGTCGCGGGCCGGACGCGGCTGGTGCTGTTCCGGCGCGAGGGCAACTGGGCGGTACGCGTCTTCGACCCGGATTCCAAGGCCCGCAGTGCCTTCTCCGGGATCGAGGCGTCCCCCTACGATCCCGCATTCGCGCTGCCGGGCCGCTTCCGCCCGTACGGCGAGGACCGGACCGTCCAGGTGGAGAACGCCGACGGGCGGGCCCGCGGACTCGGCCTCGGCGGCGAGATCAGCTTCCGCTTCGAGGGCGTCGAGCACACCCTCCAGGTCGCCGTCGACGAGGAGGACGGCAGCCTGTGGGCCGTTTTCGGCGATGCCACCGGCGGTCGCTCCAGCTACCGGTTCCGGTTCCTGAGGCCCGGCACCCCCGACGCCTCGGGCGCCGTCACCGTGGACTTCAACCGGGCCCTGCTGCCCCCCTGCGCCTTCGCGGACCACTTCATCTGCCCCTTCCCACCGCCCGGCAACACGCTGCCCTTCGAGGTGGCCGCGGGCGAGCGACGGCTGAAAGACGCCCTTGCGACCGGTATCTGACGACAGGACACTCCCGTCAGCGCTTGTCAGGGACACGGCCAAATTTTTGTGCCGGCCGTGCCTCCGGCTGCGCCTCACGGGCAGCGGCACCCCCACATCCGCCGGGCCCCATACCCCTCTCCAGGAGGACGAGAAGTGAGGATCAAGCGCATCACCCGTACCAGGCTGCTCGCGGCGGCCACCGGCCTGGCCGCCGTCGCAGCACTCGCCGCTCCCACCGCGGCGAGCGCGGACACGCCCGACGGCGGCCTCAGCGCCGACCGGCTGGCCTCGGCCGGGGCCTCCGTCCTGCGCGCCGACGTCGCGGGCACCGCCTGGCACACCGACCCCGCCACCGGGACCCTCGTGGTCACCGCCGACTCCACGGTCTCCGCTGCGGACATCGCCAGGATCAAGCGGGAGGCCGGCACCGCTGCCGCCGCCCTGCGGATCGAGCGCACCCCCGGCAAGCTCACCAAGCTGGCCTCCGGCGGCGACGCCATCTACGCGTCGAGCTGGCGCTGCTCGCTCGGCTTCAACGTGCGCAGCGGCAGCAACTACTACGCCCTGACCGCCGGTCACTGCACCGACGGCGCGGGCACCTGGTGGACCAACTCCGCCCGCACCACGGTGCTCGGCTCCACCACCGGTTCCAGCTTCCCGACCAACGACTACGGCCTGATCAAGTACGCGAGCAACACCCCGGTCCCGCCGGGGACCGTCGGCAGCCAGGACATCACCAGCGCCGTCAACGCCACGGTCAACATGTCCGTGACCCGGCGCGGCTCCACCACCGGCACCCACAGCGGCCGGGTCACCGGCCTCAACGCCACCGTCAACTACGGCGGCGGCGACGTCGTCTACGGCATGATCCGCACCAACGTCTGCGCCGAGCCCGGCGACAGCGGTGGCCCGCTCTACTCCGGCACCCGCGCCGTGGGCCTCACCTCCGGCGGCAGCGGCAACTGCTCCTCCGGCGGCACCACGTTCTTCCAGCCCGTCGTGGAGGCCCTCAACGCCTACGGGGTCAGCGTCTACTGACGGTGACCCGTGCGCCCCTGTCGTACCCCTGGACGTCCCCCCGCCTTCTGGGAGGATGTCCAGGGGTACGCGTCCACGGGGGAGGCAGGATTCCGTATGAAGCGCATCGGCGTGACCGGGCACCGGTTCATTCCGCGTGAGGCGCTCGGCCATGTGGAGGACGCCCTGCGGGCCGTACTGGCCGGCCACCGGGGGCCCCTGGAGGCCTTCTCCAGCCTCGCGGAGGGCGCGGACCAGCTGTTCGCCTGCATCGCGCTGGAATGCGGCGCCGACCTCACCGTGGTCATCCCCAGCGGGGACTACGAGGAGGGCTTCGAGGGCGCCGAGGCGCTGGCCCGCTACCGGCGGCTCAAACGCCGGGCCGCCCAGGAGGTCCGGATGGACTTCGCCCGCTCCACGGACGAGGCCTACTACGCTGCCGGCACCTACATCGCCGACTCCTGCGACCGGATCGTCGCCGTCTGGGACGGACTGCCCGCCCGGGGGCACGGCGGCACCGCCGAGATCGTCGCCTACGCGCGGGCCCTCGGGAAACCGGTCACCGTGATCTGGCGCGAAGGCGTGACCCGGGACTGAACACCACCGCCCCCGGCCGCGCCCCCGCCGCCCGCACCGCCCGCGTCAACTGCTGTGCCGGGCCAGCCAGTCCGTGTGCTGCGGCGATACGTACCGCTCCGTCTCGTACACCGCGGACGGCCACTGCGACTCGGTGATCGTCGTCTGCATGACGACCATCATCGCCGCCAGGTCCTGCTCGATCAGGGTGTGCGCCTCGATCAGCGGATGGTGGCGGCGCACCTCGTTCCAGGCGATCCCGGCCGCCGCCGCCGCGCTCAGCAGCCCCGTGAGCTCGGGCCCCGGACCCGAACCGAAGGTGCCGAACGCCGCGAACAGCAGGGCCAGGCAGGTCAGCAGCACGATCGTCCACGACCACACCAGGGTCGCCCGCCGGGACACCTCCGTCCGCCGCCGGTACCAGTTGCGCTGCTCGATCAGCCGGTCCCGGACGTACGTCTCCCGCCGCACCTGGTAGTCCTGCCCGCGCAGCCGCTGCATCGCGCCGGTGATCTCCCCGCCCTGCGGCACCTGCCCGGCGGCCCGCGGGTCCTCCCAGCCCATCTTGCGCAGCTCGTCCAGCCCCGCCTCCAGACGCGTCCGGTAGATGTCCTGCGGCCCGTCCTCGGCACTGCCGAAGGGCGCACCGTGCACGGCGTAGCGCCAGGCCAGCGACTTGATGAACTCCGCCGCACTGCGGTTGAGCTGCCACTGCGGGCGGGCCCGGCGCCTGGTCGCCCGTACGCCCACGGCCAGCACCCCGGTGTACGCGAGCACGCTCAGCAGCCCGAACACGCGCAGCGGGCCCAGCTGCGGCCCCGAGGGCAGCGCGGCGGCCGCCGCGGCCGCGACCAGCAGCATCAGCTGGGCGCGCGTGGCCTGGGTGGACTCCCGCTGCCGGGAGACCGCCGCCTGGTCGGTGTGGTGGAAGAGGGCCGGCAGGTCCTCGTTGCGAAAGGTCGTGCTGTCGGTCACAGCGCCCCCTGCTGTCGGGTGGCGGGCGGCGGGACCCCCGTCGTGGCGAGGGCCCCGCCGCCCGCGGTCGGATCACACGGCGAGGGGCTCCAGGTCGCGGTGGACCCGCCGCTCGTCGCGGGCGTACCGGGTCAGGCCGTGGTCCTCGCCGAGCAGCCGCGTCAGCTCGGACACCGCCTCGGCCCGCACCCGGGCCGCTTCCTCCTTGCGGCCCATCATGTCCAGGCTGACCGCCATGTTGGAGGCACTGGCCAGGGTCTCGGGATGGTGCACCCCCAGCGCCTCGCGCAGCCGCCGCACCGCGAGGCGCTCCAGCTCCAGCGCCCCCTCCGGATCGCCCAGGTCCGCGCGGGCGTTGGCCAGGTTGAGGTGGGCGAAGATGGTGTGCGGATGGTTGTCGCCCAGCACCTCGCGCATGTGCAGGATCGTCTGCCGCAGCATCGGGTCGGCCGTCTCCGCCGCTCCCGTGCCCCAGTGGAAGACCGCCAGGTTGTTCACCGCGGCCAGGGTGTACGGGTGCCGCTCGCCCGGCACCTTCATGTACTCGTCCACCACCTCCTGCGCCAGGTCCCGCGCCCCGCCCGGGTCACCGGTCGCGAACAGGTCCGCGGCCAGGTTCAGTTCGCAGGCCAGCAGGTCCGGGTTGACCGAGGTGTACTTGGCCCGGTAGCGGTTGCGGGTCGCCGTGGTCAGCCGCAGCGCGTCCTCCACGTCACCGGCCCGCCGCAGCGACACCGCCAGGTTCTTCGCCGCCGACAGCGTGCCCGGGAAGGCCCGGCCCAGCTGCCGCTTGTACGTCTCGTACGCCCGGCTCAGCAGCTGCACCGAATCGTCGTACCGGCCCACCTCGCGCAGGTCGCGGGCCAGGTTCTGCGCCGAGGACAGGGTGTACGGGTGGTCCGGGCCCAGCACCTCCGTGCGCCGGTCGAAGACCTCCTGGTCGATCTCCCGGGCCCGGGAGTACTGGCCGATCATGCGCAGGTTCAGGGCCAGGTTGTTCGCGGCGGCCAGGGTGCGCGGATGCGCCTCGTGGAAGATCTGCCCGAAGCCCTCGTGCGCGGCCGTGGCCAGCTCCATCGCCTCGCCGTACCGGCCGAGCGCGCCGAGGTCCATCGCCAGACCGCTGGTGGTCATGTACGTGTGCGGGTGAGAGGGCCCGAGCGCGTTGCGCTGCCGCTCCAGCGTGCCCTCGTCCAGCTCCATCGCCTCCACGAACCGGCCCTGCGAGCGCAGGATGTTGGAGAGGTGGAACCGCAGGTACAGGTACTGCAGGTCGTGGTCGCCCAGGGTCGCCTTCCAGACCTCGCGCAGCTCCTCGCCCAGCGCGTAGGCGGCCTTGAAGTCACCGCGCTTCCACAGGTAGCGCACCCGGTCGATCAGCAGCCGGCGCGTCTCCGGCTCCTTGCAGTACCGGGCCTCGGACGGGGTCAGGTGCGGCCAGATCGTGTTGAACCGCGGCCAGGTCTCCGGATTGTCTATCGGCTCGTCGTCGTCCGGCCGCGCGCCCGCCAGGATCCGGTGCACCGCGTGCCGGGCCTGGCTCTGCTCCTCCTCCGACAGCTGTGCCCGGATCACCGCCTGGACCAGCCGGTGGACCTGGATGCTGTTGCTGACCTGGTCGACCTTGGCCAGCGCGAAGCGGCCGATCTCCCGGATCACCCGGCCCAGCACCAGCTTCTCCTGAAGGGAGGAGTCGTACGGCTTCAGCGCGTCGATCATCTCCTTGCTGTAGAGCAGGTTCGCCGAGATCGGCTCGGGCGCGAAGAAGGCGCACAGCTGCAACAGCCGTACGGCGGCGGGGGAGCGGGACTGGAGCCGCTCTATGGACACGTTCCAGGTCGCGGCCACCGGCTCCGGGTAACCGGGCGGCTGGTTCAGCGCCAGCACCCGCGCGGCCTGCTGGGCCAGCTGCTCGATGTACGCGGACACCGGGGTCGCGGTCTCCGCGATCCAGGCACCGGCCTGCTCCACCGCGAGCGGCAGGTCGCCCACCGCCACGGCCACCTGCTCGGCGTCCTCCTTGCTGAGCCCCGGGGCCCGGCGCTGGAGGTGCTCGATGGACTCCTCCCGCAGGAACACGTCCACCGGCAGCGCGTCCCCGTACTGCGACCAGGACTGGTTGCGGGAGGTCACCAGCACGTGGCCCGGCCCGCCCGGCGGGAAGAACCGCTTGAGGGTCTCCGGATCGTCGGCGTTGTCGAAGACCAGCAGCCACCGCGAGGACGGCACCCCGCGCCGCAGCAGGTCGATCGCCTCCTGCGAGGCGGCCGACATGTCCTCCCCGGTCTGCGCGCCGAGCCGTACGGCCAGCTCCGCGAGGGCCGCGACCACGTCGTCGGTCTGCTCCGAGGAGATCCACCACACCAGGTCGTAGTCCGCCATGAACCGGTGCACGTACTCCAGCGCCACCTGCGTCTTGCCGACTCCGCCCAGACCGTAGAGCGTCTGCGGCTGCGGGAGCACCACGGCCATGCCGCCGCCGAGCTGGTCGCGCATCCGCTCCAGCACGATGCTGCGCCCGGTGAAGCCGGGGTTGCGGGGCGGCGCGTTCCAGATCTTCGGGACCGTCCCGGGGAAGCGGGGGCCGGGCTGGGATGCACTGCTGACGCTGTCGGGCAGGGCCATCGGCCGTTCCACCGCGCGCAGCAGCGCCGTGGTGGCGTGCACCTCGTCGAGGCGGAAGAGGTCCACCGGGTTCCGGTCGATGTAGGGCGTGGCGAGCCGTACGTCGCCCACCCGCAGCGGCACCAGCTGGCGCCGGCCGCCCGTCGGGTCCTCGGCGGCCGCCCGGTTCCACACGTCCACGGCCCGGGCCGACTTCAGGTAGGCGCTGGAGAGCAGCACCACGGTCCGGGCGGCGGTGTCCACGCTGATGCCCGCCCCGCCGAGGGTGTCCCCGGAGCCGGAGCCGGAGGACTGCGGTTCGGCGGAGACGTCCCTGGGGACGACCCGGAACCCGGCCCGGGTCAGGACCGACTCGATCCAGTCGGCCCACATCCGGTTCTCGGCGACGTAGGAGAGGAACAGGTCGGCGGGCAGGGCCGGGCGGCGCCGGGTGAAGGCGTCCCGGATGCGCAGCCGGACCTCCTCTCCGATGGCCGGCATGGAGGTGACCTCGCCCTCGGTGACCACCGTCGTCAGCCGTTCGAAGGCGGACAGCAGGGAGTTGGTGAGCCCGGCCTCGTCGCCGAAGGTGGCCAGGGTCTCCTCGTAGGCGTAGTAGGGCCGGTACGGGATCTCCACCGCGCCCCAGTAGGAGGTGAGGTCCTCACCGACGAGGCCGCTCGGGAAGCGGTCGAACTTGATGCGGGCCAGGGCCCGGCCGGCGTCAGCCTTCTCCTTCTCGCCCTCGTCGATGCGCATCGGCACCGGGTAGATCTTGATCCCGCGGTCGTTGAACCGCTCGTCGATCTGCCGGGCGACGGAGGCGGCGCCGTCGATGGACTGGTCGGAGAGGGTGAAGCAGTCGACGAGGACGTCGGGGAGGTGCACGGTGCAGATGTCCGCGATGTCGGACAGTCCGGTGCGGCTGTCGATGAGGACGTAGTCGTAGTTCTGCTTCATGTCCGCGCGTAAGGCGTCGAAGAAGAGTCCGCCGCCGAGGCGGTCGTAGAAGTTGTCCCAGTCGAAGGTGGAGACGGTCGCGGAGTACTCGCGGTTCTGCCGCCCCGCCGAGACGAAGTCGAGGGTGCCGCCGTCCGGGAACTCCCAGCCGAGGGTCTCGGGGGTCAGGGAGACGGCGTGCGGCTGGATCCGCGCGTAGTCCTTGTGCCAGTCGTCGGCGCGCTGCACCGGGCTGGTCGCGGCCCAGGCGTACTCGCTGATCAGGTCGATGACCCCGGTGGTGGCCCCGAGGGTGGAGGGGTCCAGGAAGGGGTGGAAGAAGCGGTGCAGGCCCGGGGCCTCCAGGTCCCAGTCCACGGCGAGGACCCGCTTGCCGTTGGCGGCGAGGATCCAGGCGGTGTTGGCCAGTGCCATGGTGCGGCCCGTGCCGCCCTTGTACGAGTAGAAGGTGACGATGCGTCCGTCACGGCTGTCCCGGCTGTCACGACTCGCTGTCATCCGCGTCCCCCCGGTCGGTGTCGTTGCTGGCGTCGCTGTCGATGTGTTCCTGCTGCGCGTCGGGCGGGAAGGGGGCCGGTGGCGGTACGGGCGGCCCGCTCATCCCCATCGGCCCGAGCAGCCGCGGGCGTTCGGTGTGCGTGTTGCCTGCGGGGAGGTAGACCTGCGCATGTCTGAGGAACTGCTGGGCCGCGGCCTCGACCACCTGCGGCAGGATCTGCCCGAGGGTCTCCATGTTGGCCACGCCGTTGGCCGCGGCCCGGCACGCGGCCCGGCCCTGGCCCATCTTGACGGGCAGGGTCTCCTCCAGCCGCCGGGCCAGTTCCGCCTCCTTCGCGCGGCTCTGGTGGTCGTAGCGGTTCCACGGCACGACCACGTTGATCCAGGGCCGGGACTCCTGGTCGAAGGCGGCCAGGCGCTGGCGGCGGTGCTCGTCCTCCACCACCCAGCGGTCGACGATCAGGATCTCGGGCCGGGTCGGCGGCTGCTTGCTGTCGAAGTGCCCGGCCTCGTCGTCGAAGGAGGCCATCGTCGTGCGGTAGTTGAGGGACCGGACCAGGTCCTCGGCCACGGAGGCGATGGGCCGCTGGGAGACCGGGTGGTACGGGTTCCACTCCAGGGCGCTCTCCCCGTAGTACTCGGGGCTGCGGCCCTCGGGCAGATCGTGCCGGGAGGCGGCCGCCACGGTGACCTGGAGGGTGCGGGCGGCGCTGCCGGGGGTGCCGAAGGCGCTCGGTACGACCCGGTAGTCCACCGGGCGGGTGGACTCCAGGCGGACGGACTCGGCGACCCGGACGATCCGTTTGGCCAGTTCGTAC
The DNA here is from genome assembly GCF_000725805.1 of Streptomyces xanthophaeus. GTDB lineage: Bacteria > Actinomycetota > Actinomycetes > Streptomycetales > Streptomycetaceae > Streptomyces > Streptomyces xanthophaeus. The sequence continues at coordinate 40,658 of NZ_JOFT01000029.1, read as the reverse complement.
ACGGCCCGCTCGTACTGCTCGGCGTATCCGCGCAGTTTGATCAGTCCGTAGAGCCCGTCGGTGACGTACCGCTCGCCGAAGGTGTTGTGGTTGAACTGCAGGCGTTCGGCGGGGCCGGGCAGCTGCGACGGCGGGACCGGCACCCACAGGGCGGGCACGATGGCCTCGGCCGGCTCGTTGCTGACGGCGCTCTTCTGGATGAGCCGCTGGGTGAAGGCGAACCATTCCTTCCCGCACATCTCACTGGCGAAGTACCGCGGCGAGAACAGGGGGACGAAGACCCGGCAGGTGGCGAGCGCCGCCCCGAGCCGTTCCGACCAGCCCTCGCCGCTGCGTATCTCCCGGTCCATGAAGCCCGCGTCGGACCCGGCGGGCAGGTCCGTCAGCGCCATGACATGACTGCAGAGATCACGGAAGAGGCGCTCGACCCACATGTCGGGGTCGGGCCCCCCGGCCCCGAATCTCGGTGTATGCGCATAACTGAGAAAAAAATACGGCTGCACTGATGCGGGCACACGACCCCCGTCCCGAAGATGCGAGCGAAGAAACATCATTCCGGAGCTGCTTCGCCACATCCCCTCATCGTTCAGTCAATCAGCGTCTGTTTTCGGTCATCCAGTCAAGGGCGTGATCGACGGCATCCGGGATCGGGAAGAGCATGGCCGCCGCCCCTCCCACCCGCCCCCTGCGCACCCGCGAATCCGGGAACGTCCGGCCGATCTCCGCGAAATCGCTGTCGTCCAGCGCGACGTCCTCGTATGCGGTCCACTCTCCCCCCTGGCGGAGCACTTGCTGCCGCCCCGGAAGGTTCACCTTCACCACACACTCGTACATGCGCAAGGGGGGCTTCGGAATTCGATACTCCGCGAGATGGAAAGCGGTGCAAACGGAGAAGCCCACATTGATCATGAGTACCTGCCCTCCCTCCCAGCACAGCTTTCCCAGGGGCGACTCCTCGCCCAGATGGCTTTCGGTGCGGTGACCCGCACAGATCCGTTCCGCGTCCTTTCCGAGCGCTGCGAAAGAAGTCTGCGGATGGCTGCTGCGGGCGGCTCCCGGCGCGGTACGGACCGCCTCGGCGAAGGCACCCATGCCCTGACTCGGGGTGCTCGCGGGGTCGAAGGCGGGCATACGCTCGCGGAACGCCGCCACCTCGGGCCCGGACAGCCCCGCGATCCTCGCCAGATGGGCACTGGAGGTACGGGAGTTCTCCGGGGTGAACGCCGGGACCACCAGGGTCCCGCGCGGCCCCAGGACCCCCGTCAGGGCGTCGCGCAGCGCGGCGGGGGCCAGCCCGGTCCCCGCCAGGGAGGCGTGCACCAGCACCCGCGTCCCGGGGCGCAACCCGAGCAGGCGCAGGTGCACCGCCAGGGCCAGGGCGCCCGGGCGGTGCGGCGCCGTCACGCGTCGACCGCCTTCAGCTCCCAGCGCAGCTCCGCCACCAGGCGCTTGCCGGTGCTCGTCAGCTCCGCGGCCCCCGAGAGGCGGTCCAGCGCCTGGTGGATCAGGTCCGATCCGGCGGGCTGCGCGGTGCCGGTGGCCCGCAGGTACGCCTCCACCGCCACCCGCTCGTACACGTCGGCCAGCAGCCGCGACACCGGGACCGGGCGCTGCCGCCACGGCGAGGGGTGCTGCCACTGCCCGTCGAGGGCGTACAGGTCGGCCACCTCGGTCAGCGCCCGCAGCCGGGCCCGCCGGCCCCCGGTCAGCAGGGCCAGCGCGGTCTCCTCCGGCCCCGCGGAATACGGCACCCCGAGCGCCCCGGGCCCGTGCCGCCCGGCCTCGCCCCAGCCGCCGGCCCGGGGCCCGCCCGCGAGCGGGGTCAGCGTGGTCAGCCCGGCGGCGGCCGCCCGCGCGAACTCCGGGACGGACGCGTGCAGCAGGTCCCAGGCCCCCGCCAGCCGGGTCCGCCACTCATCGGCCTCCCCGGCGCCGAGCCGCAGCCGGGGCGGGCGGGCGAAGCAGTTGCGGTACGGGTCCAGGTCCTCCAGGGCCACCGGGGCCGCGTCCGGCCCGGGCGACCAGCTCCGTACGGGCTGCCAGCGGGCGTCCCCCGCCGCGGGCCCGAAGCGGTGCTCGGTGCGGCCGTCCCGTACGGCGTACCCGTCCTCGGTGACGCCCAGCGAGGCCCGGCCGTCCGTGCCGGGCTCCCCGAGCCGCAGCAGCCCCAGTGTCGGCAGGTACACCTCGCCGTCGCGGTAGGCCACCTCGGCGGGCAGCTCCAGCCGGCCCCGCAGCACGGCCGCGGCGGCGAGCGCGGTCAGCCTGCGCGCCGCTTCCGGGCCCCGGCCCCCGGGGGGCCGCTCCTCCCGGACGGCGTCCAGGGCGGCCAGCACCCAGGTCCGGGTGAAGGGGTGGTCCAGTACGGCGTCCAGCGCGTCCTGGCCGCCCTCCCCGGCCTGCTCCACGGCCGCCAGCAGCTCCCAGGCCCGCGCCCAGAGGGGATCCCCGGAGAGGTCCTCGTGCAGCCGGGCCAGCAGCACCCGGGTCAGCTCCTCCTGGCTCCGGGCGAGCGCGGCCGGGTCGGAGAGCTCCGGGGCGCTCTCCCGGGGCCCGGTGCGGCCCTCGACCCCGTCCACGAGCTCGCGCAGGTCGGCGCAGTAGACCGAGGGGTTGTCGAAGCCGTTCCCGGCCCTGTAGCGGTGGGTGTAGAGCCCGCCGCCGCACGAACGTACGACGGGGCACCGGCGGCACGAGCCGCTGACCCCGGCGAGGCCCAGCTGCCGGGCCCGTACCCCCGGATGGGCCGCGACCTGGTCAAATGCGTGGTCGAAGACGTTGAACCCGGTGGCCGCGGCCCCGTCGAAAGCGGTCTTGAGGGAGTCCACCTGCTCCAGGGCGCCGTCGGTCTCCACGACGACGAGGTCGGTGGGCGCGAGGCCCAGGGACTCGGTGAGGCTGGGCCCCCCGCGCAGGGTGGACAGCAGGGACTCGAAGAGCCTTACCGGCACCGGGCGTTCGCGGCGCTCCCAGTGGTCGTAGACCCGCAGCAGCCAGCGCGCGTACGCGTCGGGGGCGCCGTCGGGCCGCACGGGCGGGGTCTCCCAGGTGGCGTGGGGGAGCAGGAAGTCCACGCGGGGCGGTTCGAGTTCGACGAGGGCGTCCAGTACGGCGACCGGGTCGTTGGCCACGTCCACGGTGCACAGCAGGCCCTGGTAGAGGTGGCGGTAGGGCGCGGAGCGCAGCAGGGCGACGGCGGCCAGGACCAGCGGGTGGCTGGTGCGGCCGTCCGCGAAGCGGCGGTGGCGGTCGTTGGCGGTGCGGTCCCCGTCCAGGGAGATGCCGACCCGGACGCCGAACTCGTCGAAGAGGTCGAGGTACCGGGGGCTGAGCTGGAGCCCGTTCGTGTGGATCCGCAGGTCGAGCGCGGCGGTCCCGGTGAGCGCCCGGGTGAACTCCTCGCACACCAGGCGGAGCCGGGCGGTGCCCGCCAGCAGGGGTTCCCCTCCGTGGAGGATCACCGTGACGGAGGGGAGTTCATGGTCACGGGCATGTTCGGCGAGCCGCGACGCGGTCTGGGAAATGACCCCGGGGGAGATCACTTTCGGCCGGGCTCGCCAGCTCTGATCTGCATGTTCGTAGACATAGCAATGATCACAAGCAAGATCGCATCTGCTGTGAACCTTCAGGACGATCTCGCGAAATGCGATCAGGCCGGTCATTCCACCAGTCTAGAGCGGGTACTTCCGCGTCAGAGCGCAGAGTTGAAGATCGGCGCCTGGACCGAACGGCCGGATTCCGTCGGCAGTACGCGGCCGAGCCGGGCGACCGCGGAACTGCTGCGGACGTCGATCTCGGCGAGCGGGGTCCGGCGGGCCTTGACCGTGCTGGTCGCGGGGGCTGCGGAAGTGTTCACGACACCGTCCTTGAGGGGGCCATGGGGAATGGGCATGTGAATGACAACAAACGGCGCGCTGCTGTCAAGCGTGGACTTTACTCGGCCACACCCCATTGGCAACCGAGACATGACGCCTGGTCAAGCGTTCTATGGAAAGCGTGGCGGATTTCTCAAGGTGGTGGATTCGGCCGTTTGCCGTAGCGCAAGATCCTTTTCACCGCCGCGGGCGCGGACCGGCCGGGGCCGGCCGGGGCTCAGGCCGGCGGGAGGCCGCTGACCTGGGAGGACACGAGGGCGCGGCCGCTGGGCCGGGATTCGGGTTCGGCGGACTGGGTGCCGCCTCCGCCGAAGAGCAGGAAGAGGGCGGTGGCCACGGTGGCGGCGGCGCCGATCGCGCCGACGATGTCCCCCTTGGAGGCGGGCCCGGAAGTGGACCGGGTGTGCTTGTAGACGGCGTAGCCGACGAGGAGCCCGACGGCGAGTACGAGCATGCCGACGTCGTCGATGTGCAGGGTCATGGGACGGCCTTCCACGGCTCAGGGGCCCGCCCGTCGGGTGGGGGCGGACTCGGCACGCGGACTTTACTCACGCGCAGTGCGTCGGCAACGCGAACGGAGGTAAATCTTCTCCGGGCCGGCGGCCGGGCCGCAGCGGTCCGCGGCCGTGGCCGTGGCGGGGCGGCCCTCACGCCCCAACGCCCCTCAGGCGGGCTGCTGTTCGCTGAGGTCCGGGGCCGGGAGGTCGCGGAGCAGCCAGTTCAGTACGTCGGGCAGGGCGCGCAGGGCCGCGAAGTGCGCGGCGGCCGGATCGATGGTGGTGGTGGCGCCGGGGATGCGGCTGGCGAGCCAGCGGGAGTGGCCCACGGGGGAGAACACGTCGAGCTCGCCGTGCCAGATGAGCACCGGGCAGCGGATGTCGGCGGGGTCGAACCCCCAGGGCCGGCTGAAGGCCAGGACGTCGTCGATCCAGCCGTACGCCGAACGGCGCAGCCCCTCGCTGTAGTTGCGCAGCAGCATCGACCGCAGCCCGGCGTCCGAGACGATCATGCGGTCGTTGGCGGTCAGCTCCCGGCGCAGCTCGTCCAGGAGCCGTCCGGGGTCCTTGCGGATGCCGGCGGCGCGCGGGATCAGCCGGGCCTCCAGCCCCTCGGGGTCGTCGGAGGCGGCGGTGTACTCGCGGACGTTGGAGGCGGCCATCCCGGCGAACCAGTCCAGGTCCTCGGCGTCCCGGGGGGCCAGGCCCACCATCGCGGCGGTCCGGGTGACGCGCTCGGGGAGCAGTGCCGCGCAGGCCAGGGCCCCCGGGGCGCCGCCGGAGCGGCCGGCCACGGCGAAGGTCTCCAGGCCCAGGGCGTCGGCGACGGCGGCCACGTCCTGGGCCACGTCGGCCACGCTGCGGCCCGGGTGGCGGTCGGAGCCGCCGTAGCCGGGCCGGTCGTAGGCGATGAGCTGCATCCGGCGCTGGTAGAGGACCATGCCCCGGGGGGCCGGGCCCAGGCGGCTGCCGGGCATGCCGTGGAGAAGGAAGACCGGTCTGCCGTCCGGATCGCCCCAGCGCTCCACCGTCAGAGCGCGTCCGTCCGGGGCGCGCACCTCGATGCGCACGCGTTCCTCCCTCACCGTCGGCTTGGGTCGTCACGGTGATTGTGCGCGCTGGGGGAGGAGTGCGGTAGGGCGCACTTCGCGCGCAATTCTTGTGAAAGTTTTCACAAGCTCACAGGGGTCTTTGGTCCTTTGATGTACCTGCAGGTCAGGCCGGGGATCGAGGAGGTGTGAACGGGTGTGAACGGCCCTTCGTCCTGCCGGGAAAGGCCCTTTTCGGCACGGCGGCTTCCGCTTTTGGGTGTCGAATTGAGGCATCAGGAAAACGCGACTGAGTCGGCATCGGGTCGAGCCGGCGTCGAAAAAAAGGAGTTCCTGCCATGCAGGCCAACGAGATGGTGGACGGACTGGTCCGGGGCGCGCTCGTGGCGCTCGACCGGTTCGCGTCGTTCAATCAGGAGCAGGTCGACCACATCGTCAAGAAGGCCTCGCTGGCGGCACTGGGCGCGCACGGCGAACTCGCCCGGCTCGCCGTCGAGGAGACCGGCCGCGGCCTCTTCGAGGACAAGGCCGTCAAGAACCTCTTCGCCTGCGAGCACGTCGTGAACTCGATGCGCGGGCTGAAGACCGCGGGCGTCATCCGCCGCGACGAACTGAACGGCATCACCGAGATCGCCGAGCCCGTCGGCGTGGTCTGCGCGATGACCCCGGTCACCAACCCGACCTCGACCACCGTCTTCAAGGCGCTCATCGCCCTCAAGACCCGCAACCCGATCATCTTCGCCTTCCACCCCTCCGCGCAGAACTGCTCCGCCGAGGCCGCCCGCATCGTGCGCGACGCCGCCGTCGCGGCCGGCGCCCCGCAGGACTGCGTGCAGTGGGTGACCGAGCCCTCGATGGAGGCCACCGGCGCCCTGATGAACCACCCGGGCGTCTCCACCATCCTGGCCACCGGCGGCAACGCCATGGTCAAGGCCGCCTACTCCTGCGGCAAGCCGGCCCTGGGCGTCGGTGCGGGCAACGTCCCGGCGTACGTCCACAAGAGCGCCAAGCTGGGCCGCGCGATCCACGACATCGTGCTCTCCAAGGCCTTCGACAACGGCATGATCTGCGCCTCCGAGCAGGCCGTCATCCTGGACGAGGAGGTCTACGAGCAGGGCATCGCCGAGTTCGAGCGGCTCGGCGCGCACGTGGTCAGCGCCTCCGAGAAGACCAAGCTGGAGCAGTTCGTCTTCGGCACGACGGCCTTCGCCGCCGACTGCCCGGGCGCCCGGCTCAACCCGGCGGTCGTCGGCAGGTCCCCGCAGTGGATAGCGGAGCAGGCAGGCTTCACCGTGCCCGAGGGCACCTCCCTCCTGCTCGCCGAGTGCAGCGAGGTCGGCGAGGGCGAGCCGCTGACCCGCGAGAAGCTCTCCCCGGTCCTGGCCGCCCTGAAGGCCTCCGGCACCGGCCACGGCCTCGAACTGTCCGCCGCCATGGTCGAGTTCCACGGCCTGGGGCACAGCGCCGCCGTGCACGCCGAGGACGAGGCCCTCGTCGAGGAGTTCGGCCGGAGGGTCAAGGCGGTCCGCGTCATCGCCAACGCGCCCTCCACCTTCGGCGGCATCGGCGACGTCTACAACGCCTTCCTCCCGTCGCTGACCCTCGGCTGCGGCTCGTACGGCCACAACTCGGTGTCGAACAACGTGACCGCGGTGAACCTGATCAACGTCAAGCGGATCGGACGGCGCAACAACAACATGCAGTGGTTCAAGGTCCCGCCGAAGATCTACTTCGAGCGCAACTCCATCCGCTACCTCGGTGAGATGGAGGGCATCAGCCGGGTCTCGATCGTCACCGACAAGACGATGGTCGCCCTCGGCTTCGTGCAGAAGGTCACCGACATCCTCCAGGCCCGCGAAGGCTCGGTGGCCGTCCAGGTCATCGACAGCGTCGAGCCCAACCCGGAGCTCTCCACCGTGCAGGCCGGCGCCGCGCTGATGCGCGAGTTCCGCCCCGACACGATCATCGGCCTCGGCGGCGGCTCCCCGATGGACGCCGCGAAGATCATGTGGCTGATGTACGAGCGGCCTGAGGTCGAGTTCGCCGACACGAAGGAGAAGTTCTTCGACGTCCGCAAGCGGGCCTACACCTTCCCCCCGCTCGGCGAGAAGGCGAAGATGGTGGCGATCCCGACCACCTCCGGCACCGGCTCCGAGGTCACCCCGTTCGCCGTCATCTCCGACCCGGCCGCGGCCCAGAAGTACCCGCTCGCCGACTACGCGCTGACCCCGGACGTAGCCATCGTGGACCCGGTCCTGCCGATGAACCTGCCGCCCACCGTGACCGCGGACTCCGGCTTCGACGCCCTGACCCACGCCACCGAGGCCTACGTCTCCGCGTACTCCAACGACTACACCGACGGGCTCTGCCTCCAGGCGATCAAGCTGATCTTCGAGAACCTCCAGCGCTGCGTCGTCGACGGGCCGAACGACCCCGAGGCCCGCGAGAAGATGCACAACGCCTCGACGGTGGCGGGCATGGCCTTCGCCAATGCCTTCCTCGGCCTGGTGCACGCCATGGCGCACACCCTGGGCAACACCTTCAAGGTGGCCCACGGCCGCACCAACGCGATCCTGCTGCCCCACGTGATCCGCCACAACGGCACGGTCTCGCACAAGGCCACCCCGTGGCCGAAGGCCGAGGTCTACCGGGCCCCGGAACGCTTCCAGGAGATCGCGCGGATGCTGGGCCTGCCGGCCGCCACGGCCGCCGAGGGCGTCGAGTCCTACGCCCGGGCCGTCGAGGAACTCCGTACCCGGTGCGGGATCCCCGCTTCCTTCGCCGAGCAGGGCGTGGACGAGCGGGCCTTCATCGAGGCCCTGCCGGCCCAGGCCATGAACGCCTACGCCGACCAGTGCGCCCCCGCCAACCCGCGGATGCCGATGATCGACGACATGCAGCAGCTGATGCGCCAGGCGTACTACGGCACCCCCGAGGGCGCCCCGGCCGCGCAGGCCGCCGCCGGGAAGGCCGCCGCCGGGAAGGACTGACACCCACCGTCGGGAAGGACCGACACCCACCGCCGTCCGCCGAGGACGGGGAAGGCCCGCCCGGGGCGATGCGACCCGGGCGGGCCTTCCGCACGCCGGGCCCGCCCCCCCGCTCAGGCGGACGGGACCCTGGGCAGGACCGGGACCAGCAGGGCCGCCGCGGAGCGGGCCCGCTCCAGGGCCACGGCCCGGTCCGCGCCGCGCTGGCCCAGCACCACGCGGGTGCTCAGCCCGTCCAGGAGGGCGAGCAGCTCCGAGGCCCGGCCGGGCACGTCCAGCGGGGCGAAGCGGCCCTGGTCCACGCCCCTGGCCAGCAGGTCCTCCAGATCGCGCTGCCAGCCGTCGTCGATCTCCTGCTGGGCGGCGCGCAGCGGTTCGTTGGAGGCGGTGCGGGCCCACAGCTCGATCCACAGGGTCCAGCGGGGGTCGCGGGGGCCGAGCGGCAGGTACAGCTCGGTGAAGAGGGCGAGCTTGCGCGGGGCCGTGACCCGACGGGCCATCAGTTCGGTTCGCTCGGCGGTGAGTTGGGCTTCGCTCCAGCGCAGGGCCTCCAGCAGGAGCCGGTCCTTGCTGCCGAAGTAGTAGAGGATGTGGCCGCCGCTGGTGCCGAGCCGCTCGGCGAGCGCGGACATCGTGAGCGAAGCCAGTCCGTCCTCGGCGATCGCCGCCATGGCCTCTTCCAGCATCCGCTCCTGGGCGATCTGCCCGTCGCGCCGCCGCGCCGCTCCCGCCACCGGTCCGCCTTCCTGATCTTCCTGGTCCCGACCTTATCCCGGACAGGGTCTTGACGGGGCCGCGGTCCAGCGCGCATCTTGAATGCCATTCAAGAACTTAGAACGTCATTCAAGGTTCGTAGCCAAGTCAGGGGCCCGTCATGAGACAGCAGGAGACCGCCGACGTCGACGAGGTGTTCCGGGTCGAGACCCACGGGATCGACCCCATCCCCGACGATGAACGCCACGGCAGCGCCAAGGACCTCTTCTGGCTCTGGTTCGGCTCGAACCTCACCTTCACCTACGTGATCAACGGCGCCCTCGCCGTGGCCTTCGGGCTCTCCTTCTGGCAGGCCACCGCCGTGGTCGTGATCAGCGGACTGTCCTTCTTCGCCGTCAGCGCCGCCGGACTCAGCGGCATCCGCACCGGCACCGCCACCCTGGTCATCTCCCGCGCCGCCTTCGGCGTCCGCGGGAACTTCCCGGCCGGGGTCCTGAACTGGGTGGTGAGCATCGGCTACACCGTCGTCAACACCGTGGTCGGGACGCTCGCCCTGGAGGTCTTCTGCGCCGAGGTGGGCCTCGGCAGCGGCACCGCGGTACGCGCCCTGTCGCTCACCGTCACCCTCGCGCTGACCTTCGCCGTGGCCATGTGGGGACACGCCACCGTGCAGTTCGCCGAACGCTGGATGGCCTACGTCCTCGCCGCCGGCTTCGGCGTCCTGCTGCTCTTCGTCCTGCCCGGCGCCGACACCTCCGCCCCCGCCGCCGCCCCCGGGCTGTCCGGCTGGAGCCTGGCCTTCGTCGTGATGCTGGCCGGCCCGTTCTCGTACCTGCCGATGCCCGCCGACTACACCCGCTACCTGCCCCGGACCACCTCCCTGAAGTCGATCACCTGGACGGGCGCGCTGGGCGGGTTCGTCTCCTCCGTGGCCCTCGGCGTCGCGGGCGTCGCCGCCGCCACCCAGACCGACATGACCGACGCGGTCGCCGGGGCCGAGGGCCTGCTGCCCGGCTGGTTCCAGCCCCTGTTCCTGGCGCTCGTCCTCGGCGGCTCCGTCACCAACTCGATCATCACCCTCTACTCCTCCAGCCTGAACCTCCAGGTCCTCGGCATCCCCTGGAGCCGCGCCCGCGCCATCGTGATCAGCGCCGCCGTCACCGCCGCGGGCTCGCTGGCCGCGCTTTTCCTCACCGACTTCACCACCACCCTGCTCTCCTTCCTCTCCCTGCTGATCATCGTGTTCGCCCCCTGGGGCGGAGTCTTCCTCGCCGACATGCTGCTGCGCCGCTGCCGCTACGACTCCGACGCGCTGCACGCCGGGAGCGCGGGCGCCTACTGGTACCGCGCCGGCTACCACCCGGCCGGCCTGGCCGCCCTCCTCGCCGGAATGGTCTTCGCCGCCCTGACCTGCGACTCCGCACTGTGGACCGGGCCGCTGGTGGCCCCGCTCGGCGGCGCCGACCTCACCCTGCTCGGCGCACTGGTCTCCGGGCTCACCTACTGGGCCCTGGCCCGCCGCATCCCCTCGTACGCCGCGGCCGCCTGACCCCCTCCGCACCCCCACCTCTCTGCACAGGAGCACCACCCCATGCCCGGCACAGCACAGCCCTTCCCCGCCGACCTGCTCCTCACCGGAGCCCGCATCCACACCGTGGACCCGGACCTGCCCGAGGCCGAGGCCCTCGCCGTGCACGACGGCCGCATCGTCTGGGTCGGCCCCGACGCCGGGGCGGACGCCTGGGCCGGACCCGCCACCGAGCGGATCGACGCGGCCGGGAAGCTGGTGCTGCCCGGCTTCGTCGACGCGCACAACCACGTCCGGCTGGGCTCCGACGGCGCCTGCGTACAGCTCGCCGGGGTGCACACCCTGGAGGGCATCCACGAGCAGATATGGGCCTGGCACGTGGCGCACCCGGACGCCGAGTGGATCGAGGCCGAGGCCTTCGACTACTCCGCGATCCCCGGCGGCCGGATGCCCACCGCCGCCGACCTCGACCCCGTCACCGGGGACACCCCCGCGATCGTGCTCTCGTACGACGTCCACACGGCCTGGCTGAACACGGCCGCCATGCGCCGCCTCGGCGTCACCCGGGACCGTACCGACCTGCCCTTCGGCACTGCCGCGACGGACCCGGAGACCGGCGAGCCCACCGGGTTCGTCAAGGACTTCGCCGTCAAGGGGCTCTCGCAGGCGGGCCACCGGGCCCTGCGCGACCTGGGCGTGCCGTGGGCCTCGCCGGAGCGGCAGTACGGGCGCCTCGCCAAGAGCCTCGACGACGCGATCGGCTTCGGCATCACCACGGTGGTGGAGCCGCAGAACTCCCTCGACGACCTGGAGCTGTACGACCGGGCCCGCGCCGAGGGGCGGCTGCGCTCGCGCATCGTCGCCGCGCTGTTCCACCCGCGGGGCACCACGGAGGAGGAGCTCGACGCCTTCGAGGAGGCCTCCCGCCGGTACGCGGGGGACCGGCTGCGGGTGGGTCCGCTCAAGCTGTACATCGACGACGTGGTGGAGCCGCGCACGGCCGCGCTGCTGGAGCCGTACGCAGGCTGCGGCCACCACCGGGGCGAGACCTTCTACCCGGCCGAGGAGTTCGCGGAGCTGCTGGCGGGGCTCGACGCGCGGGGCTTCCAGTGCTTCGTGCACGCCACCGGGGACCGGGGCATCCGCACCGTCCTGGACGCGGTGGAGCACGCCCGCGCGGTGAACGGCCCGCGCGACGCCCGCCACCAGGTGGTGCACGTGGAGTGCCTGGACCCGGCGGACGTCCCGCGCTTCCGGGACCTGGGCGTGGTCGCCTGCATGCAGCCGAGGCACTGCGCGCCGGAGATCGCCGGTCCCGGCCAGGACTGGGCCGAGAACGTGGGCGAGGACCGCTGGCACAAGGCCTGGCCGATGCGGAGCCTGCACGAGGCCGGTGCCGTGCTGGCGTTCTCCAGCGACTGGAACGTGGCCGAGATGGACCCCATGGTCGGCATCTACACGGCGGTGACGCGCCGTCCCCTGGGCGGCGGCGAGCCGTGGCAGCCGGGCGAGACGGTGGACGTGCAGACGGCCGTGTACGGCTACACGATGGGCTCCGCGTACGCCAACTTCCTGGAGGCGGACCGGGGTTCGCTGACGGTGGGCAAGGCGGCCGACTTCGTGGTGCTGTCCCGGGACATCCTCGCCGTCCCGGCGGAGCAGATCCCCGGCACGGTCGCGGAAACGGTGGTCGTGGCGGGCGAGGTCGTCCACCAGGTCTGCTGATGCGAGCGGTAACGGCCTCGTAGGGTGATCCCTCTGCGGACCGTTCCGCGGAGGGGGAGGGGTGGACGTGCTCGTCGAGGTGGTCGTGTACGCGCTCGTCGCGCTGCCGGTGGCGGCGCTCACGCGCAAGGTGGTGGCCCGCCGGGCCGCCGGGCGCAACGCCTCCGCGGCCGCGGGCGCCGTCGTGGCCGTCCCCTGCCAGGCGCGTTGGCGGCAGGGCGCACGGCGTCGGACCTTCGTCCCCGGGAAGCTGCGCCCCGGACCGGACGGAACGGGTGCGGTCTTCAAGGCCCCGCTGCGCAGGGCGGTCGTGCTGCCCGTGGGCGGCAGGGCCGCCGTCCGGGAGAGCTGGCGGCCGGGCATGCGGGTGCTGGAGTACCGGGCCCCGGGCGGCGAGCGCATCGACTTCCAGGTCTACGACGCCGAAGCGGACCGGACGGCCCGCCTCCTGGGCATCCCGGACCCGGCCGACTACGCCTGAGCCCGGGGCGGGCGCGGGCTCAGCGCTGGGGCCAGTACCAGAGCGGCTCGTCCAGGGGCCCCTCGCGGCCGGCCACCTCCGTGCTGCCGAACTCCTTGACCAGTTCCACCGTCCGCAGGTCCACCCGGTGCCGCCGGGTGCCCGCGGCCAGGGCCTCGGCCAAGGGGCCCGCGTGGGTGACCACCACCGTCTGGGTGTCCCGGCTCACCGTGAGGATCAGGTCGGCGAGCGGGGCCAGCAGGTCCGGGTGGAGGCTGGTCTCCGGCTCGTTGAGGACCATCAGTGCGGGCGGGCGCGGGGTCAGCAGGGCCGCCGTCCACAGCAGGTAGCGCAGGGTGCCGTCGGAGAGTTCCGCCGCGCCCAGCGGGCGCAGCAGGCCGTGCTGGTGGAGCTCCAGCCCGAACCGGCCGTCGCGGTCGGTGACGGAGACCCGGGTCCCGGGGAAGGCCGCGTCGACGGCGGCGTCCAGCGCGGCGTGGTCGCCGGTCTCCCGGATCGTCTGGAGCGCCGCTGGCAGGTCGGCGCCGTCGGCGCTGAGCACGGGCGTACGGGTGCCGACCTGCGGGGTCCGGGCGGGGGCCCCGGCGTCGGTGCGGACGTGGTCGTAGAACCGCCAGGACCGCATGAGCTCCCGCAGCGCGAGGAGGTCGGGGGCCAGCTGCGGGTCGGCGAGCTCGCTGAGCATGGAGTCGTACGGGCGCAGGGCGTTCTGCGTCCGGTGCCAGCCGCCGTCCGCCGTGCGCGTGCGTACGGCGGGCCCGGCGCGGTCGGACAGCAGGGCCGCGGGGCGCAGCACCGGCCCTGCCCAGGTGCACTCGCGCTTGATCTCGGGATCCAGCGCGAAGAGGGAGCCGGCGACCGGTACGGGGTGGCCGAAGTCCACGGCGTAGCCGAACTCGTCGCCCGCGAAGCCCAGCCGCAGGCTGACCGGCTCGGTGCGGACCGTCCCCTGGAGCGGCTGGTGCCCCTCGCGCACGGCCCGGGCGAGCTTCTCCGGGCCCGCCCACAGGGTGGACGGCAGTCCGCCCTCCCGGGCCAGCGCGGCGACGGCGCCGCCCCGGGCGGAGTCGGCCAGCAGGCGCAGCGAGCGGTAGAGGCTGGACTTCCCGGTGCCGTTCGCGCCCGTCACGACGGTGAGGCGGCCCAGCGGGAGGACCAGTCTGCGCAGGGAGCGGTAGTTCTCGACGGCCAGCGTGGTGATCACGTGACGATCATGCCTCGGGGTGTTCCTCGGGGGCCAGGAACCGGCCCATGGGCAGCACCTGACGGCCCCAGGTGCTCGCCATGATCTGTCCGGCGAGCAGGTACGTGGCTCCGAGCGCGGCCAGCAGCCCGCTCCAGCCGGTGATCCGGTTCCAGAGCACCGATCCGGTGAAGCCGCTGACCGTCATCGCGACGAAGACGACGAGGACGCAGGTGAAGGTGGACAGCAGCACCAGATGGATCCGGAAGCTGCCGATCCACAGCACGAACACCACGAAGACCCAGGGGAGGGTGAACAGCCCGCTCACGTCGCCGCGCAGTGCGGGGTCGGTGGCGGGCAGCACCCACTGGAGCAGACAGGCCTTCGCCATCCAGAAGAGCCCGAAGCCGCTGAAGACGGTGGCGTGCCAGGTGTCACCGCGCTGGGCCTGGAAGAGCCCGGCCAGCAGCTGGGCGAGACCGCCGATGAAGAAGCCGACCAGCGGCAGCACCGAGTGGCCGAGCTTCTCGGGGAAGATGCCCGCGTCGATGCCGGTGGCGATGACGGTGACCACGATGAAGCCGGTGAGCCCGAGAGCGCCCAGCTGCGCCTGGGCGCTGGGCTCCATCCGCTTGACGGAGACGGCCTGTTCGGCCGGTCCCTGGCGGTTGCGCAGGACGGGGTCGTTCACCGGCCGTCCGTCTCCTTGGTGCCCTCGGTGCTCCCGGTGGCGGCGAAGCGGGGGACGGAGGGTGCGTCGTCGGGGAGCCCGCTGCCCACGGCGGCACCGGGCCGGCCCCGGCGGGACATCGCGCAGACCAGCGTGACCGCGGACCCCAGGACCGCCCAGGCGGCCAGCACCAGCATGGGTCCGCCCGCACCGTTGCCCCGGAAGTACGCGATGGAGCGCGCGGCGTACGTACCGGCACCCGGCGGCAGGGCGGGCCCGATGGTGCTCCAGAACGGCGGCAGCAGCGGATACGGGTAGGCGCCGCCCGCGCTCGGATTGCCGAGCACCACCACCAGCAGGATCGCGAGGCCGATGCCGACCACGCCCGCCAGCCCCTGGAAGGCCAGGGTGATCGCACCGACCGCGAAGACGACCAGGGTGCCGAGCCCCCACAGACCCATGAGGGAGCCGGGCAGGGCGTCCAGGACCGGGCCCGCGATGACGGCGCCGAGGAGCCCGGCGGTGATGGAGTACGCGAGCAGCGCACCGAGCCGGATGACGGCGCGGGCGGCGTTCGCGGGCCGGGCGCCGGCGCTGATCGCGAGGATCGCGGCGCACAGGTAGCCGCCCACGCACCAGCCCACGACCAGGTAGAAGGAGCTCAGGCCGCGCGCGTCGCCGGTGGCGACCGGGGCCACGTCGGTGACCGTGACGGCGCGTCCCTGGCTCCGCTCGACCTTGACGACGACCTCTTCGATGGCCTGGGAGAGCGAGGCCCCGGCGCCGCCCGCGACCAGCAGCCGGTCGGTGCGGCCGGCCGGGTCGACGATCAGCGCGCCGTCCACGTCCCGGTTCAGGACCTGGGTGCGGGCCGTGGCCTCGTCCGCGACCGCGCGCGGGTCGAGCGGCTTGCCCGGCAGGCCGGCGAGCTGCTGGGCGGACTGTTCGGCGACCCGGGCCACGGGGGCGGCCACGGCGAGCGGGATCTCGCTGGGCTTGGGGTGGTGGAAGGCGCCGATGTACGAGGTGATGAAGGCGAGCTGGAGCGCCAGCACCCCCAGGACCAGCAGCGCGGCCCGGGTGGTCACGGCGTCCTTGATCTCGGCGAGGAAGCCGCCGGACGGATCTGCGTCGTTGCTCTGGGTGGGCTGGGTCATGCCCCCACGCTCGGTGTGGGGGCGGCGGGCCGCAGCAGGGGCGGGCCGAATGGATGACCGGGGCGGCCGGGGAGGGCCGGGGGCGGCGGGGGACGGCCGGTGGCGCGAGCGGCCCCAGGTCAGCGATCGAACTAGTGTTTCGCACGGATATTCGAATTGCTCTATGGTGGATGACGGGGGGAGGTTCATCGACGAAGCAGGAGGCCGCGGGTGCCTGGTTTTACGCATCTGCACACCGTTTCGGGGTTCTCCGTGCGCTACGGAGGCTCCCACCCGGAACGGCTGGCGGAACGCGCCGCGGAGCGGGGCATGGACGCCCTCGCCCTGACCGACCGCGACACCCTGGCGGGCGCGGTGCGGTTCGCGAAGGCGTGTGCGAAGGCCGGGATCAGGCCGCTGTTCGGGGTGGACCTGGCCGTGTCGCCCTCCGCCGTACCGCCCGCGGCGGGTGCGGGGGGTCGCGGCGCCGGCTCCTCCGGCCCCGGCTTCTCCGGCCCCGGCTCCTCCGGCTCCGGGCCGGGCTCCGCCGAGGCCTCGTACCGGCGGCGCAGCCCCGTCAAGGGCGGGGCCTTCGTCGACGAGTCCTCCCCGCGCGCCGTCTTCCTGGCCCGCGACGGGGCCGCCGGATGGGCCGAGCTGTGCCGGATGGTCACCGCCGCCCACGCCGCGGCTGCGGCCGAGGCCGGCTCCGGTTCCGCGGCCGGGCCCGGGCAGCCGGTGCTCCCCTGGAGCGGCCTGCGCGGCGAGGCCGTCTTCGTCCTGCTCGGGCCCGGCTCCGAGGTGGGCCGGGCGCTCTCCGCGGGCCGCCCCGACCGGGCCGCCCGGCTGCTCGCACCCTGGCGGGAGGTCTACGGGGACTCCCTGCGCCTGGAGGCCGTCCACCACGGCCGCACCGGCACCGGCCCCGGCTCGCTCCGGCTGGCCGCCCGTACCGTCGGCTTCGCCGCCGAACAGGGGGTCGTGGCCGTACTGACCAACGCCGTCCGCTACGCCGACCCAGGCCAGGGTCCGGTCGCCGACATCCTCGACGCGTCCCGCCGCCTGGTCCCCATCGACCCCCGGGGCCCCCTGGACAGCGGCGAACGCTGGCTCAAGGACCCCGCGGCCATGGCCGGGGCCGCCGACCGGATCGCCCAGGCGGCCGGACTGCGCCCCGCCGACGCCCGCCGCCTCCTCGCGGAGACCCGGCGGACGGCCGAGGCCTGCGCGGTGGACCCCGAGGACGACCTCGGCATGGGCTCCGTGCACTTCCCCGAGGCCCGGCTCGTCGGCGCCGCCCACCGCAGCGCCCAGCGGGTCCTCACCTCCCGCGCCTCGGCGGGCATGGTGCTGCGCGGCTACGCGGACGACCGTGCGTACTGGGACCGGATGCACCACGAGCTCGACATCATCGCCTTCCACGGCTATGCCTCGTACTTCCTGACGGTCGCTCAAGTGGTGGACGACGTACGGGAGATGGGCATCCGGGTGGCCGCACGCGGCTCCGGGGCCGGCTCCCTCGTCAACCACCTCCTCGGCATCGCGCACGCCGACCCCGTCGCGCACGGCCTGCTGATGGAGCGCTTCCTGTCCAAGCGCCGGCGCGTGCTGCCCGACATCGACATCGACGTGGAGTCCGCGCGGCGGCTGGAGGTCTACCGGCGGATCATCGGCCGGTTCGGCACCGAACGCGTCGCCACCGTCTCCATGGCCGAGACCTACCGGGTCAGGCACGCCGTCCGCGACGTCGGCGCCGCCCTGTCCATGGACCCGGCCGTCGTCGACCGGCTCGCCAAGGCCTTCCCGCACATCCGGGCCCGCGACGCCCGCGCCGCACTGGAGGAACTGCCGGAACTGCGCGACGTACGGGGGGAGTCGTACGGGCGGCTGTGGGAACTCGTCGAGGCACTGGACGCGCTGCCGCGCGGGATCGCCATGCATCCGTGCGGGGTGCTGCTGTCCGACGCCTCGCTGCTCGCCCGTACGCCCGTGGTGGCGACCAGCGGCGAGGGCTTCCCCATGTCCCAGTTCGACAAGGACGACGTGGAGGAGCTCGGGCTGCTCAAGCTCGACGTGCTGGGCGTGCGGATGCAGTCCGCGATGGCGCACGCGGTCGCGGAGGTCCGGCGCGGCACGGGGGAGGAGCTCGACCTGGACGACCCGGCGCAGGTGCCGCCGGGGGACCGGGCCACGTACGAACTGATCCGCTCTGCGCAGACGCTGGGCTGCTTCCAGATCGAGTCGCCGGGCCAGCGCGACCTGGTGGGGCGGCTCCAGCCGTCGACCTTCGGCGACCTGGTGGTCGACATCTCGCTGTTCCGGCCGGGGCCGGTTGCCGCCGACATGGTGCGGCCCTTCATCGAGGCCCGGCACGGGCGGGCGCCGGTGCGCTTCCCGCACCCGGACCTGGCCGACGCGCTGCGCGAGACGTACGGGGTGGTGGTCTTCCACGAGCAGGTCATCGAGATCGTGAACGTCATGACCGGCTGCGGGCGGGACGAGGCGGACCGGGTGCGGCGCGGGCTGTCCGACCCGCAGTCGCAGGGGCGGATCAAGGTCTGGTTCGCGGCGAAGGCGGGTGAGCGCGGCTACCCGCTGGAGGTGATCGGCCGGACCTGGGAAATCGTGGAGGCCTTCGGCAGCTACGGCTTCTGCAAGGCGCACGCGGTGGCCTTCGCGGTGCCCACGTACCAGTCGGCGTGGCTGAAGGCGCACCACCCGGCGGCCTTCTACGCCGGCCTGCTCACCCACGATCCGGGCATGTACCCGAAGCGGCTGCTGCTGGCGGACGCGCGGCGGCGGGGCGTGCCGGTGCTGCCGCTGGACGTGAACCGGTCGGCGGTCGCCCATCGCATCGAACTGGTGTCTGATTCGCCCCGTGTGTGGGGGCTGCGGCTCGGGCTGTCCGACGTGCACGGCATCAGCGAGGCCGAGGCGGGGCGGATCGAGGCCGGGCGGCCGTACGCGTCCCTGCGCGACTTCTGGGACCGTGCGCACCCCGGCCGGCCGGTGGCCGAACGGCTGGCGCAGGTCGGTGCGTTGGACGCCTTCGGCGCCAACCGGCGTGACCTCCTGCTGCACTTGACGGAACTGCACGGGGCGCAGCGGGCCGCCGGGGCGCGCGGCGCGGCCCAGCTCCCGCTGGAGGGCGGCCGGTCCACGGCCGCCGTCGGGCTGCCCGACCTGACCGACACGGAACGGCTCAGCGCCGAACTGGGCGTCCTGGGGATGGACACCTCCCGGCACCTGATGGAGGACCACCACGGCTTCCTGGCCGAGCTGGGGGTGATCCCGGCGCGGCGGCTGCGGGAGGTCGAGCACGGGCGGACGGTGCTGGTCGCGGGGGCCAAGGCGGCCACCCAGACCCCGCCGATCCGCTCCGGGAAGCGGGTCATCTTCACCACGCTGGACGACGGGACGGGCCTGGTGGACCTGGCCTTCTTCGACGACAGCCACGAGGCCTGCGCGCACACCGTCTTCCACTCCTTCCTGCTGCTGGTGCGGGGCGTCGTGCAGCGGCGTGGCCCGCAGAGCCTGAGCGTGGTCGGGGCGGCGGCCTGGAACCTGGCGGAGCTGGTGGAACTGCGCGGGACGGGCGGCCTGGACGCGGTCGCGACCCGCCTGGCCGCCGGTGCCGACACCCATGGCAGCGGCAGCGGCAGCGACGGCAACGGCGCCGACGGCGGCTCCGGCTCCGGCTCCGGCTCCGGCGGGAAGGGACCCGGGCGCCGGATCCGCCTCTCCACGGGGTACGAGCTGAACCCCTGGGCCGACCTCCAGCCGCCGGGCGAGGGCCCCGCGACCGGGCGCAAGCTGTGGCACTCCAGCCCGGGGAGCGCGGGATGAGCGCCGCACCGGAACGGGTCGTGGCCTGCCTGCGGATGCACCCCGCGGACGGGAGCCCGCTCGGCGCGGAGCAGTACGCCGGGGTGCTCGCGCTGCTCGGCGGGCTCACACCGCAGGTGCAGGCCCTGCCCCCCGAGGCCGCCCTCGCCGATGTCCGCAGCGCGCTGCGGTACTTCGGGTGCGACGCCGCCCGGCTGGCCGCCGTGATCCGGGTCCGGGCCCTCGCCCTGTACGGCGTCGACTGCACCGTCGGCGTCGCGGGCAACCCGATGCTGGCCCGGGCGGCCGTCCGCGAGGCCCGGCCCGGGGGGACCCTGGTGGTCCGCGACGAACCCGCCGCCGTAAGGGAGTTCCTGTCGGGCAAGCCCGTCGGCGCCCTCGACGGCGTCGGACCCAAGGCCGCCCGCACCCTGTGCTCGTACGGCCTCGATTCCGTGGGCAAGGTCGCCGCCGCCCCGCCCGCGGCCCTGCGGCGGATCCTCGGCGCCCGGCTCGGCCGCGAGGTGCACGAACGCGCCCTGGGCATCGACCCGACCGCCGTCCGGCCGGGCGCGTCCGCCCGGTCCATCGCCGCCGAACGGCCCTTCGACCGGGACGAGCTGGATCCCGTGGAGCACCGGCGCGCCCTGCTCTCGCTGACCGAGGAGCTCGGCGCGAGGCTCCGTACGCAGGGGCCGGACGGAAGCGCGGGGCGCGACCGGGGGCAGGATCAGGGACAAGGGCAGGAGCAGGAGCAGGGGCAGGTCTGCCGCGCCCTCTCCCTCACCGTCCGCTGCGCCGACCGCACCACGCTCACCCGGACCCGCACCCTGCCCGAACCCACCGCGCACTCCGCCGCGTTGACCGCCACGGCCTACGCCCTGTACGCCGGGCTGGGCCTCCAGCGGGCCCGGGTGCGCGCGCTGTCGCTGCGGGCCGAGGACCTGACCGCGGCCGAACGGGCCGCGCGGCAGCTCAGTTTCGACCCGGAGGACGAGAAGGCCCGCCGCCTGGAAGCCGTCACGGACCGCGTCCGCGCCCGCTTCGGCGCCCACGTCATCGCCCGCGGCACGCTCGCCGCGTAGCAGCCGCTCCACCGACACGCGAGTTTTTTACCGACGCGTAACTTCCCAGATTTGCTACTCGCCCGTAATTTAGCGGTCAGCAGCACCCCTTGTGATCCGGATCACGGGATGAACCCCCCCCGCTCCATCCCCTTGAGTCGCAACCGCAAGGAGATCACACGATGCTGCCCTGGAGACGCCTGGTCCGCCAGCTGGCCGTCCTCATCCTCGCCGCCGCCGCGCTCGTCGCCCCCACCGGCACCGCGCAGGCCGCGTCCGCACCCAGCAGCGGCTGGAACAACTGGTCCTGCAAACCGTCCGCGGCGCACCCGCGCCCCGTCGTGCTCGTACACGGCACCTTCGGCAACTCCGTGGACAACTGGCTCGGCCTCGCGCCGTACCTCGTGCACCGCGGGTACTGCGTCTACTCCCTCGACTACGGGCAACTGCCCGGCGTGCCCTTCTTCAACGGGCTCGGTCCCATCGACAAGTCGGCCGGCCAGCTCGACGTCTTCGTGGACAAGGTGCTCGCCGCCACCGGCTCCGCCAAGACCGACATCATCGGGCACTCGCAGGGCGGCATGATGCCGCGCTACTACCTGAAGTTCCTCGGCGGCGCCCCCAAGGTCAACGCCCTGATCGGGCTCGCCCCCGACAACCACGGCACCACCCTGCTCGGACTGACCAAGCTGCTCCCGTTCTTCCCCGGGGCCGAGGACCTGATCAGCACCGCCACCCCGGGCCTCGCCGACCAGATCGCCGGATCCGCCTTCCTGAACAAGCTCAACGCGGGCGGGGACACCGTGCCCGGGGTGAAGTACACGGTGATCGCCACCAAGTACGACCAGGTGGTCACGCCGTACCCGAGCCAGTTCCTCAGCGGATCCGACGTCCGCAACGTCGTGCTCCAGGACCTGTGCCTCCTGGACTTCTCCGAGCACGTCGCCATCGGGCTCACCGACCGGATCGCCTGGCACGAGGCGCTCAACGCCCTCGACCCGGCCCATGCCGAACGGACCACCTGCGCATCGGTCTTCGACTGACGCACGGGCGGTCCGCAGCGGGCTCAGCAGGACTAGAGCCCGTGCCGGCCCGTCGTCGCACGGCGGCGGGCGATGGTGAACAGCACGGCCGCGCCCACGGCCAGGGCGCCGGCCCCGGCGATCGCGATCGCCGGGGTGGCGCCGCTTCCGCCCGTCTGCGCGAGGTTGTCGGCGGTGGCCGAGGGCTCGGCCGACACGGGCAGCGGGGCCCCCGAGGCGGCGTTCGTCTTCGGGTCGTTGTCGCCGTGGCCGTTGTGCTCGACGCTGGACTTGTCCGCGCCGTCGGCGATCTGCTGGTCCGTCGGGACCTTGGCGGGCGGGGCGCTGGGCTCCTCGGCGGGCTTCCCGGAGGGCTTGGAGCCCGGCTTCGTGCCCGAGGTGGCGGTGGCCCCGGCGGTCGGCTCGGCGCCCGTTGCGCCGCTGCTGCCGTTCCCGGACCCGCCGCCGCTGCCGTTGTCCTTGCCGAAGACCACGTCGGAGCAGGTGTAGAAGGCCTCCGGGCTGTCCGAGCGCTGCCAGATGCTGTAGATCAGGTGGCGGCCGGTCTTGTTCGGGACCGTGCCCGAGAAGACGTAGTCACCGTTCTGCATGCCCGGGTCGGTGGTCTTGGCGAACGGGGCGGGCTCCAGGTCGGACCACTTCAGCGGCTTCGACGGGTCGTAGCCGTCCTTCGTCACGTACAGCTCGAAGGAACCCTTGTGCGGGGCGGTCCCCTTGTAGCGGAAGGTGTGCGCGCCGGCCGTCATCGGGCTGGCAGGCCAGTCGCCGCGGGCCAGGTCCAGGCCCCGGTACTTGTCGTTGCCCGCGGAGCAGAGCTGGCCGTTGGGGATCAGCGAGCGGTGGTTGCCGGCCGCGTTGGCGATGTTCACCGCGTTCCAGTCGTAGAACGCCTGGGCCCCGCTCTCCTTCACCGCCGCCTTGCACGCGGCCGACTTGGGGGACTCCGGCCCCTCCGCGTAGCACGCCGCGACCCGGCTGACCGGGTCCGTCATCGAGCCGTGGGCCACCGCCGGAGCGGCGGCGTACGCGGCCACCGCGAGCGGGGCGAGGCCGGCGGCGGCGATGCGGGTCACGGTGCGGGCGGTGGCCGTGCTGCGTGCGGACATGGGTGGATCTCCTTCGGGCGCAAGGCAGGGGTGCGCCAGTGGAACCGGGCTGTGCGGCGCCGCCCCCGTGGGGTCCCGGCGCCGCATCCGGCCCTCCCTGGCCCCGCCAAGCTAACCGCCCGGACCCCGGCTTCCGGCTGCTTCGGCACCCGGGAAGGGATCTTTAGGGTCGGCTTAAGGAAGGGGTAAGAAGGGGCTCAGGAAGCGGCCCCGCGAAGCCCTTTCGCGAGGCGGGAGGCGGTCCTTGGGGCACCGGAAATCCGGATGCCGGGTACGGACGGTCCTCGTAACGTGTCCCCAGCAGGCCGGGCAGCGGAGCGGGAGTGATCACCATGCAGCTGTGGGAGGAGGCGCTGACACGGCTGTGTTCGGTGCGGTTGCCGCAGGACGACTCCGCCGAACTGCCGGACGCCCTCTTCGACGCCGTGGACGCCCTCATCGAGGCCTACGGCGCGGACGATGTCGCCGAGATCGTCGCCCTGGCCGTGCACGCGGGACGGGCCACGCCCGGGCAGGCCGCCACGTTCCTGAACGTCGCGGCATGGTCCGGCACCGACAACGGGGCCTCCATGACGCGCACCTTGACCGACTGGGTGCGGCGGGCCGACGACACCGTCCGGCTGCACCTCGCCCTGCACCACGAGGTGTACCTCCTGCCGACCGCCGAAGAGATGAAGACCGCCCTCACCGCGATCGCTGCCCGTTACCCCGAGCACCGGGCCCGCTGCGAGACCCTGATCGCGGGACGCCGCGCCGACTGAACCCCGGACGACCGCGGCCGGCACGGCGCCCCCGCGGAAGACGTCCGCCGGGGGCGCAGCCGTACGGAGCGGGGGTCAGGCCAGGAGCGCCGGCAGCCCGGCCTGCGTGCGGGCCTGGTCGTCGAGGGCGTCCAGGGCGCGTACGGCCTGTCCCGCCGCCTCCGGGTCGCTGGCGGCGAGGCCGCTCGCCTCGAACTCGTCCTCGTCCAGCCGCAGTACGGAGCTCCCGTCCGCCGACACCCACAGGTCGAGGTCCAGGTCCTCCACCAGGATCTCCCCGGCGCGCACCACGGCGGGGCGGGTGATGTCGCAGTACCAGCCCTTGAGGACCCCGTCGCCGGTCCACACCTCCTTGACCGCGTACCAGCGCGTCCGCCAGAAGTGCTCGACGAACACGTCGCCCGGCTCGAAGCGCACGAAGCCGAAGTCCCGTACGCCCTCGGCCGCCCAGGGGGCGCGTACGGAGATCCGGTCGCCGTCGTCGGCCACCTGCGCCGCCGGGTAGCGGATCTTGGTCCGTCCGGCCTTGGTCAGGACCACGGTCAGCTGCGGGCTGTTCACACTGTCTCCAGTCTCTTCGTGTAGCGCGTCTCGGTCGCGCAGATGGCGTAGCCGAACCCGTTGTTGACGGCCAGCATCGGGAGGTTCCCCGCGTCGTTGCCGGTGAAGGCCTCCGTGTACCCGGCCGCGCGGGCCCGGTGCAGGGAGACGGTCTTGGCCAGTTTGGCCAGGCCCCGGCCGCGGAAGGCGCGCAGGGTGCCGGTCATCGCCGAGCCGTAGCGGGTCGCGCCGTCCGTCTGGGCGGCGGTGAAGGCGGCCACCACGCCGTCGACGAGGACGACGGTCGTCAGGTCCTTGTCGAGCGACGGGCTGTTCCAGACCTGCGCCAGCCAGTCCTCGTAGTCGCCGAGCTCCACGGGCACGTCACCCGGCTCGTCGGCGGTCGTCTGCGTGTCGGCCTCGAACAGCGGCCGCGGATCGGCGGCGAAGTCGGTGGCGGTGCGCAGCTCGGTCCCGGCCGGGAGGGCCTGCGGGAGCGGAGGCAGGTCGGCCGCGGCCAGGTCCAGGCGCAGGAAGTGCGCGGACCGGCTGGACCGGTAGCCGCGCCGCTCCGCGAAGGCGCGGTGGGCCGGCTCGTCGAGGACCCAGGCGTACGCGTCCACCGCGCCGTGTGCGGTGAGGTGCTCCTCGGCCGCGCGCAGCAGGAGGCCGCCCGCGCCGAGGCCGCGGTGCGCGGGGTCGACGTACGGGTTGACGTACGCCTGGCCGGGTTCCTGGCCGTCGTGGACGACGCCGACCTGGGCGGTGCCGATGACGAGCCCGTCGCCGGTTTCGGCCACCAGGATGCGGTGGGCCCTGGCCGGATGGGCCGAGGCCAGCTCGAAGGCCACGCCCTGAGCCGTGGTGATCATGAAGGGGAGGGCGGCCCGGCGCACGCGGACGACGGCCTCCGCGTCCGAGGGGTCACCGGGCCGCAGATCGCGGATGAGAACGTTCATGGCGCCGACGCTACGGGCGCAGCCGATGCGGGCGCCTCCGAATTACCCGGCGGTGGGAGACAATCGGCCACGTGACCTCGACGAACCTGAAGATCTCCATCGACGCCTCGGCCGGTTCGGCCGCCCCGTACGAACAGCTGCGCGCGCAGATCGCGGACCGGGCCCGGACGGGGAAGCTGCCGGCGGGCTTCAAGCTGCCGACGGTACGGGGGCTCGCGGAGGAGCTGGGCCTCGCCGCCAACACCGTTGCGAAGGCGTACCGGGCGCTGGAGGGCGACGGGGTGATCGAGACGCGGGGCCGGCACGGGACGTTCGTCGCGGCGTCGGGCGAGGGTCCGGCCCGCGAGGCCGCGGCGGCCGCCCAGGTGTTCGCCGAGCGGGCCCGGCGCCTGGGCCTGACGGAGGCCGAGGCCCTCACCGCCGCCACGGACGCCCTCCGGGCCCGGTACGCGACGGGCTGACGCCGTCGTCCGGCGGGGCCCGGGCTGTCCGCCGGTGCGTCCGCCCGCGCGTCTGGCCCGCGTCCGCCGGCCTGTTCGTCCGGGCCGTTCGTCCGGGCCGGTGCGTCCGCCCGCGCGTCTGGCCCGTGCGCTTCCCCCCCCGCCCGTTCGTCCGGGCCGGCGTTTCGTCCGCCCGCCGTCCCGGCAGCCCGCCGTCCCGGCAGCCCGCCGTCCCGGCAGCCCGCCGTCCCGGCAGCCCGCCGTCCCGGCAGCATGGCGTGCCGTCAGCGTGCCGTGCCGTCCGTCCACGTCAGGATCTCCGCGGCGCCCCGGCGGACGGCCGGCTCCGGGTCCCGGGCGAGCTGCGCGCAGACGGCCGCGAGGTCCGGCGCGTCGTCGTCCGGTTCCACGAGCGCGTCGTGCACCCCGGTCTGCAGCCAGTTGACCTGGTTGTCGTCGGCTCCGCCGAGCGCGCGGGCGATGAGTCGTACGGCGGCCACCGTACCCACCTGGGCCAGGGCCTGCGCCGTGCGCCGCGTCACGGCCGTGTCCTCGGCGTCGAGCAGCAGATCCGCCAGCGCCCCGGCCGCCGCCGGGACGTCGGCGAAGGGGGCGAGCTCGCTCCCGGCGCGCTCGCGGTCCGACCGCGAGGGGGACGAAGCCCCGTCCAGGGACGCCTGCAAACCGCTCATGACACTGCACACTTCCTAGAGGTAGAGGCCCGGCTCCGCACCGTGTGGCTGGAGGGGGAGGACCGCGGCCGGGCCCGTGCCGCGGCGCAGGGCGAACAGCTCCGCCAGGGTGGCGCCTTCGCGGGAGACGCCCTCGTCCGTGCCCAGCCAGTCCACCGCCTCGCGGTGCGTCAGCTTGCCCACCTCGATGCGAGCCAGGCAGCGGCCCGGCCTGACCACTGCCGGGTGCAGGCGCTCCAGGTCCTCGTTGGTGGTCACGCCGACCAGGACGTTGCGGCCCTGCCCCAGGAGTCCGTCGGTCAGGTTCAGCAGCCGGGACAGGGCCTGGCCCGCGGTGTGCCGGGCCTCGCCGCGGATCAGCTCGTCGCAGTCCTCCAGGAGCAGCAGCCGCCAGCGGCCCTTCGCCGTGCCCTCGTCCTCGCCGATCGCGATGTCCATCAGGTAGCCCACGTCGTTGAAGAGCCGCTCCGGGTCCAGTACGCAGTCCACCTGGCACCAGTCCCGCCAGGAGCGGGCCAGCGTGCGCAGCGCGGAGGTCTTGCCCGTGCCGGGCGGGCCGTGCAGCAGGAGCAGCCGGCCCGCGATGTCGTCGGGGGTCACCTTCATCAGCCGGTCCATCGCCCCGGCCACCGGCGCGGTGTAGTTGGGCCGCACCTCGGGCCAGGTGCCCGCCGCGATCTGGCGGGTCGTCCGGTACGGGCCGCGGCGCGGGGAGACGTACCAGAAGCCCATCGTGACGTTCTCCGGCTGCGGTTCGGGTTCGTCCTGCACCCCCTCCGTGGCCACGTCGAGGACCTCGGCGGCGAGTTCGTCGCTCACCGCCGTCACCGTCACGTCCGCACCCCGGCTCCACCGGGAGACGAGCATGGTCCAGCCCTCGCCCTCGGCGAGGGTGGCGCTGCGGTCGGTGTCGCGCGCGGAGCGCAACACGGTGGCTCCGGGCGGCAGCAGGGTCGAACCCGCCTTCACCCGCTCGATGGTCACGCTCTGCGAGTACGGCTGCTCGCCGGACGCGAACCGGCCGAGGAACAGCGCGTCGACGACGTCCGACGGTGAGTCGCTGTCGTCGACGTTGAGCCGGATCGGCAGCGCGTCATGCGGGTTGGCTGGCATGGCGCCCATGATCCGGCACGGGAACGGCCCGTGCACCCGTGTTTCGCCGGATCGGGTGTCCGGGTTCCCCCTTCAAACGTACTGGTGGTGAAGATTCGGGCGGCGATCCTGCCCCGAACATTCTTGGCATGAACACTTCCAGCCAAGCCTGGCTCCTTGTACCACGGACTCAGGAGTAACCCCCACAAGGAGCCGCACACATGAGCATGAGACTGTCGCGCTTCGCTGCTTTGACCTCCTCCCTGCTGCTCGCCGCCGGCGCCACGCTCTTCGGCGCAGGCCAGGCGGCCGCCGCCCAGGCCGACTTCGGCTACGTAGCCCTCGGTGACTCGTACTCCTCCGGCGTCGGCGCCGGCAACTACGACAGCGCGAGCGGCAACTGCAAACGCACCAGCCGCGCCTACCCGGCCCTGTGGGCCGCCGCACACTCCCCCCAGACCTTCTCCTTCACCGCCTGCTCGGGTGCCCGAACGGGTGATGTGCTCTCCGGCCAGCTCGGTCCGCTGAACTCCGGCACCGACCTCGTCAGCATCACCATCGGCGGCAACGACGCAGGATTCGCCGACGTCATGACGACCTGTGTGCTCCAGTCCGAGTCCACCTGCGTCAGTCGCGTCAACTCCGCCAAGGCCTACGTCACCTCCACCCTCCCCGGCCTGCTCGACCAGGTCTACAACGCCATCGAGAGCCGCTCGCCCAACGCCCGCGTCGTCGTCATCGGCTATCCCCGCTTCTACAAGCTGAACGGCACCTGCACCACCGGCCTGACCGAGGGGGAGCGCACCGCCATCAACGGCGCGTCCGACCACCTCAACGCCGCCATCGCCAAGCGCGCCGCCGACCACGGCTTCACCTTCGCCTCGGTCGCCGGCGCCTTCACGGGCCACGAGATCTGTTCCGGCGCCGCGTGGCTGCACAGCGTCAACTGGCTCAACATCGGTGAGTCCTACCACCCCACGGCCGCCGGACAGTCCGGCGGCTACCTGCCGGTCTTCACCAGCGCCGCCTGACCGGCGACGCCCTGCGCCGACGGGGCCGGTGACCCGTCCGGGGACGCGTCGGGGGACGCGCTCGCGGACGGGCTCGGCGACGGGCTCGGCGACGCACTCGCACCGGGGGAGGAGGGCCCGCCCGTCGGGGTCCTCCGCTCGCAGCTCACGGTGATCCCCACCCAGTCCGTGGCCACCTCGGCGGGTCCCCGCACCTCCAGCCGCACCGCGTCGTCGAAGACCGCGTCCGGGACGTGCGTCAGCTCGGTGTGCTCCAGCCGCCGGCTGCGCGGCCCGCCCCTCTCGTAGGTGACGGG
Source organism: Streptomyces xanthophaeus (assembly GCF_000725805.1). Lineage (GTDB taxonomy): Bacteria > Actinomycetota > Actinomycetes > Streptomycetales > Streptomycetaceae > Streptomyces > Streptomyces xanthophaeus. Next base: position 11,961 of record NZ_JOFT01000029.1, on the reverse strand, counting down.
CTGCCAGCCCGGGCCGGTGGTCCGCCCGCTCCGGGTCGCCCAGCGGTACTCCAGCACCGCCGGGACCCGCTCCACCTCCAGGGTGGCCGTGAAGGCGGGCGCACGCTCCGCGGGCGGCGGGCAGCTACCGGTGTAGGAGGTGCGCACGGCGTCCACGTACGCGACCACCTGCTGGCCGCCGGACGAGGCGGAGGCCGAGACCGGCGCCGAGGCGGGGGCCGAGGGGCCAGGGCCGGTGGACGCAGCCGCCCCGGGGGTCGTCGCCGCCCCCGTGGGACCGCCGCCGCGGCCGTCGTCCCCGTCCCCGCGGTCCCTGATCAGCAGCCAGGCCAGCGCGGCCACCGCCAGCAGCAGGAAGACGATCCCGGCCGCCAGCACCAGACCGGCCCGCCCCCGGGGCGGCACCGGCCCGGCGCCCGGCAGCGGTGACGTGGGCCCTCCGTACGCCGCCCCCTGCGCCCCGGGCACCCAGGCGGCCCCGCCGCCCTGCGGCCCGTGACCCTGCCCGGGCCCCTGCCCGTGGTGCGCGGCGGCCGTCGGCGTGCCGGGCCCCGACTCCGGGCCGCCCGAATCCCGTACGGTCCCGCCCGCGCCCACCACGCGCAGCATCCGGGCCGCCTCGGCCGCGGACAGCCGCTCGGCGGGGTCCTTGCGCAGCAGCCCCTCCAGCACGGGCTCCAGCGGCCCGGCCCGGCGCGGGCGCGCGGGCTCCTCCTCCACGACCGCCCGCAGGGTGTCGAGCGGGGTGGCCCGGCGGAAGGGGGTGACCCCCTCGACGGCCGCGTACAGCATCACCCCGAGCGCCCACAGGTCCGCCCCGGCGCCGGGGTCCCGCCCCAACGCCCGCTCGGGCGCCAGGAATTCGGGGGAGCCGACGACCTCGCCCGTCATGGTGATCGCCGAGGAGCCCTCCAGGCTCGCGATCCCGAAGTCGCTCAGCACCACCCGCCCGTCGTTGGCGATCAGCACGTTGCCGGGCTTGACGTCCCGGTGCAGCACCCCCGCCTCGTGCGCCGACCGCAGCGCGGCCAGGACCTGCTCCCCGAGGTGGGCCGCCCGCTGCGGGCCGAGCGTGCCCTCGGCCTCCAGGACGTCGGCCAGCGAGAGGCCGCGGATCAGCTCCATCACGATCCAGGGCCGGCCGTCCTCGGAGGCCACGTCGTAGACCGTGACGACCCCGCGGTGCGAGATCCGGGCCGCCGCCCAGGCCTCGCGCTCCAGCCGCCGGTACATCCGCTGGAGTTCGGCGGCCTCCAGGCCGGCGGGGGCCCGTACCTCCTTGACGGCCACCTCGCGGGCCAGCACCTCGTCCCGGGCCCGCCACACGACGCCCATGCCGCCGCGTCCGATCGGATCCAGCAGCCGGTACCGGCCCGAGATGACTCGATCGGCGCTCGATTCCCCGCCCACGTCACCCACGTTCCCACTCACGCGAGCCCCCCATGTGCATCCATGTGTTACAGGGTGATCACTCCAAGTTAGCGCAGTGGGCGCGAAGTGGCCCCTGTTGTGACGTGACTCGGCGCGAGGGGCTCCGAACCCGGCGCGTCTGTGCGGAGAGTGACGGTCGACTCCACTGAGTAGTCGTCAACCTCCGTCGCCACAGGGGTAATTCACACCACCGGGATACCCGAGCGCGACGCGGGGGCGATAGGGTTAACCTGCCCGGGCCGGGTGCCCTCGTACGGGTGGGGAGAGAACATGGAACAAATAGCAATGCGCAGCAGGCCGCCACGCGTGCCTGCCATCACGTGCGGAAGCAGCGCGACCAGCTCGCGCCTCGACCGTCATCTCGCCGTGCTGGGCGGTCCCGCCGTGCCGCACCGCGAGACCGCCGAGGCGACGCTGCTGATGCGCGAGCTGACGTCGCGCGACCACACGCACCGCCTGCGGAGCCGGAGCGCGCGCGTCTCGCTCTTCGCGCCGCTGCGCCGTCTGCGTCGCACGCTCTTCGGCAGCCGCCGCTCGTAACTGTCCCCCGTACCGCGGGCCGTCCGCCCTCCGGCACCCTCTACGCGACGACACCGTCCCGGCGCAGGTCCGCGATCTGCGCGCCCGTCATCCCCAGGGCGCGCAGCAGGGCCTCGGTGTGTTCGCCGAGCGCGGGCACCGCGCCCATCCGCGGTGCCGCACCACCCGGCAGCCCGATCGGCGGCAGCAACGCCCGCAGCGGGCCCACCGGTGACCCCACCTCCCGCCAGCGGTCCCGGGCCGCCAGCTGCGGGTGCCCGGCCAGCTGGTGCACCGAGTTCAGCCGGGCGCAGGCGATGCCCGCCTCCTCCAGCCGCCCCACCGCCTCGTCCGTGGTCAGCTGCACCAGGGCGTCCGTCACCACCGCGTCGGTCTTCTCCCGGTGGGCCGTGCGCGCCGCGTTCGTCGCGTACTGCGGGTCGTCGGCCAGCTCCGGCCGCCCCAGCACCAGCTCCGCCAGCCGCCGCCACTCGCGGTCGTTCTGCACGGACAGCAGCACCTGGTCCCCGTCGGCCGTCGGGTAGGCGTCGTAGGGCGCGATCACGGCATGCGCCAGACCGGTGCGCGCGGGCTGCTCCCCGCCGTGCATCGTGTGGTGCAGCGGGTGCCCCATCCACTCGGCGAGCGCGTCCAGCATGGACACCTCCACCCGGCCGCCGCGGCCGGTGGTACCGCGCCGCAGCAGCGCCGCGAGGACGCCCGAGAAGGCGTACATGGCGGCTGCGATGTCCGCGGCCGGGATCCCCGCCTTGACGGGCGTCCGAGGGGTCCCGGTGACCGAGACCAGCCCCGCCTCGCACTGGACGAGCATGTCGTAGGCCCGCTTGTGGGCGTACGGGCCCTCGGGGCCGTAGCCGGAGACGTCCACGGCGACCAGCCGGGGGTAACGCGCGCACAGTGACGCCGAGTCGAGGCCGAGCCGGGCGGCCGCCCCGTGCGCGAGGTTCTGGACGAAGACGTCGGCGTCCGCGAGCAGGCCGTGCAGGACCTCCCGTCCGCGCGGGTCCTTCAGGTCGAGCGCGAGCGACTCCTTGCCGCGGTTGGCCCAGACGAAGTGCGAGGCGAGGCCGTGCGCGGCGGTGTCGTAGGCGCGCGCGAAGTCGCCCCCGTCGGGCCGCTCGACCTTGATCACCCGGGCGCCGAGGTCGGCGAGCTGGCGGGTGGCGAAGGGGGCCGAGACGGCCTGTTCGACGGAGACCACGGTGAGGCCGGCGAGGGGGAGGGGTTCGGGCTGGTGCGCTTCGCGGTTCATGACACCCGTGCCTACCGCCTCGGACCCCCCTGTGTCACCAGGATCCGGGCGGGAGTTCGTGCGCCGGGCCCCGGCCGGGGCCGTGGGCCGGGTTCCGGCCGCTCGTTCGGCTCCGGTCCGGTGCTCAGCCCCGGCCCCGTGCGAACCGCCGGGTGGCCAGCGGTACGAACACCGCGAGGAGCAGCGCCGACCAGAGCAGGGCTCCCGCGACCGGATGTGCGGCGGGCCAGGCGGCGCCCGGCGCCGCTTCGGCCCCGGCGTTCCCGCACAGCGCGCGCACCGCGCCGGCGACCGCGCTGATCGGGTTCCACTCGGCGACCGTACGCAGCCACCCGGGCAGCCCGGCGGTCGGCAGGTACGCGCTGGACAGCATCGGCAGCACGAAGGTGGCGGCGCCCAGCTGGCCCGCCGCCTCCTCGCTCCGGCTCAGCAGGCCGAGGTAGGTGCCCACCCAGGCGGTGGCGAAGCGGAACAGCATCAGTACGCCGAAGGCCCCCACGGCGCCGGGTACCCCGGTCTCGATCCGCCAGCCCATCGCCAGTCCCACCAGCATCAGCGGCACCATCGACACCGCCGTGGTCAGCAGGTCGGCGGCCGTCTGGCCCAGGGGGACGGCGGTCCGGCTCATCGGCAGGGTCCGGAACCGGTCGGTCACCCCTCGGTGCGCGTCCTGCGCGGCGGTGAACAGGCCGGTCATCAGCCCGCTCGCGGCGGTGGCGGCGAGCATGCCGGGGACGAGGAACTCCCGGTACCGGGCCCCCGGCATGGCCAGCGCACTGCCGAACACGTAGCCGAAGAACAGCAGCATCGTGATCGGCATGGTCTGCGTGAGGATCAGCAGGGCCGGGGCGTGCCGGGCCTTCTGGAGCTGGCGGACGACCACCGCTCCGCCGTCGGACAGCAGGGTGCTCATGCGGCGTGCTCCTTGTCGGATCCGGCCTCGCGGACCTGGGTGAGACGCAGGAAGACCTGGTCGAGGGTGGGCGGGCGCAGGCTCGCATCGGTGACGGGGACCCCGTGGGCGTCGAGCTCGCGGATGATCCGGGGCAGGGTGAGGCCCGCGTCGAGCACGGTCACGCCGACGGTGAGCCGCTCCGTGTCGAGGACGGGCCGGCCGCCGGTGAGCCGGTCGAGCACCGCGGCGGCGTCCGCGAGGGATTCGGGTCCGGGGACGCAGACCTCGGCGCGGGCCCCGATCCGGGCCTTCAGCCCGGCCGGGGTGCCGTGCGCGACGGCCCTGCCGCCGTCGACGACCACGATGTCGTCGGCGAGCCGGTCGGCCTCCTCCAGGTACTGGGTGGTGAGCAGCACGGTGGCGCCCTCGTCGGCGAGTTCCCGTACCGCCGTCCAGATGTGCTCGCGGGCGGCGGGGTCGAGTCCGGTGGTGGGTTCGTCGAGGAACAGCACGCGGGGGCGGGCGATCAGCCCGGCGGCCAGGTCGAGGCGCCGGCGCATGCCGCCCGACCAGGTGGCGGCCACCCGGTCGGCGGCCTCGTCGAGCCCGAAGCGCCGGAGCAGTCCGTCGGCGCGGTCCCGGCCCGCGGAGCCGCGCAGTCCGGCGAGCCGGGCGAAGAGCCGGAGGTTCTCACGGCCGGTCAGTTCCCCGTCGACGGAGGCGTACTGGCCGGTGACCCCGATGGCGCGGCGGACGGCGCCGGGGTCCCGGGTGACGTCGTGACCGGCGACGAGGGCGCGGCCGCCGGTGGGAGCGGTCAGGGTGGTGAGGATCCGGACGGCGGTGGTCTTGCCCGCTCCGTTGGGGCCGAGGAGCCCGCAGACCGTGCCCTCGGGGACGGCCAGATCGAGGCCCCGCAGCGCGCGGACCGCGCCGTAGTTCTTCTCCAGACCCTCACTAAGTACGGCGTACGTAGTAGTCATGGGCGGCACCCTACAGGACTACGTACGCTGTACGTAACTAGGATGGGGGACGAGACGGACGAGGTGATGAGCGATGACACCCAGCGGGCGCCCCGCTGAACCCGAAGTGATCTGGGCCCGCCCGCAGCGGGCCGGTCGCGGACCCCGGCCCGCGCACAGCCGCGAGTCGATCGCCGCCGAGGCGGTGCGGATCGCCGACGCGGAGGGGATCGAGGCCGTCTCCATGCGGCGCGTCGCGGCCGGGATCGGCGCCGGGACCATGTCCCTGTACAACTACGTGCCGCGCAAGGAGGACCTGTACGAGCTGATGGTCGACGCGGTCAGCGGCGAGTACGAGCTGACCCCGCCCACCGGCGACTGGCAGGCCGACCTGCTCGCCCTCTCCCGCCAGACGCGGGCGCTGATGCACCGCCACCCGTGGCTGCCGCGGCTGCTGAGCCCCGTCTACGGCTTCGGCCCCAACGCCCTGCGGTACCTGGAGCACAGCCTGGACTGCCTGGTCCCGCTGGAGGCGGCGGACGGCGAGAAGCTGGAGCTCGTCGCCGCGGTCAACGGCATGGTCGCGACCTTCGTGTCGGGCGAACTGGCCCTGGCCGAGCGGGCCCGGACGCTGCCCTGGTCGGCGGCCGAGGAGCGCGGCGTACGGGCGGCGTGGATCGGCTCGCGGCTGGCCACCGGGCAGTACCCGCTGCTGACGGCGGCCCTGACGGGAGGCGCCGCCCCGGTCACGGAGGCGGGGCCGGAGCTGGGGGAGGCCTTCGACCGCTCGATGGCCCGGCTGCTGGGGGCGTGGCAGGCGTAGCGGACGCCGCGCCCCGGGCCCCGGGGCTCAGGGCGGGGCGGACTGCCTGAACGCCGCGCCCCGAGCCCCGGGCCCCGGGGTTCAGAGCAGGGCGAACTGCCCGCCCGGGCCCTCCTCCTGGTGGTCCAGCACCGAAGCCGGGCGTCGGGCCCACCGGGGCGGCGGCAGCACCCCGGCCGCGCGCAGCTCGGCCGCAGCGAGGCCCGGGCCCGCCTCGAACGCGGCCCGCTCCGGGGCCAGGTCGGCCAGCAGGGCCAGGGTCGTCACCAGGGCCAGCAGTTCCGAGGTCCAGCCCTGGGGCCACTCGGCCGGACCCAGCGCCTCCAGGCCGTCGGCCCCGGGGAGCAGGTGCGCGGTGCGGGCGGCGAACCAGGCCTCCAGCACCCGTACGCCCTGTACCTCGAACTCCCAGGCTGCCGCAGGCACGGGCGAGACGGTCCCGGCGCCGAGACCCAGCGTCTGCGTGGCGGCGTCGTACGACAGCCCCTGCGGCCAGGCCGGGACCGCCGAGCGGATGTACGGGCGGCGTCCGCCCGGCAGCCGCGGCGGCTCGCCCCCGCGGGCGCCGCGCAACTGGACGCCGAGGAGCCGGTGCCCGAGCTCCAGCCCGGCCCGCCAGCGCCCGGGGTCTGTGGTGAGCGGGACCCCGTACCCCCGCGGCCCGGGCCGGCCCGCCGCGAGGATCCAGCACAGCACGTCCTCGGGCGTGACCCAGCCCCCGTAGCGCTCGCCGAGCAGGTTCAGCAGGCCGGGGGCGAGGTTCGGTTCGGCGCCGCCGGGGCGCCGGTGCAGCGGCCGGACCCGGCCGAGCCGACCCGCCGGGAGGTGCGCGGTCACCAGCAGGTCCGGGGTCTCCAGCAGGAACAGCTGGTGCTCGTCACGGACCCGCCACAGCTCCGGACGGGCCGCGTCGATGAGCCGCTGGTCGGGGAGCAGCCACTGCTCGTCGAAGGGCTCGCGGAGCACCCGTACGGGATCGGGGCAGGGCCCGGGCGCATCGGCGAACCTGGCAGTGCCCGAGCGCTGGCCGGGCAGTGCTGCCGCCCCGGCGGCGGGGGTACGGCTGCGGCTGGGCCGGAAGAGCCGCTCCCGCTCTGCCCCTTCGGCGCCGGTCAGGGCGGCCCAGCGGGTGCGCAGGACGGCCGGGTCGGGCGCCGCCACCCAGTCGCGGCCCAGGCGCAGTCCGCCCGCGGCCCAGGGCATCAGATCGTCCAGCAACAGGTCCGGCAACGATGCGTCAACGCTCACCCGGCCGATGGTAGCGACGGCTCCCGGCCGCCGGGCCCCGCCCGGGCCGCACCGGGGAGGAAGGGCTACGCTCCTTGTGTACGCATACATACGGATACGTACCATCGACCGAGGAGACGGTCATGAGTCAGTACGACGAATACTCGACTCCCTCGCAGGCCGAAGGCGAACGGCTCGACGAGGACATGGACGACACCCAGAAGAAGCAGCAGCACCCGCAGACGATGCGCACCACCCCCTCCCAGGCCGAGGGCGAGCGCGCCACGGACGACGAGGAGAAGTAGCCGCCGTCCCCGCACCTGCGGTCAGTGGGCGTCCACGGTCACCGTGAAGGAGAACCGGTCGCCGCGGTACCGGATCCGGGCCACGTCCACCACCCGGCCTTCCTCGTCGTAGGTCACGCCCGTGTAGTGCAGGATCGGGCTCAGCAGGGGGACCTGGAGCAGCTCGGCGGTCTCCGGGTCGGCCAGGCGCGCCTCCACGGTGTCCGTGATCCGGCTGATCCGCACCCCGACGACGTCCCGCAGCACCTTGGTCATCGGCCAGCGTTCGAGATCGGCCAGGGCGACCGACTCGGCGAACTCCGGAAGGACCGCGTTCTCGGCCCAGTTGGTCGGCTCGCCGCTCTCCCGGTCGTGGCGCAGACGCCGGTACGTGACCACTTCGGGCGTGTCCGGGAAGTGCTCCAGCAGCTCCCCGGCGACGGTCGTCCGGGCCTGGCCGAGAACCGTCGTACGGTCACCCGACTGCTGGGCCACGATCGCGTCGACCGAGCCCAGCAGCCGGACCGGGGCGCCCCGCAGGGCCCCCGGCTCGATGAACGTGCCGCGCCGCCGGTGCCGGCTGATCAGCCCCTCGCCCTCCAGCTCCTTGAGCGCCTGCCGCATGGTCAGCACGCTGACCCCGTAGTGCTCGGCGAGCTGCTCCTCGGTGGGCAGGCGCAGCGAGGCGTCCGGGGTGCGCCCCAGTATCGAGGCGCGCAGCGACTGCGAGACCTGGTACCAGAGCGGCAGCTTCCGGTTCAGCACCAGGGAATCGGGGGCGAAGGCGGTCACGGCGGGTTCTCCGAACGGCTGGACGGGTGGACGGCGTGCGGCGTCGCTCGCGGCACACGCAGCGTATGCAGCGCAGGTCAGGGGCGGAAGTGCCGCTCCAGACCCTGCCAGACGTCGTCGTAGGCCCGCTGGAGGTGGTCCGCGGAGGCCGCCTGGGCGGTGGCGGTGATCGGCCAGCGGGTCTCGAACATGAAGGCCAGACCGTCGTCGATCTTCTGCGGCTTCAGCTCGGCGGCGCTCGCCCGGTCGAAGGTCTCCCGGTCCGGGCCGTGCGCGGACATCATGTTGTGCAGCGAGCCGCCGCCGGGGACGAATCCCTCGGCCTTGGCGTCGTACGCGCCCTCGATCAGGCCCATGTACTCGCTCATGACGTTGCGGTGGAAGTACGGCGGGCGGAAGGTGTCCTCGCCGACCAGCCAGCGCGGCGCGAAGACCACGAAGTCCACGCCCGCCAGCCCCGGGGTGTCGGAGGGCGAGGTCAGCACGGTGAAGATCGACGGGTCGGGGTGGTCGTAGCTGATCGTCCCCAGGACGTTGAAGCGCCGCAGGTCGTACACGTACGGCACGTGGCTGCCGTACCAGGCGACCACGTCCAGGGGGGAGTGGTCGTAGGTGGCGGACCAGAGGTTGCCGCAGAACTTGTTGACCACCTCGGTCGGGCGCCCCTCGGCGCCCGCGTCCTCGTACGCGGCCACCGGGGCCCGGAAGTCACGGACGGCGGCGAGACCGTTGGCGCCGATCGGGCCCAGGTCGGGGAGGGCGAAGGGCTGCCCGTAGTTCTCGCAGACGTAGCCGCGGGCCTCGGGGTCGAGGAGCTCGACGCGGAAACGGACCCCGCGCGGGATCAGGGCCACCTCGCCCGGCCGGGCGGCGAGCAGGCCGAGCTCGGTGCGCAGGAGCAGCCCGCCGCGCTCGGGGACGATCAGGAGCTCGCCGTCGGAGTCGCTGAAGACCCGGTCGGTCATCGGCGCGTTGGCGGCGTAGAGGTGGATGGCCATGCCGGTGCGCTGGGCCGCGTCGCCGTTGCCGCCGAGCGTCCAGAGCCCGGCCAGGAAGTCGGTGCCGGGGGCCGGGTCGGGCAGCGGGTTCCAGCGCAGGCGGTTGGGGTCGGCCGGGACCTCGGTGAAGGGCGCGGTGCGCAGGTTCCCGTTGTCGGTCCGGGTGAAGGGCGGGTGCGCGGCCGAGGGGTGGATCCGGTAGAGCCAGGAGCGGCGGTTGTGGCTGCGCGGCTCGGTGAAGGCGCTGCCGCTGAGCTGCTCGGCGTAGAGGCCGAGGGGAGCGCGCTGGGGCGAGTTCCTGCCGAGGGGCAGCGCGCCGGGGACGGCCTCCGAGCTGTGTTCGTTGCCGAAGCCGGTGAGGTACTCCAGTGCCTCCGCCGTCTTCCTGGCCTGCTCGATGCCGCCGGCCTGCTGCTCGCTCATCGCTGCGCTCCCGCTCCTTCGAAGGAATCCTATGGCTGACAGTAGGATTCCGTGGCCCGTGCGTCAACGGCCCGTCCCGGCCGCCTGGCCGGTTTCGCGGCCGCGGGGGCGGTCCGGGCCGTGAGCGGCCCCTCTCGGCGGATTCGTGCGGAGGGGGCTCACAAAAGATGAACATTGCTCTACTCTCACGCGCATGTCGTGGACCCGCAGGTTCCCTGCCGCGCCCGGGGGCACTCCCGGCCGAACCCTGGGGGTGGCGCTCCTCACCGCCCTCCTCGCCCTCCTGTCCCTCCTCGCCACCGCGCCCGCCGCCCGCGCGCACGAGGAGCGCCCCGTCACCTTCCCCGACGGCTCCGGATCCGTGCCCCAGTACCGCACCGGGGAGCCCGACCTGCTGGTCTGCAAGACCGACCGGCCCGCCTTCGAACGCCGCACGGCCGGCTTCCCGGACGAACTCAGGCAGCGCAACCTCGCCCTCTACGAGCGCTGCGAGAAGAGCGGCTACCGCCACCTCCAGGAGGCCGTCGACGCCGTCGACCGCCCCGGGATGAGCATCGCGATCCTCCCCGGCCTGTACGAGGAGGAGCCCTCGCTGCCCGCCCCCACCGGCGAATGCGCGGCGCTGAAGGCCCCCAACTCCTCGCTGGGCTACCAGATCCTCAGCTACGAGCAGCAGGTCCAGTGCCGCCACAACCAGAACCTCGTCGCGATCCTCGGCAAGACGAACCTCCAGATCGAGGGCACCGGAGCCACCCGGCAGGACGTGGTCATCGACGCCAAGTACCAGAAGCTCAACGGCATCCGGGCCGACCGCTCCAACGGCATCTACTTCCGCAACTTCACCGCGCAGCGCACCACCTTCAACTCCCTTTACGTACTGGCGGGCGACGGCTTCGTCATCGACGACGTACTCACCCGCTGGAACGACGAGTACGGCTTCCTGACCTTCGCCAGCGACCACGGCCTCTACAAGAACTGCGAGTCGTACGGGAACGGCGACTCCGGCATCTACCCCGGCAGCGCCTCCGACATCAACAACGGCCGCGGCTACGAGGTCCCGCGCTACTCCATCGAGATCACCGGCTGCCGCAGCCACCACAACATGGTCGGCTACTCCGGCACCGCGGGGGACTCGGTGTGGGTCCACGACAACGAGTTCGACCAGAACATGGGCGGCGCCTCGATGGACAGCGCCTTCCCCGGACACCCCGGACTCCCGCAGAACCACGCCAAGTTCGAGCGGAACCTGATCCACGACAACAACCAGGACTACTACGGGTACGTCGCCGACGGCACCTGCGCCAAACCGCCGATCGAGCGCGGCTACGAGCGGGGAGTCGTCTGCCCGCAGATATCCATGCCCCCGGGCACCGGCATCATCACCGCGGGCGGCAACTGGAACATCTACGAGGACAACTGGGTCTACGGCCACCGGCGCGCGGGCTTCTTCCTCAGCGCGGTACCCGCCTTCATCCGCGGGGAGGAGGCGTGGTCGAAGCAGACCGACACCTCCCACCACAACCGGTACGCCGGGAACGTCATGGGCAAGGACAAGTCCGGCGCGACCCGGCCGAACGGCATGGACGTGTGGTGGGACGGCCAGGGACGCGGCAACTGCTGGCAGGACCCCGCCGACGGCTCCACCCCGGGCACGCTGCCGCAGTGCGGTGACCGGCGGGGCGCCGTCTCCGGGGCATCGGCCCGCCTGGTCGGCGAACCGGTGAAGCTGGTCCAGCTCCTCGTCTGCGCCGACTACAGCGTGCAGGCGCGCAAGCTCCCGGCCGGCTGCGACTGGTACGGGGCCCGCGGCCTGGAACGCGTGGAGACCCAGATCGCCCTCGCCGTGGCGGCCGTCCTGCTCCTGGTCGGCGGCGTCCTGTGGGCGCGCCGCCTGCGGGGCTCCCGGCTGGGCACCGCGGCCTCCGCCCTGGGCCTCGCGGGGCTGGCCCTGGACGTGGCCGGCTCCACCACCTCCCTGACCCCGACCCCCGTCCCCGCGCTGGCCCTGCTCCTGCTCGGGCTCTGGTGGACGGGCGTCGGCCTGGCCCTGCGGCCGACCCGCCCCTGGCTCGCCCGCCTGACCCTCCTGCTGGCCGGTCTCACCCTGCTGGACGCCTTCGACAAGGCCGTCCTGATGATCCCGTGGACCCCTTTGAGCCCCGCCTGGCTACGAGCCCTGGTGGCCGTGGTCTGGCTCCTCTGGGCAGCCATAGCCTCAGCCCGCCCCACACCCCCACCCACCGCGACCCCGGCCCCGCGGGCGCGCCCCCCCGCCGGTCCCCGCACTGCGGCGGCGTGCCCGGGGTGGAGCCGTCGGCGGGGTCCTGCCAGCAG
>NZ_JOFT01000028.1 GCF_000725805.1 Streptomyces xanthophaeus | reverse complement strand
GGCCATCGCGAAGCGACGCGACGAAGGAGCGCCCTTGAGGGCCCGGCCCGGCACGGAAGGACCGTGGGACTGACGGGAATCCCCCAAGACTTCTCTGATACCGCCCAGCCGCCACAAGCCCCCCCCGAAGCCCCGCCCCTCAACCCTCCGCCCCCTCAACCCCTCAAAGGCTGATCGACCGCGCATAGTTGATCTGCGACATCACCCAGGCGTAGGTGTGGGCGTCGGCTGCCGGGATCATCGTCGAGTGGTGGCGGCCGCCGCTGGTCACCGTGATCTGGATGTATCCCGTGGTGACCTTCTCCTTCATCAGGAGGAACAGCAGGCCGATCAGGCAGAACAGCGCGAAGACGATCGCGAGCACGATCGCGTGCGTCGGGATCTTCTCCTCGGTGCGCGAGAAGTCCGTCGCGTTCCACATCGCGCCCTTGAGCGGCATCGTGCCCGACGGGGTGATGATCTGGTCGCCGGCGATGCTGATGTCGCCGAGGGTCATGCCGGCGCCGCCCGGGCCCGGGGCGTACGCGGCGTCGTGGGTTGCGAATCCCGCGCCGCCGATCGTCGGCTGCTGGTAGGCGGGAGTCGGGTAGGGCTGGGGGTACCCGTAACTGGCCTCGCCCGGGCCCCACTGGTAGTCCCCCTGGCCGGGCTGGCCGGGCTGACCGCCCAGGGAGGGGTCGCCCGCGTAAGGATTCGGCTGCTGGTCACTCATACGGCCGATCCTTCCACAGGGACCCCCGTCACGCGTACCGGTGTTCCATGCGAACGGCGAAGGCCCCGCGCCCGGTGCGAACACCGGGCGCGGGGCCTTCGACTGACGGGTCGTTCAGAAGCGGCGGGTGATGAGGGCCCGCTTGACTTCCTGGATCGCCTTCGTGACCTCGATGCCACGGGGGCACGCGTCGGTGCAGTTGAAGGTCGTGCGGCAACGCCACACGCCGTCCTTGTCGTTCAGGATCTCCAGCCGCTGCTCGCCGGCCTCGTCACGCGAGTCGAAGATGAAGCGGTGCGCGTTGACGATCGCCGCCGGGCCGAAGTACTGGCCGTCGTTCCAGAACACCGGGCACGAGGACGTGCACGCGGCGCACAGGATGCACTTGGTGGTGTCGTCGAAGCGCTCGCGGTCCTCGGCGGACTGCAGGCGCTCACGCGTCGGCTCGTTGCCCTTGGTGACCAGGAACGGCATGACGTCCCGGTACGCCTGGAAGAAGGGCTCCATGTCGACGATGAGGTCCTTCATCACCGTGAGGCCCTTGATGGCCTCGACGGTGATGGGCTTCTCCGGGTTGATGTCCTTGATCAGCGTCTTGCAGGCGAGCCTGTTCTTGCCGTTGATCCGCATCGCGTCGGAGCCGCAGATGCCGTGCGCGCAGGAGCGACGGAAGGTCAGCGTGCCGTCGAGGTCCCACTTGATCTTGTGGAGACCGTCGAGCACGCGCTCCTTCGGGTCGATCTCGATCTGGAAGTCCTGCCACTCCGCCTGGTCCGAGACCTCGGGGTTGAAGCGGCGGATCCGGAAGGTGACCGTGATGTAGGGGGAGGCCGCGGCCGCCGCCTCCATCTGGTCCGTCTTGCTCAGGGTCGGGGTGCCCATCAGTACTTACGCTCCATCGGCTGGTAGCGGGTCGTGACGACCGGCTTGTAGTCGAGCCGGATCGAGTCCGAGCCGTCGGCTCCGACCTCGCGGTACGCCATGGTGTGGCGCATGAAGTTGACGTCGTCGCGGTTGGGGTAGTCCTCGCGGTAGTGACCGCCGCGGGACTCCTTGCGCGCCAGCGCGGACACGGCCATGACCTCGGCCAGGTCGAGCAGGTTGCCCAGCTCGATGGCTTCCAGCAGGTCCGTGTTGAAGCGCTTGCCCTTGTCCTGGACGGACACGTTCAGGTAGCGCTCGCGGAGCTCCGCGATCTTCTCGACCGCGGTCTTGATGGTCTGCTCCGTGCGGAACACCATCACGTTGGCGTCCATCGTCTCCTGGAGCTCCAGACGCAGGTCGGCGACCCGCTCGTGGCCCGTGGAGTTGCGCAGGCGCTCGACCTGGGCCTCGACGAGGGAAGCCGGGTTCTCGGGGAGCTCGACGTAGTCGTTCTCCTGCGAGTACTTGGCCGCCGCGATGCCGGAGCGCTTGCCGAAGACGTTGATGTCCAGCAGCGAGTTGGTGCCCAGGCGGTTCGCGCCGTGCACCGACACGCACGCCACCTCGCCGGCCGCGTACAGGCCGGGGACGACGGTGGTGTTGTCGCGCAGGACCTCACCCTCGACGTTGGTCGGGATGCCGCCCATGGCGTAGTGCGCGGTGGGCTGGATCGGGATCGGGTCCGTGTAGGGCTCGATGCCGAGGTACGTGCGCGCGAACTCGGTGATGTCCGGGAGCTTGGCGTCGAGCTGCTCCGGCGGGAGGTGCGTCAGGTCCAGGTACACGTGGTCACCGGCGGGACCGCAGCCGCGGCCCTCCCGGATCTCGGTGTAGATGGAGCGCGAGACGACGTCACGGGACGCGAGGTCCTTCATGACCGGCGCGTACTTCTCCATGAAGCGCTCGCCGTCCTTGTTGCGGAGGATGCCGCCCTCACCGCGGGCGCCCTCCGTCAGCAGGATGCCCATGCGCCAGATGCCCGTCGGGTGGAACTGGAAGAACTCCATGTCCTCCAGCGGCAGGCCGCGGCGGTAGCAGGCCGCCTGGCCGTCACCCGTGAGGGTGTGCGCGTTGGAGGTCACCTTGAAGAACTTGCCGGTGCCGCCGGAGGCGTAGATGACGGCCTTCGCCTGGAAGACGTGGATCTCGCCGGTGGCCAGCTCGTACGCGACGACGCCGGCCGACTTCTGGACGCCGTCCTCTTCCACGAGGAGCTGGTCCAGGACGTAGAACTCGTTGAAGAACTCCACGCCCTCCTTGACGCAGTTCTGGTACAGCGTCTGGAGGATCATGTGACCGGTGCGGTCCGCGGCGTAGCAGGACCGGCGGACCGGTGCCTCGCCGTGGTTGCGCGAGTGGCCGCCGAAGCGGCGCTGGTCGATGGTGCCGTCCGGGGTGCGGTTGAACGGCAGGCCCATCTTTTCGAGGTCGAGGACCGCGTCGATGGCTTCCTTCGCCAGGATCTCGGCGGCGTCCTGGTCGACCAGGTAGTCACCGCCCTTGACCGTGTCGAAGGTGTGCCACTCCCAGTTGTCCTCTTCCACGTTGGCCAGCGCGGCGGCCATGCCGCCCTGCGCGGCGCCCGTGTGGGAGCGGGTGGGGTAGAGCTTCGTCAGCACCGCGGTGCGGCTGCGCTTCGTCGACTCGATGGCGGCGCGCATGCCTGCGCCGCCCGCTCCGACGATGACGGTGTCGTACTTGTGGATCTTCATTGGTTTCGCCTCAGCCCCGTTGCCTAGCGGATGTTCGGGTCGAAGGTGAAGATCACCAGCGTGCCCAGAAGGATGGTGAACACCGTGGCGGTGTAGAGCAGGCCCTTCAGCCACAGCCGCGTGTTGGCGCGCTCCGCGTAGTCGTTGATGACGGTACGCAGACCGTTCGCGCCGTGCAGCATGGCCAGCCACAGCATCAGCAGGTCCCAGCCCTGCCAGAACGGGGAGGCCCAGCGGCCCGCCACGAAGGCGAAGCCGATCTTGGAGACGCCGCCGTCGAGCACCAGCTGGATCAGCAGGTGGCCGATGACGAGGACGACGAGCACGATGCCCGAGAGGCGCATGAAGAGCCATGCGGCCATCTCGAAGTTGCCGCGCGTCGAGCGAGGGGTCTTGCTGGTGCGCTTGCGCGGGGCCTCGATGTACGGGGCGGGGTTGTCGGCGTCGTAGAGGGACACGCCCTCTACGTCACCGATGCCCTTTTCGAAAGAAGTGTCAGAAGACATGCGTGTCACTTCCCGAAGAGTTCGAGGTAGGCGTGGCCGAGTACGGGGTACAGGGCCCCCAACATCAGCACGCTCCAGATGCCCACGACGGTCCAGAGCATCTGCTTCTGGTAGCGCGGGCCCTTGGACCAGAAGTCCACGGCGATGACACGGAGACCGTTGAGCGCGTGGAACAGGATTGCGGCGACGAGGCCGTACTCCAGCAGCGCGACGATCGGAGTCTTGTAGGTAGCCACGACATCGTCGTACGCCTCGGGGGAGACGCGGACGAGAGCGGTGTCGAGGACGTGTACGAACAGGAAGAAGAAAATGAGGACGCCGGTGACTCGATGAGCCACCCAGGACCACATTCCTTCCCGGCCGCGGTACAACGTTCCAGCCGGCACGGAAAACCCTCCGGAAGCGGGGCGGGGGCCAGCCGGCTTCGTTGTCGGTCGGGCCCGGCCGGGTACGGTCCTCCGGCCCCGGACATCGTAGCGACGCTTTGTCGGTTCCTTCGCGCGGGGGTCTTCGGTGTGATCAAACAGGCACGTACGGACTATCCCACAGGGGCGTATAGCCCGATTTCCGTAGCAGATAGCCCATCGGCTGAGGTCAGCCAGCGTGTCAGGTCCAGGAGCCGGGCCTGGGCGACGCGGCGGAGCTCGTCCGCGGAGATCGAGCGTTCCTCGTCCTCCTCGTGGCCCATCCGGCGCCGGATCGCGGCCAGCAGCTGGTCGGCCTGCTCCTCCGGGGGGTGGCCGTCGAGGCAGATGACGAAGGCGTGGCCGAATTTGCGCTCGTACTCCGCATGGGCGGCGTCGAGGGCCAGCAGGGCGGCGTACGGTGCTCCGTGCCCCAGTTCCTCCGGGCACTCCGAGGCCAGGGCCTCGGTCAGGTCCGCCTGGGAGAGGTCGTACGAGGCCTCGTCCGCGGCGGCGAGCAGCGAGCCGGAATCGGGGTAAGGGCGGTGGGTGGCCATCCGGTGGGCCCAGCGCCTGCTTCCGCAGCAGTGCAGCAGGACCGCGTGGGCGGCTTCGGGGGACAGGGTGTTGAACCGTGCCAGCCCGGAGCCGTGTGAAGGGTCGGAGCGGCCCCTGGACTTCTCCCCTGGACGCGGTCCGGGAGGGGCGGCCCCCGGGGAGGTGCACCCGGTGGCCTGTGCCGGAAGGTGGCTGGACAGCGGAGGGCTCCTCGGGGCGTGGCGCGGGTGTCCCGCCACGCTATCGACGCGGGGTGGGGAGTGTCGTACCCATTTGAGGATTTCACCCGGAAGTGAGCCGAAAGGATGACGTGAGCACTGCCCGAAGCGGCGAGCAGGGGAGGACGACCGAGGCCGCCACCCCCCACAGGAGAGGCCCCGGTCGCCATCCGTCACGGACTCGTGCGACAAGCCCGTACCCCTGTCAGCGCCGCAAGTGCGTTTTGTGTCACACCTCGCTCCGCGCAGGGTTGGTTGCTCGTTGTACAACTCGTGGACGAGAGGTGCTTGAAAGCCGTAACGTGCTGATTTGCGCCACACGTACAGGACAGTGAACGGGTTGGGGACTTTGCTGGGGGACGACGCGGAGCTGACCGCCGCGGTGCTCGCGGCACAGGACGGCGACGAGGACGCGTTCCGGACTGTGTACCGCGCCGTGCACCCGCGCCTGCTCGGATACGTACGCACGCTCGTCGGGGACGGCGACGCGGAGGACGTTGCCTCCGAGGCCTGGCTGCAGATCGCCCGCGACCTGGACTCCTTCACCGGCGACGCCGACCGCTTCCGCGGCTGGGCCGCCCGCATCGCCCGCAACCGCGCCCTCGACCACATCCGCATGCGCGGCCGCCGCCCCGCCATAGGCGGCGACGAGACGGAGCTCACTGGCCGGGCCGCCGACTGCGACACCGCGGGCGAGGCCATGGAGTCGCTCGCCACCGGTGTGACCATGGCGCTGATCGCCCAGCTCCCCCAGGACCAGGCGGAGGCCGTCGTCCTGCGGGTCGTGGTCGGGCTCGACGCCAAGAGTGCGGCCGAGACCCTGGGCAAGCGCCCCGGCGCGGTACGGACCGCCGCGCACCGGGGGCTGAAGAGGCTTGCTGAGCTGCTGGACACTCAGGATGTGAGGGGCGATTTCGAGCCGGGCTGCGGCCCGGGCTCGGAAGGGGATGCTCCGGTCGGCAATAATGCCGGTGGCCCGGCACGGGACGGCGGGGGCGGGAGGGATCTCGACGCCGTACCCGCGCAGCGTGGCCGTGGCGGGGGCCTCGTAGAACAAACCGGTGTGACGCATTCACGTTGGCGGACGCAGAAGGACATGTGATGGCCGACGAGCGCAACAGGTGGCTGGACGAAGCCGCGGTGGACCGACTGCTGCGCGGAGAGCCGGTGGAACCTGTGGGCCCGGCCGCCGATCCCCGGGCGCAGGCCCGTGCCGCCCGGCTGCGAGCCGCCCTCGATTCCCTGGCCGAGCCGCCGCCGTCCGCCGGTGCGCAGCTGCCCGGTGAGGCCGCCGCGCTGGCCGCCTTCCGTGCCGCGCGCGGGCCGGCCGCCCCGGCCGCGGGGAGCCCGGGCGTGGCGTCGGGCCACGAGGTGCCCCTGGTGGACCTCGGCCGCGCCGTCCTCCCGTCCGTGCCCCGCGGGCGCCGCTCCGTCCGGTTCGGTCTGGCGGCGGCGCTGGCGAGCGTCGCGGTCGGCGGGCTGGCCGCCGCGGTGGGGGCCGGTCTGCTGGACCGGACCCGGCACGACGACGCGGGTCCCGGACCCGCGACCTCCGTCAGTGTGGACGGGGACCCGGCGCCCTCCGACAGCCAGGACCCGACCCTCAGCCCGAACCTGCTGCCCTCCCCGCTGCGGGACGGCGAGGCCTCCCCGCGCACCTCCGGCGGGCCGCAGACCCCCGGCGCGGACGGCCGTACGTCCGCGGGCCCGGACCTCGGCGTCGGCGGCGCCTCCTCCGGCGCGCCCGCCACCGGCGGGTCGGGCAAGGACGCCCAGGGCGGCCTGACCGGCGGCGACGGCAAGGACGGCCGGGACACCAGGGACCGGGACGGCCGGGACCCCGACAAGGAGGGGATCACCGGCGACGGCACCGGCAAGGACCGCAACGGCGACTGGGAGACCCGCCTGCGGAACCTGGACCTGTGCAAGGACTACCGGGCGGGCCGCCTGAGCGACGACCGCCGGGACCGGCTCGCGCGCCTGGCCAGCGGTGCGGCGCGGATCCCGCGGTACTGCGAGTCGCTGCTGGACGGGGGCGCCAAGGGCGGCACCCGTGAGGGCGCGCCGGGCGAGGGCGGCTCCGGGGCGGGCGACGGCGACGTGCTGAGGGCGCCGACGCTGACCCCCGCGCAGCCGGGCGGCTCCACGGGACTCCTCGGCCGACGCTGATCCGCGCGCCCGCCACCTGCGCGGACACCAGTGCGGACACCTGTGCGTCACCCGCGGAGCCGTCTGCGGAACGCACGCCGATCCGGCCGCTCACCTGCCTGTAACACTTTTCGAACCCGTGGCGCAGTACCTATCGAGCCGACTGGTCATCGGCTGCGCATGAGCCGGGGTTCCCCCCGTACCCCTGGGCTCTGCGCAACTGGCGCGGGCGGGGCACGTTCCCCCGGCCCTGCCCGCGCCACTCACTTCCGTCGGGACCGTGATGCACCGGTCACCAGTAGACGACGACCTTGTCGCCGACCTTCACCTGGTCGAACAGCGCCGACAGCTTGCCCTTGTCCCGGACGTTCACGCAGCCGTGCGAGGCGCCGTTGTAGCCGCGGGCCGCGAAGTCCGCCGAGTAGTGCACCGCCTGGCCGCCGCTGAAGAACATCGAGTACGGCATCGGCGTGTGGTAGATCGTCGACGTCCAGTCCTTGGCCTTCCAGCCGACGTTGAAGACGCCCTCGCGGGTCGGGGTGTTCTCCGAGCCGAAGCGCACGTCCATCGTCGAGATGACCTTGCCGTCGATCATCCAGGCGAGGGTGCGGCTCTCCTTGCTGATGCACATGACCCGGCCCTGCATGCAGTTCGGGTCCGGGGCGTCCGGCTCGTTGACGGTCGGCGGGTTCAGCTCCTGCGGGGTGGGCTTCTTCGTGGCGCCCTCGATCTTCTCCCAGGTGGCCTTGTCGACCGAGCCGGTCGCGGTCAGGCCGTTCTTCGACTGGAAGGTCTTGACGGCGGCGGTCGTCTTGGAGCCGTAGAAACCGGTCGGCGCGACGCTCATCAGCTTCAGCTGGCGCAGCCGCGCCTGGAGCTCGCGGACCTGGTCGCTGTCGTCGCCGTTCGCCATGATCGGCTTGACGGCCGGGGACGCCGAGGACGAGGACGAGGGTGAGGGCGAGGCCTTGTCCGACGGGGACGCCGACGCGGAGGGGGACTGCGACGGCGTCGCCGAGTTCTCGGCCGGCTTGTTGTCGGTGGAGGTCTCGGGGGAGGCACCCGCCGTGGGCGAGGACGGGGCAGAGGATGCGGAGCCGGTGGACTCCGCCTTCTGCGGCCCGCAGGCGGTCGCAGCGAGTGCGACGGCGGTGGCCACTCCGAGCGTGCGGATCATGACTCTCTTGCGGTGCATTGCAGTCCCCCGGTTTCTACGTCGTGTAACTAGGTGATGCCTGACGCGCGTGGACAGTTGCACGCTGTTCCCGGATGTTGCGCCATTGTGACCAGGAGCCGTCCGCAGCCTTGCGCACAGACGGCGGCAGCAGCCCCGGCGCCCCGTGGAGGACTGGTCGATGGCACGTACCGAGAGCGGAATCCCGATCGAACCCGTCTACGGACCGGGCGACCTGACGGGGTGGGACCCGGCCGCCGCCCTCGGGGAGCCCGGTGACTTCCCGTACACGAGGGGGATTTATCCCACCATGTACACCGGACGGCCCTGGACGATGCGGCAGTACGCCGGCTTCGGTACGGCCGCCGAGTCCAACGCGCGCTACCGGCAGCTCATCGCGGGCGGCGGCACCGGACTGTCGGTGGCCTTCGACCTGCCCACCCAGATGGGGCACGACTCCGACGCCCCCCTCGCACACGGGGAGGTGGGCAAGGTCGGGGTCGCCGTCGACTCGGTCGACGACATGCGCACCCTGTTCGACGGCATCCCGCTCGACCGGGTCTCCACCTCGATGACCATCAACGCGCCCGCCGCCCTGCTCCTGCTGCTCTACCAACTGGTGGCGGAGGAACAGGGCATCACGGGCGCGCAGCTGACGGGCACCGTCCAGAACGACGTGCTGAAGGAGTACATCGCCCGCGGCACCTACATCTTCCCGCCCGGCCCCTCCCTGCGGCTGACGGCCGACACCTTCGGGTACTGCCGGGCCGAGATGCCGAAGTGGAACACCATCTCCATCTCCGGCTACCACATGGCCGAAGCCGGGGCCTCGCCCGCGCAGGAGGTCGCCTTCACCCTCGCCGACGCCGTCGCCTACGTCCGTACGGCGCTGGCCGCCGGGATGGCCGTCGACGAGTTCGCCCCCCGGCTGTCCTTCTTCTTCGTCGCCCGCACCACCCTTCTGGAGGAGGTCGCGAAATTCCGGGCGGCCCGGCGGATCTGGGCCCGCGTCATGCGCGAGGAGTTCGGGGCGCGGGACCCGAAGTCGCTGATGCTGCGCTTCCACACCCAGACCGCCGGGGTCCAGCTGACCGCGCAGCAGCCCGAGCTGAATCTCGTACGGGTGGCGGTGCAGGCCCTGGCCGCCGTGCTCGGCGGCACGCAGTCGCTGCACACCAACTCCTTCGACGAGGCGATCGCCCTGCCGACGGAGAAGTCGGCCCGGCTCGCGCTGCGCACCCAGCAGGTCCTCGCCCACGAGACGGACGTGCCGCACACCGTGGACCCCTTCGCGGGGTCCTACGCGGTGGAGCGGATGACGGACGACCTGGAGGAGCAGGTCCTCGCCCTGATGCGGCGGGTCGAGGACCTGGGCGGGGCGGTGGCCGCGATCGAGGCCGGTTTCCAGAAGGGCGAGATCGAGCGCAACGCCTACCGCATCGCGCAGGAGACCGAGAGCGGGCAGCGGGTGGTGGTCGGCGTCAACCGGTTCGCGCTGGAGCAGGAGGAGCCGTACGAGCCGCTGCGCGTGGACCCGCAGATCGAGGCGCGCCAGTGCGCGGCGCTGGCCCGGCTGCGGGCGGAGCGGGACGGGGCGGCGGTGGCCTCGGCGCTGGCCGCGCTGCGGGAGGCGGCCGCGGGCACGCAGAACGTGCTGTACCCGATGAAGGAGGCGCTGCGGGCCCGGGCCACGGTGGGGGAGGTGTGCGGGGCGCTGCGGGAGGTGTGGGGGACGTACGTGCCCGCCGATTCCACATGGTGAAACCACTGGCGTGACAGGTGCAAAAGTTGTCACACTCCTGCACATGCTGGGTGTGACAGATCTTCCGACCTACCTCGCCGGCCTGGTGCTGATCATTCTGCTGCCGGGGCCGAACTCGCTGTACGTGCTGTCCGTGGCCGCCCGCCGCGGCGTGCGTACCGGATACAAGGCCGCCGCCGGGGTGTGGACCGGCGACGCCGTGCTGATGGCGCTCGCCGCGGCCGGCGCGGCCTCGCTGCTGCAGACCAGCCCGCTGCTGTTCGGCATCGTCAAGCTGCTCGGCGCGGGCTACCTGACCTGGCTGGCCTTCGGGATGCTGCGCGGCGCCTGGTCGCTGTGGCGCTCGCACCTGGCGCGGGCCGAGGTGGCCGCTGCCGTCGAGGCCGGCGGCCCGGACGAGGGCGAGCGCGAGCGGCCGTACCGGCGGGCGCTGCTGATCAGCCTGTTCAACCCGAAGGCCATCCTCTTCCTGATGTCCTTCTTCGTACAGTTCGTGGACCCGGGCTACGCCTATCCCGCGCTGTCCTTCCTGGTGCTGGGCGGGCTGCTGCAGATCGGCAGCTTCCTCTACCTGACCGTGCTGATCTTCGGCGGCACCCGGCTGTCCGCCGCGTTCCGCCGCCGCAGGCGCCTGTCGGCCGGGGCCACCTCGGCGGCGGGGGTGCTGTTCCTCGGCTTCGCGGCCAAGCTCGCCGTCAGCTGACCGCCCGGCGCAGCCGCCGGACGGCGCGCCGTACGGCCGGGCTCCGGGGCAGGAAGGACAGCCGGGCCGGGATGCCGCCCGGGAGGCCCAGGGCGGTCAGCCGGCGGCGGGTGAAGTAGCGCCAGGTGCGGGCGGTCAGGTGTTCCGCCAGGTAGGCCTCGGCCGCGGGCCGGTGTGCGGACAGGATCCGCGGCTGCATCGTGAAGCCGACCGCGGTCAGCAGCCCGGCGAGCTCCTCCTGGACCCGCCCGCGGTCCGGGGTGCTCCAGGAGCGGACCGCCGCGGGGTCCGCGAGGTCGGGCAGCAGGGCGTCCACGACCGTGAGCGGGACGCGGTTGCTGTTCGGGTACGGGGCCAGCCGGGCCAGGACCGTGTCCGTCCCGGTGCGGGCCACCGGGAGGCCGTACAGGGTGGCGGCGGTGAGCAGCCCCGTGGAGAAGCAGCCGACGACCAGCGCCGGGCGCAGCCGCTGGTAGAGCGTCTCGGCCAGCACCGGTGAGTCCGCCACGGTCAGCCGGACACCGAGGCGCGCGGCCTCGGCCTGGGCCCGGCCGCAGTAGGCGGCCGGGGCGGAGGGGTGCGGTTTGAAGACGAGGTGGCGGTGGCCGAGGGCGTGGGCGCCGCGGACCATCTCCCCGTGGAGCTCCTCCTCCTCGGCCGCGGTCATCAGGTCCAGTGCGGAGAGGTACTGCCCGAGGAGCAGGGCGGGGGCGGGGGAGCCGGACGGTTCGGGGTGCTCGGCGTGCTCGGCGTGTTCGGGGTCTTCGGGGTGCTCCGACAGCTCGGACAGCTCGGACAGTTCGGCGAGGACCTTCGCGAAGGAGGTGGAGGGCACCAGTTCCGCCCGTACGCCGAACTCCGTCAGCAGCAGCGGTTCCAGCCCCGGCACCAGGTCCAGGTGCAGGACCCGCCGCACCCGCATCCCCAGCTGGGGATCGAGGCGGAAGCGCGTGGGCCCGTAGCTCATCAGCCCGTCGGCGTAGACGTCCACCGCCGCGCCCGGGAAGAGCCGGCACAGGGTCTGGGCGGGCGGGACCTGGAGGGACTCCACGATCAGCTCGACGCGTTCCTCGCCCAGGCCCCACAGGGTGCGCAGCTGCCGTTCCCACAGGGGGACGTCCTCGGCGCGCGGGGCCCAGGTGCTGGGGTGCAGCGGCTCGATGACGCGGTTCCAGTCGAGGACCTCGTCGAAGCGGGTGCGCAGGGCGGCGAAGCCGGGCATGTCCGCGAGGCCGGGGGTGATCTCGGCTGCGACCGCGTGGTTGCTGGTCAGCAGGATGCGGCGGCCGGCCGGGGGGAAGCTGCCCGCGTCGATGCCCGCCGCGAGGGTGGCGGCTCCGTAGAGGGTGGAGGCCAGGAAGATCTGGACGGGCATCAGGCGTGCGCCCCCGACCGGACGCGGCGGCTTCCGCGCAGGCGGCGCAGCAGGGTGGAGCGGTCGATGTCCATCGAGTCCAGGGCCCGGTCCAGTACGTCCTGCGGCATGCGTCCGAGCGCCGCCGTGCTCATCGAGCGGAGTTTCTTGGCCACGGCAGGTTCGAACCTTTCGATGGACCCGACATGGTGCGCGATAATTGCGCAATATGTTCGGACGGCTTTAGGGAGCAGTCGGCCGGATTCCCGGTCGGCGGCCGTGTCGGACAAGATCTGATCAAATGCCCGGATGAAATCCAGCTGCCGCTCGTCCCCGATCTGCGTCAATGAGGTGGAAACTCCGCGCCGGTAGAAGATCCCGGGCATTCCGACCGCGGCGAAGGATGCCGCCTCCCGGTGCAGCCGCCAGATCCACGGCCGGTCCTCCGCCGTCCGCAGCCCGTCGGTGAAGCGGAGCGCCCCGCGGTCCAGCAGCCGCCGGTGGTACATGCCGGCCCACGCGTACGGATAGTCCACCGAGGTGGCCCGGTCCGCGGGCAGGATGCCCGTCCGCGGGTCGGCGACCACCCCCTGCGGGCCGTAGGGAACCCGCTGCACGCTCCGCGTCCGGCCGGTGCACTGCACATGGTCGGTCCGCACGAAATCGCAGTTCAGCGCCTCTATGGCGGCCAGGGTCCGGGCCAGGTGGCCCGGGGCCAGCCAGTCGTCCCCGTCGAGGAAGGCGAGGTACTCGCCGCGGGCCGCGGCCAGCCCGGTGTTCCGTGCGGTGGCCAGGCCGCCGTTGCGGTCGCATCTGAGGTGCACCGCCCCGGGCAGCTCGCGGGCCGCCCGTTCCAGGAGTTCGGGGGTCCCGTCCGTCGAGCAGTCGTCGACGAGCAGGAACTCGAAATCGTCCCGGGCGTTGAGTTCGAGACTTTTCAGGGCATCCGGTGCGTATGTCTGCACGTTGTAGAACGGCACGACAACAGAGAGCTTGGGCACCTGCGAGACGTTATGGCTTCGTCCGGCATTCATCATGACCCGGATGCGGATTCCATGTGAACGGCGCGGGGCGGGCATGTTAACCCGTGCGCTTTCGCATTCAGTCGACGCGTTGTTAACCCGCTGTTGTGCGCTCGTTGGGCCGATCACCGAAATTGCCCAATAGTTTCTGCCGCGTGCCAGAACGCAAGCGCGTAGCCGTACTCGCCGATTCCGATACGCGATGGAAATGGGGTGCACTCACCGCAGGCCGTCTCGTGCCCGGACACCAGCTCACCGGATACCTCCTGCGCGGCCGGGCCACCCCCACCGCGCGCCAGCTCGGGGAGGTGGGCGTCCGTGCCGACCGGCTGACCGAGGTGACCTGCGCGCAGTTCCTCGCCGAGATCGAGCGCGAGCGCTACGACGTGATCGTCCTCGCCCTCGTCGGCGGCGCCGTCCAGGCCGTCCTGCACGGGGCCCGCGCCCTGTGGCCCGCCCCGGCCGAGCGCCCCGTACTCGTCACCGGCTACGTGGGCGTCGTGTACGAGAAGCTCGCCGACGGGCTGCTGCTGCGCCACGGAGCCGACCTCGTCCTCGCCAACTCCCGGCACGACGCGGAGCGTTTCCGCGCCGTGTACGAGGGGGTGGGCGCGGACGCGGGCGCCGTCACCGAGACCGCGCTGCCCTTCCTCGGCGGGGCGCCGTACGAGCGGGCCGGGAGCCGTGTCCACACGGTGGTGTTCGCCGTGCAGCCCTCGGTGCCCGACAGCCGCGCGGACCGCACCTACCTGCTGGAGCGGGCCGCCGCGCACGCCAGGCTGCACCCGCAGCGGGAGGTGCTGATCAAGCTGCGGAGCAGGCCCGGGGAGCACACCACGCACCTGGAGGAGCAGCCGTACCAGCGGCTCGCGGCCAAGCTCCCGGGCGGTCTGCCGCCGAACTGCCGGCTGGTCTACGGGAACATGGGCGAGGTGCTCGACGGGACCGACCTGCTGGTCACCGTCTCGTCCACCGCCGCGCTGGAGTCCCTGCACCGGGGCGTCCCGACGGCCGTCCTCACCGACCTCGGCATCCGCGAGGCCCTCGGCAACCACCACTTCCTCGGCTCCGGCTGCCTCGCCTCCTGGGACCAGCTCGACGCCGGACTGCTGCCGCAGGGCGACCCGCACTGGCTGGCGGCCCAGGGCGTCCTGCCGGGCCCGGCGGCGCAGGCGTCCACCGCTGCCGGGCCGGGCGGGCCGGAGGCCGCCGAAGTCCTCCCGCACGACGCCTACGCCGCGGCCCGGGCGCGGGTCGCCGCCCTCACGGGTGCCCGGCGGCTGCCGCCCCCCGCGCCGTACTACACGCTCACCACCGCCCCCGGTTACCTGCCCGGCATCCTCGCCCGCCACCACCTGGCCCCCGACGGCACCCCGCTGCCCGGCGCCGCGCGCGCACCGGAGGCCGGCTCCCGGCTGCGCCGCAGGCTCCGCGCCCATCTGCGCGAGGCGGCCCGCGGGGCCTACCGGCACGGCGTCCAGCGGGTGGCCCCGGCGATCCGCAGGCTGGGGGAGCTGTGAGCCCCCGGGTGCTGGCCGTGGTCCCCGCGCGGGGCGGCTCCAAGGGGGTCCCCGGCAAGAACCTCGCCGAGGTCGCCGGGGTCCCGCTCGTCGCCCGCGCCGTCGGGGCCTGTCTGGCCGCGCCGACCGTCACGGACGTCGTGGTCTCCACCGACTCGGAGGCGATCGCGGCCGCGGCCGTCGCCGCCGGGGCCGACGTGACCGCCCGGCCCACCGCGATCTCCGGGGACACCGCCAGCAGCGAAGCCGCCGTGCTGCACGCGCTGGGCGCCTTCGAGGAACTGCACTCCGTCACCGTGGACGTGGTCCTCCTGGTCCAGTGCACCAGCCCCTTCCTCACCGCCTCCGACGTCGAGTCCGTCGCCGCCGCGGTGGCCTCCGGGGCCGCCGACTGCGCCCTCACCGTCGCCCCGTTCCACGGCTTCCTGTGGCGCCGGGACCCGGCCGGCGACGGCGACGGGACCGGGGTCAACCACGACCGCGCGCACCGGCCCCGCCGGCAGGACCGGCCGCAGGACCTGCTGGAGACCGGCGCCGCCTACGCCATGGACGCCGCCGGGTTCCGCACCGCCCGGCACCGCTTCTTCGGCCGCACCCTCCCCGTCGCCACCGACCCCGCGCGGGTCCTGGAGATCGACGACCCGCACGACCTGGCCCGGGCCCGGCTCCTCGCCCCGCTCTTCGAACCGGCCGGGCCACCGCCGCCACACCCCGACCCGAGCACCCCGTACCCCGCAGGCCCCACAGCCTCCACAGACCCCACGCACCTCCCGTACTCCCCGCGCCTCCCGCACCGAAGGACGTCACCTGCCATGACCGCCACCGCCGCCACCACCCCCACCGCCCACGCCCGCCAGCGGACCTTCGGCTCGCGCACCGCCGGACCCGGCCGGCCCGTCTACGTCGTCGGCGAGATCGGCATCAACCACAACGGCGACCTCGGCAACGCCTTCGCCCTCGTCGACGCCGCCGCCGAAGCGGGCTGCGACGCCGTGAAGTTCCAGAAGCGCACCCCGGAGATCTGCACCCCGCGCGACCAGTGGGACATCGAGCGCGACACCCCCTGGGGCCGGATGACCTACATCGACTACCGCCACAAGGTCGAGTTCGGCGAGGAGGAGTACCGCGCCATCGACGAGCACTGCGCCAAGCGCGGCATCGACTGGTTCGCCTCCCCGTGGGACACCGAGGCCGTCGCCTTCCTTGAGAAGTTCGACGTCCCCGCCCACAAGGTGGCCTCCGCCTCCCTCACCGACGACGAGCTGCTGCGCGCCCTGCGCGCCACCGGCCGCACCGTCGTGCTGTCCACCGGCATGTCCACCCCGCGCCAGATCCGGCACGCGGTGGAGGTCCTTGGCAGCGAGAACATCCTGCTCTGCCACGCCACTTCGACGTACCCGGCCAAGTCGGAGGAGCTCAACCTGCGGGTGATCAACACCCTCCAGGAGGAGTACCCGAACGTCCCGATCGGCTACTCCGGCCACGAGACGGGCCTGCAGACCACCCTCGCCGCCGTCGCCCTCGGCGCCACCTTCGTCGAGCGGCACATCACCCTCGACCGCGCGATGTGGGGCTCCGACCAGGCCGCCTCCGTGGAGCCCGGCGGCCTGGCCCGGCTGGTCCGCGACATCCGCACCATCGAGACCGCGCTCGGCGACGGCGTCAAGCGGGTCTACGCCTCCGAGCTCGGCCCCATGAAGAAGCTCCGCCGCTTCCAGGGCGAGCCGGTCGCCGTCTGACCCCCGTGGTCCGGCGCGTACGAGTCCCGCCCCCAGACGAGGAGTACCCGGTGACCCCAACAGCTCGCACCCTGGCGTTCGTCGAGAGTCCGGTCCAGCTCCTGAACGTGCTGGAGTGGGCCCATCTGCACCGGTTTGGCCCCGACGCCCCCGGACCGCTGCTGGACGGGGTCCCGCGCCAGCGCAAGACCCGCGCCGGCCGGCCGGGTGCCGGGCCTGTCTCCGGCCCGGAGGCAGGCCCGGAGACAGGCCCCGAGACAGGCCCGGAGACAGGCCAGGGGACGGGTCCGGCGGACGGCCTCCCGGACGCCGCGACGGCCGGCCTGCGGATCGTCGTCCTGCCCCCGACCGACCCGATGTCCCGGGGCCAGCTGCGCCGGATGGCGGGCCTGGCCCGCGACGAGGGCCACGAGGTGAGCTGGCAGGAGGCCCGCGGCGGCCGGCTCGCCCCGCTCAAGGCGCTCGCCGCGCTGGCCCGCGACGTCCGGGCGGCCCGCCGGGTCGTCATCGGCGACCCCTTCTCCCGCTACGTGCAGCTGCTGCTCACCCTCGTACGGGCCGAGGAACTCGTCGTGGTCGACGACGGGACCGCCACCATGGAGTTCGTCGCCCAGACCGCCCGCGGCGAACGCCTCGTGCGCTGGCACCGCGCCGGCGGCGGCGGACTGCCCGGCCGGGTGCGCGAACTGGCCTACGCCCCGGTGTCGGCGACCGCACGGCGCCGCTTCACCCCCGTGGCGGGCCGCGGCCGCCGGGTCGAGGTCTTCACCTCGATGCCCGTCACCGTCCACGGCGCGATGACGCTGCGGGTCAACGCCTTCGCCTGGACCCGCGAGCGCTTCGGGCCGCCGCTGCTGACCAAGGGCACCGACCTGGTCGGCACGTCGCTGGTGGAGACCGGGGTGGTGGACCCCGGCCGCTACCTGGACGCCGTGCGCGCCCTGACCAGGGAGCACGGCGCGACCCGCTACTTCGCGCACCGCCGGGAGTCCCCGGAGAAGCTGCGCGCCCTCAGCGAGGCCACCGGGCTGGAGATCGTCCGTCCGGACCTGCCGCTGGAACTGATCGCCCGCCGCGGCCCGGTCGGACGTACGGTCGTCAGCTTTCCGTCCACGGTCGTCCACACCCTGCCGTACGCCCTGACCGGTACCGGTGTGACGGTCGTCGCATGCGATGTCGACCCGTCCTGGCTCACCGCGTCCGCTTCCCCGCGGGCCCGCAGCTTCCTCGCCGGGGTCACCGAAACCGCCCGTGATGTGCACAGACTCCCCGCTCAGGCGGCTCCGGCGGCCGGATGAGCGTGCGAGTTTACCCGCGCGCCCGCCCCCTCATGCGTCCAGAGGCCGGGTTTTCTTCCCCTAACGGCATGAACTTTTCGTGATCTCCAGCCAGTTGACGGGCAGGTGCGCCTACCCTTCAACGGGTGAACCAGTTGATGTCCCGCGAGTCCCAGACCGCCCTGCCCGGCAAGCCCGACCGGCCCGAGCTGCCCGGCAAGCTTCCGGACCACCTGCGTGCCGAACTGATCGCCTTCCGCCGTGACTTGCACATGCACCCCGAACTCGGACACCAGGAGTTCCGCACCACGGCGGCGATCAAGGCCCGGCTGGAGAAAGCCGGCCTGCACCCACGGGTGCTGAAGTCCGGCACCGGCCTGATCTGTGACGTGGGGACGTGGGACGGCGTACGGCCGATGCTGGCCCTGCGCGCGGACATCGACGCCCTGCCCATCCCGGACGCCAAGACGCACGTCGCCTACCGCTCCACCGTCCCGGACCGCGCCCACGCCTGCGGCCACGACGTGCACACCGCCGTCGTCCTCGGCGCCGGCCTGGTGCTGGCCGAGCTGGACCGGCAGGGCCTGCTGCCCCGCCCCGTACGTCTGCTGTTCCAGCCCGCCGAGGAGGTGCTGCCGGGCGGGGCCACCGAGGCCATCGAGTCCGGGGTCCTGGACGGCGTGGGCAAGATGGTCGCCGTCCACTGCGACCCCCGCGTCGACGCCGGACGGATCGGACTGCGGGCCGGCCCCATCACCTCGGCCTGCGACCGGCTGGAGGTCACCCTGGCCGGTTCCGGCGGGCACACCGCGCGCCCGCACCTGACCACCGACCTGGTCACGGCCGCCGCCCGGGTGGCCGTAGACGTCCCGGCGCTGCTGGCCCGCCGGATGGACGCCCGTTCCGGGATGTCGGTCACCTGGGGGCGGATCGAGGCCGGGCACGCCTGCAACGTCATCCCCATGCACGCCGAGCTCTCGGGGACCGTGCGCTGCCTGGACCTGAACGCCTGGCACGAGGCCCCGGACATGATCCACGCGGCCATCGACGAGGTGGCGACGATGCACGGGGCGAAGTTCGAGATCAACCACGTGCGCGGGGTGCCGCCGGTGGTCAACGACCCCGTGGTCACCGAACTGCTCCGCGAGGCCATGGGCGCCCGGTGCGGCATCGATTCGGTCGAGGACACCGAGCAGAGCCTGGGCGGCGAGGACTTCTCCTGGTACCTGGAGCATGTCCCGGGCGCGATGGCCCGCCTTGGGGTCCGCACCCCCGGTGACACGGCCAAGCGCGACCTGCACCGCGGCGACTTCGACGTGGACGAGGACGCGATCGCCGTCGGCGTGGAGTTCTTCACGGCCGCCGCACTGCTCGACGGACGCCGCGCCAGGCCCGTCGGGTAAAGCGCAGTACAACATTCGACGATCCCTCGCCGGAGCTGTCCAGCCCTTGGTACACAAGGGCTGGGCACCGTGCAGTTACGAATCGGTCACTGTCCGGTTCGCGACGATCCGATAACGACTCATGAACGGGCCTTTAACTGACATCTACGCGCGTTACGATCGCCGCGAAACCAGCGCCGGTCGTGGCGCTTCGGTCAGGTTTTGAAGGAGCCTCCCCTTGCGCCGGATCACCAGGATCGCCACCGTGGGCATCGCGTCCGCGGCGCTGGCCCTCTCGGCCACCGCCTGTGGCGGTAAGAAGTCCTCGGACACCGAGTCCTCGAAGGAAGCCAGCGCCGCCATCGCGTACGACGTCGGTGGCCGCGGCGACCAGTCGTTCAACGACGCCGCCTACGCCGGCCTGCAGAAGGCCGACACCGAGCTGAAGGTCAAGGGCGCCGAAGCGGAGCCCACCGACGGCGAGGGCGAGGCCGACAAGGTCCAGCGCCTCACCGAGCTTGCCCGCAAGGGCAACAACCCGGTCATCGGCGTCGGCTTCGCCTACGCCCCGGCCATCAAGAAGGTCGCGCCGAAGTTCCCGGACACCACGTTCGGCATCATCGACGACACCTCGGTGACCGGCCCGAACATCGCCAACATGGTCTTCAACGAGGAGCAGGGCTCCTACCTGGCCGGCGTCGCCGCCGCCAAGGTGTCGAAGACCGGCACGGTCGGCTTCATCGGCGGCGTCGAGGTTCCGCTGATCAAGAAGTTCGAGGCGGGCTTCACCCAGGGCGTCAAGGACACCAACCCGAACGCCAAGGTGCTCTCCCAGTACCTGACGCAGCCCCCGAACTTCGACGGCTTCTCCAAGCCCGACCTCGGCAAGGCCGCTGCGCAGGGTCAGCTCGACCAGGGCGCCGACGTGGTCTACGCGGCCGCCGGTCTGGCCGGCTCGGGCGCCATCGAGGCCGCCTCCGCCAAGGGCAAGTGGGCCATCGGCGTCGACTCCGACCAGTACAACCAGGCCGGTCTGACGAAGTACAAGGACGCCATCCTGACCTCGGTCACCAAGGACGTCTCGGACTCCGTCTTCGACCTGATCAAGTCGGTCAAGGACGGCAAGCCGACCACCGGTGAGATCCGTTACGGCCTGGACAAGGACGGCGTCGGCCTGGCCGACTCCAACCCGAAGTACAAGGAGATGACCGACGTCATCGCCGCGGTGGACAAGGCCAAGGCCGACATCATCGCCAAGAAGATCACCGTCAAGACCGCGCCGTAAGGCCCGTCTGATGTAGTCGTGGTCTCCGGGGTCCGGGAAGCGGTCTCTGCCGCTCCCGGGCCCCGAGCCGTGTTCAATGGTGTCTCGTTGTGGCCAGTTGGCCGCAAGTTTTCACTTTCGACAGTGCTACGCGCGTAGAGGCAGGGTGGACGCGATACCGTCCTCCTCCCGCCCACCCGCCCGGCCGATTCCCGCCCTGTCCCTGCCCTGCCTCCAACTCCTTCCGCGCCAAGGAGAGTGCGTCATCAACGCGTCCAGCCCGCCCCCCGCCGTAGAACTGCACGGCATCACCAAGCGCTTCCCCGGCGTCGTCGCCAACAAAGACATCGCGATCACCGTCCGCAAGGGCACGGTCCATGCTCTGATCGGCGAGAACGGCGCCGGCAAGTCGACTCTGATGAAGATCCTCTACGGCATGCAGAAGCCGGACGAGGGCACCATCGCCATCGACGGGGAGCAGGTCTCCTTCACCAGCCCGGGCGACGCCATCTCCCGCGGCATCGGCATGGTGCACCAGCACTTCATGCTGGCCGACAACCTCACCGTCCTGGAGAACGTGGTTCTCGGCGGCGAGAAGCTCTACGGCATCGGCTCCAAGGCCCGTAGGAAGATCAAGGAGATCTCCGACGCCTACGGTCTCGGCGTGCGCCCCGACGCCCTGGTCGAGGACCTCGGCGTCGCCGACCGTCAGCGCGTGGAGATCCTCAAGGTCCTCTACCGCGGCGCGCAGATCCTCATCCTCGACGAGCCGACCGCCGTGCTCGTGCCGCAGGAGGTGGACGCGCTCTTCGACAACCTGCGGGAGCTCAAGGCCGAGGGCCTCACCGTCATCTTCATCTCGCACAAGCTGGGCGAGGTGCTGAAGGTCGCCGACGACATCACCGTCATCCGGCGCGGCACCACGGTGGGCACCGCCGACCCGAGGACCGCGACCACCAAGCAGCTCGCGGAGCTGATGGTCGGCTCCGAGCTGCCCTCGCCGGAGACCCGCGAGTCGACCGTGACCGACATCCCGATGCTGACGGTGTCGGACCTGACGGTCGCCGCGGACGACACCGTCCCCGTCGAGCCGGAGACCATGCGGCCCACGGTCGCGGCGGACGCCACCCTGGAGAAGGCCGAGGCCGGCCGCCTCCTGCTGGACGGCATCAGCTTCACCATCCACAAGGGCGAGATCCTCGGCATCGCCGGTGTCGAGGGCAACGGCCAGACCGAGCTGATCGAAGCCCTCATGGGCATGAGCTCCGCCGACGCGGGCGTGATCACCCTCGACGGCCTGGACATCACCAAGTCCTCGGTGCGCAAGCGCCGCGAGGGCGGCATCGGGTACATCCCCGAGGACCGTCACCGTCACGGCCTGCTGCTGGAATCCCCGCTGTGGGAGAACCGCATCCTCGGCCACGTCACCGAGGCCCCCAACTCCAAGCGCGGCATCCTCGACCCGAAGGCCGCCCGCAAGGACACCGAGCGGATCGTGCGCGAGTACGACGTCCGCACGCCCGGCATCGAGGTCACCGCGGCCTCGCTCTCCGGCGGCAACCAGCAGAAGCTGATCGTCGGCCGCGAGATGAGCCACAACCCGAAGTTCCTGATCGCCGCCCACCCCACCCGTGGTGTGGACGTCGGCGCGCAGGCGCAGATCTGGGACGCGATCCGCGAGGCCCGCCGCGACGGCCTGGCCGTGCTGCTGATCTCCGCGGACCTGGACGAGCTCATCGGCCTGTCCGACACCCTGCGCGTCATCTACCGCGGCCGCCTGGTCGCCGACGCCGACCCCGCGACCGTCAGCGCCGAGCAGCTCGGCACCGCCATGACGGGCGCCGCCTCCGGGCACCTTGAAGCCACCGACAACCACTCCGCCGACGGTACCGACGCCGGTGCCGGCTCCACGGAGGACGAGGCCCGATGAAGAAAATCGACAAGGACCGGCTGCTCCTCGGCCTTGCCGGGCCCGTGCTCGCGCTGGTCACCGCCTTCCTGCTGACGGTGGTCGTCCTGGCCGCCACGGGCATCGACCCGGTCGAGCCGCTGCGCCTGATGGTGGAGAACGCCAGCTACGAGGACGTCCAGGTCCTCATCGTGAACCAGGCGGGCACGTTCTACCTGGCAGCCCTGGCCGTGGCCATCGGCTTCCGGATGAACCTCTTCAACATCGGCGTCGACGGCCAGTACCGCCTCGCGGCGATGCTCTCCGCCGTGGTCGGTGCGGCCGTGACCCTGCCGGGTCCGCTGCACCTGCTGCTGATCATCCTCGTGGCGATGCTCGTCGGTGCCTTCTGGTCCGGCATCGCCGGTGTCCTGAAGGCCAAGCGCGGAGTCAGCGAGGTCGTCTCCACGATCATGCTGAACGCCATCGCGACCAGCCTGATCGCCTGGCTGATCCTGACGAAGAACCTCGGCGTCCAGCTGGAGGGCTCCAACGACCTGACCACCGGCGACATCGCCGAGTCGGGCTGGTTCCCGGCCGTGGCCATCGGTGACGGCCTGGAGATCTACGGCTTCACCTTCGTGGCCTTCGCCCTCGGCATCGTCTACTGGTTCGCCCTCAACCGCACCCGCTTCGGCTTCGACCTGCGCGCCACCGGCGCCAGTGAGACCGCGGCCCAGGCCTCGGGCGTCGACGCCAAGAAGATGATCATCACCGCGATGCTCATCTCCGGCGCCGTGGCCGGCCTCGCGGGCATGCCGCAGCTGCTGGGCGAGACCCACACGTACAACCTGGCCTTCCCGACCGGTGTCGGTTTCACCGGCATCACCATCGCGCTGCTCGGCCGCAACAGCCCGGTCGGCATCTTCTTCGCCGCGTTCCTGATGGCCTTCATCGACAAGGCCTCGGCCTCGCTCGACACGGCCGGGTACGCGAAGGAGATCGGCACGATCATGAAGGGCCTGATCGTCATCGCGGTCGTCGTCTCGTACGAACTCGTCCGCCGCTACGGCATCCGGCGCCAGCAGCAGAAGGTCGGCGAGGAGCTCGCCGCCGGGCACGCCATCAAGACCGACAAGGAGGTCGCGGCGTGAGCACCAGCACTGTCTCCGCGACGGCTGCCGCCCCGAAGAAGTCCGGCGGCCGCAAGAAGCTCACCCTGCCCTGGATCATGCTGATCATCGCGGGCGGCCTCGCGCTGGTCTCGCTGGTCCGCCTGATCAGCGGCGCCGACGACCTGACCTCGGTCGGCCAGGTCTCCGGCGCCCTCTCGCTCGCCGTGCCGATCGGCCTTGCCGGCCTCGGCGGTCTGTGGGCCGAGCGCGCGGGCGTCGTCAACATCGGCCTCGAAGGCATGATGATCCTCGGCACCTGGTTCGGTGCCTGGGCCGGTTACCAGTGGGGTCCGTGGACCGGCGTCATGGCCGGCATCATCGGCGGCGCCATCGGCGGTCTGCTCCACGCGATCATCACGATCACCTTCAACGTGAACCACATCGTCTCCGGTGTGGCCATCAACATCCTGGCGCTGGGCTTCACCCAGTACCTGTCGAACTTCACCTTCGCCGAGGCCCCGGGCGGCTCCTCCAAGCAGTCGCCGCAGGTGGAGCCGATCTACAAGATCACGGTGCCAGGGCTGTCCGACTGGATGTCCGACCTCCAGGGCAAGCACTGGTTCTTCGTCTCGGACCTGGCGGGCGTCATCGGCGGCCTGGTCACCGAGCTGTCGCTGCTGACCGTCGTCGCCCTGCTGCTGATCCCGGGCACCTGGTGGGTGCTGTGGCGGACCACCTTCGGCCTGCGGCTGCGCTCCTGCGGTGAGAACCCCACCGCGGCGGAGTCCCTCGGCGTCAACGTCTACAAGTACAAGTACATCGCCGTGATCGTCTCGGGCGCCCTGGCCGGTCTCGGCGGCGCGTTCCTGTCGATCGTCGCCAGCCCCATCTACCAGGAGGGCCAGACCGGCGGCCGCGGTTACATCGGTCTCGCCGCGATGATCTTCGGTAACTGGATGCCGGGCGGCATGGCGCTGGGCGCGGGCCTGTTCGGCTTCATCGACAGCCTCAAGCTGCGCGGTGGCGCCACCAACGTGCACGCGCTGCTGCTGCTGATCGCGATCCTGCTGGTGCTCGTCTGCGCCTGGCAGCTGTACAAGAAGAAGTACCTCCAGGCGGGCATCTCGGCCGCCTGCGCCGTACTGCTCTTCCTCTGGTACGCCCTCACCGACTCGGTGCCCAGCCAGTTCGTGGACGCGGCCCCGTACGTGACCACCCTGCTCGTGCTCGCCCTGTCGGCGCAGCGCCTGCGGATGCCCAAGGCGGACGGCATGCCGTACCGCAAGGGCCAGGGCAAGTGACGAGCCCGGTACCGGCTCCCGCCGTGGACTGGGAAGCCCTGCGGACGGCCGCCCGGGACGCGATGTCCCACGCGTACGCGCCGTACTCGGGCTTCCCGGTCGGGGTGGCCGCCCGTGTGGACGACGGGCGGGTCGTGACCGGCTGCAACGTCGAGAACGCGAGCTACGGTCTGGGCCTGTGCGCGGAGTGCGGACTGGTCTCCTCGCTCCAGGCCACGGGCGGCGGCCGGCTCACGCACTTCACGTGCGTGGACGGCAAGGGCGAGATCCTCGTCCCCTGCGGTCGCTGCCGCCAGCTGCTGTTCGAGTTCGGCGGGCCGGAACTGCTGGTGGAGACCCCGGACGGGATCCTGCCGCTGGCGGCCATGCTGCCCCAGGCCTTCGGGCCCGACCACCTGAGATAGCCGTGCCGACGGCCCTCCGCCCCCTGCCGGGCGGAGGGCCGTCGCAATTCAACCCCTCTCTCTATGCGCGTAGAAGGAAGCACTTCATGGACGTCATCTCCGTCATCCGGACCAAGCGGGACCGCGGCGAGCTGAGCCCCGAGCAGATCGACTGGGTCATCGACGCGTACACCCGCGGTGTCGTCGCCGACGAGCAGATGTCGGCGCTGGCGATGGCCATCCTGCTGAACGGGATGAACCGGGCCGAGATCGCCCGCTGGACCGCCGCGATGATCGCGTCCGGCGAGCGCATGAACTTCGACTCCCTCTCCCGCCCGACCGCCGACAAGCACTCCACCGGCGGCGTCGGCGACAAGATCACCCTCCCGCTGGCCCCGCTCGTCGCCGCGTGCGGCGCGGCCGTCCCGCAGCTGTCGGGCCGCGGCCTCGGCCACACCGGCGGAACCCTCGACAAGCTGGAGTCCATCCCCGGCTGGCGCGCCCTGCTCTCCAACGAGGAGATGCTGCACGTACTGGACACCACCGGCGCCGTCATCTGCGCCGCGGGCGACGGCCTGGCCCCGGCGGACAAGAAGCTCTACGCCCTGCGCGACGTGACGGGCACGGTCGAGGCCATCCCGCTCATCGCCTCCTCGATCATGTCCAAGAAGATCGCCGAGGGCACGGGCTCCCTGGTCCTCGACGTCAAGGTCGGCACCGGCGCCTTCATGAAGAACATCGAGGACGCCCGCGAGCTGGCCTCCACGATGGTCGGCCTGGGCACCGACCACGGGGTGAAGACGGTCGCGCTCCTCACCGACATGTCCACCCCGCTCGGCCTCACGGCGGGCAACGCGCTGGAGATCCGCGAGTCCGTCGAGGTCCTGGCCGGCGGCGGCCCCTCGGACGTCGTCGAACTGACCCTGGCCCTGGCCCGGGAGATGCTCGACGCGGCCGGCATCAAGGACGCCGACCCGGCGAAGGCCCTCGCCGACGGCTCCGCCATGGACGTCTGGCGCCGGATGATCGCCGCGCAGGGCGGCGACCCGGACGCGGCGCTCCCGGTCGCGCGCGAGCAGCACGTGGTCACCGCCTCCGCCTCGGGCGTCCTGACCCGCCTCGACGCGTACGCGGTGGGCGTCGGCGCCTGGCGCCTCGGCGCGGGCCGCGCCCGCAAGGAGGACCCGGTCCAGGCGGGCGCGGGCATCGAGCTGCACGCGAAGCCCGGCGACACGGTGACCGCGGGCCAGCCGCTGATGACCCTGCACACGGACACCCCGGAGAAGTTCGAGTACGCCCTCGCCTCGCTGGAGGGCTCCTACGACGTCGCCCCGGCCGGCACGGCCCACTCCGCCACGCCGATCGTGCTGGACCGCATCGCCTGACCTGCGCTTTCTCATTCGAGTGAACGGGACCGGTGGACCCTTGCCGGTCCCGTTCGGCATGCTGGGATCGGTGACGGACTGATAGGAGCACACCATGAGCGCACTCGCAGTCGAGCACCAGCCCCCGAGCGGTGACGACTGGGATTCGGTCGTCCGTCTCTGGGAGGAGATGGAATGGCCGGAGGGCTGCAAGGTGGAGATCATCGAGGGGATCGTCACCGTGGCACCACCGCCCGTCAACAACCACAACTTGATCGCGGAGTCGGTGCAGCGCCGCCTGTACACGGTGGTCCCCGACGACTGGGGTATCCACCAGACCCTCAACGTGGCCGTCCCGAGCCGCAGCGGGCTCTACATCCCGGACCTCGTGGTGGTACCGAGCGAGGCGATCCCCACGGGGGAGAACTTCGTTCCGGCAGGAGCCGCCGAGCTGGTCGTCGAGATCACCTCGAAGTCGAACGCCGTCAACGACCGCGTTTCCAAGCTCAAGGGATACGCCGCGGCGGGCATCCCCCTCTACCTGCTGATCGACCCGCACGCGACGGGCAGCCCCACCATCCACCTGTACGGAGAGCCCAGCGACGGCAAGTACCGCCTGCTGCACGCGGGCAAGTTCGGCGAGGCCGTCCACCTTCCCGAGCCGTTCGACCTGACCCTCGACACCTTCGGGTATCCCCGCCCGTAAGCGGGTACCGCCCGCCGATGAGTTCCGGGCGGCGGGGGAGTCACCCCCTCGTGGAGATCCAACGACTCGTGCTGCCCGGGCCCGCCGCGACCGCGCAGGACGCCGCGCGGCTGTGTGCCCGGCTGGCCCGGCTCTACGAGGACGGGGCCGGCGCCGTGGTGTGCGACGCCGGAGCGCTCACCGCGCCGGACCTCACCGCCGTGGAGGTCCTCGCCCGGCTGCGGCTGACCGCCCGCGGGCGCGGCGCCTTCACCGTCAGCGGGGCCTCCCCGCCCTTACGCGCCCTGCTGCACCTCGTAGGTCTCGTCGAGCTCCTCGGGGAGGCCGAAGAGCGGGAACCAGCGGTCGGTGTCCAGGAAGGCGTTGAGCCCGACGATCTTGCCGTCTGAGAGCTCCAGCACCTGGAGGGCCCACGGCACGTGCCCCGGCTTCCCGTCCTCGCGCGGCCGGTACTGGCCGAAGGCGGGCAGGCCGTTCGCGGTCGTCGGGACCAGACGGGATCCCTTGCAGCCGATGCCCTGGTTCAGGTGCCAGGCCGCGATGTCCGCGTGACCCTGCAGCCACAGGTCGTACGGCGGCATCGACAGCACCGCGTCCTCGTGCAGGAGCGTGGTGAGCCGCGAGATGTCGTACGCCTCGAAGGCCGCGAGGTACTGCTCCAGCAGCCTGGCCTGCTCCGCGTCCAGCGGGTCCACCGGATCGCTGTCGCGCAGGGCCTGCCCCGCGAGCGTCGCCCGCGCCCGCTGGAGCGCGCTGTTCACCGAGGCCACCGTGGTGTCCAGGAGCTGCGCGACCTCGTCGGCCTTCCAGGCCAGCACCTCGCGCAGGATCAGCACGGCCCGCTGCTTGGCCGGCAGGTGCTGCAGGGCCGCCACGAACGCCAGGCGCACGGACTCCTTCGCCAGCGCCATCTCCGCCGGGTCGGCGGTCTGCGGGAGCACCCGCCCGTCCGGGACCGGCTCCAGCCAGGTCACCTCGGGCCGCTGGCTCAGCACCGCCGAGGCCTGGTGCTGCGGCGCGGTCAGGTCCATCGGACGGGCCCGCTTGTTGCCGGCGCTCAGCAGGTCGAGGCAGACGTTCGTGGCGATCCGGTAGAGCCACGAGCGCAGCGAGGAGCGCCCCTCGAACTTCTCGTGCGCGCGCCAGGCCCGGATGTACGTGTCCTGCACCGCGTCCTCGGCGTCGAAGGAGGAGCCGAGCATCCGGTAGCAGTAGCCGGTGAGCTCGACGCGGTAGCGGTCCATCGCCGCGTCCAGGTCCAGCGGTGTCGTCGCGAGCTCGCCCATGGCTGCCGTTCCCCCAGATAGGTCCGATACCCCGGAAACTACCGGAGGGGTACGACAACGGCAGCCGGAAGCGCGCGGAGCCCCTACGTACCGGGCTTGCGGCCGTAGACGAACACGTCGTCGCCCTTGCCGAGGAGGTTCCAGTACGCCTTGGCGTCGGCGGGCCGCATGTTCACGCAGCCGCCGGACCCGGGCGGGTTCCACATGCTCTTGGGGGTGGAGTGGAAGGCGATGCCCCCGTCGAAGAACTGCGAGTACGGCATCGCGACGTCGTAGATCGTCGACCAGTGGTCGATGCTGCGGTAGTAGATCTTCTTCGGGCCGGTCCGGGTCTCGGTGCCGTCCTTCCCGGTGCGCACGGGGACCGGACCGTACCTGAGCGTGGCGCCGTCCTGGATCCAGGACAGCTGCCGGGTCAGGTCGACGCAGGCGATCCGCCCCAGGTTCACCGGGCACTTCCCGTCCCGGTTCGGGGTGGTCCCGGCCGCCCGCTGGGCCAGCATCGTGCTCATGGTGCGCCAGGTCAGCGGTCCGGCGTAGCCCTGGGTCGGGGTGATTCCGTGGGCCGCCTGGAAGGACCTGATCGCGGTGCAGTCCGCCGCCGACTGCTTGCCGTCCACCGGCCGTCCCAGGAACTGTTCGACCTGCCGCTGGTGCGGGCCGGTGGTGAGGTTGCAGGAGGCGGCCTGCGCGCTGCCGCCCCCGGCCACCACCAGCGGTACGGCGAGTGCCACCGCCCCGCAGAACACCGTCGCCGCCCGCCGCCCGGCGCGCACCCGAATCGATCCCATCCGGTCCTCCCCTGCCCGCACCGCTCGCGCGGTGGCCGCCTCCTCAGGGTTCAATGCCCGGAAAAGGGGCGGGAATTACCTGTGCCCCAGGCGTAGATTCCGTCAGCGCGCAGCGGCCGCCCGCCGCGCCACCGGGAGCTGGCGGACCCGCTCGGCCCGCGCCGCGCGGGACCCGTACAGCGTGATCGACACGACGCCGAGCACGGCCAGCAGCGCGATCCCCACCGTGGCCGCCCACCCCGCCGAGTGGTAGGCGAGGGCGCCCAGGGTGCCGCCCGCACTGGAGCCGAGGTAGTACGCCGACTGGTACAGCGCGGACGCCTGCGCCCGGCCCGTCTGCGCCGTACGGCTCACCGCGGCCGAGGCCACCGCGTGCCCCGCGAAGAAGCCCGCCGTGATCAGCACCAGCCCGAGCAGGATCAGTGCCAGGGAGTCCGACAGCGAGAGCAGCAGCCCCAGCGCGGTGGTGGTCACGGCCAGGTAGAGCGCCCCGCGCCGCCCGGCGCGGGCCACCAGCCGGCCCGCGGCCGCCGAGGAGACCGTGCCGACCAGGTAGATCAGGAAGATGGAGCCGATCACGCCCTGCCCGAGGGAGAAGGGCTCGTCCACCAGCCGGTAGCCGATGACGGTGTACACGGCGCCGAAGACGGTCATGAACAGCGCGCCGATCCCGTACAGCCGCAGCAGCAGCGGATCGCGCAGGTGACCGGCGACGGTACGGCCCACCGCGCGCGGGCTCAGCGAGGCCGGCCGGAAGAACCGGGCCCGGGGCAGCAGCACCAGGAAGGCCACCGCGCAGGCCAGGGACAGCAGACCGACGGACAGCAGGCCCATCCGCCAGCCGCCCAGCTGCGCCGCCCAGCCGGTGACGAGGCGGCCGCTCATGCCGCCGATGGAGTTGCCCGCGACGAACAGGCCGATCGCACCGACCAGTGCCTTCGGCTTGACCTCCTCCGCCAGGTACGCCATCGCGGAGGCCGGGATCCCGGCGATCGCCGCGCCCTGGACGGCGCGCAGCGCCACCAGCCACTCCAGGTTCGGGGCGAAGGGCACCAGCAGGCCCACGCCCACGGCCAGCACCATCGACCAGGTCATCATCCGGGTCCGGCCGAAGCGTTCGGACAGCGCGCTGAGCGGCAGCACGAACAGGGCGAGGGCGCCGGTGGCCGCGGACACGGTCCAGCTGGCCTGACCCGCCGTCACCCCGAAGCCCGCGGAGATCGCAGGGAGCAGGGCCTGGGTGGAGTAGAGGAGGGCGAAGGTCGCGAGACCGGCGGCGAAGAGGGCGAGGCTCATCCGGCGGTAGCCGGGGCGGCCGGGCTCCCGGCGCTCGGGCGCGGAGCCCTCGGAGGCCGGGCCCTTGGGTACGGGGCCCTGGGCGGCCGGGGCGGCCGGGGCGGGGAACAACGAGGTGGAGGCACCCGGGATGACGGGTGCCCCGGTATGAGCGGGAGGCATACGTCGACGGTAGGCCCGCCTTTTTGATGCGTCCAATGCATGGATTCGCCATAATCGATCCACTCGTGCATCACCACAGCTCAGGGCGGCGTATGTCAATGAACCGTTACGAAGAAGACATGGCCGTGACATCCCTGCTGGCCCCCCGCCTCGCGTACTTCGCGGCCGTGGCCCGGCACGAGCACGTCACCCGCGCCGCGCAGGAACTGGGCATCCCGCAGTCCACGCTCTCCCGGGCGATCGTCCGCCTCGAACAGGACCTGGGCGTCACGCTGTTCGCCCGCAAGGGCCGCACCGTGGTCCTCACCACCGCCGGCCGGACCTTCCTCGCCTCCACCGAGCAGGCCCTGGACGGGATCGCCCGCGCCGCCGGGTCCGTGCAGCAGGACGCCGACCCGGCCTCCGGCAAGGTGGCCTTCGGCTTCCTGCACACCCTGGGCTCCGAGACCGTACCCGGCCTGATCCGCGCCTTCCGCGCCGACCACCCGCGCATCCGCTTCTCCCTCGTCCAGAACTACGGCGAGGCCATGCTGGAGCGGCTGCGCGCCGGGGAGCTCGACCTCTGCCTGACCTCGCCGCTGCCGGTCGCCCCCGACCTGGTGGCCCGCCGCCTCGACGAGCAGCGGCTGCGCCTGGTCGTCCCCGACGACCACCGGCTCGCCGGACGCAAGCGCATCCGCCTCGCCGAGGCCGCCGAGGAAACCTTCGTCACCCTCGAACCCGGTTACGGCCTGCGCCGCATCACCGACGACCTGTGCTCCGAGGCCGGGTTCACGCCCCGCGTCGCCTTCGAGGGCGAGGAGGCCGAGACCCTGCGCGGCCTGGTCGCCGCCGGTCTGGGCGTGGCCCTGCTGCCGCCCCCGGCCGTGGCCCGGCCCGGCGTGGTCGAGCTGACCGTCACCGCCCCGCGGGCGGTCCGCGAGATCGGCGTCGCCTGGCTCGACGGCCATCCCGACACCCCGCCGGTCGCGGAGTTCAAGCGCTTCCTGCTCTCCCGCCGGGGCCGCCTCATCCCTGAACTGGAGGCTTCCTAGCGGGAGTCCGCCGCCCGTAATCCAGTGGTCCGTCCGCGTCCGGACCGGGAGGATCACGGGGTACGCAGGCCGGAGGGGGAGCAGTTCTTGGACGTGTTCGTGTGCGCCGGGTGCGGTGCGGAGCTGACGGCGCCGGTCTCCCGGGTCGCCCTTCCCGTCCACACCCACTACGGGGCCTGGGAGGAACTGCACCCCCCGCTGATGGAACCGGCGACGTACGCCGTCGACCCCGAACCCTGGGGCCCGCCCTGGCGGTTGTGGGACGAGGCGGGGGAGGCCGGAGCGGCCCGCCGGGGCGTGTACGCGCCGGTGTACTCGGTGTCCTTCGCCGCGCGGGGCAGGATCGTCATCGCCCCGGGCGACTCCCGGGGCACGGCCCTGATCCCGGAGAAGTGCGCGGGCTACTGCCAGGGCCTCGACGGACGCGACGGCCCCAACCTGGCGTGCGAGGGGTGCGGGCGGGCGGTGGCGACCCGGATGGACGACTGCGGGCTCTGGCAGGCGGTGTGGCTGGAGCCCGGCGCGGTGCGCCGCGTCCCCGGCGGCCTTCCCGCGGAACCGCCCCCCGGCTGGGACGACCTGCTGAAGGAGCCGTACGCCGTCCCGCCCGTCGAACCGGACGGGTCCTGGAGCCGCCGCTGGGAGGCGGCGGTCGCGGTGGCCCTCGCGCACCTGGTGGTGGCGGCGGACGCCGCACCCGTGACCCTCCCCGACGGCCCCGTCGCCGAACTGCTGGGCCGAGCGGTCTCCGCGGCCCTCCCCTCCGTCCACTCCTGCGGCCTCCCGGCCCGTTCCGTAGGTCTGGCCGGCCCGGGAATCGGCGTACCCCGGCCCGCCCCCGACATCCTCCT
The DNA here is from genome assembly GCF_000725805.1 of Streptomyces xanthophaeus. Taxonomy (GTDB): domain Bacteria; phylum Actinomycetota; class Actinomycetes; order Streptomycetales; family Streptomycetaceae; genus Streptomyces; species Streptomyces xanthophaeus. The sequence goes on along the minus strand of NZ_JOFT01000028.1, from coordinate 203,249 downwards.
CGTCCCCCGCCACCCGGTGACCGGGCAGCCGTGGCGGCCGCCGTCCGGCGAAGCGGCCCTCGTCCCGCTGGACACCGGGGTCTGGGCCCACCTCGCCCTCCCCGGGGAGACCTCGCCCCTGCCGGTGTCCGGCACGCTGCCGGAGGGGGTCCTGCGGGACGAATACCCCCTGCCGCGGTACCCGGCGTACGGGTTCCGGCCCCACCACGGGGCGTTCGGCGCCACACTGGCACGCCTCCCCGAGGTCCGCCGCCCGCGGCTGCGCGCGTACTACGACGAGCGCCGCGCGCCGTAAGAGACGACCTAGGCGGAATCCGGCTCCGGCGGAGCCGGCGCGGCCGGTACGGCGGGTGCGGCCGGCGGCGCGGCCAGCAGGAACCCCGCCTGGAAGCGGGACTTGGCGCCGACCGCCCGCATGATCTCCGCGATGTGGCGCTGGCAGGTCCGCTCCGACATGCCGAGCCGGCGTGCGATGACCTTGTCCTCCAGCCCCTCCGACAGCAGCCGCACGATCGTCTGCCGCAGCTCGTCCGAGATCGACCGGGCCGCCTCCGGGCTCACCGTCGTCGGGAACGGCTCGGCCCCCACCCACGACCGCTCGAAGGCCGCCGTCATGAAGTGCACGACGTTCGGCTCCCGCACCACGAGCGCCGCACCGCTGCGGTCCGGGACCGCCATCAGCCCCGTGTGCTGGTCGAAGATGAGCATCCGCATCAGCCCGTCGCCCAGCGTCCGCACCTGCGCGCCCAGCGCCGTCACCCGCTCCACGTACGCGGCCGTCGGGCGCGAGTACCGCGCCGTGTGCTGGTAGATGGTCCGCATCCGGACTCCGCGCGAGAGCAGCGTCTCGTCCCGCCCGATCGACTCCTCCAGCGTCTCCAGCGGCCGGCCCCCGCCCGGCTGCGAGGTCAGCAGTTCCTGCCCGCAGGAGGCGACCAGCTCCGCGATCAGCGCCCGTACCGCCCCGAGGTCGGTGACCAGCTCCAGGCGGCCCGACCCGCTCAGGTCCCGGTGGGCCGTGCCCGCCTCGTACGCGGGCACCAGCGTCTCCAGCCGTCCCCGCAGCCGGTCCATCTCCTCGTGGGTCTCCCGTACGAGCAGCGCGAGCGGGGCAAGGGCCCGGGCGGCCGCCGCCCGCGGTGCCACGGCGCTCCACTGGTCCGGCCCGCCGCCCGGGGCGCGCTGGAGCAGGTGGGCGGCCGCCAGTTCGGTGATGGCGGCGGCCGCGCGCACGCCCAGGGCCCCGGTGGCCTCGGCGGTGGTGAAGGCGTGCCGCTCGACGGCGTACGCGTACAGGCGTCGGGCCGCCGGACTCAGTTCCTCTGCTTCATCGGCAGGCATATGCGTATTCGTCCCGGCCTGTGTCCGTTTATAAACCCCTCGTGTTCCCGCAAGGCGGCAAGACGACGCCTGACCGGACGGTATCCGCATATGCCGAAGAGGCACAGTGGCACCACGGCGTGAGGGGGGAGCGCGGTATGGGGCAGCGGACAGCCGGACCGGAGCGGGGGCCGGTGGCCGTCCTGCTGAGCCCACGACCCGCTGCGCTGGCGGCCGCCCGCCGTGCGGGCGCGCACACCGTGGTGGTCGCGCCGGGCCCACCCGTGCCATCCGACCGTGAGGGGGCGGAGCGGCGGGTACGGGTGGACTGGCGCGACCACCGCCGCCTCGTCGAGGTCCTCGGCCGGCTGGAGGAGGTCCGCGACGGCCGCGCCGCCGTCTTCGGCCTCTCCGCGGCCGCTGCCCTGTCCGCGGCCCGCGCCAACGAGGCACTGGGCCTGCCCGGCACCCCCGTCGACGCCGTCACCGCCCTCATGGACAAGGCCGCGCTGCGCGCCCGCACCAACGCCGCCCTGCACCCCGGCCGGCCCGTCTCCTTCGCCCGCTGCGGACGGGCCTCCCTGATCCCCTTCCTGGCCGGCCTCATCGGCTACCCCTGCGTCGTCAAGCCCCGCGCGGGCTCCGACGGGGAGGGAGTGCGCCTGGTGCGCGACGCGGCTGAGGCCCGGCGCGCCGTCCGCGACTACCCCGAGGTCACCGACCTGCTCGTCGAGGAGAAGCTCGAAGGTCCCGAACTCGCCGTGGCGGCCCTCTCCGAGGACGGCCGCCACCGGATCCTCGGCTGGGCCCGCCGGCTCACCGGCCCCGGCCTCACCGCGACCGGGCACGAACTCCCGGTGGCCCTGGACCCCGCGACCGCCGCGGCCGTACGGGCCCTCGTCCGCGGGGTCCTCGACCTCTCGGGGCACCGCGACGGCCCCTCCCACACCGAGGTCGTCCTCACCTCCCGCGGCCCCCGCCTCGTGGAGGCGCACGCCCGCCCCGGCGGCGACGAGGTCGTACGGCTGCTCCGGCTCGCCCACGGCACCGACGTGCTCGCGCTGGCCCTCGCCGCCGGGCTCGGCCTGCCCGCACCGGCGCGGGTCCCGCGCGCCGCGCACGCCGGGCTGCGCTACGTGGACTTCGCGCCCGGCCGCCGCCTCGAAGGGGTCCGGCCCGGGCTCGCCGCGGCGCGCGCCGTGCCGGGCGTCGTACGGGTGCAGCTCCAGGTGCCGCTGGACGCCACCGTCAGCCGGGCCCCGTCGGGCGCGCTGCACCACGCGTACGTACTGGCGACGGGGCGCACGCCCGGCTCCCTGGCCCGCACCCTGGACCGGGCCGCGGGCCTGCTGGGGCAGGGGCCGCCGGGGCTGCGGACGCGTCAGCCGGAGACCGGCTTCGCGTAGCGCCCGTAGCCGGTCCAGTCCAGGACGACGCAGGGCTCGTCGCCCAGCACCCAGGCATCGTGCCCGGGGGCGACCTGGATGAAGTCGCCGGTGCCGATCTCCAGGCTGTCCCCGTCGTCCATGACGATCTTCATGCGGCCGCTCACGACGTAACCCGTGTGGGCGGACTCGCAGCTCTCCGTACCGGCGATCGGCTTGATGTGCTCGGACCACTTCCAGCCGGGCTCGAAGACCCCGCGTCCGACGGCCCCGCCGTCGGTCTCCACCAGGTCGAGCCGGCCCTTGCCGCCGCCGAACGGACGGGTCTCGTCCGCCTTGTCGAAGTTCTTGGACACCAGGCCGGCCATGGTCATCGCCTCCGTGGGAGAGCGCCCGAGTCCTCGCACTTTTCACTCTACGCGCGGGCCCCCGGGCGCTGCCCGTCACCGCCGGGGCGAGCGCCCGAAGCCCGAGGCCAGCGGCATCCGCAGGCCCAGCGGCGGCGGAGCCGCGAGGGCGTCGGTCACCGGCCGCGAGTACGCGCCCGTGAACACCGCCCCCAGGACGAAGTCCACCCCCAGCGCGACCACCTCGGCCTGGTGCTCCCGCAGTCCGTGCCCGTCGGAATGCACCTCGAAGCGGCAGGTGGAGCGGTTGGCCTTCTTCGCCCTCGCCGCGAGGAGGAAGGATTCCTCCGGGTCGCTCCTCGCGTCGTTCGTGCCGTGCACGATCAGGACCTGGCGCCCCGACAGCTGTTTCACCGGTTCAGGGGACGGCGCGCGGGCCGCTGCGCCTAAACAAGGGGCCAGCGCCAGAACCGAGTTGACGGCTTCGTGGCCGGCGGCCCGCAGCGCGGCCCGGCCCCCGGCTCCGTATCCGGCCAGGCACACCGGCACGTCGCCGTAGCGCCGCACCGCCTTGGTCACCGCCCAGGCCGCCTGGTCCTCGCGGGGGGCGTCCCCGCCGTGCACCACGGAGTGCGTGACCAGCCCCTGCGCCCCGCCGGCCCGGGCCAGGGCCCGCGCGAGCGGGCGCACGGGGCCGGGCGAGAATCTGGACGTCCCGGGGAGCAGGAGGACCACACCACTGACTGTCGACTCCGAGCCGATCGCTCCGGCCGCCCGCCCCAGGCGGGCCCCGCGCGACGGCGGCGCATGCTGTGCCATGGCGGAACAGTCTCAGACCCGGACGTGTACGCCATCCGTCCGCGCGGTCACTGTTACATAACCAGGGCCGCCACCGGCACCCAACTCTACGCGCGTAGGAGTTAGAGTGCGCAGATGACGAGCGAGACCCCTAACCTGCCGACCCCGGATCAGATCCGCCGCTCCCCGAAGGTGCTGCTGCACGACCACCTCGACGGTGGGCTGCGCCCCGGGACGATCATCGAGCTGGCCCGCGAGGCCGGCTACGAGAACCTTCCCGAGACCGACGCCGACAAGCTCGGCATCTGGTTCCGGGAAGCCGCCGACTCCGGCTCCCTGCCGCGCTACCTGGAGACCTTCGCGCACACCTGCGCGGTCATGCAGACGAAGGCGGCGCTCACCCGGGTCGCCGCCGAGTGCGCCGAGGACCTGGCCGAGGACGGCGTCGTCTACGCCGAGATCCGCTACGCCCCCGAGCAGCACCTCGAAGCGGGCCTGACCCTCGAAGAGGTCGTCGAGGCCGTGAACGACGGCTTCCGCGAGGGCGAGCGCCGTGCGAAGGCCAACGGCCACCGCATCCGCGTCGGAGCCCTGCTCACCGCGATGCGCCACGCGGCGCGCGCCCTGGAGATCGCGGAGCTGGCCAACCGCTACCGCGACAACGGCGTGGTCGGCTTCGACATCGCCGGCGCCGAGGCCGGGTTCCCCCCCACCCGCCACCTCGACGCCTTCGAGTACCTCAAGCGCGAGAACAACCACTTCACGATCCACGCGGGCGAGGCCTTCGGCCTGCCGTCGATCTGGCAGGCCCTGCAGTGGTGCGGCGCCGACCGCCTCGGCCACGGCGTGAAGATCATCGACGACATCGAGGTCGCCGCCGACGGCACGGTGAAGCTGGGCCGCCTGGCCTCCTACGTCCGGGACAAGCGCATCCCCCTGGAGATGTGCCCGACCTCGAACCTGCAGACGGCCGCGGCCGCCTCGTACGCCGAGCACCCGATCGGTCTGCTGCGGAAGCTGCACTTCAGGCTCACCGTCAACACCGACAACCGGCTGATGAGCGGCACCAGCATGAGCCGCGAGTTCGAGCACCTGGTCGACACCTTCGGCTACTCGCTGGACGACATGCAGTGGTTCACCGTCAATGCGATGAAGTCCGCGTTCATTCCTTTCGATGAACGACTGGCCATGATCAACGAAGTGATCAAGCCGGGTTATGCGGAGCTGAAGTCCGAGTGGCTGTTCCAGCAGACCGCTTCGACCAGCGGTTCTGTTTCGGCGTAGGCCACGGTGTGACAGACGGAAAGCGCCCGGGAGGAGCAATTCCCGGGCGCTTTCTCGTATTTACTGATGTTTGCGGGAGAGGGTTTGAAGTGACTAGTTTGCGGAGCCGCTCAATTCCCCGTCGCAAGGACACGTTTTCATGAAGCAGTCAGCTGCCAAGACCCTCGGTGCCGCCGTTCTCGGTGCCGCCTTCGCCGTCGCCGCCGCCGGTACCGCCTCGGCCGTCCCCGCCGTCGGACTGACCGACGCGCTGGGCTCCGTCCCCGGCGCGCTCGGGGGCCTCACCGGCCAGCAGCAGGCAGGCACCGAGGGGAGCAGCCAGCCCAGCGACCCCACCTCTCAGGTCACCGGCCTGCTGACCCCGGTCACCAACGGCCTGAACGGCATCGGCGGCTGACGCTGCCGCGACACGAACACGCGAGCGGCGGGCGCACGCCTCTTCGACGAGGTGGGTGTCCCGCCGCGCCGTGTGCCACGATCACCACCAACTGCCCGCCGACGCACTGGGTATGAGGTTTCGGTCATGCGCAAAAAGGCACGAGCGACCTGGGTCGCGCTGCTCCCCGCCCTGCTGTTCGCAGCCGTGGGGTGCAGCAGTTCGGACACCCCCGCGACGGGCAAGGACCCGGACCCCAAGGGTTCCGTGGCCGCCACCCCGGGCGCGCCCGGAGCCCCGGCACCCACCACCGGTTCGAGCGGACCGGCCGCGCCGAAGAGCGGCGGCAGCAGGCTGGAGCGGTCCGCCCTGGAGCAGGGCGACCTGACCGGCTACCAGGTCTCCGCGCAGGGCAAGAACCCCAACGCCCCGGACGGCCAGCCGCAGGCCGACCGGAAGGCCTGCCAGCCCCTGGCCGACATCATGGGCGACAAGCCGGACCCGGCCGCGCGCGAGACCGTCAACCGGGGCGTCGGTTCCCAGAAGCAGGTCGGACTCGCGGTCTCCGCCTCCGTCAGCTCCTACGGCGAGAGCGACGCGAAGGCCCTGATCACCCGGCTCAAGACGGCCGTGGCCGCCTGCGGTACGGGATTCTCCGCCACCGTCGAGAAGCAGACCGGCAGCTACCGCGACGTGCGGTCCGCCGAGTACGCGACCAAGGGCGACGACACCGTCAGCTGGACCACGACCGCCACCGCCGCGGGCGTCTCCGCCCCGGTCCACCTGGTCGTCGTGCGCGAGGGCGACACCGTCGTGCGGCTGATGGCCCTGAACGTGGCGGCGGCCGAGCAGAAGGCGCAAGTGCCGCAGGAAGTGGCCGACAAGCAGGTCGAGAAGGTGCAGCGGGCCGGCTGAGCGCGCGGCCCGCGCGGGCCCGGGTCTACCAGGCGGTGGAGGCGGACTTCTCGTTCGGCAGGAGCAGCCACAGCGCCAGGTAGATCAGGAACTGCGGGCCGGGCAGCAGGCACGAGACGACGAAGATGACGCGCATCGTGTTGGCGGACATTCCGAAACGGCGCGCCAGGGCGGCGCAGACTCCGCCGATCCATCGTCCGTCACGCGGGCGGGCAAGGGCGCTCATGGCTTCTCCTTCGTAGGGATCGCTTTCTTGCGATGCCTCAATACTCCCGCTGAACCGCCGAGAGGACCTCGGTCCAGGGTCCGAGCCCGACCCTGGTAATTCTCGGGGTGGGCCCCTGATAAACGGGCCGTGAGCGGCGCAGCCGGGCCCGCAGGGCCGGTACGACGGCGACGTGCGCGACCACCACGCCGACCGTGTTCAGCAGGACCGAGTCCACGTCGACGACCCGCCCCGGGACCGCGCTCTGGAGCATTTCGATGCTCAGCGAGATCAGCACTCCCGCGGCGGCGGTCCGCACCAGCGAGGACCACGCGGTCAGCGGCGACGGCGCGAGCCGCCCGCTGACGAGCGGCAGCAGCACCCCGAGCGGGGCCAGCAGGGCCAGCCCCTCCCCGATCCGCCGGGTCGCCTCCAGCGGCCCGTACGCGAGGTCCGCCCGGATCCCCTCCAGCGGCGTCAGATTGGCGGCCGCCGCCCAGGGCACGTCCAGAGGCAGCAGGGTCAGCCACCCGACGACGAGGAGATGGGCGGCAAGCAGGGCCCCGGCCAGGAGCCGGAGCCGCAGGGGGATGGCGTTGGCGGCGCTGCCGCCGGCCTCAAGACGCTGCACACCTGCGAGGACGCGCCGGGCGGTGGACCTGGTTCCGCCTCTGGGGCCGCTGTGGCGGGGAGCACGTGCGGTGCGGTCAGCCCGTCGCGAGGAGCACGATCAGCAGTACGGCGCCGGCCACGACGGGCGCGATGACCTCGTACGACCAGTGCACGCGCGCGCCGCCCTGGGCGCCGGGCCGCGAGGCGCCGCGCTCGGCGAGTTTGCGCAGCTCGTCCACGATCCGGTCGGCGTCGGCCCGCTGCGGCTCGGCGGGCGCCGCGTTCTTCGCCGCCTCCGGCTCGGCCAGGCCCCGGCCCATGATCCCGCCGCGGCGCGTCTGCTGCCGGTTCGCCTTCTTCCGCTCCCGCAGGGAGACGGGCACCGCCCAGACCTGGTACTTCGATCCCTCGGCCAGCACCTCCACGGAGTAGCCCGACCGCAGGGAGTCCACGCAGGCCCAGGGCAGCTCGATGACCCGGAAGGGGTTCCGTACGCGCAGCCGGTCGTCGTTGGCGAAGACGGCCGGGCGGATCGTGAACGCCACGATCAGCGGGACCAGGCACAGGGCCACGGCCAGGGAGATCCACGGGGTGCTGCCCGAACCGCGGACCACGCCGTCCCCGCACAGCCAGGCGAGCAGCGCGAGCATCAGCACCCCGGTGACCACGGCCATGGAAGAGCGGTAGACACGGTCCTCGTAGACCGGTTCACCGGTCGGCTGCTGCTGCTCGCTGCTCATGCGGTCGATTCTGCCCCACGCCGTCTCAGCCCACGAGATCGGCGTACAGGATGATGTTGTCCGGCCGGTGACCGTCCGTGATGGCGCCGCCGCAGGTGATGACGCGCAGCTCGGGGCGCGTGGTGTCGCCGTAGACCTTGTCGGTGGGAAAGCGCTTCTTGTCGACCTGTTCGAGCTCGCGGACGCGGAAGACGACGTCGCCGCCGTCGGCCCGCGAGACGGTGATCTCGTCACCGGGCCGGACCTTGGAAACGTCCTTGAGGACGGCCGGGCCGCGCGCGGTGTCGAAGTGGCCGATCAGTACGGCGGGGCCGGTCTGGCCCGGGGTGACGCCCTTGGTGTACCAGCCGATCTTGTCCGCTTCCGGTACGGAGGGCACCTCGACGGTGCCGTCGGCGGCGAGGCCCAGCCCCAGCACGGGAGAGGCGTCCACCCCGGCTGCGGGGATCCGTACGCGCACCGGTTCGGAGGCGGGCCGCGGGGCCGCCGTGGCGGGGGCCGCGGGGGCCGAGGTGGGGGTGATCGAGGGCGGGGCGGACGAGGCGGCGGGGGCGGCCTCGTCCGGTGCCTGCGCGGTGGCGGCGCCGCAGCCGGTCAGGGCCGCCGAGAGCAGGGCGGTGGCGAGCAGGAGGCGTACGCGGTGGGCCATGGGGGTTGCTCCGGGAACGGGCCCGGCGGGCCACCGCTGGGGTGGCCCGCCGGGACGGGGTGCAGGGTCGGGCGCTCGGGCCGGTCAGCCCTGGGCGCGGCGGCGGCGGAGCAGGACGGACGCGCCGAGGGCGGCGAGGACCGCGCCGAGCCCGGCGCCGGCCAGGGCGGTGGTGGAGTCCGTGTCCCCGGTGGTGGTCTCGCCGGCGATCTCGGCGCCCGCGGCGACCCCGCCCTTGGGCACGACGGAGGTCTGGCCTGCGGTCTGCGCCTTCGGCGCGGCCGCAGTGGCGCTCGGCGTGGCGCTCGGCGTGGCGCTCGGCGTGGCGCTCGGCGTGGTGCTCGGCGTGGCGCTGGGCGCGACGGTCGGCTGGGCGGAGGGCTTCGCGGAGGGCTTGGTCTCCGGCTGCGGCTTCTGGGTGGGCTTCTGGAGGGTGTAGTTGGGCGTGCAGCCCGTGTGGAGCTTCGGGAACGCCGCGTGGGCCCACGGAGCGCCGTTCTGCAGTTTCCATTCGAGGACCGGCTCGGCGGAGTTCGGGTTCAGGATGCGGACGGTGTACTCCTCCTTCGCCGGGTTGTTGCGGTCCAGCCGGGTCGGCTCGACGCGGGAGCCCTGGGCGTACAGGGAGGCCACCGGGCCGTCGGGGGACATGGTCAGGTCGGCTTCGAGGCCGCGGCCCAGGATCTTGTGGACGGGCCGGGTCGTGCACAGGGTCCCGCCCTGGCCCTTGGGCAGGTCGTAGGAGGTGCTCCGGCCGTCCTTGGTCACGACGAGGGTCTCGGTGTTGCCCGTCCCGCTCTTGACGAGTTCCAGCTGCAGGCCGCGCACCGAGCGGGAGCGGTGCTCGCCGTCCAGCACGGCCAGGGCCTCGCCGATGTAGGCGTCGCCCGGGTTCCACTCCGGGCCGTAGGCGCGGATCCGGGCCTCGGGTCCGCTGGACGTGTGGCGCAGCACCGCGAGGAGGCCGGCGTCGATGAAGACGGGCGTGCCGCTGTAGCGGTCGGGGTCGGACGAGGACGCGGCAGCGGCTGCGGCATTCAGCGGGGTGGCGGCGAAGGCGGCACCGGCGGGGGCGAGGAGGGCCCCGACGAGCACGGCGGTGGCGGTGGCGGTGCGGGCGGCGGTACGCATAACGACTCCTGGGAGCAGGGTTTCGGAAAGAAGGGAGAGCCGCATGCCGCGTTTGTCTCTGTCGGGTTTTCGTCCGGGTGAGGTTCTGGCGGGCTGCTGAGAAGAAATCTATTGATCTTGTTCGCCCGGAGGATGCGCTTCCTGTCATGGCCCTGTAACAGGGAGTGGAGGTGTCGATTCCATAGCGGATCCGGGGGAGGGGGTGACAGGTCGCTACGCGCGTAGATATGCTCATCTGGTGACCATGCCCACCACCCTCACCGCATTCGCTGACGTGACGACGTCCGACAGCGCGCTGCGCCGCTTCCTGCACGGGCTGCCCGGCGTAGACGCAGTCGGCCTGGAGGCCCGCGCGGCCGCCCTCGGCACCCGTTCGATCAAGACGACGGCCAAGGCGTACGCCATCGACCTGGCCATCTCGATGATCGACCTGACGACGCTGGAAGGCGCGGACACCCCGGGCAAGGTCCGGGCGCTGTCCGCCAAGGCCGTCATCCCCGATCCGACCGACCGGACCACGCCGATGACGGCCGCCGTCTGCGTGTACCCCGACATGGTGGCCACCGCCAAGGCGGCGCTGAACGGCGCCGACGTCAAGGTGGCCTCCGTCGCCACGGCGTTCCCCGCCGGACGCGCGGCGCTGCCCGTCAAGCTCGCGGACACGGCCGACGCCGTCGCCGCCGGCGCCGACGAGATCGACATGGTCATCGACCGTGGCGCCTTCCTCGCCGGCCGCTACCTCGAGACGTACGAGCTGATCAGGGCCATCAAGGCGGCCTGTGTCCGCCCCGACGGCAGTGCGGCCCGCCTCAAGGTCATCTTCGAGACCGGCGAGCTGTCGACCTATGACAACATCCGCCGCGCCTCCTGGATCGGCATGCTCGCGGGCGCCGACTTCATCAAGACCTCCACCGGCAAGGTGGGCGTCAACGCCACCCCCGCCAACACCCTGCTCATGCTCGAAGCCGTACGCGACTTCAAGGAGCAGACTGGAATCCAGATCGGCGTGAAGCCGGCCGGCGGCATCCGGACCACCAAGGACGCCATCAAGTTCCTGGTCCTGGTCAACGAGACCGTGGGCGAGGAGTGGCTGACCAACCACTGGTTCCGCTTCGGCGCCTCCAGCCTGCTCAACGACCTGCTGATGCAGCGCCAGAAGCTGAGCACCGGCCGTTACTCCGGTCCCGACTACGTGACGGTGGACTGATCACCATGGCATCCCTCTTCGAGTACGCACCGGCCCCCGAGTCCCGCTCGGTCGTCGACATCGCCCCCTCCTACGGGCTCTTCATCGACGGCGAGTTCACCGACGCCGCCGACGGCAAGGTCTTCAAGACCGTCTCGCCGAGCAGCGAGGAAGTCCTGTCCGAGGTCGCCCAGGCGGGCACCGCCGACGTGGACCGCGCCGTCAAGGCCGCCCGCAAGGCCTTCGAGAAGTGGTCCGCGCTGCCCGGCTCCGAGCGCGCCAAGTACCTCTTCCGGATCGCCCGGATCATCCAGGAGCGCAGCCGCGAGCTGGCCGTCCTGGAGACCCTGGACAACGGCAAGCCGATCAAGGAGACCCGCGACGCGGACCTCCCGCTGGTCGCCGCGCACTTCTTCTACTACGCGGGCTGGGCCGACAAGCTCGACCACGCGGGCTACGGCGCGGGCCCCCGCCCGCTGGGCGTCGCGGGCCAGGTCATCCCCTGGAACTTCCCCCTCCTCATGCTTGCGTGGAAGATCGCCCCGGCGCTCGCCACCGGCAACACGGTCGTCCTGAAGCCCGCCGAGACCACCCCGCTGACCGCGCTGTTCTTCGCGGACATCTGCCGCCAGGCCGGGCTACCCAAGGGCGTCGTCAACATCCTCCCCGGCTACGGGGACGCGGGCGCGGCCCTCGTCGAGCACCCGGACGTGAACAAGGTCGCCTTCACCGGCTCGACCGCCGTGGGCAAGAAGATCGCCCGCCACGTCGCCGGCACCGACAAGAAGGTCACCCTGGAGCTGGGCGGCAAGGGCGCCAACATCGTCTTCGACGACGCCCCCATCGACCAGGCCGTCGAGGGCATCGTCAACGGCATCTTCTTCAACCAGGGCCAGGTCTGCTGCGCGGGCTCGCGCCTGCTGGTCCAGGAGTCGATCCACGACGAGCTGCTGGACTCCCTCAAGCGCCGCCTGTCCACGCTGCGCCTCGGCGACCCGCTCGACAAGAACACCGACATCGGTGCGATCAACTCCGCCGAGCAGCTCGCCCGGATCACCGCGCTCGCGGAGACCGGCGAGGCCGAGGGCGCCGAGCGCTGGTCCCCGGCGTGCGAGCTGCCGTCCGCGGGCTACTGGTTCGCCCCGACGCTGTTCACGAACGTCACCCAGGCGCACACCGTCGCCCGCGACGAGATCTTCGGCCCGGTGCTGTCCGTGCTGACCTTCCGTACGCCCGACGAGGCCGTCGCCAAGGCCAACAACAGCCAGTACGGCCTGTCCGCCGGCATCTGGACGGAGAAGGGCTCGCGCATCCTCGCGGTCGCCAACAAGCTCCGTGCGGGCGTCGTCTGGGCCAACACGTTCAACAAGTTCGACCCGACCTCGCCCTTCGGCGGCTACAAGGAGTCGGGCTTCGGCCGCGAGGGCGGCCGCCACGGCCTGGAGGGCTACCTCGATGTCTGATTCGTCTACGGCGCAGACGCGTCTGAACGTCTTCAAGACCTACAAGCTGTACGTCGGGGGCAAGTTCCCCCGCTCCGAGAGCGGCCGGGTGTACGAAGTGACGGACTCGAAGGGCAAGTGGCTGGCCAACGCCCCCCTGTCCTCCCGCAAGGACGCGCGTGACGCCGTCGTCGCCGCCCGCAAGGCCTTCGGCGGCTGGTCCGGCGCGACCGCGTACAACCGCGGCCAGATCCTCTACCGCATCGCCGAGATGCTGGAGGGCCGCCGCGAGCAGTTCGTCCGCGAGGTCGGCGAGGCCGAGGGGCTGTCCAAGTCCAAGGCCGCGGCGGTCGTGGACGCGGCCATCGACCGCTGGGTCTGGTACGCGGGCTGGACCGACAAGATCGGCCAGATCGTGGGCGGGGCCAACCCGGTCGCGGGCCCGTACTTCAACCTCTCCACCCCCGAGCCCACCGGCGTGGTCACGGTCGTGGCCCCGCAGGACTCGTCCTTCATGGGCCTGGTCTCGGTGATCGCCCCGGTCATCGCCACCGGCAACACCGTCGTCGTGATCGCCTCGGAGAAGTCCCCGCTGCCGGCGCTGTCCCTGGGCGAGGTGCTGGCCACCTCCGACCTGCCCGGCGGCGTGGTCAACATCCTGTCCGGCAAGGCCTCCGAGATGGGCCCGCACCTGGCCGCCCACCAGGACGTCAACGCGATCGACCTGGCCGGAGCCGATGCGGCACTGGCCAAGGAGCTGGAGATCGCCGCGGCCGACAACCTCAAGCGCGTCCTGCGTCCACAGCCTGTGGACGACTGGAACGCCGACCCGGGCACGCACCGCATGACGGCGTTCCTGGAGACCAAGACCGTCTGGCACCCCACGGGCTCGCTGGGCGCGGGCGGGTCCTCCTACTAGGAGCACCCGCCCCACCGACCGGCCCCGGCAGCGACCCCCGTGCTGCCGGGGCCTTCCCGTGCCCGCTACTGCTTCGGGAGCACCGGCCCGAGCAGCGAGGACACGGCCGCGGTGGGCAGCTCGCCCACCGAGGAACCGCGGGTCAGGCTGCCGGTGACCATGCCCGTACCGACGGACGGGAAGTCCGCGATCTTGGTGGCCACCCCGTTGTCCAGCGGGTCCACACCGGTGTTCGCGAGCGGGTTCACCTTCAGGTTCGCGATCGGGTTCGCGACGCCGGCCAGCGCGGCGGGGACGTCGAGTTCACCGGCCTGTGCGCCGCCGGCGGCCATCGCCAGGGCCGCGCCGGCCATCGAGACGCTCAGGCCCGCGGCGCGGAGCCGGTTCGGTCCGGAAGGAGCTGCGTGACGTGCCATGGGAATCCTCGCCTGTGGTCGTAGTCGCGTGCGCACGCAGCGTAGTTGAGGTGTGATCCTGGATACCAACCGGCCACCTGGAGGATCCCCTACCCGGGGGAATGGTTCAGACTGGTGTCCCGTGAGCTCCTCCTCTCCTTCACCGACCCGCGTCGTGCTGCTGACCGGTCCGTCGGGCTCCGGCAAGTCCTCCCTCGCCGCCCGTTCGGGGCTGCCCGTGCTGCGCCTCGACGACTTCTACAAGGAGGGCGACGACCCCACCCTCCCCCTGGTGGAGGGCAGCGCCGACATCGACTGGGACTCCCCGCTGTCCTGGGACGCGGACACGGCGGTCGCGGCCATCGCCCGGCTGTGCGCGACGGGGCGCACGCAGGTGCCCGTCTACGACATCTCCACGTCCTCGCGGACCGGCTCCGAGACCTTCGACATCGCACGGTCCCCGCACACACCGCTGTTCATCGCCGAGGGCATCTTCGCCGCCGACATCGCGGCACGCTGCCAGGAGCTGGGGCTGCTGGCCGACGCGATCTGCCTGCGCGGACGCCCCTCGACCACCTTCCGCCGCCGGCTCGCCCGTGACCTGCGCGAGGGGCGCAAGTCCGTCCCGTTCCTGCTGCGCAGGGGCTGGCGCCTGATGCGAGCCGAGCGGGGCATCGTGGCCCGGCACGTCGGCCTCGGCGCGCACGCCTGCGCCCGCGACGAGGCCCTGGGCCGCCTCGCGGCCGCCGCGGCCGGCCGCCACCGCACCACCGCCCCCGCGTAGGGCCGCCGGTAACGAGGACGCGAAAAGGCGGGATCACGGGGACCCCCGACCCCTTGATCCCGCCTTTTCCCCCCGCGGCCCCCGTCCCACCCCCGTAGGACGGGCCCCCTGGCCCGATGGTCCTGTTCCGCCGCGTTACGCGACGAGCTCTTCGAAGGACTCCGCCTCGTCGTTGCCGAAGCTCAGCGCCTCGTCGTCCCGCAGGCGGCGCAGCGAACGCCAGATGCTCGACTTCACAGTGCCGACGCTGATCCCGAGGATCTCGGCGATCTCCGGGTCCGTACGGCCCTCGTAGTACCGCAGCACCAGCATCGTGCGCTGCGTCTCCGGGATGCGGGCGAGTGCCTGCCACAGCACCGCACGCAGTTCCGTACCGCGCATCGCGTCCGTGTCGGAGGCCGTCTCCGGCAGCTCCTCGGTCGGGTACTCGTTCAGCTTCCGCCGCCGCCACGCGCTGATGTGCAGGTTCGTCATCGTGCGCCGCAGGTAGCCGCCGACGGCAGCCTTGTCGGTGATCCGGTCCCAGGCGCGGTACGTGGAGAACAGCGCGCTCTGCAACAGGTCCTCGGCCTCGTGCCGGTCACCGGTGAGGTGGAAGGCCGTCGCGTACAGCGCGGCCCGGCGCTCCTGCACGTACGCCGTGAACTCCGCCTCGGAAGCCGAGGACGGGTTGCTGCGCTGTGCGGGAACCGCCTGGTACTGGTTCGCGTCAATGGCTGTGACGTGTGCCGGCCGCGGACGGGCGACCGTGACGTTACGGACACCCGCCCGGCGGTTCACATCGTGCAGCCGCGTGACAACCGCGCTGGTCGTGGTGCTGTGCAGCGTGTTCATCTCGCGCCCCCCGTCGTGGAGTCTGCTTCGGTCCGTTGTGCGTTGACAGAAGCCTGCCCCCCCGACATAACCGGGGTGTCCGCCGACTGTCACAGGCCTGTCACAGCGAACCCCTGCCGGATCCCCGCCGCCAGGAGGTCGAAGTCCGAACGGGGGATGGGACAGAATGAGCCCGTGCCTTTCCTGTTGCTGATCGAGGACGACGACGCCATCCGCACGGCCCTCGAACTCTCCCTGTCACGCCAGGGCCACCGAGTGGCCACCGCGGCGACGGGCGAGGACGGCCTGAAACTGCTGCGCGAGCAGCGGCCGGACCTGATCGTGCTGGACGTCATGCTGCCCGGGATCGACGGCTTCGAGGTGTGCCGGCGGATCCGCCGCACCGACCAGCTGCCGATCATCCTGCTCACCGCGCGCAGCGACGACATCGACGTGGTCGTCGGTCTGGAGTCCGGCGCCGACGACTACGTGGTCAAGCCCGTCCAGGGCCGGGTCCTCGACGCCCGCATCCGGGCCGTGCTGCGCCGTGGCGAGCGGGAGTCCAGCGACTCCGCGAGCTTCGGGTCCCTGGTCATCGACCGGGCGGCGATGACGGTGACGAAGAACGGGGAGGACCTCCAGCTCACCCCGACCGAGCTGCGCCTGCTGCTGGAACTGAGCCGGCGGCCCGGCCAGGCCCTGTCCCGTCAGCAGCTGCTCCGCCTCGTCTGGGAGCACGACTACCTCGGCGACTCCCGGCTCGTCGACGCCTGCGTGCAGCGGCTGCGCGCCAAGGTCGAGGACGTGCCGTCCTCACCCACCCTGATCCGCACCGTCCGGGGCGTCGGTTACCGCCTGGACTCCCCGCAGTGATCCGGGCGCTGCTCTCGGGCCGGCGCTGGACCAGCCTGCGGCTGCGCCTCCTCGTGGTGTTCGCACTGGTCGCGCTGACGGCCGCGGTCTCGGCCTCCGGGATCGCGTACTGGCTCAACCGGGAGGCGGTCCTCACCCGCGTCCAGGAGGCCGCCCTCGGCGACTTCCGGCAGGAGATGCAGAACCGGGCCGCCGCACTGCCCGCGGACCCGACCCCGGAGGAGATGCAGCGCACCGCCGAACTGATGGCGGGCAGCAGCCCCGGCTACAGCGTGCTGCTGGTGCACGAGGACAAGGACCGCCGTCAGGTGTTCGGGGCGGCGGGACCCGATTCCTTCGGGCTGGCCGACGTGCCCAAGTCCCTCCAGCACGCGGTGGACGACCAGCAGAAGATGACCTCGGCCAACGACTCCGAGTACCACATGTACTGGCAGCGGACGAAGCCGCAGGGCAATCCGTACCTGGTCGGCGGGACGCGGATCGTGGGCGGCGGGCCGACCGGCTACATGTACAAGTCGCTCGCGCAGGAGCGGGACGACCTCAACGCGCTGGGCTGGTCGCTGACCATCGCGACGGGTCTGGCGCTGCTCGGCTCCGCGCTGCTGGCGCAGGCCGCGGCCCGTACCGTGCTCAAGCCCGTGCAGCGGCTGGGCGATGCGGCGCGGCGGCTCGGCGAGGGCGAGCTGGACCACCGGCTCGACGTGTCGGGGACCGACGAACTCGCCGATCTGTCGCACACCTTCAACAAGACGGCCGAGGCGCTGGAGAAGAAGGTCGCCGACATGAGCGCGCGGGAGGAGTCCAGCCGGCGCTTCGTCGCGGACATGTCGCACGAACTGCGGACCCCGCTGACGGCGCTGACGGCGGTGGCCGAGGTGCTGGAGGAGGAGGTCGACGACCTCGACCCGATGATCGCCCCGGCGGTCGCGCTCGTGGTGAGCGAGACCCGGCGGCTCAACGACCTCGTCGAGAACCTGATGGAGGTCACCCGCTTCGACGCGGGAACGGCCCGGCTGGTGCTCGACGACGTGGACGTCGCCGACCAGGTCACCGCCTGCATCGACGCGCGGGCCTGGCTGGACGCCGTGGAACTCGATGCCGAACGGGGCATCGTGGCGCGGCTCGACCCGCGCCGCCTCGACGTGATCCTGGCCAACCTGATCGGCAACGCGCTCAAGCACGGCGGTTCGCCGGTGCGGGTCTCGGTGGTCGTGCAGGACGAGTGGCTGGTGATCGCGGTCCAGGACAACGGGCCGGGCATCCCCGAGGAGGTCCTGCCGCACGTCTTCGACCGGTTCTACAAGGCCAGCGCCTCCCGGCCGAAGTCGGACGGGAGCGGGCTGGGCCTGTCGATCGCCGTGGAGAACGCACACATCCACGGCGGTGACATCACCGCCGCCAACGGGGCGGGGGGCGGTGCGCTGTTCACGCTGCGGCTGCCGGTGGACGTGGGGAAGGTGATCGCCGGTGGCGAGGATACGTAGGGTGCGGGCGGTGGCGGTGGGCCTCCTCGGGCTGGTCGCCCTGGGCGTCCTGCCGGGCTGCGGGATCAGGGCGACGACGGTCCCCGTGGACGTGGGCGCGGCCCCGTCCCGGGTGTCCTGCGACACCCCGGCGCAGCCGTCCGGGCAGGGCGCGGTGCAGGGTTTCCGGGCCACGGTGGAACTGGTCTGCGGATCGCAGCTGGTGGGCGTGGAACGGGTGGTCCCGGTGCCCGAGAAGAGGGCCGTGAAGGATCCCGTGGCGCTCGTCGCGCAGGCACTGCTGGAGGAGCTGGAGCGGACCCCGTCCGCGGAGGAGCGGGACGCCGGTTTCACGACCGGGGTCCCGGCCGGGCTGACGTCGGGCCAGCCGAGGACGGGGGACCCGGCGGGCACGGTGCGTCTGAGCCGCAAGCCGGAGGACCTGTCGCCGGTCGCGCTCTCGCAGCTCGTGTGCACGCTGGCGGGCAGCGAAGCGGTGTCGGCGGGCCCGGGACCGGTGGTCCTGGGCGGGCCGGACGCGGATCCGCCGCGTGCCTGGGAATGCACGGACGCGGTGCGCTCCCGCCCGGAATCGGTCCCGACCCTGGGCGAAATCGTCCGCCCGACGCCTTCCTGACGCGCTCACGGCTCGGCCCGGGCGGCCCTCCCCGGCTCGCGCCGCTGCGGCGGACTCCGTCCGCCGGGGGTCGCCCGGGGCGTCGCCCGTGCCCGTACAGGGGCCGCGGGACCGGTGTCCCGCGGCGCCGGCCGGTACGGGTCCACCGCCCGCCACTTGGACCGCCTGGACAGCCCACGGCCCCCCGGGCCGGACGGGGCTCGGGGGGCCGTGGGGGTGGCGGGGGCGGCTAGATGCCTGCTGCCACCGCCAGGTCCTTCTTGATCGCGTCCAGGATCTCCTGGCCGCGGGTGCGGGCCGGGGCCAGGTCGCAGGCCTCGGCCACCGGGACCACGACCTCCAGGTAGCACTTCAGCTTCGGCTCCGTGCCCGACGGGCGGACGATCACGCGGGCCTTGTAGTCGCCGTCCAGGTAGTAGCGCAGGCCGTCCGTGGGCGGAAGGGATTCCGTGCCCCGCGTCAGGTCCTCCGCCGAGACGACCCGCAGGCCGGCCAGCGAGGCCGGGGGCTGCGCGCGCAGCGCCGCCATCGCCGAGGCGATGACCGACAGGTCCGAGACGCGGACCGACAGCTGGTCGGTGGCGTGCAGGCCGTGGGCCATCGCCAGGTCGTCCAGCAGGTCGGTCAGGGTGCGGCCCTGCTCCTTGAGCTCCGAGGCCAGCTCCGCCACCAGCAGGGCGGCCGTGACGCCGTCCTTGTCGCGGACGCCCTCGGGGTCCACGCAGTAGCCGAGCGCCTCCTCGTAGCCGTAGCGCAGGCCTTCGACGCGGGCGATCCACTTGAAGCCCGTCAGGGTCTC
The DNA here is from genome assembly GCF_000725805.1 of Streptomyces xanthophaeus. Lineage (GTDB taxonomy): Bacteria > Actinomycetota > Actinomycetes > Streptomycetales > Streptomycetaceae > Streptomyces > Streptomyces xanthophaeus. The sequence goes on along the minus strand of NZ_JOFT01000028.1, from coordinate 184,176 downwards.
CTCGTAGCCGACGCCCGCGGCCTCCGCGATCCGGCCCAGGAGGCTGGAGGAGACGATGGACTCCGCGAAGACGCCCTGCGCCCCCTTGTGCACGAGGTGGGCCGCCAGCAGCGCGCCGACCTCGTCGCCGCGCAGCATCCGCCAGCCGGCCGCAGAGGCGTCGTCCGGGACGGCCACCGCGCAGCGGTCGGCGTCCGGGTCGTTCGCGATCACGATGTCCGGGGCGGTCTCGGCGGCCTTCGCGAAGGACAGGTCCATCGCGCCCGGCTCCTCCGGGTTGGGGAAGGCCACGGTCGGGAAGGCGGGGTCCGGCTCGGCCTGCTCGGCGACCAGGACCGGCTCCGGGAAGCCGTGCCGGGCGAAGGCCGCCATCACGACGTCCTTGCCGACGCCGTGCATGGCCGTGTAGACGGTCCGCACGCCCCGGGGGGACCCGGGGGTCAGGACGGAGTCCGTACGCGCCAGGTAGGCCTCCAGGACCTCGTCGCCGAGCTGCTCCCAGCCCGACTCCGGGCGCGGGACCGAGGCGAGGGTCTCCACGCGGGCGATCTCCGCGGCGATCTCGGTGTCCGCCGGGGAGACGATCTGCGAGCCGTCGCCGAGGTAGACCTTGTAGCCGTTGTCCCGGGGAGGGTTGTGGCTCGCGGTCACCTCGACGCCGGCGACGGCGCCCAGGTGCCTTATGGCGTACGCCAGGACGGGCGTCGGCAGCGGACGGGGCAGGACGGCCGCGCGCAGCCCGGCGCCGGTCATCACGGCCGCGGTGTCGCGGGCGAAGTCGGCCGACTTGTAGCGCGCGTCGTAGCCGACGACGACCAGGCCGCCGGCGTGGCCCTGGGCCTTGAGGTAGGCCGCGAGGCCCGCCGCGGCCCGGATGACCACGCTGCGGTTCATCCGCATCGGGCCCGCACCGATCTCGCCGCGCAGCCCGGCGGTGCCGAACTGGAGCGTGCCGGAGAAGCGGTCCGCGAGCGCGGCGGTGTCGCCCGACTCGATGAGCTCCGCGAGCTCCGCCGCGGTCTCGGGGTCCGGGTCCTCGGCCAGCCAGGCCTGCGCCCGGGTGATCAGGTCGTCCTGTTCCTGCACTACTTCCGCCTTACCTCTCGTACGGGCCCGGTGCCTCAGATGCGGGCGAGGACCTGGGTCAGCAGCTTGCCCATGCGCGCGGCCGAGTCACGGCCGGCCTGGAGCACCTCTTCGTGGTTCAGCGGCTCGCCGGAGATGCCCGCCGCCAGGTTGGTGACCAGGGAGATGCCGAGCACCTCGGCGCCGGCCTCACGGGCGGCGATGGCCTCCAGCACGGTGGACATGCCGACCAGGTCGGCGCCCATCACGCGGATCATGTTGATCTCGGCCGGGGTCTCGTAGTGCGGCCCGGGGAACTGCACGTAGACGCCCTCTTCGAGGGTCTCGTCGATCTCCTTGCACATCGCGCGCAGCCGCGGCGAGTACAGGTCGGTGAGGTCCACGAAGTTCGCGCCGATGATCGGCGAGGTGGCCGTCAGGTTGAGGTGGTCGCTGATCAGGACCGGCTGGCCGGGCTTCATGCCCTCGCGCAGGCCCCCGCAGCCGTTGGTCAGGACGACGGTCTTGCAGCCGGCGGCGACGGCGGTGCGCACGCCGTGGGCGACGGCGGCGACGCCGCGGCCCTCGTAGTAGTGGGTCCGGCCGAGGAAGAGCAGCGCGCGCTTGTCGCCGATCTTGTACGAGCGGATCTTGCCGCCGTGGCCCTCGACGGCGGGGGGCGGGAAGCCGGGCAGCTCGGTGACCGGGAACTCGGCCTCGGGGGCGCCGAGCGCCTCCGCAGCGGGGGCCCAGCCGGAGCCCATGACGAGGGCGACGTCGTGGGTCTCGGCGCCGGTGAGCTCACGCAGACGCGCGGCGGCGGCGTCTGCGGCAGCGTGGGGATCGGTAACAGATGCGTTCACGCGGACGAGCGTAACCGCTCAATCCCTACGCGCGTAGATGGCACAGCTCACGGTGTTCGGATCGTTGCCTTGTCGTTTCCGCCGAATCGTCCCCGCCGTGCCGTGCGGGGCCCGGGGACCTGCGGGGTGCGCCCGGTCAGCAGGGACGCTTGCGGATCTCCATCACGTAGTCGTGCGGGGCGCCGGCGGATTCCGCGGCGTCTGCGATCTCCCCCAGGTAGCGGGCCGAGGGCAGCCCGCCCTCGTAGCCGTTCAGGACGTACACCCAGGCCGCCTCCTCGCCGTCCAGCGTGTGCACGCGCACCCGCATCCGGCGGTAGATGTCGAGCCCGACGCCCTCCCAGCGGTCCATCGAGTCCTCGTCCAGCGGAGCGATGTCGTAGAGGGCCACGAAGACCTGGTGGCGGGGGGCTTCGACGACCGTGGCCAGTGCGCCCTCCCAGCCCATCTGCTCGCCGCCGAAGGTCAGCCGCCAGTCGTTGATCCAGCCCGTGCCGCGCAGCGGCGAATGGGGAGCGCGGCGCGTCATCAGCCGCGGGTCGAGGTTGCCGGCGTACGCGGCGTAGAGCGACATGTGGTCGAGAGTACGGGAGGGGCGGCGGTGGCCGCGTGCCCGGATGGCGGGACCAGGCGCGAAGCACCTTGATGCGTGCGGGACAATGGAGCACGGAATGCATCCCCCGGGGAGACCCCCCGGACCCCCGGCCGGGGCGGCAGCCGACCGGGTAGACGTGAGGCGGACTTTTCGTGACCCGGATCGTGATCATCGGCGGCGGACCCGGCGGGTACGAGGCGGCCCTGGTAGGGGCCCAGCTCGGCGCGGAGGTGACCGTCGTGGACTGCGACGGTCTGGGCGGGGCCTCGGTCCTGACCGACTGCGTACCCTCCAAGACTCTTATCGCGACCGCCGAGGTGATGACCACCTTCGACTCGTCCTACGAAGAGCTCGGCATCGTCGTCGCGGACGACACCCCGCACATCGAGCAGGCCGCGCGCGTCGTGGGCGTGGACCTCGGCAAGGTGAACCGGCGCGTCAAGCGCCTCGCGCTCGCCCAGTCGCACGACATCACCGCCTCCGTCACCCGGGCCGGCGCCCGCGTGGTGCGCGGCCGCGGCAAGCTCGGCGGCCCCCAGGGCATCGACGGCACCCGGGACGTGATCGTCACGGCGGCCGACGGCACCGAGCAGATCCTGACGGCCGACGCGGTGCTGATCGCGACCGGCGGGCACCCCCGCGAGATCCCCGACGCGATGCCCGACGGCGAGCGCATCCTGAACTGGACCCAGGTCTACGACCTGGACGAGCTCCCCGAGGAGCTCATCGTGGTCGGCTCCGGTGTGACCGGCGCCGAGTTCGCCGGCGCGTACCAGGCCCTCGGCTCCCGGGTGACCCTCGTGTCCTCCCGTGACCGGGTGCTGCCCGGTGAGGACCCCGACGCGGCGGCCGTCCTGGAGGACGTCTTCCGCCGCCGCGGCATGAACGTGATCTCGCGGGCCCGCGCCGAGTCCGCCAAGCGGGTCGGCGACCGGGTGGAGGTCACCCTCGCCGACGGCCGGGTCATCTCCGGCACGCACTGCCTGATGGCGGTCGGTGCCATTCCGAACACGGCGAACATGAACCTGGAGGAGTCCGGGGTCCGGCTCAAGGAGTCCGGTCACATCTGGACCGACAAGGTCTCGCGGACCTCCTCTCCCGGTGTGTACGCGGCCGGTGACGTGACGGGCGTCTTCGCGCTCGCTTCGGTCGCGGCGATGCAGGGCCGCATCGCGATGTACCACTTCCTCGGTGACGCGGTGGCCCCGCTGAACCTCAAGACGGTCTCCTCGAACGTCTTCACCGACCCCGAGATCGCCACCGTCGGCTACACCCAGGCCGACGTGGACGCGGGCCGGATCGACGCCCGCGTGGTGAAGCTCCCGCTGCTGCGCAACGCGCGCGCCAAGATGCAGGGCATCCGGGACGGCTTCGTGAAGCTGTTCTGCCGCCCCGGCACCGGCATCGTCGTCGGCGGCGTGGTCGTTTCCCCCCGTGCGAGCGAGCTCATCCACCCCATCTCGATCGCGGTCGACAACAACCTGACGGTCGAGCAGATCGCAAACGCGTTCACCGTGTACCCCTCGCTGTCGGGATCGATCGCCGAGGTGGCACGGCAGCTCCATGCGCGCAAGGCCGACGGAGAGGCGTAATCGGCACGAACCGCCGCACACCGCAAGGGGTTTGGGGCGGGGCGACGGGTCGGAGCGGAACGTTCACCCGGTCGACCGACCGCGTATACCACTAGTCGCCCCGCCTTATGGACAACTTCGGTATTCCGGCGCAAAGAGCTGAAAGCAGACGGTCGTTGGGGTTACTGTCAGTTTCGTGTTCGCTGCAGAACGTCGCCAATTGATCCTCGAAATGGTGCGGGCCAACGGAGCGGTATCGCTCCGGGAGCTCGCCCGCGTCGTCCAGACCTCCGAAGTGACCGTACGGCGGGACGTGCGGGCACTGGAGGCAGAAGGACTCCTCGACCGCCGACACGGCGGTGCGGTATTGCCGGGCGGTTTCACGCGGGAGTCCGGCTTTCCGCAAAAGTCCCATCTCGCGACGGCGGAGAAGACCGCCATCGCCGATGTCGCGGCCGGCCTCGTCGAAGAGGGCGAGGCCGTCGTCGTCGGCGCGGGCACCACGACCCAGGAGCTGGCCCGCCGGCTCGCACGGGTGCCCGGACTGACCGTCGTCACCAACTCGCTGCTCGTCGCCCAGGCACTGGCGCACGCCAACCGGGTGGAGGTCGTGATGACGGGCGGGACCCTGCGCGGGTCCAACTACGCCCTCGTGGGCAGCGGGGCCGAGCAGTCCCTCCAGGGCCTGCGGGTCTCCCGGGCCTTCCTGTCGGGCAGCGGACTGACCGCCGAGCGCGGCCTGTCCACGTCCAACATGCTGTCCGCGAGCGTGGACCGGGCGCTGGTGCAGGCGGCCGCCGAGGTGGTGGTGCTGGCCGACCACACGAAGCTCGGCACCGACACCATGTTCCAGACCGTGCCGACCGACGTGATGACCCGGCTGGTCACGGACGAGCCGCCGCCGCACGACGACCGCGCGGCCACGGAGCTCCAGGCGCTGGCCGACCAGGGCGTGCAGATCACCGTGGCGGGGTCGACGGCCTCCGGCGGCGTGGACGGCATGCAGGGGCGGCGCCCGCGCCGGGACTCACCCCTGCCGGTGCAGCGGCGGGGCGGGCCCACGGCCCAGCTGCGCAGTGCACCCGCCGGTCTGCTGGAACAGCAGGCGGAGCGGGCCCGGGTGGCGGACATGCGGCGCCGCTAGGGCGTTTCATGGCCGTCCGGTCCGTCCGGCAGGCGCAGTCCGTACGACGAAGAACCGGCGGGGCCGTGGTGGCCCCGCCGGTTCTTCGTGGTGTCCGCGGAGGTCAGTCCTTGATCTCGCAGATGGTGGCGCCGGAGGTGAGCGAGGCGCCGACCTCGGCCGTCAGGCCGACGATGGTGCCGGAGCGGTGCGCGTTGAGCGGCTGCTCCATCTTCATCGCCTCCAGGACGACGATCAGCTCGCCCTCGGTGACCTGCTGGCCCTCCTCGACCGCGACCTTGACGATCGTGCCCTGCATCGGGGACGCGAGGGTGTCACCGGAAGCGGCCGGACCGGACTTCTTGGCGGCGCGGCGCTTGGGCTTCGCGCCGCCCGCGGCGGCGGTACGGGCGAGGGTCATGCCCAGCGAGGACGGCAGGGAGACCTCAAGGCGCTTGCCGCCGACCTCGACGACCACCGTCTCGCGGCCCGGCTCGTCCTCGGTGTCCTCGGCGGCCGGAGCCGTGAAGGCCGGGATCTCGTTGACGAACTCGGTCTCGATCCAGCGGGTGTAGACCGTGAACGGCTTCCCGTCGGTGGGGGCGAAGGCCGGGTCCGTGACGACCGCACGGTGGAAGGGGATGGCGGTGGCCATGCCCTCGATCTCGAACTCGGCCAGGGCGCGGGCGGCCCGCTGGAGGGCCTGCTCGCGGGTGGCACCGGTGACGATCAGCTTCGCCAGCAGGGAGTCCCAGGCCGGGCCGATGACCGAACCGGACTCCACGCCCGCGTCGAGGCGGACGCCCGGACCGGACGGGGCGGCGAACCTGGTGACCGTGCCGGGCGCGGGCAGGAAGCCCCGGCCCGGGTCCTCGCCGTTGATGCGGAACTCGATGGAGTGCCCGCGCAGGACCGGGTCCCCGTAGCCGAGCTCCTCGCCGTCGGCGATGCGGAACATCTCGCGGACCAGGTCGATGCCGGAGACCTCTTCGGTGACCGGGTGCTCGACCTGCAGGCGGGTGTTGACCTCCAGGAAGGAGATCAGGCCGTCCGCGGAGACCAGGAACTCGACCGTGCCGGCGCCGACGTAGCCGGCCTCCTTCAGGATCGCCTTCGAGGCGGCGTACAGCTCGGCGTTCTGGGCCTCGGTGAGGAACGGCGCCGGGGCCTCCTCGACGAGCTTCTGGTGACGGCGCTGGAGCGAGCAGTCACGGGTGGAGACGACGACCACGTTGCCGTGGCTGTCGGCCAGGCACTGGGTCTCGACGTGCCGCGGCTTGTCGAGGTAACGCTCGACGAAGCACTCGCCGCGGCCGAAGGCGGCCACGGCCTCGCGGACGGCGGAGTCGTACAGCTCCGGCACCTCTTCGAGGGTGCGGGCGACCTTCAGGCCGCGGCCGCCACCACCGAAGGCGGCCTTGATCGCGATGGGCAGGCCGTGTTCCTCCGCGAACGCGACGACCTCGTCGGCCCCGGAGACCGGGTTCGGCGTACCGGCGACGAGCGGCGCGCCGGCGCGCTGCGCGATGTGCCGGGCGGCGACCTTGTCGCCGAGGTCGCGGATGGCCTGCGGCGGCGGGCCGATCCAGGTCAGGCCCGCGTCGATGACGGCCTGGGCGAACTCCGCGTTCTCGGACAGGAACCCGTATCCGGGATGGATGGCGTCCGCACCGGAATCGGCTGCGGCCTGCAGGACCTTGGAGATGTCCAAGTAGCTGGCGGCCGGGGTGTCACCGCCCAACGCGAAAGCTTCGTCGGCCGCGCGGACGTGCAGGGCGTCCCGGTCCGGATCGGCGTAGACGGCTACGCTCCCGATTCCGGCATCCCGGCAGGCCCGAGCAACGCGGACAGCGATTTCGCCACGGTTGGCGATGAGCACCTTGCGCACGATGGCTCCCTCCTTGAAACAAGCTGAGTTTAGGGACAGCCCACACGGCCTTACGACCCTTATCCAGTGGTGAGCTTGCCCACACGGAGTGTTATTCGAGTCGGGCTCTAGGCTGGAAAGCCCTTGTGGCGCCCCTCGTAAGGGGGATCCCCGACTGCACAGTAACCCCGTCACGTCGTCGGGGTCTCTGTCCTGCGGGTCAGCGGGCCCGGGCGATTCTTTGTCGAGTCCCTACGAACGGGTCATCAATTCTTTGCTTGATCGCCGTTCAGGGGCACCTGCGGCAACGAAGCGGCCCGCACCCCTTGTCCGCACGTTTACCCGTTAGTAGCCTCCAGGGCGTCGAACAGGCTTGTGACGTGAGGGGGGTGGAGGCGTCGTGCTGCGAAGACTCGTGGCCGCACTGGCGGCGGCCGTGCTCGTCGTGGAGGCGGCGGTGCTCGTGCTCGTCCACGTCGTGCTCGGCAGGACCACGGCGAACCAGTCGATGTCCATCGCGGGCAGCGATCCGGATGTCATGTCCAAGGCAACCTACGGGCTCGGGGCGGGCATGGGGGTCTTCCTGGTGCTGTGCGCCGTGCTGCTGGCCCTCACCGCCCTGCGGGACCGTGCGCCCGGCCGCTTCGCCCGGATCGTGCTCATCACCGCCGCCGTCACCCACGGGGTGCTCGGCGTGCTCGCCGTCGCGCTCGTCGGCTGGCCCGCCTTCGCGGCGCTGATGGTGATCCTGTGCCTCGTGGTCCTGACCCTCGTCCTCTACGCGGCCAGACCCGGCCCTGCGGAGGTCAAGGACACGCCGCCGCCGGCGCTCGGGGAGCTCAGGCCCACAAATCCGTGATGGACACACCCAGTTCGGCCAGCAGGGAGCGCAGCAGCGGCAGCGACAGCCCGATCACGTTGCCCGGGTCCCCGTCGATGCCCTCGATGAACGGCGCCGACAGCCCGTCCAGGGTGAAGGCGCCCGCCACGTGCAGCGGCTCGCCGCTCGCCACGTACGCCGCCACCTCGGCGTCCGTCGGCTCGCCGAACCGGACCGTCGTGGACGCCGTCGCCGAGACCTGACGCCCGCTCACCGTGTCGATCACGCAGTGTCCGGTGCGCAGGACGCCCGCCCGGCCGCGCATCGACTTCCAGCGGGCGGTGGCCTCCTCGGCGTCCGCCGGCTTGCCCAGCGCCTCGCCGTCCAGCTCCAGCACCGAGTCGCAGCCGATCACCAGGGTGCCCGCGGCCTCGTCCAGGGCCGCCACCACGGCGGCCTTCGCCTCGGCGAGGGCCAGCGCCAGGGCGGCCGGCTCGTCGTGGCTCAGCGCGTCCTCGTCGAAGCCGCTGACGATGACGTGCGGGGCGAGTCCGGCCTGGCGCAGCAGGTTCAGCCGGGCGGGGGAGGCGGAGGCCAGGACGAGCTTGCGCACGTCCGAGGGCGGCGGGGTAACGGTCATGGGGCCATCGTAGGGGCCCGCCAGGACCCGTACGGGGCGCTCTAGAAGCCCAGGTCCACGCCCAGGACGTAGACCACCACGGCCATGGCGACGGCGAGCACCACCGTCAGCCGCCGGATCATCGCCTGCGCGTCGCGCATGTCCTTGGGCGGCTCGTTCTTAGGGTCGGACCAGAGCATGCCCCGATCCTGTCCCCGGGGACTGGTGTGGCGCCTGAGTACGGGTACTCAGGCGCCACCGTCCGTTCACACCATTCCGGGCCGGGCGGGCGCGACCGGCGGGACGCCTCCCTACGGCTTGGCGCCGGCGGGCTGCTTCCAGAGGGTGAGCTTGCCGGCGTAACCGGGCGGGTCGTACGTCCGGCCCGACGGCTTGACCGAGGTGATCTGGAGCATCGCGAGATTGCCCTTCGAGGTCACCGAGCACAGGACGTCGCCCGCGACGATGGCGTCGTCCTTGATGAGCGCCGTACTGGAGAGCGCCGCCGGCAGCGGCCCGGTGTCCACGGCCTGGCGGCAGACCTCGGGCGTCGTGCCGGGTGACTTGGCCATGGCCTTGCGGAAGCTCATGTTCTGCAGGATGTAGTAGAACTCGACGTCCTTGTCGCTGATGTCACCGCTGGGCAGGACCCTGGGCGCGTCCAGATCGACGGTGATGATCGAGCCGGCCGGCGGTTCGATGAGCAGGGGCTTGTCCTGGAAGATCACCTCGTACGAGGCGCTCTGCGAGGGCTGCTGCGCGGACGGCTGTGCCGAGGGCCGTGCGGACGGCTGCGCGGGCTGCTGCGCCGGTTCCTGCTCGGGCCGGTCCTGCGGCTGCTCGGCCCGGGTCCCGCCCTTGCCGTCGTTCCCGGATTCCCAGCCGCCGGATATCGCCCAGGCGGCGCCCCCGGTCACGGCGACCAGGGCCACGGCAGCCGCGGCGAGCAGCCGCCCCCGGTTTCCGCGCGCGGCGGGCGCGGCGGAGGCCACGGAGGCTGCGGGCGGTGCGGGCGGTGCCGGCGGGTGGAGCGGCGGCTGCGAGGGCGCCTGCGTGGGCGCGCCGTGCACCGAGGGCGCGCCGGACCAGGGTCCGGCCCCCGCCGCCTGCGGGGGAACGTACGTGGGGGCGTACGCGGGCGGGGGACCCGCCGCCGCGCCGCCCGCAGCAGGCGCAGCCGCAGCGGCCGCCGGGAGCCGGTCCAGCTCCGCCTCCCGCGCCGCGACCGCCGCTGCCCAGGGCTCCGGCAGCCAGCCGGAGAGATCGGCCGCCTCGCGGCCCGCGAACCGCTCGCACAGGCGTGCCAGTTCGCCCGGCTCCGGCCGCGCGGCCGGGTCCGCGGCGAGCGTGCCCTCCAGCAGCGGCCGCAGCCAGTCCGGGTAGCCCGACAGGTCCGGCGGCCGCAGGGCGGTGTTGGCGATCTGCGTCGCCACGGTCAGCGCGCTGCCCTCGCCGTACGGGTGGCGGCCGGTCGCGGCGACGGCGGCGATCAGCCCGAGCGAGAACACGTCGCTCGCCGCGCCGAGGTCCCCGCCCACGCCCTGCTCGGGCGACATGAACTGCGGAGTGCCGATGAATCCCCCGCTACGGGTGAGGCGGGTGTTCTCGGCGGCGCGCGCGATCCCGAAGTCGATCACCCACGGGCCGTCCGCGGCCAGCATGATGTTCGAGGGCTTCAGGTCCCGGTGGAGGATCCCCACCGCGTGCACGGACTCCAGGGCCCGCGCCACGCACGCCACCAGCTGCAGGGCCGCGGGCAGCGGCAGCGGTCCGAAGGCGTCCAGCGCCTCGTCCAGTGGGAGGCCCGGTACGTACGCGGTGGCGAGCCACGGCTGCTCGCCCTGCGTGTCGTAGTCCAGTACGGGTACGAGGTGGTAGCCGCGCACCTGCTGCGCCGACTTCACCTCCTGCTCGAAGCGGCGCCGGAACTCCGGGTCGCCGGCGTACTCGCGGCGGATCATCTTCAGCGCCACGGGCCGGCTGCCGCGCGTACGGGAGAGGTACACGGAGCCCATGCCGCCCTCGCCGATGCGCGCGAGCAGCCCGTATCCGGCGATCTCGCGCGGATCACCCGCCGCCAGCGGGCGCAGAGCCGCGTGCCCGGCTCCGTGATCCGACGCATTGTTCGGCCCGTTCATGACATCCGCCCCCTTGATCCTGCACAAGATCAGGATCGTAGCGAACGCACCACGGGCCGCCTCCGGGACGTGGCCGCGGGCGCCCGCCCGCGGCCACCGCCGCTGCCGGGGTCTATCCCGGCCAGTACGTACGCCCCCACGCGCGCGGCCCCGGCTGCGGCAGCCGGTGGCGTGCCACCCGGGCCGGAGCCGACCATTCTTCGGCCACCCGCTGCGCGCCCGGCGGCTGCGAGGCCAGCGCCGCGGCGCGCGCTTGGACCACCGCCAGTGCGGCGGCCAGCTCCTCCGGGGTCGGGTTGCCCTTGACGACCTTGATCACCACAGAGACCTCCTGGAGGGGCTAGAGGGGGATGTTGCCGTGCTTCTTGGGCGGCAGGGACTCCCGCTTGGTGCGCAGCTGCCGCAGCCCCTTCACCACGTGCGCCCGGGTCTCGGACGGCATGGCCACCGCGTCGATGTAACCGCGCTCGGCGGCCGTGTACGGGTTGAGCAGTGCGTCCTCGTACTCGGCGATCAGACGCGCCCGGGTGTCCTCCACCTCGTCGGGAGCGGCTTCGGCGAGGGTGCGGCGGTGCAGGATGTTCACCGCGCCCTGTGCGCCCATGACGGCGATCTGGGCGGTCGGCCAGGCGAGGTTGAGGTCCGCGCCGAGGTGCTTGGAGCCCATGACGTCGTAGGCGCCGCCGAAGGCCTTGCGGGTGATGACGGTGATCAGCGGGACGGTGGCCTCGGCGTACGCGTAGATCAGCTTGGCGCCGCGCCGGATGATTCCGTTGTACTCCTGGTCCGTGCCCGGCAGGAAGCCCGGAACGTCCACGAAGGTCAGCACCGGGATGTTGAAGGCGTCGCACGTGCGGACGAACCGGGCGGCCTTCTCGGAGGCGTCGATGTCCAGACAGCCGGCGAACTGCATCGGCTGGTTGGCGACGATGCCCACCGGGTGGCCCTCGACCCGGCCGAAGCCGGTGAGGATGTTCGGCGCGAAGAGGGACTGGGTCTCCAGGAACTCCGCGTCGTCGAGCACGTGCTCGATCACCGTGTGCATGTCGTACGGCTGGTTCGCGCTGTCCGGGATCAGCACGTCCAGCTCGCGGTCGGTGTCGGAGACCTCGGTGTCCGCCTCCTCCGGGAAGGCCGGCGGCTCGGAGAGGTTGTTCGACGGCAGGTACGACAGCAGGGACTTGACGTACTCGATGGCGTCCTTCTCGTCCCCCGCCATGTGGTGGGCGACGCCCGAGGTGCTGTTGTGCGTCCGCGCCCCGCCCAGTTCCTCGAAGCCGACGTCCTCGCCGGTGACCGTCTTGATGACGTCCGGGCCGGTGATGAACATGTGCGAGGTCTGGTCGACCATGACCGTGAAGTCGGTGATGGCGGGGGAGTACACGGCGCCGCCCGCGCAGGGGCCCACGACCAGGCTGATCTGCGGGATCACCCCCGAGGCGTGCACGTTGCGGCGGAAGATCTCGCCGTACATGCCGAGGGCGCTGACGCCCTCCTGGATGCGGGCGCCGCCGGAGTCGTTGATGCCGACGAGCGGGCATCCGGTCTTCAGCGCGAAGTCCATGACCTTCATGATCTTCTGGCCGTAGACCTCGCCGAGGGCGCCGCCGAAGACGGTGAAGTCCTGGGAGAAGACGGCGACCGGGCGGCCGTCCACCGTGCCGTACCCGGTGACGACGCCGTCGCCGTAGGGGCGGGTCTTCTCCAGGCCGAAGTTGGTGGAGCGGTGCCGGGCGAACTCGTCCAGCTCCACGAACGAGCCCTCGTCGAGGAGGAGGGCCACCCGCTCACGCGCCGTCAGCTTGCCCTTGGCGTGCTGCTTCTCGACGGCGCGCGCCGATCCGGCGTGGGTGGCCTCGTCGATGCGGCGCTGCAGGTCCGCGATCTTGCCCGCGGTGGTGTGCATGTCGATCGGCTCTGACGGTTGTGACATCGGGGTCGCGGCTCCCTGCGTGGTGTCAACGGCCTGGTCAATTGATTGACTACTGCTGGCTACTGGTGCGTAGCGTAACGGCGGGCATGGCGCTCGGCAGTGCGGCGTTTGACACACCTACTGTGGGTTGCTTGGCCTCGCCACCTTCCCTAAGGAGAGGGGATCCCACCCTCGCGGGTGGGACTTCCTGCTTCACCGCGCGCTGCCCCGTCCGGGAGGGCCCCGGCCGAGGACTTACGCCCGCTCCACAGGCAGACACCGCCAGCCCGGCGGCCAAGAGGTTGATCGCTGCGTTCTCGTCCCGGTCGTGGGTCGTCCCGCAGCGCGCACAGATCCACTCGCGGATGCTGAGATCCATCTTCTCGTTGACGGCCCCACAGGACGAGCACAGCTTGGAGCTGGGGAACCACCGGTCGACGGCGATCAGCTCACGTCCGTACCAGGCCGTCTTGTATTCCAGCATCTGTCTCAGCTCACCCCACGCCGCATCACCGATGGAGCGGGCGAGCCTTGGGTTCTTGAGCATGTTCCGGACCGCGAGGTCCTCGATCACGAGCGTTTGGTTTTCGCGCACGAGTCGAGTCGTCAGCTTGTGCAGGTGATCCCGGCGGCGGTCGGTGATCTGAGCACGGATCTTCGCCACCCGGGTCCGCGCCTTGGCCCGGTTCTTGCCGCCCTTTTCCTTGCGTGACAGCGCACGCTGCGCTCGGGCCAGGCGCGCACGGTCCTTGCGTTCGTGCTTCGGGTTGGTGATCTTTTCGCCGGTGGACAGGGTGACGAGGGTTGTCAGCCCGGCATCGATCCCGACCGCCTGTGTGGCAGGCGGCAGTGGAGCAGGCGTGTCTTCGAACAGGATGGACACGAACCAGCGGCCGGCCGGATCCCGGGACACGGTCACGGTGGTCGGCTCGGCGCCGTCCGGCAGCGGGCGCGACCAGATGACACGCAGTGGATCCGCCATTTTGGCGAGCGTGAGCTCACCGTTGCGGAAACGGAAGGCGGAGCGGGTGTACTCGGCGCGGGCCCGGGACTTCCGCTTCGACTTGAATCGTGGGTGGTGCGAGCGTTTCCCCCAGTAAGCGGCGAAAGCGCTCTGCAGGTGCCGCAGCGCCTGCTGGAGGGGCACGCAGGAGACCTCGCCCAGGTAGGCCAGCTCCTCGGTCCGCTTCCATGCGGTGAGCATCGCTGAGGTCTGTGCGTAGTTCACCCGTTCCCGACGGGCCCGGGCGTCCGCGCGGGCGGAGAGCGCCAGGTTGTAGACCTTCCGCACGCAGCCGAATGTCCTGGACAGCTCCGTTGCCTGCGCGTCGTCAGGGTAGAAACGGAACCTGAACGCCCTTTTTACCGCAGAATTCCCCACGGGCCGGAAGCTAGGGTCGGTCAAGATCCGAACGCAATCCCGGGTCAGAGGATGACACACGGCGACATAAGGAATCCGATCATGCCCTCAGATGCCTCAGCAGGTGCTTCCGCCGGTCGTTGGTCGAACCTTGACCGGCCGCCCCTGAACGCCGCCGCCCTCCAGCGGGCCGTGGTCGCCGAGGGCGGGCTGTGGACCTCCCTCGAGGTGGTCGACTCCACCGGGTCCACCAACAGCGACCTCGCCGCCCGGGCCGCGAGCCTGCCCGAGGGGGCCGTGCTCGTCGCCGAGGAGCAGACCGCCGGGCGGGGGCGGCTCGACCGCAGCTGGGTCGCACCCACCCGGTCGGGGCTGTTCTTCTCCGTCCTGCTCAAGCCGGGCCCGGCCGTGCCTCCGGAGCAGTGGGGCTGGCTGACCCTGCTGGCCGGGGTGGCCACCGCGACCGGCCTGTCCCGGGCGGCGGGCGTGGACACCGCCCTCAAATGGCCCAACGACCTCCTCGTCACCGTGGACGGGGAGGAGCGCAAGACCGGCGGGATCCTCGCCGAGCGGGTCGTCGACGGCGTGGTCATCGGGATCGGGCTCAACGTCACCCTGACCGAGGACGAGCTGCCGGTGCCCGCCGCGGGTTCGCTGGCGCTGGCCAAGGCCACCGTGACCGACCGGGACCCGCTCCTGAGGGCCGTCCTGCGCTCCCTGGAGCAGTGGTACGGGAACTGGCGCGCCGCCGGCGGCGACCCGGCGGCCAGCGGCCTCCAGGAGACGTACGCGGCGGGCTGCGCCACCCTCGGCCGGCACGTCCGCGCGGAGCTCCCGGGCGGCCGCACGCTCACCGGAACGGCCGAAGCGGTCGACACCGACGGCCGCCTGGTGATCCGTACGGCGGAAGGGCAGCACGAGGCGGTCGGCGCGGGCGACGTCATCCACCTGCGCTCGGTCCACTGAGGGGCCCCGTACGGCCGGAACCCGGCCCCGCGCCGGGGCCGGGGGGCCGCGGAGCGGGCCGGGCCGGCGGGTACGCCGTCACGGGCCGGCAAAAGGCGGGCCGCAGGGGCCCGGGCCCGCGAAGAGAGGGAGTGAGGTACGGCACACCTGCCGTATGGTTTAGGCGATCGCGGTCCTCGCGGTGATCAACCGGTTCGGCAGGTCAGTGCGCACGGAATGGACAGGAGGCGGCCCTTGACCGTCGACGACCCTACGTCCAGCGCGTCCGCCGGGTCCGGCGGGTCCGGATCCGGGCCGGTCACCCCCATCGGGCGTGACCAGCACACCCCCCACCACGAGGTCGACCACACGGTCCAGCCGACGGCCGACCCGCTCGCCATCCGCCTGGAACAGCTGATCCTGGGCGCCGAGCGCCGCTACACGCCCTTCCAGGCCGCCCGCAGCGCCGGCGTGTCCATGGAGCTCGCCTCGCGCTTCTGGCGGGCCATGGGCTTCGCCGACATCGGCCAGGCCAAGGCGCTCACGGAGGCCGACGTCCTGGCCCTGCGCCGGCTGGCCGGTCTGGTGGAGGCCGGGCTGCTGAGCGAGCCGATGGCGGTGCAGGTGGCCCGGTCCACCGGACAGACCACGGCCCGGCTGGCGGAATGGCAGATCGACTCCTTCCTGGAGGGGCTGACCGAGCCCCCGGAGCCGGGGATGACCCGTACGGAGGTCACGTACCCGCTGGTCGAGCTGCTGCTGCCGGAGCTGGAGGAGTTCCTCGTCTACGTGTGGCGCCGCCAGCTGGCGGCGGCCACCGGGCGGGTGGTGCAGGTGGCCGACGACGAGGAGATGGTCGACCGGCGGCTCGCGGTGGGCTTCGCGGACCTGGTCGGCTTTACCCGGCTCACGCGGCGGCTGGAGGAGGAGGAGCTCGGCGAGCTGGTCGAGACCTTCGAGACGACGGCGGCGGACCTGGTGGCCGCGTACGGCGGCCGGCTGATCAAGACGCTGGGCGACGAGGTCCTGTACTGCGCGGACGACGCGGGCACGGCGGCGGAGATCGCCCTGCGCCTCATCGAGACGATGGAGGCGGACCCGCAGATGCCGGAGCTGCGCGTCGGCATCGCCTTCGGGACGGTGACGACCCGCATGGGCGACGTCTTCGGGACCACGGTGAACCTGGCGAGCCGCCTCACCTCCATAGCGCCGAAGGACGCGGTGCTGGTGGACGGCGCGATGGCCGAGGAGCTCGCCAGGACGGGCGCGGCGCCGGTGTCGGAGAAGGAGGCGGAAGCGGCGCCCGAGGAGGGCACGGCCTACCGTTTCGCGCTCCAGCCGATGTGGCAGCGGCCGGTGCGCGGTCTCGGGGTCGTGGAGCCCTGGTCGCTCACGCGGCGGAAGCCTAAGCTGCCCGGGTAACGCTCGTTAACCGGGAGGGTCGCAGGATGTCTGAGCAGCGCTTCGGAGAGTTCGTCGCCGTACGCCGGGAGGGTGACGGGCACGTCGCCGAGCTGGTCATGGACCGGCCCAAGGCGATGAACGCCGTGTCGACGGAGATGGCCCGCTCGATCGGGGCGGCCTGCGCCGCGCTGGCCGGGGACCCTTCCGTACGGGTGGTGGTGCTCTCCTCCAGCGCCGAGCGGGCCTTCTGCGTCGGGGCCGATCTCAAGGAGCGCAACTCGCTGTCGGACGCCGAGCTGGTGCGGCAGCGGCCGACCACCCGCGGGGCGTACGGGGGCGTGCTGGAGCTGCCGGTGCCGACCATCGCCGCGGTGCACGGCTTCGCCCTGGGCGGCGGCTTCGAGCTGGCCCTGGCCTGCGACGTGATCGTGGCCGACGGGACGGCGGTGGTCGGCCTGCCCGAGGTGTCCGTGGGGGTGATCCCGGGCGGCGGTGGCACGCAGCTGCTGCCGCGCCGGGTGGGCGCGGCGCGGGCCGCCGAGCTGATCTTCACGGCGCGCAGGGTGGAGGCGGCCGAGGCGCTGTCCCTGGGCCTGGTGGACTCACTGGTGGCGGCGGGGCAGGACCGGGCCGAGGCCCTGGCCCTGGCGGCGCGGATGGCGGCGAACTCCCCGGTGGGCCTGCGGGCGGCCAAACGCGCGCTGCGGCTCGGGCACGGCATGGACCTCGCGGCCGGGCTGGAGATCGAGGACGCGGCCTGGCGGACGGTGGCCTTCTCGGGCGACCGGGCCGAGGGCGTGGCG
Source organism: Streptomyces xanthophaeus (assembly GCF_000725805.1). GTDB lineage: Bacteria > Actinomycetota > Actinomycetes > Streptomycetales > Streptomycetaceae > Streptomyces > Streptomyces xanthophaeus. The sequence goes on along the minus strand of NZ_JOFT01000028.1, from coordinate 167,091 downwards.
GCGTTCAACGAGAAGCGCAAGCCGAACTGGCCGGGGCAGTAGTCCGTACGTCCGGCTCCGGCCGCTCATCCTTGGCGTTCCGGGTGGTACCGAATGCCGCGCCCATTGTCACTAAATCGGACAAAACTCCCTAATCTGGGGTGATGGGAGTTGACGGGCGGCTACGAGCCGTGGTGGGACTCGCGCAGGCCATGGCCGCGGCGTGTGCGCCGCGGGACAGCGTGCGGGCGGCCGCGCGGGGGGCGAGGACGGCGCTGGACGGGTCGTTCGCCGCGATCTCCGCGTGGGAGCGGGAGCGGGGGCGCCTGCGGGTGCTCGTGAACGAGGGCGAGCGGCGGCCCGGGGAGGAGGAGTTCCCCGAGGACGAGTCCTACCCGGTGCACGACTTCCCCGAGATCACCGAGTTCCTGCACGAGCGCTGGGCCGGCGGCGGCGGCCCCCACGCCTGGGTCGAGAACGCCGTCGGCGACCGGCCGGGCCGCCGCGGGGAGGCCCTGCGCCGCCGCGGGCGCGGGACCTGCGTGGTGGCGCCCGTCGTGCTCAGCGGGCGGGCCTGGGGGGAGCTGTACGTCGCCCGGGACGAGGGGATGCCCGACTTCGACGAGGACGACGCCGAGTTCGCGACCGTACTGGCCGCGGTGGTCGCCGCCGGGCTCGCGCAGAACGAGCGGCTGGAGGAGGCGCGGAGGCTCGCCTTCACCGACCCGCTGACCGGCCTCGCCAACCGCCGGGCCGTCGACATGCGGCTCGACGAGGCGCTGGAGGAGCACCGGCGGACGGGGGTCGTGGTCAGCCTGGTGGTCTGCGACCTGAACGGGCTCAAGAAGGTCAACGACACCCTCGGCCATGCCATGGGCGACCGGCTGCTGGAGCGTTTCGGGTCGGTCCTGAGCCTGTGCGGGGCCATACTGCCGGGCGCGCTGGTGGCCCGGCTCGGCGGCGACGAGTTCTGCCTGGTCGGGGTCGGGCCCACCGCCGACGAGGTGGTGCGGGTGACCGAGGAGCTGTGCACCCGGGCGGCCGAGCTGGAGCTGGGCGAGGGCGTGGCCTGCGGGGTGGCGTCCACCGGGGATCCGATCGGGCTGGTCAAATCCTCCCGGCGGCTGTTCCGGCTGGCCGACGCCGCCCAGTACAAGGCCAAGGCCGCGCGTTCGGCCAAGCCCGTCGTGGCGGGCCGGGACACCGCCGTGGTGCGCCTCGCCGACGCCGCCGCCGAGGCCGCCTCGGGTGAGCGGCGCCGCTTCCGGGGGCGCGGGTAGCCGCACGGGCGGGAGCGGAAGGGGGCGCCGGAGCGGCTGCGTAAGGGGCCCACCTGCCGCTGACTCGTGACAGAACTGGCTAGTGACAGGTAGCGATTCAATCCGTAGGGTGCTGAATATGGATATGCACACTGTCGTGGTGGGGACGTCCGGGACCACCGCCGAGGACGTCATCGCCGTCGCCCGCGGCAACGCACGGGTCGAGCTGTCCGGCGAGGCGCTCGACGCCCTCGCCCGCGCCCGCGAGATCGTCGATGCCCTCGCGGCCAAGCCCGAGCCCGTCTACGGGGTGTCCACCGGGTTCGGCGCCCTCGCCTCCCGGCACATCAGTCCCGAGCTGCGCGCCCAGCTCCAGCGCAACATCGTCCGCTCGCACGCCGCCGGCATGGGTCCGCGCGTCGAGCGCGAGGTCGTCCGCGCCCTGATGTTCCTCCGGCTCAAGACCGTCGCCTCCGGCCACACCGGAGTCCGCCCCTCCGTGGCCCAGACCATGGCCGACGTCCTGAACGCCGGGATCACCCCCGTCGTCCACGAGTACGGCTCCCTCGGCTGCTCCGGCGACCTCGCACCCCTGTCCCACTGCGCCCTCGCGCTCATGGGCGAGGGCGACGCCGAGGGCCCGGACGGGGTCGTGCGCCCCGCGGGCGAACTGCTCGCCGAAGCCGGGATCGCCCCGGTGGAGCTCCGCGAGAAGGAGGGCCTCGCCCTCCTCAACGGCACCGACGGCATGCTCGGCATGCTGGTCATGGCCCTCGCCGACCTCGGCAAGCTCTACACCTCCGCCGACATCACCGCCGCCCTGACGCTGGAAGCGCTCCTCGGCACCGAGAAGGTCCTCGCGCCCGAGCTGCACGCCATCCGCCCGCACCCCGGCCAGGGCGCCTCCGCCGCCAACATGGCCGCCGTGCTGAAGGGCTCCGGCCTCACCGGGCACTTCCAGGAGGAGTCCGCCCCGCGCGTGCAGGACGCCTACTCGGTGCGCTGCGCCCCGCAGGTGGCCGGCGCGGGCCGCGACACCATGGCGCACGCCGCCCTCGTGGCCTCCCGCGAACTGGCCTCCGCCGTGGACAACCCGGTGGTCCTGCCCGACGGGCGCGTGGAGTCCAACGGCAACTTCCACGGGGCCCCGGTCGCGTACGTGCTGGACTTCCTCGCCATCGCGGCCGCCGACCTCGGCTCCATCGCCGAGCGGCGCACCGACCGCCTGCTCGACAAGAACCGCTCGCACGGCCTGCCGCCGTTCCTCGCGGACGACGCGGGCGTCGACTCCGGGCTGATGATCGCCCAGTACACGCAGGCCGCCCTGGTCAGCGAGATGAAGCGGCTCGCGGTGCCCGCGTCCGCCGACTCCATCCCCTCCTCCGCCATGCAGGAGGACCACGTCTCCATGGGGTGGTCGGCCGCGCGCAAGCTCCGTACCGCCGTGGACAACCTGACCCGGATCGTCGCGATCGAGCTGTACGCGGCCACCCGCGCCATCGAACTGCGCCACGGGCTGACCGCCGCCCCCGCCAGCCGGGCAGCGATCGAGGCCGCCCGCGCGGCGGGTGTGCAGGGTCCCGGGCCGGATCGTTTCCTCGCCCCCGACCTGGCTGCCGCCGACGCCTTCGTGCGCAGCGGGGCGCTCGTCGACGCCGTGGAAGCGGTGACGGGCCCGCTCGCCTGACGGGCCGCGGACGCGAGCTGGGGCCGCCCTTCGGGGCGGCCCTTTCGCGTGGTCGGGGGCGGCCGGGCTACGGGGTGCGGGAGCGGTGCACGGAGAAGGTCACGAAGGCGGCCCCGAGGCCCAGGCAGAGCGTGCCGCCGAGGACGTACGGAGTGGTGTCGACGGAGCCGGTGTCCGCGAGGGTGAGCGGGGCCCGCACGGTCTGCGCGGCCGCACGGGACGGCGCGGCGGCAGCGGAACCGGAATCCGATGCCGGGTCAGAACCGGAAGCCGGTCCGGAGCCGGGACCGGCGGGCCGGGGCGTCCCGGAGGTGTTCGCGCCCGCGGGCGCGCCGGTGGGGCCCGCGGTGTGCCCGGGTGAGGTGGCGCCCGCGGAGGGCACGAACCAGAGGGCGGCGAGGAGGGTGGTCGCTCCGAGAGCGGTGAGCAGCGGTCGACGTGCGGACACGGTGCGATCCCCCTTGTGGCAGCAGCGAATTGGCCGTGTGCGGTGATGCTACGGAAAGGGGCGGGTCGTGGGAAAGCCGGGGGTTCCACGGGCTTACGCTCCGTCGTATGAACCCTTCTGAGACATCACGATACGTACGGCTTCGGGTTGATTTGGTACTGGAGGTGCCGGATCCGGAAGCACTCACCGGAGCCGCACTGGACCACATCGGGGCCGACGAGTTCATGCCGGACGAGGAGCGCGGCCACGCCGAGTCCGCCGTCCGGGAGGACGAATCGGAGGCCCTGGCGTACCTGGTGGACCCCACCGACCTGGTCGCCGACATCCCCGGCGTGGAGCTGGCGCAGGCCTCCTGGAGCAGCGAGCCCGTCGAATACGACCCCGAGTCCATGGAGTGGGACCTGGACGAGGAAGATGGGGACTTCGACGAACAGAACGACAACGCCTGACCGTGGGGTTGCCCACATTCGAACGGAATGTGGAACCGATCCATGCCGTTAACGCGTTGTCAGGGCGAGGCAGGGGGTGCGTCCCCCTGCCCGGCCAGCCCCGGGACGGCAGCCTCGGGGTTTCCGGCAACGATGGAGTGGCGTGTGAGGACGGACAGCAAGCGGCGGAGAAGGTCCCTGGTGGCCGTATCCGCCGTGCTCGGCGGCGTACTGATGCTCTCGGCGTGCAACGGCGGGGACGACGCCCAGCCGAAGGGGAACGGCGAGGCCAGCAAGTCCCAGGCGGAGGTGGACGCGGCGGCGGCGAAGGACGCCTCCAAGGCGCGAATAGTCATCACGCCCAAGGACGGCGCCGACAACGTCGGCCTGAACGACTCGACCAGCGTCACCGTCAGTGACGGCACGCTCACCAGTGTCGAGCTGAAGACCAACGAGGGCGCGGCCGTGGCCGGCAAGATCGCCGCGGACGGCAAGAGCTGGAAGCCGGACGCGGCGCTGAAGCGCTCCACGAAGTACGCCCTGGCGGCCACCGCGAAGGACGCCGACGGCAAGGAGGCGCACGAGAACGCCTCCTTCACGACGCTCTCGCCGGAGAAGAGCTTCATCGGCTCCTTCACCCCGGACGACGGGGCGACGGTCGGCGTGGGCATGCCCGTCTCCATCACCTTCAACAAGCCGATCAAGGACAAGAAGGCCGTCCAGGCGGCCATCTCGGTCTCCTCCAGCAGCGGCCAGGAAGTCGTCGGCCACTGGTTCAGCCCCCAGCGCCTGGACTTCCGCCCTGAGCAGTACTGGCAGGCGAACTCCACCGTCACGCTGAAGCTGGCGCTGGAAGGCGTCGAGGGCGCTCCCGGCATCATGGGGTCCCAGAACAAGACCGTCACCTTCAAGACCGGCCGCAGCCAGGTCTCCACGGTCGACGCGAAGACGAAGCAGATGACGGTCACCCGGGACGGCGCGGTCCTCAAGACCATCCCGATCTCGGCGGGCTCCCCGGCGAACCCGACGTACAACGGCCAGATGGTGATCTCCGAGAAGTTCAAGGAGACCCGGATGGACGGCGCCACCGTCGGCTTCAAGAACGGCGAGGGCAAGGGCGAGTACGACATCAAGGACGTCCCGCACGCGATGCGGCTGTCCACGTCGGGCACCTTCATCCACGGCAACTACTGGGGAGCGGACTCGATCTTCGGCAGCGTCAACACCAGCCACGGCTGTGTCGGCCTGAACGACGCCAAGGGTGCCAACGACCCGAACCAGCCCGGCGCCTGGTTCTTCGACAACTCGCTCATCGGCGACGTGGTCACCGTGGTCAACTCCCCGGACAAGACCATCAAGCCCGACAACGGCCTCAACGGCTGGAACATGAGCTGGGCGGAATGGAAGGCCGGCGCGGCCTCCTGACGGCGCGCCACCTGCGACGGCGACGGCCGGGAACCCTCACGGGGTTCCCGGCCGTCGGCCGTTCAGCGCGCCCGGCAAGGTCCGAAAGAGACGCCCTAGCCCGCAGAGCGCCCGCCCGCAGAGCGCCCGCCCTCCGAGCGCCCGCCCGCAGAGCGCCCGCCCTCCGAGCGCCCGCCCGCCGAGCGCTTGCCCTCCGGGGCGGGGGACGGCGCGGGCGCGGGGGAGGGAGCGGCCGGGGACGGGGACTGGGCCGCCCACGACGACAGGAGCCGCAGGGCGTCCGAGGACGGGGAGCCGGGGGCCGCGTGGAACACCACCAGCCCCTGCTCCGGGTCGTCGGGCAGCGTCAGGGTCTCGAACGACAGGCTCAGCTCGCCCACCAGTGGATGCCGCAGCCGCTTCACCCCGTGCGTCTTGTCGGCCACGGTGTGTGCCGCCCAGAGCCGCCGGAACTCCTCGTCCTTCACCGACAGCTCGCCGACCAGCGCCGACAGCTGCTCGTCCTCCGGGTGCCGGCCGGCGTACATCCGCAGGTTGCTCACCACCTCGCAGGCCCGGCACTCCCAGTCCGCGTACAGCTCGGCCGTCGCCGGGTCCAGGAACACCAGCCGCACCAGGTTCCGCTCGGCCGCGGGCAGCGCCCCGAAGTCCCCGAAGACCTCCGCCGCCAGCCGGTTCCAGCCGATGACGTCCTGGCGCCGCCCCACGAGGTACGCCGGTACGCCGTCCATCGCGTCCAGCAGCGTCCGCAGCTCCGGCCGGACCTGCTGGGGCCTGGGGGGCTGGCGGCGCTTCGTGCGGGACGCGGGGCGGGCCAGATGGGTCAGGTGCGCCGTCTCCGTGCCGTCCAGGCGCAGCGCCCGCGCGATCGCGTCGAGCACCTGCGCGGACACGTTCTGTCCGTTGCCCTGCTCCAGGCGCGTGTAATAGGCGACCGACACCCCCGCCAGCAGCGCCAGCTCCTCGCGGCGCAGCCCCGGCACCCTGCGGTGGCGGCCGTAGTCCGGCAGGCCCACGTCCTCGGGGCGCAGCCGGGCCCGGCGGGAGCGCAGGAACTCGCCCAGTTCGGCTCGCGGGTCCAGTTGGTCCATACCGCCAGTATCGCCGGGCCGCCCCCCGTGCGGCGGGCCGGTTCCTGACCCTGCCAGGGGTAGGTCTGGCAGTCCTAGGCAGGACAGGGGGCTGGGTGGCCGGGCGGGGTCCCGGCAGGCTGGAACCCGTCAGCGCACGACACCCCTGAAAGCCCAGCGCCGAGGAGTCACCCCATGTCCGTCACCCAGGTCGCCGCCTACGCCGCCCCCGCAGCCAAGGCCCCGCTGGAGCGCGTCACCGTCCCCCGCCGCCCGGTCGGCGAGCACGACGTCCTCATCGACATCAAGTACGCGGGCATCTGCCACTCCGACATCCACCAGGCGCGCGACGGCTGGGGCGAGGGCATCTTCCCCATGGTCCCCGGCCACGAGATCGCCGGTGTCGTCGCCGAAGTCGGTCCGGGCGTCACGAAGTTCGCCGTCGGGGACCGGGTGGGCGTCGGCTGCTTCGTCGACTCCTGCCGGGAGTGCGAGTACTGCCTGCGCGGGCAGGAGCAGTACTGCGTCCAGGGCATGACGGGCACGTACAACGCGCTCGACAAGAACGGCGAGCCCACGTACGGCGGTTACTCCACCCACGTCGTCGTCGACGAGAACTACACCGTCCGCATCCCCGAGGGCCTGGCCCTCGACGTCGCGGCGCCGCTGCTGTGCGCGGGCATCACCCTGTACTCGCCGCTCAAGCACTGGGGTGCGGGCCCCGGCAAGAAGGTCGCGATCGTCGGGCTCGGCGGCCTCGGCCACATGGGCGTGAAGATCGCCCACGCGCTGGGCGCGGAGGTCACCGTGCTGTCGCAGAGCCTGCGCAAGAAGGAGGACGGCCTGCGCCTGGGCGCCAGCCACTACTACGCCACGAACGACCGGGCCACCTTCGAGGAGCTGGCCGGGACCTTCGACCTGATCGTCTCCACCGTGTCCGCGCCGCTGGGCCTGGACTCCTACCTCGCCCTGCTGAAGGTCGACGGCGCACTGGTGAACGTCGGCGCCCCGGAGGAGCCGGTCGAGCTCAACCTCTTCTCCGTGATCGGCGGCCGCAAGACCCTGGCCGGCTCGATGATCGGCGGCATCGCCGAGACCCAGGAGATGCTCGACTTCTGCGCCGAGCACGGCCTGGGCTCGGAGATCGAGCTGATCGCCGCCGACCGGATCAACGAGGCGTACGAGCGGGTCCTGGCGAGCGACGTCCGCTACCGCTTCGTGATCGACACCTCCACGATCTGACGGATACGCCGGGCAGCGGGCTACAGGGCTGCGAAGGGCGGCACGATCCGCACCACGACGATCAGCCGGGCCCGGGGTGCGGCCAGGAAGTAGAACCAGCCTCCGGCGGCGTCCATGCGCCGGAGGCCGGGGCCCCGCTCGAAAGGTTGAGCCGGGGCTACTCCGCCGCCGCCACGCCGATCGGGCAGGAGACGCCCGTGCCGCCGATGCCGCAGTAGCCCGACGGGTTCTTGTCGAGGTACTGCTGGTGGTGGGCTTCCGCAGGCCAGAAGGGGCGCTCCGACGCGGGCAGGACGGCCGTGGTGATCTCGCCGTGGCCCGAGGCCGTCAGGACCTGCTGGTAGGTCGTGCGGGAGGCCTCGGCAGCCGCCTGATGGGCGGGGGAGTGGGTGTAGACCGCCGAGCGGTACTGGGTGCCCACGTCGTTGCCCTGGCGGAAGCCCTGGGTCGGGTCGTGGGACTCCCAGAACAGCTTCAGCAGGGCCTCGTACGGGACGGCCCGGGGGTCGAAGACCACGCGGACGACCTCGGTGTGGCCCGTCAGGCCCGAGCAGACCTCTTCGTAGGTCGGGTTCTCGGTGAAGCCGCCCTGGTAACCGGCCAGGGTGGTCCACACCCCCGGGGTCTGCCAGAACTTGCGCTCGGCGCCCCAGAAGCAGCCCAGGCCGAAGTCGGCGACCTCCAGGCCGGCGGGGTACGGGCCGGAGAGCGGGTTGCCGAGGACCGTGTGGCGGCCGGGAACGGGGAACAGTGGCTCCGGGCGGCCCTTCAGGGCCTCCTCGCGGGTGGGGAGCTCGGGCGTGCGGCGGTACGAGAACATGGATTCCCTCCTTGTGGGAGTGTCAACGGCCGGGGGCGGGCCGGGATTCCCCGGCCCGCCCCCGACGGTCACGCGCGCGGTGCGCTCAGGCGCGCGGCGCGCGCTCAGGCGTCCCGTGCGACCAGCGACACCGCGAAGTCGCGCGCGTACAGGTAGCGGCGCTTCGGCGTCCCCGAGTACGACCACGGCATGGCGCCGATGTGGCCGTCGATGTGGCGGAACTGCTCGACGGCCTCCGCGTCCCGGTCCTGCCAGAACAGCAGGAACGCCAGCATGTGCCGCATCAGCGGAGCCTGCCGGTGGCCGGCGCCGGCCGCCGCCAGGTCCGCGAGCGCCGCGTCCACCGCGGCGAGGATCTCCGGCTCCTTGAAGTAGGTGTCGACCGCGAGGTCGTCCTCGTCCGTCTGCTTCTCGAAGTACGCGATCAGCGGGAGCAGCGACAGCAGGTCACCGGGCTCGCCCGCGGCCGCCGACTCCTTCGCGAAGGCCAGCGCCAGCTCGTGCGAGCCGCACCACTTGCGGCACCAGAACTGCAGGGCCGTGTAGTGCGCCCACAGCACCTTCGGGGCCCGCCCGGTGATCTGCGCCCACAGCTCCCGGTAGCGCTCGTGCGAGTAGCCCAGCCCGAAGGCGATGGGCTGCTCCACGATGTACGGGGTCGGGTCCGCGGGACCGGCCAGCCGCTGGGCCTCGTGCGCGTCCTGCTGCGCCTTGGTCAGGAGCTGGTGGAAGAGGCGGAACTGCTCCTGGGTGGTGTGGCTGGCGCGCAGCGAGCCGCGGACGTTCCAGGCGACCTGTACCGAGGTGTCGGCGTTGACCAGGGCGGCCGTGGGGTCCGAGGGGCGTGCCGCCCGCCAGGCCAGCAGCCACGCGTCCTCCTCGGCGGCTGCTTCGGCCAGCGGGCGGACCCGCTCCATCCGCTCCTGCCAGTCCTGCCCGGCCGCCTCCACGTACGCGGCCGCCGCCTGCCAGTCGCCTGCCCGGACGGCCGCCAGCACGGCGGTCTGCTCCGGCGGCACGGGCATGGCGTTGTCCGTGTCGAGATCGGCCTCCGGTACGAAGCCCTGCGCGACGGCCGTCGCCGCCCGCTCGGCCTCCTCCGCGGCCTCGGTGGCCTTCTCCGCGGCCTCCTGCTCGCTCTCGATGGCCCGGGTCCGGCCGTTCAGGACGTCGATCTCGGCTTCGAGGGCCTTGGCCTTGCGGATGTAGTAGACGCCTCGCAGGACCTTGAAGGCTCCGGCGAGGAGGACGCCGCCGAGTACGGCGAGGGCGATGATCACGGGGCAAGTACCAGCTTTCGCAGGGGTTCGGTGTCGCACTGGTCGGCGGTCACCGCGTCCAGGGCCGGGCCGAGCTCGTCCTCGAAGCCGGGGACGGGGTAGGTGAGGGTGGCCGAGTCGGCCCAGGACATCTGCCAGCGGGCCGCACCGCGGGCCGTCAGCTCCACGGTGACCAGCTGGTTCAGGGCGCGGCGCAGGACCGGGCGGGCGAATTCGCGGGCCGTGCGGCCGGTGGCGGCCTGCGCCTCCTCGGACTTCGGGAAGCGGTCGGTGATCCGCCAGCGCACGGACGGGTCGGCGTCCACGGCGTCCAGCAGCGCCCCCAGGCCGGGGCCGGCGCCCTCGGTGGTGAGGAGCTCGCGGACCTCCTGCGCGCTCTGGCCGGCGTACAAGGTCATCGACGCGTGGACGAGCTCGTCCCAGCCGACCCGCCGGAGCGCGAGGGCCTCCGGGGTGAGGACGGCCTGCTCCAGTGCGATCAGTGCCGCATCCGCGTCGCAGAGCAGGTCCAGCGCCGGACGGGCGCCCTGCCCGCTGCGGCCGTCGTCGGGCAGCGCCTCGATGCGGGCCACGCGGTCGGCGAGCGCGGGGTGGGAGTCGTAGGGGGAGACGGGCTCGGTGGACAGCTCGCGGCGCAGGCCGTCCAGCTCCTCGGAGCGGGCGTCCAGGAGGCTGCGCAGGCCGCCGAAGACCTGGCCGGGCGGGGGCAGCAGACCGGCGTTCACGCCGAGGGTGGCGTACGCGTTCATGTAGAAGTCGTGCGCCGCGTCCAGGGCGCCCAGCTCGCGCAGCGCGGACGCGGCGGAGTCGCGCCCGGCGACGCGGGCCGAGGCGAGGTCGGCGGCGAGCTCCTGGCGGCGGGCCGAGGAGCGGGTGGCCCGCATGTAGAACTTCGCGTACGCCGTGTAGAGCTTGGCCATGGCCCGGTACATCGCGCCCTGGCCGGAGGTGTCGATCTCGTGGGCCTTCTTGCCCTTGGCGATCCGCTTCTCGGCCTTCTTCTCCTGCCGCGCGCGCTCCTTGGCGACCTTGTCGGCGGCGCGGTCGTTGAAGTGCTCGATGGTGCGGATCAGCTGGGCGCGGCCGCGTGCGATGAGCGGGGTCAGCCGGGTGTCGAAGTTGGCGTAGTGGCCCATCTCGTGGGCGAGCACGGCCCGCAGCTGCATCTCGTCCAGGCCCGTCATCAGCGGCAGCCCGAGGTACAGGCGCCGGGTGCCGGAGCGCAGGCCCAGCAGCCGGGCGTCCTCGCTGACGGCCGCGTTGACCTCGTCGACGAGCACGATCTCGTCGGGGGCGCGGGTGCCGACCTGCTGCGCGATCTCGCGCACGGCCTGCCACAGGGCGGGCTCCTGCGCCTCGGTGACGGGGACGCCCGCCGGGGGTTCGCCCTTGGGGGTGCGCAGCATGAACATGCCGCGCACGATCGGGACCGAGAGGACCACGGAGACGATGAGGACCTTGACGGCGGCCGGTCCGTGCAGCCCGGTGACGGCGGCGTAGTCGGCGGCGGCGAGGACGGCCAGCAGGACGAGGCCGAGCAGGTAGAAGCCTGCGAGCAGGACGAGGGCGCGCGAGGCGCGCAGTGAAGCGCCCATATGGACAGATCCCCCCACGGGACGAAGAAGAAGACGAAAAAGGCGGAGCAGCGGAAAGCGGAGACGGGCGGCGCCGGCGTCAGCCGCGGGCGCCGTGGGCCGCGAGGCCCCTGGCGAGGTCGAAGGCGGCCGCGGGACCCGCAGGGTCGGCGGTCCAGGGAGCGGCCCCGCAGTACGGGCCGATCCTGCGGAACTGCTCCAGCGCCGGGCCCGCCAGGCCGGCCCGCAGGAGGTGGTGCGCCAGCAGGTGGCGCAGGCGCGGCAGGTCCTCGTGGTCCTGGCGTACGGAGTCCAGCCGGGCGGCGACGGCCGTCAGCAGCTCCGGGTCGCCGCCGGGCCGCTTGGAGCGCAGCTCGGTCAGGGCGTTCAGGTAGAGGCCGGGCAGGAGGCTCCCGGCCGGGGCGCCGAGGACGGCCCGGCGGGCGAAGTCCAGCATCAGCTCGTCGGAGCCGCCCCACTTGGCGCACCAGTACTGCAGGGCCTGCCAGTGGGCGGCGGTGTGGTGCGGCGCCCGCCGGGTCAGGTTGCGCCACAGGTCGGCGAACTGGCCGCGCGAGTAGCTCATGGCCCGGGCGGCCGTGATCATGACCACCCAGGGGCCCGGGTCGGCGGGGGCCAGGTCGGCGGCGCGCTGCGCGGCGGCCATCACGGACGGCAGCGTGGCCATGAACTGCTGCATGTCGCCGTCGGGGACGTCCTTCGCGAACGCCGATCCGCGGACGGCCCACGCACTGCGCAGCAGCAGTTGGGCGTGCACGGTCGCGGCGTCGCCGTCGGCGGGCTCGGCGGTGCGCCAGTCGGTGAGCCAGCGGTCGTCGGACCCGGCGAGCTCGAACAGCAGCTCCAGCCGGGACCAGCGCTCGTCCCAGTCGCCGGGCCGGGCGGCCCGTACGTGGGAGGCCGCCGGGCGCCAGTCGCCCTCGAAGGCCGCGTCGGCGACGAGGCGGCGCTCGGCGCGCACGGTGGCGGAGGCCTCGGGGCCGCCGCGCCGCGGGTCGAGGTCCGCACGGGGGACGAGGCCGAATGCGGCGGGTTCGAACTGGTTGCGCGCCCACCGGGTGGCGAAGAAGCCGGGGCGTCGGTTCCGCAGGGAGATCACGGCCGGAATCATGCGGCCTGAAGGTCACTCACAGCAACTTTATTGGCCAGGGGTTCGCCTTGGCGGCAGAGCCCGCAGCGCGCGGGGCGGGGCCGGCGGGAGCGGACCCGGCCGGACAACTCCCGCCGGCCCGGCCGGGCGGCTGCCGCGTGCCGGGCGGGACGGGCCCTGTCGTTTTGACCGGGCGGCTGCCGCCTGCCGGGCGGGACGGGCCCGGCCCGGGGTGAGGCCGGCCCCGCCGAACAGGCCGGACAGCTCCGGCCGGCCCGGCCGGCCCGGCCGGACCGGCTGCCGTCGGCCGGGCGGGACGGGCCCCTGTCGGTTCGGTCGGGCGGCTGCCGTGTGCCGGGCGGGACGGGCCCCTGTCGGTTCGGTCGGGCGGCTTCCGCCTGCCGCCGGGACGGGACCCGTCGCCTCGGCCGGACCGGCTCCCGCCGGCCTCGCGCCTGCGTCAGTGCGGCAGCGTCGCCGGGGAGCCGCCGTTCGCCTCGTAGCCCGCCACCGCCAGCGCCCGGAACAGCGCGTACTGCTCCGCCGGATCACCCGAGGCCGACCACGGCAGCGCGCCGACGAACCCGTCGACGTGCCGCACCTGCTCCATGGCCTCCGCCCAGCGCTCCATCTGCACCAGGAACATCAGCAGCATGTGCCGCACGTGCGCGAGCATCGGATCGTCCTGCCGCGCCGTGTGCACCGCGTACAGGGCGCCCTCCACCGCCCGCGTCACGACCGCGCCCCGGAAGTACCCCCCGGTCATCACCAGGTCGGGGGTGTTCTCGTACAGCGCGAACAGCGGCAGCGCCGCCAGCAGCGAACCCTGCGGGGCGCGGGCCGCAGCCGCGTGCGAGAACGCGTCGGCCTTCTCCCGCGAGCCGTGCCACTTCTCGCCCCAGTAGTGCAGGGCGGCCAGGTGCGCGCCCATGTGCTGCGGTGCCACGTCGATCACCTTCGCCCACAGGGCGTCGAACTCGGCCTCCGAGTACCCCAGACCCCGGGCGATCGCCAGCTCCGCGATGTGCGGGACCGGGTCGCCCGGCGCCAGCAGCGCGGCCTTGCGGCACGCGTCCCGCGCCTCCTCCAGGATGATGCGGTGATCGGCGGAGCCCACCCCGCCCGAGTGCCGCCACGCCTGCTGCACCAGCAGCTCGGCGTGCACCTGCGCGCCGCCCGCGTCCTTCTCCGCCTCCAGCCGCCAGGCCTTCAGCCACTGCGCGCCCACACCGGGCTGCTGGACGAGCTCCAGGGCCGCGGCCCCGCCGAAGGCCTGGACGCGCTGCCAGCGCTCCTCGCCCTCCTTCGGGGTCCCGGCGAGCAGCTGCGAGGCCGCCTGCCAGCTGCCGCTGCGCTGGACGTTGCCCAGGGCGTCCATCAGGTCCTCGTCGGGCCCCGGCACCCGGATGTCGAGCTGCTCCTGACGGACGAACCCGTAGTTCTCCGGGTCGGCGGCGTCCGGGCTGCCGGGCGCGACCTGACGGATGCCGCCGCCGCGGCCGCGCCGCACGTAGGGAGCGACCACGGCGAAGAGCAGGCCGATCGCGAGCAGGAACAACATAATCTCCATGCCTCCAAGCGAACCAGACTCACGCCACCCGGGGCCAACAGGGGGTGGCCGCCACGTGCGGCACGGGCTCCAGGCGGGGCTTAGGCTCTGCCCATGAGCGACGACAGCCACGAGCACCAGAGCTTCGAGACCCGCGCGATCCACGCGGGCAATACGGCCGACCCCCTGACCGGCGCGGTCGTACCGCCGATCTACCAGGTCTCCACCTACAAGCAGGACGGCGTCGGAGGACTGCGCGGCGGCTACGAGTACAGCCGCAGCGGCAACCCGACCCGTACCGCCCTGGAGGAGAACCTCGCGGCGCTGGAGGGCGGCCGGCGCGGCCTCGCCTTCGCGTCGGGCCTGGCCGCCGAGGACTGCCTGCTGAGGACGCTGCTCTCCCCGGGCGACCACGTGGTCATCCCCAACGACGCCTACGGCGGAACCTTCCGCCTCTTCGCGAAGGTCGTCTCCCGCTGGGGCGTCGAGTGGTCGGTGGCCGACACCTCCGACCCGGCGTCCGTGCGCGCCGCCCTCACCCCGAAGACCAAGGTCATCTGGGTCGAGACCCCGTCCAACCCGCTGCTCGGCATCACCGACATCGCCGTCGTCGCCGACATCGCGCGTTCGGCCGGCGCCAAGCTGGTCGTGGACAACACCTTCGCCTCCCCCTACCTCCAGCAGCCCCTCGCGCTCGGCGCGGACGTGGTCGTGCACTCCCTGACCAAGTACATGGGCGGCCACTCCGACGTGGTCGGCGGCGCGCTGGTCACCGCCGACGCGGCCCTGGGCGAGGAACTGGCCTACCACCAGAACGCGATGGGCGCCGTGGCCGGCCCCTTCGACTCCTGGATCGTGCTGCGCGGCATCAAGACCCTGGCCGTCCGCATGGACCGGCACGCGGAGAACGCGACGAAGGTCGCCGAGCTGCTGACCCGCCACCCCAAGGTCACGCACGTCCTCTACCCGGGGCTGCCGGACCACCCGGGTCACGAGATCGCCGCGAAGCAGATGCGCAACTTCGGCGGGATGATCTCCTTCCGCGTCCAGGGCGGCGAGGCGGCGGCGGTGGAGGTCTGCAACCGCGCCAAGCTGTTCACCCTGGGCGAGTCCCTCGGCGGCGTCGAGTCCCTCATCGAGCACCCGGGTCTGATGACCCACGCCTCGGTGGCCGGCTCGGCCCTGGAGGTCCCGGCGGACCTGGTCCGCCTCTCGGTGGGCATCGAGAACGCGGACGACCTGCTGGCGGACCTCACCCAGGCCCTGGGCTGACCCCTGCCGCAACCCCTGCCTGCCGGACGCCCGGCAGGCAGGACCGGGCTACCACCCCTCCAGCGGCGGCGAGATGCTGCTGGAGGGCGTGACCCACGGCTGCGTGAGCGCGGCCCACACCGTGAAGGCAACCGCCGCCGCGAAGAGCACCGCCCACCCCAGCCGCCGCAGCGCCCGGCGGCGGCGCAGCAGCCGGTCGCCGCGGGCGGCCGCCCCTGACGCGAGATCGGCCGGGACCACCGGAAGCGGCCCCTCCATCAATTGCCTGACCTGCGCTTCCTTACGGTTCGCGGAGCTCATGCCGCACCCGCGGTGCCTGCGGTGCCTGCGGTGCCTGCGGTGCCTGCGGTGCCTGCGGCGTCTGCCGCACCCGTCGTACCTGCCGTACCCGGGCCGGTCACGGTCCTGCCTGCGGGGCGGGACCTCAGTGCGTTGACGGCCCGGCCGCACAGCACCCGGACCCGCTCCGGCGGCAGCCCCAGCTGCGCCGCCGTGACCTCTTCCGCGACCCCTTCGTAGATCCGCAGGACCAGCACGAGCCGCTCCGCCGGGCTCAGCCCGGCCAGTACCCCGACGCCCCCGTGGTGGCGCCGGCCGGTGCGGGCGAAGGCCGCGCACAGCTCCTGGCGGGTGTGGTCGTAGGGGTCGTCGCCGCGCAGCCGCCGCCAGTTCGCGTACGTACGGGCCAGCGCGCCCGCCAGCAGCCGGCGCGCGGCGACGGCCTCGGTCTCCGCCTCGGCGGTCAGCAGGACCGCGACGCGCAGGAGCCGCCCCGCCGCGCCCGCGACGAAGGCCTCGAACTCGGTGTAGAGCCCCGATCGGTGGTCCACAGGCCACATAGTGCGGCCAGCGGGACCACCCCGGTCAAGAGGTCGGACGGACCTGCCTGGAGGAGGGTTTCCCCGGGCTCAGGACGCCGGGCCCGCCTCGGTCACGGCCGCCATCAGCTCCGACAGCGACAGGTTGAAACGGGTCAGCAGTCCGGTGAAGGACTCGCGCTCCTGCGGACTCCAGCCT
The DNA here is from genome assembly GCF_000725805.1 of Streptomyces xanthophaeus. GTDB lineage: Bacteria > Actinomycetota > Actinomycetes > Streptomycetales > Streptomycetaceae > Streptomyces > Streptomyces xanthophaeus. The sequence goes on along the minus strand of NZ_JOFT01000028.1, from coordinate 150,930 downwards.
TCCGTCACCCGGGCCATCAGCTCGCGCCGCGAGGAACGGACCTCCTCCAGGCGGGCCAGCCCGCGCGGGGACAGCGCGAGGACCACGGCCCGGCCGTCCTCGGGGTGCGAGGTCCGCTTGACCAGACCGCTGTCGACGAGCGGCGCGACCTGCCGGGTGACGGTGGAGGAGTCGATGCCCATGCCCCCGGCGAGCGCCTTGACGCCCATCGGCCCTTCCAGGTCCAGCCGGTTCAGCAGGAGGTACGCGGCACGGTCCATCGAGTTGCGGGCCTGGCCGACACCGCCGAGGCGGGTCTGCTCGGCGCGTCGGGCGAAGACCGCCACCTGGTGCTGGAGCGCGTCGAGGAGACCGGCTCCGGCGGGCACTGATGCCACCGCGGGCAGGTCGGAATTGGCCGGGATGGAAGGCATGGCCGTGGGCTCTCTTCGCGTGGTCCGACAAGGATGGGGGACAGAGTACGCGGCCGTACGGCGGCTCGTACGCCGCGTTTGAGAACTGATACGACCGGAATGCAGCGCCGCCCGGCGGTCGTCGCGGATGGCGGGATCCCGACGCTCGCCCCGCCGCGCGGACCGCCTCCGCCCGCTCCGCGACCGGCCTGCGCCCGGACCCCGTCCAGCCGTCCCGCGCGCGTCCGCACCCGGCCGGTCCGCCGTCCCGTCCCGTCCCGGGCCGGTCCGCCGTCCCGAGCCGGGCTCCGCGCAGGCTGCGAGACTGGCGGCATGAACTACCGCGTGCCCCAGCCCGTCCCGCAGGTCATCCTCGACGACGTCCGCGGGGCCCAGAAGATGCTGTCCGGCGTCTCCCGGGTCACCGCCATGGAGGGCAGCCGGTACCTCTCCTCGCTCACCGGGTCACCGGTCCACTTCAAGTGCGAGAACCTCCAGCGCACCGGCTCCTTCAAGCTGCGCGGGGCCTACGTGCGCATCGCGGGCCTGCGCCCCGAGCAGCGGGCCGCCGGTGTCGTGGCGGCCAGCGCGGGCAACCACGCGCAGGGCGTGGCCCTGGCCTCCTCGCTCCTCGGGGTCCGCTCGACGGTGTTCATGCCGGTCGGGGCGCCGCTGCCGAAGGTGGCCGCGACCCAGGAGTACGGCGCCGACGTGCGCATGCACGGCCAGGTCGTCGACGAGACCCTCGCCGCCGCGCAGGAGTACGCGGACCGCACCGGTGCGGTGTTCATCCACCCCTTCGACCACCACGACATCATCGCGGGCCAGGGCACGGTGGGCCTGGAGATCCTGGAGCAGTGCCCGGAGGTCCGGACGATCCTCGTCGGGATCGGCGGCGGGGGTCTCGCGGCCGGTGTCGCGGTCGCCGTGAAGGCGCTGCGGCCGGACGTACGGGTCATCGGGGTCCAGGCGGCGGGCGCGGCCGCGTACCCGCCCTCGCTGAAGGTCGGGCACCCGGTGTCGATCGACAACCCCGTCACGATGGCCGACGGGATCAAGGTGGGCCGCCCCGGCGACGTCCCCTTCAAAATCATTGGCGAGCTCCTCGACGACGTGCGTACGGTCTCCGAGGACGCGCTCTCCAGCGCCCTCCTGCTGTGCCTGGAGCGGGCCAAGATGGTGGTCGAGCCGGCCGGGTGCAGCCCGGTGGCCGCGCTGCTGAGCGAGCCCGAACTGTACGGCGGGGGACCGGTGGTGGCCGTCCTGTCCGGCGGCAACGTGGATCCGCTGCTGCTTCAGCGGATCCTGCGCCACGGCATGGCGGCGGCGGGCCGGTACCTGTCGCTGCGGCTGCGCGTGACGGACCGGCCGGGGGCCCTCGCCGGACTCCTGGCGGTGTTGTCGGTGGTGGACGCGAACGTACTGGACGTGAGCCACGTCCGGACCGACCCGAGGCTCGGGCTCACCGAGGTGGAGGTGGAGCTGCACCTGGAGACGAAGGGCCCGGAACACTGCGCGGAGGTCGCGCGTTCGCTGCACGGCGCGGGGTACAAGGTCATGGGCTAGAGCTAGAGCTAGAGCTAGAGCTAGAGCGGAACGGCCCGGGGCCGCGGCCTGCGGCCCGGTGGGAGCCCGGCAAGATCTGCGGGATCTGCGGGCTCTGCGGGCGGTCCGGAGGACCCGGACGTCTGTGCGGCGGCCTTCCCCCTAGCGGGACGCGATATAACGCGATAGCGTGCCGCCGGGCGGCGGGGGGATCCCCCGTTCGGCCGGGCGGGGCTCGTCCGGCAACCATAAGATTTGCCTACGAATGTGCCGGTTTACTGGCCCGATTCACACAGGGAGCATCCCTATGCCAGGCGCCATCTACGCCGAAGGCCTGGTCAAGACCTTCGGCGATGTACGGGCTCTGGACGGCGTGGACCTCGACGTCCCCCAAGGCACCGTCCTGGGCTTGCTCGGCCCCAACGGGGCGGGCAAGACCACGACCGTACGCGTCCTGACCACCCTCCTCCGGCCCGACAGCGGCAAGGCCGTCGTCGCCGGGATCGACGTGCTCAAGCACCCCAACGAAGTCCGTCGGGCCATCGGACTGTCCGGCCAGTTCGCCGCCGTCGACGAGTACCTGACCGGCCGTGAGAACCTCCAGATGGTCGGCCAGCTCTACCAGATGAAGGCCAAGGCCGCGAAGGCCCGGGCCGACGAACTCCTCGAACGCTTCAACCTCGCCGACGCCGCCGACCGCACCGCCAAGACCTACTCCGGCGGCATGCGCAGGCGCCTCGACCTCGCCGCCGCCCTCGTCGTCAGCCCGCCCGTGATGTTCATGGACGAGCCCACGACCGGACTCGACCCGCGCAACCGCCAGCAGCTCTGGGGGATCATCCAGGAACTGGTCGCGGGCGGCACCACCCTGCTGCTCACCACCCAGTACCTGGAGGAGGCCGACCACCTCGCGCACGACATCTGCGTGGTCGACCACGGCAAGGTCATCGCACGCGGCACGTCCGACCAGCTCAAGGCCCGTACGGGCGGCGAGCGCGTGGAGGTCGTCGTCCACGAGCGCGACCACATAGCCACCGCGCGCGAGGTCCTCGCCGGGTTCGGCAAGGGCGAGACCACGTTCGAGGAGCACACCCGCAAGCTCACCGTGCCCGTGGCGGGCGGCGCCAAGCTGCTCGCCGAGGTCATCCGCGAACTGGACGGCCGCGGCATCGAGATCGACGACATCGGCCTGCGCCGGCCCACCCTCGACGACGTGTTCATCTCCCTGACCGGCCACGCGGCCGAGCGCGCCGAGGAGAACGGCGAGGCGCCGCAGGACGTCGACGGAGACGGCCAGGACAGGAACAAGGACAAGGGCAAGGGCCGCAAGGCGCGTAAGGAGACGGCCAAGTGACCATCACCTCCCCGAACCCGAGCCCGGCCCCGGACCTCGCTGCGCCGCGGCCGCGCGGCGGCGTCGTCCAGGGCGTCAACGACTCCCTGGTGATCGCGAAGCGGAACCTCATCCGCATGTCGCGCATCCCCGAGATGATCATCTTCGGTGTGATCCAGCCCGTGATGTTCGTCGTGCTGTTCAGCTACGTCTTCGGCGGCTCGATCAGCGTCGACGGCAACACCTCGCCCGCCGCCTACCGCGAGTTCCTGATGGCCGGCATCTTCGCCCAGACCGTCACCTTCGCCACGGCCGGAGCGGGCGCGGGCATCGCGGACGACATGCACAAGGGCCTGATCGACCGCTTCCGCTCACTGCCGATGGCCCGCGGCGCGGTCCTCACCGGCCGCACCCTCGCCGACCTCGTCCAGACCACGCTCACCCTCGTCGTCCTGGCGGTCGTGGCCCTGCTCGTCGGCTGGCGCACCCACACCAGCGTCGGCGAGGTCCTCGCGGGCTTCGGCCTGCTGCTCCTGCTCGGCTACGCCTTCTCCTGGATCGGCGCGCTGATCGGCCTGTCGGTGCGCACCCCGGAGGCGGCCACCTCGGGCGGTCTGATCTGGCTCTTCCCGCTCACGTTCATCTCGAACGCCTTCGTCCCCTCCGACAACATGCCGACGTTCCTGCGGCACATCGCGGAGTGGAACCCCTTCAGCGCCACCGTCCAGGCGGCCCGCGGGCTGTTCGGCAACTTCCCGCCGGGATACGAGGCCCCGGCGGCCTGGCCGATGCAGCACCCGATCATCGCGTCCCTGATCTGGTCGCTGCTGATCGTCGTGGTCTTCCGCACCCTGTCGGTGCGCAAGTACCGCTCGGCGACCGCATAGCCCCGGGGGAGCAGCCCCCACGCACGATGCCCGGCCGGATGGGATCCGGCCGGGCATCGTGCGTGTGCGGGTGGGACCGTCAGCCGGTGAAGGGCTTGACGTCGAGGATCTTGACCGAGGCCTTCTTGCCGTTCGGCAGCTCGTACTGGGCGTCCTCGCCGATGGCCTTGCCCATCACTCCGGTACCCAGCGGGGACTGCGGGGAGTACGTCTCGAAGTCCGAGGAGGCGTACTCGCGGGAGGCCAGCAGGAACTCCATGGTGTCGCTCTCGTCGCCGTCGAAGGCGATCTTGACCAGCGTGCCGGGGGCGACGACGCCCTCGGACGCGGGCGCGGTGCCGACCTTGGCGTTCTCCAGCAGCTGCGTCAGCTGGCGGACGCGGAGCTCCTGCTTGCCCTGCTCCTCCTTGGCCGCGTGGTAACCGCCGTTCTCGCGCAGGTCGCCCTCCTCGCGGGCGGCTGCGATCTTCGTGGCGATCTCCGTGCGTGCGGGACCAGAGAGGTAGTCCAGCTCTGCCTTCAGCTGGTCGTACGCCGCCTGGGTCAGCCAGGTGACGCTTTCGCTCGTCTGGGTCACGGGTGCTCCTCGTCGGTACAGGGGACTACATAGCCGCCAGCGGCGGACGAAACCACGAGCCTAACAATTCGGGAAGAAAAGGGGGAGGACCCGCGGGCCTCGTAGCTCCCGGCCACGTCCCGGACCGTGCTCGTCCCGCAGCCGGACGGCACCGTTCCTGCACGTCCGGCGGCTGTCGCCGCCGCCCGGACGGATCAGGCAGCGGGCTTGCAGCCGATCAGTTCGATCATCGTGGCGCGGCTGGTCGTCTTCAGCGAGACCATCTCGTCCACCCGGGCCTGCGGCTGCGCGAAGCTGAAGTCGGCGCGGCCCACCTCGCCGTGCTCCTCGTCCTGGGAGCTCAGGGTGCACACCCCGGTGACCGAGGAGTCCTTGCGGACCTCCAGGTGGACCTTCACCTCGCTGTCCGAGACCACCTGGAACTTGATCACCTCGGCGCTGACCTCCTGGCCCGCGATGTAGTCCCAGCCGATCCAGCCGACCATGCCCAGCAGCAGGGCGCCCAGCACCGAACCGACGATCTTGAGCTTGCGGTCGGCGCGCTCGTCCGCCGACCGGCCGTAACGGCCTTCGGGAAGGCCTTCGCGTACCGCGCTCATCGATCGTTCCTTCCGACAGGGAGGGGCCCGGATCCGTGTGGACCCACCCCTGGAATTTTCCGTCCCCCGATTCGGTCACTATAGAAGTCGCCCGCCGCGCCGAATTGCAGAGGATCCCGTCTTGACCGAGCAGCTTCGACTGATGGCCGTCCATGCCCACCCCGACGACGAGTCGAGCAAGGGCGCGGCCACCATGGCCAAGTACGTGTCCGAGGGGGTGCCCGTGCTGGTCGTGACCTGCACCGGCGGCGAGCGCGGCTCGGTCCTGAACCCCAAGCTCCAGGGCGACAAGTACATCGAGGAGAACATCCACGAGGTCCGCGCCAAGGAGATGGACGAGGCCCGCGAGATCCTCGGCATCGAGCAGGAGTGGCTCGGGTACGTCGACTCCGGCCTCCCCGAGGGCGACCCGCTGCCCCCGCTGCCCCAGGGCTGCTTCGCCCTGGCGGACGTGGACGAGGCCGCCGGCGAGCTGGTGAAGAAGATCCGCGCCTTCAAGCCGCAGGTCATCACCACCTACGACGAGAACGGCGGCTACCCGCACCCCGACCACATCATGACCCACAAGATCTCCATGGTGGCCTTCGACGGTGCGGCCGACACCCAGAAGTTCCCCGAGGCCGAGTTCGGCCCGGCCTACCAGCCGCAGAAGCTCTACTACAACCAGGGCTTCAACAAGCCGCGCACCGTCGCCCTGCACGAGGCGCTCCTCGCGCGCGGCATGGAGTCCCCGTACGGGGAGTGGCTGGAGCGGTGGAAGGAGTTCGAGCGCACCGAGCGCACGCTGACCACGCACGTGCACTGCGCCGACTTCTTCGAGATCCGTGACAAGGCGCTGGTGGCGCACGCCACGCAGATCGACCCGGACGGCGGCTGGTTCCGCGTGCCGATGGAGGTCCAGAAGGAGGTCTGGCCCACGGAGGAGTACGAGCTGGCGAAGTCGCACGTCGACACTTCCCTCCCCGAGTCCGACCTCTTCGCGGGCATCCGGGAGAATGCGTAGCTATGAGCGCTACGCAGGCAGCACTGAACGAGCTCCTTCCGCTGGCAGGGGACACCTTCGACAAGAACAAGGTGACCCCGGGAGTCCTGGGTTTCCTCGTGTTCGCGGCCCTCGCCCTCGGCGTGTGGGGCCTGATGAAGTCCATGAGCCGGCACATGGGCCGGGTGAACTTCCAGGAGGCCCCGGAGCCGACCGCCCCCGCCGGCCGCGCCGCGGACGGCACCCGGGCCCCGTAGGACCCCTCGTGTGACGGCCGCCCCGGACCGTGCGAAACGGCAGGGCGGCCGTTTCTGCGCGTGTTCTCCGCGCTTCGGGGCGTGCATGATCATCGGATGACCGCCTACCCGCACGACTTCGAGCCCGTCTTCGCACCCCTGCGCGGCAGGCGGGCGATCGACGTGCGCCGCGCCGGATGGCTCGACCATGACGAGGGCTGGCCGCGGGCGGTCCCCCTGGCCGGCCCCGTCTACCTGGTGGTGGAGGACGGGGCGGGCGCCGTGGGCTGGATCCGCTTCGAGTCGCTGGGCGGCCACGGACAGCTGGGCATCCGCGAGGTCGACCGGCCCGGCTTCCCGGCCGTGCTCGACCCCGAGGACGACGAGTTCGTCCTGCTGTCCTGCGGCGACCAGCACCTCGACGAACCGCAGGGCGTCGTCGGCGTCCGCTACCTCCTCAACCGGGAGTCGGACCTCGCGGCCGGTACGGTGCGCGCCCTGGAGATCGAGTTCGAGTACGGGACGCGGCTCCTCCTGGACCCCGGCCATTACTGGGGCATCAGCCTCCGCGGCGCCGGCGCGCACGAGAAGCTCCGGTCGAGCCTGGAGGAGCCCCCCTCGGCCCACGGCCCCGTCGAGGAACACACCTGGACGGCGTGACCGCTCCGACCGACCGCCCGGCCGGGCGGGCCGACGCGCGGCGGGAGGCCCACTGCTGGCGGCTCACGGCGGGAGGCCCGCGGCGGGAGGCCCGCGGCGGGAGGCCCACGGCGGGCGGCCCACGGTGGGCGGCCCACGGCTGAGGCTCACGCCGTGCGTCACGCGAGCGCGGCTCGCCCCGGGCGCCTGAGGGGCGGCCGGCTCGCCGGGGTGGCCTCACGGCGGGCGGCCCACCGCCGTCGGCTCTCCGCAGAGGCCTCAGGGCTGGCGACCCGCCGCAGTCGTCCCAGGGCGGCCGCCCACGGCGGGCGGCTCGCGGGCGGCTTGCCGGTGCCGGCGGCAGCCCACTGCGGGCGGCTCAGGACGGGCGGGGTGGGGTCGGGACGCCCATGACCTCGCGGGAGTGGAGGCCCGGGACCAGGCCCAGACGCCACGCCTGCCAGCCCTCCGAAGGGTCCACCCCCCGGCCCAGCACCACCCCGTACGTCTCCAGGCAGTCCTCAAGGCGCCCCTCGCGCGCCGGATGCGGCGCCTGCGCCAGCCGCGCCAGCTCCGCCCGCGCCTCCTCCGGGGCCCCGGGGACCGCGTACGGCAGCAGCGTGCACCGCAGGAAGCGGGCCCAGTCCTCCCCGCGCCGGTCCCCGTAGGAGATGAACAGCCGCACCGCCTCCTCGCACAGCCCCAGCGCCTGCGAGACCTTCGCGTTGCCCGCGTCCACCACCGCCAGCTCCAGGCAGGTCCACGCCTCGCCGTGGGCCAGGCCGATCCGCCGGAAGTCCGCCCGCGCGTCCACCAGCAGCTGCCGCGCGAAGCCGGAGTTGCGCAGGTTGCCCGTCTGCGCCGCCCGCTGGTCCCGGGTGACCCGGCCCGAGTGGTGCCGCGCGTGCGCCAGCCCGTAGACGTCCCGCATCCGCGAGAACATCGTCCGGGCCCGCTCCAGCTCCCGTACCGCCTGGTCGCGCTCGCCACCCTCCTCCAGCGCCTGCCCGAGGTAGTACAGCGTCCACGCCTCGCCGCGCGCGTCCTCCGCCTCCCGGTGCCGGGCCAGCGCCTCGCGCAGCCGCTCCACCGCCGGCCCCGGATCCCCGTCCACCACCCGGGCCCGGCCCAGCTGGGTCAGCGCCCACGCCTCGCCGCGGTCGTCGCGCGTGCGCCCGTACAGGTCCAGGGCCCGGCGCAGCTCCACCTCCGCCTTCGCGACCGAGCCCAGCCGCAGGTACACCTGGCCCAGCTGGAAGTGCGCCCAGGCCTCCCCGTGGACGCTCTCGTTCTCCCGGTGCAGCTCCAGCGAGCGGTCCAGCAGCGCCGTCGCCTCGCCCAGGTGCGCCAGGTCCCGCTCCACCGCCGCCAGCGCGTGCAGCCCCCACGCCCGGTCGCCCGCCAGCTCCGCCGGCTCCTGGAGGACGAGCGCCTCCCGGATCCGGGCCGCCGCCTCCGGCAGGTTCCCCTGGTGGTGCAGGGTGATCCCGAGCGAGATGAGCGCCATCGCCGCGCCCGCCTCCTGCTGCGCCTCCTTGTACTGGTCCACCACCGACGTCAGGGTGGTCCGCGCCTTGTCCAGCTCGCCCAGCTGCCGCGCGGCGATACCGGTGCGCCAGCGCACCGACCGCACCAGCCGCCCCTGCTGGCCCCCGCCGTCCCGCCCGGCCGCGCCGTCACCGCCCACGGCGGACGCGGATGCGGCCGCGACCGCCTGCGTCAGCTCGTCGATCTCACCGAGCCGGTACAGGTCGCCGCGCAGCAGGCAGAAGTCGCACAGTGCCCCCAGCAGGTCCAGCACCGCCTGCTGGTCGACGCCCTCCGAGTGCCGCAGCGCCGCCGTGATGAAGCTCGACTCGTCGTCCAGCCAGCGCAGCGCCGCGTCCAGGGAGGTGAACCCGTGGCCGCCGAACTGGTCCGCGCGCGTCGACATCTTCCCGTCGACCATCCGGATCACCGCGTCGGCCAGCTGCGCGTAGGTGCGGATCAGCCGCCCGTGCGCCGCCGCGGCCTCCGCCCGGTCCTCCTCGTCCGCGAGCCGCGCCGCCGCGTACGCACGCACCGCGTCGTGCATCCGGAACCGCTGCCCGCGCACCCGCTCGATCAGCCCGGCCTCCCACAGCTCCTCCAGGGTCCGCAGGGCCGCCTGTTCCGGTACGTCGGCCAGTGCGGCGGCCGCCGCACCGCCGAGGGAGGCCCGCCCGGCCAGCGGGAGCCGCCGCAGCAGCTGCCGCGCGGGCCCGGCCAGGCCCGCGTCGGCCGCGCGCAGCGCACGCTCGACCGGGTGACCGGCCCCGGTCTCCGCCAGGGCTTCCGCTCCGGCTGCCGCCAGGGCTTCCGCTCCGGGAGCCGTGCCCGCGCGGGCCAGCGGGGCCAGCATCCGCAGCGCGAGCGGCAGCCCGCCGGCCGCCTCCGCCACCGCCACCGCGTCGAGCACGGCGGCGGCCCCGGCGGGTGTGCCGGCGCCGTCCGCGCCCGGAGCGCCCGCGCCGGGAGCGCCCGCGCCGGGAGCGCCCGGGCCCCGAAGCAGCTCCGCCGCGTCTGCCTCCGCGAGCCGCTCCACCGGCAGCTGGTGCACCCACGCCGCCAGGTCCGCGGGGAGCTCCAGCGGCTCCCGGGCCGTCACCAGCACCAGGCTCTCGGACCGCTCCGGCACCAGCTGCCGCACCTGCGCCGGATCCGCCGCATCGTCCAGCACCACCGTCACCGGCAGCCCCAGCAGGTGCTGGTGGTACAGCTCGCCCAGCCTGCGCACCTGCTGCTCCGCCGAAGCGCCCTCGCGGAACAGCAACTGCTCGCGGGGCGCGCCCAGCCGGTTCAGCAGGTGCAGCAGCGCCTCCCGCGTCGACAGCGGAGCCTCCACACTCGGGGCCCGCAGCCCCCGCCCGGCCGGGACCGCCCCCGGGTCGCCGCCCCGCAGGTCCACCACGCAGGCGCCCCGGAACTGGTCCCGCAGCGCATGCGCCGCCCGCAGGGCCAGCGCCGTGCGGCCCGACCCAGGCTCGCCGTGCAGGACCACCACCACCGGGCGGGTCTCCGTACTGGCCCGGGCCGCCTGCACCCACTGCGCGATCCGGGTCAGTTCCGCACGCCGGCCCACGAACGGCCCGGCAGGGTCCGGGAGCTGGCCGAAGGACTGCTCCAGCACGCTGCGCCGCCGGGCCTCCGCACTGCGGTCCGCGCCGCGCAACTGCGCCGACGGGGTCCGGGCCTTGCCCAGGTGGGAGGGCCGGGCCGTCCGTGCGGCGGCCGTCACCGCACGCTGCTGTTCGAGGAAGGGCCGGATCCCGCGTACCTCCAGCGCCGACAGCCACTGCAGTTTCAGCTGTTCGGCGCCGCCCGGCCGGCCCTGCTCCCCGGCCCGCCGGTTCGCGGCCGGCAGGTGCAGGGCCGTCACCTTCGCCACCGTGGCCGCCGCCCCCGCGACGCCCGCCACGGCACCGGCGGTCAGCGCCGTACCCGCCGCGACACCGAGCGCCAGGTCCGCCCCCACGGCGGCCGCCGCGGCGACCGCCGTCACCAGCAGGGCCGTGGAGGCGCTGTTGCGGCGGAAGGCCTGGCCCAGGGACTCGTTCCCGGCCGCCGCCTCGTCCAGGGCCCGCACGTACGCCTCGTACTCCGGTGCGGCGCTCGCCGCGAGGGCGTCCAGTGCCTCCTTGCCGCGGGCCAGCAGGGCCTCCCGGTCACCGGGCGTCACCGGTGCACCCGCCGCGCCCGCCCCTCGCCGGCCCTCCTCCGCCACGGCCCGGGCCAACAGGCGCTCGGCCTCACTGCGATGGCTGTCCCGCATCGGCATCCCCCTCGGAGAGCTCCGGCAACGAGCCACAAGTGTCCTGCGGGACGCTCATGAGCGCGAGGGAATCTGAGCTACTTCAGAGGGAAGCGGTCAAGGTCGTACAGTCGGGACACACACTTCCAAGTGGCCTGGACCGAGGGGAACATGACGGTACGAGAGATGGCGCAGCCGACCGCCGCCCGCGCCCGCACACCGGCGTGAGCGCCGCCCGCCGACGGGGCGCCGCCGCGGCGGCCCTCTGCACGGCCGCGGCCCTGCTGCTCTCCCTACCCGGATGCGCCCCGGAACGCCCCGCCAAGGGCTTCGTGCTCCGCTACGAACGGCCCGCGCCCGCCGACGAGGAGGCCGCCCGCTTCCTGAAGGACCGGGCCCTGCCCGAGTCCGCCCTCGCCGACCTCAACGCCTACCTCGACCTGCCCCACCGGGTCACCGTCCTCGCCCGCTCCTGCGCCGGCGAGGGCACCGGCTACGACCCCGCCGAGCAGCGCATCGAGCTCTGCTACGACGACCTGGCCGAGGAACGCGAACTCTTCGAACGCGCCCGGTCCGCACGCCCCGACGAGGACCTCGCCGCCGTCGTACGCGAGACCGTCCACCACGAGGCGGGCCACGCCCTCGTGGACGCCCTCGACCTCCCGGACGCGGGGGAGCGGGCCGAGGAGGACGCCGCCGACCGCTTCGCCCAGCTGATGCTCCTGCGCGGCCACCCGGAGGGCGAGGACACCCTGCTGACCGCCGCCCGCGCCTACGACCTGGCGGCCGCGGCCGACCCCGAGCCCGACCCGACGGACGAACACGCCCCCGCCGCCGCCCGCGCCGAAGCGCACCGCTGCGCGGTCTACGGCCGGGCCCCGGCCCGCCACCCGGACCTGGCCACCCCCGCCCGCGAGGGCTGCGCCGCCACGTGGACCCGCACCCACACCGCCTGGACCACCGACCTGTCCCCGCTCCTTCGGCGCTGATCCGCGGCCCGGAAGGGGGCTCCGTGAACCACGAGTGGATAGTGCCTCACTTCGGGAAAGCCCATGTCCGAGATCCATGCCTTCCGTACCTTTTTCCTTGAAGGAGGAGGGGGTTGCAGTGCGCGAGGATCACACGACACTGGTCGGTCTGGGGCTCGGCCAAGAGGCGCTGGAGGCCATGGGGCTGGACAAGCCGGCCACGGCGGAGCCGTCGAAGCTCATGGACGCCTATCTGCGGCGGAGCAACAAGAAGGAGGACCTGGCCACCCTGCGGGGGCATCTGCGGGACCTGGCGCGCTGGGCGCGGGCGGAGGGGCTGCAGATCCGGCACGTCTGGTTCGAACAGCTTTCGGCATCCAAGACCTACGTACGGCGGCAGGAGTTCGAGAAGGCCACACAAGCCGTCATGGACGGCAGGTCCAAGACGCTCGGGGTGTGGAAGACGGACCGCTTCGACCGGCGGGGCATGGGAGCCGTAGGCCGGATGCTCGACGAGTTCGACCGCCGGCAGTCCCGACTCGTGTCCGTGTCCGAGGGGCTGGACTCGTCCAAGGGCGGACGCATCGTCTTCGCCATCCTGAGCGAGCGTGCCCGGGAAGAGGCGAAGGACATCGCGAAGCGCGTCAAGGCGGGCCACGACGCGCACAAGGCGGAAGGGCGACGCGGAACGGGTAGGCCGCCGTTCGGGCTCCGCAGCACTCCGGGAAGCGGCACGGTCGAACACCACGGGGACGAGTACGACACGGCCCGTCGGCTCGCGGACCTGTTGCTGGACAAGAAGACGACGAAGGACACGGCGCACAAGCTCAACGAGGAGGGTCGCCGGACCCGGAGCGGGGCCACCTGGTCACCCACGGCCGTGAGCAAGCTCGCCCAGTCCCCCTTGTTCGCCGGCATGGTGCCGATCCGGCGGCGCAAGACGGACGGGCACGGCAACCCCCTGGACAGCTGGGAGGGTTACGGAGAGCCCTTGCGCAATGAAAGGGGCGAGATCGTCATGTGCGGCGAGGGAGTCGTGACCCCCGCGGAGTGGTTCAGGATCAAGGCACTGATCGCCGAGCGGACCGATGACCGCTGGGCGAAGGGGAAGCCGGAAGCGAAGTACCTCGGTACGGGCAGCTACCGGTGCGGGCGGATGCGGGACAAGAAGGGCTCCGGGGAGCTCGAGCGGTGCGGTGGCCCGATGAGCCACCGTGGAGGGCGCTACCGGTGCGAGGTCCGGCAGACGCGCGGCACGTCCGTCTGCGAGGGCGTCGTGACGCTCGCCGACCGGTTGGACCACGCGGTCGGACGGGCATGGGTCGATCACATCACAGGGCTGGAGCCGGATGACCCGGTGATCACGGAGATGGCCCGGCGGTGGATCGCTTTTGCGGACCCTGGGACGCAGGCGAAGAAGCGCGAGGCCCAGAGGGCGCTCGAAGCCGCACTGGAGAGAGTGAAGAAGCTCGAAGACGACTTCTATGTGTACGGGAAGATGGACGAGGAGCGCTTCGTGGAGCTGGGCGAGGGGCAGCGAGCCGTCATCGAGAGCGTGACCGCGACTCTGGAGTCCCTGGACGCCGAAGCCGACTTCACGTCGCTCCTGCAGGTCGAGCACCTCAGGGAGGCCTGGGGGAAGGCTGACATGGCGGACAAGCGCATCCTCTTGAAGTGTGCTCTAGGGAAGAACGGCATCACGGTCAGGCCGGCGTCCCGCCGGGGGGACCACACCCCGATTCTCGAGCGGATCGACTTCGACTGGCTCTCGAAGAGGGCGGAAGCTGCCGAAAGGTGAATCGGTCGTCTCGGGAGGCCGTGCGTCCGTTCCGTCTGGCGGCCTTACCCTCGTGGCGCCTGGGCGGGGCGTTGCGGGGTGCGTAAGGATGTGTGCATGTCCAACCGACTTGCGCAGGCCACGTCCCCCTACCTCCTCCAGCATGCGGACAATCCCGTGGACTGGTGGCCGTGGGAGCCGGCGGCTTTCGAGGAGGCCCGTCGGCGCGATGTGCCCGTGTTCCTGAGCGTCGGCTATAGCGCGTGTCACTGGTGCCATGTGATGGCGCACGAGTCCTTCGAGGACGAGCTGACGGCCGCATACATGAACGAACACTTCGTCAACATCAAGGTGGACCGTGAGGAGCGGCCGGATGTCGACGCCGTCTACATGGAGGCGGTGCAGATGGCGACCGGCCAAGGCGGCTGGCCCATGTCTGTTTTCATGTCGGCCGAAGGGGAGCCCTTCTACTTCGGTACCTACTTCCCTCCCGAGCCCCGGCACGGGATGGCTTCGTTCATGCAGGTGCTCGAAGGCGTACGGACCGCCTGGGCCGGCCGACGCGAGGAGGTGGCCGAGGTCGCGCAGAAGATCACCCGTGACCTGGCCGGCCGCGCACTCGGGGCGGGGGGCTCGGAGCTGCCGACCGCCGAGTCCCAGAGCAACGCCCTGCTCCAGCTGACCAGGGAATACGACCCGTCGAGCGGTTGGTTCGGGGGAGGCGACACGAAGTTCCCGCCGAGCATGGTCGTTGAGTTCCTGCTCCGCCACCACGCCCGGACCGGCTCCGAGGCCGCCAGGGAGATGGCCGAAGGCGCCTGCGAAGCCATGGTGCGATCGAGCCTGTTCGACCAGGTGGGAGGCGGGTTCCACCGCTACGTGCTGCGCCCCGAGCCCAATGGGACCTTGGTACCCCACTTCGAGAAGATGCTCTATGACAATGCATTGCTGTGCCGGGTGTACGCGCACCTGTGGCGGGCCACCGGGTCGGATCTCGCGCGGCGGGTGGCCCTGGAGACGGCCGACTTCATGGTCCGGGAACTGCGCACGGACCAGGGCGGCTTCGCCTCCGCCCTCGACGCGGACAGTGAGGACCCGCTGACCGGGAAGCACGTCGAGGGGGCGTACTACGCCTGGACCCCCGCCCAGTTGCGCGAGGTGCTCGGGGAGGCGGAAGGGGAGCTGGCCGCCGCCTGCTTCGGGGTGACCGAGGAGGGCACCTTCGAGCACGGCACGTCCGTGCTCCAACTGCCCGAGGACGGGCCGGGGGCGGACGCGGACGCGGACGCCGGGCGGCTCGCGGGGATCAAGGAGCGCCTGCTCGCCGCGCGGGCGCAGCGGCCGGCGCCCGGGCGGGACGACAAGATCGTCGCCGCGTGGAACGGGCTGGCCATCGCGGCGCTCGCCGAGTGCGGGGCGTACTTCGAGCGGCCCGACCTCGTCGAGCGGGCCACCGAGGCCGCCGACCTGCTGGTCAGGGTGCACATGGACGGGCGGGCCCGGCTGGCGCGGACCAGCAGGGACGGCCAGGTCGGTGCGAACGCGGGGGTGCTGGAGGACTACGGCGACGTGGCCGAGGGCTTCCTGGCGCTGGCCTCCGTGACCGGGGAGGGGGTCTGGCTGGAGTTCGCCGGTTTCCTCGTGGACCTGGTCCTGGACCGGTTCACCGCCGAGGACGGTTCGCTCTACGACACCGCACACGACGCCGAGCAGCTGATCAGGCGGCCGCAGGACCCCACTGACACCGCGGCCCCCTCGGGCTGGACGGCGGCTGCGGGCGCCCTGCTGTCGTACGCCGCGCACACCGGATCGGAGG
This sequence comes from Streptomyces xanthophaeus, assembly GCF_000725805.1. GTDB lineage: Bacteria > Actinomycetota > Actinomycetes > Streptomycetales > Streptomycetaceae > Streptomyces > Streptomyces xanthophaeus. The sequence goes on along the minus strand of NZ_JOFT01000028.1, from coordinate 135,410 downwards.
CCCACCGCACGGCCGCCGAGCGGGCGCTCGGGGTGGTGCACGCCCTGGGTCCGCGCGCCCCGCGCTTCATCGGGCACGGGCTGGCGGTCGCCGAGGCGCTCCTCGACGGGCCGCGGGAGGTCGCGGTCGTGGGTCATCCGGAGGACGAGGCGCGGGCCGTGCTGCACCGGACCGCGTTGCTGGGGACGGCTCCTGGGGCGGTGGTGGCGGTCGGTCTTCCGCGTGCGGAGGACGGCAGTGGCGGTGAGTTCCCCCTCCTGACCGAGCGCACTCTCGTGCGCGACCTTCCCACGGCGTACGTGTGTCGACATTTCGTCTGCGCGCGGCCTACGACCGACCCGGTCGAGCTGGCAGAGCAGTTGGGCACGGTTCGCCCCTGAAAGGGGCGGAGTAGCGTCAATTCCGGTTGATATGGCGTGCGTTCAGAAACGTACTTTTTATCTCCACTGCGCCTGAGTGTCATGTTCAGTGTCTAGTCTCATGGCTTCGGGAGTCACCGAGACGGCGCGCTGGGGGGTGCGCACGAGGGGGAAGCGGGGGCGGCGGGCCGGGGGGCCCGCTGTGCGTCCCCGGGGGGTTTCACGATCGCCGCCTGGGGTTGCGGCATGTCTGTGGGGGACAATTTGTACACCTCTGTGTTCATATCCGTGATTTCGCTTGCCTTGTTCGGGATCGCCGCCTTCACGCTGTGGTGGCAGATGCATGCCTGGCGGACGCCCGAGGTGCTCGCCTCCACCCGGTTCGACCGTCCCGACGGGGGCGGCCGGCTGGCGTTCTCCCTGCTGCTGCCGGCCCGTCACGAGCAGGCGGTGCTGGAGCACACCATCGACCGGCTGCTGGAGTCCACGCACACCGACTACGAGATCATCGTGATCGTCGGCCACGACGACCCCGAGACCGCCGCCGTCGCCGAGCGGGCCGCCGCCCGGGAGCCCGCCCGGGTGCGGGTCGTCGTCGACACCCACGAGAGCAAGAACAAGCCGAAGGCCCTCAACACGGCCCTGCCCTCCTGCCGGGGCGACATCGTCGGCGTCTTCGACGCCGAGGACCAGGTCCACCCCGAGCTGCTCGCCCACGTCGACCACGCCTTCCGCTCCACCGGCGCCGACGTGGTCCAGGGCGGGGTCCAGCTCATCAACTTCCACTCCAGCTGGTACAGCCTGCGCAACTGCCTGGAGTACTTCTTCTGGTTCCGCTCCCGGCTGCACCTGCACGCCGAGAAGGGCTTCATCCCGCTCGGCGGCAACACCGTCTTCGTCCGCACCGAGGTGCTGCGCGAGGCGGGCGGCTGGGACCAGAACTGCCTGGCCGAGGACTGCGACCTGGGGGTGCGGCTGTCGTCGGTGGGCAAGAAGGTGGTCGTCGCGTACGACTCCGACATGGTCACCCGTGAGGAGACCCCCGGCTCGCTGATGAGCCTGCTCAAGCAGCGCACCCGCTGGAACCAGGGCTTCCTCCAGGTGTACCGGAAGAAGGACTGGCAGCAGCTGCCCGGGCGCGGTCAGCGCTGGCTCGCCCGCTACACCCTGATGACCCCCTTCATGCAGGCCGCGTCCGGGGTGATCATCCCGCTCAACTTCGCCGTCGCCGTCTTCCTCGACGTGCCCGTCGGCATCGCGATCATCACCTTCCTGCCCATGATCACGGCCATGGTGACCTTCGTCTTCGAGATCGTGGGCCTGCACGACTTCGGCCGCCAGTACGGGCTGCGGGTCCGCTTCGTGCACTACCTCAAGCTCGTGGTCGGCGGCCCGTTCTACCAGGTGATGCTGGCCGGCGCCGCGATCCGGGCCGTCTGGCGCGAGCAGCGCGGCCGCAACGAGTGGGAGCTCACCAGCCACACCGGCGCCCACCTCACCGGGGCCGCCGGAGCGCCCGCCGCTGCCCTGGCCGGCGCCTCCGCTTCGGCCTCCGCTTCGGCCGGCTCCTCGGCAACAGCCTCCGTCTTCCCGTCCACCGCGACCCGAGAGGACCGCCACCAGTGACCGCCACCCTGCCCACGGCCACTGATCCCCATCCCCGGCCGGGCACCACCGCCACCGCCACCGCCACCGCCACCGGCACGGCCACCGAGCCCACCGCGCCCACTGCGCCCCGCGTCCCCGTCCAGCGCGGCGGCAGCGGCAGCACCGGCGGCAGCGGGACCGGCGCCGGCCCCCTGCCGCCCGCCCCCGCCCGGCCGCTCGTCCGCTTCCGCTCCTCCCGGCCCGACCTGCTGCTGTGCGGCGCGCTGCTGCTCGTGATCGTCCTCGTACAGGGCTGGAACATCACCAACTTCCCGACCCTGAGCGACGACGAGGGCACCTACCTCGCCCAGGCGTGGGCCGTCCAGCAGGGCGACGGCCTCGCGCACTACACGTACTGGTACGACCACCCGCCGCTCGGCTGGATCCAGGTCGCGGCCCTGACCTACCTCCCGTCCCTCTTCGTGCCCGAGGCGATGACCGTCGCCCCCATGCGGTTCTCGATGCTCGCCGTCTCCGCCGCCAGCTCCGTGCTGATGTACGTCCTGGCGCGCAGACTGTGGCTGCCGCGCTGGGCCGCCGGGCTCGCGATGGCCCTGTTCGGGCTCTCCCCGCTGTCGGTGGTGCTCCAGCGGGAGATATTCCTCGACAACCTCGCCGTGATGTGGATGCTGCTGGCCTTCTGCCTCGCCGCGTCCCCGAGCCGGCACCTGTGGCACCACTTCGGGTCGGGACTCGCGGCCGCCACCGCGGTGCTGACCAAGGAGACGATGCTGGTGGTGCTCCCGGCGCTGCTGGTGACGATGTGGCGCCACAGCCACCGCGACACCCGCAAGTTCGCCGTCACCGGGGCCATCACCGCCTGCGCCCTGATCGGGCTGTCGTACCCGCTGTTCGCGCTGCTCAACGGTGAACTGCTGCCCGGCGCCGGACACGTCTCGCTGATCGACGGCATCACCTACCAGATGGGCCGCGAAGGCTCCGGCTTCATCCTCGACCCCGGTTCCGGCTCGCACGGCGTGTTCCGCAGCTGGCTCTACTACGACACCGTCCTGCCGCTCGGCGGGCTGGCCGGCGCCGTCCTGCTGCTGGTCACCCTGCGCTGGTCCGTCACCGCCCGCGCGCTCGCCGGTCCCGCGCTCGCCGCCGTCATCCTCGCGCTGGTGGCGATGCGGCCCTCCGGCTACCTCCCCGCCATGTACGTGATCCAGGCGCTGCCCTTCCTCGCCCTCGTCCTCGCCGGGGGCGCGGCCAGCATCGTGCACGCCGTGCTGCGCCGCCGCCGCACGCCGGGGGAGGGCCGCAAGGCGGTGTACGCGCGCCGGGCGCTGGTCGGCGTCCTCGCCGCGGCCGCCGCGGTCTACGTCCTGCCCCGCTGGTACGACGGCAACCGCACCGCGCTCACGGTGGACGCGAACGCCCCCTACCGGCAGGCCGCGGCCTGGCTCGGCAGCGAGGTCGCCGACCCGGCGCACACCCGGGTCCTGGTCGACGACGCGCTCTGGCTGGACGCCGTGCACCACGGCTTCGAACCGGGCCTCGGCGCCATCTGGTTCTACAAGGCGGACCTCGACCCCGCCGTCACCAAGACCCTGCCGCGCGGCTGGCGGGACATCGACTACGTGGTCTCCTCGCCGACGGTGCGGCGCGACGCCGTGGACCTGCCCAACGTGAAGGCGGCGCTGGAGCACTCGACGACCGTGGCCGTCTTCGGCGCGGGCGAGGACCGCATCGAGATACGCCGCACCGACCGCGAGACCGGGAGCTGAGCCACCATGAGCGAAGACGTGTGGGCACCCCATGCCCCGAGCGATCCGGAGCTCGACATTCCGGTGGTGCCCGACCCGGCCGCCGTCACCGCCCCGGGCAGCGTCACCCTCATCGTCCCGACCTTCAACGAGGCGGGCAACGTGGCGGAACTGCTCCGGCGCCTCACCGAGGCCCTGCCCGCCCACCTGCCCTGCGAGGTGCTGTTCGTGGACGACTCCACGGACGACACACCCGCCGTCATCGAGAAGGCCGCCGCCGACTGCCCCTTCCCGGTGGCCGTCCTGCACCGCGAGCAGGCCGACGGCGGCCTCGGCGGAGCCGTCGTCGAAGGCGTCAAGCGGGCCGCCACCGACTGGGTCGTCGTCATGGACGCCGACCTCCAGCACCCGCCCCACCTGGTGCCCGAACTCGTCGGCGAGGGCGCCCGCACCGGCGCCGACCTCGTCGTCGCCTCCCGCTACATCAGCGGCGGCAGCCGCGCCGGACTCGCGGGCGGCTACCGCATCGCCGTCTCCCGCGCCGCGACCTGGCTGGCCAAAGGCCTCTTCCCGCGCGCCCTGCGCGGGATCAGCGATCCGATGAGCGGCTTCTTCGCCATGCGCCGCTCCGTGGTCACCGCAGAGGCCCTGCGCCCCCTCGGCTACAAGATCCTGCTGGAGCTGGCGGTGCGCTGCCGCCCCGGCAAGGTCGCCGAGGTGCCCTTCGTCTTCCAGGACCGCTACTCCGGCGAGTCCAAGTCCACCGCCCGCGAGGGCCTGCGCTTCCTCGCCCACCTGGCCACCCTGCGCTCCGCGACCCCCCTGGCCCGGATGATCGGCTTCGGCCTGATCGGGCTCTCCGGCTTCGTACCGAACCTGGCCGCGCTCTGGCTGCTCACCGGCGCCGGAATGCACTACCTGCCCGCCGAGATCGTCGCCAACCAGGCAGGGGTGCTGTGGAACTTCCTCCTCATCGAGGTCCTCCTCTTCCGGGACCGCCGCGGCCACCGCCACTGGGCGGACCGGCTCGGCCGCTTCGCCCTGCTCGCCAACGCCGACCTGCTGCTGCGCATCCCGCTCATCGCGGTGTTCGTCGCCCAGCTCGGCATGGCCGTGCTGCCCGCCACCGCCCTCGCGCTGGTCACCACCTTCCTCCTGCGGTTCGCGGCCACCGAGGCCCTCGTCTACCTGCCGCGCACACCGCGCACACCGCGCACACCGCGCACACCGCGCACACCACGGACGCCGCGCACCGCGGGACGTCACACCAGGAGCTGAGCCGCACAGAAGGGAACATGTCCATGCGTCTGAAGATCCGACGGAGGGCAGGGCGGCGGGCCGCCCTGCTGGCCGTCGGGGCGATGACCGCAGGCCTGCTGCTCACCGCACCGCAGCAGGCCACGGCCGGACCGCCCAATCTGCTCACCAACCCCGGGTTCGAGAGCGCGGGTACGCCCGGCTCCGACATGCCGTCCTGCTGGTCCAAATCCGGCTGGGGCGACAACGACTTCACCTTCGCCACCGTCGCCGACGCGCACACGGGCACCAAGGCGATGAAGGTCTCCCTCACGCGCCGCGTCGACGGCGACCGCAAGGCCCTGGTCACCGAGAGCACGGCCTGCGCCCCGGCCGTCACACCGGGCAAGCAGTACGACCTGTCCGCCTGGTACAAGTCGAACACCCCGGACGTCTCGGTGACCGTGTTCCGCCGGGACACCACGGCGGGCTGGCAGTACTGGACCGACCTGCAGAACCCGCCGGTCAGCGCCGGATGGGCGCGCACGGAGGTCCGTACGCCGCCCGTACCGCCGAACACCGACAAGATCGCGTGGGGGCTGTCGGTCTACGGGGTGGGCACGCTCACCTCCGACGACTACACGCTGGAGGAAGTGGGCGCGGTCCCGCCGCAGCCGGCCTGCTCGGGCACCGCCGAGGAGTGCGCCAAGGGCAAGTGGCAGGTGATCCCCGCCCAGAACCCGGTGCGTTCGATGCACGCCGTGGTGCTCAGGAACGGCAAGGTGCTGCTGATCGCCGGCTCGGGCAACGACATCGCCCAGTTCAACGCGGGCACCTTCACCTCGGCCGTCTACGACCCGGCGAACGGCAGCTTCAAGACGGTGCCCACGCCGGTGGACATGTTCTGCGCGGGTCACGTGCAGCTGTCCGACGGGCGGGTGCTGGTGATGAGCGGCAACAAGGGGTACCCGTCCGCCGACGGCTCGATCGGCTACCAGGGGCTGAAGGACAGCTACGTCTTCGACCCGGCCACCGAGGCGTACACGAAGACGAACGACATGAACGGCGGGCACTGGTACCCGTCGGCGACGATCCTCGGCAACGGTGACGTGATCTCCTTCGGCGGGCTGAAGGAGGACTCCACGGGCAACGTGACCGCGGAGAAGTTCTCGGCGGCGCAGAACAAGTGGCTGCCGATGAACGAGGTCAACCAGACCTGGTCGTACTGGGGCCTGTACCCGTCGATGATCCTCATGCAGGACGGCCGGCTCTTCTACTCCGGCAGCCACACCTTCGGCAACGGCACCCCGGGCACCGGCGCCTCCGTCTACGACTACGACGCCAACACCATCACCGACGTACCGGGCCTGCGGAACAAGGACGAGCGCGACGAGTCGGCGAGCGTCCTGCTGCCCCCGGCGCAGGACCAGCGCGTGCTGACCATCGGCGGCGGCAACAACGAGCGCAACCCGGCCGCCAACCGGCTCACCGACATCATCGACCTGAAGCAGCCCAGCCCCGCCTACACCGCGGGCCCGCCGATCCCGCAGGGCCTCGTCGACCAGGGCGCGGGCAAGCGCCCGCAGACCGGCGACGAGGGCAAGATGTTCGTCTCCGCGGTGCTGCTGCCCGACGGGAAGGTGCTGGAGACCGGCGGCGGCCTGCACGACCGGGCCGACCCGGTGTTCGAGGCCTCGTTCTTCGACCCGGTGACCAACACCTACCAGCCGGGACTGGCCGCCGACCCGATCCCGCGGACCTACCACTCGGCGTCGTTCCTGATGCCCGACGGGCGGGTGATGTCGGTCGGCGACAACCCGGGCAACGGCACCTACAACCACGCCGTGTCGATCTACACCCCGCCCTACCTCTTCAAGGGGCCGCGCCCGCTGATCACCTCGGTGATCGACACCCAGTGGGTGTACGGGGACACGCAGCGGATCACCGTCGACCGGCCCGTGGTGAAGGCGGAGCTCATCCGCCCGGCGGCCGTCACCCACTCCTCGGACCCCAACCAGCGGTTCGTCGACCTGCCCATGACCGTGGACGGGAACACCATCGACCTGAACGTCACCAGCAACCCGAACCTGGCACCGCCCGGCTGGTACATGCTCTTCGCGGTCGACGCGAACGGGGTCCCGTCCGTCGCGAAGTGGGTCCACCTGGGCGGGGCTTCGGCCCTGGCCAAGACGGACGCACAGCCCTCCGCGCACGAGCACACCTTCGCGAACGAACTGGGGGCTCCGAAGAAGAACCCGGCCCCACGGGACTCCGCCCCCGTGGCGCCCACCGTGGCCGGCTGCGACCGCCACTACGGCTCGGTCAACGTGTGCGTGCCGACCCGCTTCCCGGCGGAGGTGAAACAGACCCCGAAGGCCCGCTGCGAGTGGCTGGCCGCCCACCAGTACCCCAAGCGCATGAAGGTCAACGGCAGCGACCCGCTGCGCCTGGACCAGGACCGCGACGGCTACGCCTGCTGAGAGCGCGCGTCCGCTGACCGCGGCACCCGTACCACGGGCGCTCCCCCGTCCCGGGCCTCCACCGGAGGGCCGGGTCGGGCCGCTAGTGGGAGTACGCGGCCAGCGAGATGCCGACGTAGTGGGCCACGAAGGCCGCCAGCGTCAGCGAGTGGAAGACCTCGTGGAAGCCGAAGAAGCGAGGTGAGGGGTTGGGGCGCTTCATGCCGTAGATGACCCCTCCCACGCTGTACAGCAGGCCGCCGACGATCACCAGGACCAGGACGGCGATGCCGCCGCTGCGCATGAAGTCCGGCAGGAAGAAGACCGCCGCCCAGCCCATCGCGATGTAGCAGGGCGTGTACAGCCAGCGAGGGGCGCCGACCCAGAAGACGCGGAAGGCGATGCCCGCGGCGGCGGCGATCCACACCGCCCACAGCAGCGTGCGCCCGGTGGAGGGCGGCAGCAGCAGGACGGTCAGCGGGGTGTACGTGCCCGCGATGATCAGGAAGATGTTGGCGTGGTCGAGCCGCCGCAGGATGGCCTCCCCGCGCGGACCCCAGGTGCCGCGGTGGTAGACCGCGCTGACGCCGAAGAGCAGGCACGCCGTGAGGACGTAGACCCCGCAGGCCACGCGGGCCCGGGTCGAGTCGGTGAAGGCCATGAGGACCAGGCCCGCGACCACCACGGCGGGGAACATTCCGGTGTGCAGCCAGCCGCGCATCAGCGGCTTTTCCTCGAGAGCGGTCTCGGCAGCCTCCAGGGCCCGGGTGACCGGGGAGGCGTCGGCGACCGGATCGGCCTCGGCAGCCGGCGCGGCAGCGGCGTCAGAAGTCATGGCCCACATGCTACCTACGGGTCCGTAGGTTTCCGTTGGTCCTCTTTACGGAAGATTGACGGGAGTGGCGATGCTCACGTGAGAAGCCCCCTGGACATATGCGCACATCCACCGGATGATCAGATGAGTGCGGTCGGCACCGGATGAGCGGAGCGCGAAGCATCCGGGTCGCAGCCCCCACGGGGCATACACCAAACACACCCCTCAACAAGGAGCAATCGTGGCGCGCGACAACGCGGCTCCCACTGTCCCGACGACCCACCAGGAGCTGATCTCCTGGGTGGACGAGATCGCAGCCCTCACCCAGCCGGACCGCATCGTCTGGTGCGACGGCTCCGAGGACGAGTACGAGCGCCTGTGCGGGGAGCTCGTCGTCAAGGGAACGTTCAAGAAGCTCGACGAGACGAAGCGCCCGAACTCGTACTACGCCGCCTCCGACCCCTCCGACGTCGCGCGCGTCGAGGACCGGACCTTCATCTGCTCCGAGAAGGAGGAGGACGCGGGCCCCACGAACCACTGGAAGGCCCCTTCCGAGATGAAGGAGCTCTTCGCCGGCCAGGAAGGCATCTTCCGCGGCTCGATGAAGGGCCGGACGATGTACGTCGTCCCCTTCTGCATGGGCCCCCTCGGCTCCGAGCTCTCCGCGATCGGCGTCGAGATCACCGACTCCGCCTACGTCGCGGTCGCCATGCGCACCATGACCCGCATGGGCAAGGCCGTCCTCGACGAGCTCGGCACCGACGGCTTCTTCGTCAAGGCCGTCCACACCCTCGGCGCACCGCTCGCCGAGGGCCAGGCCGACGTGCCGTGGCCCTGCAACACCACCAAGTACATCTCCCACTTCCCCGAGACCCGCGAGATCTGGTCCTACGGATCCGGCTACGGCGGCAACGCCCTCCTCGGCAAGAAGTGCTACGCCCTGCGCATCGCGTCCGTCATGGCCCGCGACGAGGGCTGGCTCGCCGAGCACATGCTCATCCTCAAGCTCACCCCGCCGGCCGGCGAGGGCGACGCGAAGTACATCGCCGCCGCCTTCCCCTCCGCCTGCGGCAAGACGAACCTCGCCATGCTGGAGCCCACGATCCCCGGCTGGACCGTCGAGACCGTCGGTGACGACATCGCCTGGATGCGCTTCGGCGAGGACGGCCGCCTCTACGCGATCAACCCCGAGGCCGGCTTCTTCGGCGTCGCCCCCGGCACCGGCGAGCACACCAACGCCAACGCCATGAAGACGATGTACGCCAACACCGTCTTCACCAACGTCGCGCTCACCCCCGACGGCTCCGACGTCTGGTGGGAGGGCATGACCGAAGAGGCCCCCGCCCACCTCGTCGACTGGAAGGGCAACGCCTGGACCCCGGAGAGCGACACCCCGGCGGCCCACCCCAACGCCCGCTTCGCCGTCCCCGCCGCCCAGTGCCCGACGATCGCCCCCGAGTGGGAGGACCCCAAGGGCGTCCCGATCTCCGCGATCCTCTTCGGCGGCCGCCGCGCCTCCGCCGTACCGCTGGTCACCGAGTCCTTCGACTGGAACCACGGCGTCTTCATCGGCTCGAACATCGCCTCCGAGAAGACCGCCGCCGCCGAGGGCAAGGTCGGCGAGCTGCGCCGCGACCCCTTCGCCATGCTGCCGTTCTGCGGCTACAACATGGGCGACTACATGGGCCACTGGGTCGACGTCGCCAAGGGCAAGGACCAGTCCAAGCTCCCGAAGATCTACTACGTGAACTGGTTCCGCAAGAACGACGCGGGCAAGTTCGTGTGGCCCGGCTTCGGCGAGAACAGCCGCGTCCTGAAGTGGATCGTCGGCCGCCTCGACGGCACCGCCGAAGGCGTCGAGACCCCCATCGGCATCCTGCCGACGGTGGACTCCCTCGACACCGACGGCCTCGACCTCCCCGCCGCCGACCTGGACTTCCTCCTCACGGTCGACAAGGAGATCTGGCGCGACGAGGCCGCCCTGGTCCCCGAGCACCTGAACACCTACGGCGACCACACCCCGAAGGAGCTGTGGGACCAGTACCACGCGCTCGTCGAGCGCCTGGGCTGAGCCGGCCCGCCCTGAACAAGGGCCAATGAACGTGGGAGCCCCCGACCAAGCGGCGCCCACCGCTGTGGGAGCCCCCGACCAAGCGGCGCCCACCGCAGCACACGAGCGATCTCAGGAGCGTCCGCGCTCCTCCAGATAGGTCGTGTGCGTCTGCTGACGGCGGGCCTCCACCTCGTGGAGGCCCGCCGTTACGCGCTGCGCCTCCTCGTACAGGACCCCCAGCTGCCGCTCCAGGTGCCGGTCCGGGGACTCACCGCCCGGCGCCATCCGGTTCCACCAGCGGGTCCGGTTGTACGCGTCCACGCACTCCGGCACGTCCTGGCGGACCGCCCGCGACAGCGCGTGCACCGCCTCCGGCTCCGTGGCCAGCACATCGGCCACCCACCCCGGCTCCAGCAACGCCCCGTACAGGCCCAGCAGACCCTCCAGCGTGCCCCCGGCCGCCGACGGCAGCTCCACCTCCGCCAGGTAGTCCCGCAGCCGCGCGAAGTCCTCGCGCAGCACGCCCAGTTCCTCCCGCGGATCGAAGGGAGGCGGCGCCGCCCGCTCCGGCGGGGCGATCAGCGCGCCCGCCCCGTACAGCCCGCCCACCACCAGCGGCCAGTACGCACCCGCCACCCCGGCCAGCGCCAGACCCACCCCGGCCACCCCGCACGCCGAGCCGGCCAGGTTCTTCCTCGACTCCAGGTAGCCCAGGGCCCTGGCCGCCCTACTGGTAGCCACGGATCTCCTCGAACGCGCCACCCAGCGAACCGTTCCCGTCCGTGGCGTCGAACAGCCGCCCGCCGGTCAGCTCGGTGATGTGGGTGAGCTCCTTGCGGTCCGAGTCTCCGAACAGCACCGCGAACACCGGCGTGTGCTTCTGCGCCTGCGGCAGCGCCGCGTAGAAGGAGTCGAAGTGCCCGGCCCCCACGCCCTCCGTGTTCTCCCCGTCCGTCATCAGCACGATCGAGGTGAACGCGTCCGCGCCGCCCTTGCCGAGGTGCTCGTACGCCGCCTCCAGACTGCCGTACACCGCCGTACCCCCCTCGGGCCGCAGCGCCTTCACACCGGCGCGGACCGCATCCAGGGCCGGCCCCGGATTGCCCGGCTCGACCACGTGCGTCGACACCTCCTTGACCTTCGACCCGAACGGCACCAGCGTCACCTCCTCGCGGTCCCGGAACCGCTCCCCGGTCCCCGAACTCCCGCTCCCCGTCAGCTCGGTCAGCGCCGCCTTCAGCCGCCCGATGCGGTCCTCCTCGGCCATCGAACCCGAGGTGTCCAGCACGTACACCGTCCGCGAAGGCCGCCGCAGCTCGTTCTCGTACGAGGCCAGCAGCCCGTCCGCCACCTGACGCGAACCCGGGAACGGCAGCTCCCGGCGCTTGTCCGCGCCCAGCCCGGCCGCCGGAGCCACCCCGGCCGCCACCGGACGGCGGAAGGTCTGCTCCGTGATCGCCTTCTGCGCCTGCGCGCCGCGCAGGTACTCCGTCAGGGCCCGCCCCGACTCACGCGCCCCGGCCGGGGCCGAGGTGAGCAGCGTCAGCGGGTAGTGCGCCGTCACCACCCCGTCGCGCGGCCGGATCACCGTCAGCGGAGCCTTCGCGTCCCGGTTCATCGACAGCAGCACCGACTCGTAGTTCACCAGCGCGTCCACGTCCCCGCGCTTCGCGTACGCCGACACGAGCCAGCCCGAGGAACCGGACGTCAGCTTCTGCCCCGCGAAGAACTCCTTCAGCCGCGGCGCCGCCGCCTTCACGTCCGCGTCCGTCAGCGCCGCCTGCGCGCCCGACAGCCCCGAAGCCACCGACACCAGCGCGGAGAAACCCGAGTTGGACCGCACCGGGTCGGTCATCCCGTAGGTCAGCTTCCCGCCGGCCACGGCCTCGTGCACCGCCGACCAGGTGACCTCCTCGGGCTTCCAGCCGAGCCTGGCCAGCGCCTGCGGCTGCACACCGAGCGCGACCGGCGACGACATCACCGGCGTCTCGTTGGCGAGCTTCCCGGCGGCCTCGGGGCGCAGCCGCAGATAGTCGTTGGAGGACAGCCAGATCGCGTCGTACTTCCCGTCCGCCTTCCCCGAGGCCACCTGCTCGACCGCGTCCAGGGTGCCGGACCAGGTCAGCTCCACACCGACCCCCGTGGCCGCCTTGGCCGCCTTCAGCACCGGCTCCATGTCGGAGAGCTCGCTGGACGCCAGCACCCGCAGCTTCCCCGCCTGGTACGTGGACTTCCCCGGCCCCGGACCAGGACCCGGCTCCTCGCCCCCGGACGTACAGGCCGTCCCCGCCGCCAGTACCGCCAGGGCCAGCGCCGTCAGCGCCGCGCGCCGCCCCCTCACCGGGCACCCCCTTCGAGGTCCCCGGCGGCGCCCCGGGTACGCGCCAGGTACGCCGAGGCGCTCTGCAGCTCGCCCGTCAGCGACTCCACCGTCGCGGCCATGTTCTCGGTCGCCTGCACCTTGAACGTGTCGATCGCATCCAGGGTCTCGTAGATCTGCGCGAAGGCCGTCCGCAGGGTCTCCGCGCCCACCGCCGGATCGGCTGCGATCCGCTGGATCTCCCCGCTCTGCGTGGACAGCATCCGGGCGTTGCCGCGGATCAGCTCCTCGGTCGTGCCCTTCAGCGCGTCGACCTGCTCGACGACCCTGCGCTGGCTGTCGAGGGCCGAGGCCAGCATGACGGCGATCCGCAGCGCCGAGACGGTGGTGGTCGCCGCCCGGTCGACGCCCTTGATCAGCTCGTCGTTGTTGCGCCGGACCACGTCCATCGCCAGGTAGCCCTGCGCACAGACCGCCAGCTGCGTCAGCAGGTCCTGGTGCTTCTGCCGGACCGGGAACAGCACGTCCGCCCGCAGCGCCTCGGCCTGCTGGGGGTCGGCGTGCCCGGCCTCGGCGATCCGCTGCTCGACCGCCGCGTCCAGGGCCTCGGTGAGGACCGCGTACTCCTGGAGCCGCCCCATCGTCTCCCACAGCCGGGCGCGCTCGGTGTGCAGCGCCGCGTTGTCGCGCCGCAGCTCGTCCTGGCCGCCGCGCAGCGAACCCACGATCTTGTTCAGCGTGGCCTGCGAGGAGGCGTACTTCGCCACGTGGTCACGGAACCTGCTGCCGCCCGGCAGCTTCGCCAGCAGCTTGCGGGCGCCCTTGGCGGGCGAGTCCCGCGGGTCGAGGTCCTCGACGGTGCGCCGCAGCTCGACCAGCGACCCGGCGACCCGGGCCTGGGCGTCGCCGCCCTCCCCGGAGCCGAGCGAGCGCACGGCCCGCTCCAGCATCCGGTTCGACTGCTGGGCGGCGCTGCGCACGTCGGCCGAGCCGAGCCCGGCGATCTCGCCCAGGCGCTGCGCGAACTCCGGGGAGCGGCTGTCGATCCCGGCCAGCTGGCCCACGTACTCCCCGGCGCGGCGGCCCATCTCCTCGCGGACGCCGTCCGCGACCGGGACGAGGCCGCCGGCCTGCTCCCGGCGGACCGGGGCGACGGGCTCGGGTGCGGTGAGGACCAGCGGAGCGTCCTCGGGAGGTGTGAGTGTCATGGTGTGTCCCCCTGGCCCTTGGCGCGCTCGGCCAGCGCCATCAGGATCTTGACGGTGGGTGTGCCGACCTGGCGGATGCCGGTCAGTCCCGGGTTGAGGTACGCGGCGTGCGGGGCGGTGGCGGCGGTGAACTCGGGCACCCCGTCCTGCGGGCGGAAGCCGTGGCGCAGGGCCAGCTCGCGCAGCTTCGGGTCGGTGGCGAGGAGGGGTCCGAGCTCCCGGGCCGCGTCGCCGAGCGGGACGAAGGTGTGCGCGGTGTTGACGGTGGTGTCCGGGTAGAGGACGACCATGTCGCCCGGCTCCTGCTTCTGCAGCAGCAGGGCGGCCACCTGGGACTCGTACACCAGGATGAGCGGTTCGCCGCTGCCGCTGATGAAGGCCCGGAAGGGGTCGTCGGTGCTGGGTTCCAGGGCGCCCTGGACCGAGATCAGCTTGCGCATCAGGGGCGCGGTGCGCGCGAGCCCGGGGTCGTCGGCGACCACGTTGCCGCCGTTGGCGACGTTGGAGGTGGCGGCCAGGAAGAGGGCGCCGGAATTGGAGGTGGTCGGGTCGGTGGTCTTGACGAACACCGTGCCGGTCAGCTCGGAGTGGGCCGCGGAGCCGGACAGCTGCTGCCAGGTGCGGTCCTCGCCGGAAGCCTTCAGGAACGGGCCCATGAGGAGGGTCCCCGAGTTCTTCCCGGTCATCTTCACCAGGCCGTTGCCGGCCAGTACCTGCGCGGCGTTCGAGCGGGCGACGACGACGAGCGGGGAGTAGAAGGGCTTGGTGGTCTGGGCGCCCTTGAGGCCGGCCGCGGTCTCGATCTCCTTGGCCGGTTCACTGCTGCTGGGGAAGGCGAAGTCGAATTCCTTGAGGGCGAGTTGGTCCATCGCCCAGGAGCCCGAGGTCTCGGTCTTCACGGTGTAGCCCTTGCGGGCAAGGGCCTTGACGACGTCGGGGTCGCGGAAGAATTCGGACTTCTCCGAGCCGATGACGCCACGCACGGTCTTCGTTGCCGTGGTTGCTGAGTCCTGCCCCTGGAAGAGGACGACGAAGATCACGCCGACGACGAGGAGGAGGCCCAGGACGATTCCTAGGATGCGTCTCACGAGGGCAGCGTGCTCGCGGAAACCCACATTCCGCGTGGAGTTGAATGAACGTCAGGTGTCCAGGCGGTCCCACTTCGAAATGCTGTGTGGGCCCGTGGGTGCTGGTGGGCGGGGCGGCGGCCCGGGAGGATCGTGCCATGGGCGTGAGCGCGTTGAAGTGGCAGGGCTGGCTGGTCGGTCTGGTGGCGCTGGCCGGACTGCTGGTGTTCGCCCCGCTGGGCCTGTACGTGTGGGCCAGCGGCGGAGACCCGCCCGCGGAGCTGCCGCGGGCGGCCGTGGAGGACGTACGGGTCACCGGGTGCCGCATCGATCCGGCCAGCCGCCGGGTGGTGGCGGCGGTGACGGCCGCGGGGCGGCCCGAGGGGCCGGGCGCGTACGTGGTCACCGTGGAGTTCCGCGTGACGCAGCTGCCGGATCCGGTCGAGCGGGCCGCCCAGGCGCTGGTGAAGGTGCCGGGCGTGGCCCCGGGTGCGACCGAGCAGGCGGAGGCGGTCGGGCCGGTGTGGCCGCTCGCCACGGTCCCGTGGTGCGGGATCGCCTCGGCGGAGTTCACCCCGGCCGGTCAGCCGTAGGGAACATGGCGCCCGGTCCGGAGCCTCCGCGGCCCCGGACCGGGGCCGTCAGTGGGCGCCGGCCAGGTCGAGGGTCTCCAGGGCGGCGGCGTGGGCGTCCATGCGCTCGGCGGCGAGGATCGCGGCGGTGGTGTCGGCGCGGGACGCGGCCACGAGGAGCGCGCGGGCGGCGAGGTCGTGCGCACGCTGGTGCAGTACCGCGGCGTCCCCGGCCGGGCCGCCCTGCGGTGCCCGGGCGGGCTCGGCGCCGCGCAGCCGCTCCACCTGGACGGCGATCGCGGCGGCGTCCTCGTCGAGCCCGAGCTCGTCGGTGACGGCGAGCAGGGCTGCGAGGTGCCCGGCGAGCTGGATGTCCAGGGCCTCGCCGCGGCTGCGGTGCGGGTAGTCGGCTGCGGCGTCGCCCATGCGGTGGACGACCGGCTTGGTGCGGATCGGCTCGTACATGAGGAGGCCTCCTGCGTGGGTCAGGAGACCATCCTACATTGGATCGGTTCTAAAGTTGAGCTGGATCCGGCAGAGCTCGACCGGGGCCGGACCGGGATGGGATACGGGCCGGACCCGGGCCGGAGCGGAGCCGGATCAGGGCTGGCTGTAGCCGTCCAGGAACTTCCCGATCCGCGTCACCGCGTCCGCCAGGTCCTTGGCGTTCGGCAGTGTCACGATCCGGAAGTGGTCGGGCTCCGTCCAGTTGAAGCCCGTCCCGTGCACGACCATGATCTTCTCGGCCCGCAGCAGGTCCAGGACCATCTGCCGGTCGTCCTTGATCTTGTAGACCGAGGGGTCGAGCTTCGGGAAGAGGTACAGCGCACCCTTGGGCTTCACGCAGGTGATGCCGGGGATCTGCGTCAGCAGGTCGTACGCCGTGTCGCGCTGCTCCAGCAGCCGCCCGCCCGGCAGCACCAGCTCGTTGATCGACTGCCTGCCGCCGAGGGCGGTGGCCACCGCGTGCTGCGAGGGCATGTTGGCGCACAGTCGCATGTTGGCCAGGATCGTCAGGCCCTCGATGTACGACGAGGCGTGCTTCTTGGGGCCGCAGACCGCCATCCAGCCGGCCCGGTAGCCGGCGACGCGGTAGTTCTTCGACAGCCCGTTGAAGGTCAGGGTCAGCAGGTCCGGCGCGATGGCGGCGGTGTTCGTGTGCGTGGCGCCGTCGTACAGGATCCGGTCGTAGATCTCGTCCGAGCAGACGACCAGGTTGTGGCGGCGCGCGATGTCCGTCAGCCCGCGCAGCATCTCGTCGTCGTAGACGGCGCCGGTCGGATTGTTCGGGTTGATGATCACGATCGCGCGGGTGCGGTCGGTGACCTTGCGCTCGATGTCGGCGAGGTCGGGCATCCAGTCGGCCTGCTCGTCGCAGCGGTAGTGCACGGCCGTGCCGCCCGCGAGGGAGACGGAAGCGGTCCACAGCGGGTAGTCCGGCGCCGGGACCAGCACCTCGTCGCCGTCGTCGAGCAGCGCCTGCATCGACATCTGGATCAGCTCGGAGACGCCGTTGCCGAGGTAGATGTCCTCGACGTCCAGCTCGATGCCCTTGGTCTGGTAGTGCTGCATCACCGCGCGGCGCGCCGAGAGCAGCCCCTTCGCGTCCCCGTACCCGTGGGCGTTGCCCAGGTTGCGGAGCATGTCCTCAAGGATCTCCGGCGGGCACTCGAAGCCGAAGGCCGCGGGGTTGCCGGTGTTGAGCTTGAGGATGCGATGACCTGCTGCTTCGAGCCGCATCGCCTCTTCGAGGACGGGGCCGCGGATCTCGTAGCAGACATTGGCGAGTTTCGTTGACTGGATCACCTGCATGACGGGAGCTTACGGGCCCGCGCGCGGGCGTGCCGAGCCATTTGGCCACAGGTCACCGGGAGTGATATGTCCCATTTCGCGTGATGGGCGGGTAGCGACCCGGTCCACCCTTGGAATCCGGGGCCCGCCCCGCACTCCGACCTGCGGAACGGGTGCACGCGGGCGCCGCCGAAACCCGGGTGTTGCGCTCGTCACCCCGGGGGTGGGGGAGGGGGCGGGGCGCGGGAGGGTGCGGCTGAGTACGTGGCATGAGTACGTCGCATGAGTACGCGCACTCATGTGCGGGCCCGCCCCGCCGGAGAGGCTGATCCCGGCACATCAGCTACTGAAGGGCGCGATCAGTGGAGTTCGTAGTCGGCGACATGGCGATCACCACCCTGGGTTCGGACGGAGACGACCGGGTGATCGAGTTCCTGGTGACGACCCGGAACGGCGCTGAGACCGGCGGCTTCGCGATCTTCCGCGAACACGGCGAAGGCTGGGAAACCGCCCGCCTCGCCCTCGACCCCCATTCGGGCAGCGTCCCGGTGGCGGCGGTGGAATGGGCGGTGGAGTTCGCGCGGGAGTACTTGTAGGGGCCGGGGTGGAGCGGGGCGGGGCGGGGGCTTCGAGGGGCTGAGGGCGGCTTCGGGGGCCTGTTACCCCTTGGCGGCATCAGAGATGTCTTGGGGGCTTCCCGTCAGTGCGCTCCCTGCGGTCGCGTCGCTTCGCGATGGCCTTCGGCCACCCTTGACCGCCCGTCCCGACACGGAAAGACAAGGACTGTCGGGAAGCCCCCAAAGGGACGGTCTCCGCAGCAGTAATCCACGGACGGGGCATCAGGGCCCCGGCGGGCACGGCTCCCGGGGGCCGTGCCGCAGCCGGGGCCGTTCCAGTTGCCGGGCGGGGCCGGTGGGCGCATCAAATCGCTACGCGCTCCTCATTGCTCGGCGTCTGCGGGCCGCCTGGGGCCGGACATAGGCCGCCGCAGATCGTTACGCGCTCCTCCGGGAAGGCGTCTGCTGCTCGCCTGGGGCTGGGTAGAGGCGTATGGGCAGCCCGTGACCGGCCGGACCCTCCCTCACGCCCGCCAGCGGGTGGTATGTCCATATTTGGGGGCGGGTTGGAGGGTGAATGGCGTCGAGAGGGGACGAAATGCCGAGTATTTCGGCATCCTGCTCGGTCAGGCGGCATCTGACGGCCTCGGACCGTGTCAGATGCCGTCTTGGGGTGTCAGGGGGCGTGTCAGCGGCCTGTCTGGGGTCTGTCAGGGGGTGGGTCGATGGTTTGGACGTCACCAGGCAGGCACTGAGGAATGAGGGATCCCCATGAACGGGTTCGTTGCGTCGCTGCAGGTACTGATCGCTGTTGCTTTCCTGAGCATCCCGGTGGTGCGCAGCCGCTACGGGGCCCGGGCTCAGGCGGCAGTCGAGGCGGAGCTCGGACGCCAGGGTGTACGCAGGACGGTGATGGCGGAGAACGGGATGCGTCTGGACGCCGGCGGCCACGAGACCTACGCCCCGGTCGGTATCGCGCTCACCCTCACCGCTTCCGCCGTACTCCTCCTGACCAAGACGACGTGGGGAGAGAGCGCCGCATGGATCATCCAGTCCCTCGTCCTCCTCGTGAACTGCGTGATCCTCTACTCGAACCTGACCGCCGTGCAGTCCGTGACCGGCCACTTCACAAAGAGCGGTGACTCCGAACTCCAGCGCATCGACGTCAAGTCGATGCTGAAGGCTGCCGAGACCGGCTTCCCCCGCTGGGTCATGCCCTACCTCCAGAACCTGCGTCACCTCACCGTCTTCGCCGGCTCCGCCCTCGCCCTCACTCTCCTAGCCACCACCTGACTACCCCCGCCCGTCCCACCCGCCCACCGCCAGGCCCCCCGGCCCAGGACGGTGGGCGGCCGCCGTGAGAGAGAAGCGCGTAGCGATTTGATGCGCCAGCAGGCCCGCCCGGCAACTGGAACGGCCCGGGCTGCGGCTGGGCCACCGGGAGCCTTGCCCGCCGGGACCCTGATGCCCCGCCCCTGTGACTTGTCCCCAGGAGACCATCCTTTGGGGGCTTCCCGACAGTCCTTGTCTTTCAGTGTCGGGACGGGCGGTCAAGGGTGGCCGAAGGCCATCGCGAAGCGACGCCCATCGCGAAGCGACGCGACCGCAGGGAGCGCCCTTGAGGGCCCGGCCCGGCACGGAAGGACCGTGGGACTGACGGGAATCCCCCAAGACTTCTCTGATTCGGCCAAGGGGTAACAGGCCCCCGAAGCCACCCCGCCCCCATCCCACCCCGCCCCCCTTGTCAGTGCTTTCGCCTAGCGTGGGGATGTGAAGCCGCTCAGGATCATTGCCGGGGATGCGACGAGTCCTCAGGCCAAAGGGCCCAAGGTCATCGCCCATGTGTGCAACGACCTCGGGGGGTGGGGCAAGGGGTTCGTGCTGGCCGTTTCGAAGCGGTGGCCCGAGCCGGAGGCGGCGTACCGCGCCTGGCACCGGGGGCGCAGCGGGAACGACTTCGGGCTCGGGGCCGTGCAAGTGGTGCGGGTGAAGCCCGACGTGTGGGTGGCCAACATGGTCGGTCAGCGCGGCATGCGGACCGGGAGCAGCGGGCCGCCGATCCGGTACGAGGCCGTGCAGCGCTGCCTCGACGCGCTGGCGGGGCATGCGCTGGAGCTGGGTGCCTCCGTGCACATGCCTCGCATAGGGTGCGGGCTCGCCGGTGGCAGCTGGTCCCGTATCGAGCCGCTGATCTCCGACACGCTGTGTGCCCGGGACGTGGAGGTGTGCGTCTACGACCGGGGGTGACGTGGCACGATCGCGCCATGGAGTACCGGTACGCCGCCGAGTCCGACGCCGCCGCGATGGCCGCGCTCTTCGCCGCCAACCACCGTGACGCGTTGACGGAGAGTCAGCGGGCGCAGCAGGGCTTCGTGCAAGGGGTGTTCGGGGTGGCCGAGCTGCGGGGCATGGTCGCGGCCGGGCAGCTGCTGGTGGCCGACGACGCGGGGAGGCTGGCCGGGCTCCTCGCCCTTTCCGTGCCGCAGGACGTGCCCTCGCCGCCGCCCCCGCTGCGGGCGCTGCTCGACGCCCAGGGCTCGTTGCAGTGGCGGGGTCGCCCGCTGAGCGAGGTGCGGTGGCTGCTCTACGGCCCGGTGGTGGTCGACGCCGCCTACCGGGGGCGCGGTGTGGCCCGGGGGCTGTTCGCGCTGGCCCTGCGGGAGGCGGCCGGACGGGCGGACGCGGTGGTGGCGTTCATCGAGTCCGGGAACGAGCCGTCCTGGCGGGTGCACGTCGACGGGTTCGGCATGAGCCCGCTGGGCGAGTACGCCGCGGGCGGCCGTACGTACAGCGCGGTCGCGGCACCCGCCTGAGGGATCAGGCGGCGGTGACGCGGGCCGCGAAGGCGTCCAGGTTGTCCGTCATGCGGGCCAGGCGCTCGTCCAGGGTGAGGGACTCCTCGTACCGCGCGGTGCGCAGCTTCGGCTGCCTCTTGCCGCGTACGTACAGGGGGCAGGCGAGGTCCGCGCAGACGTAGATGCCGACGGTGTTGCCCTCGCGGCCCCGGGCGCCCGCCAGGGGTGCGGCGAGCAGGGTGACGCCGGAGGAGGCGTGTCCGGTCAGGCAGAGCTGGCACAGGCTGGACTTCATCGCGCTCGTGCGGTTCACGGACGGAACGCGCAGGGAGATCCCCAGCGGGCCCTCGGCGGCGGGCAGGACGAGGTGGGCCTTCAGGGGCGCTCCCGGATCCACCCAGCCGAGGAAGTCGAGGTCTTCCCAGGGCAGTTCGGCGAAGTCGAGGGGGAGGCGCAGCCGTGAGGCCTCGCCCTTGGTGCAGTTCACGAAGGACGAGCGGATCTGTTTCTCGGTGAGTGGTTCCACGGGCATCGACCCTACGGGCGCTCCGACCTGCCCGCATCCCGATATCGGAGGTCTTCCGCGGGGGCGGCGGAGAAGGAGGCCGCCAGCAGGAAGGAGATCAGCGTGGCCGCGGCGGCGGCCCACCAGAGGTACGTCATGACGTCCAGCGCGGCGATCTCGGTGCCGTCGGGCCAGACGCAGGTCTCGTTGGGCGGGAGGGAGCTGGTCTCCACCCTGAACGGGCCGCCGGGCCCGACGATCTGGTGGGCGCACCTCTCGCGCTGCTCCGACATGGCCGTCGCCAGCCAGCACGCGACCCACAGGAAGGCCGTGGTGGAGAGGCACAGCTTGAACGCTTTCCAGGCCCGGCCGGCGGCCGACCGTTGGCGGCGGCCGGGCGCGGGGGGCTGTGTGGTGGGCATGAGAGGGAAGGTTACTGCGGCCTGCTCGTCCGGGGTTCCAGGATGACCAGAGGGATCTCGCGGGGCCGGGCTGCCGCCTGGTCGTCCTCGTAGGCGGGCCACAGGGCCGTCATCATGGCCCAGTAGACCTCGCGTTCCCACGGCGTGGCCGTGCGGGCCGTGGCCTTCAGGGCGGCGGCGCCGACCTGGAGGCGGACCTCCGGGTGGGCGGTGAGGTTCCGGTACCAGCCGGGGTGGTCCGGGGCGCCGTGTCCGGAGGCCAGGACGATGTGGCGGCCCCCGTCCTCGGTGTAGATGAGCGGGGTGCGGACGGTGCGGCCGGTGGTGCGGTCGACCGTGGTGAGCAGGAGCGTGGGGACGCCGTGCCACAGGTGGCCGTCGGCGCCCGCGCTGGCCACGTAGGCGCGGACGTGGTCGAGCCGCGGGCCGGGCAGGGGGTCCGTGGGGTGGTCCCAGTCGACGTCGAGTGCGTACATTCACCTGTCCTTTGGGTTTCGGCCCCCTGGCCGATAACGAGCGTCCACCGATTCTGGATGCGGTCGGACCGTAGCGCTCGTCCACTGGTCTGGACCAAGCTCGTCGTATGGACCTGGAGCTGAGGCACCTCAAGATCGTCAGGGCCGTCGCCGATGCGGGCAGCCTGACCCGGGCGGCGACCGCGCTCGGGGTCGCGCAGCCCGCACTCAGTGCCCAACTGAAGCGGATCGAGCGGGCGCTGGGCGGCGCGCTGTTCGTCCGCGGCCGGGAGGGCGTCCGGGCGACCGCTCTCGGGGAGCTGGTCCTGGACCGGGCCAGGGTGGTGCTCCCCGCGGTGTGCGAGCTCCAGGAGGAGGCCCAGCGGTTCGCCCGGCAGGGGACGGAGGGCTACCGGCTCGGCGGGACGCACGGGCCGCTGCTCGGCGGGCTCGTGGACCGGCTCGCCCGGCAGGAGCCCGGGGTGCCGGTGACCACGTACACGTCCTGGTCCGAGACGGAGGTCGCCGGGAGCGTCGCCGCCGGGCGGCTGGACTTCGCGCTGGTCGGGGTGTGCGGGGAGAGCGCGCCGCCGGAGCCGGGGCGGCTGGCGTGGATGGAGGTGGCGCGGGACCCGGTGCACGTGATGCTGGCCGAGGACCATCCGCTGGCCCGCTCCCCGCGCGGGGAGGTCGAGCTGGCGGAGCTGGCGGCGGAGGCGTGGGCGGACGTGCCGGGGGACGGGTGCTTCGGGGACTGCTTCGCGGCGGCCTGTGTACGGGCCGGGTTCACGCCCGCCTGCGTGTACGAGACGGACACGGCGTCGTGTGTGCACCTGGTGCAGGTCGGGCGGGCCGTCGGGCTGTGCCGGGCCACCTTCCCGGTGACCCCGGGGGTGGTCACCCGGCCGCTCGCCGGGGCTCCGCTGGTGTGGCGGCACCTGCTGGGGTGGCACCCCGCGGCCCGGGCGGCCGCCCGCGCGCCGGACGTGCTGGAGCACGCCAGGGCTGCGCACGCGGACGCCCTCACCCGCTCCGCCGCCGGCCCGTCCCGCCGGGCGCTGGCCCCGTGACGTGTCCCGTGCGGGGCTTGGCGGTGGGGCGGTGTCCCGCCTGCGGCGCCGTTGCACGGGGCTCCGCCGCGTCCCTGCGGGGCTCGGCCGTGTGGTGGTGTCCCGTCTGCGGCGCCGTTGCTACGGGGCTCGGCCCCGGACCCCGCGCCTCAATCGCCGGCGGGGCTGGATTTTGCCCAGGCAGGGCGCTGGATGTGCTGGCCGTTGCGGTGCCTGGCGGGGTCAGGGGTGTGGGGCGGGGTCCATCCGGAGTGTCTCCTCGGCTCGCGCACTTAGCCCCCGCTACGAGAGATACGGCCCAGGTTGCGCGCTCGTCCTGCGGGGACCCTCCTGCGCGCCCCCACCCCACACGCCCCGGCGTCGGAAGCGAAGCCGTGGCCGAGGGGAGTGGGGACACTGCGGGGTGTCCCCGCAGGACGAGCGCGCAACCAGGGCCGCCACATTTTGACCGGGCTCAGTGCGCGAGCCGAGGAGATACCCCGGAGGGGCACCGCTCCCCGACCCCCACCGAACAGGCCCCGCCAGGGCAAACCCAAGCCCCTCCGGCGATTGAGGAGCGGGGTCCGGGGCGGAGCCCCGTGCAGCGGCGCCGCAGGCGCAAGGGCACCGCCGAGCCCCCGGCAGGGGCCCGGCGTGGCCGACGCAAACACACCGCCGAGCCCCCCGCAGGGGCTACGGCAGGTAGCGCTCGATGACCTGCGGACCCTCCTTCTCGATCAGCTGGCGCGCCTTCTCGATCCGCTCCGGAGTCGGGTCGTGGCCTGTCGCCATCACGAGGTCTTCGGGGTCGTACGGTCGCTCCCCGCCCGTGAAGAGCCGGTCCGACCGTGTGGGCTGCTCGTCGGGTTCACTGACCATCGCGTACCTCCTACGGTTTTCCCCTGGCCCCATCCTCCGGCCCCCGACCCATGAACGCACCTCGGCCGCCGCACGCCCCCGGCCATACCACCGGGGGAGGGGCCAAGTGGCAGCTCCCGCGCACTGGTTCGGATTTCTACGGTTTCCGCAGACCCTCCGCCCCACCCCCACGGAAACCGAGGAGATCCCCCATGCTCAAGCGACACGCCCGCGCGGCGTGTACCGCCCTGGCCGCTGCCGGGCTGCTGCTGGCCGGGACGGGCGGCGCCACCGCCGACCCCGCCCCCGCCGCACCCTCCGCGTCGACGACCCTGCGGACCGCCGACGCCCCGCCCGAGCTGCTCGCCGCCATGCAGCGCGACCTCGGCCTGACCCCCACGCAGGCCAAGGCGCGCCTCGCGAACGAGGCCGAGGCGGGGGCTGCCGCCGCCCGGCTCCAGGCGGGGCTCGGCGCCGCGTTCGCCGGGGCCTGGGTGGACGGGGCCGACGCGGGCACCCTCACCGTGGCCACGACCCGGGCCGCCGACGCCGCCGCGATACGCGCCGCCGGGGCCCGGGCCGCCGTAGTCGCCCGCACCCTGGCCGACCTGGACGCCGCCAAGGCCGCGCTGGACCGGGCCGCCACCGCCGCGACCCCGGTCCGCTACGTCGACCCGCGCTCCAACAGCCTGGTCGTGGAGGAGACCGAGGCAGGGGCGGCGGCCGGGCTGCTCGCCGCCACCGGGACCGACCCGGGCCTGGTCACGGTGGTCCGTACGGCCGAGGCCCCGCGGCCGCTGTACGACCTGCGCGGCGGGGACGCGTACTACATGAACGGCAGCGGACGCTGCTCCGTGGGCTTCCCCGTGACCAAGGGCAGCACGCAGGGCTTCGCCACCGCCGGGCACTGCGGCCGCGCCGGGACCACGACCAGCGGCTTCAACCAGGTCGCGCAGGGGTCCTTCCAGGCCTCGGTCTTCCCCGGCAACGACATGGCCTGGGTGGCGACGAACGCGCAGTGGACCGCGACCCCGTACGTCAAGGGCAGCGGCGGCGCGAACGTGCAGGTCGCGGGCTCGGTGCTGCAGCCGGTCGGGTCCTCGGTGTGCCGTTCCGGCTCGACCACCGGCTGGCACTGCGGGACCGTCCAGCAGCACAACACCAGCGTCACCTACCCCGAGGGCACCATCTCCGGCGTGACCCGTACGACGGTCTGCGCCGAGCCCGGTGACTCCGGCGGCTCCTACATCTCCGGGAGCCAGGCCCAGGGCGTGACCTCGGGCGGTTCCGGCAACTGCTCCAGCGGCGGGACCACCTTCTTCCAGCCGCTGAACCCGATCCTGTCCGCGTACGGCCTGACCCTCAAGGTCAGCGGCAGCGACCCGGGCCCCGGCCCCGGTGACCCCGAGCCGGGCGGCACCTGGAAGGCGGGCACGGTCTACGCGACCGGCGCCACCGCCACCTACGGCGGAGCCAACTACCGCTGCATCCAGGGCCACCAGGCCCAGACGGGGTGGGAGCCGCCGAACGTCCCGGCGCTCTGGCAGCGCCTGTAACAGCGGGAGAGTGCCGGTGCCGTGGCTGCCAAGGGGGGAGTCACGGCACCTCCGCGTGCGCGCGGGTCAGACGAGGACGGCGGCCAGCGTGCCGAGCGCGCCGAGCACGGTCAGCAGGCCGCAGATCGCGAGGTTCACCGCCCGGTGCTCCCAGAAGACCGCGACGAACTCCCGGATGGTGGCGCTCGGCCAGTAGTACTTCGCGGTGGGTGAGCCCAGTACCTGACCGTTGACGCCGGTCTTGCGCGCCAGCATCGCGGCCCGGAAGGCATGGAAGTTGTTGGTGACCACCACGCACCGGTAGGCCGGGTCGTGCGCCTCCATGATCTCCCGGCTGAAGCGCATGTTCTCCTCGGTCGTGGTGGACCGGTCCTCCAGCACGATGTGCTCCGCCGGCACGCCCTCCGCGATCAGCCAGTCCGCCATCGCCCGGGCCTCCGCGACCTTCTCGTCCGAGCCCTTGCCGCCCGAGACGAGCAGCACCGGCGGCCTGCCGCCCCGGGCCAGCTGGGCGGCGTGGATCGCCTGCCCCTTGCGCAGGCGGGAGGCCAGCAGCGGAGGCACCCGGTCCCCGCCGATCAGGCCCGAGCCCAGCATGACCACGTGGTCGACGTCGCCGCGCACCTTGATCCGCCCGTAGAGGAAGGCGTAGCCGAGGAAGCAGAAGAAGACGAAGGAGACGTAGCCGGCCACCACGGTGAGCGTTCCGGCGATGCCGCCCAGTACGGGGGAGCCGACCACGGCGACGAGGATCAGCAGGGTGATCAGCGCGAAGATCGCGAGGCCCGCGAGCATCGACAGCAGGTTGGCCGGGCGCAGGCCCTCCTTGCGGACCATGGTCATGCCGTTGCGGACGAGGAAGACGCCCAGCGCGAAGGCGCCGAACGCGGGTGAGGCGAAGGCGAGCACGACGACCGTGACGGCCGCCCAGGTGGGCAGCTTGCCCACCTGGAGGAACAGGGCGGAGCAGGCGCTGAGGAAGGTCAGCCCCAGGAGCACGGCGTTGCTGAAGCGGCGCCGGTCCTGCCGGACGCGTATGCAGAATGCGAGGAAGAGCAGGGCGGCGAGGGCGAAGGCGACCATGGCGCCCATCGTAGGTGCCCGAACTACCGAAGATCGCGTGCAGTGCGGCGCACGGACCGCCCGGCCAGGACGTCGGTGCGGCGCCCGTCGCGCATCACGAAGCGGCCGTCGATCAGGACGTGCGGGATGCCGGTGGGCAGTGCGCGCGGGTTCTCGTACGTGGACCCGGCCGCGACCGTGTCGGGGTCGAAGAGGACCAGGTCGGCGCGCATGCCCTCGCGTACGAGGCCCCGGTCGGCCAGCCGCAGCCGCGCGGCCGGGCGGCCCGCCAGGTGGGCGACGCACTCTTCGAGGCCGAGCACGCCCAGTTCGCGCACGTAGTGGCCGAGGTAGTGCGGGAAGGTGCCGTAGGCGCGCGGGTGCGGTTTGGCGCCCTGGAGGATGCCGTCGGAGCCGCCGGTGTGGATCCGGTGGCGCATGATCGCCCGGACGTTCTCCTCGTGGCCGACGTGCTGGAGGACGGTGGGCGCGAGCCGGTCGCCGATCAGGAGGCGCCGGGCGGTGTCCCAGCCGTCCAGCCGGGTTCCGACGAGCGGTGCGAAGGCGGGGTCGCCGACCCCGGAGACCTCGATCGTCGACCAGTCCACGGGGACCCCGTGGCAGCCGTCCGAGCCCTCCGCCTCCAGCGCGTGGCGGATGCGCTGCGCCTGGGTCCCGTCGCGCAGCCGGGCCAGCACGGCCTCCGGGCCGCCTTCGTTCGCCCAGCTGGGGAGGAGGGCGACGAGCGTGGTGCAGCCGGGGGTGTACGGGTAGCTGTCGAGGGTGATGTCGGCGCCGTCGGCCAGTGCCGCGTCCAGCAGGCCGAGGAGTTCGCCGGCCCGGCCCCGGTTCTCGCCGAAGTTCATGGTGGCGTGCGCCAGGTGCAGGGCGCAGCCGGCCTCCCGGGTCAGCTCGACCATCTCGGCGTAGGCGGCCAGCGCGCCGTGGCCGTAGCTGCGGTGGTGGGGGCAGTAGTAGCCGCCGTACCGGGCCACGACGCGGCACAGTTCGGTCAGTTCGGCCCCGGAGGCGTACATGCCCGGGGTGTAGGTGAGCCCGGAGGACATGCCGACGGCGCCCTGGGCCAGGCCGTCGGCGACGAGCTGCCGCATCCGGTCCAGCTCGGCCGCGGTCGCCGGGCGGTCGTCCCAGCCGAGGGCGTGGGCGCGGACGGTGCCCTGGGGGACGAGGTAGGCGGCGTTGACGGCGATGCCCTGTCCTTCGAAGCCGGAGTCCAGCCGGTCGAGGTATTCGCCGACGGTGCGCCAGTCGAAGTCGAGGTCGGTGCTGCCGGGGCCGCCGCCGTTCCAGCCGGCGATGGCGGCCCGTACTTCGCCGAGGGTGCGGTCGTCGGCGGGGGCGTAGGAGAGGCCGTCCTGGCCGAGGACCTCCAGGGTGACGCCCTGGGCGGCCTTGGCGCTGTGGTCCGGGTCGCGGAGCAGGGCGAGGTCGCTGTGGGCGTGCATGTCGGTGAAGCCGGGGGCGAGGGCGAGGCCGTGCGCGTCGAGGGTGCGCCGGCCCCCGCCCGGGAGCCTGCCGATCGCGGCGATCCGGCCCTCGTGGACGCCCACGTCGGCGGTGTACGAGGGCCCGCCCGTGCCGTCGACGACGCGGGCCCCGCGGATGACCAGGTCCACGGCCGTGGCCTAGAAGAAGGTGCGCACGTAGTCGGTGACGGTGCCGTCGCCCTCCACGACCGGGATCAGCGGCCACTTCTCGAAGATGGTGCAGGGGTGGGACATGCCGAGCGCCACCCAGTCCCCGACCTGGAGGTCGTCGGCGGCGTCGGTCTCCAGCCAGGCGTGCTGGTCGGAGAGCTTGACGACGCGGACCCCGGTGGCGGGCCGCTCCGTGCCGTCCAGGGCGTCGCGGACCAGTTCGGCCTCGGGCAGGCCCAGGTCGTAGGCGATGTCGCGCTTGCCGGCGTTGACGAAGGCCTGGGTGGGGGAGGGGCGCGAGACGACCTGGGTCCACAGCCGGAAGGCGGGCCGCAGGCCGCCCTCCTCGGGGTGTCGGTTGAAGGGGGTGAGGCGGGTGTACCAGCCGTGGTCGTGGGAGACGTACGCGCCGGAGCGCAGCAGCTTCAGGACGGGGCGCGACAGGGCGGGGAGGGCGGCGAAGACCTCGGCCACGGAGTCGAACCAGGCGGAGCCGCCCGCGCTGACGACGATCTCGTCGAGCTCCGGGGCGAACCGTCCGGCCTTGTCGAACTCGACGGCGAGGCCGGTGAGGCGGCGCAGGTAGGCGTCGACGCGGTCCGGGTCGGCGCCCGGGACCTCGGCCTCGTAGCCGGCGACGCCGACGAGGCGCAGGGTGGCGGCGTCGGCGACGGCATCGGCGACGGCGCGGCAGTCCTCGTCGGTACGGGCCCCGGTGCGGGCGCCTTCGCCCGCGCCGAGCTCGACGACGACGTCGACGACGGCGGGCTGTCCCTGGAGGGCGCGGTCCATCAGCTGGACGCCGCGCACGGAGTCGACGTAGCAGACGAACCGGAAGCCGGGGTCGGCGGCGAGTTCGGCGGCGACCCAGCGCAGGGCGGCGGCGTCGACGAGTTCGTTGGCGAGGAAGATCCGCTGGATGCCGAAGGCGCGGTAGACGCGGGCCTGGTGGGGGACGGCCGCGGTGATGCCCCAGGCCCCGTGCTCCAGCTGGCGGCGGAAGAGCTGGGGGGACATGCAGGTCTTGCCGTGCGGGGCGAAGGCGAGGGCGTGGCGGGCGGCGTAGGTGCCGAGGGCGCTGAGGTTGTGCTCCAGCGCGTCCGCGTCGAGGGTCAGGACGGGGGTGGTGAAGCCCCCGTCGAACAGGTCGCGCCGCTGGGCGGCGAGCTGCCCGACGGTGAGGCCGTGCGCCTGGGCGTCCGGCGGGAGGCCCTTGAACCGGTGGTCGACCGGTTCGTCGGCGAGGTCCTTGACGGGGTCGCTGGCGGTGGCCATGCGGGTGCCTCCCGGAATCACGTTGCGTGGGGTGCAACTGTCGTTGCGTATGCCGCTGCATGCTGTCTAACATCCCGGGTGACGACGGGTCAACGCCGGGCGCGGCCGGCCCGGCCCGGGGCTACGGGAGGACGAGGGATGAGTCAGTCCGTGGAACGGGCGCTCGCGGTGCTGCCGTTGCTCGCGCGCGGGCCCGCCGGACTCGGCGACGTGGCCGGGGAGCTCGGCGTGCACAAGAGCACGGCGCTGCGCCTGCTGCGCACGCTGCACGAGCACGGCTTCGTCTACCGGCAGGGTGACGGCCGCTACCGGCTGGGCGTGCAGCTGTTCGCGCTGGCCGCCGAGGCCGTCGAGAACCTGGACGTCCGGGAGATCGCGCACCCCCATCTCGTGGAGCTGAACCGGGTCACCGGGCACACCGTGCACCTCGCCCTCCTCCAGGACGAGGAGGTCGTGTACATCGACAAGGTGGACAGCCGCTACCCGGTCCGCATGTACTCCCGCATCGGCAAGCCGGTCCCCCTCACGGTCGCTGCCGTGGCCAAGCTGCTCCTCGCCGACCTGCCCGGGCCCGAGCGCGAGGCGCTGGCGCTGCGCCTGGAGTACCCGCGCCACACGGCCCGCTCGACCCCGGACGCCGCCGCCTTCCTGCGCGAGCTGGCCCTCGTACGGGAACAGGGCTGGGCCTCGGACCTCGGGGGCCACGAGGAGTCCCTCAACTGCCTCGGCGCCCCGGTGCGCGGGCCGGACGGGCGGGTCGCCGCCGCGCTGTCCGTCTCCGCGCCGGGCGTGGTCGTCCCCGCCGAGGGGCTGCTCGAACTGCTGCCCCTGGTGCTCCGTACCGCCGACACCATCAGCCGGGAGTACTCAGGCTCCGGCCCCGCACAGAAGGACGGATCATGACCGAGAAGACCGCCATCACCCCCTCGACGCACACGGTTCCGCCCGCGAAGTTCTCGCACGGGGTGCGCAAGGGGAACATCCTCCAGGTCGCGGGCCAGGTCGGCTTCCTCCCGCACGAGGAGGGCAAGCCGCCCACGACCGCCGGGCCGACGCTGCGCGAGCAGACCCTGCAGACGCTGGAGAACGTCCGCTCCGTGCTGGAGGCGGGCGGCGCGGGCTGGGACGACGTGATGATGATCCGCGTCTACCTGACGGACACCGGCCACTTCGCCGAGATGAACGGCATCTACAACGCCTACTTCGAGGAGCAGGGCCTGAAGGAGGCGCCCGCCGCCCGTACGACGGTGTACGTGGGCCTGCCGGCCGGCCTGCTGATCGAGATCGACGCGCTGGCCGTGCTCGGCTGAGACGCCGCGGGGGCGCCCCCCTGGCGGTGGGGCGCCCCTCCGGCCGCAGGACGGCCGGTCAGCCGGTCAGCGGGTCGGCCGGTCAGCGGGTCAGTGGGTCAGTGGGTCAACCGGTCGGCCGGTCACGGAGCGGCGCAGTACTGCGCCTCCTTGCCGATCGAGCGGTACATGCAGTCCGCGTTCTCCAGCAGCTGGAGCACCGCTTCCTTGTTGCGGGCGGTCTCGCGGTCGATCACCTCGTCGGGCGGGTAGAAGCCGCCGCCGCCGGAGCTCGCCGGGTACATCTCGAAGGTGTAGGCGAAGATCTTCTGGCTGCCCCACAGCCAGTCGTCGATGGTGCCGTCGGTGATGTACAGGTCGCTCGACTGCTCCGGCGTGTAGCCGTTGCTGGCCGCCATGCCCGTACCGATCTTCTTGAAGACGGCGAGGTCGTCGGCGGTCAGGCCGGGCGCGGTGTCGTTGTACGTCCACCCGAAGGGCCACAGGACCAGCTGGCTGTAGGTGTGGAAGTCGATCGAGGCCTTGATCTGCTGCTTGCCGCCGATGACGCGGCTGCGCACGAAGTCCGAGACGGCCTTCACCTCGGGCGCCGACTCGGCGGCCGGGCCCCGGTAGGTCTCGGAGCTCTTGCTGCTGCTGGAGCCGCCGCAGCAGCCCCACTTGTAGTTCCAGTTGCGGTTCTCGTCCGTGCCGACGTACGAGGAGCCGGAGTTGGGCTGGCGGTTCTTGCGCCAGGACCGGTAGGAGCCGGTGGCGATGTCGTACTCGCCGCCGTCCGGGTTGAGGTCCGGGACGATCCAGATCTCCCGGCTGTTGACCGCGTTCGTGACGCGGGACTCGGTGCCGTACTTGGAGCCCAGCTCCTTGAGCAGGTACAGGGCCATTTCCACGGTCAGGTGCTCGCGTGCGTGCTGGTGCGCGGTGAAGAGCACCTCGGGCTCGGCCTCGTCGGTGGCGACGTTGTCGCTGATCTTGATCGCGAACAGGTCCCGGCCCTGGTAGGACTTCCCGATGACCTTCTTGCTCATGATCCCGGGGTACTGGGCGATGCGCTGGTCGATCTCCGCGCTCGCCTCGGCGTAGTTGTGGTACCTGGAGTCGGCCGAGGGGAAGTCCATCGTGCCCGACGCGACGCCGGGCAGCGAACGGTCCGGGGGTCCGGGCAGGGCGTCGAGCTGGTAGCCCAGCGCGCGCAGCTTCTTGGCCTGCATGGTGTCGGCGCTGACCACGACCGTGTGGTCGTCCACCTCGTCGATCGAGACGCCCGTACGGAGCAGGGCGGTGCGGTCGGCGACGGTGGAGGGGCCGTGGATGCGGTACTGGACGATCGCCTCGTCCTGGGTGGCGGTGGACGGGGTGGGCGGTGGTGAGGCCGTCGCGCTCATGCCGTAGGCGGGTGCGCCCAGTGCGAGCGCCAGCAGGGCCGCCGTGACGGCGGCCCTCCGGCGGGTGTGGAGCCGCATGCGTTCTCCTGGGTGGGGAGTGTGGGGGTAGCCGTGCGGACGCGCACAGCGTGCTCTCGTGGCATGTCCCGGTCAAGCACCCGCTGTGCTCGCCGAACCGATTCAGGCCACCCCCACACACCTACCGCCTACGGGAGGGCGTGGACCTTGGGACCCACCGCGTTGGACCAAGCGCTACCCGCCTTGGCGTCCCAGTTGGTCGACCAGGTCATCGCCCCGCGCAGCCCGGGGTAGGTCTTCGACGGCTTGAACGATCCGCAGTTCGTGCCGCGCGCCAGGCAGTCCAGGGCGTTGTTGACGACGGTCGGCGAGACGTAGCCGCTGCCCGCGCCGCTCGGCGAGGCCGGTACGCCGATGCCCACCTGGGAGGCGTCCAGGCCGCCCTCCAGCTGGATGCAGGCCAGCGCGGTGAGGAAGTCCACCGAGCCCTGGGAGTAGACCTTGCCGTCGCAGCCGTTCATCGAGCCGCTGTTGTAGTACTGCATGTTGACGACGGTGAGGATGTCCTTGATGTTCAGGGCCGTCTTGAAGTACCCGCCCTGCGTGGACTGCATGTCGATGGTCTGCGGGGCCATGGTGATGACCAGCGAGGGGCCGGCCTTCGCGGACAGCGCGCGCAGCGCCTGCGTCATGTAGGTGGGGTTGAGCCCGTTCTCCAGGTCGATGTCGATGCCGGTGAAGCCGTACTCCTGCATCAGCGCGTAGGCCGAGTTCGCCAGGTTGGTCGCGGAGGCGGAGTCGTTGACCGAGATGGTGCCCTTCTCGCCGCCGATGGAGAGGATCACCGACTTGCCGGCCGTCTTCTTCGCGGCGATGTCGGCCTTGAACTGGGCGACGGTGTAGCCGCCCAGGCCCGCCGAGTCGAGGTTGAAGGTGATGGCGCCGGGCGTGGTCGTGGCGTCGGCGAAGGAGACGGCGATGATGTCGTACTGGGCGGAGACGTCGGAGAGCTTCTGGACGGTCGCCCCGTTGTCGAAGTTCTGCCAGTAGCCGGTCAGCGCGTGCTTGGGGACCGAGGGGTTCGGTCCGGGGCCGGGGCCGCCGCCCGTGGTCGTGCCGGTCACCGGCGCCGACTTGGGGCCCTCGCCCGCCGCGTTGTACGCGCTCACCTGGAAGGAGTACGAGGTGGAGGCGGCGAGTCCGGCGATCTGTGCGGAGGCGGAGCTCACGCTCTGGACGCGGGAGCCGTCCTGGTAGACGTGGTAACCGGTCGCTCCGCTGACCGCGTTCCACGAAAGGGTGAGACCGTTCGCGCTCTGGCCGGAAACGGCGGTCCCGGCCGGGGCCCCGGGGACGGACGGGCCGGGGTCGGTGCCCCCGCCGCCGTCCGGGCCGAAGACGCTGAACTCGTCCACGGTGTACGCCGGCTGGCCGTACCAGCCGTGCGTGTACACGGTCACCTGGGTGGTGCTCGGTCCGGTGGAGAAGGTCGTGGAGAGCTTCTGCCAGCCGGAGCCCGAGCCGGGGGTCCAGGCGGACACGTCCTGGGTGCCCGTCCCGGTCGCGCCGAGGTAGACGTAGGAGCCCTGCACCTGCGTGCTCAGGGTGTACGTCGAGTTCGGCTTGACCGTGACGGTCTGGCTGCAGCGGGCGTTGTCGGAACCGGCCGGGGTGGCCTTCAGCGCGCCGGCCCCGGCGAAGACGGGGGAGGAGACGACGGCGCCGCTGCCGCCCGAACACGACCAGTTGGCCAGGCCGGACTCGAAGCCTCCGTTACGGGCGACGTTGACGTCCGCGGCCTGTGCGGTCCCGGTGGTGAGGGCGGTCAGGCCGCCCGCGGCGAGGGTGGCGGCGCCCAGCAGGGCGAGGGAGCGTATGCGGTTCACGTGGGCTCCGGTGGGGGGAGGAATGAGGAGACGGTGCGGCCGGCCCGGTGGGGACGGGCAACTCGCGGCCTGGGAAGCCAAGTTGGTCCAGACCAATCCTCGTGTCAAGGGTCTTTGCGATCTGGCTTGAAATGGCCGACTTCCCGATCCCTGTTGTCCGGGTTTCCCGCCACCTGTGACCTGTGCTCACTGCACGGGAATCAGCAAGCCCCTGCCCTGCCAGGGGTGACGCGGATATGGTGCTGGAGCAAGGGGGAAGAGCGTCCGGGGGCACCTCGCGGCGGTAGCCGGGGGGCGTTTGCGGTCGCGCAGTGCGTGCGCGTGCGCGACAGGAACGTGACGGGGAGTCGCGAGCCCGTCACGGGCGTACGGACATCAGCGGCGTACGGGGTGAACAGGGGGATTCGCGTGCCGACCGCCATCGCTGTCACCAGCGCCGATCTGGTGCTTCCGGCCCCTGACCGGCACACGCCCGGGGCCACCGTCCTGCAGCCGCCCGGACGGCTCGACCTGGCGGGCGCGCTCGCCGAGACCGCCGCCCTGCTGGAGGGGCACGGCCACCTCGTGGTCCTCGTGCCGTCCTGGCTGCCCCGTGCGACCGTCCAGCGGCTGCACACCGTACGGGCCATCCTGGAAACCGACCGGATCGCGCTCCTCGACATCGATCTGCCGCCGCTGGGCACCGCACTGCTGGTCCGTCAGCTGCGCCAGCTCAGCGTCTGCGACTTCAGCCCCGGAGTGATCGCCTCCGCGGCCCGGCTGCTGTCCCACTACGTCTACGCGGGCGCCCTGCTGGGCTCGGTGGCCAAGCTCGACCGGGTCCCGGTCGGTCTCAAGGCGCACGCCCGCTCCTGGTCGCCGAGCGCGCAGTTCGCCGTACTCGCCCACCCCGCGCCGCACCTGGTCAAGCTGGGCGGCTCCGGCTCGTCCCCGCGCGGCTCCCGGGGTTCCCGCGGCGCGCACGGATCGCACGGATCGCACGGCGCGGGCCCCGGCCTGCCCGCCGGGCCGGAGTTCGCCACCCACCTCACCTTCGCCCGCGGACAGCTCGCCTCCGACTGGGTCGCGGCCGAGCTCGCCCCCGCCTGGCAGGTGCAGGGGGTCATGGAGAACCCGCTCCCGGCCGACTCACCCGCCTGGTGGGGCACCCCGAAACTCGTCGAGTTCGCGGCCGGCATCCCGGACCCGAACGTCCTCTACCAGCTGGTCGCCTCGGTCCGCCGCGACGAGTGCCGCTGGTGCGGACTCGAACTCATCGGCGACCGGTGCGGCTTCTGCTCCGCACCCCTCACCGCACCGCCGCCCGCCGTGGCCGCGGGCACCGCCCGACCCGACCGGACCGAACGCAAGAACGAACGAAGAACGGCGAGGTAGTACGGCCCATGAACTCACGCCAGCGCCGCGGCGTCATTCTGCTGCTCCTGTCGGTCCTGTGCGCACTCGGAGCCTTCGCCGGCGTCCTCGTGGTGATCGGCGACGTCAACTCCAAGGTCGGGTCCGAGGTCCTCGCGTACCGGGCCAAGGGCGACATCGCCCCGTACAGCCCGCTGTCGGCCGAGCAGTTCGAGGAGATCAGCGTCCCCAAGCGCTGGCTCTCCGAGACCGCCGTCACCGACCTCGGCGCGCTCAAGGACAAGATCGCGCTCACCACCCTGAAGAAGGGCTCGCTGCTCCAGGCGGACATGTTCGTCGACCGGCCGCAGCTCCAGCCCGGCGAACAGGAGATCGCCATCATGATCGACGCGGCGACCGGCGTGGCGGGCAAGATCACCTCGGGCGCGAAGGTCAACATCATCGCCACCTTCAAGGGCGCCAAGGAGACCGACCCCTCCCGCTCGGTGATCATCGTCGCCAACGCCCGCGTCCTGGGCGTCGGCAAGCTCACCGCCCTGGAGAAGGACAGCGGCAAGGGTCCGGCCGAGGCCGTCCCGATCACCTTCGCCCTGAACACCAAGGACACCCAGCGCGTCGCCTACGCGGAGTCCTTCGCGGAGCACGTGCGCCTGGCGCTGGTGGCCCCGGGCACCGACTCCGCGCCGAGCCCCGGCGACCGTACGTACACCCTCGACGGGGACAAGTAAGGCAGGCCCGGATGACCACCCGAATCCTCCCCGCGGTCGGCGACCCGGACGCCGCCCGCGCCATCGCCACCCTCCTCAGCCAGCTCCCGTCCGCCGAACCGGCCGCCCCGGTCCCCGACTCCACCACCCTGCTGGACACCCTCGCCCGGCTCGCCGCCGAATCCATCGACGAGCTCCCCGAGGTCGTCCTGGTGCACGAACGGATCGGCCCCGTCCCCGCTCTGGAGCTCATCCGCGAGGTCGCCCTGCGCTTCCCCGCCGTGGGCGTGGTCCTGGTCTCCTCGGACGCCGGACCCGCCCTCTTCTCCGCCGCGATGGACTCCGGCGCGCGCGGCCTGATCGGCCTGCCCCTGGCCTACGAGGAACTCGCCGCCCGCGTCCAGGCCGCCGCCCAGTGGGCCGTGGGCGTACGCCGTCACCTGGGCGGCGGGGGCGAGGTGTTCACCGGGCCCGGCGGCCGGGTGGTCACCGTCACCGGAGCCAAGGGGGGCGTGGGGACCACCTTCACCGCCGTCCAGTTCGCCCTGGCCGCGGCCGCCTCCGGACGGCGTACCGCACTGGTCGACATGGACCTCCAGGCCGGGGACGTGGGCTCGTACCTCGACGTGCAGTTCCGGCGCTCCATCGCCGACCTCGCCGGGATCCAGGACATCTCCCCGCGCGTCCTGCAGGACGCGGTCTACGACGACCGCACCGGCCTCGCCCTGCTGCTGGCCCCGGCCGACGGCGAACGCGGCGAGGAGGTCGACGAGCGGGCCGCCCGCCACATCGTCGGGGCGCTGCGCAGCCGCTACGAACTCGTCGTCATCGACTGCGGGACCCAGGTGACCGGAGCGAACGCCGCCGCCGTGGAGATGGCGGACGTGGCGGTGCTGGTGACCACCCCCGACGTGGTGGCCGTACGGGCCGCGAAGCGGATGGTGCGGATGTGGGAGCGGCTCCAGGTGCGCAAGGCGGAGGAGACCACGATGGTCGTCAACCGCTGGAGCAAGCACACCGAGATCCAGCCCGCCCTGATCGAGAAGATCACCAAGACCCGGGCCACCCGGACCCCCGTACCGGCCGCCTTCAAGGAACTCCAGGCGGTGGTGGACGCGGGCCGCGTCCAGGACCTCGACAACCGCTCCACCGTCAAGCAGGCCCTGTGGACGCTGGCGGGCGAACTGGGGCTGCTGGCGGCCCCGGACACCGGGGCGGGCGGCGGCCAGGGGTCGACGAAGGCCCTGGGCTCCCCGCGTTCCCCCGGTGCGGCCTCGCCCGGGGGTCCGCCGGGCACCTCCCTGGCCGTCCGCGGGTCCGGCCCGGTGGCCCGTCTGCGCCGCGGCCGGGAGGGCTGAGCCGTGCCCGCGGCGCGCAGACCCCGCCGCCGCGACCGGGGGGACCGCGGCCAGGTGGCGATCGAGTTCGTCGGCACGGTGCCGCTGATCCTGCTGCTGGTCGCGGCGGTGTGGCAGTGCGTACTGATCGGGTACGCCTTCTCGCTGGCCGGCAACGCCGCCGACGAGGCGGCCCGGGCGGGAGCGGTGACGGGGCGCCAGGGCGACTGCGAGGCGGCGGCCGCGGAGCACATCGGGGACGCCTGGGGGCTGCGGGTGAGCTGCGGACGGCAGGGCGACATCTACAAGGCGACCGTCACCCTCGGCATCCCCGTCCTGCACCCCTCGCTGAACTTCGGTGCGATCGACGGCACGGGCGGCGCGGCGATGGAGAAGGAGGCGGAGTGACGTGAAGAGGCGGATGCGCTCCGACCGGGGCCAGGTGGCGATCGAGTACATCGGCTTCGTGCCGATCCTGCTGTTCGTCGCCCTGTGCGGGATCCAGCTGGGCTGGGTCGCGTACGTCCACGAACAGGCCGACACGGCCGCCCGTACGGCCGCCCGCGTGGAAGCCCGCAAGGGCAGCGGCGGCGAGGCGGCGGGAGAGGCGGCGGTCAAGGCGAGCCTCGGTGCGGAGGTCACCGTCAGCAAGGACGCCGACGCCGTCACCGCGGTGGCGAGGATCGAGATCAAGGCCATCGTCCCGGGGCTGGACATCCCCGCCGCGGTGGCCACCGCAGTCATGCCCAACGACGACCCGAAGGTGACCGGACCATGAGCCTGCGTTCCCGGGTCAGCACCCCCGACGACCGGCACAGCCCGCGCGAGGACGGCCGGCTGGTCTCCTCCTACCGCGCCAAACTGCTGGAGGAGATCGACCTCGCCGAGATGTCCGCGCTGGCGCCCGCCGAGCGGCGGGCCCGGCTGGAGCGGGTGCTCGGCCACATCATCAGCCGCGAAGGCCCCGTCCTGTCCACCGTCGAACGGGCCCAGCTGATCCGCCGCGTCGTCGACGAGGCCCTGGGGCTGGGCGTGCTCGAACCGCTCCTGGAGGACGCCTCGATCTCCGAGATCATGGTCAACGGCCCCGACCAGATCTTCGTCGAACGGGCCGGCCGCGTCGAACAGCTGCCCATCCGCTTCGCCTCGCACGAGCAGCTGATGCAGACCATCGAGCGGATCGTCTCCACCGTCAACCGCCGGGTGGACGAGGCCAATCCGATGGTCGACGCCCGCCTGCCCAGCGGCGAGCGCGTCAACGTCATCATCCCGCCGCTCTCCCTGACCGGTGCCACCCTCACCATCCGCCGCTTCCCGCGCGCCTTCACCCTGCACGAGATGATCGGCCTCGGCTCGCTGGACGAGCAGATGCTGCTCCTGCTGTCGGGCCTGGTCCAGGCGAAGATGAACCTGATCGTCTCCGGGGCCACCGGCACCGGCAAGACCACCCTCCTCAACGCCCTCTCCGGCCTGATCCCGGAGGGCGAACGCATCATCACCATCGAGGACTCGGCCGAACTCCAGCTCCAGCAGGCCCACGTCATCCGCCTGGAGTCCCGCCCCGCCAACGTCGAGGGCAAGGGCCAGATCACCATCCGCGACCTGGTCCGCAACTCCCTGCGCATGCGCCCCGACCGCATCATCGTCGGCGAGGTCCGCGGCGGCGAGACCCTGGACATGCTCCAGGCCATGTCCACCGGCCACGACGGCTCGCTGGCCACCGTCCACGCCAACAGCGCCGAGGACGCCCTGATGCGCCTGCAGACCCTCGCCTCCATGTCGGAGGTGGAGGTCCCCTTCGAGGCGCTCCAGGACCAGATCAACAGCGCCGTCAACGTCGTCGTCCAGCTGACCCGCTTCGGCGACGGCTCGCGCCGCGTCACGGAGATCTCCATCCTGGAGTCGCACGGCCGCGAGCCCTTCCGGATCACCACCGTCTGCCGGTTCGTCGCCCAGCCCATGGGACCGGACGGACGCGTCCAGGGCTACTTCGCGTACTACCCGCTGCCGCGCCGCATCGCCGAGCGCCTCTACATGCACAACCAGCCGATCCCGCAGGCCTTCGGCGTCGCCCTGCCGGACGACCCGCTGGCCGCCCGCATCACCCGGACCGCCCTGTGAACCCAATCGTCCTGCTGACCCTCGGCGCCACGCTCCTGGCCTGCCTGCTCGTCGTCCTCGGCGTGCACGCGTACTCCGCCGGACGGGCCCAGCGCGCCGCCCTCATCGAACGCCTCTCGGCGAGCGGGGCCCCGGCGCCCGCGGGCCGCCGCCGGCGCTTCGCCGAGATCGACCGGAGGCTGCGCAGAACGGGGCTGGGCCGGCGGATCGAGGTGAAGCTGGCGACGACGGGCCTGGATCTCACGCCCGGCGAGTTCTTCGTCTACATGCTGGCCGGGATCGCCGGGGTGTGGCTGGTCGCCGCTTCGTTCCTGGCGCCGTTCTTCGGCCCGGTGGCGGGTGTGATCGGCATCTGGGCGGCCAACGCCTTCCTCAACTGGCAGCGCACGCGCCGCACCGAGCGGTTCATCAACCAGCTGCCCGAACTGGCCCGCATCCTCGCCAACGCCACCCAGGCCGGACTGGCCCTGCGTACGGCCATCGGCATCGCGGCCGAGGAGCTGGAGGCCCCGGCGGGCGAGGAACTCGCCCGCGTCGCCGACCGGCTCGCCGTCGGCCACTCCATCGAGGAGTCCCTCGGCGAGCTCACCGAACGGCTGCCCTCGCGCGAACTGGTCGTCCTGGTCTCCACCCTCGTCCTGTCCGCCCGGGCGGGCGGTGCGATCGTCGACAGCCTGCGCAACCTCACGGTCACCCTGGAACAGCGCAAGGAGACCCGCCGTGAGATCCGTACGCAGCTGTCCCAGGTGACGGTGACTGCGTACCTGGTCCCGGCGATGGGCCTGGGCTCGCTGCTGTTGGTGGACATGATGATGCCGGGCGCACTGGACCGGATGACGGGCGCCTTCATCGGACAGACCGCCGTGCTCGTCTCGCTGGGCCTGTTCACCCTGGGCTTCCTGCTGATCCGCCGCCTCTCGAAGATCGACGTGTGAGGGGCGCCGAACGATGACCGGACTCCTCCTCGCCCTGGCCGTGGCCCTGTCGGTGCTCGGCGCCTTCCACGGCATCCGCCTGTACCGCGCGGACGTGAAACTGCCCACCGACCTCGCCCTGGCCCTGGAGGTCGGCGCCACCCGCACCACGGCGGTCGGCTCCCTCGTCGACCGCCTCGGCATCCGCTGGGCCCCGCTGATCCTGCGCCTGATGGGACCGAACCAGGTCGCGCGCAAACGCCGCCAGATCGACATGGCGGGCAACCCGGCCGGCCTGACCATCGACCGTTACGCGGCGCGCCGCGCGGTCTACGGATTCCTCGGCGCCCTCGGCGCCTTCTCGATGCTGATCAACGGGCAGCTGGTGCCCGCCCTGCTGATGGTCGCCTTCGGCCTGTTCTGGATCGAGGCCGGCCTGTGGTCGGCGATCCGGGTCCGGCGCGACCACATCGAGCGGACCCTGCCGGACTTCCTGGACGTACTGGCCGTCGTGGTGAGCGCGGGTCTGGGCTTCCGGCAGGCCCTGGACCGGGTGGCGGACAAGTACGAGGGCCCCTGGTCCGACGAGATCCGCATCACCTTGCAGCAGATGGACATGGGCGTCAGCCGCCGCCAGGCCTTCGACGAGCTGCGGCGGCGCAACGACTCGGAGCAGGTCGCGCAGTTCGTCACCGCGCTCCAGCAGGGCGAGGAGTTGGGCTCGCCGATCGTGGAGACGCTCATCGCGATCGCCGAGGACATGCGCCGTACGGACGCGCAGAACGCGCGGCGCCGCGCCGCGCGGGCCGTCCCGAAGGCCACCTTCGCCGTCACCATGTTCATGCTGCCGGGCACGCTCATCCTGCTCGTGTGCGGGTTCGTCTACGGCGCGGACGTCGACTTCGGCGCGATGTTCGGGGGCGGGTGAGCGATGGCGGCCACACTCGGCATCTCGGCCCTCACCGGCCTCGGACGGGCCGGCGCCCGGCGCACGGCCGCGTCCACCGCCGCTGCCGCGGAGCCCGGGCCGTCGCTGCAGGCGAACGCCCTCCAGGCACTGTGCCGTCAGGTCTTCGCCTTCCGCCTGGTCATGATCGCGCTGGGTGCTCCGCTGGCCCTGGGCGGGGCGGCGCCCGGGGCCCCGGCGTACCTGGTGGGCGGGGCGGTGCTGCTCACGTTCATGGTCTCGTACGCGCTGTTCCGCGACTGGGAGCGGTTCGGGCCGCTGCTGCTGCGCCACCGCTGGCTGCTGGCTCCGGACATGGTCCTCAGCGCGCTGCTGCTGGTCACCGCGACGCCCGAGTCCCCGCTGGGCCTGGTGTGCGTGTGCACCCCGCTGCTGGCCGGGCTGGTCTACGGCTGGCGCGGCTCGGCCCCGTACGCGGCCGTCCAGGCGATCGCCGTGGGGCTGGTCGCGGAGGGCCTGATGCTGTCGGTGCTGTGCCTGCTGGCCGGGGCGGCCGGGGCCTGCCTGCGCGAGCTGCTGTTCCGCTTCGGGGCGGCCGGGAGGGCCCTGACGCAGACCCGGGCCCGGCTGGCGGTGGCCGAGGCGGTCCGGGCCGAACGCGACCACCTGGCCCGGGAGATGCACGACTCGGTGTCCAAGACCCTGCACGGCCTGGCCCTGGCCGCCGACGCCCTGTCCCGCACCACCGACCCGGAGACCCTGCGCCACCAGGCCGAACTCGTCGCCTCGGCGGCCCGCCGGGCCGCGGCGGAGTCCCGCTCCCTGCTGACGGACCTGCGGCGGGACCTCGACCTGGACGCCCCGGGGGTCTCGCTCCCCTCCGAACTGCGGGCCCTGTGCAGCAGGGACGGCGTCGAATTCAGGGTGTCGGGCGTCCTGCCGGTGGTCCCCTCGGCGGTGGCCCGCCACCTGGTCGCCGTGGTCTGCGAGGCCCTGGAGAACGCCCGCCGGCAC
Source organism: Streptomyces xanthophaeus (assembly GCF_000725805.1). Classification (GTDB taxonomy): domain Bacteria; phylum Actinomycetota; class Actinomycetes; order Streptomycetales; family Streptomycetaceae; genus Streptomyces; species Streptomyces xanthophaeus. The sequence continues at coordinate 93,034 of NZ_JOFT01000028.1, read as the reverse complement.
GCGCAGGCGCGGCGCGTGGTGGTCGAGGCCGCCGTCGACGGGCCCCGGCTCACGGTCACCGTCGAGGACGACGGCCGGGGGCCGGCCGGAGCCGGGGCGGACCTGGCCGCGCTGCACCGGGCGGGCCGCTTCGGGCTGATCGGCATGACCGAACGCGCGGCGGAGATCGGGGCCCGCCTCGACGTCGGGCCGGGCGGGGGCGGCCGCGGCACCCGGGTCCGGCTCGACCTGCTGGTCGCCGCCCTCGCCCCGGAGCGGAGCCCGTGATGCCGCTCCACGTCCTGATCGCGGACGACAACCCGGTGGTCCGGGCGGGCCTGGCCGCGCTCCTGGCCACGAGCCCGGACCTGGAGGTCGTCGCCCAGGCGGCGGACGGCCGCGAGGCCCTGAGCCTGACCCGGCGGCACGCGCCGGACGTGATCCTGCTGGACGTCCGGATGCCGGGCGTGGACGGCATCTCGGCCCTGCCGCACCTGGTCCGGCTGGCGCCGGTGCTGATGCTGACGTACAGCCAGGAGCCCGGCATCGTCCGCGAGGCCCTGCTGCTGGGGGCGGGCGGGTACCTGGTCCACGGCGAGTTCACGGCCGACGACCTGCTGCGCGCGGTCCGCGACGTCCGCGAGGGCCGCCCCCACTTCACCCCGACGGCGTCGAGCGCCCTGCTCGCAGAACTCCGAACCTCTTCGCAACCGCAACGAGTTGTGGCACAGTCTTCTGAGCGGCTGCACAACTCTGAGGAATTCGGCCTGAGTTCTCGGGAGGTGGAGATCATGGACCTGATCGCGTCCGGAATGAGCAATCAGCAGATCGCCGCCGCCTGCTTCATCAGCGAGAAGACGGTCAAGAACCACATCAACCGCATCTTCGCGAAGCTCCACAGCACCACCCGCAGCGAGGCCATAGCCCGCTGGCTGGGAACCGCCCGTCCAGGAGTGACCGGTCATGGGTAGACGGAGTGCGCAGTGGGTCCGTAATTGGGCCCCGGGACCCTTGGTAACGACCGGTGACAGGCCGTACTGTCCGCAGATCGACAGCGGCACCGGCCCGGGAGGAAACCCTCATGCTGCAGAACACCCTGGCAAGGATGCGGAATCGGTACGGAAGCAAGAACGCACAGGACCGCGGCCAGACGGCCTTCGAATACCTGGGGATCATCCTGGTGGTCGTGGTGATCATCGGCGCGATCATCGGTACAGGGATCGGGCAGGCCATCACTACGAAGATCACCGCTGCGGTTGCCAGCATCACCGCAGGGAAATGATCCGGCGACGGCTGCGCGAGGATACCGGTCAGGCGTTTCCTCTGTATGCCGTGTTCATCGTGATCCTCCTCTTCGCCGCGCTTGCGCTCTTCACCGTGGGGAAGGCAGGGGTCGTACGCAGCAACGCCCAGGGGGCGGCGGATGCCGCTGCCCTGGGCGCGGCGCGTGAGGCCAGGGACCGGCTGGTGCCCGGCGTCGACCTCGTGGCTCTCTCGCCGCAGGACTGGGCCAAGGTCCTGCGCGGAGACCTGTTCGGCGCCGGCGCCTGTGGGGCAGCCGATTCCTTCGCGGAGCGCAACGACGCGACCGTCGAGTGCAGCCAGAAGAGCCTGACGTTCACGGTAGAGGTCATGACCGACGGTGCCGTCGGTGACTCCGTGGTTCCCGGCGTCAGCGGACGTCGGGGGACGGCCAACGCGACCGCAGAAATCACCCCGCGCTGTCAGCTGAAGCAGGAGGGTGGCGGTTCCGGTCAAGAGCCTCATCCGCAGGTGCCGCCCACGGTGCCCGACAAGCCGAGTCCGATCGAGTTCAAGTGCACGAAGGGGAAGTCGATCACTTTCGACCCTGCCAGCCCGCGACCGTGGAGCGAGTTGGGTCGGGCGCTGTTCGACATACGCCTCATCGACTGACTGAGAGACAAGGAACCCTTGTACATGAGTGTTCGGCGCACGGCGCGTGTGAATGCGGCTGTGGGAGCTGCGGCCGTCATGGCTCTTGCCCTGACCGGCTGCGGAGGCGATGGCAAGTCCGACACACCTGCCGGACCCGGAGCGTCGACGTCGCAAAGCGCCACTGCAGGAGCGGCCCCCTCCTCTACTGGCAAGGCGGAGTCTCCGGCCCCCGTGGAGGTCATCGCCACTGTGAAGGGTGAGTCCGGGATGGAGTTGACCATCAACAAGGCGGCTCGGGACGCTGGAGGGTTCCTGACCGTCGAGGGGCAGTTCAAGAACACGGCGGCTACCCCGTATGTGAATACGGCTCCGTGGAGAGGGAACGAACTCAACTCCAGCGGTGTCTCCGTCGCCGGTGTGACCCTGGTCGACAAGGCCGGGAAGAAGCGGTACTACGTCCTGCGCGACACAGACGGCCGGTGCCTGTGCACCACGGGTCTCGCCATCATCGAACCGGGACAGACGGTCCCGTTCTTCGCTCAGTTCCCTGCACCCGCGGCGAGTACCACCGAAATGGATCTCAGCCTGCCGACTTTCGCCACGGCAGCCATCAAGATTTCCGGGTGACGCCATGACAACAGTGATCCAACGCCATCGAGCAGCCGCGGCCACGGCAGTCGCCGGGCTTGTCATTGCCGGGGCGCACCTCATCGGTGCGTCCGCGGCGTACGCCGATGACGTCGCGCCGTCCGCGCCGCCCGGGACGGAGCCGTCCGCCGCCGCGCCCGTCGCCATCGACTCGAACTCGCCCGGGCTGAAGATCCCGCAGGGCGGCACCCTCGCGCCCGTCAAGGTCCTCGACATCGCCGAGGTCGTCGAGGACCTCGGCGGGGAGCAGCGGCGGCAGGAGACCAACCAGACCGTCATGATGGCCCTGCAGTCCGAGGTGCTGTTCCCCGAGAACAGCGCCGTCTTCAACGCGCAGGCCGCCGCCCGGATCCAGGCCATCGCCAACGAGATCAACCAGCAGAAGGCGACCCGCGTGCGGGTCTTCGGGTTCACCGACGACCAGGGCAGCTACGAGCACGGCAAGGAGCTGTCCAAGCAGCGGGCCGACGCCGTGCAGGCGGAGCTGGCCAAGACGGTGACCAATCCCAGCGTCGTCTTCGACGTCCGCGGGTACAGCGAGGACTACCCGATCGCCGACAACGGCACCGAGGAAGGCCGCAAGAAGAACCGCCGCGTCGAGATCACCTTCCCCCGCGGGAGCGAATGAGCGCGGCCGCCGCCTCCCGCGCCCGGTGGGCCGGTTTCGGGCCGGGGTCCAGGGCCGCCACCACCGTGGCGCCCTCGACGAGGAGCAGGAGCTGGTCCGCCAGGGCGTCCTCGCCCGGGCCGGCCAGTTCGCCCAGCAGGTCCCGTAGCTCCGCCTTGTGGCGGCGTACGAGGTCCAGGACCGCGGCGGGGCCGGCGCCCAGTTCGCCGAAGGCGTTCAGGAAGGCGCAGCCGCGGAAGTCCGGCTCCGAGAACCAGGCCGCCAGCCAGTCGAAGACCGCCGCGACGGGATCCGGCGCGCCGGTCACCGCCTCGCGCAGGCTCGCCGTCCAGCGCCGGTCGCGGCGCTGGAGGTAGGCCGCGACCAGGGCTTCCTTCGCGGGGTAGAGCCGGTAGAGCCGTTTGAGGGGGACCCCCGACTCGGTGCGGATGCGGTCCATGCCGACGGCCTGGATGCCGTCGGCGTAGAACAGTGCCTCCGCCGCGTCCAGGAGCCGGGTGCGGGCCTCTTCGTCGTCCATGCAGGCAGCGTAGACCAGGCTCCCTTGCGGTGAGAACGACCGTTCTCTAGGCTGAGAACGCACGTTCTCATCTGCGTCGAGAGGGCTCCGTCATGACCGTCACCGCCGCCACCGCACCGCGCCCGCCCCTGCCCCCCTTCACCGAGGAGTCGGCCCGGGCCAAGGTGCAGGCCGCCGAGGACGCCTGGAACAGCCGCGACCCCGAGCGCGTGGCCCTCGCGTACACGCACGACTCGCGGTGGCGCAACCGCGACCGCTTCCTCACCGGCCGCGCCGAGATCCGGGCCTTCCTCGCCGACAAGTGGGAGCGCGAGCTCGACTACCGCCTCCGCAAGGAGCTCTGGGCGTACACCGGCAACCGCATCTCCGTGCGCTTCGAGTACGAGTGGCACGACCGGGCCGGCCAGTGGTGGCGCAGCCACGGCAACGAGCAGTGGGAGTTCGATGCGGACGGACTGATGCGCCGCCGCGAGGCGAGCATCAACGACGTGCCCATCGAGGAGGCCGACCGCCGCCTGTAGCCGGGCGCGGCGCGCGCGGTGAGCGGTCCGACCGTGAGCAGTCCGCCGGTCAGGGCGCCAGGTGGTGGGCCTGGGTGATGAGGTCGATGGCGACTTCGAGGGCGGCCTGGCGGGTCTCCTCGGGGTCGCCCTCCACGTGCTGGAGGAACATCATCCCGGCGTGCAGCGTGAACAGGGCGCTGACGCACCGGACCTGGTCCGTCAGCGGGCCGTCCTCCGTGCGCAGCAGCTCCACCAGCCGGAAGAGCCGCTTCTTGACCGTCTCGCCGATGCTCAGCTCGCGCATCGTCGCCTGGTTCTCCTGCATGAAGCGGTACAGCGGGGCGCCCGCGGCCATCGCCCGGCTGTAGCGGCGCAGCACTTCCTGCTTGGTCTCCAGGGAGCTGGGCTGCTCCTCGGCCCAGGCGATCAGCTCGTCGATGGGACGTGTGAGGTCCTCGAAGAGGCTGATGATGATGTCTTCCTTGGTCTTGAAGTGGTAGTACAGCGCCGCCTTCGTGACGTCGAGCCGCTCCGCGATCTCGCGCAGCGAGGTCTTCTCATAACCCTGCTCGGCGAAGAGCTCCATGGCGACGTCCTGGATGCGCTGGCGCGTGTTGCCGCGACGCTGCTGCGGACCGCTGCTGGGCATGGCTCTCCTCAGGATTACTTACTTGACGCCCGGCTAGTTACGGGTCTACCTTCCCCATTGTAGTGAACTAGCCGGGCGGCAAGTAAGTGCCGGTGCGGGAAGACGTGCCAGGGGAGTGGACATGAGCGAGACGGTCACGACGACGAAGTCCCCGGGGGAGGTGGACGCAGCGGTGAAGCAACCGCGCAGCGTGCGGGTCGTGCTCATGGCGCTCATGATCGCCATGCTGCTCGCCATGCTCGACAACATGATCATCGGTACGGCCATGCCCACGATCGTCGGCGAGCTCGGCGGCCTGGAGCACCTGTCCTGGGTGGTCACCGCGTACACCCTGGCCACCGCGGCCTCCACCCCGATCTGGGGCAAGATCGGCGACCTGTACGGGCGCAAGGGCTCCTTCCTCACCTCGATCGTCATCTTCCTCATCGGCTCCGCGCTCAGCGGCATGGCCCAGGACATGGGCCAGCTGATCGGATTCCGCGCGGTCCAGGGCCTCGGCGCCGGCGGTCTGATGGTCGGCGTCATGGCGATCATCGGCGACCTGATCCCGCCCCGCGAGCGCGGCAAGTACCAGGGCATGATGGCCGGCGTGATGGCCCTCGCCATGATCGGTGGGCCGCTGGTCGGCGGCACCATCACCGACCACATGGGCTGGCGCTGGTCCTTCTACATCAACCTCCCGCTCGGCGCCGTGGCGCTCGCCATGGTCACCGCCGTGCTGCACCTGCCCAAGCGCACCGACCGGACGCGCCCGAAGATCGACTACCTCGGTGCGGGGCTGCTCACCGTGGCCATCACCTCCACCGTGCTGGTCACGACCTGGGGCGGCACCGAGTACGCCTGGGCCTCCGCCGAGATCATCGGCCTGATCATCGTCGGCGTGGTGTCCACCGCGGCCTTCCTCTACGCCGAGACCAAGGCCGCCGAGCCGGTCATGCCGCTGCACATCTTCCGCAGTCGCAACTTCAGCCTGATGGCCGTGATCGGCTTCCTGGTCGGCTTCGCGATGTTCGGCGGAGTGGTCTACCTCCCGCTGTTCCAGCAGGCGGTGCAGGGCGCCTCCGCCACCAACTCCGGCTTGCTGCTGCTGCCGATGCTGCTGTCCATGATGGTGATCTCGCTCGTCGTGGGCCGGGCCACCACCAGCAACGGCAAGTACAGGATGTTCCCGATCATCGGCGGCGCGCTCATGGTCGTCGGGCTGTTCCTGCTCGCGACGATGGACACCGGCACCTCGCGCCTGCTCTCCGGCGTGTACATGGCCATCCTCGGCGCCGGCCTCGGCTTCCTGATGCAGATCACGATGCTGGTCGCGCAGAACAGCGTCGAGATGAAGGACATGGGCGTCGCGTCCTCCTCCGCGACCCTCTTCCGTACGCTCGGCGGCTCCTTCGGCGTGGCCCTGATGGGCTCCCTCTTCACCACTCAAGTGACGCAGACCATGTCCGACCGGCTGGGCCCGGAGGCGGCCGGTGCCGCAGGGTCCGCCCAGCTGGACGCCGCGAGCCTGGCCAAGCTGCCCGAGGCCGTGCGCGAGGCCTACCAGCACGCCGTGGCCTCCGGTACGCACTCCGCCTTCCTGCTCGGCGCGGCCATCGCCCTCCTGGGCTTCCTGGCGGCCTGGTTCGTCAAGGAGATCCCGCTGCGCGGCGCGGCCCCGGCCCCGGCCGACGGCGAGGGTGACGGCGAGGGCGTCGACGGCGGCAGCGGCAAGGGCGGCGGCAAGGCCGACGCGTCGGCCCCGGCTCCGCAGGAGTCGCTCGCGCACTGACGCGGACGGAACCCGTCAGCGGGCGGCCCGGCCCCGGTGGATCGAAGCGATCCACCGGGGCCGGGCCTTTGCCGTACCCGGGCGATCCGGGGCGATCCAGGGCAGAACCGTTTCAGCTGGTTCCCGTTGGGCAGGAATTCGGGACGATCAAGGGCCTAAGTCCCATTAGGCAGAATTTATGGGGGAATTGGCTGGAACCCCCCAGCGGTGACGTACGTCCTGATCCACGGAACGCTCACACGGCGGATGGGGAGTGGACGCCCGAAATGAACACGCAGAACACGCAGGACGCACGAGACGCCCAGGACACACGGAACACGCAGGACCCGCAGGCCGGCGGCCCCGACGCCCACAGCGCGGCGCCCCTGACGCGCACCGGGCGCCAACGCCTCAAGGCCCGCGCGGCCGTCGGGGCGTCGGCCCTCGCCGTGGCGGCGACGATATGGGCGGTGACCACCCTCGTGGACCCTGCCCCCACCGACGCCGGGCAGGGCGCGCCCCGGCAGGAGGACGCGGCCGCCGCGGGCCCGCAGGGCCAACAGCACAAGCCCGCGCTGGTCCCCGAGGGCATAGCCCACGCGTCGGAGGCCGGCGGGAACGCGGTGAACATCACCATCGACGACGGCCCCGACCCCCGCTGGACCCCGAAGGTGCTCGAAGTCCTGGACAAGTACCAGGTGAAGGCCGTCTTCTGCATGGTCGGGCCGCAGGCCACGGCCCACCCCGACCTGGTCAAGCGGGTCGTCGCGGCCGGTCACCGGCTCTGCGACCACACCATGGACCACGACACCGGCATGGGCCACAAGCCCGTCGCCTACCAGCAGCAGCAGATCCTGGACGCGAAGAAGGCGATGGAGGAAGCCGCGGGCGGCGGGGCGAAGGTCGACTACTACCGGGCCCCCGGCGGCGCGTTCACCCCCGAGAGCCGCCACGCGGCCGCCGTCGCGGGCATGCGGCCCCTCGGCTGGAACGTCGACACCAAGGACTTCGGCAAGCCCGGGGTCGCCGCCATCGTCGGCGCGGTCAAGAACGAGCTCCGCAACGGCCCCACGGTGCTCTTCCACGACGGCGGCGGCAACCGCGCGCAGACCGTCGAGGCCCTCGACCAGGTGCTGGCCTGGCTGAAGGAGCAGGGCAGGCCGACGGGCTTCCCCGTCCGCTCGGCCCCCGACCCGGCCTGATCCCGCCCGCCCCCGGCTGACACGCCGTCCGACGGCGAACGGGTGAGGGGCGACGCCCGGGTCCGGCCCGCGGTGTTCCCTGGTTGCGCACCCAGCCGTACGCGACCAGGAGGTCCCGTGACCGACCCGAGCAAGCTGACCGACCCCGCCGTCCGCGCCTTCGTCACCGCCGTCAACGCCGGCGACCGGGCCGCCTTCGGCGCCGTCCTCACCCCGGACGCCACCATGTCCGACGACGGATCGGACCGCGACCTCCACCAGTGGGCCGACAAGGAGATCTTCTCCTCCGGCGGCCACATGGACGTGCGGTCCGCGTCCCCGGACGGCCGTGAACTGGTCGTCGGCTACCGCAACGACACCTGGGGCGAGATGCTGACGGCCTGGCGGTTCACCGTCGGCCCCGACGGCCTGATCAGCCGCTTCGAGACCGGCCAGGCCTGAGCGTCACAGCGAAGGCGTGGTAGCCGTAGCCCTCGCCCGCACGGACTCCCGGTCCGCGCGGGCCCTCCCGTACGGGTGAAAGCGCGCCCGGTGTCGTTCCGGCCCGCCGGAGCGGTCCGTTGGGCCGGGCATGAAGCGCACCCGGATCGCCGCTCTCGCCCTCGCCGCCACCGCGAGCGCCCTGGCCCCCGTCATGGGCCAGTCCGCCACCGCCGCCGAGGGCGCGGTCTACCTCCAGGACCCGGCCGGCGGAGAGAAGACCATGAAGTCGATGTGGACCAAGGACGAGATGCACAAGGTGGAGGCGCAGTTCCGCTTCCACCCGGGGGTCCAGTACCGGACGGTCACCCGCCCCGGCCCCTCGGGAGCCCCGGACTACGAGCGCCAGGTCCCCGACCCCGCGACCCTGGCGTGGCAGCCCTCCTACGAGTTCGCCTGGTCGGTGGCCGACTCGACCCTGGTGAAGAAGGCGCTGACCACCAAGGACGGCAAGCACGCGATCGTCGTGCACGCCGTGCTGCGCAGCGCGAAGGGCGCCCAGGTGGCGGTGGTGGACCGGGAGCTGACCGGGAAGCCCGCGACGGGGCGGGAGAAGGTGGCGGGCGGCAAGCGGATCGCGTGCGACACCGGCGAGTACACGGTGGAGTGGTCGCTCACGCGCTCGGGCTACGGGACGCTCTCGGGCAAGCTGCCCTGGAACTCCAGCTGCGAGCAGTACCGGACGGCGTTCGCCTCGGACAACGGACGGCGCTGACCGCACGGTTGGGGCCGGCCGCCCCGCGCACCTCGTGAGTGCCCGGCGGGCGGCTGGGCCGCGGCCTCGGATCGAGGGCCGTACCAGCCATGGTGCCGCACCTGATGTGCTGCGGCAGGGGTCGAAGGTCCCGTGTCGGGGGGCCTTCAGTGCTTCTTCGAGGCCTGGTTGGCCTTGGCGGCGATGTCGTCGAGGACGACCTTCGGGTCCACGCCCGGCTCGACGGCGCGGCCGATGTTGCGCTTGATGGTGTCGCTGACCGTCACCCAGGCGGGGTCGTTGACCGGGTAGAGCTGGGCGCCGCGCAGCGCGGTCAGGAACTGCGTGTCGTTCTTGCTGAGGCCACCGCCGTCCTGGCCGCGCAGGGCGCTGGTGGTGGAGGGCAGCAGGTGGTAGCGGTTGGCGAACTCCGTCAGGTTCTTGTCCTGGTAGAGGAACTCGACGAACTTGCCGATCTGTTCGCGGTTGCCGTTCTGCTTGAACGCCATCATCCAGTCGGCCACGCCCACGGTCGGCGGGTTCTCCCCGGTGCCGATGGTGTCCGAGACCGGCATGGCGACGGCGCCTACCGAGATGCCCTTGGCGCGCGCCTCGTGGTCCAGCGACGGGTAGCCGTTGAGCATGCCGACCTCGCCGCGCAGGAAGGCCGCGAAGGCGTCGGCGCGATTGAGCTGCGCGGGCGGCACCGGGCCGGTCAGACCGGGGGCGACCAGGTTCGTCTTGACCCACTGCCAGGTGTCGATGTTCTGCTCGGAGGCCAGGTTGTAGTTGCCGCTGCTGTCGGCGTAGCCGCCGCCGTTGCTGAGCTCCCAGATCATCGCCTCGGCGTGCGCCTCCTCCGGGCCCAGGGGCATGGCGTACGGGAACTTCACGCCCTTGTCCTTGAGCGCCTTGGCGGCGGCCTTCAGCTCGGTCCAGGTCTTGGGGGCGGCGGTGATCCCGGCCTTGGCGAAGAGGGTCTCGTTGTAGAAGAGGAGGCGGCTGCTCGCCACGAACGGCAGCCCGTAGAGGGTGCTGCCGACCGAGCCGGCCTCGGCGAGCGGCTGCAGGAAGTTCGCCTCGGCGGTGACCGAGAGGAGCTGGTCCGCGGAATAGAGCTTGCCCTGCGCGGCGAAGTCCGAGTAAGAGCCCATCAGTGCCATGTCCGGCGCTTTTCCGGCCTTGACCATACGGGAGACCTCGCGGTCGACATCGGCCCACGGCAGGAGCTGGACCTCGACCTTGATGCCGGGATTGGCGTTCGTGAAATCGGTCGTCACCTTGTCCCAGAAAGCCTTGGAACTGGTGGCCTGGGTGTCGCCGTATTCTGCGGCGACCAGGCGGATCGTACCGTCGCCACCTGCGTCGTCTTCGGAGCTCCCGCATGCGGACAGCGGTATCAACAGGCCGAAAACGACCGCGGTGGCCGTCGCGCCATAAATTCTTCGTCGCACGGGTGTATTCCCCTGATTTTCTTTTGGATCCCGTTACTACTCGTGAGTTGCTCCGGGCTGGGGTGTGTACTTCCGTGGCCCGTTGGCCGGAATTCTCTCCCGAGCGTGGGCGGTTGGTTCCATTGGGGCCGTACTTGTGGTCAATGCTCCAACTGAGGCTTTTCCGACTGGTGTTTTCCGATATGTGATCCACCGGCGGGACGCGCGTAGACATGCGGAATCACCCGTTTCGGCTTGCGGAACGGGTGGAGGGGGTGCGAGGGGGGAGGAGCGGGCCTGGCGGTGCCTAGTCGGCGAAGTCCCCGGCGTACGGGTCGGGCTCGCCCGTCTCCGGGTTGCGGCCCTCCTGCCAGCGGCGCTGCGCCTTGCGCCAGTGCACGAAGCTCAGGTGGCCGCCGTCCCAGAAGGTGATGCTGACGGGGCTCACGTCGAACTCGTCGGAGCACAGCCGGTAGAGGAACTCCGCCATGCCGTACGGGTACACGGCGAAGGAGTCGGGGGTGTGCGGCCCGCACACCAGGACCGGCCAGCGGTCCGGGTCGGGGTCGGTGGTGATCCAGCACAGCACGTCGGACCCGCCGGTGACGCCCCAGGCGATGATCGACTCCGGGTCCGCGCCGAAGGCGGCCCGGCCGCCCTCCGCCGCCCACAGCTGGCGGGCGTTGTCCGTCTCCTCCGCCATCCCGGCCGGGTCCCACTGCAGGCCCGGCTTGGGCAGAGGGAGCAGGACGCTCGCCTCGCCGTTGATGGAGCCCGCGCCGTAGCGGCCCATGAAGGCGATGAAATCGGCCGGGAAGCGGGTGCCCCAGACCGCCTCGACGGCCTGCCAGTCGATGTCCTCGTCGGCCCCGTGGGTCGCCGGCATGATCTGCTCCAGCGCCTTGATCCGCGCGTTCTCCGTCATGCCGCTCCCCTGACACCCCAGCTCAACCGCCCCAACCTACCCCCCGCGCCGCGCATGACCTAGGCCACGTCTCACCGATCGGGCCACGCGTCAGGGCCCGCCGGGGGTCTCCAGCCGTACGACGGCGCCGGCGGTCAGCCCCCAGCGCGCCATCGCGCCCGCCTCCGCCTCCAGGACGTGCCGGGAGCGCGGCCGGGGCAGCCCCAGCCGGCCCGGTGCCATGGTGGTCACGGCGATGACGCGCAGCCGCCGGTCCAGGTAGGCGACGTCGATCGCGAAGCGCATCCCGAAGGTGTGCACGCTCCCCGCGGGCGTCAGCAGCAGGGCCCCGGCGATGCCGTCGCGCCCGAGCAGCCCGCGGGTCCGCGCCCGGTAGGAGGCCGCGACCTCCAGCGGTATCTCGCTCGCCCCGACCCCGAGGATGCCCCCGCCGTCCCGCCAGTTCCCCATGGCCGCCACCTTAGGTCGTCTCCCGTGCGGTGTCCCGAAGGTCCGGCGCGCGGGCGGGGCAGTCGCTACGGTCGCCGGATGGGTGTGGTCCTGATGCTCCTCGCCGCCGGGTACGGCGCCGCCGCCGGGCTGCTGCTGCCCCGCGCCGCGTACCGGCTGTCCGTCGCCCCGGGGGAGCCCTGGCGCGACCGGTGTCCGCAGGGGCACGCGCTGACGGGCTGGCTCGGCCCGGCCCGCTGCCCGGCCCGCTGCCCGGCCCGCGCCGGGGCGGCCGTCCCCGCGGAGGCCGCCGCCGCGGCCGAGGCCGTCGCGGGTGCGCCGCCCGCCGGGCCCGTGGCGGGGGTCCGGCACCGTTACGGGCCCGGCCCGGTCCCCCTCGCCGCCGGGGTCTGCGCCGCGCTGGCCGGTGCCGTGGGGCTGCGCCCCGAGGCGGTGGCGTACGTGGGCCTCGCCCCGCTCCTGGTGCTGCTGGCCCTCGTCGACCGGGCCGTGGGCCGGCTGCCCGACGTGCTGACCCTGCCGCTCGCCGCCGCGGCCGCCGCGCTGCTCGGCGCCGCCGCCGCGCTCCCCGGGGCGGCCGGGTCCTGGCGGCTCGCGCTGCTCGGCGGGGCGGCCCTCGCGGTCGGGTACCTGGCGCTCTTCCTGATCAACCCGTCCGGCATGGGCTTCGGCGACGTCAAGCTGGCGCTCTCGCTGGGGGTCGCTCTTGGGTGGTACGGGTGGGGGGTATGGGCCGCCGGGGCCTTCCTGGGCTTCCTCTACGGCTCCTGCTACGGCCTCGCCCTTGTCCTGCGGGGCCCGGCGACCCGGAAGCAGCCCTTCGCCTTCGGCCCCTTCATGGTGGCCGGTGCATTCACCGCAGTGCTGCTGCATGGTTTCGGAGCGTAATCGTGGCGCGGCAATGCACGCAGGATGCTTTACGAAGGGTTATGGTGGAACCCCCCCCCTCGGGCCGGTCCGTATCCCCCCCACGGACCGGCCCGTTTTTTCTTTCTCCGTCCGCCTGTTGACCCGCGGACCGTTTGTGCAGGTCAGCCGCGCTGGGCCCAGATGTTGGTGCCGGGGGTCGACACCGCGAAGGAATCGATCTCCTTCAGCTCCTCCTCCGACAGCGGTGCGCCGGCCAGTGCGGCCACGTTCTCCTCCAGCTGCTTGACGCTGGAAGCGCCGATCAGCGCCGAGGTCATCCGCTCGTCGCGGAGCACCCAGTTCAGCGCCAGCTGCGCCAGCGACTGTCCGCGCCGCGCGGCGATGCCGTTCAGCCCCCGCAGCCGGCCGAGCACCTCGTCCGACAGCAGGTCGGGGTTGAGGGACTTGCCCTGCGAGGCCCGCGAGCCCTCCGGGATCCCCTCCAGGTACTTGCCGGTCAGCAGTCCCTGTGCGAGCGGCGCGAAGGAGATGCAGCCCATGCCGTTCTCCTCCAGGGTGTCGAGCAGGCCGTCCTCCTCCGTCCAGCGGTTGATCATGGAGTACGAGGGCTGGTGGATCAGCGGCCGTACGCCCATCTCGCCCAGGATCCGGGCCGCCTCGGCCGTCTGCTGCGCGGTGTAGGAGGAGACGCCGACGTAGAGCGCCTTGCCCTGCTGGACCGCGGACGCGAGGGCGCCCATGGTCTCCTCCAGCGGGGTGTGCGGGTCGAAGCGGTGCGAGTAGAAGACGTCGACGTAGTCCACGCCCATCCGCTTCAGCGAGGCGTCGAGCGAGCCGAGCAGGTACTTGCGGCTGCCCCATTCGCCGTACGGCCCGGCGTGCATCAGGTACCCGGCCTTGGTGGACAGCACCAGCTCCTCGCGGTGGGGCGCGAAGTCCTGCGCGAAGACCTTGCCGAAGTTGAGCTCGGCCGAGCCGGGGGGCGGCCCGTAGTTGTTCGCCAGGTCGAAGTGGGTGATGCCGAGGTCGAAGGCCCGGCGCAGGATCGCGCGCTGGGTCTCCAGGGCCTTGTCGTCGCCGAAGTTGTGCCACAGGCCCAGGGAGATGGCGGGGAGCTTCAGGCCGCTGCGACCGGTGCGCCGGTAGGGCATGGAGTCGTAGCGCGAGGCGTCTGCCCGATAGGGATTGGTATCAGTCATGTTGTCCTCCCTATCACGGACCTGTGACAGACCGAGTTGGGTAGGGCCTCCGGTTGCGCAGTAATGTGGCGCACTCGGGGGTCCGCAATCGCACGGGGGCTTGCACGGAGGGGCTGGAAGATCGTGAAGCTGCGCGACCTGGTGTACAGGCTGTACGCACGCCGGGTGGAAGGCCGCCTCGACCACGACGCGGTGCCCAAGCACATCGGCGTGATCCTGGACGGGAACAGGCGCTGGGCGAAGGCGTCGGGAGGCACGACGGTGCAGGGCCATCAGGCCGGCGCCGACAAGATCTACGAGATGCTGGGCTGGTGCACCGAGACGGACGTCGAGGTCGTCACCCTGTGGATGCTGTCCACCGACAACCTGGACCGGCCCGAGGTCGAGCTCCGCCCGCTGCTCAACATCATCGAGAACACCGTGCGCGGCCTCGCCGAGGCCGGCTGCTGGCGCGTCCACCACGTCGGCAACCTCGACATCCTGCCCGCCGGGACGCAGAACGTGCTGAAGGAGGCCGAGCAGGCCACCTACGACGTCGACGGGATACTCGTCAACGTCGCGGTCGGCTACGGCGGCCGCCAGGAGATCGCCGACGCGGTCCGGTCCCTGCTGCTGGAGCACGCGGAGAAGGGCACCTCCTTCGAGGAGCTCGCCGAGGTCCTGGACATCGACCACATCGCCGAGCACCTGTACACGCGCGGTCAGCCCGACCCGGACCTCGTGATCCGCACCAGCGGTGAGCAGCGACTGTCCGGATTCATGCTGTGGCAGAGCGCGCATTCGGAGTACCACTTCTGCGACGTCTTCTGGCCGGCCTTCCGGAAGGTCGACTTCCTGCGTGCCCTGCGCGACTACGCGGCGCGCCACCGGCGGTACGGGAGCTGATCCCGGGGGTGTCTGACGCCCCCTCGGTACCACCCCGCGCCCTCCTCGGATCCGCGACGCGCCCGCCCCCCGAAAGCCTTCACCAGGGATTCACCGAGCGTCCGTCATATGCCATGGCATGGCCTGGCCTGTTCGGGGAATATCCCTTGCAGGTCGACGCCCGATCCACGGGTGTCGAATCTCAGCGGACGGCATGGGGTCGTCCGCCCGGGAGGCCCTTTGCACCAGGACGCACGTGCGGTTCGCACGGTCGGAGTGGAGGGCCGGAAATCGGCCCTGGCATGGGTGCCGATGACCGGTCCGGTCTTCATGGCCCGACCTCTTCCGAGGGGGTACGTCCTTCCGTGGTGACCAGCACTAAGAGCCGCCTGCCCGACAGGCGGACCTACGTCCTCGACACCAGCGTCCTGCTGGCAGACCCCAACGCGATCTCCCGCTTCGACGAGCACGAGGTCGTGCTCCCGATCGTGGTGATCACCGAGCTGGAGGCAAAGAGGCACCATCCCGAACTCGGCTACTTCGCGCGCCAGGCCCTGCGCCTGCTCGACGACTTCCGGGTTCGCAACGGTCGTCTCGATGCCCCCATCCCGCTGGGCGATCTGGGCGGCACCCTGCGCGTCGAGCTCAACCACTCCGACCCCAGCGTCCTGCCCGCCGGCTTCCGATTGGGGGACAACGACTCGCGGATCCTCGCCGTCGCCCGCAATCTCCAGGCCGAGGGCTACGACGTCACGGTCGTGTCGAAGGATCTCCCGCTGCGCATCAAGGCCTCCTCCGTGGGGCTGATCGCCGAGGAGTACCGAGCGGAACTCGCGATCACCGATGCCGGCTGGACCGGCATGAGCGAGCTCTCCCTCTCCGGGGAACAGGTGGACCTCCTCTACTCCGAGGAGCGGCTCTACGTCCCGGAGGCGGCCGAACTCCCCGTGCACACCGGACTGGTCCTGCAGTCCGAGCGCGGCAAGGCGCTCGGCCGGGTCACGGCGGACGGCAACGTGAAGCTCGTACGGGGCGACCGCGAGGCCTTCGGGCTGCACGGCCGCAGCGCCGAGCAGCGGATCGCCCTCGACCTGCTCCTCGACCCGGAGATCGGGATCATCTCCATGGGCGGCCGGGCTGGCACCGGCAAGTCCGCGCTCGCCCTGTGCGCGGGCCTGGAGGCCGTGCTGGAGCGCAGGCAGCACCAGAAGGTGATGGTCTTCCGGCCGCTGTACGCGGTGGGCGGCCAGGACCTGGGCTACCTGCCCGGGGACGCGTCCGAGAAGATGAGCCCCTGGGCGCAGGCGGTCTTCGACACCCTCTCGGCGGTCGCCGGGCGCGAGGTCATCGAGGAGGTGCTGAACCGCGGGATGCTGGAGGTCCTGCCGCTCACGCACATCCGCGGACGTTCGCTGCACGACGCCTTCGTGATCGTGGACGAGGCCCAGTCCCTGGAACGCAACGTCCTGCTGACCGTCTTGTCCCGTATCGGCGCCAATTCGCGGGTCGTCCTGACCCACGACGTCGCCCAGCGGGACAACCTGCGGGTCGGCCGGTACGACGGAGTCGTCGCCGTGGTCGAGAAACTGAAGGGCCATCCGCTCTTCGCCCACATCACGCTGACGCGCTCCGAGCGTTCCCCGATCGCCGCTCTGGTCACCGAGATGCTCGAGAACCTCTGAGCCGGAAAGGGTCAAAAACCCCATAGTGGGAGGACGAGTTGACGCCGCCCGGCAAAGGCCAAGGAGCCTAGCCGGGCGGCGTCGCGCTGCACAGCCCTTTGAGCAAAACAGCGTCGCCTTGCCAGGTGTGACCTTTCCCACGCAACGCAGAATTGCCCTGCGGCGTCGAGGTCCGGCAGAGTCTGTTTTCCGTCAGGCCCCGCATACGGCACTCCCCCAGACTTCGTCCGGGGGGACCCCCGGTATCTCCCGTGAGATGCAAGCAGCACCACAACTCCACAGCCGTTCGCCGTATGCCGCCCGGAGCATCATGCGGCAGCCCCCGAGAGGGAGTTGCCCACGGGCCCGCGCCTCCAGTGACCGCATCACCACGGAGGCCAGTGTCGAGGGGCACTCTTGCGCCGCGTGGTCACTGCGGACGCTGCTGGAAGGACACCGTGTGAGCCGGATCTCGGTCCGGGGGTTCGCAGTGGCTTCGGCCACCGCGGTCACCACCGTTGGCGCAGTCGTCGGCGTCGCCACTGGCGACGCCTCCTCGAACGATCTCGAGACGACCGCGTCCGGCGCGACTCTCCTCGCTGACATCCCGGTCGGTGACCAGGCCGCCGTCCAGAGCGCATCCCTGACGCAGCAGGCCGACACCATCGTCCACGCCGCCGAGGCCGACGCGAAGCGTTCGGCCGAGGAGGCCGCGCGCGTCCAGGCCGCCGAGACCGCCAAGTCGAAGAAGGCGGAAGCGGAGAAGGCGGAGGCCGACAAGAAGGCCGAGGCCGAGGCCAAGCTGAAGAAGGAACGCGAGGCGAAGGAAGAGGTCGCCAGCCGTTCCGCCGCCCGCGACGCCGGTGACTTCGCGCCCCAGAGCTCGTACACGGTCGCGCAGGTCAAGGCCATCGCCCAGCAGATGGTCCCGGCCGGCCAGTTCCAGTGCTTCTCCAACATCATCAACCAGGAATCCACCTGGAACTACAAGGCCGTGAACTCGTCCTCGGGCGCGTACGGTCTGGTCCAGGCGCTCCCGGGCTCGAAGATGGCCTCGGCCGGAGCCGACTGGCGCACCAACCCCGCCACGCAGATCAAGTGGGGTCTGAACTACATGAACGAGCGCTACGGCAGCCCCTGCGGCGCCTGGAGCTTCCACCAGGCCAACAACTGGTACTAGCCCGCGCCCACGGCCGTCAGGCACCGAGGAGCCCCGCACCGTAGACGGTGCGGGGCTCCTCGCGTGTACGGTCTTTCAGGTGTGATCGCAGACCAGGCGGGGGGAAAGGAACGACATGGCGAAGAGGGCAGGCTGGCTCGGCCGGCTCGGGAACAGGCTCCACCGGATGGAGGCCCGCCTCAACGAGCGGCGTGCCGAGGTGGAGGCCGAGTCCACCGGTGAGCTGCCGCGCCGTGCCGCGCCCGCCCCGGAACCGGCCGTCGCCGCGCAGCCCGTGGCCGCCCCGGCAGCCGTCACCGCCGCGGTGCGTCCCGAGCGCCCCGACCCGGCGAGCGTGGTGCCGTGGGGGATGAGGGTCGCCGCCGAGGCCAGCTGGCGGCTGCTGCTGCTCGCCGGGATGCTCTGGGTGCTGATGAAGGTGATCAGCGAAGTCCGCCTGGTCGTCCTCGCCTTCGCCGCCGCCATGCTCGTCACCGCGCTGCTCCAGCCGTTCGTGGTCCGGCTGCGGCGCCTCGGCCTGCCGCGGGGGCTCGCCACCGCCGTCACCGCGATCCTCGGCTTCGTGGTCATCGGGCTCGTCGGCTGGTTCGTGGTCTGGCAGGTCATGGAGAACCTCGACGACCTCTCCGACCGGGTCCGCGACGGCATCAACGAACTCAAGCTCTGGGCACTGGACAGTCCGTTCCACGTGACCGAGAAGCAGATCAACGACATCGCCAAGAACCTCAGCGAGACCATCGGCACCAACACCGAGCAGATCACCTCGGCGGGTCTGCAGGGCGTGACGGTGCTCGTCGAGGTCCTGACGGGCATCCTGCTCGCGATGTTCTCGACGCTGTTCCTGCTCTACGACGGCAAGCGCATCTGGACCTGGACCCTGGGCCTGGTCCCGGCCGCGGCCCGGCCCGGCGTGGCGGGAGCCGGACCGCGCGCCTGGCGCACGCTGACCGCCTACGTACGGGGCACCGTGCTCGTCGCGCTCATCGACGCCATCTTCATCGGCCTCGGCATCTACTTCCTGAAGGTGCCGATGGCGGTGCCGCTCGCCGTGTTCATCTTCCTGTTCGCCTTCATCCCGCTGGTCGGCGCGGTGGTCTCCGGCGCGCTCGCCGTGGTCGTCGCGCTGGTGACCCAGGGCGTGTTCAGCGCCCTGATGGTGCTGCTGGTGGTCCTGGCGGTGCAGCAGATCGAGGGGCACGTCCTGCAGCCCTTCATCCTGGGCAGGGCGGTACGGGTGCACCCGCTCGCGGTGGTGCTCTCGGTCGCGGCGGGCGGCATGGTCGCGGGCATCGGCGGCGCGGTGGTCGCCGTCCCGCTGGTGGCCGTCACCAACACCGCGGTGGGCTACCTGAAGGCGTACTCGCGCGACCAGCAGCACCTGGGCGCCGGAGCGATCGGCCCGGGTCCGCACGGGGCGACGCCGGTGGACCTGGTGCCGGACGGCCCGGCGGAGCCGAGGACCTAGCGCAACGCACAACAGGGGAACAGGGGAACAGGGGGGCAGGGGATGATCAGCGAGCCCGAGCTCGATGGGCAGTGGGAGACGGCAGGCCCGGCCGAGGTGGCGGAAGGCGCCCCGCCGCAGCGCGAGCGGGGACCGGCCCGGCCGTGGCGGTGGGCGCTGGCGGCGGTCGTGGCCACCTCCGCCGTGTGGGCGGGCGGACTGTACTTCTACGGGGACCGGCTGACGGTGCCCCCACTGCGCCACAAGGCCACGGACAACCTGTGCGAGCAGGTGAAGCTGTCGGCCCTGGACGAGGTCCTCGGCGGCCTGTCCGCCAGCGCCGACCCGCACATGGAAGGCCGCGACCCGGCACTGGACTGGGCGATGTGCAGCCGGTCCGGCTCCAGCACGGCCGGCGAGGGCGCGTACTACGTCCAGGCGGAGACCGAGCTGCACAAGAAGGCCGACCCGGCGGCCGAGTTCCGGGTGGGCAACAAGTACGACCGGATGTTCAACGAGGACATCGGTGCCTGGGAGCCGGTGTCCGGCCTCGGTGACGAGGCGCTGTTCTCCGGGCCCGATCCCGATGCCGGCGCCGAGGTCGACGACGACCTGCGGCTGCGGGTCCGTGACGGCGGCGCGGTGTTCGTGCTGCACGTGGCCTTCGTCGGTGAACGGGAGCCCTCCGACGGGCCTGCACAGGACGGGGACGGGGAAGGCCCGACGCCGCCCCGGCCCGGCCGCGACGCCCTGAAGACGGCCATGGTCAAGGACATGCGGACGATGATGGCGGCGCTGGAGAAGTGAACGCGAAGGGGCCCCGCGGCCGTTCCCGGCCGCGGGGCCCCTTCGTCGTGCGGTGGTGCGGTGTCACTCGGCGGCGAGGGCCGCCTCCGAGTCCAGGGTGACCGCGACGGCCTGGATCACCGAGGCGATCTTGAAGGCCTCCTGGATGTTCTCGCGGGCGACGCCGGCCTTGCGCAGGACCTGCTCGTGCGAGTCCAGGCACTGGCCGCAGCCGTTGATCGCGGAGACCGCGAGCGACCACAGCTCGAAGTCGACCTTCTCCACGCCCGGGTTGCCGATGACGTTCATCCGCAGGCCCGCGCGCAGGGTGCCGTACTCCGGGTCGGAGAGCAGGTGCCGCGTGCGGTAGAAGACGTTGTTCATCGCCATGACCGCCGCGGCGGACTTGGCGGCGGTGTACGCCTCCGGGGAGAGGTTCGCCTTCGCCTCCGGCTCCAGCTCACGCAGGACGCGCGGGGAGCGGGCGGCGATCGCGCACGACAGGACGGTGCCCCACAGCTGCTGCTGCGAGAGGAGGTCCTGGTTGCCGATGACCGAGCCGAGGTTCAGCTTCAGGTCCTTGGCGAAGTCCGGTATGGCGGACTTCAGGGAGTCGAGGGACATCCGTCACTCACCGGCCAGCAGCGCGCCGGCGTCGAGGGTGGTCTCGCCCTTGGTCCAGTTGCAGGGGCACAGCTCGTCGGTCTGCAGGGCGTCCAGGACCCGCAGGACCTCCTTGGGGTTACGGCCGACGGAACCGGCGGTCACCATGGAGAACTGGATCTCGTTGTTCTGGTCGACGATGAAGACGGCGCGCTGCGCGAAGCCGTCCTCGCCCTGCACGCCACAGGCCTGCATGAGCTCGTGCTTGGAGTCGGCCAGCATCGGGAAGGGCAGGTCACGCAGGTCGGCGTGGTCCTTGCGCCAGGCGTGGTGGACGAACTCGGAGTCGCCGGAGACACCGAGGATCTGGGCGTCGCGGTCCTGGAACTCCTCGTTCAGCTTGCCGAACGCGGCGATCTCGGTCGGGCAGACGAAGGTGAAGTCCTTCGGCCAGAAGAACACCACGCGCCACTTGCCCTCATAGGTCTTGTGGTCGATCTGGGCGAACTCGCTGCCGGCTTCGAGCGAGACGCAAGCGGTCAGATCGTAGGTGGGGAACTTGTCACCGACAGTGAGCACGTGCTCTCCTTGCGAACAGGAAGGCGCCACCCTTTTGGGGTATTTCGGCGCCTTTCCGGAGGGTTGGACGGATCTCACATGCTGGCACAGCTGCATTGATTACAGAAATAGCTACTCTTGTGTCAGGTGATCGGAGGTGCCTATCAGTGGCTGTCAGTAGTAGGGGACCGAAGCAGGCGACGTTCGCGCAGCTGCGCGCCTTCGCCGCCGTCGCCGAGCACCTGCACTTCCGGGATGCAGCCGCGGCCATCGGGATGAGCCAGCCGGCCCTCTCCGGCGCCGTCTCCGCGCTGGAGGAGGCCCTCGGCGTGCAACTGCTGGAGCGCACCACCCGCAAGGTGCTGCTCTCCCCGGCCGGGGAGCGGATCGCCGCCCGGGCCCGGGTCGTGCTGGACGCCATGGGCGGGCTGCTGGAGGAGGCCGAGGCGGTGCGCGCCCCCTTCACCGGCGTCCTGCGGCTCGGGGTGATCCCCACCGTGGCGCCGTACCTGCTGCCGACCGTGCTCGGCCTGTTCCACCGGCGCTACCCCGGCATGGACCTCCAGGTGCACGAGGAGCAGACGGCCTCGCTGCTGGAGGGGCTGTCGGGCGGACGGCTGGACCTGCTGCTGCTGGCGGTGCCGCTGGGGATGCCCGGGGTCACCGAACTGCCCGTCTTCGACGAGGACTTCGTCCTGCTGGCGACCCGCGAGCACCCGCTGGCCGGACGCCGGGACGTGCCGCTGGAGGAACTGCGCGGACTCCAGCTGCTGTTGCTTGACGAGGGTCACTGCCTGCGCGACCAGGCCCTGGACATCTGCCGCGAGGCGGGCCGCACCACCGGGGCCGATGTGACGACGACCGCAGCAGGACTGTCGACCCTCGTACAACTGGTCGCAGGGGGACTGGGCGTGACGCTGTTGCCGCGCACCGCGCTGCGGCTGGAGACGGCCCGCAACGAGCACCTGGCCACCGGGTACTTCGCCGAGCCCGCCCCCTCCCGGCGGATCGCGCTCGCCATGCGTACGGGGACCGCCCGGCAGGAGGAGTTCCGGGCCATCGCCGCCGCCCTGCGCGAAGCCGTGCGCCCGCTCCCGGTGTGGCCCACCGACTGAACCGGGGCCGTACGGGAGCGGGCGCAGGTGCCTGCGCGGGGCCGGGGGTCACTCCGTGCGCAGGCCGTCCGGGCGCATCAGGCGCAGCAGCACCGGCAGGCTGAGGGCGGTCACCAGGGCGACCACGCCCGCGCCGACCCCGGTCATGGCCAGGACCCAGAGCCAGTCGATCCGCAGGGGACGGCTGGTCATCGCCATCAGGACGGTGCCCAGCCCGATGCCCACCCCGGCCGCCAGGACCATGCCCAGGGCGACGGGCAGGGCGGTCTGCCACAGCACCGACAGGCTCAGCGTGGAGCGCCGGGTGCCGAAGGCCACGAGCGCCGAGAGGAGTTTGCGGCGTTCGCGCAGCTGCTCCAGCTGCGAGACCAGCAGGCTGGAGCCGATCAGGATCAGTACGCCGGTCGCGCCGAAGAACAGCCCGATGCGGATGGTGGAGTAGCCGGCGTCCTCGCGGGTCGACTGCAGCGTCATCGCGGTGGCGAAGGGGTCCGCCTTGAAGGAGGCGGAGCGCACCCGCTCCAGGGCTCCCGGCACGGACTCGTCGAGCTGGACGAAGATCTGCGCGTTCTGGTGGAAGCCCAGGTTCTTCGGGGCGGCGGCCGGGGTGACCAGCAGCCCCGTGCGCAGCTGACCCACGGGGTCCTCGCGGCTGGCGACGGTGCGGGCGCCGGCCGGGAAGGTCCACGGCACGGCCTCGGTGCCGGTGTCCCCGTCGTCCTTGAAGCCGAAGATGTTGCCCGCGAAGAGCCGGTCGCCGGGGCGCGCGGTGGCTCCGTAGCCGCCCTCCCCGGTGCGGGGGGAGCCGGTGAGCACGAAGGCGTCGCCGTCCTTGCAGGAGTCGAGCACCGCGACCTCGCCGAGTGCGTCGCAGCTGCCGATGGTCACGTCGATCCGCTCGTCCCCGGAGGGGACCGTGTGGGCGGCGCCGACCGAGGTCAGCGGGACGGAGCGGGCGATGCCCGGGGTACCGGCGATCTGCTGGGCGAGGGCGTCGATCTGCGACTCGGTGCCGGTGTGCAGGAGGATCGAGACCGAGGCGCGCGCGGGGTCCTGCCCGGTGTCCTCGGCGTAGTCGCCCTCGACGCCGACGAAGAGCATCTGCAGGGCGATGGCCCCGGCGACCGCGACCGCGATGCCGTTGACCAGGCGGGCGGCGGTGCCGCTGCTGAGCTGGAGGCGGCGTACGGCCAGCTGCCAGGAGACCGGCCCGCCGGACATCCGTCCGACGATGCGTTCCAGGAGCCAGGGGAGCAGGGCGGTGATGCCGATCAGCAGCAGGACGATGCCGCCGCTGACCTGCCACTGGTTGAACCGGCCGTGGTCGTTCCCGCGGCCCGTCAGGGGGATGAGCAGGGCGACCCCGCCGAGCGGCAGCAGCAGCCGCCACCAGATGCGGCGCCGCCGCGGCGTGGCCGTACGGACGACGCCCAGCGGTTCGATGACGACCCCGCGCAGCGCGAACAGGGTCACGGCGACGGCTGCGGCGGGCACCGCCACGGCGACCAGGGCGGCCAGCCAGGGCGCCGGGTCCAGGTCGGCGGGGAAGACGCTGCGCTGCTGGAGGCTGAGCCCGCCGACGAGCCGGCGGCCGAGCAGGAAGAAGCCGACGCCGAGCACCAGGCCGACGAGGGATCCGGCCATGGCCTCGCCCGCCGCGATCCGGCGGACCGCACGGCTGTCGGCGCCGACCAGCCGCAGTGCGGCGAGCCGCCGGTCGCGGCGCTCCCCGCCGAAGCGGACGGCGGCGGCGATGAAGACGGCGACCGGCATGAGCAGGGCGACGAAGGTCAGGACGACCAGGAGCATCAGCACCGGATCCAGCGGCGGGCTCTCCACGGTGTTGGCGAAGGCGGTGATGCGGTCGACGCGGAACCGGCCCAGGCCGGTGCTCTCCGCGCGCTGGGTGAGCTCGGCGTTGCCGAGGTAGAAGAGGAGTTCGCCCGGGCCGGTCAGTCCGGCGTCGCCGATGACGGCGGTGACGGGGCCGTCGAGGCGTTCGCGCAGCAGGGCGCCGTCGGCGGAGTTCAGCAGGTCGTTCAGGGCGGGGGAGACGGCCAGTTCGCCGGGGGCCGGGATCTTCTGGAGGCCGGGCGGTACGGGGGCGTCCGGGCCCTCGGCGTAGACCAGCTGGCCTTCGATGTCCTTGTTGTGGAAGGTCTGGCCGGCGCGTGCGATGAGCAGGGTGTCGGGGCCCGGGGCGTCCGCGGTCGGCGCGCTCATGGTGGAGCGGGCGTCACCGCGTTCGGTGCGGGCGGTGAGGGCGCCGGGGATCGCGGTGCTGATCAGCAGCAGGGCGACGCCGAGGCCGACGCCCACGCCGGTGAGCAGGGTGCGCGTCCAGCCCTCGCGGCCGCCGCCGAAGGCGAAGCGGGCGCCCATGGCGAGGTCGCGTGCCCAGGTGGAGAGCGTGCTCATACGATCCGCTCCATGTCGCGGGAGCGGCCGTCGCGTACGACGATCTCGCGGTCGGAGTACGCGGCCACGCGCGTCTCGTGCGTGACGAGGACGACGGCGGCGTTGGCGGAGCGGGCGGTCTCGGTGAGCAGCTGCATCACCAGCTCGCCGTTGAGGGAGTCGAGGGCGCCGGTGGGCTCGTCGGCGAAGATCACCCGGGGCTGGGTGACCAGGGCGCGGGCGACGGCCACGCGCTGGCCCTGGCCGCCGGATATCTCGCCGGGCCGTTTGCGGCCGAGGTCCTCGACCTGGAGCTTCTCCATCCAGTGCAGCGCGGTCCGTTCGGCCTCCTTGCGCTTGACGCCGGTCAGGCGCAGCGGCAGGGCGACGTTCTCCACGCAGGTCAGCTCCGGTACGAGCTGCCCGAACTGGAAGACGAAGCCGAACTCGCTGCGGCGCAGGGCGCTGCGCGCGGCGTCGTTCATGGCGGACAGCTCGCGGCCCGCGTAGGTGATGGAGCCGGAGTCGGGGGTGACGATCCCGGCGAGGCAGTGCAGCAGGGTGGACTTGCCGGAGCCGGAGGGGCCCATGACGGCGACGACCTCGCCGGGGTGGACGGAGAACTCGGCGCCGTCGAGGGCCTGGGTGCTGCCGTAGGTCTTGCGCAGGTCGGTGGCGGCGAGCAGCGAGCCGGCGGGGGTCATCGGCGCACCTCCTTGGCGAG
The DNA here is from genome assembly GCF_000725805.1 of Streptomyces xanthophaeus. GTDB lineage: Bacteria > Actinomycetota > Actinomycetes > Streptomycetales > Streptomycetaceae > Streptomyces > Streptomyces xanthophaeus. The sequence goes on along the minus strand of NZ_JOFT01000028.1, from coordinate 67,876 downwards.
CTGGTCCAGGCGTGCGGCGGCGAGTTCGAGCCAGCGCAGGTCCGCCTCCAGGTGGTACAGGGCGTGGTCGCAGACGAGCTGGTCGGCGAGGTCGCCCTTGCGCTTGCGCTGGGTCAGGATGCGCATCAGCCGCAGGTGTTCGGCGCGCTGGGTGTCCAGCAGGTCGCTCGCGCTGCGGCCGGTGAGCAGGGCGAGGACGACCTTGGTGTAGAGGGTCGAGTGGAGGTAGGGCTCGGGCTTCTCGGGCTGGGAGAGCCAGCCGTCGACGTCGGTGATGCCCGCGTCGGTGATGGCGTAGCGCTTGCGTTCGGGGCCGCCGCCGCTCTCCACCCCGTCGACCTCCACGAGGCCGTTCTTCAGGAGGCGGGACATGGTCGCGTAGACCTGCCCGTAGGCCAGGGGGCGGTCGTGGCCGAACGTCTCGTCGAAGGCGCGCTTGAGGTCGTAGCCGTGGCGCGGGCCGGCCTCCAGGAGACCGAGCAAGGTGTGACCTATGGACATGGGGAGGACTGTACACGGGGTGTATACCTGCTCTGTATACGCGGGGTGCATAGTCTCGGTACGGATGATGTTTCCGCAGGTGGGACCCCATTGTGAGGATATGGAATGGCTCGTACCGCCGGATCGGCCATTCGAAGGATTCTGCCCGCACCGCAAGCGGCCCGGGCCGGGAGCCGCGGCCCGGCTGGCATCGTGAGGAGCTCAGCCGCTTCTTCCGGAAGGCGCGCCTCCATGCCGGCACCCGTCAGTGACGCCACCACCCTCCCGGCGCAGCAGTCGGGCACCGCGCAACGGTCCGGACCGCAGCTCATCGGCCGGGAACGTCCCGCGACCGCCTGGTGGATGTGGGCCATGGCGGGGGCCTTCTTCTTCGCCTACATGACCCTGTCCCTGCGGATCCACGAGCGGCTGCTCTCCCACAGCTTCGACCTCGGGATCTTCGTCCAGGTCGTGCGTTCCTACGCGGCCTGGCAGCTGCCCGTCTCCGAGATCAAGGGGCCGGACTTCCCCGTCCTCGGGGACCACTTCTCGCCCGTCCTGGCCCTGCTGGCACCCCTGTACTGGCTGTGGCCGTCCGTGAAGGTGCTGCTCGTGGCCCAGGCCGCGCTGGTCGCCGGGAGCATCCTGCCGCTGACCGGCTGGGCCCGCCGGACGCTGGGCGCCCCGGCCGCCGCCGTCATCGGCGCCTGCTACGGGCTCTCCTGGGGCATCGCGAGCGCCGTCGGCTTCGACTTCCACGAGTGGGCCTTCGCGGTGCCCCTGCTGGCCTGCTCCCTGGCCGCCCTGGGCAGCGGCCGGATGCGCGCCGCCGCCTGCTGGGCGCTGCCCCTGGTCCTCGTCAAGGAGGACCTCGGCTTCACGGTCGCCATGACCGGCCTGGTCATCGTCTGGCGCGGCGGGCGCGCGCACCTGCGGCTCGGGATCGCCACCGCCGTGGCCGGGCTGGCCGCCAGCGCGGTCGAACTGCTGGCCGTCCTGCCGTCCTTCCACCCCGGCGGACTCGACGGCTACCTCTCCTCGCACGGCGCGCGGGAGGACGCCGCGGGCGCCGAGGGGAGCGGGGGCGGGGGCGTCCTGCACCTGCTCCAGGACGGCACGCTCGGCCTGATCACCCCGCAGGAGAAGGTCACCACGCTGCTGTTCGTCCTGGCGCCCACCCTGTTCCTGGCCCTGCGCTCACCGCTCGTCCTGATCGCCCTGCCGACCGTGCTGTGGCGGCTCGGCTCGGACTACCCGCCGCACTGGGGAACCGGCTACCACTACTCGCTGCTGCTGATGCCGGTCGTCTTCGCGGCCCTCGTCGACGCCCTGCACCGCCGGGGTTCCACCGGTGCGGGTCTGCGCCGCCATCTTGCCGGCTGCGCGGGGGTCTGCCTGCTGCTGCTCCCGCACTTCCCGCTGTGGCAGCTCGTCCAGCCGGTGACCTGGCGGACCGATCCGCGGACCGCGGTGGCCCGGGCCGTGCTGGAGCGGATCCCCGACGGGGCCACCGTCCAGGCCTCGGACCTCCTGGTGCCGCACCTCGCCGACCGGACCTCCGTCAGTCTCTTCGGGTGGGCGGACAGCCGGCCCGACCCCCAGTGGATCGTGGTCGACACCCAGGTGCCGGCGCAGCTGCGCTGGCCGCTGTCGGTGGTGCACGAGCAGATCGCCCTGGACCAGGCCCGCGCGAAGGGGTACCGCACGGTGGAGGCTCGGGCCGGTTTTGTCCTGCTCGGCCGCAACCCGTAGCGGGGCCGGGCGGTCAGCCGGACCCGGAGCCGGAGCCGGGGGAGACGGTGACCTGGCCGAGGACGACCGGCTGCCGGGGCCTGCCGTCGGCCGAGCCGTCCGCCGTGCCGCGGGCGGCGATCCGCTGCAGTACGTCCAGCCCCCCGACGACCCTCCCGAAGGGCGTCCAGTCGGCGGGCATGGGCAGGGCCGGATCGGCGTAACTGATGAAGAACCGGCCGCCGTTGAGGCCGGGCGAGGACTTGGACACCGCCACGGTGCCGGCCGGGTAGGAGGCCCCGGCCAGGTTCTCGTCCGGGAAGGAGTACCCCGGGCCGGACGCGGCGCCCCCGGCCGGGTCGCCGCATTCCAGGACGAAGATCCCACGGGTCGTCAGGCGGTGGCAGCTGCCGCCGTCGAAGTACTTGCGCCCCGCCAGGTGGGCGAACGAGCGGGTCGTGCAGGGCGCGGCGGAGGTCAGCGCCTCGAAGGTGACGCTCCCCTCGCCGGTGACGAGCCGTGCGGTGTACGGGCGCGAGGAGGCGCCGTCGGCGCCCGCGGCCGGGAGCCCGGCGGGCCGGGCGCCGCCGGTGGGGGTGTAGGTGCACGCGGCCGACGGTTTCGCGTCGGCGGGCCCGCTCGTCACCGAGACCGCCGTCCACACCAGGCCCGCGCCCGCCGCGGCGACCGCGACGGCCGTCGCCGCCCTGCGCACGGCCGCCGGGACCCGGGCGCCGGAGGTGGTGGTGGGCGCTGTGTCCGGCATGGCGGCCTCGTCGGGGTCGGCGGCGGGGGCGTCCGGGACGACCGGACGCACGGAGCGTACCGACGCACCCGCCCGCCACGGCGGCCCGACACACGCCGGGACGGGTCAGGACTGCGGAGGCGTACGGGGCCGCCCGCGCGGCGGGATCGGCGCCGCCCCGCCCGGCAGGCGCCCCGACTCGGCCAGCGCCCGCCGCAGCAGGAACTCGATCTGCGCGTTCGCGCTGCGCAGTTCCTCGCCCGCCCACCGCGCGAGCGCGTCGTGCACCTGCGGGTCGAGCCGCAGCAGCACCTGCTTGCGGGGCCGGCGGCCCGCCGGGCCCGTACCCGCGTCCGGGCCCGTACCCGCGTCCGCGCCGGGTCCGGCCTCCGGCTCGGGGCCGGGGCCGGACGCGGGCGGTGTGCCGGGCGGGATCACTGGTACAGGGTGCCCGTGTTGAGCACCGGCTGGGCGGCGCGGTCCCCGCAGAGGACCACCATCAGGTTCGAGACCATGGCGGCCTTGCGCTCCGGATCCAGGTCCACGATGTTCTCCTCCGCCAGCCGGGTCAGGGCCAGCTCGACCATGCCCACGGCGCCGTCCACGATCTGCTTGCGGGCCGCCACGACCGCACCGGCCTGCTGGCGCTGGAGCATCGCGGAGGCGATCTCCGGAGCGTACGCGAGATGCGTGAAGCGGGACTCGATGATGTGCACCCCGGCCGCGTCCACCCGTGTCTGGAGTTCGACCGCGAGCTTCTCGGTGATCTCCTCGGCGTTCCCGCGCAGCGACAGGCCGCCCTCGTCGTGCGCGTCGTAGGGGTACTCGATCGCGATGTGCCGCACCGCGGCCTCGGTCTGCGTCTCGACGAACTCGGTGAAGTTCTCGACCTCGAAGACCGCCCGCGCGGTGTCCTCGACCCGCCACACCACGACAGCCGCCAGCTCGATGGGGTTGCCGTAGGCGTCGTTGACCTTCAGCACGGCCGTCTCGTGGTTGCGGACCCGCGTGGAGATCTTCTCCCGGGTGGCCAGGGGGTTGACCCAGCGCAGCCCGTCCGTGCGCATCGTCCCGCGGTAGCGGCCGAACAGCTGGACCACCCGGGCCTCGCCGGGCGCCACCATGTTGAGCCCGGTCGTCGCTATGAAGGAGGCGAGGGCCAGCAGGAGGCCACCCGCGATCAGGAGCACCTTCAGCGCCACCCCGGAGGCCAGGAAGCCGGACACGGCCAGCCCCGCCCCCGCGGCCATGCCCGCCAGCCCGATCAGCAGCGCGATGCCGCCGCCCGTGCTGCGCGCGGCGAATTCCCGTACCCCGTCCGATGTGCTGACCGTGTTGGTCATGGTTTGCCCCGTTTCCCTGTGTCGCGGCCGGTCGGACCGCCTAGCAAAGTGATATCACTTTTTCTTCCCGAGAGCACGGGTCGGCAACCCTTCGGGCGTGATGTGCGTCGGTTCCAGTGGCGTGGGTGCTGATTCTCACGTCCGAATTGACCGGTATTGGCCTTGGTTGGCCAACCTTTGTCACAGCCTGCGGTGTTAGCTTTCTACGCTGACGTCGGGGGGTTATCGAGCGGAGCGGGAGCGATGGGCCGAGCAGAAGCGCGTAAGGCGCAGCAGCAGCGCGGTGCGCGGCGGGCGCCGACCGAACGCACCAAGGGCAAGGGGAGCGGCGGCAAACGCAGCGGCATACGCCGGTTCTTCACCTGGAAGACGGTCCTCGGGACCTTCTTCGGGGGGATCCTGGTGCTCATGGCCGCCGCGGTCATCCTCTACTTCTCCGTGGACGAGCCCACCGACCCGAACCGCCTGGCCACCCAGCAGAGCAACACGTACAAGTGGTCCGACGGCTCGGTCATGGCCCGCGTCGGTGAGACGAACCGTTCCATCCTGCCGATCGACAAGATCCCGCCGGAGGTCCGGACCGCCTTCATCGCCATCGAGAACAAGTCCTTCTACAAGGACCAGGGCATCGACCTGATGGGTGTGGCCCGAGGCCTGTTCAACACGGTCCGGGGCAAGGGCACCGCCGGTGGCTCGACGATCACCCAGCAGTACGTCAAGAACTACTACCTGACGCAGGACCAGTCGCCGACGCGCAAGGTCCGCGAGCTCGTGATCTCCCTCAAGGTCGACCGGCGCATGGAGAAGGACGACATCCTCGCCGGCTACCTGAACACCAACTTCTACGGCCGCAACGCGTACGGCATCCAGGCCGCGGCCCAGGCCTACTACGGGGTCGACGCCGACAAGCTCACCCTGGAGCAGGGCGCCTACCTCGCCGCCGTCATCCAGGCCCCCAGCCAGTACGACTGGGCGACCGCCGGCCCGAACGGCAAGCGGCTGGTCATGATCCGCTTCAACGCCGTCCTCGACAACATGGTCGAGATGGGCGAGCTGGACGCGGCCAAGCGCAAGGACCTGAAGTTCCAGGAGCCCATCAAGCCCAAGCCCACCCCGGGCATGGACGGCCAGAAGGGCTACCTGGTCCAGGCCGCCAACGACGAGATGAACCGGCAGGACATCACCGACGCCGAGATCGCGGCCGGCGGCTGGGACATCACGCTCAACATCGACAAGAAGAAGCAGGACGCGCTGGAGAAGGCGGTCCAGGAGGAGCTGGAGTCCAAGCTCGACCGCAAGGACACCAAGAACCGGCCCCAGGACCAGAGCGTCCAGGCCGGCGCCACCTCCGTGGACGCCAAGACCGGCGCGATCGTCGCCATGTACGGCGGCCAGGGCCTGGCGGAGAAGGACGCGAGCAACGCCCTGCGCACCGACTACCAGCCGGGCTCGACCTTCAAGCCGATCGTGCTCGCCTCCGCCCTGGAAACCGGAGCGACCACCCAGGACGGCAAGCCGATCAACCCGAACACCCTCTACGACGGCACCAGCAAGCGCCAAGTGGTCGGCAGCAAGATCCCGTTCAACCCGCAGAACCAGGACGACAAGGACTTCGGCAAGGAGATCAGCGTCCAGGAGGCCACCAACTACTCGGTGAACTCCGTCTACGCGCAGATGATCGTCGACGTCAAGCCGCAGGCCGTGAAGAAGACGGCGCTCGCGCTCGGCATGAAGGACCGCGAGGGCTGGCCCGAGGACAAGCCGGCCATGTCGCTGGGCACGATGAGCGCCAACACCGTGGAGATGGCCGCCGTCTACGCCACCCTCGACAACCACGGCAAGAAGGTCACGCCGACCATCATCAAGAGCGCCGAGCACAAGGACCGCGACTACACCCCGCCCCCGGCCATCGGCAGCCAGGCCATCAGCCGCCAGACCGCCGACACCGTGACCAAGGTGCTCACGGGCGTGGTCAACGACGGCTCCGGCAACAAGGTCCAGAGCAGCGCCTACCAGGCCGCCGGCAAGACCGGTACCACCGAGTCCAACGTCGCGGGCTGGTTCACCGGGTACACCCCGGAGCTGGTCACCGTCGTCGCGATGTTCGGCGAGGAGCCGGGCACGCACAAGCAGGTCACGCTGACCGGCACCGCCGGCGGTGGCCGTGCGGGTGGCTCCAGCTTCCCCGCGGAGATCTGGAAGACGTACACGCTGGCGGTCCTCAAGGGCGTGGCCACGGGCAAGTTCGACCTGTCGGAGGCCGAGATGGGCGTCCCGGTCGCACCGTCCCGCAGCGCCTCCAGCTCGCCCTCGCCCAGCCCGTCCTCCAGCCCGCCGGCGAGCAGCAGCAGCGCGCCGCAGAACAGCCCGGACCCGACGCGCAGCGCGACCCGCTCGCCGGACCCGAGCAACAGCTCGCCCAAGCCGCCCACGCCGACGCCCACGCCGACGCCGACCCCGACGCCGACGAAGAACTCGCCGAAGCCGCCGGACCCGCCGCTGTTCCCGCAGACGGACGAGCGCTGACCCGGCTCTGACCCAGCGCTGACCCGGCGGTGACCTCCCGCTGACGACGAAAACGCCGCCCCGCAGCCCGAAGGCTGCGGGGCGGCGTCGTGTGCCGTCGGCCTTCAGCGGCCCGGGACCGCCGCCGCGATCCGGTCCCCGAGGTCCTTGTCGACGTTGCGCCAGTACTGCAGGGCCCGCTCCAGGACCGGCCCGCTGACCCCGTCCGCCAGGTGCCCGCTGATGTTCGACACCAGCCGCTCGCGCGCCGCGTCGTCGAGGACCTGGCGGACCATCGTGCCCGCCTGCCCCCAGTCGTCGTCCTGACTGCGCAGGGCGTACGCCTCGCGGACCATCTCGCCCGCCGTGGCCCAGCCGGCCGGCTCGCCGAAACGGGCGGTGTCGGCCGCCGGACCGCCGTAGGAGTTGGGCGCGTACGGGCGGGCCGCGTTCGACGCCTCGAACCGCATCGGCCCGTCCTTGGCGTACGAGGACACCAGGGACCGGGGCCGGTTCGGCGGGAGCTGGGCGTAGTTCGGCCCGATCCGGTACCGGTGGGTGTCGGGGTAGGAGAAGAGCCGGCCCAGCAGCATCTTGTCCGGCGACGGGCCGATGCCGGGCACCAGGTTCGAGGGCTCGAACGAAGCCTGCTCGATGTGGATGAAGTAGTCGTCCGGGTTCTTGTCCAGGGTCATCCGGCCGACGTCGATCAGCGGGTAGTCGGCGTGCGGCCACACCTTGGTCAGGTCGAACGGGTTGAAGCGGTAGTCCGGCGCGTCCTCGAACGGCATGACCTGGACCTTCAGCGTCCAGCTCGGCGCCTCGCCGCCCGCGATCGACTCGAACAGGTCCTGCCGGTGGTAGTCGGGGTTCTCGCCCGCGATCCGGTCGGCGTCGGCCTGCGTCAGGAACTCGATGCCCTGGTCGGTCTTGAAGTGGTACTTCACCCAGAACTTCTCGCCGCCGCCGTTGACCCACAGGTAGGTGTGCGAGCCGTAGCCGTTCATGTGGCGGTACGTCCGGGGGATGCCCCGGTCGCCCATCAGCCACGTCACCATGTGCGCCGACTCGGGGGACAGGGTCCAGAAGTCCCACTGCATGTCGTGGTCGCGCAGCCCGTTGTCGGGGCGGCGCTTCTGGGAGCGGATGAAGTCCTGGAACTTGCTCGGGTCCCGGACGAAGAAGACCGGGGTGTTGTTCCCGACCAGGTCGTAGTTGCCGTGCTCCGTGTAGAACTTCAGGGCGAAGCCGCGCGGGTCCCGCCAGGTGTCGGGCGAGCCCTGCTCGCCCGCGACCGTGGAGAACCGGGCCAGCATCTCGGTCCGGCGGCCCGGCTGGAACAGATCGGCCTTGGTGAACTGGCTGACGTCGTTGGTCACCTGGAAGGAGCCGTACGCGCCCGCTCCCTTGGCGTGCACCACCCGCTCGGGGACCCGTTCACGGTTGAACTGGGCCATCTTCTCGATCAGGTAGTGGTCCTGGAGCAGGATCGGGCCGTCGGGCCCGACGGTGAGCGAGTGCTCGTCGCTCTCCACCGGGATCCCGGCGTTGTCCGTCGTGTGGGGGACCATCTGGGCGTCCTGGGTCACGAGCGTCCTCCCGTAGGGGTCGGCTGGGTCGCTACGGATCGCCTACCCAGTCAACGCCGCTCATGCGCACCCGGCAACGGGAGCTCGAACCAGACCACCTTTCCGCTGCTCAGCCGGGTGGCACCCCAGCGGCGGGCCATCCGGTTGACCAGGAACAGGCCGCGGCCGCCCTCGTCGGTGTCCCGGGCCCGGCGCTGGCGGGGCAGCTGCGGGGAGTCGTCCCCGACCTCGCAGCGCAGGACGTCCGTACGCAGCAGGCGCAGCGTGACGGGCCGCTCGGCGTACCGGACGGCATTGGTGACCACCTCGCTGACCAGCAGCTCCAGCGAGTCGCTCAGCTCCTCCAGGCCCCACCGGGTCAGCGCCCGGCGGGCGAACCGCCGGGCCCGGCCCGGAGCGGTCTCCTCCGGGTCCAGGAACCAGTACGCGACGTCACTGGGCGCGATCCCGTCGAAACGGGCCGCGAGCAGGGCGATGTCGTCGTCCCGGTCCCCCGGGCCGAGCATGTCCAGCACGTCGTCGCACAGGGCCTCCAGCGGCGGCGGGTGGTCCAGGCCCGTCAGCTGGGCGGTGGTGGCGAGGCGCTCGCGGAGCTGCTCGATGCCCGTCCACACGTCCCGCAGGCGCGATTCCACCAGGCCGTCGGTGTACAGCAGCAGGGTGGCCCCGGCGGGCGCGTCCAGCTCCACCGCCTCGAAGTCCACCCCGCCCACCCCGATGGGGGCGCCGGGCGGTACGCGGAGCACCTCGGCGCGCCCGCCCAGGTGCAGCAGGACCGGCGGCGGGTGGCCCGCGTTGGCGATGGTGATGCGGTGCGAGACGGGGTCGTAGACCGCGTACAGGCAGGTGGCCATCCGGTCGGAGCCCAGGCGCTGCGCCTGCTCGTCCAGGTGGTGCAGGACCTCGGCCGGAGGCAGGTCCAGCTGGGCCAGGGTCTGCGCGGTGGTGCGCAGCTGCCCCATGATCGCGGCGGAGGTCATGGAGTGGCCCATGACGTCGCCCACGACGAGCGCGACCCGGCTGCCGGGCAGCGGTATCGCGTCGTACCAGTCGCCGCCGACCCGCGCCGTCTCGGCGGCGGGCAGGTAGCGCGAGGCGAGCCGCACCCCGGTGGGCTGGGGCAGGCTGTCGGGCAGCATGGTGCGCTGGAGCTCGTCGGCGATGTACGCCTCGCGGCCGTACAGGACCGCCTTGTCGATGCCCAGGGCCGTATGGGTGGCGAGCTGGGCGGCGACCAGGAGGTCGTTCTGCTCGAAGGCCGGCCGTTCGGGGCTGCGCAGGAACACGGCCGCGCCGATCACCCGGCGGCGGCCGCGCAGCGGCGCCAGGACGGCCCGGTTGCCGCGCGGCAGCGGGTGGTCCAGCCCGAGCAGCTCGGGCAGGGCCGCCTTGGCCGCCGCGGAGGACCCGAAGACGGGCCGTACGCCGCGCAGCACCTCGGCGAGCGCCCCGCCCGGGCGGATCTCGCACAGCTCGGCCGCGGGCAGGTCGCCCTGCGGCCCGACGAGCGGCAGCTGGCTGAAGTCGAGCTCGCCGGTGGCCCCCGCGGCCCCGGCGAGGTCCATCCCCGCGCCGATGGTGCTGCTCATGTCGGTGAGGTCGTCGATCGGCCGGAGCCGGTCGGTCCGCCGGAGCCTTAAGACGACGGGGCCCACCGGGCGCTCGTCCCCGACGGGGAGCGGGTCGCGCAGGTAGACCAGGATCGCGTCGGAGAAGGTCGGCACCGTGGCCCGGCACAGGCCGAGCACGATCTCGTCGAGGTCGATGCCGCGGGCGATGCGCCGGGTGGCCGCGCCGACGAAGCGCAGCCGGTCCCCTTCGCGGCGGGCCACGCTGTCCGCGGGCGGGCCGCTGCGCGCGGGCTCGGCGGGGTCCGGGACCTGAGGCCCCTGGGCGGCGGCGGTGCGGGCGGCATCGGCGTCGCGCTGTGCGGCGGCGAGGTCCTGGGCGAGCTCCTCGGCGCCGTCCTGGCCGCCCACCGGGTCCGCCCCGGCGGCCGGGTCCGCGGCAGCGGTGCCCTGCCCGCCGCACGCGGGGACCCTCCGGCAGGGCGGGAATTCCCCAGGCCGGATCCGGCCGCCAGTCCTGCCAGCCTCCCGAGAACGGGGCTCCCCAGCGGGAGATCACCCCGGTGGCCGTCCGCTCCGGTACCCGGTCCGGCCGGGGCGTTGCCGAGTTCGCGGTGCGCCGCGCCGGAGGCGAAGGGCAGGCCGGAACCGCCCGGGGCCGGTGCCGCGGTGGCTGCGGCAGGCTGCGGGCCCTCCTGAGAGGTGGGGTACTCCGTCACGCGTGGAATTCCGTCCGTCTGCGCTCGATGTGCGCTGCACTCAACTCGGTCAGTCGCGGTATACCCGCTCAGCGGCCGGGGCACCATCGCCCTGCGTTACCGCGTCTCCCCTGTTACCTCTCGCTCTGCGTTGACCTCCGGTCAAGTTCCGTGTGGTGCACGGTACTTACGGATGTGCTGCCCGAGCGCACCGCTGTCCGCGCGCGGTCTTCCGGAGGACGATCCTACGTTTGAACCCCGGGCCTCCGGCAGGGCGGGAATTCCCCAGGCCGGATCCGGCCGCCAGTCCTGCCAGCCTCCCGAGAACGGGGCTCCCCAGCGGGAGATCACCCCGGTGGCCGCGTGCCCGGCCTCGCGGACCCGCCGCGCCTGCTCCCGGCCCATCAGGCCGCAGCGCTGGGCCTGGGCGAACTCGTCCTCGTCCAGCCACTTCCAGCTGCGGTCCGGGTAGACGGCGATGTCCAGGAAGTGGTCCTCGGAATCCACCCCGCCCGCCCAGCGCGCCAGGGGCTGCTCCAGGTTCACGTACCAGTTCTTGAACCGCCAGCCCTTGTCCCAGAAGAGCCACACCGACCACGGCTCCCCGGGGCGGGCCAGCTTGAGCACGCCCGCCCCGAACCAGCGCGAACGCGTGGTGGTGCGCGGCGCCGTGTAGCGGGTCGCGAGGGGCTCCTCGTGGACGGAGGTGCCGTCGGCGAGGACCGGCTTGACGCATTCGGTGCCGGGGGCCATCCACACGGCGAGCAGTTCGTCGGTGTCCTGCACCACGGTCACCGGGCGGCAGATGTGGACCTGGCCCTTCAGCCCCGGGGCGTGGTCGCGGTAGCGCCAGAGGATCTGCTCCCCGCGCGTCCAGCGCACGTCCCGCGCGCCGTCCTGCGCCGCGCCGCCCCCGGGCCGGAAAGTACCTGTCATGCAGAGATATTAGGGCTGGGGCCCCCGCGCCCGCTGCGGTGCAGGTCACGGAGGGGGTCGGGGACGGTATTCGACCGGATCCGGCCCCCGTCCGAGGGGGTGTCAGGGGCGGGTCATCCGCAGGACGTCCAGGGCCTCGTCCAGCTGCTCCAGGGTCAGGTCCCCGCGGTCCACGTAGCCGGACTCCAGCACGACCTCCCTGATCGTCCTGCGCTCGGCGAGGGCCTTCTTGGCGACCTTGGCGGCCTCCTCGTAGCCGATCCAGCGGTTCAGCGGGGTCACCACGGAGGGCGAGGACTCCGCGTACTCCCTGGCCCGCGCGACATTGGCGGTGATCCCGTCGACCGTGCGGTCGGCCAGCAGGCGGCTCGCGTTGCCGAGCAGCCGGATCGATTCCAGCAGGTTCCTGGCCATCACGGGGAGCATCACGTTGAGTTCGAAGTTGCCCGACGCGCCCGCCACCGCGACCGTCGTGTCGTTCCCGGTCACCTGGGCGGCGACCATCAGGACGGCCTCCGGGACGACCGGATTGACCTTCCCGGGCATGATCGAGGAGCCCGGCTGGAGATCCGGGAGATTGATTTCGGCCAATCCGGTGCGCGGCCCGGAGGCCATCCACCGGAGGTCGTTGCAGACCTTGGTGAGCGAGACGGCGACCGTACGGAGCATCCCCGAGGTCTCCACCAGTGCGTCCCGCGCCCCCTGGGCCTCGAAGTGGTCCCGGGCCTCGGTCAGCGGCAGCCCGGTGGCGGCGGCCACCTCCGCGATCACGGCGGCGGAGAATCCGGGCGGGGTGTTGATCCCGGTGCCGACCGCGGTGCCGCCGAGCGGGAGCTCGGCGAGGCGGGGCAGGGACGCGCGCAGCCGCTCGACGCCGTAGCGGACCTGCGCCGCGTACCCGCCGAACTCCTGGCCCAGGGTGACCGGGGTGGCGTCCATCAGGTGGGTCCGGCCGGCCTTGACCACCTCGGCGAACTCGGCCGACTTGCGTTCCAGGGCCGCCGCGAGGTGCTCCAGGGCCGGGATCAGCTCGCCGCTGACGGCGGCGGTGGCCGCGATGTGGATGGAGGAGGGGAAGACGTCGTTGGAGCTCTGCGAGGCGTTGACGTGGTCGTTGGGGTGGACGTCGCGGCCCAGGCGCTCGGTGGCCAGGGTGGCGATCACCTCGTTGGCGTTCATGTTGGACGAGGTCCCGGACCCGGTCTGGAAGACGTCCACCGGGAAGTGCTCGTCCCAGCGGCCGTCCGCGACCTCGGCGGCGGCGGATGCGATCGCGTCGGCGACGTCCTGCTCCACCACGCCGAGCCGCGCGTTCACCGCGGCGGCCGCGGCCTTGATGCGGGCGAGGGCCTGGATGTGCGCGCGTTCCAGGCGCTGCCCCGAGACGGGGAAGTTCTCCACCGCGCGCTGGGTCTGGGCCCGCCATTTGGCGTGCGCGGGAACCCGTACGTCGCCCATGGAGTCGTGCTCGGTCCGGAACGCATCGGCCTGCTGATCTTCTGTCATGTTCGTGGCCTCCTCAGAAAGTTGAGCAATTGTCTTGTTCGAAGTGTTCCCATCTCCCTTACCGGCCAGTAAATACCGTGGGTAACACCAGCATTCGGGGAGGCGTTCATGGCACGTGCACAGACGAAACCCAGGCTCAGATGTACCTTCGCCGCGGTCGCGGCGTTCGCGGCCGCCCTCGGGGGCGTCACCGCCGTCACCCCCATGGCCCAGGCGGCGACCCCCGCAGCGGCCGTCACACCGCTCCCGCCCGAGCTGGAGGCGCTCCGCGCGGCCGAGGCCGTCAAGCTCTACGGAGACCCGGCCGTCCGCCCGATGGGCGAGCGCAAGACAGGCCTGATCTCGCTGGGCGACAGCGAGATTTCGGGCGAGGGCGTGGGCAACTACGACCCCGCCACCAACACGCCCGCCAACCAGTGCCACCGCTCGCCCGACGCGGCGATCCACCGCACCGGCATCCCGGCCGACCTCACCTTCAACGTCGCCTGCTCCGGCGGCTACACCGGAAACATCAGGATCGGCGGCAGCAAGCAGTACGCCGACGAGCTGGTGCAGAGCGACAGCCTGGCCGTCAAGGCCCGCAACACGAAGATCAAGATGGTGCTGCTGGTCGCCGGAGCCAACGACGACCTCCAGTTCGGCCCCGTCATGACCGACTGCGTCACCCGCTGGGTGCTCAGCCAGGGCACCTGCGAACCCAAGTACGGCCCCGGCTGGCAGGCGCGGGTCGACGGCCTGAGGCCCAAGGTGGAGTCCACCGTCGCCGACCTCAAGACGGTCATGCGGGGCGCGGGCTACGCCGACACCGACTACAAGCTGGTCGTGATGGGCTACCCCAGCCCCATCGGCCCCGACTTCGGCGACAACCCGAACTTCCCCGGCAAGCTGCCCGGCGGCTGCGCGGGCTACGACTCCGACGCCACCTGGGGCCGCAACTACGCGGTGCCCACCTTCGAGAAGGGCATGCGCGAGGCCGCCCGCAACTCCGGCGCCCTTTACCTGGACAACTCGCGGCTCTTCCACGGCCACGAGGTGTGCATGGAGGACACCTGGGCCCGCGGCCTCTACCTGGACCTCGGGGACCACTTCCCCTGGGACGAGAACACCGCCCGGCAGTCCTTCCACCCCAACTACCGCGGCCACGGCGCCTTCGCGTCCTGCCTGACCCAGCTGTACACCTCCGGCCTGCGCGAGGCCTCCTGCGCCGACCCCGCCAGCACCGGCACCCCCGTCCTCCAGCCCGGGGCCTGGGACGACCTGTACGAGCCCCTGAAGAACGAGGCCACCGGCAACTGCCTGGACACGAACGGCGGCTCCAGCGCCAACGGCACGGCCGTCCTGGGCTGGGACTGCCACGGCGGCCGCAACCAGGGCTGGTGGTACGACGCCGCCCGCAAGTCCGTGCACGTCGAACTGACCCAAGACCGCTGCCTCGACGCCCCCGGCGCGAACTACGCGGGCGGCACCGCCCTGGTCATCTGGAACTGCCACGGCGGCGCGAACCAGCAGTTCCTGCGCGACGGAGCCACTCTGCGCCCCGCGGCCTCCCCGGGCATGTGCCTGACGGTCGCCGCAGCCCACCAGCCCCTGCGCCTGCAGACCTGCAACGGCTCGGCGAACCAGCGCTTCGCATAACCCTTCCCGCCCGCACCCCCCCACACCCGGCCGGCGCATCCCGGCCGGGTGTTCACATGCCGTCGAGCAGCTCGCGCACGTACCCCGGCCGGTTGGTGATGAGCGTGTCCACCCCCAGCCGTACGCACAGCTCCACGTCCTCGGGCTCGTCCACGGTCCACACCCGCACCCGGAGCCCCTTGGCCCGCAGCCGGGCCACCAGCCCCGGGTCCCGCCGCACGAGCTCGATCCCCGGGCCCGCGTGCGTCGCGTACGGGGGCCGCAGCGGCCTGAGCGTGCGCTCGATCAGGAACACCGTCGGCAGACCCGGCGCGAGCCGGTGCATCCGGGTCAGCGCGGCCCGCGAGAAGCTCATCACCTCGACGCGCCCGGCGGAGCCGTCGGCCAGCCCGTACTCCCGGAGCATCCGCACCAGCTCGGCCTCCAGCCGGCCGCCCGCGCGCGTCGGGTGCTTGGTCTCCACGGCCAGCCCGACCGGCCGCGGCGCGGCCAGCGCCTCCCGGAGCAGGTCCTCGAAGAGCAGCACCCCGGCCCCGCGGTGCTCCTCGCCCTTCCAGCCGCCGAAGTCGAGGGCGGCGAGCTCCTCGTAGGTCATCGCGGAGACCGCGCCCCGCCCGTCCGAGGTCCGCTCCACCCGCCGGTCGTGCACGCACACCAGCTTGTGGTCGGCGGTGAGCCGTACGTCGCACTCCAGCGCGTCGGCCCCCTCGGCGATGGCCTGCCGGTAGGCGGCCAGGGTGTGCTCGGGGTGCTGGTGGGAGGCCCCGCGGTGCGCGACCACGCGCGTCGCGCGGGCGGTACGGAGGGAGGAGGTCGTCGGCGCCATACGGAAATCCTTGCAAACCGGGGTGAACACACAGGTGCGGGGTCGTGTCCCCGACGTTAACCCGGTGCAGGCACCCGCCCCGTCAGGGCAGGCTGACGACATGCCCGAGCCGATGATGGTCACCACCCACTGCGCGCCGTGTCCCCGCTGCGTCTTCCACGCCTGGCAGCTGACCGAAGGGGGACGGCTGCAGTGGATGGCCGAGTGGGAGTGCGACACCTGCGGCTTCGGGAGCCCGCAGGCGTGCAACCGCGAGGAGGGCTGGGGGCGGGCCCCCGAGCACGTCCGCGCGGCCGTGGTGGCGGCCGAGGGGACGGTCCTGCTCCGCGTGGGCGGCGCCGGCGGCGCGGGCCTGAAGGTCTTCCGCGACGCGCTCGGCCTGACCATGCCGGAGCTCCTGGCCGCCGTCCGCGACGGGTACCGGGCCACCCCCGTCGAGGCCCGGTACCTGACGGAGCTGCTCAGTGCGGGAGCGGAGGCAGCGGGGCAGGGGTGACCTTGAAACCGCCCTCGGTCACCGTCGTGAAGGGGGCCGGGGCCATGCAGGTGCCCGCCGACGGCTTGGCGACGTCGCCGTTCGGCTCCTGGTTCGGCGGGTCGATGTTGGCGACGCCCCACGAGAACCCCAGACGGTCCGGCGCCCCCCGCTCGCCGTCCTGGACGCTGATCCCGATCCGCTTGCCCACGATGCCGATGTCCGACTTGGTGACCACGGCGGTGACCGTCGCGCTCCTGCCGCCCGTGACCAGGCAGTCCACCTCGGCCTCCGAGGTGCCGGTGACACCGTGCTCGGGGGAGTGGTGGTACACCGTCACCTTGCCGCGGGCGTCGGTCGGCATGCCCTGCTTCCCCTGCGGATCCGGGAACGGCTTGCTCCACGGAACCGCCTCGGCGTCGACGGTGAAGCGGATGTCGTCGCCGGGCGAGTAGGCGTAGAACACCGAGGCTCCCCCGTGCACGGAGGCGACCTTCGGCGCGGCCGGCGCCGCCGGGGCCGGGGCGGCCCCGATCAAGGTGGCGAGCAGGGCGGCGGATCCGGCGAAGGCCAGGGCGCGCGTACGGTTCCTCATGGTGAACTCCCGCTGTCAGTGGGCCGTTTGGCTACGTGAACAGCCTCGCCGGGAGCCTGCCGCTGATCCATCTGCCGATCGGCGGAAACGGCCGAGGGGCCCTCCGCCGATCGGCAGAGGACCCCTCGTCGCAGCGCGTGCGGACCGGGCCAGGGCCAGGGCTACAGGCCCGGACCGCGGACCGGGATGTGCGTGAACGTCGGCTCCGGGGCCGGGTTCTGGAAGAAGTCGTTGCCCTTGTCGTCCACGACGATGAAGGCCGGGAAGTCCTCGACCTCGATCTTCCAGACCGCCTCCATGCCGAGCTCCTCGTACTCCAGGACCTCGACCTTCTTGATGCAGTCCTGGGCGAGGCGCGCCGCCGGGCCGCCGATCGAGCCGAGGTAGAAGCCGCCGTGCGTGCCGCAGGCGTCCGTCACCTGCTGGGAGCGGTTGCCCTTGGCCAGCATGACCTTGGAGCCGCCCGCCGCCTGGAACTGCTCCACGTAGGAGTCCATGCGGCCGGCCGTGGTCGGGCCGAAGGAGCCGGAGGCGTAGCCCTCGGGGGTCTTCGCGGGACCGGCGTAGTAGACCGGGTGGTCCTTCAGGTACTGCGGCATCGGCGCGCCCGAGTCCAGCAGCTCCTTGATCTTGGCGTGCGCGATGTCGCGCGCCACGACCAGCGGGCCGGTCAGCGAGAGCCGGGTCTTGACCGGGTGCTTGGTCAGGGTCGCCAGGATGTCGTCCATCGGCTGGTTCAGGTCGATGGAGACCACGTCCGCCGACTCGGCCAGGTGCTCGTCGGTGGTGTCCGGCAGGAAGCGCGCCGGGTCCCGCTCCAGCTGCTCCAGGAACACGCCCTCCGCGGTGATCTTCGCGGTGGCCTGGCGGTCGGCCGAGCAGGACACGGCGATCGCGACGGGCAGGGACGCGCCGTGGCGGGGCAGGCGCACCACGCGGACGTCGTGGCAGAAGTACTTGCCGCCGAACTGCGCGCCGATGCCGATCTTCTGGGTGAGCTCGAAGACCTGCTGCTCCAGGGCCTCGTCGCGGAAGCCGTGGCCCAGCGCCGAGCCCTCGCGGGGCAGCTCGTCCAGGTAGTGCGCGGAGGCGTACTTCGCGGTCTTCAGGGCGTGCTCGGCGGAGGTGCCGCCGACGACGATCGCCAGGTGGTAGGGCGGGCAGGCCGCCGTACCGAGCGAGCGGATCTTCTCCTCCAGGAACTTCATCATGGAGGCCTCGTTGAGGACCGCCTTGGTCTCCTGGTAGAGGAAGGACTTGTTGGCGCTGCCGCCGCCCTTGGCCATGAAGAGGAACTTGTACGCGCCGCCGTCGGTCGCGTACAGCTCGATCTGCGCGGGCAGGTTCGAGCCGGTGTTCTTCTCCTCCCACATGGTGAGGGGGGCCATCTGCGAGTAGCGCAGGTTCAGGCGCGTGTAGGCGTCGTAGATGCCGCGCGAGAGGGCCGCCTCGTCGCCGCCCTCCGTGAGCACGTTCTGGCCGCGCTTGCCCATCACGATCGCCGTGCCCGTGTCCTGGCACATCGGCAGGACGCCCGCCGCCGCGATGTTCGCGTTCTTCAGGAGGTCGAGCGCGACGAACTTGTCGTTCGAGGACGCTTCGGGGTCGTCGATGATGCGGCGCAGCTGCGCGAGGTGCGCGGGGCGCAGGAAGTGCTGGATGTCGTGGATCGCCTCTTCGGCGAGCTTGCGCAGCGCCTCGGGCTCGACCTTGAGGAACGTACGGCCGTCCGCCTCGAAGGTGGACACGCCCTCGGCGGTCACCAGCCGGTACGGGGTGGCGTCCTCGCCCAGGGGCAGCAGGTCGGTGTACGCAAACTCTGGCATGACGGCAGTCATTCCTCACTCGGCAGACAGCACTGACGACCAATTGGCAGCGCAGTCCACCAGCGTAGAACCTCCCGGCGTGCCCGTGTCTGTGAGGTAAGGCTCACTCGGCAGTATCGCGATCTATCGTGTCTCGCTATGCTGGTCGCGTGGACTTGGAAAAGCACCCCGCCGCCCCTGCCCCCGCCGAGCTGCGCGCCTCCGACGCCGACCGGGACCGGATCGCGCAGATCCTCGCCGACGCCCTGGCCGAGGGCCGCCTGGACCCGGAGGAGCACTCCGAGCGCCTGGACTCGCTGTACGCCCTCAAGACGGTCGGTGAGCTGGAGGTGCTGGTACGGGACCTGCCCGCGCCGGGCACGGGCCACACCCCGGCCGCGTACCCGGAGGCCGCATCCGGGCCGGCCGACTACACCGAGACCGTCGTGGCCGTGTGCAGCAGCTCCGCGCGCAAGGGCCGCTGGCGGCCGGGTGCCCACACCCGCGCCGTCTCCGTCATGGGCGACATCAGCATCGACCTGACCGAGGCGGTCTTCGCCCAGCAGGTCACCGAGATCAACGTGGTCTCCGTGCTCGGGAACGTCGAGGTCCTGGTCCCGGAGAACGTCACCCTGCGCGGCTACGGCAGCGGCGTCCTCGGCAATTTCGAGGTCCGCGGCGAGAGCCGTGCGCACACCGACCCGCAGGCGCCGGTGGTGATCGTCCGCGGCTTCTCCCTGCTGGGCAACATCGAGGCGCGGCCCAAGGCCGGCGCCCGCCTGGTCGACCTGGCGCTGAAGATGCGGGGGCGTCTCCAGGGCTGACGCGGGCCGCGAGCGGCGGGCGTCCGGTGAGGGCCTACGGCAGCATCGCGTTTCGGACGAACCTCCGGCGCGCGGTGGCACACGGTGCATAGCGGCTCGCGCAGCGGGTAGGGACAGGTGCATCGTCTCTCGCTCGCGTATCCGTCGTCAGGAGTAGACCGTGCCGCATCCGCCGCATCAGTCCCTGCAGGTCGCCGCCGTGAAGGGCGTTCAGGGTCTCGGGGGGCGTCCTTCCGCCGTGCCGAAGCCGCGGGTGCCGGCCAGGGCGGAGGACGGCCCATGGCATGCGGAGGCGGTGTGCCGCCGCGACGAGGCGGGACTCTTCTTCGCCCCCTCCAAGGAACCGACCGCGGCCCGGCTCTCCCGCGAGGAGGCCGCCAAGCGCGTCTGCGCCCGCTGCCCCGTGATGGTCGCCTGCCGGGAGCACGCGCTGCTCCAGCCGGAGCCGTACGGGGTCTGGGGCGGGCTGACGGCCGCCGAGCGCCGCGTGGTGCTGGCACGGATGCGGCGCAGGGCGGCGGAGCTGCGCCAGGCCCCGGGGACCGGGCCGATCGCCGCCGCGGGCTGAGCCGCGTCCCCTGACGGCAGCACGCCGAGCCCCTCTCGGCCGCCCGCCGAGCCGCGTCCCCTTCGGCCGCGGCTGCCGGCCCCGTAGGACCCGAGCAGTGAAGGTGCGCACGCGCGAGAGGGACGGTCCCCCGCACGGGGCCGCCCCTCTCGCGTACGTCGCCGCCTCGGCGCGAGCCGCTCCTACTGCGCGCGGTCGAAGTCGATCGCGCTGTACGCGCGCAGCTTCGACAGGCGGTGGGTCGAGTCGATCTGCCGGATCGTGCCCGACTTCGAGCGCATGACCAGCGAGGACGTGGTCGCGGTCTCGGAGCGGTAGTGGACGCCGCGCAGCAGCTCGCCGTCCGTGATGCCGGTGGCGACGAAGAAGACGTTCTCGCCGGACACCAGGTCGTTCGTGTGCAGGACGCGGTCCAGGTCGTGGCCCGCGTCGATGGCCTTCTGGCGCTCGGCCTCGTCCTTGGGCCACAGCTTGCCCTGGATGGTGCCGCCGAGGCACTTGATGGCGCAGGCCGAGATGATGCCCTCGGGGGTGCCGCCGATGCCGAGGAGCAGGTCCACGCCGGTGCCCTCGCGCACCGCCATGACCGAGCCCGCGACGTCGCCGTCCGAGATGAACTTGATCCGTGCGCCGGTCTCGCGGATCTCCTTGACGATGCCCTCGTGACGGGGGCGGTCGAGGATGACCACGGTGACGTCTTCGACGGCCATGTTCTTGGCCTTGGCGACCCGGCGGATGTTCACCGAGGCGGGGGCGTTGATGTCGACGAAGTCGGCGGCCTCGGGGCCGGTGACCAGCTTCTCCATGTAGAAGACCGCGGACGGGTCGAACATGGTGCCGCGGTCGGCGGCGGCCAGGACGGCGATGGCGTTCGGCATGCCCTTGGCGTTCAGGGTGGTGCCGTCGATCGGGTCGACGGCGATGTCGACCTCGGCGCCGGTGCCGTCACCGACCCGCTCGCCGTTGAAGAGCATGGGGGCTTCGTCCTTCTCCCCTTCGCCGATGACGACGACGCCGTTCATCGAGACGGTGGAGATCAGGGTCCGCATCGCGTTGACCGCGGCGCCGTCGGCGCCGAGCTTGTCGCCGCGCCCGACCCACCGGCCCGCGGCCATGGCGGCGGCCTCGGTCACCCGGACGAGTTCCAGGGCGAGGTTGCGGTCGGGAGCTTCGGGAGAGACTTCGAGCTGGGGCGGCAGGTTGTGCTCGGTCATCGGAGCGCACCTTTCTGTACGACGACGGCCGGGATGTGAGGGTGCTGGAACTCTATCGGTACGTCGACATATTGAGCAGAGCGGGTCACGTATGAGCGGAATATCGGTCAGTGGATTGGCCTGAGCGGACGTCTTGCCCCGGGCCCGCGCGCCGTGGGGACCCCGGCGGTGATCACTGCGGGCGATGCGGGACGATGGTGCCGTGGCGAATATGAGGGGCAAGCAGACGGTTCAGGACATGATCCGCTCGCTGGCGGTGATCGGCATCGTCGTCGCGGGGATCTATTTGTTCGTCCCGCACGACGAGAAGGCCGACCCGACGCAGACGGTCGACTACCGGGTGGAGACGACCACCGCCCGCCGCGCGGCGCCGTATCCCGTCGCCGCGCCCGTGGGTCTCGCGGCCGAATGGCGGGCGACGTCGGTCTCCTACGACCGCCGGAACGACGACGCCTGGCACCTCGGCTTCCTGGACCCGCAGACGCAGTACGCGGCGGTGGAGCAGTCCAGCGACACCTCGGCCAAGAACATCACCAAGCTCACCCGTAAGGCGGCGGCCACCGGCCAGTCGCAGCAGGTCGGCGAGCTGGCCTGGGAGCGCTGGGAGGGCGAGAAGTACGACGCCCTCGTGCGCCAGGAGCCGGGGCACGTCACGATCGTCACGGGGACGGCCTCGTTCGAGCAGCTCGCCGTGCTGGCGGGCGCGCTGGAGTTCAAGCAGGGCGTGTAGCCGGGCGGGCGGACCGCGGGCAGGTGGCCCGCGGGCGGTCCCGTCCATGCAGAAAGGCCGCGCATCCCGGATCCCGGGGTGCGCGGCCTTCGTGCGTACGGACTCAGACGGTGGTGACGACCTCGTCGAAGGCCAGGCGCGGCGAACGGTCGAACCAGGCGTTCTCGCCCGGCTTGCCGATGTTGACGACCATCAGCGGGGTGTGGTCGGCGTCCAGGAACTCCTTCTGGATGCCGGCGAAGTCGGCGCCGGTCATCGGGCCCGCGGCCAGGCCGGCGGCGCGGATGCCGATGATGAAGTAAGCGGCCTGCAGTGCGGCGTTCAGCAGCGCGGACTGCTCGCGGACCGGGCGCTCGGAGAAGAACGCGTCCTTGGCCTGCGGGAAGTGCGGCAGCAGCTGCGGGAGCTCCTCGTGGAACTCGTTGTCCGCCGAGAGGATCGCGACCAGCGGGGCGGTCGCGGTCTTGGCGTCGTTGCCCTTGGCCATGTGCTTCACGAGGCGCTCACGGGCCTCGGGGGAGCGGACCAGGGTGATGCGCAGCGGGGTCTGGTTGAAGGCGGTGGGGCCGAACTTCACCAGGTCGTAGATCGCCTGAATCTGCTCCTCGGTCACCGGCTCGTCGGAGAACGAGTTGGAGGTGCGGGCCTCGCGGAACAGCAGGTCCTGCGCGGCGGAGTCGAGAACGAGAGACATCGGAAAGCCTTCTTCCATACGTTTTGGTGAAGCGATGTCCCTGACTCTACGGCGAAAGTAGATGAAATTTCAACTAAATCGGTGTGTGCGTGACCGGGCTCACTCCCGGCCGGGCTCCCCCTCGCCGTCCCGGGCGGCCAGCGCCGAATCCAGCCGGGCCCTGGCCCCCTCCAGCCAGTGCCGGCACACCTTCGCCAGCTCCTCGCCGCGCTCCCAGAGCGCCAGCGAGTCCTCCAGGGAGGTGCCGCCCGCCTCCAGCTTGCGGACGACCTCGATGAGTTCGTCCCTGGCCTGCTCGTACCCCAGCGCCGTGTCCGGTTCAGACATTCCCGTTTCCCACCTTAATTTTGCAGTGCAGCGAACGTATTGCGTGCGTGTGTCGTCACTCGGTGTCGCTCCCGGAGACCTCCACCGAGAAGGCGCCCTCTGCCACCCGGGCGTGCAGCACCTGCCCCGCCGAGACCTCCTCCGGCGAGCGCACCACGTGCCCGTCCGCCCGCTGGAGCACCGCGTAGCCCCGCTCCAGCGTCGCCGCGGGGGACAGGGCCACTACCCGGGCCAGGGTGTGCCCGAGCTCCGAATCGGCCCGGTCCAGCAGGTGCCCCAGCGTCCGGCGGCTGCGGTGCAGCAGGGCGTCCAGCTCGTCCTCCCGGGTCTCCACCATCCGCTGGGGATGGACGAAGACGGGCCGGCCGAGGGCGTGCGCGAGGCCCCGCTCCTCCCGGTCCAGCAGCCCCCGGACGGCGCGCAGTCCCCGCTCGCGCAGCTGGCGCACCCGCTCCAGCTCCTCGCCCACGTCCGGGACGACCTTCTTCGCCGCGTCCGTGGGCGTCGAGGCCCGCAGGTCCGCGACCAGGTCCAGCAGCGGGGAGTCCGGCTCGTGGCCGATCGCCGAGACCACCGGCGTACGGGCCGCCGCGACCGCCCGTACGACCTCCTCGTCGGAGAAGGGCAGCAGGTCCTCCACGCTGCCGCCGCCGCGCGCCACGATGATCACGTCGACCTCGTCGAGGGCGTCGAGCTCCTGGACCGCCCGGATCACCTGGGGCACCGCGTGGACCCCCTGTACGGCCACGTTGCGGACCTCGAAGCGGACCGCCGGCCAGCGCCGCCGGGCGTTCTCCAGCACGTCGCGCTCGGCCGCTGAGGCCCGCCCGACCACCAGCCCGACCAGCTGCGGCAGGAAGGGCAGCGGCTTCTTGCGGTCCAGCGCGAACAGCCCCTCGGCGGCCAGGGACCGCTTGAGCCGCTCCAGCCGGGCCAGCAGCTCACCGATGCCGACGGGCCGTATCTCCGTGGCCCGCAGCGACAGCTGCCCGCGCGGGGCGTACCACTCCGGTTTGGCCAGTACGACGACCCGCGCGCCCTCCGAGACGGCGTCCGCGACCTCGTCGTAGACCTGGCGGAAGCAGGTCACGCTGACCGAGATGTCGTGCGAGGGGTCCCGCAGCGTCAGGAAGACCACCCCCGCCCCCGGCCGCCGCGACAGCTGGGTGATCTGCCCCTCCACCCACACCTGGCCGAGTCGCTCGATCCAGCCCCCGATGAGCCGGGACACCTGGCCTACCGGCAGCGGCGCCTCGGCCGACGTATTCAGACCCATGCACGCAGGCTAACGGGCCCGGCTGACAGCGTCTCAGGCACCGGCGGTGGTGTCGGGTCCCGGGAGCCCGGCCGGACGGCCCCGCGAGGGGCTCCCGGGGCCGCCCGCGGGGCCGTCGTCCGGGCCGTCGTGCGGGCCGTCGTCCGGGCCGTCCGCGGGGGCGTCACGCGGGGCCGTCATGCGGGGGCGTCATGCGGGCCGTCGTGCGGGCGTCCGTCCGCGCCTGCGCCCGCGCCGGGGCCGGGGCCCGGGCCGCGACGTCCGCGCTGGGCGAGCAGCACGCCCAGGCCCGCCGCCAGCCACACCCCGCCCACCAGCTGCGCCTCCCACGAGGCCTCGACGATCACCGCGACGGTCACCATCGCGCCCAGCACCGGCACCACCAGGTGCTTCCACCAGACCGGGGCGCCCTCGCGCCGCTTGACCACGAACCAGCCCACCACCGACGCGTGCAGCAGGGTGAAGGCCACCAGCGCCCCGACGTCCACCACAGAGACCAGGTGCCCCAGCCCGTCGTCGCGTCGCGCCGCCCACACCGCCGCGACCAGCGTGATCGAGGCCGCCACCAGCAGGGCGGGCCGAGGGGTCCCGTCCGAGGTCCGGGCCAGCAGGCGCGGCAGCCGCCGCTCCCGGGCCATCGCGAACAGCAGCCGTCCGGCCGCCGCCTGCCCGGCCAGCGCAGCGAAGGCCGCCCCGACCGCCTTGCTCACCGCGACCAGGTCGTGCAGCCAGGTGCCCACCGAGGACTCCACCGCGGTGTAGAAGGCCGGGCCCTGCTGCGCCGGATCCGCGGCCAGCTCCGCCGCCGACACCGGCATCAGCAGCGCCGCCAGGTAGCTCTGCGCCACGAACAGCAGCCCGGCCAGCGCCAGGCAGAACAGCACCGCGCGGGCCACCCGCTCCGAGCCGCCCGTCACCTCCTCCGCGAAGGAGGCGATCGCGTCGAAGCCGAGGTAGGACAGCACCGCGACGGACACCGCCCCCAGCACCGCCGCCACCGAGAAGCCGAGCGAGCCGTCCCCGGTCAGCGGCGAGAGCCAGCCGCGCCGCGGCCCGTCCTGGACCAGGACCGTGACCGCGGCCGCCAGGAACACCAGCAGGACCACGATCTCCATCGCCAGCACCGCGAAGCCCACGCGCGCGGCCGCCCGTACGCCCCACAGGTTCAGCGCCGTGGTCACCAGCACCGCCAGGGCCGTCCAGACCCACCGCGAGACCTCCGGGACCAGGGCGTTCATGGCGATCCCGGAGAACAGGTACGCCACCGCCGGGATCAGCAGGTAGTCGAGCATCGCCATCCACCCGGCGATCAGCCCGGGCCCCTCGCCGAGCCCCTTGCGGGCGTAGGTGAAGACCGAACCGGCCTGCGGGGCGACCCGCACCATCTGCGCATAGGAGAAGGCCGTGAACGCCATCGCCACCGTCGCGGCGAGGTAGACCAGGGCCACGGCCCCGTGCGAGGCGGCGTCCAGGGTGCCGAAGACCCCGACCGGGGCCATGGGGGCGATGAAGAGCAGCCCGTAGACCACCAGGTCCCGGAAGCCCAGGCTCCGCCGTAGCGCGGGGGGCGCCGCCTTGCCGGTGTCCGTAGCGGACGCCATCCGTCCTCCGGGGGATAGGTGGGACAGGCTTTCGGGCCCTTTCGGGCCAGTGTGTGCCGGACGGGGGACGACCGGCCTGCTGGAGTCCCCCGTACGATGGAGCACATGACTGCTTCCGCCCCTGCTGCCGCTTCCCGCCGTGTCCTGCTCGCCGCGCCCCGCGGCTACTGCGCGGGCGTGGACCGTGCCGTGATCGCCGTCGAGAAGGCGCTCGAGCAGTACGGTGCGCCGGTCTACGTACGCCACGAGATCGTGCACAACAAGTACGTCGTCCAGACCCTGGAGAAGAAGGGCGCCATCTTCGTCGAGCGGACGGAAGAGGTGCCCGAGGGCTCCATCGTGATGTTCTCGGCGCACGGCGTGGCGCCCGTGGTCCACGACGAGGCGGCGCGCGGCAAGCTCGCGACGATCGACGCGACCTGCCCGCTGGTCACCAAGGTGCACAAGGAAGCGATCCGCTACGCCAACGAGGACTTCGACATCCTCCTCATCGGCCACGAGGGCCACGAGGAGGTCATCGGCACCTCCGGCGAGGCCCCGGACCACATCACGATCGTCGACGGCCCGGAGGACGTCGCCAAGGTCGAGGTGCGCGACGAGTCGAAGGTCGTCTGGCTGTCGCAGACCACCCTCTCCGTCGACGAGACGATGGAGACGGTCGACGCCCTGAAGACCAAGTTCCCGCTGCTGGTCTCGCCGCCGAGCGACGACATCTGCTACGCCACCTCCAACCGCCAGGCCGCGGTCAAGGTCATGGGCGCCGACTCCGACCTGGTCATCGTCGTCGGCTCGAAGAACTCCTCGAACTCCATCCGCCTCGTCGAGGTCGCCCTCGACGCGGGCGCCCGCGCCGCGCACCTGGTCGACTTCGCCAGCGAGATCGACGAGGCCTGGCTGGACGGCGTCACCACGGTCGGCCTGACCTCGGGCGCCTCCGTGCCGGAGGTCCTGGTCGAGGAAGTGCTGGAGTGGCTGGCCGCGCGCGGCTACGCGGACGTGGAGATCGTCAAGACCGCCGAGGAGTCGATCGTCTTCTCGCTGCCGAAGGAGCTGCGCCGCGACCTGCGCGCCGAGGCTGCGGAACTGGTCGCAGACAAGTAACTCGTTTCGTACGGTATGTCCATGGAGATCTTCGGCGTGGACATCGGCGGATCCGGGATCAAGGGCGCTCCCGTGGACCTGGAGCGAGGCGACCTGGCGCAAGAGCGCCACAAAGTACTGACACCGCAGCCGGCCACCCCCGACGGGGTGGCCGGCTGCGTCGTCGAGGTGGTGGAGCACTTCGGCTGGGACGGCCCGGTCGGCGTCACGTTCCCGGGCGTGGTCACGGGCGGCGTCACGCGTACGGCGGCCAACATGGACAAGGCGTGGATCGGCGTCGACACGGCGTCCCTGCTCTCGGCCCGCCTGGGCGGGCGGCCCGTCACCGTCCTCAACGACGCGGACGCGGCGGGCGTCGCGGAGATGACGTACGGGGCCGGGCGCGGGCGTTCCGGCACGGTCATCCTCCTCACGCTGGGCACGGGCATCGGCAGCGCCCTGTTCACGGACGGGCACCTGGTCCCGAACAGCGAGCTCGGCCACCTCGAGCTGAAGGGCCACGACGCGGAGACGCGGGCCTCGGTGAAGGCCAAGGAGGACGGGGACCTCACCTGGGGCCACTGGGCGCACCGGGTGCAGAAGTACCTGGCCCACGTGGAGATGCTGTTCTCCCCGGACCTCTTCATCATCGGCGGAGGCGTCAGCCGCAAGCCGGAGAAGTTCCTCCCGCTGATCGAGGGCATCCGGGCCGAGATCGTCCCGGCGGAGCTCCAGAACAACGCGGGCATCGTCGGAGCCGCGATGGCGGCCCGCGGCGGCACGCCTTAGGCCGCCAGGGGGTCAGCGGCTCAGCGGCTCAGGGGGTCGGACTGGCCCTGCGGGGGAGCCGCCGCCTGCCGATCAGCACGGCCTTGCGCACGACGACGATCAGCGCGGCGAGCAGCGTGCCCGCGTACAGCCAGCCCGCGTGCAGGGACAGCGCGGAGACCAGGCCCATGAGGTGCCCGCCGAAGCCGCCGGAGCCGCCGGAGATCGGCCACGCTCCGGCGGCGAAGGCGATGGGGGCGCTGATCGGCGCGGTGATCAGGTCGGCGGGCCGCACCCAGAGCGCGGTCGCGGCCGCCACGGGCACGAACAGCAGCCCGTAGACGAAGAGCGAGGAATCGAAGAGCAGCCAGGCGATCCCGCAGATCACGGCCATGGCGGCGCAGGCGAAGAGCCCGCCGCCGAGCCCCGTCAGCCGGGGCCGGGGCAGCCGGCGCGCGAGCGCGGGCCGCGGGCGCGGCCCGCCCCCCTGGACGGGCACGGGCACGGCCGTCCGCCCCCGGCGCTGCGCCGGGGGTCGCTGGGGGTGAGGCGCCGGTCGCGTCCTGTATTGCTCCACCCACCCAAAGTAGGCGGGGGGAGCGCCGGATCCCGCCCCGGACACGCGTACATCCACCCCCACTCATCTGAAAGTAAACTGTCCGACGGCCCACCTCCGGGCCGCCGCCCCCTCCAGCTACGGGAAGTCGCCAACGTGTCGCTCACGATCGGAATCGTCGGCCTGCCGAATGTCGGCAAGTCGACCCTGTTCAACGCCCTGACCAAGAACGACGTGCTGGCGGCCAACTACCCGTTCGCCACCATCGAGCCGAACGTCGGCGTCGTCGGCGTCCCCGACCCGCGCCTCGCCGTCCTCGCGGGCATCTTCGGCTCGCAGAAGGTCCTCCCGGCGACGGTCGACTTCGTCGACATCGCGGGCATCGTCCGCGGCGCCTCGGAGGGCGAGGGCCTGGGCAACAAGTTCCTCGCGAACATCCGCGAGTCGGACGCGATCTGCCAGGTCATCCGTGCCTTCAAGGACGAGAACGTCGTGCACGTCGACGGCAAGGTCTCGCCGAAGGACGACATCGAGACCATCAACACCGAGCTGATCCTCGCCGACCTCCAGTCCATCGAGAAGGCGGAGCCGCGCCTGACGAAGGAGTCCCGCCTCCAGAAGGAGAAGGTCGCCGTCCTGGCGGCCGTCGTCGAGGCGAAGAAGATCCTCGAAGCCGGTGACACGCTCTTCTCGAAGGGCATCACCAAGGGCACGGAGCAGGGCGACCTCCTCCACGAGCTCCACCTGCTGACCACGAAGCCCTTCCTCTACGTCTTCAACGTGGACGAGGACGAGCTGACGGACGACGCCTTCAAGGCGGAGCAGTCGGCGCTGGTGGCCCCCGCCGAGGCGATCTTCCTGAACGCGAAGCTGGAGCAGGACCTCTCCGAGCTGGACGACGAGGAAGCCCTCGAACTCCTCCAGTCGGTCGGCCAGGAAGAGCCGGGCCTCGCCACCCTCGGCCGCGTCGGCTTCGCGACCCTGGGCCTGCAGACCTACCTGACGGCAGGCCCGAAGGAAACCCGCGCCTGGACCATCAAGCAGGGCGCGACGGCCCCCGAGGCGGCCGGCGTCATCCACACCGACTTCCAGCGCGGCTTCATCAAGGCCGAGGTCATCTCCTTCGCAGACCTGGTCGAATGCGGCTCGGTGACGGAGGCCCGCGCGAAGGGCAAGGCGCGCATGGAGGGCAAGGACTACGTCATGCAGGACGGCGACGTGGTGGAATTCCGCTTCAACGTGTAATCGCATACCCATAGGCGGCCTGACCTGCGCGAATGTGGGTCAGGCCGTTGTGCTGTCCGCAACAGTCCGCAGAACGGTTCGACCCTGAGGGGAATGCCACCCCGCGCCGGCCCCCCCTGGCCGGCAACCGTCAGGATGGAATCAGCTCAGTGGTCGGCGCTGCCCGGGGGTGCCACCCATTGGGTCGGCTGCCCGGTGATGGAGGCGATCATGTCGAAGTCGCCGTCGTAGTGGAGGACGGTCAGCCGGTGCAGTTCTGCGGTGGCGGCGATGAGCAGATCGGGGAGGGACAGAGCGCGGTGGAAGCCGGCGTTGAGGGCGTGGCGCTGGGTCTCCAGGGCACGGGCGAAGGTGTCGTCGTCACAGGTGAGGTAGTCGAATGCGTGGAGCCAGGTGCTGATGCGCAGCGCTTCTGCGGTGGTGCGGGCGGAGTGCACCATTTCGTATTCGGTGGGCTGGCACACGGCTAGCAGGTAGCGCTCGTGCAGCGGCTGGAGTGCGTCTTTTACCGGGGGTTTCGACCATCGAGCGAGGGCGGACTTGTCGATGAGGTAGCGGTCTTGCATCAGGCGGCCTGGCCGCCTGTGCGCTTGAGGGAGCCGTCGGCGTTGCGGGGGCCGGTGTTCTCGATGATCTCGCTGAAGTCGAGCTCGCCTGAGTCCATGGCGTCGAAGAACTCTTGGCGCAGGTGACGCTTGACGGCGTCCTCCATGGCCAGTCGCACGGCCTTCGCCTTGGTCTTGGTGCCGAAGATGCGCATAGCCTCGGCGACCATGTCCTCGTCGAGATCGATGACTGTCCGAGCCATGGTTTGCTTCCCTTCTCCGGGAGGTGCACTACGCAAAACGATACCATCTCGATGGCGATAGCGATGTCGTTTTGTGTTCCGGTTGCACCGGGCAGTCTCTGGGTTCGGGATCGCCCGCCACCCTCAACGGTTGCTGGATCCACGCTGGATCGGTCCTGCGCGTGAGCTGTTCCCGCAGGTCATCGCGGAGTTGTCGATATTCCGCTCCAAGGCGGCGGCTCCGCCGGCCTGCTGGTGGTCATGGCGCAACTGTGCGCGAGCGGCCTCGGCGAGGTCCTCGGGCAGGCTCAAGTCCGCAGACAGTCCGCAGGGCACCCGTAAACAGCCGTCGGGGCCCAACGCACACATACGGAGAAATGCCTGGCCAGGGCGGCATATGCGGTTCCGTCGCAGGTCAGGATCGGTCCGCAGACATTCCGCTTCAACGTCTCATCGGATGACGTGACACCACGTCGCTGACGTGGCAAATATGCAGCTGCAGTCTCGGTACAGGTACCTGCGGTGCGCCACGGGTTTACCCGCGGCACCGCCCTCGCGTGCAGGGGTCTCCCGTAACTGCCCTGTTGTTACGATCAGTTGAGGCCGTACGGTCCGGGGCGGCCGTCATCGAGGGGAACGGGCGGGCGCGTGGACGAGCAGGCACTGCACGAGGCGGCGAAGCGGTTCGGCACCCCCCTGTACGTGTACGACCTCGGGGCCGTACGGACCAGGACCGCCGAGCTGCGCGCGGCCCTGCCCGGTTCCGCGGCCCTGCTGTACTCCCTGAAGGCCAATCCGCTGCCCGCGGTCGCCGCCGAGGTCCGGGCCGGGGGCTGCCGCGCGGAGGTCTCCTCGGCCGGGGAGCTGCGCGCGGCCCTGGAGGCCGGATTCCCCGCGGACGGGATCCTCTACACCGGGCCCGGCAAGTCGGCGGCCGAGCTCGCCGAGGCGCTGGAGCGCGGCGTCGGGACGTTCTCCTGCGAGTCGGCCACGGAACTGCGCCGGCTGGGGCACGTCGCCGCCTCGGCCGGGCGGCGGGCCGCCGCGCTGCTGCGCCTCCAGCCCGTCGAGGGGCCCGCCTCCGGGCTGTCCATGGCGGACGGGAGGCAGTTCGGCTTCGACCCCGAGGGCGCGGTCAGGGCCTGTGCGGATCTGCCGGAGGCGGTCATGGTCCGGGGCTGCCACGTCTACCTGGGCTCGCAGATCAGCGGGGTGGGCGCGCTCCTGGAAGGCTTCGCGAGCGCCAAGCGGACCGTCGAGCACGTGTGCCGGGCGGCCGGCCTCGTCCCGGAGGTCGTCGACCTCGGCGGCGGTTTCCCCTGGCCGTACGCGACCCCGGGCACGGGCGGCGGCTTCGAGGGGCTCGCCGAGGGCCTCAAGGAACTGCTGGCCGACTGGGCGACCCCGGGCCCGGCGCCCGAGGTGTGGTTCGAGTCGGGCCGGCGGCCGATCGCGGAGTCGGGATCGCTGCTGACCACGGTCATGGACGTCAAGGTGCGGCCGGACGGGGCCACGACCGTCGTCGTGGACGCCGGGGTCAATGTGCTCGGCGGGATGACCGGCCTCGGCCGGGTGCTGCGGCCGGGCACGGGCTTCGAGAACCTCTCCGCCCGCGGGGACCGTGCGACGCTGACCGCCGCCGTCGTCGGGCCCCTGTGCACGCCGCTGGACCGGCTCGCCGTACGGGCGGAGATCGCCGAACCGCGGGTCGGTGACCTGCTGCGGGTGCCGAACGTCGGCGCGTACGGGCCCAGCGCGAGCCTGGCGGCCTTCCTCAGCCGGCCCCCGGCCGTCGAGGCGGTCTTCGACGGCGCCGACTGCGTCGGGGCGTGGCGGCTCGCCACCGGCCACGTCGCCGCCGACCCCTCGCGTGCCCCGCCTGCGGCTGCACCTCGCGTGCCCCGCCTGCGGCTGCACCTCGCGTGCCCCGCCTGCGGCTGCACCTCGCGTGCCCCGCCCGCGGCTGCACTCCGCGTGCCCCGCCCGTGGTGTCGCCCGAGCAACTGCCCGCGGTGCTGCTGCCTGTGGATCAGCCCGCGCAGCCCATCAGCCCGCGCAGCCCATCAGCTCGCGCAACCGTCCGCGGCGCAGCCCGCCGCGC
This sequence comes from Streptomyces xanthophaeus, assembly GCF_000725805.1. GTDB lineage: Bacteria > Actinomycetota > Actinomycetes > Streptomycetales > Streptomycetaceae > Streptomyces > Streptomyces xanthophaeus. The sequence continues at coordinate 35,668 of NZ_JOFT01000028.1, read as the reverse complement.
CGCCCGCGCGGCCGCCCGTGGATCAGCCCGCGCGGCCGCCCGTGGAATACCTTGCGTGAACCGTCCGTGGAGTACCCGCGCAGCAGTCCGCCGACTCGTCCGCCGGAGCGCCCGCGCAGGCGACGGGCGTGGCCTTTCGCGGAAGACCTCGTGAAGCCTCGTGCAGGGCCAACTCGCTTTGTAGCATGCCGGGATGACGACATCGAACCTGTTCACGGCGGCCTCGCTGCTCGATACCGCGGCGGCTCGATTCGGGGCCGCGACCGCCGTGCGTGACGGCGAAGGGGAGCTCTCCTTCGAGGAGTTGCAGGACGCCGCCGCGCGCACGGCGACGGCTCTGCGCGCCGCCGGGGTGGAGCGCGGGGACCGCGTCGGCATCTGCATGGCGAAGAGCGTCGACCAGGCCGTCGCGATCCTCGGCGTGCTGCTGGCCGACGCGATCGTCGTCCCCGTCCTGCCCAAGCTGAAGGCCGAGGGCATCCGGCACATCGTCCACGACGCGGGACTGCGCCTGATGATCACCGATGCCGTACGGGCCGCGGAGATCACCGCCTCCGGCGCCGACGTGCCCCTCGTCCACGGGCGGGAGGGGGCCGACGCAGGGGCCGGGCCGGACCTGCCGACGCTGCGGCGCCTGGCGGAGCCCGCCGCCCCGGGGCGGTCCATCGGCTCCGACGTCGCGGCCGTCATCTACTCCTCCGGCTCGACCGGCCGCCCCAAGGGGATCATGGTCTCCCACCGCAACATCTGGGACGGCGCCCGCATCACCTCCCGCTACCTGGGCACCTCCCGCGGCGACCGCATCGGCAGCCTGCTCTCCCTCAACTTCGACTACGGGCTCAACCAGCTCTGGCAGACGCTCGCCACCGGCGCCTCCCTCCACCTGCACGAACTGGTCTTCCCCGCCGACGCCTTCCGCTTCCTGCACGAGGAGCGGATCACGGTGCTCCCCGTCATGCCGGTGATCATCACCCGGCTCTTCGACCCCCGCCTGCTGCGCCGGCGCCCCGAGCAGGACCTGTCCGCGGTGCGGTACGTGTCCTCCTCGGGCGGCGCGCTGTCCCGGCGCATGACCGACGACCTCGCAGCCACCTTCCCGCAGGCCCGGGTCTTCCAGATGTACGGGCTCACGGAGGCCTTCCGCTCCACCTACCTGGAGCCGGAGCAGCTGGAGAAGCGCCCCGGCTCCATCGGGCGGGCGATCCCGGACGTCGAGATCCTGGTGCTGGACGACGACCTGCGCGAGGTCGGACCGGGGGAGCGGGGCGAACTCGTCCACCGGGGCGGCTGCGTGAGCCTCGGGTACTGGAACGCGCCGGAGGCCACGGCCGCCCGGTTCCGCACCCTGCCGCAGTTCCCGGGGGAGAGGGTCGTCTTCAGCGGGGACGTGGTGACCCGGGACGAGGAGGGCTACCTCTACTTCGTCGGCCGCCGCGACGCGATGATCAAGACCTCCGGCTTCCGGGTCAGCCCGACCGAGGTCGAGGAGATCGCCGCCCGTTTCCCGGGCATCGACGCCTGCGCGGCCCTCGGCGTGCCGAACATCGGGATCGGCGCGGACATCGCGCTGGTCTACTCGGCCGTGGGGCCGGTCGACACGGCGGAGTTCCAGCGCTTCCTCAAGGAGAACCTGCCTTCCCACATGGTCCCGCGCCACCTGTGGGAGGAGCCCGCGCTGCCCTCGACCGGCAACGACGGGAAGATCGACCGGCAGGCCCTCGCCGCCTCGGTGGCGGACCGGGTGGCCGCCGCCGCGCAGGACTGAGGAGCCGGGCGGGTCAGCGTACGGCCGCCGGTGCGGCCAGGCCGCGGGCCCACAGGTCGTGGGCCTCGTCCAGGACGAGCGTCCACGGCCCGTCGCTGCGCCCGCAGGCGGCGCCGACGGTGCGCCGCACCGCCTCCGGGGCCGCGCCGCGGCAGGCCCCGCCCGTGACGGTGAACCCTGCGGCCCCGCGCAGCCCGGCCGCAGCGGGGCCGCAGGCCAGCTCCCGCAGGGCCGTGAACAGGCAGGCGAGGAAGGCGCGCCGGGCGGGCAGTGCGGCCTCGTCGCCGTCGCGCAGCCGCTGGTAGACGGCGCGGCGGTCCTCGGGGGCGACGGCGTCCACCAGCTCGTCCAGGTACGGGGCGCACGCGAGGCGGCCGAGGAGCGTACGCCGGTCGCCCGCGACGCCGAGCCCGGCGAAGACGCGGTGCGCGGCGTCCCCGGCACCCGCGGGCTCGTGCCCCGCCTGCCACAGGTGGACGTCGGTCGTCCCCCCGCCCACGTCCACGGCCGCCCAGGGCGTCCCGGGCCGTCGCCGGCGGGACCGCGCGACCGCCTCGGGGGTTGCCAGGACCGGCGGCTCCGCCAGCGCGGTGACCGGGCGCAGCGCGTCCGGGTCGGTGAGGCCGGACAGGTGCAGGCGGCCCAGGGTTTCGGCCAGCGGGCCGCACCGGGGCCGCAGCGCCCCGTCCAGGACGTTGTCCGTCCGGTGCCCCGCGGCCAGCGGACCGAGGAAGGGGGCCGCGTCCGCCGAGCCCGCCCACACCAGGCTCCGGTGCGGGTACCCGTCCAGGCGGACGCGTTCCAGGGCGGCCCGCAGATGGCGCGGGTCGCCGCCGTCCACGCCCCCGACGGCCACGAGCACGTCGACCTCGGGGCAGGACCGCTGCGGCGGCTCGTCCATGCGGTGGGCGTAGCCGACGACGGCTCCGGCGAGGGTCGCGGCGCGGGCGCCGGCGGGCAGGCTGAAGCCGCCCGTCAGCCCGAGCAGCCCGATCCGCAGCCCGCCCCGGGCCGAACTGCACAGTCGCAGCCGGTCCGTCGCGGGGTCGAAGCCGCGCTGCTCCAGCAGGGCACGCAACTGCTCGCCCGGGGAGGTGCCGGCCCGCCGGGCCAGCCGCAGCACGGCGCCGGGGCGGCCGTCGGGGCCGGTGCGGCACAGCTTGATCTCGGCGCTGCCCGCGTCCGCCAGCCAGGTGCCGCGGGCGCTCACGCCAGGATCCGGATGTCGTGCAGCAGCCGTTCCCACAGCGGCCCCTCCCGCGCGGTCCGGTTGCCGAGCAGCGCGCGCTCGCGCCGCAGCTGCCGGGCGGTCAGGGGGACGGCGCCCGCCTCGCGCACGCGGATGCGCCGGTCCTCGCCCCGGTCGGTGACCAGCAGGCCGAGGTTCTGTTCGTGGGGGGCGAAGGGGACGTCGATGACGCCGGAGACGACGGCGCGGCACACGGACTGCTGGAAGGTGGGCGCCGGATCGTCCCAGATGCGCTCCAGCACGGTGGTGACCTCGCCGTCGACGAGCTCCGCCTCCTCGTCGACGGCTCCGCTCGTGAGGGTCCGCCCGTACGGGAACATGTCGAGGACGTAGCGGACGGCCCGTACCGCGGCCGCGTTGCTCTCCACCGAGGGGATGCCCAGTGCCTCCTCGGGGGTCTTGACGACGACCTTGTCGGCCCCCACCAGGGCGGCGGCCTGCGCGCACACGGCGATCAGCTGCCAGGCGAGGGAGGGCTCGGCGGGGAACGCGCCCATCCACTGGTGGTAGACCAGGCTGACCCGGACGTCCTCGAAGCCGAAGCGGTCCAGCAGTTCACGGGACCTGGCCCGCAGCACCCGGGCGAGGGCGAGGTCCTGCTCCAGGCTTCCGGTGTGGCCGAAGCTGACGGCGAAGGACTCCACGCCCTGTTCGGCGGCCAGCAGCAGTTCGCACAGCTGCACGGCGATCGTGATCACCGGCGGTACGAGGGTGGCCGTGAGCGGGCCGAAGGACTCGCGGTGCACGGGCAGTCCGGGCGGCCCGGTGACCGCGCACAGCCGGTCGACGTACTGCCAGTGGGCCAGCGCCCGGTCCAGCGGGAAGTCCCGCGCGTACGGGAGGCTGTAGGACAGGCCGCCGCCCTCGATCTCGGTGATGCCGGCGGCCAGGGCCGTCTCCACGAGCAGCCGGGCGTCCGGGGTGCCGTGGCGCAGGCTGACCGGCCGGTCGATGCCCTCGTAGAGCTCGCGGGTGCGCAGGTGGCCGTGGCTGACGAGCGGGTAGCCGTTGAGCAGGTCCCGGTCCTCGGCGAGGCCGGTCTTCAGGAGGGCAGCGGCGTTGTCGTAGTCGTTGTGCCGGGTCTGGCTGTCGATGGTCAGCGGGATGAAGTCGGCCCCGGCCGCGTCGAAGGCCTCGGTGAGGGCGCGCTGCTTGGCGAAGCCGGGATAGCCGCCCCGCGGCTGGGTGTAGGGGCGGGTCCGGGGCGCGCGGTAGGCGTACGAGGCGAAGCGGGCGGGCGGCAGCGTGGCGAGGTGGGCGCGCGCCGTCCCGGGGCCGAGACCGGCCGCGCCGCCCGCCGCGAGGACGGCCGCGCGTTCGGCACAGAGGTCCCCCAGGGACTCGGATCTACGGGGCGTGGCCATCGGACAGGTCCTGTCGGAGCGTTCGGAAGACTTCGTGGAATCCGGCCGGCCGGTGGAACACCCGGTGGAAGCCGTAGGACCGGAAGACCCGCACGACCTCCTGCTCCGGGCGGTCCCCGACGACGAGGTTGCCGCCGATGTACAGCAGTACGTCGGCCAGGCCCCGCGCGGCGAAGAGCGGGCCCGTGTTCTCGCAGGCCTTCTCGCCCTCGCCGTTGAGGGAGGACATCAGGACGGCGCGGGCGCCGGTCTCCAGGGCGGCGTCCGCGAAGTCCGAGGCCTGCCGGTTCGTGCCGAGGTTGTAGGGGCGGAAGCCGTTCTCGGCGAGGCCGATGGCCAGGATGCGGTTCGCGACCACGTGGATGTCGTGGCCGATGACTCCGAGGACGACACCGGGGCCGGGCGGCGGGCCCGCGCCCCCTGTGTCCACGCCCCCTGCGTCCGTACCCCCTGCGTCCCCGCCCCCGCCCCCTGCGCCCGCGGCCGTGCTCACGCCTTCGGCGGGACCATCAGCTGGGGGATGGGCAGCAGCGTGACGGAGGACTTGCCCGGCTTGGCGCCCTGGGTGTCCAGGTGGCGGAAGCAGGAGAAGGTCTCGTCCTCGTGCTTGCTCTGCACGAACTCCTTCAGCTTGGGGCTCTCCTCGTACATGGTGAGCAGCGGCATCTCGAAGATGTTGCCGATCACCTCGGGCGCGCCGAGCTCGCAGATCATCACGTCGCCGTTGGAGTGCAGGTGGAGCTGCGCCTTGCCCTCGATGCAGCTGGCGTAGATGACTCCGGGGTCGCGCAGCAGCGGCTGGAGCCGCTTCCACGGTTCGCTGCCGGGCTTGAAGTACGCGGACAGGCAGCTGAAGAAGATCGTGGTCCGCGGGTCGCGGTCGGAGACGAGTCCGACGATGGCGTCGCTGATGGTCTCCGCGGCGAGGGTGTTCTCGTACCCCTGGTGGACCCCGGGGATCTCCATCTGGATCTCGTGCTTGCGCACCCCGAGGCCGGCCGCGAAGCGGTGCACGCGGGCCATGCTGTCGCGCGTCTCGTCGAAGAGGATGGTCTCGACGACGGTGTCGATCGTGGGGGAGGCGACGGACCGGGAGATCGCCTTGACGATCTTCGGGAACATCTTCTCGGTGACCTTGTAGAAGGCCGAGTGACTGGTGGCGTCGACGTGGTTGAGGGAGAAGTGGAGCACTCCCAGTCCGGCCGCTTCGAGGCGGTCGAATTTCTCGTCGGTCAGCACGGTCCCGTTGGAATTGATCTGGGTGTGGATACCCTTTTCGGTGCAGTAGGCGACGATGCTCTCGCAGAGGTCGAACTCCAGGAGCACCTCGCCGCCCGACAGCTTCACGCGCTCCAGGTCCGGGAGGGAGTCGATGGTCGACTTCACCTCGTCGAGCGACAGGATCCGGCGTTCGAGCAGGTCGTAGGCCCCGCAGTACGAACAGCGGAAGTTACACTTCGAAGTCACGCCGATTTCGATGGCGCGCAATCGACCGACACCGGTCTTGCTCATTTCCAGCGACTTGAAAGACAAGACGCACCCCCTCGTTTGATCAACCACAGGACAGGGATCTGGCACGAGTCGGTCGAGCTTATGGGCGACTGCTGAGCCCGCGCAAGGCTCCTCCCAAGGGCCGGACATGAGCTTGTGCCGACGCTCCACGCAGCGTGCACGACACATGGCAGCTCGTCAATTGCCTTTAGCTGTAGGGGTGTTGGTCAAGTAGTGACCAACACCCTTGATTTCATTGGGACTTGTTCGCGGCGGGCGGCCGGTGTTGAATCTGCGACGAGCAGGCGTCGCCCCGCCCCACCGGCGCCGCGGACACGGAACCGCCCCGCCCCCCGAGCGCCCATCGGAGCTGTCCATGACCGAAGACGCCGTGCTCCCCTTCGTGCTGGGCGTGGTCCTTGCCGCCCTCCAGCGCCTGCTGCCGCCCGGTGCGGCCGTCGGCCCCGCCACCGACCTGCTGACGCTGCCCGCCGGCCACGTCCTCGCCCTCGACGAGCTGATCGCGGCCGTCGAGGAGGCCCTCGACGTGGAACTCGCCCCCGACCTCGCCGTCCCGGCGACCTTCGCCAGCCCCACGACGCTCGCCGTCGGCCTCATCCGCAGCGTGGGGCCGGCGCGCCGCGTCAGGTCCTCGTGAACACCTGCCCGGCCCATCGGTACTCGGCCGGGTCGGGCACCAGGTCCACGATGAGGTCGCTCACCCCGAGGTCCCGGCAGGAGCGCAGCCAGGCCGCCACCTGCGCCACGGACCCGACCAGCTTCGGCGCGTCGATCCCGCGCGCGGGGGCCCCGTACCAGAGCCGCTCGTCGTGCACCTCGCCCTCCTCGGCCAGCGCGTAACTGGCGTGGTGCTCGCTGGAGACCACCTGGGACATGAACAGCCGGCCCGCGACCTCCTGGCGCCGGTCCGGCGCGTACAGCGCGGTGGCGGCCTCCCAGGCCTCCTCCTCGGTGTCCCGCACGACCAGGCCGACCAGCATCGTGATCCGCTCGACCCGCTGCTCGGCCCGCACCCGCGCGATGTCCTGCGCCAGGACCGTCCGCGGCCGGGCCATCATCAGCACCCCGTCGGCGGGCACCCGGCCAGGCGTCCCCGACGAGGGGGTGACCACCAGCGGCCTGCCCTCCTCCGGACGGATCCGCCGGTCCAGCTCCGCCCGCACCTGCGCCGCGAAGGCGGCCAGCTCACGGCGGGCCGCGGCCTTGTCGACGAGGTCGCCGGACGAACGGGCGGGACGCGTGGCCCCGGCGACGACGTTGACGTGCGTGGGCCGCCCGAAGCGGTAATGCAGGTCCGCGGCGCGCCGCGCCACCGACTCGGCGCTCTCCTGGTGCGGACGGACCGCGACGACGGGCTCCAGCACCGTGGAGTACGCCAGGACGTCGAAGGCGGCCAGCCACGGATCCATGGCCACCGGGAAGTCGTACACGAACGCGCCCGTCACCCCGGCCCGTTCGGCCGAGGCCAGGTAGGACTCCAGGCGCTCCAGGTAGGACTTCGCAGCCATCCGCCCGCCGAGGCCGAAGCTCTCGGAGTGCGGCGGGACGATGAAGCTCAACGACTGGGGCCAGTCTGCGTCTGCCACCGGCACACGTCCTCCTTGTTCCGGGTCACGGCCGGGCCGTGACGCTCGACGGGCCGGCGGTCAGCCGACGGGCGCGACGGGGGGCCGTACGGCGCGCACGGAGACCGGGACCCCGCCCTTGGGCCACATCGTGGCGATGCCGGTCGGCTGGACCGGCCCCCCGGCGAGGGCGAGGTCGGTGCGCCGCGCGAGCTCCGCGATCAGGGCGCGCAGCTCCAGCTCGGCGAAGGCGTAGCCGATGCAGCGCCGGTAGCCGCCGCCGAAGGGCACGAAGGCGTACGGGACCGGTTCCCGGTAGCCGGGGGCGGAGGCGTCCCAGCGCCCGGGGCGGAACTCCAGCGGCTCGTCCCACAGTTCGGGCATCCGGTGGGTGACGTACTGGGAGTAGAGCACCTTCGCGCCCGCCGGTACGCGGTGCCCGGCGAACTCGAAGCCCTCCATGGACGTCCGCCCGGTCAGCACGCCGGGGGTGTACAGGCGCAGGATCTCGGAGACCGTCCAGCCCACGTACTTCATGGCGCCCAGGTGCTGCGCGGTCAGCGGCTCGTCACCGGCGACCCGGGCCACCTCCTCCCGGATGCGCTCGAACACCTCCGGGTTGCTGAGCAGCGCGTACAGGGCCCAGCCGGCCGCGGAACTGCTGGAGTCGTAGCCGGAGGCGATCAGGCTGATGACCTGGTCGCGCACCTCCAGGTCGGCGAGCTGATCGCCCTCGCCCTCGTGGTCGTACGAGGCCAGCAGCGCGTCCAGGACGTCGCCCCGGTCGTCGGGCTCGGCCCGCCGCTTGTCGATCTCGGCGCGGACGTGCCGGTCCACCCGGGCGCGCGCCGCCATCGCCCGGCGGAAGGCGGTACCCGGCAGATCGTGGTCGAAGCGCAGGAAGGGCGAGCGGTTGATGTAGCGCAGGGCCGTCTCCAGCTCCCGCCCGATCTCGTCGGTGTGCGCCTCCAGCCGGTCCCCGAAGAGGGAACGGATGGCGATCCTGCGGATGCACGAGCGCATGTCGGCGAAGCCGTCGGCGGTGCCGCCCGGGGTCCAGCCGTCGATCATGCGGTGGATCTCCTCCACCATGACCGGTACGTAGCCCTCGATGCGCTTGCGGACGAAGGCGGGCCGCACCAGCGACCGGCGGCGCCGGTGGTCCTCGCCGTCGCTGACGACCATCGCGTTCGCGCCGACGACGGGGATCAGCAGGGTCAGCACGTCCCGGGAGAGGAACCGGGGCCGGGCGGGCGGGTCGGTGAGCAGCAGCTGGTTGGCCTCGGCGCCGAAGAGCAGTACGTACTGCTGGCTGCCGAAGCCGAACCGGCACACCGGCCCGTAGCGGCGCTGCATGTCGAGCAGCGCCTCGTAGGGCCTGCCCAGGAACCCCTTGAGGTAGCGGGCCTGGCCCAGGCCCGTGGGCCCGGGCAGCCGGTTCACCGCGGGGGCGGGCCGTACGCCCGTCACGCCGGGTCCTGGCCGGACTCGTGGTCGGGTCCGGGGCCGCCGGGCAGCCGGGCGGCGCGTCCGACGGGGAGCCGGGGCAGGCCCAGGTCGTCGTAGAGGGCGCGGACCAGTGCGTAGCGGCGGGCGAAGGTCTTGACGTCGTCGAGGCGGCCGTTCCAGTACACGGCGACGACCAGGTCGAAGAGCGGGTCCACGAGCAGGGTGGAGGTGTTGCCGCCCGCGTGGCCGAAGGTCCGGGCCGAGCAGCGTCGCCCGAAGACGGAGGGCAGGGTCATGACGCCGAGTCCGTAGGGGAAGTCGGTGTCGCAGATCGACCGGTAGGGCGAACCGGGCCAGTGCGTCGCCGTCAGCGCCTCGACGCTCGCCCGCCCGATGAGCGGGGTGCCCCGGTGGGTTCCGCCCGCCAGCAGCAGGTCACCGACGACCCGCAGGTCCCGTACCGGCCCCCAGACGCCCGCGCCGGGCAGCGGCAGCGCGCTGGCCAGCCGCATGGCCTCCAGGCCCGCCGCCCCGTCCTCGGAGGTGCCGGCCACGGCCAGCCGGTCGGCGGGCAGGGACGGGTCGGTGCCGAGGACGGCGCCCAGCCCGAGCAGGGAGATCAGCTCGCGGTAGCTGTCGCCGGGGCCGGCGCCGTTCACGGCGGCCAGCAGCCGGTCCAGGACGAACCAGTTGGTGATCGGGTTGTAGACCATGCCCGCGCCCGGCAGCGTCTCGGTCGGGGTCGCGCAGATGACCGCCCAGATCAGGGCGTCGATGTCCGCCCAGGAAGCGGCCTCGGCGCCCCCGGCGTCGACGGACAGCATCGGGTCGGGCATGCCCGTGGTGTGGGTGAGCAGATCGCGTACCCGCACCCCTTCCTTGCCCCCGCCGGTGAACTCCGGCAGCACCTTGCAGACGGGGGTGTCGAGGTCCAGGGCGCCGCTCTCCCAGGCGCGGGCGAAGGCGATCGCGCCGAGCGGCTTGGAGGAGCAGGTCCAGGGGACGTATGTGTCGTCCGTCATCGGAGCGCCGCTGCCGTTGTCGCCGACCGCGAGGTCCACGACCTGGCCGCGGTAGGACACCGAGAGCTGGACGCCGGTCTCCAGGCCGCGTTCGATCTCCGCGTCGAAGAGGCGTCGTACGGAGCTCAGGGCGGCAGCTGCGGGAACGGGAACGGTCACCGTCATGAGGGCTGTACTCCAGGGGTGTCGGCATCGGCGTGGAGCAGGGTGTAGACGTCGCGCAGCGATGCGGTGTCCCACTGCGCGACGAGGGCGGCCTCCACGTGCGCGGGGCAGCGCGACTGCACGTCGTCGAGCCAGGCCAGGACGGCGTAGTCGCCGGCCCGGAGCCGGTTCAGCGGGGTGGCCGCGAGGACCGGGTCGACGGTGTCCCCGAGCAGGGGCCGGACAAAGTCTTCGAAGGACGGGACGTCCGTACTCATGGCGCTGCCATCTCCGGTCGGTCGGCGGTCTGCGGTCGGCGGTGCGCGGTCTGCGGTCTGCGGTCTGCGGTGTCGGTCAGGACGGGGCGTGCGCCCGCCAGGGAGGTCACTGCGGGCGCGCCATCTCCCGTACGGCGCTCTCCAGGGAGGCGAAGGTCGCGAAGGTCTCGCGGACCAGGAGCTCGTCGCGGAACTGCACCCCGAAGGTGTCCTCGATGGTGATGACGAGTTCGATCGCGGCCATCGAGTCGAGGCCGAGGTCGGCCAGCGCGACCGTGTCCCAGTCCACGTCCGCGGGGACCCCGCGCAGATGTTCCGTCAGTACGTCCAGCAGCCTGCCGGACACGTCCGCAGCCGTCTGCTCGGCACCGTTCATCCCGTACACCCCCGTGATGTCGCGCATCGGTCCTACGTTTCGGCCACCGGCCCCCCGGGCCCGGCCAGTATCCCAGCGGAGCAGGGCGCCCCACAATGATTTCGCCTGCCCCGGAACCCACAAGTGCACTGTGTCCAGGGGCAGTTCAGGTCAATCCGACAGAACGCGGAACCCGATGTAGGGCACCGCGCTGAACTCGTCGGCGGTGAAGGCGGTGGAGTTCTCGAAGCTCTCCGGATTGCGCACCGTGTACGCCCCGCCCTTGAGCACCCGCGAGCCGAGGCCCCGGGCGGGGGAGCCGGACCGGGCCGGGGCGAGCAGTTCGTCGGCGCACCACTCGAAGACGTTCCCGGTCATGTCCCGGAGCCCGAACGCGTTGGCCGGGGTGCAGCCGACCGGACGCGGCCCGCTCGCCTCCGGGGCGTAGGTCCCGCGGTCGAAGGCGTCGCCGAGCGACCAGCGCAGCTTCTCGGGCCCCGCGGCGGCGTACTGCCACTCGGCGGCGGAGGGCAGCCGGTGGGGCGCGCCCGTCCGCTCGCCCAGCCATGCGCAGTAGGCGCGCGCGCCGTGCCAGGTCACCCCGGTCACCGGCAGCAGGGCCAGCGCCTCGTCGAGGACCACGGCGCCGGTGGCGGCCGTACGCAGCCCCGTCCCGGCCGCGGCGGGGAAGCCGTGCAGGAGCGGGGCGGGGGCCCGGTGCAGGCCGCGGTCGAGGAGGGAGGCCCAGTACTGGCCCACCGTGGTCGGCAGGACCGCGAGCCGGAACCCGTCGGTCCGTGCGGGCGCGCCGGGTGCGGACCCACCGGGTGCGGGCGGCAGCGGGCCTGCCGGGACCGGGACCAGCTCGGGCAGGCCGGGCGCGGCTGCGGCGCCGGCCGCGGACGCGGGGGAGGAGGTCATCGCGGGCGCACCACCCGGAAGCCGTAGACCTCGCACTTGGTGTCCTCGTAGGCCGCCATCCGGCTCTCGGGGCCCAGGGTGTCCGCGGGATCCGCGAAGGAGCCGCCCCGCACCACGCGGAACGAACCCCGCTGCGCGCCCCGGGGATTGCGCACCGGCCCCGGACCGGACGCGCCGTAGGGGCCGTAGAGGTCGTGGCACCACTCGCGTACGTTGCCGAGCATCTCGTGGAGGCCCGCGGCGTCGGCGGGCAGGCTCCCCACCGGGACCGGCCCGGGCTGCCCCGGCAGGAAGGCGCCCGCCAGGTCCTCCCCGGCCCGCAGCGCCCGGCAGGCGGGGCCCGCATCGGCCGAGTTGCAGACCTCCGGGCCGGGTACGGCGTCCGTGGGGTGGCCCTGCCGGCAGGCCACCTCCCACTCGGCCTCGGTGGGCAGCCGGTACCCGTCGGCGTCGAGGTCCGACCCGCGGGAGCCGAGGCGGTACACGGGGGCGAGCCCCTCGCCGAGCGAGAGCCAGTTGCAGTAGGCCGCGGCCCCCCAGAAGCTGATCTGGATCATCGGGAAGTCCGCGGCGCCCGGCCGGAGTTCGAAGCCGCCCGCCCGGCTGGTGACGAAGCACGGGTCGATGCAGTCGATCAGGGTGTGGTCCACGGCGTCCGGCGCGTCGCGCAGGAAGGCGTGGAAGTCGGCGGCGCTCACGCAGCGGTCGCCGAGCCGGAAGGCGTCGATCTCCACCTCGTGCGCGGGCTGCTCCTTGGCGGTCCGGTCCGGCGAGCCCACCGTGAACCGTCCCCCGGTGAACGCGACCATCGTGAAGTTCCGCTGCTGCACACTGCTGTTCAACCAACACCCCCGTATTGATCGGCAGTTGGTGTTCCACGGCCGGTACGCCGCCCAACCTAGCCCCGGCCGCATCCGCTCGACAAGGCCGGTCAGGCGGTGACCCGGCGCACCGCGGGCATCAGCAGGAGCAGGCTCGAACTGGTCACCTGCCAGAGCACCGCCGCCCAGAGCACCGCCTCGGTCGAGGTCGCCTGCGCCACCGCGGCCGCGGCCACGAGGCCGAGCGGGGAGAGGGAGTACGAGCACACCGCGTCGAAGGACGACACCCGGGCGATCAGCTCGCCCTGCACCTTGGTCTGGAGCAGGGTGGTCCAGATGGCGTTGAAGACGGCCAGGCTGGCCCCGCCCACGAAGGCCGCCGCCGCGGTGACCGGCAGCGGCGCCGCCACCGCCAGGCACAGCACCGGCGCCGCCCAGGCCGCCTGGGCCAGGATGATCACGATCAGCGGGCGTCCGGGCGTCCAGCGCAGGAGTACGGGGGCGAACAGGATCGAACCGGCCCCCAGGGCCGCGAGGATCAGCCCCCAGCTGCTGCCGCCGCCGAGGCGGTCCTCCGAGACGATCGGGCCCAGGACCAGGAAGGGCGCGTAGAGCAGTGCGTTGAACAGGGCGAAGGTGATGCTGGTGAGCCAGATCCAGTTCTGCTCCCGCCAGGCGGCGTAGCCGTCCTTCAGGTCGCCCAGGGGCGAGCGCGCGGTCCGCTTCACGTACGGCGGGACCTTGACGAGGGCCACCGCGACCACGCTGGCCAGGTACGTGCCCGCGTCCAGGGCGAGCACCAGGCCGGGGCTGGTCGTCACCACCAGCAGGCCCGCGAGGGCCGGGCCGAGGACGACGCCGACGTCCTTGGCGACGCCGATGAGGACGTTGGCCCGCTGGAGGTCCGCGGCCGGCACGATGTCGGGGGTCAGTCCGGCCATCGCCGGGGTGAAGAAGCCGGTGCCCGCGTTCTGGACGGCGACCAGCACCAGCATCGTCCACACCGACGGGTGGCCGAACAGCACCAGGGCGGCGAAGGTCCCCTCCGCCAGGAACCGCACGGTGTCGCTGACCAGCATCACCTTGCGACGGCCGAAGCGGTCGGCGACGACCCCGCCCGCGAGCAGGCACAGGACGTTGACGGTCACCCCGGCGGCGATCACCAGGCCCAGGTCCGAGGCGGACCCCCCGGCGGCCAGGACGGCGAAGGCCACGGCCACCCGCTCCATGCCGGTGCCGAAGAGGGAGAGGCTGTGGCCGATGTAGAAGCGGCGGAAGTTGCGGTGGGCGAGCGGCCCGAACCGGCGCTTGTCGGGCAGCACCGTCGTCACGCGGACACCGCCGTCACCGGTCCGGCTCCGGCGCCGGTGCACGGCGTCCGGTGCCCGTCGTGTGCTTCGTGCGTCGTGGCGCGGAGCGCGCACCGTTCCCGCAGGATCATAGGACCAGGCTAACCCTTCACCGGGCCGACGGGCGCCCCAATTCCCTTAGCTCTCAAGTGAGTTGAAGTGCGGAGTGGACCGCTTGCCGCCGCTCAGGAGAAGGCCTTCCACTCCTCGGTGCCCACGGCCCGGGCCACCGCGGGCGAGGTCGCGGCCAGCCCGTCGCGGAAGGCCGCGTTGTGTGCCCGTACCTCCTCGTCCCGCCCCTCCAGCGGGCTGCCGGGCGTGAGGTCGACCAGCCACAGGGGCCGCAGCTGCGCCCCGCGCATCGCCTTGCCGTCGGGCGTGGCGATCCCGGCGTGCAGCCACCGCACGCCCGGCATCCGGGCCGGGATGTAGTAGGCCAGGTTGAAGTACTCGGCGGCGCCCCGCAGCCGCTCGTAGTCGAAGCCGACCGCGCGCAGGTAGACGGTGTCCCCGTCGCGCACGTACAGGCAGCAGCCGACCGCGGGCTCGTCGCCGATCGAGCACAGCAGCACCTCGGCCCGGTCCCCGGCCAGTTCGGCGTGCTTGCGGAAGGCCTCGACATAGGCCTCGGCGCTCCCGTCGATGCCGTACCGCTGCTCGGTCCGCGCGGCGAGCCGGCCCACGTCCTGGTACGCGTCCCGCAGGATGCGGTGCTCCACCCGGTAGCCGGCCTCCTCGAACCTGCGGACCTCCCGCTTCACCCGCTGGCGCCGGTGCTGGGAGCCCAGCGACTCCAGCCACTCCTCCCAGCCGCCCGGCGGGATCTCCACCCAGGCGTCCGCGGTCAGCGCCACCGGCATCGTCGGCGCCCCGGCCTCGCGCAGTGCCAGCGCGTCGGCCGTGGTCAGGTACATCGCCACGCGGGAGGGGCCCGTCGGAGCCCCGTCGGGGCCGAGGGGGTCGGGCAGTTCGCGTACGGCGGCCAGCAGTGCGGCCGCGGCCTGCGCCCGGTCCGCGCCCGGCGTGGCCAGCAGGTGCGCCAGGTAGCCCCGGCGCTGCCCGATGAGCACCCCGCCCGGCGGCGGGCTCGGCAGGCCCCGCTCGGTGAGCTGCTCGTACCAGCGCAGGTGCGGGTTGGAGGTGCCGTCCGTCGCGGCGAGCGGGACGGCCGCGCGGCCGCCGCCGGGCAGGGGGACCTGGACGGCGCCGGAGACCATGCCCGGTTCCAGGGCCACCAGGCGCAGCCAGAACGCGGAGGAGTAGAACCGCCCGTGGGCGAGTCCGTCCCACTCGGCGTCGGCGAGTCCGCCCAGCGGGTCGGTGAAGTGACGGGTGGCCCCCATGGCGTGCCGCTCCCCTGCGATTGGTCTGCGAATTCGTCCAACTGGCCGTCTACAAAGGCGTGTCGTACTGTCCTAGGCTACGTTCCATGAGATCACCGGTTACTGAGAATGGCCAGTACCTGCTCGTCTTCGGGGCCACGATGGCCCTGCGTGAAAGGGCCGTCGTGGCCGCCCTGCGGGTGTTCGACGGCCCCCTCGTCACGATCGCCCGTTCGGTGGACGCCAGGGCGGCCAAATTCTTCGACCACGTGCTCATCGGTGACTTCAGCGATCCCGACACGGCGCTGCGGGTGGTCCTCGACTTCGAGAAGGAGACGGGGCTGAAGCCGGCCGGCATCGTCCCGTTCATCGACCCCGGTCTGATGCCCGGCCGGCTCATCGCCGACCACTACGGGCTGCCCTTCCTGTCCCGCAGCTCCATCGAGGACTCCGGGATCAACAAGAACCGGATGAAGGACCGCCTGCTCGCCGCCGGGGTGGCCACCCCGCGCTACCTCCAGGCCGACGACCTCGACGCCGCTCGCGCGGCCGTCGCCGAGATCGGGCTGCCGTGCGTGGTCAAGCCCTCGGCGTTCGGCGGCAGCCTCGGCGTACGGCTGATCCGCACCGAGGCGGAGATCGAGGAGGCCTACACCTCGGTCCGGCAGACCATCGACGCGACCGCGACGTTCACGGTGAAGAACCGCGGCATCCAGGTCGAGGAGTTCTGCACCCTCGTCGACGAGGTCTCCGTCGAGGTGCTCACCCACCGGGGAGTGACCACGGTCCTGGCGGTGACGGACAAGTCCCACGGCCCGCAGCCCTGGTTCGCGGAGGTCGGCCACCGCGTCCCCAGCATCCACTCGGACCGCTCCGACGTCCTGGACCTCGCCGTCCGCGCCTGCGAGGCCCTCGGCCTCGACCACGGCGTGGCGCACGTGGAGATCAGGCTGGAGGGGGACGCGGAGCCGCAGATCATGGAGGTCGGCGCGCGGACCGCCGGTGACGGCATCATCGACCTCGTCGAGCGGGCGCTCGGCATCTCCCCGTACGAACTCCACGTCCGTTCCTACCTGGACCGGCTGGAGGACTTCCCCCGGCCGACCCCCTCCGGCCTGGCCGCCATCGCCGTGCTCAAGGCCCCGCCCGGCAAGATCGCCGCGGTCCGCCCCGCCGGTGAGGTCGACGGGGCGGTGCGCTCGTACGAGGTCTACGCGGCCCCCGGTGCCGTGTCCCGGGCCGAGCAGGCCAACTACCTCGACCGCGAGGGCTACGTCGAGTGCTACTGGCCCGGCGCCGAGCCCGGATCCATCCCGAAGGCCGCCCACCTCGACATCGCGCAGCGCCTGTCGGCGGAGATCTTCGTGATGGAGGAGACCCCGTAGGTCACAGCCCCCGGACCGAGGCCACCGTGAAGGCGGTGGGAGTGCCGGTGCCGGGGGACATGGGTCCGCCCTTGTCGAACTGGGAGCGGACCACCAGGGTGCGGCCCGGCAGGTGGCTGAGGGTCGTCGGGATCTGCAGCGAGGCGTCCGTGACCGTACGGGTCAGCCGGGCGCGGCTCCCGTCGGCGCCGACCTGCCAGCGCGTCAGCGCGTTGGTGACGTTGTGCGCCACCCGCAGGGTGCCGTCGGCGGAGAGGTCCAGGCCGTCGGCGTGCGTCAGGTCGCCGCCGGTGAGCTCGACGCGCCGCAGCGCCCCGGTGCGCAGGTCGACGCGGAAGAGCTCGCCCGCCACCATGTCGACGGTCAGCAGGTAGCGGCCCGAGCGGTCGGCGACGACGCCGTTGAGGCTGAAGCCGCCCGCCGGCCGGGGGCGCAGCACCGGGGTGAGGTCGTGTGCCTCGGTCAGGGCCCCGCTGCCCGCGGCCAGTTGGGCCGGGGTCACGCGGTAGAGCACCCCGCGGACGCTGTCGGTCAGATAGGCGGTGCCGTCCGGGGTGAGCGCGAGGTCGTTGACGAAGCGGGCCCCGTCCCCGGCCACCTCGAAGTGGGCCAGGCGGGCCCCGGTGGCGGTGTCGTAGACGGCGACCCCGGTGGTGGAGTCCGTCACCCACAGGCGGCCCCGGGCGTCGACCCGCAGCCCGTTCGCCGTGCGGCGGCCGTCGGTCCCGGAGGGCAGGAACACCTCCGCCGTGCGCGCGCCCGGGCGGGCCCGGTAGACGGTGCCGTCGGCGTACGAGCCCACGTAGACGGTGCGGGTACGGGGGTCCGTGGCGATGCCCTCCGGGTAGACCTTCGCCCCGGGCAGGACGAAGGCCGTGGATATCCGGGGCGACACCTGCTGCGCCGGGGCCGCGGCCACCGTGAGCGCCGCGGCCAGGCCCAGCGCCGCGGTGGGCACCAGCCGGTTCCGGGCGCGCCGCCGCCCCGGCGCCGCTTCCTCCGCTTCCTTCGTGCCCTTCGTGTCCTTCGCAGCATTCGACGAACGCATCATCAGGTGCCCCCTACTGGTCGAGTGAAGGCGAATGTATGTGAGAGCTCTAATGCATGCAAGAGCCGTAGGATGCGGTGCATGACCTCCATGGCCCCCGAAGAGCGCATCGGCTCGCACCTCAAGCGCGCCGAGCAGGCGCTCCTCGCGGCGAAGAACACCGCGTGCAAGCCGGCCGCAGTAACGGTTCCCCAGTACGCCGCGCTGCTCTGGCTGGCCGAGAAGCCCGGGATCTCCGCAGCCGCGCTCGCCCGGCTGTGCGGGGTGACCCCGCCGACCATGAACACCGTGCTGAAGAACCTCCAGGAGCGCGGCCTCATCCTGCGGACCCCGCACGAGCTGCACCGCAACGTGCTGGAGACCCGGCTGACGGAGGAGGGCCGCTCCGCCATGGAGCTCGCGGACTCCGGTGCGGTGCGCGTGGAGCGCGCCCTGGCCGAGGCCTTCACCGGGGAGGAACGCGCGCTGCTGATCGAGCTGCTGGGGCGGTGCGCGGACGTGCTCGACGCCCAGCGGTGAGCGCGGCGGCCCGTCGCCGGCAGGGCCGCCGGCGACGGGCGTCTTGAGATCCCCGTCATGTTTTTGCCTGGTTTCGGAACTGCGCTGGGCGTACGTACATCACCACCAGTGGATGCCCAGCCGTTCTGCCCCCGGGGCAGTCATGACCGTTCGGAGCGAAGTTCGTGCACCAGTACCCGCAGAGCCCGGGGCCCGAGGACCGGCCGTCGTACGCGGAACCCAGGCGGTCCCGGCGCCGGATGTGGATCGGCGCGGTGGCAGCCCTCGCGGTGCTGCTCGCGGGCGGCGGGGGCTTCGCCGCCTGGAAGCTCGACTGGTTCTCCGGCAACGGCGAGGCCGTGAGCTTCGGCAAGGCCACCCCGCCCCCGGCCGCCGAGCCGCAGCCCTCGGGCGGCGGGGCCCGGGCCGCCGAGCCCTCCGGTGACCCGGACGTGCTCCTGCCGTCCGGCCCCAAGTCCGACTTCAAGCAGACCACCAAGCTGGAGGACGGCACGGTCATCGCCAAGACCCGCCTCGCGGGGGCGAAGTCGGGCTTCGAGGGCGACGTCTGGGTATGGGCGCCCAAGGAGTACGACGACCCCAAGTACGCCAAGAGCGGCTTCCCGGTGCTCATCGCGCTCCCCGGCGGCAACGGCTTCCCGGCGAACTACTGGTCCGACCGCAGCCTGGGCCTGCAGAAGGCGATAGGCGAGGGCGTCAAGGCGGGGACCAGCCTGCCCTTCATCGTGGTCATGCCGGTACTCAACCCCGACAACAAGTACTACTACGACGGCTCCGACATACCCGGCCAGGCCAAGATGGGCACCTGGATAGCCGAGGACGTCCCCGACTTCACCCGGGCCAATTTCCGTACGTACAAGTCCCGCGACGGCTGGGCCTTCATGGGCTCCTCCTCGGGCGCCTTCGTCGGGATGAAGACGGTCCTGCAGCACCCGGACAAGTTCAAGGCCGTGATCGCCAGCGGCGGCGAGATCGTCCCCGACTCCCCGCTCTGGAAGGGCCACCAGGCGGAGATGGACGCGAACGACCCCGAGAAGCTCGCCAAGAAGCTGATCGACACCAACGGCCCCGAGGTCTACATCAACTTCCAGATCGGCACCAAGGAGAGCGGAAAGGAGCGGATGGTGAAGTTCCAGCAGCAGTACGGCAAGGGCCCCGTCAAGACCACCATCCGCGACATCCAGAACGGCGAGCACAACGGCTGGCACTACGTCCGGGGCATGAAGGAAGGCTCCCTGGAGTGGATCAGCAAGGTGCTCAAGGCCCCGAAGCCCGAAGAGGGCTGACCGGACCCGTGCGCGGGGGCGTCGCGGGCTGCGTGGAGCGCGTGTGCTGCGGGCCACGCCACGCCGCGCCCGTCCCAGGCAACCCATCCGGTCGTTCACACCTCTGTAGAAGGAGTAAGGGGGACCGAACGGTCCGGCCCGCGCTCCGAGGTGAGCGCCGGAGAAGGAACGGGACACATCCGTGCAGCATGACCAGCAAGGCGACGGCAGCCCCTCGACCGAGGGCGGCCGTCGCCCCAAGCGCCTGCGCCTCATCCTGATCAGCGGTGGGCTCGCGCTCACCCTCGCCGCCGGCGGCGCGGCCGCCTACAAGACCGGGCTCTTCTCCGACGTGGGGGACCCGGTCTCCTTCGGGAAGGTCCAGCAGAAGGCCGCCACCGCCTCCGCCGTCCGGCCCGGCGTGAGCATGCCCACCGGGCCGGCGGCCGAGTTCGTCCGCACCCACCGGATGCCGGACGGCACGCAGATCGGCCGGACCACGCTCACGGGGGCGAAATCCGGCTTCACGGGGGACGTGTGGGTGTGGGTGCCCAAGGAGTACGAGGACCCGAAGTACGCCCGGAGCGCCTTCCCCGTCCTGATCTCCCTGCCCGGCGGCCGCGGCTACCCCACGAACTACTGGGGCACCGGTCCGGGGCTCGGCCTCCAGAAGGCCGTGAGCGACGGGGCGAAGGCGGGTACGAGCCTGCCCTTCATCCTCGTCATGCCGGTGACCAACGCCGACACCAAGCACCACTTCGACGGCTCGGACATCCCCGGCCAGCCCAGGATGGGCACCTGGATGGCCGAGGACGTCCCGGATTTCGCGAAGGCCAATTTCCGGACCTTCACCTCCCGCGACGGATGGGCCTTCATGGGCTCCTCCGCGGGCGGGTTCAACGGCTTCAAGCAGCTCCTGAAGCACCCCGACCGGTTCAAGGCGGTCATCGCCAGCGGCACCGACATCGTCCCCGACTCCCCGCTGTGGCAGGGGAACACGCAGGCCATGGACGCGGACAACCCCGAGAAGCTCGCCGAGAAGCTGATCAGGGCGGGCGGTCCCGACGTCTACGTCAACTTCCAGATCGGCACCGCGGAGACCGGCCGCGAGAAGGCCGAGAAGTTCATGCAGGAGTACGGGAAGGGTCCCGTGCACACCACGCTCCAGGTGATCCAGGATGGTGGACACGACGGAAAGTCGTACGTACGCGGTATGAGGGAGGGCTCCCTGGAGTGGATCAGCAAGGTGATGTCCGGACCGACCCCCGACCCCGGCGTGCGATGACCCCGGTGGTGAAGGGGGCGTCGGTCGCCGCCGTCGCGGGGGTCGTGGCGCTCTTCGCCGTCGTGTTCCTCAAGGCGCCGGGCGAGCAGCCCGTGCACCCCTTCCCCACCGTCGGCGTGCTCATGGCCAACGGCGAGCACTGGTGCACGGCCAGCGTCGTCGACAGCCCCGAGGGCAACGTCGTCGCCACCGCGGCGCACTGCGTGGCCCCCGCGGGCGAGGACGGGAAACCGGGCGAGGTCGCCCACGACGGCCTGGCCATCGGCGAGCTGGCCTTCGCGCCCGCCTTCTCGGGCGAGGGCTCCGGCAGCCACCCGCTGGGGGTGTGGAAGGTCCGCTCGATCCACGTGGACGAGCGCTGGACGAAGTGGGGCGAGGACACCGCCGACTTCGCCTTCCTCACCATCGAGCCCGACGAGGACGGCCGCAGCGTCCAGGAGGCCGTGGGCGGCGGGGACCAGGCCCCCGCACCCGACTGGACCTCCGGGTACGAACGGGACGTGACGGTCGTCGGCTACCCGGAGTCCGAGCACAACCCGCAGAACAAGCCCGTCTCCTGCACGACCCAGACCGCCCACGACGAGGACGACCCCGACATGCTGTACATCAGCTGCGCCGGGTTCTGGACGGGCACCAGCGGCAGCCCCTGGATCGCGGACCGGGGCGGCTCCGCCCCCGCGGGCCGGCTGATCGGCGTGCTGAGCGGCGGGGACACGGACGTGGACTCCACGGCCGCGCTCTTCGACGAGAACGCCAAGGCGCTCTACGAACGTGCGGCCCGGGGCTGAACCACCGCCGCACGTGCGGCCTACGGCCGCCGCTCGGTGCTGACGATCACGCCCACGCCCGCCACGACGACCGCTCCTCCGAGCACGATCGGCCAGGTCAGGGCCTCGTCGAGGATCAGTCCCCCGAGGGCGACGGCCACGACCGGATTGACGTACGCGTACGTGGACACCAGCGACAGCGGCGCCGCCCGGAGCAGCCACACGTACGCGGTGAAGCCGACGAGCGAGCCGAAGAGGACCAGGTAGCCGAGGGCCAGCCACGAGGCGGTGGAGAAGGCCGCCGGGTCCAGTCCGCGGTGCTCGCCGCGCAGCAGGCCCACGACGATGCCGCCCAGCCCGCCCGCGAGCATCTGGTACGCGCTCGCGCTGAAGGGATTGTCCGGCAGCGTCAGCTTCGACGCGGAGAAGGAGCCGAGGGACCACAGCACCGAGGCGGCCAGCACCAGCAGCACCCCGGACAGCCGCACCTCCCCGCTCAGCCCGGGCAGGGTCAGCACCGCGAGCCCGGCGAGGCCGAGCAGGACGCCGCCGAGGGTGCGCAGCGGCGGCCGGTCCCCGGTGCCTGCCCGCAGCACCACCAGCCACACGGGGACCGAGGCCACCAGCAGCGCGGCGAGGCCGGACGGGACCGAGGTCTCGGCGAGCACGACCAGGCCGTTCCCGCCGAGGATCAGCAGCAGGCCGACCAGTGCCGCCGAGCGGAGCTGGGTCCCGGTGGCCTTGAGCGCGGCGGGGCCGTAGCGCCAGGCGACGACGGCGGCGAGCAGCAGGGCGGCGGTGATGAAGCGGACTCCGGCGGAGAGGAACGGCGGCATGGTCTGCACGACGATCCGGATCCCGAGGTAGGTCGAGCCCCAGACGACGTACACGAGGGCCAGGGCGGTCCAGACGGCGCCGGTGATCGTGCGGTGGGGGCCGGCCGGGGCCGCGGTCTCCGCCGGAGTGGATGTGCGCATGGCCGGATCCTAGGTTGGTCGGCCTAGGCAGGCTTCGGGGATTTCCCTGGGTCTCAGCCCTTGAGCAGGGCGTTCAGCTCGCCGTAGGGGAGGGAGTGCTCCAGCGATCCGTAGGTGCCGTCGGCGAGGAGCTCCTCGGTGGCGCGGCGCACGACGGCGTACGCGGCCTCCGCGACCCACGAGCCGAGGCTGACGCGGGAGACGCCGAGGGCGCCCAGCTCGCCGACGCTCGGGGCGCCGGGGCCGACGAGGACGTTCAGGGGAGCGTCGATGCCCTTGGCGAGCTCGGCGACGGTGGCCGGGTCGGTGACCCCGGGCACGAAGATGCCGGTGGCCCCGGCCCGGAGGTAGGCGGCGGCGCGGGCGAGGGTCTCGTCGAGCCGGGTGGCGGGATCGCCGAGACCGCGGAGGTAGGTGTCGACGCGGGCGTTGATGTAGAGCGGGACCCCGGCGGCCCCGGCGGCGGCGCGGGCCGCGGCCAGGCGCTCCGCGTACTCGGCGGGGTCGCGGCTGCCGTCCTCGATGTTGATGCCGGCCGCACCGGCGGCAAGCACCCCGGTGACGGTCTCGGCCACGGCGTCGGGGTCCGCGCCGAAGCCGCCCTCGATGTCGGCGGTGACGGGCACGGAGACCGCGGAGGCCACCCGGGCGACGAGGTCCAGGGCCCGGTCGCGGGCCAGCGCGTCCCCGTCGGGGGAACCGAGGGACCAGGCCACGCCCGCGCTGGTGGTGGCGACGGCGGCCGCACCCGCGGCCTCGACGAGACGGGCACCGGCGACGTCCCAGGCATTGGCGAGGGCCAGGGGCCGTGCGGGGGTGTGCAGGGCCGCGAACGCGCGGGCCTGCGCGGCAAGATCGAGCTGAGGAGTCATGCCCCCAGTGGACCAGACCGCCCCGCGCGAAGCTGGCGATTTTCCGACACGGAGTCCCCACCGGGGCCGCCTGGGGCGGGGCCGCCCGGCCCGTCTGCGGGCCTGTGCCGGGGCGCGCGCCGCGGCCCGCTCTCCGGCTGGCGCTGCGTCAGCCGGGGGCGCGGGGCGCCCGGGGACTCGGCCTCAGCAGTCATCGCGGCGGCCTGCTTCGAGGCCCGCCACGTGCGGCCCGTTCGCGGGCTGCTTCGCGCCGCGTCAGCCGGGGGCGCGGGGCGCCCGGGTCCCGGAACGCGCTCGCGCCGAGCTGAGGGCGGCGACCCGCCGCTGCCCCGCCTGCGCCGCCCTGCGGCCCCGCGTTACTGCGCGCCGCAGAGGGGGAGGACCGCCGTGCGGCCCTGGAGGGGGTCGTCCGGGGCGGCCGGGCCCACCGCGGCCCAGCAGGCCGCGGCCGTCGGTTCCACGAAGAGGCCGCGGGCGGCCAGGTCCTGCCGGGCCTTGCGCAGGCGGTCCTCGGAGACCGTGAGGAAGGTGCCGCCGGACTTGCGCACCGCGGCCAGGATCTGACGGGCCCTCGGCGGCGCCGGGATCGCGATCCCCTCGGCCAGGGTCGGCCGCTGTTCCACCGGGGCGGCGTCCTCGGCCCCCGCCGCGAAGGCCTCCGCCAGCGGGGCCACCGCCTCGGCCTGCACCGCGATCAGGGCGGGCGGGCGGACCCCGCGCCGGGCCAGTTCCTCCACGGCCAGGGCGGCTCCCAGCAGCAGGGTGCCGTTGCCCACCGGGAGGACCAGGGCCTGCGGCAGCCGGCCGCCCAGCTCCTCCCACACCTCGTACACGTAGGTCTTCGTGCCGTGCAGGAAGTACGGGTTGAAGACGTGGCTCGCGTAGAAGACCCCCGGCCCGTCGGCGGCCTCCCGGGCCGCCCCCGCCGCGGCCTCGCGGCCGCCCGGGACCACGCGTACGGCCGCCCCGTGGGCCCGCATCCGGTCGGTCTTGCGCTCCGAGGTGCCCTCGGGCACGAAAACTTCACAAGTGAGGCCCGCCCGTGCGCAGTATGCCGCCACGGCCGTTCCCGCGTTGCCGCTGCTGTCCGCCACGACCCGCTGCGGGGCCAGCCGCCTGGCCAGCTCGGCGAGCATCACCGCGCCCCGGTCCTTGAAGGACAGCGTCGGCATCATGAAGTCGAGTTTGGCGTGAACCCGTTCCGCCAGCGGCACCAGTGGAGTGTGCCCCTCCGCCAGGGAGACGGCGAACGCCCCCGGCAGCGGCAGTGCGGGCGCGTACCGCCACAGGGAATTGGGTCCGCAGGCGGGTTCGAGGGGGCTGGCCGGATCCGGTGTGAAGTCGAGGTCCCAGGGGCCGCCGCAGACCGGGCAGCACCAGGGGGTCGTCCGGACGTCGGCGCACGTCCCGTCCTCGGGGCAGACGTAACCGGGGAGTGCGTGCGTCATGTGCGGAGCGCC
The DNA here is from genome assembly GCF_000725805.1 of Streptomyces xanthophaeus. GTDB lineage: Bacteria > Actinomycetota > Actinomycetes > Streptomycetales > Streptomycetaceae > Streptomyces > Streptomyces xanthophaeus. The sequence goes on along the minus strand of NZ_JOFT01000028.1, from coordinate 10,974 downwards.
TTTGCTCAATCATGGCCGTCGTATGGCACGGATGTTACGGCTGCACGGTCCTCTTGTGGGAGGCGGCGGGGCTGGGTCAACCTTTCGGAGGCGACAGCCTGTTGGGCCATCTGCCTTGTCATGACCATGCCTAAGTCATGTCCGGGCGGGGCCTGCGGCTGCGCGCAACCCCCCGCAACGCACCACCTATCTGGAGGACACCTCACATGTCCGTGATGCGTCACACCCGCCGGAAGATCGCCGGCGTCAGCGCGATCGCCGTCGTGGCCCTCGCGCTCGGCGCGGCCGCCGCGTTACCCGCCTCCGCGGCCGACCAGGGCGCGCAGGGCGTCATCGAGAACGCCGGCGCGCCGGGCGCCGTCTCCGGCAGCTACATCGTGACCCTGAACGACTCCGCGCGTTCCACCGCGGACAGCGGCAAGGCCGTCGCCAAGCGGTACGGCGCGAAGATCGACCGGACCTACAGTGCGGCCCTCAACGGCTACTCCGTCGAGGTCTCCGAGGCGCAGGCCAGAAAACTCGCCGCCGACCCCGCGGTCAAGTCGGTCGTGCAGAACCGGACCTTCACCGTCGACGCCACCCAGCCCAACCCGCCGTCCTGGGGCCTGGACCGCATCGACCAGCGCGCGCTGCCGCTGAACCAGAGCTACACCTACCCGGACAAGGCCGGTGAGGGCGTCACCGCCTACATCATCGACACCGGCGTCCGCAAGACGCACCAGGACTTCGGCGGCCGTGCCTCCGACGGCTTCGACGCGATCGACAACGACAACACCGCCCAGGACGGCCACGGCCACGGCACCCACGTCGCTGGCACCGTCGGCGGCGGCGCGTACGGCGTGGCCAAGAAGGTCAAGATCGTCGGTGTCCGCGTGCTCAACAACCAGGGCTCGGGCACCACGGCCCAGGTCGTGGCGGGCATCGACTGGGTGACGCGCAACGCCGTCAAGCCGGCCGTCGCCAACATGTCGCTCGGCGGCGGCGCGGACTCCGCGCTCGACACCGCCGTCCGCAACTCCATCGCCTCCGGCATCACCTACGCCGTGGCCGCGGGCAACGAGTCGACGGACGCCTCCACCAAGTCCCCGGCGCGCGTCGCCGAGGCCATCACGGTCGGCGCCACCACCAACACGGACGCCAAGGCGAGCTACTCCAACTACGGCTCGATCCTGGACATCTTCGCGCCGGGCTCCTCCATCACCTCCACGTGGGGCACGGGCGACACCGCCACGAACACGATCTCCGGCACCTCGATGGCCTCGCCGCACGTCGCGGGCGCGGCCGCCGTCTACCTCTCGCAGAACCCGGGCAGCACCCCGGCCCAGATATCCGCGGGCCTGGTCGCCGCCTCGACCCCGAACGTGGTCACCAGCCCCGGCACCGGTTCTCCGAACCGCCTGCTCAACATCGGCGCCGGCACCACCCCGCCCGACCCGGGCACCCGCTTCGAGAACCTGAACGACTACGCGATCGCCGACAACTCCACCGTCGAGTCGCCGATCACCGTCAGCGGGATCTCCGGCAACGCCCCGGCCGCGCTGAGCGTCCCGGTCGACATCAAGCACACCTACGTCGGTGACCTGCGGGTCGACCTGGTCGCCCCCGACGGCACCGTCTACAACCTGCGCAACCGCACCGGCGGCAGCGCTGACAACATCATCCAGAACTTCACCGTGAACGCCTCCTCCGAGGTCGCCAACGGCGTCTGGAAGCTCCGCGTCGCGGACCTCGCGGGTGCCGACATCGGCAAGATCGACTCGTGGGCCCTGCAGTTCTGACGGATGACCCCGGGGCGCTGACCCCGGGGCGCCCCACCGGGGCACCGCGTACGGCCGGGCGCGCGGGACCGCGCACGGCAGCACCACGTACGCCGCGATGAACAGGCGGGGGCGACCGGCAGGGCGGTCGCCCCCGCTGCGTACTATTTCGCGCATTCGTTCGCGCCACCCGTGAGGGAGTCCCCCGTCCCGTGAGCACCCCGCCCAGCCCGCCCTCCGGACCGGGGTACCAGTGGCCCCCGCCCTCCCCGCCGCCGGCGTGGGGACCGCCGCCCGGGTACGGCCGGCCGGCCGCGCTGAACGGCTTCGCCCTGGCCTCCCTGCTCGTCGGGCTGCTGTGCCTGCCGCCGCTCGGCATCGTCTTCGCGGTCGTGGCCCTGGTGCAGATCGCCAGGAAGAGGGAGCGGGGCAAGGCGCTCGCGATCGTCGGACTCGTGGTCTCCGTGCTGATGACGGGCGTGCTCGGGCTGGCCGCCGACCGGGTCGGCACGGCGGTCCGCGACCGGTTCGACGGCGCGGGCGGCTACGGAGCGGCCGACGGGGAGCTCACGCCCATCGAGGACCTGCGGACGGGCGACTGCTTCAACGTGCCGGGCGGGCACCTGATGACCGACCGGCCCCGGACGTACGCGGTGGACTGCGCGCAGGACCACCACGCCGAGGTCACCTCGGCCGGCTCCTTCGATCCGGGCGGGCTCCCGGGGTCGGACGAGGCGCAGCGCGAGGCGGACGAGCAGTGCTGGCGGGCGCAGGACGCCTACGCGATGGACACCTGGGCCCTGCCCGAGGGCGCCGAGACGTTCTCCTACGCGCCCACCCGCGAGACCTGGAGCACCGGGGACCGGCACCTGCTGTGCGTGATCGGCACGACCCAGCACGAGCAGCGCGGCAGCCTGCGCCGCGACGGAGGGGTGCTCACGCAAGCGCAGATGTCCTTCCTGAAGGCGGCGAACGAGGTCGAGTTCGCCTTGAGCCGCGCCCCGGAGGAGGATCCGGGCGACGCGCTCGCGGAGCACCAGGCCTGGGCGCGCCACGTGTACGGGGCCCTGAGCGAGGAGGTCCGGCTGCTGGAGCGGGACCGGGGCCTTCCGGGGCTGGAGAAGGCCGCCGACGCCCAGCTCAAGGAGCTCGGCGCGGCGCGGACGGCGTGGATGCGGGCCTCGCAGGCGAGGACGGGCGCCGACTTCGACCGGTACTGGACCATGGCCGAGGACGCGACGAGGGCGACGACGGAGCAGGCCCTGAGGGGCGCGTACGGGCTGTCGACGAAGATTCCCTGGTGGCTGGAGGAGGAGCCGGAGGACTCGTACGGGGGTTCCGGACGCGGACCCTCGTCCGAACAGGCCTGACGTCGACCGCGTGACGCGCGGTAACGGGTTTGAGTGACCAGGCTTCATCACTTCGGGTGAAACTCTGGCCCTTGCTTGCGGTATTCAACCGTCGGTTGCCAGGGTGTAGCTGTCTGTCAACCTGATGGGAGTGGCCCGTGACTTTCGGTGAGCAGCCGGCCTATCTACGCGTGGCCGGGGACCTGCGGCGGAAGATCGTCGACGGTTCTCTGCCCCCGCACGCCCGGCTCCCCTCGCAGGCCCGGATCCGCGAGGAGTACGGGGTCTCGGACACCGTGGCGCTGGAGGCGCGCAAGGTCCTCATGGCGGAGGGGCTGGTCGAGGGCCGGTCCGGGTCGGGGACGTACGTGCGGGAGCAGCCCGAGCCCCGGCGCGTGGCGCGCGCCGGATTCCGCACGGGAGGGGTGTCCACGCCCTTCCGGCAGGAACAGGCGGACGCGGGCGCGCGCGGCACCTGGGAGTCCAGCAGCGAGCAGCGGCCGGCTCCGACGGAGATCGCCCAGCGGCTCGGCATCGAGCCGGGCGAGCGCGTCATGCGCACGCGGTACGTCTTCCGCGACGCCGGGGAGGCGATGATGCTGTCGACCTCCTGGGAGCCGCTGGCCGTGACCGGCCGCACGCCCGTGATGCTGCCCGAGGAGGGCCCGCTGGGCGGCTCCGGGGTCGTCGACCGGATGGCCGCGATCGACGTCGTCGTCGACAACGTGGTGGAGGAGGTCGGCGCGCGGCCGGGGCTGGCGGAGGAGAACCTGCTCCTCGGCGGGGTGCCGGGCCATGTGGTGCTGGTGATCGGCCGTACCTACTTCGCGTCCGGCCGCGCCGTGGAGACGGCCGACGTGGTGGTCCCCGCGGACCGCTACCGCCTCGCATACCACCTCCCGGTGAGGTGAGCGGCCCGGCGGGGTGCACCGCCGGGCCGGGCTGGAGGGGTGCACCGCCCAGCGGACAGGGGGTCCGGGGGCGTTAACCCCGCGGTGACGCGGGGCGCCGGGGCGTAACCGCCGGGCAACGCTCCGGGGTGAGGGCCGTCACGCGACGGCCCTACCTTCCGGCGTTATGACGGATACCGCCACCACCCCCGCGCCCCCGGCCGGGCCCCGGCGCAGCTACGCCAAGCTCGCCTCCGACGAGAGCCGCGAGGACTACTCGCTCCGGTACGCACCCCAGTCCTTCCGGCGCTGGGGCCCCGGCACCGTCGCCGGCACGGCCCTCGGCGGGATCGCCTACCTCGCCGACTTCGCCATCGGCGCCTCGATCGTCTTCGCCTACGGGTTCACCAGCGGGGCCGCCGCGATCCTGGCCGCCGCCGTGGTCATCTTCCTGACCGGCATCCCGATCGCGCGGGCGTGCGCCACGTACGGCCTGGACATGGACCTGGTGACCCGCGGGGCCGGCTTCGGCTACTTCGGGTCGACCCTGACCTCGCTGATCTACGCCTCCTTCACCTTCATCTTCTTCGCGCTCGAAGGCTCGATCATGGCCCAGGCCATGCACCAGGCCTTCGGTCTGCCGGTGGAGATCGGGTACCTCGTCACCACGCTGATCGTGATCCCCATCGTCTTCCGCGGCATGGGCGCGCTCGCCAAGGTGCAGGCCTGGACCCAGCCGGTCTGGCTGATCGGGCTCGTGCTGCCGTTCCTGGTCCTCGCCTTCGAGGCACCCGACGCCTGGGGCGCCTTCACCGGCTTCGGCGGGACCGAGGGAGCAGGTTCCGGCTTCTCCTGGATCGGCTTCGGATTCGGCACCGGCATCGCGCTCTCGCTGATCGCGCAGATCGGGGAGCAGGCCGACTACCTGCGGTTCATGCCCGCCAAGACCCCGGCCAACAGCCGGAAGTGGAACCTGGCGGTGCTCGCCGCGGGCCCCGGCTGGGTGGTCATCGGCGCCGCCAAGCAGCTCGGCGGCGCCTTCCTGGCCTTCGTCGCACTGGAGGCCGTCGGCAAGACCCACGCCCTGGAGCCGATCGCGCCGCAGGTCGAGGCCCTGCGCCCGTGGCTCGGCGGGCTCGCGCTGCCCGCCGCCGCCCTCTTCGTGATCGTCTCGCAGATCAAGATCAACGTCACCAACGCCTACAGCGGATCGCTGTCCTGGTCGAACTTCTTCTCCCGCATCACCCACCGTCACCCGGGCCGGGTCTGGTACATCTTCCTCAACCTCGCCATCGCGCTGACGCTGATGGAGCTCGACATGTTCGCGATGCTCGGCAAGCTGCTGGGCTTCTACTCCAACGTGGGCATCGCCTGGATCGCCGCGGTCGCCGCCGACCTCGTGATCAACAAGCGGCTCGGACTCAGCCCGCCCTACATCGAGTTCAAGCGCGCCTACCTCCACGCCGTCAACCCGGCGGGTTTCGGCGCGATGGTGATCGCCTCCACCGTTTCGATCCTGGCCTTCTCCGGGCTCTTCGGTACCTACGCCGAGGCCTTCTCCACCTTCATCGCGGCCGGACTCGCCCTGCTGCTCTGCCCGTTCATCGCCTGGCTGACCGGCGGGAAGTACTACCTGGCGAGGCCCAACGGGGTCAACGGACCGCAGGTGCGGGTCGAGGACGTCACCGCCACGCACCTGTGCTCGGTCTGCGCGACGGAGTACGAACTCCCCGACATCGCCGACTGCCCGGTGCAGTCCGGGCCGATCTGCTCCCTGTGCTGCTCCCTCGACGCGACCTGCGGGGACGCCTGCCGCAAGGAACAGGGGGGCGGCGCGGTGATCCTGCCGATGCCTTCCGTGCGCCCGGTCTGAACCGGCGCGCACGGCCCGCTCGTACGCGTGGCCGGATGCGTACGCCCGGGAGGTACCTCTTCGTGAAAAACCGTATCCGCTGAGTAAAGGTCGGGCGTAGGCTCGGGCATATGCGCAATGCGGTTTCCCGGTCAGGTACGTCGGCGGAGGGTGAAACGCGATGAACGACAGCGGTGCCCTGCTCCCGTGGCTGGTCATACGTCAGGACGACAACGGCAACCGCTACCGGGTGGGCCGGTACCCCACCCGGGCCGAGGCCCAGAAGGTCGTCGACAGCCTCGACGACCGAGGACACAAGCAGCTCTACTGGGTCGAGCGGATCGGTCAGACCGCCACGATGAACTGAGCATCCAGTGTTGGCATAGGCTCCGCCCATGACGGTACGAGTGGTCGTGGGCGGAGCCCTTTGTCATGAGGGGCGCCTGCTGGCCGCCCGCCGCAGCGCGCCCCCGGAGCTGGCCGGCCGCTGGGAGCTGCCGGGCGGCAAGACCGAACCGGGTGAATCCGTCCCCGATGCGCTGGTGCGCGAACTGCGCGAGGAGCTCGGTGTCGAGACCGAGCCGCTGGAGCGGATCCCGGGGGAGTGGCCGCTGAAGCCCGGACTGGTCCTGCACGTGTGGACCGCCCGGCTGGTCTCAGGGGAGCCCGCTCCCCTGGAGGACCACGACGAGCTGCGCTGGCTCGGCCCCGAGGAGCTCGAATCGGTTAACTGGCTCGACCAGGACCGGCCCGCGGTCGCCGAAGCCGGACGACGACTGCGCGGCTAGCCCGTCGCACGGCGGGGTCACGGGGGCGCGCACCGCTCGCGCTGTAGGCCGTATGCGCCACAGTGCGCCGGTGGGTGGCGGATCGAGTGGTACGACGCCCCGAATATCGGGTATGTCGCTATTAATCCCTATCTCGTCCCCCTTTCGTCCCCGACGAACCGGACTGGGGTCACTGCTGGCCCGGGAAGTGATCGGCGTGATCGACACAGACGGTGAATGCGCCGAGTGGGCCTTTCCCGCCGAGCCCGGTGCCGTCCGTACCGCCCGCCACGCCGTCCGCGGCACCCTGCGCGACTGGGGCCTGGAGTCCGTCGGCGATGTGACCGTCCTGCTGGTCAGCGAGCTCGTCACCAATTCCCTGCGGTACGCGTCCGGCCCCATCGGCGTCCGCCTGGAGTGGCGAAATCCAGCCGCCCGGGGCGCCGAAGGTAACGCCGCGCTACTCGTGGAAGTTTCCGATCCGCTTCCGGATCCGCCCCGCGAGAAGGTCGCCGCAGCGGACGACGAGGGCGGCCGCGGACTGCACCTCGTCGCCGTCTCGGCACAGCGCTGGGGAACCCGGCACAAGAAGTCGGGCAAGACTGTGTGGTTCGAGTTGGCACTTCCTGGTGAGTAACAAGGTGAAGGGTGGCCTGGGGGCATCCCCGGACGAAGTCCGGGGGACGTCACACGACGTGGCTCGAAACTAACGAGACCTTGCTGTGATCGTGAACGCCGTGCCGTCCGGGGCCGTGGTGCTGAATACTTCGGTCATGGCCGGTCCGGTTGCGGTGAGCTGGAGGGGACGGTCGCGTGAGCGAGATACCTGCGCAGGCACATCAGGCCCGTGTGCCCGGGGAGACATGGAACGACTCCCTGTGGCACAGCAGCCCGCCTGGCTCGATATATGACTACATAAAGGTTGCTTCCTTCTCGATCGGGCCCGACGGACTCGTCGACCAATGGAGCCTGCGCGCCGAGGAGCTGTTCGGTCTGACCGCCGCGCAGGCCGTCGGGCGCGACCCGGTCGACGCCTTCATGCCCCCAGAGCTGCGGGCCGACGGTCACCGCAAGGTCGCGGAGATCCTCGACGGCAAGGAATGGACGGGCCTGATCCCCTTCCGCATCCCGGGCGGGGACGGTGCGCACGGCGTGGCCGAGATCTATGTGATGCCCACCCAGACCGAGACCGCCGAGCGGGCCGCACTGTGCGTGGTCGTCGACGTGCGCGCACTGCGCCGGATCGAATCCGATCTGGCGGCTTCACAAGCCATATTCGGCCAATCCCCCTTCGGCTTCCTGCTCTTCGGCACGGACCTCACCGTGCAGCGGGCCAACCGCCGCTTCGCCACCGTCTTCGGCGGCGCCGCGGAGGAGCACCGGGGCCGGACCGTGCACGACTACCTGCCCGCGCACGAGGCCGACCGGATGGCCGAGGCCCTGCGCCAGGTCCTGGACACCGGGGAGTCGGTCACCGACCTGCGGATCACCGGGGCCACCCCCGGCAGCCGGGACGACCGCCACTGGTCGATCAACCTCTACCGGGTGCACGGCGGGACCGGCCGCCCCGTCGGAGTCGCCGGCATCGGCACCGACGTCACCCGCCGACACCTCGCCGCCCGCGAGGCCGCCGGGGTGCGCCGCAACCTCGCCCTGCTCAACGAGGCCGGGCACCGGATCGGGAACTCCCTCGACCTGGAGACCACCGCCCGGGAACTCCTCGACGTGACCGTCCCGGGCTTCTGCGACCTGGCCGCCGTCGACCTCTACCAGGGGCTGCTCCTCGGCGACGACGACCGGCCCGCCCGGCCGCAGGGCCCCGGCGTGCCCAGCCTGCCCGGCCAGGGCCCGGCCCGGACGCCCTCCGCGGCGCTGCGCCGGGTCGCCTTCGCCTCCGCCGTCTCCGACGCCCCGCTGTCCGGCCCGGGCGCGCTGGTGTCCGTAGGGGACATCCACCGCTACCCGGCGGCGTCACCCGGCGCACTCGCGCTGCGCACGGCCCGGCCGCGGCTGATCGAGGGCGGGGGACCCGAGGACCTCGTGCAGTCCACCCTCGTCGTCCCGATGGTCGCCCACGACACGGTGGTCGGCCTCGCGCAGTTCTCCCGTACGAAGGGCAGCGAGCCCTTCGGGGAACGGGACCGGGCGGTCGCCGTGGAACTCGCCGCACGGGCCGCCGTCTGCATCGACAACGCGCGGCTCTACCGCCGGGAGCACGAGCGGGCCCTGATACTGCAGCGCAGCCTGCTGCCGCCCGGGGACCCGGAGGCGGCCGGCCTGGACATCGCCTGCCGGTACCTGCCCGGCAACGCGGCCACCGAGGTCGGCGGGGACTGGTTCGACGTCATCGAACTCCCCGGCCACCGCACCGCCCTGGTCGTCGGCGACGTGATGGGACGCGGCCTGCGGGCCGCCGTCGCCATGGGGGAGCTGCGCACCGCCGTGCGGACCCTCGCCCTGCTGGACCTCGAACCGGCGGAGGTGCTCACGGCCCTGGACGAGATCGCCCGGGGCCTCGGGGCGCCCGGCGGCTCCCAGCAGGCCTCCCGGGCCGCCCTGCACTCGCGGGACGCGGACCGCTCGGAGGTCTACCTCGCCACCTGCGTCTACGCGGTGTACGACCCGGTGACCCGGCGCTGCACCATCGCCAACGCCGGCCACATGCCGCCCGTGCTGGTCGAACCCCCGGACGAGCGCGGGGCGCCCCGCCCCGCGCTGCTGCTGGAGGTACCGCCCGGGATGCCGCTCGGGGTGGGCGGCGAGCCCTTCGAGGAGGTCGAGGTCGATCTGCCGGAGGGGGCCCTGCTGGCCCTCTACACCGACGGGCTCGTGGAGTCCCGGGACCACCCCCTGGAGGAGGGGCTGCGGGGGCTGCGCGAGGCCCTGGCCGATCCGGTCCGGCCGTTGGAGGACGTCTGCGACCACGTGCTGAACACCCTGGACACCCGGCACGGGGAGGACGACATCGCCCTCCTCATGGCGCGGGTCCAGGGCCTGCCCGTGGACGCGGTCGGCGACTGGCAGCTGCCCCGCGAGGCCCGCTCGGTGGGCCGGGCCCGGGAACTGGCCCGGGCCAAGCTCCCGGCCTGGGGCCTGGAGGGGCTGCTGGACACCACCGAGCTGCTCGTCAGCGAGCTCGTCACCAACGCCCTGCGCTACGGGGAGGGCGAGATCCGGCTGCGGCTGCTGCTGGACCGCACGCTGGTGTGCGAGGTCTGGGACGCGAACCTCGTGCAGCCCCGGCGCCGCCGGGCCCGGGACACGGACGAGGGCGGCCGGGGCCTCCAGCTGGTGGGCCTGCTCTCGGCGGGCTGGGGCACCCGGCGCACCCACCGGGGCAAGACGGTGTGGTTCGAGCTCCCGCTGCCGGGAGCGGCGGCGGAGGCGGTCGCCGAACTGTCGGCGGAGCAGCTGCTGAGCATGTACGGCTGAGGAAGCGGCGGGGCCCCGGGACCCACGGCACCGGGCGCCCCCGAGGAGGGGCTGCGCGGCCTCCCCCGAGGAGGGGCTACGCGGCCCTGCCCGCTTTCAGGGCGGTCAGCCGGTCCTCGACCTCCGAGGTCCGGTCCAGGTCGTCCAGGGCCTCGAACTGGGCGTCCAGCGTCGAGGCCGCCAGCTCCTGCTTGCCCATGGCCATGGCCTCCTCCCGGCGCACCTTGTCCTCGAAGCGGTTCAGGTCGCTGGTCGGGTCCAGGACGTCGATGTTCTTCACCGCGTCCATCATCGTGTTCTGCGCCTGCGCGGTCTTCGCCCGCGCCACCAGCTCGTCGCGCTTGGCCTGGAGCTCCGTCAGCTTGTTCTTCATCGAGTCCAGGCCCGTCTTGAGCTTGTCCACGACGTCCGTCTGGGCGGCGATCGTCGGCTCCGCCGTCCTCGCCTCCTTCTCCGACCGGATCTGCCGCCCCAGCGCCACCTTCGCGAGGTTGTCGAACTTGTCGGCGTCCGCGGTCGCCCCCGACGTCCGCAGCTCGTCGGCCTTCCTGCTCGCCGCGAGGGCCTTGCCGCCCCACTCGGAGGCCGCTTCCACGTCCTCCTTGTGATCGGCCTCCAGCATCCGCAGGTTGCCGATGGTCGTCGCCACGGCCTGCTCCGCCTCCGAGATGTTGTTCGTGTAGTCGCGGATCAGCTGGTCCAGCATCTTCTGCGGATCCTCCGCCTGGTCCAGCAGCGCGTTGATGTTCGCCTTGGCGAGCTGGGTGACGCGGCCGAGGACGGTCTGCTTGCTCATGGTGGGCCTCTCCTGGTCAGGGCTGGTCAGAGATGGGTGTGCAGTTCAGAAGCGGCCGCCGCCGCCCATCCGGCCGCGGGTGCCGCCGCCGCCGAAGGATCCCGGGCCGCTGCCCCCGCCCCCGCCGAAGC